>NZ_JAAILI010000008.1 GCF_012650175.1 Sphingomonas sp. S2M10
CTCCAAGCGATGTCCCCCACCCCAACCCCTCCCCTGAAGGGGAGGGGCTTGGCAGGCTCAGCCGCCAGTCCTTCTCAATACCCCTCCGGCGCCAGATCGCTGAACTTGGTGAACTGCCGGTCGAAGCGCATGTGCACCGACCCCGTGGCACCATGGCGCTGCTTGGCGATGATCACCGTCGCCTTGTTGGCCACTTCCAACTGGCGCGCCTGCCATTCCTCATAGGCCATGCGCTCCTCGGCAGTCTCGGTGCCGTCGGGGATCTTCGTGGGCGCCTTGAAGTCGTGATAATATTCGTCGCGATACACGAACAGCACGATATCGGCGTCCTGCTCGATCGAGCCGGATTCGCGAAGGTCGGAGAGCTGCGGGCGCTTGTCCTCGCGGCTTTCCACCGCGCGGCTCAGCTGGGAGAGGGCCAGCACCGGCACATGTAGCTCCTTGGCCAGCGTCTTGAGGCCGCGCGAAATCTCCGAGATTTCCTGCACGCGCCCGTCGCCCGAGGCCTTGGCCGAGCCGGTGAGCAGCTGGAGATAGTCGACGATCACCATGCCGATCTTGTGCTGGCGCTTGAGCCGCCGCGCGCGGGTGCGCAGCGCCGCGATGGTGAGGCCCGGCGTGTCGTCGATGTACAAGGGCAGCCGCTCCAGATCGCCCGCGGCGCGCGCGAACTTCTGGAACTCGGCGTTGCTCAGCTGGCCGGTACGCAGCTTTTCCGAGACGACCTCGGCCTGTTCGGAGAGGATACGCATCGCCAGCTGGTCGGCCGACATTTCGAGGCTGAAGAACGCCACCGGCGCGCCGATCGACTTCTCTTCGGCGATGCCCGCGTCGAGATCGTCCATGTAGCGCTTGGCGGCGTTGAACGCGATGTTGGTGGCGAGCGAGGTCTTGCCCATGCCGGGGCGGCCGGCGAGGATCAGCAGGTCCGATCGGTTGAAACCGCCGGTCGAGGCGTTGAGGTCGCTGAGCCCCGTGGTGATGCCCGAGATGCCGCCGCCCGAGTTCATCGCCTTTTCGGCCTGCTTCACCGCCAGCGTCGCGGCGCGGGTGAAGGACTTCACCCCGGCTTCCGAATCGCCCTGCTCGGCGACCTGGTAGAGGCGAAGTTCGGCCTGCTCGATCTGCTTGGAGGGGTTGATGTCCTGGCTGGTGTCGAGCGCACCCTCCACCATGCCGCGGCCCACATCCACCAGCGCGCGGAGCTGGGCGAGATCGTAGATCTGGTCGGCGAAGGAGCGCGCGCCGATCAGGCTGGCCGGGTTGCCGGTCAGCTGGGCGAGATAGGCCGGGCCGCCCAGCTCCTTCATCGCCGGATCGTTGGCGAACAGCGGGCGCAGCGTCACCGGGGTGGCGAGGCGGTTGTCGCCGACCAGTTGGGCGATCTGCTCATAGATGCGGCCGTGCAGCGGCTCGAAGAAATGCTCGGGGCGCAGCTTCTGGAGCACGTCCTCGGCGACTCGGTTGTCGATCATCATCGCGCCGAGCAGGGCTGCCTCGGCTTCGACATTTTGCGGGAGACTCAGGCCCTCTTGGGGCTCGGGTGCAGGAAAGGGGATCGGCTGTGCCATCCCTCCCTCATCGGCCAATGCGGAGGGTACGGCAACCGGCATGGCTTGTGGAAAACGGGGAATGCTTCCAAAGCTGGGACCTATGGCCGATCCGCGGATCATCGACGTGACCCTCGACGAGCGCACGATCCTGTGGCGCTCGGCGGATATCGAGCAGGAACGGCGGATCGCGATCTACGATCTGCTCGAGGACAACCACTTCGCCCCCCAGCGCGCGCAGGCCGATGGCTATGCCGGGCCGTACAAGCTGCATATCAGCGTGGAGGAAGGCCGGCTGGCCTTGGCGATCAAGCGAGCGGACGATACGCCGCTGGAGACGATCATACTCGGCCTCGCCCGCTTCCGCCGGCCGATCCGCGACTATTTCGCGATCTGCGACAGCTATTACCAGGCGATCCGCGCCGCCACGCCCGCGCAGATCGAAACGGTCGACATGGCGCGTCGGGGCATCCACAACGACAGCGCCGAGCTGTTGCGGACGGCGCTGGAGGGCAAGATCGACGTCGATTTCGACACCGCGCGGCGGCTGTTCACGCTGATCTGCGTGCTCCACATCAAGGGATGACTTTCATGACAACCGACACCAGCGCGCTGATCGCCGCCGCGCGTGCCGCCGCGCGCAACGCGCATGCGCCCTATTCCAACTTCGGCGTGGGCGCCGCGGTGCTGCTGACCGACGGCACGGTGGTGACCGGCGCCAATTTCGAGAATGCCAGCTATGGCCTGTCGCTCTGCGCCGAGACGGTGGCGCTGGCGACGGTCTCGGCGCAGGGGCGCTTGCGCGACGTGGCGGAGATCGCGGTGATCGGCGGACCGATCGGGCCGGACGGCGCACCGACGGGCACCGCGCCGGTCAGCCCCTGCGGGCGCTGCCGGCAAGTGATCAACGAGGCGGCACAGCTGGGAAAACGCGACCTGCCCGTCCATTGCGGCGCGGCCGAGGGGGATGCGGTGGCCAGCTACCGCTTGTCCGAGCTGCTGCCCCACGCCTTCGGGCCGGGGGATCTGGGGATCGCTTGACGCCGCGCCCCCTCCCCCGCACTACCCGCGCCATGTCCATTCTTTCCGATCGCTGGATTCGCGAGCAGGCGCTCAACCACCGCATGATCGAGCCCTTTGTCGAGAGCCAGCGGCGCGAGGGGTGCATCAGCTACGGCCTTTCCTCCTATGGCTATGACGCGCGCGTGGCCGACGAGTTCAAGATCTTCACCAATGTCGACAGCGCGGTGGTGGATCCGAAGAATTTCGACGCCAACAGCTTCGTCGACCGCAAGACCGATGTCTGCGTGATCCCGCCGAACAGCTTCGCGCTCGCGCGGACGGTGGAGTATTTCCGGGTGCCGCGCGATACGCTGGTGATCTGCCTCGGCAAGTCGACCTATGCGCGCTGCGGGATCATCGTCAACGTGACGCCGCTCGAGCCCGAATGGGAAGGCCATGTGACGCTGGAGTTCTCCAACACCACGCCGCTCCCGGCCAAGATCTACGCCAATGAAGGCGCCTGCCAGTTCCTGTTCCTCAAGGGCGAGCAGCCGTGTGAAACGAGCTATGCCGACCGTGCCGGCAAATATATGGGCCAGCGCGGGGTGACGCTGCCGCGGCTTTGAATGCATCGAAATAGCGTTTCCTCCCTCGGCGAAGCCGGGGGAGGGGGACCGCCGCCGAAGGCGGTGGTGAAGGGGCTTGCTGCGACTTCGGCCGTGTTCCCCCTACACCACTCGGCTGCGCCGAGCGGTCCCCCTCCCCCGCTTGCGCGAGGGAGGAGACGCTTTCGGATTGGCGCCTAGCTTACGCCTTCTGCAGATGCCGCCGCCCGAGCAGTTCCGCGATCTGCACCGCGTTCAGCGCCGCGCCCTTCCGAAGATTGTCCGACACGCACCAGAGCGACAGGCCGTTCTCCACGGTCGAATCCTCGCGCACGCGGCTGACATAGGTCGCATATTCGCCGACGCACTCGATCGGCGTCACGTACCCGCCATTCTCGCGCTTATCGACGAGCATGATCCCCGGCGCCTCGCGCAGGATCTTCTGCGCGTCCTCGGCCGAGAGCTCGTTCTCGAACTCGATGTTGATCGCTTCCGAATGGCCGACGAACACCGGCACCCGCACGCAGGTGGCGGTCACCTTGACCTTGGGATCGAGGATCTTCTTGGTCTCGGCGACCATCTTGAACTCTTCCTTGGTCGAACCGTCGTCGAGGAAGCTGTCGATGTGCGGGATCACGTTGAACGCGATCTGCTTGGTGAACTTGGCCGGCTCCACCTGGTCGCCGACGAAGATCGCGCGGCTCTGGTTGAAAAGCTCGTCCATGCCTGCCTTGCCCGCGCCCGACACCGACTGGTAGGTCGCGACCACCACGCGATTGATCTTGGCGGCATCGTGCAGCGGCTTGAGCGCCACCACCATCTGCGCGGTCGAGCAGTTCGGGTTGGCGATGATGTTGCGCGCCTTGTAGCCGTCGATCGCCTCGGGGTTCACCTCCGGCACGATCAGCGGCACGTCCGGATCCATGCGGTAGAGCGAGGCATTGTCGATTACCGTGCAGCCCGCGGCCGCGAACTTCGGTGCATAGATCGCGCTGCCTTCGGAGCCGATCGCGAACAGCGCGATGTCCCAGCCGGTGGGATCGAAATGCTCGATATTCTGGACCTTGTACTGTTTGCCGGTCTCGCCGAAGTCCACCATGTCGCCGGTCGAACGCGACGACGCCAGCACGGCGAGATCGTCGATCGGAAATTCCCGCTCGGCCAAGATGTTGAGCATTTCGCGACCGACATTGCCGGTGGCGCCTGCGACGACGACACGGTAACCCATTTGTACCTCTTTCTTGCCCACGCCGGAGAAGGCGGCGCGAAGGCTCTGTAGTGGGGATGGAGGATGGAATGCACCAGCATTCCGCTGCTTCGCTGCATAAAGCGCAGCTATCGCGCCCGGATTACGGGCGCGGGATAATTCGCGTGGATGTGGCGCGTTTTCGAAGCATGGGAAGCGCGACTAGCAGAAACAATGCTGCGTTGCGAGCCTGATTCTGCGCAACATGATGCCGCGGCGCGTGTCGTAGATGGCGCTGCGGCCATAGACATTCAGGCTCGCCCTCGTCAGTCCGACAAGGGCGAGCCTTTGGTTGCTGCGATCAGCAGGACGTACGAAACAGGCGATCTCAGAAGCTCGCCCATTCCTCCACCGCTGCACTCGTCTGCTTCACGGCGGTAACGGTCGCGACGTGCGGGGCATTCGACGCGACCGGCATCGCATGCACCTTCGACCGCACCGGCTTGCGGTGGCTGCGGTCGCCCGCGTTGAAGCGCGAGGCCTGCTCGGTCAGCGCGTTGACTTCCGAGCTCAGATTGCGGGCGGCAGCCGAGGTCTGCTCCACCATCGCCGCGTTCTGCTGCGTGGTCTGGTCGATGCTGTTCACGGCCGTCGCCACCTGGGTGACGGCGGTGGCCTGGACCTGATTGTCCTGGGCCATGGTCTCGAGCAGCGAGTGGACCTCGTTCACATCGCCGACGATCGCGCCGAGCGCGCTATCCACGCGGCGCACCATGTCGACCGCGGCGTTGATGTCTGTCTGCGTGGCGGTCAGCTGGTCGCGGGCGCGGCCGGCTTCTTCTTCCGCGCGCATCGCCAGGGCAGAGACGAGATCGGCGACGACCGCGAAGCCACGGCCTGCCTCCCCTGCCCGGCCGGCTTCCACCGCCGCGTTCATCGCCAGAACGCGGGTCTGGAAGGCGATCTTGTCGAGCCCCTCGATGACGTTGTCGATGCCCTTGGCGCTTTCCGAAACGCGGCTCATCGCCTGCATCGCCTCGTCGGCGACGCTGCGGCCGGAGTCGACCACGCCGATGGCACCGGTGGCGCGCTCGACGGTCTTGGTCGCAGCCGTCGCGGTCGCCTTGATGCGCTGGTCCATCTGGCTGACGGCGGCCGAGGTCTCCTCCAGGCTGGCGGCGGCGCCCTCGGTGCGGCGGGCAAGATCCTCGCTGGCCTGGGCGATCTCGGCCGAGCCGGTCGAGATCGTCTCGGCGCTCTCGATCACCGCCGTGATCAGTTCGCGGAGCGCGGAAACGGCCGCGTTGAAGTTCTGCTTCAGCCCGTCATATTCGGTGTCGAAGCGGGTCTCGATGGTCGCGGTGAGATCACCACCGGCCAGCTTGCCCAACCGGTCCTCCAGCGTTTCCACCACGAGCGCCTGCGCAGCGTCCGCACGCTTCTTGGCTTCGGCGAGCTCCTCCTGTCGCAGCGCCGCTTCCTTGAAGATGAGGACCGACTTGGCCATGCCGCCCACTTCATCCGAACGCTCGGTGCCCGGGATGGCGACATGGTTCTCGCCGCCGGCCAGGGCGCGCATCGCATCCTGCAGCCGGGTGAGCGGCCCCGCGATCTGCGCGCGGGTGACGAAGACGGCGAGGCCCATCGCGCCGATGATTGCAACCACCGCAACGCCCAGAAGCATCATCCCCGCACTGGCCGCGGAGGCGCTCATGGCATCGGACTGCTTCATGCCTTCCGCGACACGGCGATCATTGTAGGTCCTGCTTTTCGTGGTGAGCTGATCCGCCAGGCCGTCGGCCTTGGCGAGTTGTGCCTGCGCAGCTGCATTGTTGTTGGCAAGGCCCATCTCGATGGCCGGCCCCAGCAGCGCATGCAGCTCGTCCAGCACCGCTTCGATCGCCTGGACGTCGGCGGTGCTATCCTTTTCCTGCGCCATGACTTCGCCCAGATACTGCTTGGCCTGCTTGTAGGCCTCGATCTCATCCGCTGCGGCCTTCTTCGCCTGGGGCGAGTTGCCGTCATAGGCGAGCGTCTTGTAGCCCGAATACATCATCGCGTAGCCAAGGCGATTGACGCGGATCAGCTTCGCTGTGTCCGGCAGCTTGACGTTGGTCAGCTCCGAATAACCCGTGTCGATCGTCTTCATGACGCTGCCGCCATACCAGGCAACGCCAAGCGTAACGATGCCAAGCAAGCCAAGCATCATCATGATCTTGAACTGGATTTTGAGATTGGCCAGGAATTGCACGCTCAGTTCCTCCTAGGCACCCCCAGAAGGGGCGCAGATCTCCCACCAGCGCATTATAGAAAGAGGGCGTGTCGCACTGCGGCGACACGCCCCCGGGTATTCTACGTATCCGGTTGAGGTCGTAGGTCTTTACTTGGTCAAGGCGCGATCAAGGAAACCGAGAATGGTATTCCACAAATGCTCGCTGATACCGGGTCCGCCAACCCGGTGCGTCTGGCCCGGATAGAGCATCATCTCGAACGGCACCTTCTGCTGCTGGAGCGCGGCGTACATCGCGGTGCCATTCTCCAGCACGACATTGTCGTCGGACATGCCGTGGATCATCAGCAGCGGATCCGTGATCTTCGCCGCCTCGCCAAGCGTACTGGACGCCTTGTAGGCTGCCGGCACCTTGCGTGGATCGCCCATGTAGCGCTCGGTATAATGGGTGTCGTACAATTCCCACCGGGTCACCGGCGCGCCGGAGACGCCCGCGGCAAAGATGCCCGGCGCGGCTTCCAGCATCTTCAGCGTCATGTAGCCGCCATAGGACCAGCCATAGGTGGCGATCCGCTTCGGATCGACGAAGGGCAGAGTCTTCAGATAGGCCGCACCCGCAAGCTGATCCTGCACCTCCACGCTGCCCATCGCCTGCCAGATCGCGCTTTCGAAGGCAACGCCGCGATTGGCCGAGCCGCGATTGTCGATCTGGAACCAGATATAGCCGTGCTGCACCAGATATTGCTGGAGCGAACCACCCCAGGCGCGGCTCACCGTCTGGACGTGCGGGCCGCCATAATGCTGGAAGAACACCGGGTAGCGCTTGCCGGGCTCCAGTCTGGGCGTGATCATCTCCCAGTGAAGGTCGGTACCATCCGGGCCCTTGATCGTGCCGAACGTCCGCTCGCGATGCGCCGGGAGATAGGGCCGGTATGGGTGCTTCGGATCGCTGACGGCGTTTTCCTGCACCCAGGCGATGCGCTTGCCATTGGCATCGGCGAGATACACCTGGCGCGGCTGGTTCGGATTCGACCGACTGACGATCGCGCGGGTGCCGCTGGCGTCCATGCTCGCCGCATTCCACCAGCCCCGCTCGGTCAGCCGGGTGATCGCGGCGGGCTTGCGGTAATCCACCCAGTAGAGATGCCGCTCGAGCACATCGTCCTTGTTGCCCTGGAAGTAGAGGCGGCCCTGTTTCTGGTCGACGCTGATCCCGTCGGGCGCGACTTCCCACGGGCCCTTGGTGAGCTGGGTGAACGTGCCCGCCTGCCAGCGATAGAGATGGCCATGGCCATCGCGTTCCGACCACCAGATCAGGCTCCCGTCCTCGAGCGGCTTGAGCCCGTAGCTGAGGTTGATCCAGCTTTTCGGTGCGGCCGTTTCGCTGAACAGCAGGCGCGCAGCACCGGTGGCGGGGTCGACGGCGAGCAGGTCCAACTGTGTCTGCGCCCGGTTCTCGCGCTGGACGTAGAGCGTCTTGCCGTCCGGCGCCCAGTCGACGCGTGCAAGATAGATGTCGCGATCGGGCCCGAGATCGACCTTCACCCGCTTCTGGCCGGTCGGATCGAGCACATACAGCTCGACCAGCGCATTGGGCGTGCCGGCCTTGGGATAGCGCTGCTGGACGATGCTGGTCCCTTCCGCGCCGATCGCGGCACGCGTGACGATGCCGACCGGTGCCGCATCGAACCTCTCGACGGCGACATAGGCGTCGTTCGGCGCCCACCAATAGCCGTCGCTTCGCGCCATTTCCTCCTGCGCGACGAACTCGGCCTCGCCCCAGTGCACCGTGCCGGCACCATCGGGCGTCACCTGCACCGTCTTGCCGCGGGCCAGATCCATCACGATCAGATTCTGATCCTGCACATAGCTGGCGAACTTGCCCGCCGGGCTCAGCGCCGCGTTGAGCTTCGCCCCCGCCGCGGCGGGAAGCTTGTCGATCTCGCCGGTCAGTCGCGCCCGGAACAGCTCGCCGTCGAGCGGCACCAGGATCGATTGCCCGTCGGGCGCCCAGTCATAGCTGACGATGCCTTTGGTGCCGCCGATGCGCGCCCGCTCGCGCTGCATCTTCTCGGCTTCCGACAGTTCCGCCCCAGACCCCAGCTTCTTGGAATCGACCAGCATGCGCCACTGGCCGCTGGCGGTATCCAGCGCCCACAGGTCATAGCGTTCGCGATCCTCGTCGCGGTTGCGCAGCAACGTCAGATATCTGCCGTCGGGCGACAGCTGCACCGCCCGGGGCGCGGGGCCGTCCAGCGAGGGGCTGCCGAAGACCCGCTGCAGCGTCAGCGGCTGCGTGGTCTGCGCGTGGGCCGTGCCTTCAGCCATGCCTACCCCCATCGCGATCGCCGCTCCGGCAACGCCCAGCATCCATTTGCGCATCCAACACTCCGCCAAGCCGGCACCCAGTGGCCGGTCGCGATGGTTTATCGTCGCGGCCCGGCGCGTAAAGGCCCCACCCGCACCGGCGAAGGGTTCCACCCCACACATTGCCCGGTCGTCTTCCAATGCGACCGCACCGAGGCCAGATGCTGACGCAAGTTATTTATATGGCTCGGAAAAGCAGAGTTGAGTCAAAGACCTTCATGAACCCGAATAAACCGCCTCGACGCGAGACGAAATTATGTTAATATGGCATTCACGTAAGTTACCGAAAAGACCGCGCCGGCGCCGGAGCCTTGAAATGGCTGTGCGCCACCGGTCAGGAGAAGTACCGCATGTCCGTGGATCGTCTCGGCAGGATGCGAACGGGTGCTCCGGTAGCGTGCGCTACGCGGCTGCTGCAGGAGCATTGGCCGGGGTCTACCCTGCTGACGCCGGCGGATGTCGGCCTGGATGGTGAGGCAACGGGTGCGGCCGATTTCCTCGGCCTGGTCGAGTCGCTCAGCGACGCGGGATTTCTGAGCTACGAAGCGCTCGTCTTCAACAGCGACGGGCCGATGCTGGTCGATGCGACCCTCACCGCTCGGGGGCGCGCCATGCTTGCCGATGAGTCCGACCGGACAAACTGAACGCCATCGATGCGGTGTCGCGCCGACGAGCGGGTGCGTCGATCAGTGGATGCTGCGCGGGCCGCGGTTCAGGCGCGCGGCGAGGGCGCGGAGCAGGGCGATGTCCGCATCGTCGAACGCGCGCTCGTTTCGACCCAGCACGGCCAGGGCGCCGACGCGGTGGCCGTCGCGCCACAAAGGCACCGAAAGTTGGCTGCGATAACCCAGGGCGAGCGCCTCGATCGGATCGGCCAGGCGCCGCGCCGTTTCCTCGGCCCGCAACCCATCGGCAGCGGCGAGGACCATGTGCCCATCGGTGTGAAGCACCGCCACGTCGCAGCGCAGCAGGGCAACGGCGGCGCGCACGATGCGACTCACTTCCGGCCGCATATCGCTGTTCTGCAGGGAGCACCCCGCGCGCGGCGACTTCGCCAAACTCCAACTCGACATAGACATACCCTGGTGAAAACGGTTGTATGCTATGCGACTCGCGGCATTCCGGGGAGTACGGGATTGTACCATTGGCATTCCTACCGGCGCTGGACCTCGGCCGTGTTTCAGATCGAGACGAGGCGAAGAAGTTATCAACCGGTAAATTCGTTTCGGATGTAAACCCCATCTAGGCAGATTTTGCCTAGCAGCGTAAATGATGCGCCACAGCATGCATGCGGATACGGAAAAACCGATTCGCATTGCGTGTGGATTAGGAATGTTGCGGAACCGGCCAAGGGTCGATGGCGTGGTTCTGATGCATGCAGTTCAGGATCGCTGTTCGGATGAGGCCCATTGCGGCTCTTCCGAATGGTCGAACGGCATGTGGACCATGTTGTTGAGGAGGACCTGATGTCGATGAGCGGGGAAGCCGGCGAGGCGCTTGGCGCACTCGATTCGCGCTGCATCGCTGCGATCGCCGGGGCGCTGCAGCGCAGCTGGCCGGGGAGCGCGACCCTGACGCCGATGGCGCTCGACCTTGGCGCATCGCTGGACCATCACCACGCGTTCATCGCAGCCGTCCAGGGACTCTGCGACCGCGGGCTGCTCGCCTATGAGGCGCTGCTGATCGGCATCGGCGGTCCGGAGGTTCGCGACGCCGCGCTCACCGCGCGCGGCCGCGCGGTCCTGCAGAATCAGAGCTTCCGCGCCGCAGCCTGAGCGTACGACGCGCTTCTGCCGCGCAGTTCCCGCATTCGCCACGTATGAGCAGACGACGGCGGGCAATCGGCAGAGCCCCCCGGCACCGAAAGGCTTCGGACGACCGCGGAAGGTCGAGAGGCGGCTGCGAGAGACTTGCGTCTCACCAATAGAGCTGGAATCCCTTGGCCGCCAGATCGGCCGCGCTCCTCCACAATGGCGCATCTGCCTGGCGCCGCCCTCATGCCGCCAGCCGAGCTGCCCGTTTCCATCCTCGGCAGCGTTGCTGCTTCGGGCGAAGGGCTCGCGCCGCGCGGCATCTCGTCCCCTCCTACCGGCCGCACAGAAAAGGGCGCGCGAACCTGTCGGTCCGCACGCCCTTCGCGTTCCTGGGAAGGCCGGCCTTATTCGGCGGCCTGCGCCTCGGTGCGGGTGTCGCGGCGCTCGGCGATACGCGCCGACTTGCCGGTACGACCACGCAGATAATAGAGCTTCGCACGACGCACGACACCGCGGCGCACGACCTCGATCGAATCGATGTTCGGCGAATAGAGCGGGAATACGCGCTCCACGCCTTCACCGAACGAGATCTTGCGGACGGTGAAGTTCGAACCCATGCCCTTGTTGGCGCGCGCGATGCACACGCCTTCGAAGTTCTGCACGCGGGTACGATCGCCTTCGACGACCTTCACACCGATGCGGACGGTGTCGCCCGGGCGGAATTCCGGAATCTTCTTGGCTTCGTTGAACTTGGCAATCTGCTCGGCTTCGAGCGTCTGGATGAGGTTCATCTCAGTCAGTCCCATGTTTTCGCCGCGCGCCAGAGGGAGACTGGACCCGAACGCCCTCATGGCGTTCCCAAAGATCCGGCCTCCTTAGCCGTGTATCGGTCTCCGCCATGGCGCGTCGCCAGGCTTCGATCCTCGCATGATCCCCCGATCGCAGCACTTCGGGGATCGTGCGCCCTTCCCATTCGACAGGTCGGGTATATTGCGGATATTCGAGCAGCCCCGTTTCGAAGCTCTCGTCCATGCCGCTGGAAGCCGCGCCCATTACGCCGGGAACGAGCCGAATGCAAGCATCGAGCAGCGTCAACGCCGCCATTTCGCCGCCGGAGAGGATATAGTCGCCGATCGAGACTTCCTCGATGTCGCGCGCTTCGAAGATGCGCTCGTCAAAGCCCTCGAAGCGGCCGCACAGCACGATAGCACCCCGACCCGCCGCGAGGTCGCGCACACGCTCCTGGGTCAACGGCCGCCCGCGGGGGGTCATCGCCAGCAACGGGCGCCCTTCCCGCGCGATGCTATCGATCGCGGAGGCCAGCACATCGGCGCGCAGCACCATCCCCGCCCCGCCCCCGGCCGGCGTGTCGTCGACCGAGCGATGCTTGTCGGTGGCGAAGTCGCGGATCTGCACGGTATCGAGCGACCACAGCCCCTCGCGCAGGCCCCGCCCGGCGAGCGAGATCCCCAGCGGCCCGGGGAACATCTCGGGATAGAGCGTCAAAACGGTAGCGGCGAAGGTCACAGCGTCCAGTTCTCGATTTGAAGGTCGGGGATGTCGGCGAAATCCCGTTCGTTGTTGGTGATCAGCGTAAGGCCGGCGGCAAGCGCCTGCGCCGCGATCAGCCGGTCGAGGCGGGCACGCCGGAACGGCAACCGGGCATAGGCCTCGGCGGCAGCGGCGTCGAATGTAAGCGGCTTAACCAGGCGGAAGAAGCGCTCGACGATCTGTCGTACGGCCGCGTCGTCGGCGGGCACCCCGCGCAGCACTTCTGCCAGCACGATCGTTGAACTCACCACGCTGCCCTTTGCCTGCGCCTCCACCGCCCGCGCCGCCGCGCCTTGCGCTTCGTTCAGGACATAGATGCAGATGTTGGTGTCGAGGAGGAAGCGCGGTTCAGCCATCACGCCGCAGCCTGCGACCTTCCCAATCGAGCGCCCGCTCCTCGATCTCGCGCTCCTCGGGCGGAATCGGCTTCAGCCACGGCAGCGCGCCTGCAATGCCGGTAAGGTCGATCTTCTCCTCGCCGTCCACCGGCTCGATCGAGAAGCCCCGACGCTCCTCGCGCAGCACGACTTCGGCGCCTTCCTTGAAGCCCAGCGCCTTGGGCAGACGCAGCGCCAGCGAATTGCCCGACTTGAAGATCCTGGCGCGATATTCCTGGCCCATGCGTCGCCTCCGTATATACCGAATGTATATACATTCGCGCCATCCTGCAACGCGCTCAGAACCAGTCCTCGATCCGCAGCCCCGGCACGGCGCGAAAATCGCGTCCATTATGGGTGACGAGGGTCGCGCCAATGGCCAGGGCGTGCGCGGCGATCAGCCGGTCGTGCCGGCCGCGGGCGGCCCGCGCCGCCGGGAACGCCCGCGCCGCCACGGCATCGAAGCCCAGCACCGGCACCTGCGCGATGAAAGCCTCCAGACCCGCGCTCCGCGGTCCTGCGCCGTCCACCAGCTCGGCGAGGCTGATCGCGGAGATCGCAATGGCGCCCGGCGCGGCCGCCGCGATCCGCCGCGCGACCGGCGCCCCGCCGCCGCGCAGCAGCCGGATGCAGACACAGGTATCGAGCAGGTAGTCGGGTGCAGCCATGCCCCCCCCCCCTAGCACCCCTCCACGGAACCTGTCGCGCACCCCAAGCGCTGCGGCGCCATGGACGATTGCATCATCATCGGCGGCGGTCCGGCGGGGCTCACCGCCGCGATCTACCTCAGCCGCTACCATCTGAAGATCCGCCTGTTCGACTGCGGATCGAGCCGCGCCGCGCTGATCCCGTGCACGCACAACCATGCCGGATATCCCGACGGGGTGTCGGGTCTCGACCTGCTCGCCGCCATGCGCGCGCAGGCCGAGAAATACGGGATGGTGCGCGAGGCAGCGAAAGTCACGGGCCTGCGGGCGGCGGAACGCGGCTTCGCGGTGCGGATCGCCGATCGCGAGATCCGGGCACGATCGGTATTGCTTGCCACCGGCGTGGTCAACCACCGCCCACCCATGCCCGACGACCTCCACGATGCCGCGCTGGCGCAGGGCCGGATCCGCTATTGCCCGGTGTGCGATGGCTATGAGGTGACCGACCGCCGCGTCGCCGTGTACGGCACCGGCGAGCATGCTGCGCGCGAGGCGCTGTTCATCCGCAGCTTCACGCGCGACGTGACGCTGATTGCCCCCGATCGGCACGACCTGCCGCCGGACCAGAGTGCCCAGTTGGCGGCGGCCGGCGTTGCACTGATCGACGGTCCGGTCGGCGGTTGGGCGATCGAACGCGAGCAACTCGCGCTTTCGGCCGAGGGCGGCCATCTCGCTTTTGACAGCCTCTACCCTGCGCTCGGCTCGCATATCCGCTCCGAACTTGCGGTTGAGGCCGGCGCCCGCGCCGACGAGCGCGGCTGCCTGGAAGTAGACGACCACCAGCGCACCTCGCTTCCCGGCCTGTTCGCCGCGGGCGACGTGGCGAAAGGGCTCGACCAGATCAGCCATGCGATGGGCGAGGCCGGCGTCGCAGCCACGACGATCCGCAACATGCTCAACGCGGAGGCACCGTTGTGGCGCTAGCTGCTGCAACCTCCGCAGCCGGACCCGCCATCGCAACCCCCGCCATCGCTGCCCCCGCCGTCACTACCGCCGCCGTCGCTTCCGGCCGTCCGCAAACGGTGCAGATTTTCCCAGCCAGATCCGATCAGCACCACCGTCCCGAACAGCGCCACGCCCAGCCCTAGTTCCGACGCCGTCGGTCCACGTCGCAGCCGTGCATGTCGCGTTCGCGCCGCTGCGAGCGCAGCCTGTCCCGCACGGGTGCGTGGGTCCAGCGCCACGATGCGGATCACGGCGACCAGGATGGTGACGATCAGCGCGAGGGTAAGAAATGCCACCGGTCGACCCCGCGCCTCGCCGATCCCCAGCTTGATCAGGCCGAAGCCGGCGAGCAGCACGAAGGGCGCGGCTTGGGCAAGGCGGAGACGCCAGCCCTCATCCGCCGTAAGCAACAGCCCGCGCTCGAGCAGCCGCCATTCGGTAGCGTGGCCGAGGCCTTTGAGCGCCCTCTCAAGGGCATGCCAGCGAAGCGGCGGCCTCAACTCCCGCAGCGCGCGGGCGGCCGGCGTAGCAGGCGCATCGTCGGCGAGCGACAGAGATCGCGCGTCATCGATGGTGAGGTGCCCCGCCACGAGCAGTTGCGCGGCGAGCAATTCACTGTGGCGCGGCAAGCCGCCCGCCAGCAGCGCCAGTTCGTCGTCGCTCAGCCGGGACAAGGGCCGACCGGACGGCCGCAGCGCGTTCGAAAGGCGGCGGCTGGTGATCCCGGCCATCAAGAAGAGCGCGGTGTATAAAAGAAGAAACGGCCCGCCCGAAAGATCGAAGGGTCCGAGTGTCATGATTCATCCACTCCCCAGGAGCATCACACCCAATGATCCGGCGACAATCGCCAGCCCGAACAGGGCTGCGGCAATGCCGGCGTGCCGGCGCGGCACGATGAAGGCGTCGCGCGGGTGCACGCGGCGCGCCTTGTGGTCCTGCGTCAGTCGCCGCCCCGCGTCGGGCCACAGATCCGCGGGCGGGGGGCCGAAGGCGCGCTCATAGCTGCGCAGCGTCTCGGTATATTGGAGAAAGAAGCGATGCTGCTCCGCCGCGCCGCCCGCGGTCGGCCCATGGTGGAGCGGCCGGCCCAGCACTTGCGGGCAGAAACGCTCCCAATAGTCGCGCGTATAGGCAAGGTGCAGGTGCCAGGCCTGGTCCACCGGATCGGAGGGCGTCACGACATGACCGGCGGTCACCGCCAAGAAGCAGAAGCGGCGATATTCCTCGAAAACGCGCTCGGCATGATCGCGGCGCCAGCCATTCTCGCGCGCCAGCCGCTCCACGAACGACAGCGCAGCGTCTTCAGGGCCGACGATGTAATGGGAGAGCGCCTTCCAGACCGGGTGGTCGGCACGGGGTTCATGCGGGCCCAGGGGCGCTTGCATTCATTTCCCAGTATCATACTAGGAAATTCGTGTCGAGCGTTACTCGACGAATGTACTGGCGACGACGAGCTTCTCGTCATCCCAGACCGGCACCGCCTCGGGCCGCATCGGCACCATGAAGCGCTTGCCGTCGGGGCGTTCGATTTCGATCACGTCGCCCGCGCCATAATCGTCGATCGCGACGACGCGGCCGATCGCTGCCCCATCCTCACCCACAACGGGCAGCTCGAGCAGGTCGATATGGTAATATTCGCCCTCGCCCAGCGGCGGGAGGGCGGAGCGCGGCACCGTCAGTTCGGTGCCGCGCAGTGCCTCGGCAGCGTTGCGATCGGCCACTTCGGCGAAGCGGGCGATCACGCCATTGGATCCCCCGCGCACCGACTTGAGCGTCAGCGTGCCGCCGTTGAAGCTTTTGTGCGCCGCCAGATCCTCGGCGAACACCTTCAGCCGCACCTCGCCGGCGATGCCGTGCGCGCCGATTACGGCGGCAAGCGTCACCGGGCGGTCGCCGCGGGTAGAGGGAGCGGAAGCTTCTGCCATTTCGTAGCGACGCACGAGCATCCCTCCCGCTACGATGCGCGGGAGGGACGTTCAGCCTCAGGCCTCGGCGGTCTCTTCGGCCGGGGCGGCAGCGGCTTCGGCGGCCGCCTTGGCCTTCTCGGCACGCTCCTCGGCGCGCTCCTTGGCCTTCTCGCCCGGAACCGCCTTGTTCGGGTTGTTGCGGGCCGCACGCTCCTTGACGCCGGCGGCGTCGAGGAAGCGGGCAACGCGATCGGTCGGCTGCGCGCCGACGCTCAGCCAGTACTTGGCGCGCTCGTCGTCCAGCTTCACGCGCTCGGCCGAATCCTTGGCGAGCAGCGGGTTATAGGTGCCGATCTTCTCGATGAACTTGCCGTCGCGGGGCGCACGGGCGTCGGCAACGACGATCCGGTAGTACGGGCGCTTCTTGGAGCCGCCGCGCGACAGACGCATGGAGAGAGCCATTCTACTTCACTTCCTTCTAGAGATACGATTGAAACAGGTTGAACTAAATTACTTTTTCTTCAGCAGATTCTCGAAGCCCGGCGGCAGCTTGGCGCCGCCCGGCAGACCCGGCAGGCCGGCGCCCACCTTGTCCATCATCTCGCCCATATCGGCGCCGCCCAGGGCCGCACCGATGCCGCCCATGCCGCCGCCCGGGCCGCCCTTGGCGAGCATGCCCATCATGCCCTTCAGGCCGCCCATCTTCTTCAGGCGCTTCATCGCGGTCTGCATCTCCTGATGCATCTTGATGAGCTTGTTGACGTCCTGCACGGTCAGGCCGGAGCCCTTGGCAATGCGGATCTTGCGCTTGGCGTTGAGCAGTTCGGGCTTGGCGCGCTCCTTGGGAGTCATCGAACCGATGATCGCGTCCATGCGGATCAGCACCTTGTCGCCGCCGACCTGGTCGACTGCGGCCTGCGCCTTCTTCATGCCCGGGATCATCCCCGCCAGCGCGCCGATGCCGCCCATCTTGCGCATCTGGTTCAGCTGCGCGCGCAGGTCGTTCATGTCGAACTGGCCCTTGGCGAGCCGGTTCGCCATGCGCTCGGCGTCTTCCTGCTCGATCGACGCCGCGGCGCGCTCGACCAGGCTGACGACGTCGCCCATGCCGAGGATGCGGCCGGCGACGCGCTTGGGGTGGAACGGCTCGATCTGGTCGAGCTTCTCGCCCATGCCCGCAAACTTGATCGGCTGTCCAGTGACCGCGCGCATCGACAGCGCCGCACCGCCGCGCGCATCGCCGTCCATACGCGTCAGGATCACGCCGGTCAGCGGCACCTGCGCCGAGAAGTTGCTGGCGACGTTCACCGCGTCCTGGCCGGTGAGCGAGTCGACGACGAGCAGGATTTCCTGGGGCTTGGAGATGTCGGCCACGGCCTTCATCTCGTCCATCAGCGCCTGATCGACGTGGAGACGGCCGGCGGTGTCGAGCATCACCACGTCGAAGCCCTGGAGCTTCGCCGACTGGAGCGCACGGCGGGCGATGTCGACCGGCTGCTGGCCGGTGACGATCGGCAGCGTCGCCACCTCGGTCTGGGTGCCGAGCACCGCCAACTGCTCCTGCGCGGCCGGGCGGTTGACGTCCAGCGACGCCATCATCACCTTCTTGCCCTGCTTCTTCAGCAACTTGGCAAGCTTGGCGGTGGTGGTGGTCTTGCCCGAGCCCTGCAGACCGACCAGCATGATCACCGCCGGCGGCGTGACGTCGATATGCAGTTCGGCGGTATCGGCGCCGAGCATGTCGACCAGCGCGTCATGAACGATCTTGACGACCTGCTGGCCCGGCGTGACCGACCGCAGCACCTGCTGGCCGACGGCCTGCTCGGTTACCTTGTCGACGAACTCGCGGGCGACGGGCAGCGCGACGTCCGCTTCCAGCAGCGCCACGCGCACTTCGCGCATCGCGGTCCGGACATCGGCCTCGGCGAGCGCGCCACGTCCGCGCAGGCGCTCGAAAACGCCGCCCAGCCGATCGCTCAAACTCTCGAACATGATGCCCAGATCACTCCAAATCAGCCATTGTCCCGCCAAACGCAAAACACGCCGGCGGACGAAACCTCGTCGGCCGGCGTCACCCCTTGGGGTGGCAAATGTCTCGCGTCCACGGAGGAACGGTGGGTCCCCTTAGCGGCAGTTGCGGTAGAAAGCAACCTCCCAGGGTTTAACCTGATCTACACGCATGGCGTGGGAGAATGCCGCTTTGAAAGCATGAGGGGCCCGGTGCGTCGATGACGCGGCAACAGCATCAGGATCGGGAGGCACGCCGCAAGGGCCGCAGTGCTGCGGCCTTCAGCGCACTGGGCCTTGCCTCGGTGCTGCTCGCCGTCACCACCGGCGCGGTGCTGGCCTTCGACTATGTCGAGAGCGCGGCGGTGAGCGGCTGGCTGCTGGCCGCGCAGGGCCTTCACCTCGCGCTGGTCCTGCTCTGCTGGCGGCGCCTCGTCGCGCTTCAGGCGCACTCGGGTCATAGCGAGCGGGTGCACAGCCTGACGAGCCGCGACCTGCTGACCGGCTTCCTCCAGCGAAACAGCCTGATCGAAGAGGGCGCGGCGATGTTCGCCCGGGCGCATCGGCGACATCAGGCCGTGGCGATGCTCGTGCTGGACCTGGACCGTTTCAAGGCGATCAGCGATCTGCACGGCCATGCCGTGGGCGATGCGCTGATCCAGCAGGTCGCGCAGGAAATCGTCCGGGCGTTGCCGCCGATGGCGCTGGCGGGTCGATTGGGCGTGGACGAATTCGGCTGCGCCTTTCCTTTCGATGCGCGGGACCCCGCAGCGGTGGAACGGGTCGCCGAGCGCATCGTCGCGCGATTGGCCGAGCCGTTCGACGTGGAGGGATTGTCCCTCCATGTCAGTTGCTCGCTCGGCATTGCCCGCTCGGACTTCGACTGTCCCAATGTCGACGCGCTGTTGCGTACCGCCGACATCGCGATGCACCAGGCGCAGCGGGCGGGGAAGAATCGCTTTGCATGGTTTGATCCGGCGATGGAACGCGCGCTGCAGGTGCGTGGCGCGCTCGAAAGCGGTCTGCGCACGGCGATCCCGCGACAGGAGATCACGCCCTATTTCGAACAGCAGGTGGATCTCGCGAGCGGGCGGCTGCACGGGTTCGAGGTGCTGGCCCGGTGGGAGCACCCCAGCCACGGCATGATCCCGCCCGATCGCTTCATCCCCGTTGCGGAGGAAACGGGGCTGATCGCGGATCTCTCGCTTTCGATCATGCGCCAGGCCTTCCACGCCGCACGCGATTGGGATCCCGGGCTCAGCCTCTCGGTCAACATTTCGCCGGTGCAGCTGCGCGATGCGTGGCTGGCGCAAAAGATCATCAAGGTACTGACCGAAACCGGCTTCCCGGCAAGCCGGCTGGAGGTGGAGATCACCGAAAGCGCGCTGTTCGACAATCTGCCGCTCGCCCAGTCGATCGTCGGCAGCCTCAAGAACCAGGGCGTGCGGCTGGCGCTCGACGACTTCGGCACCGGCTATTCGTCGCTCGCGCACCTGCGCGCCCTGCCCTTCGACCGGATCAAGATCGACAAGAGCTTCATCCTGTCGCTTAATCAGAGCGCGGAATCCGCCGCGATCGTCCACACGATCCTGCGGCTGGGGGAGAGCCTCAACCTGCCGATCACCGCAGAGGGCGTGGAAGACGCCGCGATCGAGGAGCGGCTGCGCGCCATCGGTTGCGCCAAGGCGCAGGGCTGGCTGTACGGCAAGCCGCTGTCGATCGCGGGCGCCCGGCGTCTGCTCGCCGAGCGGCGGCTGATCCTCCAGCCCGCCCCCCGGCTGGAGGGCGGCGACGCTACCACCCAGCTCCAGGCTGGCTGAGATAGTCGAGCTCGTCGGGCGTGGAGATACGCCCCAGCGCCTCATTGCGGCCGGGGAAGCGCCCGAAGCGGCGGAACACCTCGGCATGATCGCGGGCGTACGCCATCAGTTCCTCGTCCTCCAGCGCAGCGAAGCAGCGCAGGCTGAGCGCCTGGAGCTCGGCATCCTCGGCATGTTCGAACGGCAGGTAGAGAAACTGGCGATGCTCCTTGGGCATCGACGCGTCCCAGCCGCGTTCCACCGCGAGCCTGGACATTCGCTGGGCCAGCGCGTCGCCGGCAAAGGCCTCGGCCTGCCCGCGATACATGTTGCGCGAGAACTGATCGAGCAGGATCACGGCCGCGAGCAGCGTTTCGGGGTCGTCGTCCCACGAAGCGGCACCGTCCGCCAACACGGCATCTCGAAGATCGCCGAACAGGTCCGCTATCTCCTGATCCAGCCCGTCGGACTTGGTGAACCATTGTTCCGGCAGCAGCGCGTCGAACCAGAACGCCAGCACCTGCCGGGCCCGGTGTTGGACTTCTGCGATCGGCGTCCTTAGATCGCTGGCCATGTCCCTCTCCTCGCCTCTCATCCTTAACATGGGTTGCCGGCTGAACCTAGCCGAAGGCGAGTCGATCCGTGCGCTGCTGACGGGACGTGATGCGATCGTGGTGAACAGCTGCGCCGTCACCAACGAAGCGGTGAAGCAGACCCGCCAGGCGATCCGCCGCGCGCGCCGCGAACGGCCGGATGCCGAGCTGGTGGTCACCGGCTGCGCGGCGCAGATCGATCCCCAGGCCTTTGCGGCGATGCCCGAAGTGGACCGGGTGATCGGCAATGCGGAGAAGCTGCTGCCGGAAGCCTGGGCGTCCGAGGCCAAGGTGCAGGTACAGGACATCCTCGCCGTGCGCGAAACCGCGCCGCACCTCGCAGCCAGCTTCTCCACCCATGCCCGCGCCTTCGTCGAGGTGCAGAATGGCTGCGACCATCGCTGCACCTTCTGCGCCATCCCCTTCGGGCGCGGCAACAGCCGCTCGGTGCCCGCCGGCGCCGTGATCGATCGGATTGCGCTGCTCGCCGAGGCACATGGCGAGGTGGTGCTGACCGGCGTCGATCTCACCAGCTATGGCCATGATCTGCCGGGCGCTCCCACTCTAGGTTTGCTCGTGGAGCGCATCCTGAAGCACGTCCCGAGCCTGAAGCGGCTCCGTCTCTCTTCGCTCGACGGGATCGAAGTCGACGACCGGCTGTTCGCGCTGCTCACCCAGGAGCCGCGCGTGATGCCGCACGTCCATCTATCGCTCCAGGCGGGCGACGACATGATCCTCAAGCGCATGAAGCGCCGCCACAGCCGCGCGCAATCGGTGGCGCTGGCCGAGCGCCTCCGCGCCGCGCGGCCCGAAATCGCGATCGGCGCCGACCTGATCGCCGGCTTTCCGACCGAGGACGATCGCATGTTCGCCAACACGCTCGCCCTGATCGCGGATTGCGGCGTGGTGCATGCGCATATCTTCCCCTATAGCCCGCGCGCCGGCACGCCCGCCGCACGCATGCCGCAGGTGGCGCCCGCCACGATCCGCGATCGCGCCGCCAGGCTGCGCACCGCAGCGGCGGAGCAGCGGGCACGCTGGCTGGAAACCCTGGTCGGCAGCCGCCAGCAGGTGCTGGTCGAGCGCCCGGGCGACCGCGGCCATGCAAAGAATTTCGCCGAGGTGCGGCTGACCGCCCCACGGCAGACTGGAGAAACGGTGAACGTGACGATTGCACGCGTCGAAGACGGAAAGCTGGTCGCATGAGCGGGCCCGGCTGGCATGAAAAGCTGCTCGGCGGCTTTCGCAAGACGTCGGACCGGCTGCTCGGCAACCTCGCCGGCCTGTCGCTCGCCCGATTGGACGAGGCGACGCTGGACGAAATCGAGGAGGCGCTGATCGCCTCGGACCTCGGCCCCGCCACCGCCGCCAAGGTGCGCGCGCGGCTTGCCGAGGGGCAGTTCGAGCGCAATCTGGAGGAACTCGGCATCCGCGTGATCGTCGCCGAGGAAGTTGCCAAGGTGCTGGAGCCGGTCGCCAGGCCGCTCGAGATCGAGGCGTTCCCGCGCCCGCAGGTGATCCTCGTCATCGGCGTCAACGGATCGGGCAAGACGACGACGATCGCCAAGCTCGCCAACCAGCTGCTCGAGCAGGATTACAGCGTGATGCTGGCCGCGGGCGACACCTTCCGCGCCGCCGCGATCGGCCAGCTCAAGACCTGGGCGGATCGGATCGGCGTGCCGATCGTCTCGGGTGCCGAGGGCGGCGACGCCGCCGGCATCGTGTTCGAAGCGGTGAAGCGTGCGACCGAGATCGGCACCGACGTGCTGATCGTCGACACCGCCGGCCGCCTGCAGAACAAGCGCGAGCTGATGGACGAGCTGGCCAAGGTCCGCCGCGTGCTCGGCCGCCTCAATCCGGCCGCCCCGCACGACGTGGTGCTGGTGCTCGACGCCACCACCGGCCAGAACGCGCTCAACCAGATCGAGGTGTTCAAGGAAGTGGCGGGCGTGACCGGTCTGGTCATGACCAAGCTCGACGGCACCGCGCGCGGCGGCGTGCTGGTCGCGGCGGCGGAGAAATACGGCCTGCCGATCCACGCGATCGGCGTCGGCGAGAAGGTCGACGACCTGCGCGGCTTCGACGCGAAGGAAGTGGCCCGCATCATCGCCGGCGTGGACGAGGTGGCGCATGGCTGAGGCAGCCCCCCGCCCCAAGGCCTCGGCCGGGCTGCGCATGGCGCTCGATTACGGCCCGCTGATCGTGTTCTTCGCGGTCAACAGCCTCGCGCCGGGAATCCAGCTCCAGCGCATCCTCACCGCCACCCTGGCCTTCATGATCGCGATGGCGGTGGCGATCGCCGTCTCGTGGTGGAAGACCCGCCATGTGTCGCCGATGCTGTGGATCACCGGCGTGCTCGTGCTCGTGTTCGGTGGACTGACCCTCTATTATCACGACCAGACCTTCATCCAGGTCAAGCCGACCATCGTCTATGCGATGTTCGCGGTGATCCTGGGCTATGGCCTGATCACCAACAAGCCGCTGCTCCAGACGATGCTCGAATCCGCCTATCCCGGCCTGAGCGGCAAGGGCTGGCGGCTGCTGACGATCAACTGGACCGTCTTCTTCGTCGCGATGGCGGTGCTCAACGAAGTCATGCGCCACATGCTCGACTGGGATCGCTGGGTGACCTTCAAGACCTGGGTGGTGATTCCGTTGACGCTGGTATTCGCCATCGCCAACATCCCGATGCTGCTGCGCCACGGCCTGCAGCTTGAAAAGCCCGAGGACGCACCCGTCCCACCGGAGGGCTGATCTCGCCATGGGGCTGCCGCGCCATCCGGCGACCTTCCACGCGGTGCGCGCGGCGAACGGATTGCGCCGGCAGATCCGCTCGAACTCGCTGCTTTTCCTGGTGCTGGCGGTCGGTGTCGGTGCGGCCGCCAGTCTCGCCGCGATCGCGATAGGGCAGACCGCGCGCGGCATGCAGCGGTTGTTGTTCGGATTGGCCGTGGGCGAGCATCTGAGTGCCGCCAGCCACCTTGCGCCGCTGCGGCTGCTGGCGCTGCCGATCGGCGGCGCGCTGCTCGGCCTCAGCATCTGGCTGCTACGCCGCCGCAAGACGATCGACGTGGTGGAGGCCAATGCGCTGCATGGCGGCCGCATTCCCGGCCGCGACTCTGCCACCGTGGTCGGCCAGACCCTGCTCTCCAATGGTTTCGGCGCCTCGGTGGGGCTGGAGGCGGCCTATGCGCAGGCCGGCGGCGGCCTCGCCTCGCTGCTGGGTCAGCGGCTGAAGCTGCGCCGCGCCGACCTGCGCACGCTGATGGCGGCCGGTGCCGGTGCGGGCCTGGGCGCCGCATTCGGCGCGCCGCTCACCGGCGCCTTCTACGCCTTCGAGATCGTGCTGGGCGCCTACACCCCCGCCATCGTAGCACCGGTGGTGCTCGCCTCGCTGACGGCCGCGCTGATTGCCCGCACGTTCGGCATCCATCCCTATATCCTCAGCGCCGGCGCCGCGCACCCGATCGGCACCGCAGACTATATTCTCTTCGCGCTGCTCGGCCTGCTATGCGCGGGCTTCGGCATCGCGCTGATGCGGCTCGTGGCGCTGGTCGAGGCCGGCGTTCGCCGTAGCCCGATCACACCCGCCTGGTCGCCGATGGTCGGCGGCCTGTTGATGATCCCCCTCGCCCTGTTTTCCCCGCAAGTGCTGTCGAGCGGCCACGGCGCGCTCGATATCAACCTCGCCGCACAGGCGACGATCGGCTCGCTGGCGGTGGTGATCCTGCTCAAGCTGCTCGGCTCGGCGGTGTCGCTGGGCTTCGGCTTCCGCGGCGGCCTGTTCTTCGCGTCACTGTTCCTAGGCTCGCTGATCGGCCGCTTCTATCAGCTGACGCTCGCCGGGATTCCCGGCCTCCACCCGCTCGCCGCAGATGACGCGGCGGTGGTCGGCATGGCCGCACTCGCCGTCGCGGTCGTCGGCGGGCCGATGACGATGTCGCTGCTGGTGCTGGAGGTAACCCACGACTTCGGCATCACCGGCGTCACCATCGCGTCGACCCTGATCGCCAGCACGATCGTGCGGGAGGCATTCGGCTACAGCTTCTCGACCTGGCGGCTGCATCTGCGGGGCGAGACACTGCGCAGCGGGCGCGACGTGGGCTGGGTTCGCGGTCTGACCGCCGCACGGATGATGCGGCGCGACGTGGCGACCATTGCCGCCGACACCGACATCGCCACCTTCCGCGCCCGCTTCCCCCTAGGCTCGACCAAGCGCGTGGTGCTGCTGGACGCAAGCGGGCATTATGCTGGCATCGCCGAGACCGCAGCGGTTTGGAGCCCCTCCGCCGATCAGGCAGCGCGCGCCGGCAGCGTGGCGAAGTTCGTGGATCGCGCACTCTCGCCGGACATGACGATCGCGGAAGTGCTGGAAGCCTTCAACGCGAGCGTGGCGGACGATCTGGCGGTGATTTCAAGCGACGGGCAGGTGCTGGGGCTGATCACCGAGAGCCATGCGCGCCGCCGCTACGCCGAAGAGCTGGAGAAGGCCCAGCGCGACCTGTACGGGGAAAGTTGATCCCCCCGCCCGACAACCGGGCGGAGGGACAAATCGAGCATCAGCCCTGCTGGTCGGCGCGGGCGGCGCCCTCGCCGTCGAGATTCTGGGCGACGAAGTCCCAGTTCACCAGCTTGGTCAGAATGGTGTCGACGAACGACGGACGCGCGTTGCGATAGTCGATGTAATAGGCGTGTTCCCACACGTCGATCGTGAACAGCGGCTTCACGCCGTGCGCGACAGGCGAATCGCCGTCATGGAACGAGGTGACCTTCAGCGTGTCGCCGTCAAGCACCAGCCAGCCCCAGCCGCTGGCGAAATGGCCGACGGACTCAGCCTTCAGCTTCTCGAGCAGCGCGTCGTGGCTGCCGAAATCGCGGTCGATCATCTCGGCCAGCTTGCCGGTGGGCGCCGCATAGTCCGGCGTCAGGCACTGCCAGAAGAAGCTGTGGTTCCAGATCTGCGAGCTGTTGTTGAACAGGCCCTTGTTGCCCTTGTCCTTGGCATAGGCGATCACGTCCGTCAGCTTCGCGCCGGCCAGCTCGGGGATGTCGGCAAGCAGCTTGTTGCAATTGTCGACATAGGCCTTGTGGTGCTTGCCATGGTGGAAGTCAAAGGTCTCGGCCGACATGTGCGGCGCGAGCGCGTCCTTGGCGTACGGCAGTTCGGGAAGTTCGAAGGCCATGTCATGCTCCTTGGGCATTGGTAAGCTTTGTCCGCTCGCCTAACGCATGGGACGGCCTCGCGCCGCAACATTTTTTGTTTCGCCCCTGATCGACATGGCCGATCAGAAGAGCTGCCACTCCCACACGCCTGCGCCGGCAGGGACGCGCAGGCGAAAATAGCGGGCGGAGACGTTCAGCGGAAGCGCGATCGGCGACCCGCTGGCGCGCGGCTTGGATGCGACCTGCCGCCAGTGCGTACCATCCGCAGAGGCCTCGATCGCGATGTCATAGGGGCGATTGGCATATTCCATCCGCAGCTGCGCCGTGCGGACGCTTCGCAGCGTGCCGAGATCGGCGACGAGCAACGGCGCGGCATCGGGCGCCGGGCGCCACAACGTCGCGTAATTATCGTCCCCGGCCCGCTCGGCTCCGTGGACCGCGTCCACCGACGCACCCGTGAGCGTCAGCGGCAGGCCGCGCGTGCGGCGGGCGACGAAGCCCGCGACCGCGCTGCCATGGCTCGGCATGACCTTCGCGATGGTGCCGTCGTCGTGGATCGTGAGCGGATCAACGGCGATCTGGCGCAGCGTCGCATCGTCGCCGGGGCGCGGCCAGGGCAGAGACTGGCGGTGGTAGAGGATGTAGGATTGCCGGCCGACGCGGAAGATCGCGTGATGGCCCGGGCTGATCACGTCGCGTGCCTTGTCTGTCGAGAGGATCGGACTGTCCGGCCCCTCGCGGAACGGGCCGAACGGCGTGTCGCCGATCGCATACCGCACCTTGTACGTGTCCTCGGTGGTCTTGCCGTCGCTATAGGTGAGGACATAGTGCCGCCCCGCCTTCACCAGGAACGGCCCCTCGAAGTAATTGGCGGGGGTGACGTCCTTGGGCTCGCCGTCGAAGCTGACCATGTCGGGCTTGAGCTTCACGACGAAGCAGTGGCCGTTCACCCAGTTCAGCCCCGAGCCCCAGTACAGGTACGCGGTGCCGTCCTCGTCAATGAACGCTTCGGCGTCGATCATGTGATAGGCGGGCGCAAAGTCCTTGGCGATCAGCGGCTTGCCGCCGTTCGCATCGGCCCAGGGTCCTGCCGGCGACGGCGCGCTGCCCACCCACACTTCGGACCCGACCGACACATACATGTACCAGCGCCCGTTCTTCGCCTTCACGACCGATGGCGCCCAGACCTTCGAGTCTCCGGAGGTCGGGCTGGTCGCCGTGGCCTTGGTCGGCCAAGCGGGCGTCGAGAAAGTCCAGTCCCGTCCGTTGGCGGAGGTCCACATCCCCAGCGTGTCGGCACCCCAGGGATCAATGGTGGCGTAGATATACCATTTGCCGCCGTCGCGCACGATCGAGGGATCGGCGAAATAGCCGGGGAGCAGCGGATTGCCGTCCCCGGGGCTATCCCAGCGCGGCGCGGGCGCATCGGCGGCGGCGAGCAAGCCCGCCGCCGCCATCAGAAGAACCGCCTTCATCCCTTGATGTCGAGCATCACGATCGCCTTGGCCGGCACCTGTACCGTCAGGGTGCCGCCCGAAAGGCTGGCGCCGGTGAACGCCGCCGGCCGGATCGCATCGGGCGCCTGGAAGTCATTATGCGCGTCCATGGTCGTGCCGGTAAGGACCTTGCCGGTCACCTGCGTGCCGGTCACGCCGTCCAGCTTCACGCTGACGCTCGCCGGCTGGTTGGGATCGACATTGACCAGGCCGACATGGACCACGCCATCGGCCCCGCGCACCGCACTCGCGCTCACCGCGCGCATCGTCCACTGGTCCTTGTTGTACCAGCGCGAGGTCACGTCGACCGGCAGCACCGTGCCGTCCATATAGTCCTTGTACAGGTCGAACGCCCAATAGGTCGGCGTCTTCACCATTCTGGCGCCGTCGGTCAGCAGCATCGCCTGGAGCACATTGACCATCTGGGCGATGTTGGCGCCGCGCACGCGGTCGGCATGACGTGCGAAAATGTTGAAGTTGAGCGCCGCGACCATCGCGTCGCGCAGGCTGTTCTGCTGGTAAAGGAAGCCCGGGTTGGTACCCGGCTCGACATCGTACCAGGTGCCCCATTCATCGACGAGCAGCGCGACCCGCTTCTTGGGATCATACTTGTCCATGATCTTGCCGTGCTCGGTGAGCAGCTCTTCCATCTTGAGCGTCTTGGAGAGCGTGCGCGCCCAGCCTTCCTCGTCGAAGCCGGTCGCCGCGCCCTTCTTGGACCATTCGCCCGGCACGGTGTAGTAATGCACGCCGATGCCGTCGATCTTGTCGCCGGCCTTGCGCATCATCACCTCGGTCCAGTTGTAATCGAACGAGTTGGCGCCGCTGGCGATCTTCATCAGCTTCTCACCCGCGGGCACCTTGAGGAAGGTGGCGTAGCGGCGGGTGACGTCCGCAGCATATTCGGGCAGCATGTCGCCGCCGCAGCCCCAGAGCTCGTTGCCGATGCCGAACATCGGCAGCTTCCACGGCTTGTCGCGGCCATTGGCGCGGCGCTGGTTGGCGATCGTCGATTTGGTCGGCGAGGTCATATACTCGACCCACTCGGCCATCTCGCTGGGATCGGCGGTGCCGACATTGCCCGAGACATAGGCCTCGGCGCCCACCACCTCGGTGAAGTCCATGAATTCGTTGGTGCCGACGGCATTGTCCTCGGTCACGCCACCCCAGTTGGTGTTGACCTTCACCGGACGCTTGGCACGCGGCCCGATGCCTTCCCGCCAGTGATATTCGTCGGCGAAGCAGCCGCCCGGCCAGCGGATCACGGGCACGTTGATCGCCTTCAGCGCGTCGATCACGTCGCGGCGGAAGCCCTTCACATTGGGGATCTTGCTGTCGGTGCCGACCCACAGGCCGCCATAGATCCCGGTGCCGAGATGCTCGGCGAACTGGCCGAAGATGCGGCGGTCATATTTCGCACCCGGCTTGTCGCCGTGCACGGTCACGGCGTCACCGCCGGTCTGCGCCAAAGCGGGCATTGCAGCGATAAGCGCGATCGCGCTGATGAGGCTTCGCATCATTCTTTCTCCGTCGCGCGCGCCGGGCGCGCCTTGGCTGGGGTAGTGCCTTGGCCCGCGAACGGGGTGAGGCGGAAATGGATCGCGGTGGGCACCAATTGGGTGCGGTATTGGGGGAGCGGCTTGCCGAACTCGCTCCACTGGGTGTCGCCGCCGACACCCCATTGCGCGGCATCGATCAGCAGCGTGCCCTGGGCCTTGGGCACCACGTCGCTGCTCTTCCAGGTGCCGGGTTGGTGCCGGTCGAGATCGGCATAGGGGAAGGCGAGCGCGGTCATCATCAAGGGCGTATCGCCCTGCACCCGCAGGCCGGCACCGCCGCCGATCAGCTCCATCCAGCGGACATCGACCTTGTTGCCGGTCTCCTGCGGGCGGATATAATCGTGATTCTGCTCGGCGATCGCGCCGCGCCACAGCCCGATGGGCGCCGAGGTCTTGCGGTCGACATAGCTTTCGTGCGGGCCCCGGCCATACCATTCGACCGTCTTGAGGCTGCCCGGCGTGGTGAAGGCGAGGCCGATGCGGAACGGCGGCGGCAGCTGGCCCGAGACCGGCTCGAACCGGCCGTCGACCGCGACCGAGCCGTCGCCCGCCATCCGGTACACGCTGGTGAAGCGCACAGCGCCCGCCCCCAACGTATAGGCGACGCGTATCTCGGCACCCTCTTCGCCGAGATCCTGCACCTGCACCGAGGAAACGGTGCGCGTATCGCTCATGCCTTTCCAGGCCGCGAGTTGCTTGTCGGTGCCGATGCCGATGTCGTTATCCGTCACCGCGCGCCAGAAATGCGGCGCGCCGCCGCTGAGCAGCGTCTTGCCCCTGGCCGCATAGCGATCGACCAGCCCGGTCGTGCGGTTCACCACCAGCGTGGCGCCGCCGGCCGAGAGGGTGATCGCCCCCTGCCCGTCCTGCGCCGTCACCTTGCCCTTGGGCGCCGTCACTTCGGCCGCACGATATACAGGATCGAGCGCGAACTGTTCCCAGCCGATCACCGTGCCGCCGGGCACCAGCGGCACCGCATCGGCCTTGGCGCGGGCGCGGATCGTGACGAAATACTCGGCGCCCGGCTTGCGCGCGATATCCGCAAGCGGCAGCGCGATCGTGCCCGCGCCGTGCGCCGCCACATCCGGCGTCGCCAGCGTGCCGTTCGCCACCGCGACGCCATTCTCCTGCACTTCCCAGTCGAAGGTGAAGCCGGACAGGTCGCGGAAGTCATGGCGGTTGCGCACCGTCACCGTTCCGCCCGCCGCATCGAAGCCGTCAAACTGGATCGGCGCATAGACCTTGCGGAGCTCGTAGAGCTGCGGGTTGGGCGTACGATCCGACTGGAGCAGGCCGTCGCCGAACTCGATGTCGCCGCCGGGGTTGGGGCCATATTCGCCGCCATCGCCCCAATAGCGCTTGCCGTCCTTGGTATAGCGGTACATCGACTGGTCGACCCAGTCCCAGGCGAAGCCGCCCTGCAGCTTTTCCGGATGGGCGTAGATCGTGTCCCAATATTCCTTCAGATTGCCGCCCGAATTGCCCATCATATGGGCATATTCGCACTGGATCACCGGCTGCTTGAAGTTCCAGTTGGTGGCGTAATCCTCCAACTTCACGGCCGGATCGTACATCGGCGCGTAAATGTCGGCATAATAGTTCGGCCGGTGGTCCTGGATCCCGTCCCAGGTACCCCAGCCAAGGTACGAGACCAGCCGGCCCGGATCGACCGCCTTGGCCGCTGCGGCCGCCGCCTCGAAATTGGGGCCGATGCCCGCTTCGTTGCCCAGCGACCAGAAGATCACCGAGGGGTGATTCTTGTCGCGCTGGACCATGTTGACGACGCGGCTGACATGCGCGTCCTTCCATGCCGGATCGAAGCCGATCTGCAACTCGGCACGCCGCTCGCCATGCTTGTTGGCGTAATCCATGTACGCGTGGCTCTCGATATTCGCTTCGTCCATCACATAGAGGCCGTAGCGATCGGCGAGTTCGTAGAGATACGGGTCGTTCGGATAGTGCGAGGTGCGGATCGCGTTGATGTTCGCCCGCTTCATTAGCTGGATGTCATGCTCCATCGACGCGCGGCTGACGACGTGGAAGGTCTCCGGGTCATGCTCGTGGCGGTTGACGCCGCGGATGGTGATCGGCTTGCCGTTGACACTGACCAGCCCGTTCTTGATCTCGACGGTGCGGAAGCCGATCCGCTGCGGCGTCGCCTGCACCAGCTTGCCCTCGGCATCGACCAGTTCGACGAGCAGCGTGTAAAGATTGGGCGTCTCGGCGGTCCAGGCGCGCACGCCCGGCACATCGGCGGCGAGCGTCACCTTCTGCGCGGCACCGGCGGGAAGCTGCGTCTCGCGGACCAGCACCTGCCTGTCGCCATCGAGCAGCGTCATCCGTGCGGTGAGCGGCACGGTGCGGTCGGTGAGCGTGAGCTCGGTCGCGAGCTTGCCGTCCTTGTACGCGGCATCGAGCCCGGCATGGACGAAAAGGTCCGCCACGCGCGCCTTGGGCGCCGCCGCGAGATAGACCGAGCGCTCGATGCCCGAGACGCGCCAGAAATCCTGGTCTTCCAGATAGCTGCCGTCCGACCAGCGATGGATCTGGATCGCGATGGTGTTGCGCCCGGCATGGACCAGTCTGGTCACGTCGAACTCGGAGGGGAGCTTGGAATCCTCCGAATAGCCGGCTTCGACGCCGTTCACCCATACGCGATAGGCCGAACCCGCCGCGCCGATGTGCAGGATCACGTCCTGCCCCGACCAGGTCGCCGGCAGCTGCACGTCGCGCCGGTACGAGCCGACCGGGTTGGTCGCGTGCGGGATCAGCGGGCGATTGGCCGGGAACGGATAGGTGATGTTGTTGTAGCGCGCCTGGTCATAGCCCTCGGTCTGCCAGTCGGCGGGGACCTTGATGCGCTTCCACTTGGCGACGTCATAGTCCGGCTTCTCGAAGCCGTCCGGCACCGCATCCGACGAGGGCGAGAAATGGAACGACCATTGCCCGTCGAGCAGCAGATAACGGCTGGATTTGGCTGGGTCGCCCGCCAGCGCGGCGGCGCGGCTCTCATAGGGAAAGTGGGTGGCGCTGGCCGGCATCTTGCCGCGTGCGAACACCGCCGGGTTCTCCCAATCGAGGCGGCGCGGATCGACCTGCACCGGCTGGACCTGCGGCGCGTCACCGATCTTTGGCGCATCCTGCGCCATCCCCATGCCGGAGGCGAGCGCGACACTGCCCACCGTCGCCAGCAACCCGAACCTGTTCACGCTGATTCCTCCCCGCCCGGGCATACTGCAAAGGCTAATTGTTTCGGTCAAATTTTCTCGGAGTAATTTAATGTAATTTATCGTTGCAGCATCTCGCACCGCGTGCGGCGTGCCCGCCGTTCAGGAGGGGCCGGGGCGATGCCCCGGCCACGCCCATCAGTAGGTGGCACGCAGCGACAAGCCGAAGCGCCGGTCGTTGAGCTGATACTGCAAGGGTGCCGCCGGCGTGCCGATATACAGCACGTTCATCCGGTTGTTGAGGTTCACCACATCGGCGGACACCGCCACCCGCTGGGTGAGGTTGACGCTGATCGAGGCATCGAGCGAGGCATAGGGCTTGGCATATTGCGGGATGCCGTTGGCGCCGCTGCCGGTGGTCTGGTCGAGATAGCTCGAGCGCCAGCTCCACGCCACGCGCGCGGTGACCGGGCCCTTCTCGTACAGGCCGACGATGTTGTAGCTGTGCTTCGACAGCTTCTCGAGCGGCACCTGCTGCGGGATGTTCGTGCCGCTCGTCGCGAACGGGTTGGTCACGCTCGAATCGACGAAGGTGTAATTGGCCTGCAACCCCAGGCCGCTGAGCAGCCCCGGCAGGAAGTCGAAGAACTGGTTGTAGCCGATCTCGGCGCCCTTCACCGTGCCGTCGCCCGAATTGACCTGCGTGGTGATGTCGTAGGTTACGCCGTCATAGACGCCGGTGACGATGCCGCCCGCCAGGAAGCCGTTGACCTTCTTGTAGAAAAGCCCGCCGGTCAGCGATCCGCTCGGGGCGAAATACCATTCGGCGGTCACGTCGAAATTGTCCGAACGGATCGGGTTGAGCAGCGGATTGCCCGAGCTTGCGCTGGGATGACCGGTGACCGGGTTGATCTGGTTGGGGTTGTTGAGCGTCAGGTTGGTCGAAAGCTGGTCGAAGTTCGGCCGCGCCAGGCCCTTCGAATAGGCGAAGCGCATCTGGAAGCTGTCGGTCAATTTGGCGCGCAGGTTGAAGCTCGGCAGCGCCTTGGTATATTCCTTGTCTACGCTGATCGGCGCCGAGGTGCCGTCATTGTTGAACTGGGTGCCGACCGAGGTCGTCTTGGTCTTCACCACCCGCACGCCGACACCGCCGTCAAAGGCGATGCCGCCAAGCTCGAAGCCATAATCGGCGATGCCCCAGCCGGTATAGGTCTTCTCGGTCTGGCGGTTGAGGTCGCCTGGCGCGAAGCTGTCCTTCGTCGTGGCGCCCAGCAGCGCGTACAGCGCCTTGGTCTGCGCCCATACGCCGTCGCCCGCCGGGAAGGCCGGGTAGAGCAGCCCGCCCGTCACCGTGTTGCCGTCGAACCAGTTCTTGGAGGGGCCGGGCATCGCCAGCTGCGGGTTCTGGGTCAGCGGGATCAACGGGGTGCCGTTGGGGGCGCCGCAGTTCGGATCGGCACCGAGCGAGGTGACGCACACCCCGTGCCAGGTACCGCGCAGATCGATGCTGTTGTCGGCATAGCGCACGCCCGCGCGCAGCTTCTTCAGGAACGCGCCGTCAAAGGCATATTCGATGTCGGAAGCCAGCGCATAGCTGTCGGCGTCGTTCCGCTGCAGCGCATCCGCGACATAGGGCGTCGTGTAGTTCGCCGGATTGTTGAGCACGCCCTGTTCGCGCACGTCCCAGCGCGGATATTTGCCGCGCAGGTCGAAATCGACGGTCAGCTTGTTCGGCCCGGTCAGCGCGGTCTGGCCCGACTGGTTGTACAGCGACAGCACATGGCCGTTGCGATCGGCGTTATAGTAGGACGTGAGATACTGGGCGTCGACATTCACCTTCAGCCGGTCGGTCGGGCTCCAGGCGGCGTTCAGCGTATAGTTCTTGCTCGCGCTCCACAGCTCCTGGTCGTAGCGGCCGGTCTCGAAGGTCTGGGGATAGAGGCTGCCGCTGGTCGCATAGCCTTCGTCGTTGAAGGTGAAGGTCGCCCCCGGCGCCGGCGCGGTGCCGTAGCTGGTGACGTTGCCGTCTTCATCGCGGACGTTGGAACGGTTGTTGTAGTCGTAATAATAGGCACCGGTACGGTTGAACCAATATTTGGTGATCTGCGCCTGCGCGGTCACCAGCAGCGCGTCGCTCGGCTTCCACTGGATCGCGCCGGCGATCCCCAGCCGCCGCCGATCGCCGGAATCGTCGTAGATCTCGAAGCCATAGGGGATCTGCGCATTGGCCGGCGCACCCGCGATCGATCCCGGCGCCACCGTGTCGAATGGACCGGCGAGCAGGCCGTCCTGGCGATACTGGCTCTTCGAATAGACCGCGTTGATCAGCACGCCGATCTCGCCTTCGCCCGCCTGAAAGCGATTGCTGTACAGGCCGGATACGGCATAGCCGGGCTTGTCGACACGGTCATAATAGTTGCCGCGGATCGTGGCGCTGATCACCTGCCCGGCCGAATCGAACGGCTTGCGGGTGCGCAGGTTGACTGCGCCGCCGACGCCGCCTTCGATGATGTTGGCGGGTGCGTTCTTGTAAACGTCGATGCCCGCCAGCAGCTCGGGCGGCACGCCTTCGAGATCGAACGCGCGCCCACCCGAGGCGGAATAGACGGCACGGCCGTCGAGGAAATTCTGCACCTGGGTAAGGCCGCGCACCGTGATGGCGGGCTGGGTGCGATGGTCGAAATCGGTCGCACCCTCGCCGTAGCGGCGCTGGATCTGCACGCCGGTGATGCGCTGCAGCGCCTCGGTGGTGTTGGCGTCGGGCAGCTTGCCGATGTCCTGCGCCTGCACCGAATCGACGATCTGGTCGGCGTTGCGCTTCAGCGCCGCGGCGGAGCGCAGGCTCTCACGCACGCCGGTGACGACGATCTCGTCCGCGCCACCCGAGGCCGCCGCATCCTGCTGGGCAAAGGCCGGTGCAATCCCGCCGGCAATCGCAAGCGCGATGACCGACGCGCCGCGCAACGAAGTACGAACCTGCATTCTCATGGCAACCTCCCCAATGGTCCGGCCAGGAAACCCGCATCTCCGTGCGGTGCTGGCCAGTTGTCGGACAACATACCGTATCGTATTTGTATGACAAGTGATTTGTCGGCGCGTGTTTAGGGCTGGCGCATCGGCCGTGAAGGCCGCAAAATCGGCGGGCAGCACAGGGGCAAGCCATTGGTCGAACAGCGAAAGCGCAACCCAGCGCATCAATCGATTGCACGTGAAATCGGGGTAGCCATCGTCACCGGACGCTTCCTGCCGGGTGCGATCCTTCCCGGCGAACTCGAGCTCGCCGACTCGCGCGGCGTGTCGCGCAGCGTGGTACGCGAGGCGCTCCGCATGCTCGCGGGCAAGGGGCTGATCGAAAGCCGGCCCAAGGCGGGCACACGGGTTCGGGCACGTGGCGACTGGAACCTGCTCGATCCGGACGTGCTCGCCTGGATGTTCGAGGGCGAGCCGCCGATGGCATTCGTCGAAAGTTTGTTTCAACTCCGCATGATCGTGGAGCCTGCCGCTGCCGAATTGGCGGCGCGGTCGCGTTCTTCCAGGCACATCGGGCGTATGGGGCATGCGCTTGAGGTGATGGAGGAACAGGGCCTGTCGAACGCGGAAGGCCAGGCGGCCGATCAGCAGTTTCACAACGTGATCCTCGAGGCCACCGGCAATGATCTGTTGATCAGTCTTTCCGGCAGCATCGGCGCGGCAGTGCGCTCGACCACGTTGTTCAAGCATCGCAAGGCCAAGCAGCTGCGCGATTCGATCCCGCTCCATCGCGATCTCTTCGCGGCGATTACGGATGGCGACCCGGCAGCCGCACGGGCCGCTACCATCACCCTCATCCTCCAGGCGCAGGAAGATACGGAATCCTCACTCCGGGCGTGAAGCGCGCACGTTGACGCCATGTCGTGCCGAATATAAGTCTGACAAAAAAGCAGGAGGGCCGATGTCTGAGACGATCGCACGCATTGGGGAGATCGGCCGGCGCGGCGTGCTGAAGGGCGCCGCACTCGTCGGCGGTCTCGCCGCGACGCCCCGCGCGACCGCGGCGGCGAAGGCGCCGCTGCTCGCGCCCACCCCGCCGATGGGCTGGAACAGCTGGAACAGCTTCGCGACGACGATCACCGAAACCCAGGCGCTGGAAACCGCGGCGATTCAGGCGCGCGAGCTGCTGCCCTTCGGCTATGACGTCTTCACCATCGACATCCAATGGTACGAACCCGAGGCGAGCAGCTACACCTACAACGCCAAGCCGGTGCCGACGCTGGACGGATTTGGCCGGCTGCTCCCCGCCCCCAACCGCTTTCCCTCGGCCGCGAACGGCAAGGGCTTCGCCCCGATCGCCGCGAAGGTCCATGCGCTCGGCATGAAGTTCGGCGTCCACCTGATGCGCGGCATCCCGCGGCTGGCGGTCGAGCGCAACTTGGCCGTGCTCGGCACCAACGGCATCCGCGCCGCCGACATCGCCGATACGACGAGCATCTGCCCGTGGAACCCGGACATGTACGGCGTCGACATGCGCAAGCCCGGCGCCCAGGCCTATTATGACAGCGTCTTCGCGCTGCTCGCTTCCTGGGGCGTCGACTTCGTCAAGATGGACGACATGAGCCGCCCGTATGACGCGCATGCGCCCGAGATCGAGGCAGCGGCAAAGGCGATCCGGGCGACCGGTCGCCCGATCCTGCTCAGCCTCTCGCCCGGCGAAACGCCGGTGCCGCGTGCCGCCCATGTTGCCCGGCACGCGCAGATGTGGCGCATCTCCGACGACTTCTGGGACGAGTGGAAGCTGCTGGAGGCGCAGTTCACTCGCCTGGAGAATTGGAGCCCTTATGCCCGCCCCGGCGCCTGGCCCGATGCCGACATGCTGCCGCTCGGCCGCCTCGCGCTCGGCCAGCGCGACACCAAGTTCACCCTCGACGAGCAGCGCACGCTGATGACGCTCTGGTCGATCGCCCGCTCGCCGCTGATCATGGGGGGCGACCTGCGCCATCTCGACACCCCCACCCGAGCGCTGCTCACCAACAGAGAGGTGATCGCGGTCAACCAGGCGAGCAGCGACAACCGCCCCTGGTTCGTCGCCGACGATCGCCGCGTCTGGACCGCGCGTGCGGCCAAGGGCGGCCATTATGTCGCGCTGTTCAACACCGGCGACAAGCCCGGCGAGACGGCCTTCGACCTGCGGCTGCTGGGCCTGTCGGGCAGGGTGCAGGTTCGTAATCTTTGGGAGGGCAAGGACGAAGGGCCCAGCCCGCTGCGCCTCGCCCGCACGCTGCCGCCCCATGGCGCCGGCCTCTACCGGGTGATCGCCGCATGATCCGCGCGCTTGCCCTGTCGCTGCTGCTCGCAGCCTCCCCCGCCGCGCTCGCCCAGACCAACCCGCCGCCCCCCGCAGCCGAGCTTGCGGTGTCGCTGACGTTGCGCCCCGATCTCCAGCGGCCGGGCCAGCCCTTCGAGGGCTGGGGCACCGCGCTCGCCTGGTTCGCGCACGTCACCGGCGGCTATCCCGATCCGGTGCGCGAGAAGCTCGCCGATCTGTTCTACGGCCCGGAGGGGCTCGGCTGGACGATCGCGCGGTACAATATCGGCGGCGGCGACGCGCCCGAAACCAAGCCTTATCTCCGCCCTGGCGCCGACGTCCCCGGCTTCTGGCGCCGCCCGGCAGGCGCCACCGGCACCGACTGGTGGAACCCCGCAGACCCGACGATGTGGAACTGGTCGGCCGATGCCAACCAGCGCTGGTGGCTGGATGCGATCAAGCGCCGGGTGCAGGCGCCCATCTTCGAGGCCTTTTCCAATTCGCCGCCCTGGTTCATGACCGTCAGCGGCAAGGTGTCGGGCGCCGAAAAGGGCACCGACGACAATCTCCGTGCCGGCCAGGAGGCGCGCTTCGCCGAATATCTGGCGATCGTCGTGGACCGGCTGCAACAGGCGCACGGCATCCGCTTTCGCACGTTGTCGCCGGTGAACGAGCCGAACACCGATTACTGGTTCGCCAAGAACACCCAGGAAGGCGCGCACTGGAGCCCTGCGCGCCAGGCGATGATGATCGACGCGTCCGACCGCGCGCTCAAGGCGCATGGCCTCAAGACGGTGATCGCCGCGCCCGACGAGACCAATTCGCACCTCTTCGTGCGCGACTGGGAAGCCTATCCGGCGGCGACGCGCGCGCGGATCGGCCAGCTGAACGTCCATAGCTATGGCACCGTCCACCAGACCGCGGTGCGCGACATCGCGCGCGCGCACGGCATCCGCCTGTGGATGAGCGAGAACGACACGCCGCTCGACAAGGATTCGGAGAACTTCGACGGCATGGCCTCGCCGCTCGCCTTTGCCGAGCATGTGGTCCACGATCTCAAGCGGCTGGAGCCGGTCGCCTGGGTGTTCTGGCAGGCGGTGGAGCGCCAGAGCAGCGACAAGGGCGACGGCACCGCCGGCGGCAGCAACTGGGGCATCGTCAAGATGGCTTACACGCCTGCCCACGCCGAGCATCCGATCCACGTCACGCGCAAATATTGGGCGATGGCGCAGTTCAGCCGCTATATCCGGCCGGGCTATCGGCTGGTGCCGGTGGACGATGCAGACACGGTCGGCGCGGTGTCGCCGGACGGCAAGCGGCTGGTGCTGGTGCACGTCAATGGTGGCGTGGTGCCGCGCCGGCTGACCATCGGCATGCCGGGGGCGAAGGTGATGGAGCGGATCGTCACCGATGCCACGCGCGATGCGGCGACGGTGTCGGCGGAGGCGTTGGCGGAACCCAAGGCGGTCACCACGCTCATCGTCGCGCTACGCTGAGCCATAAGATCCTCCCCCGGAGGGGGTTAGGGACCGCCGCCGCAGGCGGTGGTGGAGGGGTGTCCCGGCTGGACAGGCGTCCGACACACCAGCGTCGACACCCCTCCGTCGCGCTGCGCGCGCCACCTCCCCTTTCAGGGGAGGATTTGGGGACATAGCAAAAAGGGCCGGAACTTTCGTTCCGGCCCTTCTACTATCACTCGGCGTCGGCCTTCTTCTTGGCCGCTGCCTTTTTCGGCTTCTGCGCGGCGTCTTCGCCCTCGCCTTCGGCTGCCTTGGGCGCCTTCTTGGTCGCCGCCTTCTTCACCGGCTCGGCGTCGACCAGTGCGTCCGCATCGGCCGGAGCCTCCTCGGCCTTGGCCTTCTTCGCAGCCGGCTTCTTGGCGGGCTTCTCTTCACCGGCCTCGTCCGAAGTCTCCGCCGTCTTGGCGGCCTTCTTCTTCGGCTTGTGGTTGTCGTGGTCGTGGACGTGCGTGCCCGAGGAGAAGCCGTCCTCGCTCTCGATCGCGGCTTCCAGCTCTTCCTTGGTCACTTCGCGGTCGGTGATCTCGGCCTTGTCGAACAGGAAGTCGACGACCTTGTCCTCGAACAGCGGCGCGCGCAGCTGGGCAGCCGCCATCGGCTCCTGCTGGACATACTGGATGAAGCGCTGGCGATCCTGCGGGCCGTACTGCTGCGCGGCCTGCGCGATCAGGCGGTTCATTTCCTGCGCGGTCACTTCGACGCCGTTGGCGGTGCCGATCTCGCTGAGCAGCAGGCCCAGGCGCACGCGGCGCTCGGCGATCGCGCGGTACTCGTCACGCTCGCCTTCCAGCTCCGCCAGCGCTGCGGCCGGATCTTCCTCATGCTCGGTTTCGTGCACGAGCTGGTGCCAGATCTGGTCGAACTCGGCTTCCACCATCGACGGCGGGACCGGGAAGTCGTGGCCGGCGGCGAGCTGGTCGAGCAGCTTGCGCTTCATGTGAGTGCGCGTGAGGCCGTTGAGCTGCTGCTCGATCTGGCCCTTCAGCAGGCCGGTCAGCTGCTCCAGGTCCTGGAGGCCGAACGCCTTGGCCATGTCGTCGTCGATCACGGTCTCGCCGGCGGTCTGCACGGCGGTGATCTTGACGTCGAAGGTCGCGGCCTTGCCGGCCAGATCCTTGGCGCCGTAATCTTCCGGGAAGGTGACGTTGAGCTGCTTCTCGTCGCCGACCTTCACGCCTTCGAGCTGTTCCTCGAAGCCCGGGATCAGGCGGCCCGAGCCGAGCTCGACGGCCATGCCCTCGCCGGTGCCGCCCTCGAAGGCAACGCCATCGACCTTGCCGACGAAGTCCATGACGACCTGGTCACCCGTGGTCGCGGCATGGCCCTCGGCCGCATCGTCCCAGCGCTTCTGCTGGTCGGCGAGCTGCTTCAGCTGCTCCTGCACTTCCGAATCCTGCACCGGCACCGTCAGGCGCTCCAGCTTCAGGCCTTCGATCGACGGGGTCGGAACCTCGGGGAGCACCTCCAGCTCGACCTTCACTTCCGCATCGGCACCTGGGGCATAGTCGCCCTCGAGGCTGACCGAAGGCTGCATCGCCGGGCGCAGCTTGTGGTCGGCGATCAGCTGCTGGATGCCTTCCTGAATCGAGCTGTTGAGCGCGTCCTGCATCAGCGCTTCGCCGTGCATCTTGCGAACCAGGTTGGTCGGCACCTTGCCGGGGCGGAAGCCGGGCATGCGAATCTGCGGCGCGACCCGCTTGACCTCTGCATCGACCTTCGAGTCGATGTCCTGGGCGGTGATCTTCAGCGTGAAGGCGCGCTTCAGGCCCTCGTTCAACGTCTCGACAGTCTGCATTCTCACGCTTTCTCAAAGAATCGGAATTGCGGTGTACCACACAACAGCCGCGAAGGACTGGTGCGGGCGAAGGGAGTCGAACCCCCACATCTTTCGATACTGGAACCTAAATCCAGCGCGTCTACCAGTTCCGCCACGCCCGCAGGGGACACCGCCGGTCGGCGGGCTCTATAGCAGTCATGGGGTTCGGGGCAAGCACGAAGCAACGATTGGGCATCGCGGCGCGTTGGGGCTGAAACGAACAGGAGATGTTCCATGCCGGTTGAGCCCCCCATCCAGCCCACCACGCCGCCGTCCGAAGCACCGGCGCCCAACCCCGGTCAGCCCGGCGGCCCGCCGCCGGAAATCGACCCGCCCGCGCCCGACATCGACGTGCCGGCACCCGAGACGACGCCGAGCATCGATCCCGGCATCACCCCCGGCCAGCCGGTCGCCTGAACCTGGAGAACGCTCCCATGCCGAATATCACCAACGACCGCGACGACGATCCCCGCTCGGACATCGAGCAGGCGCTAGCGGCGCGCTCCGATGCCGCCGACGCGGCCGCCAAGGAAGGCATTCCGCTCGATCCCGAGACGCCGCTGGGTGCCGGCGGCGAGAATGGTGCCGAGGGGGTGGTGAAGAACCAGGACCTCGGCCAGCAATAGCCCCAGCCCCCGACCCCTCACCCGGCAGCGACGCAGCCCCGCGGCCGCGCCGCTGCCGCACGCCGGAGAAGCCCCCGCGATGATCGAATGCCACCTGCGCAAACTTCGGCTCCGCGACGAGATCAGCGCCGAGGAAGAAGCGGCGCTGCGCGGCACCTTCATCGATACGGTCGCGCATCCCGCCGGTCGCACCATCGTGCGCTCCGGCGAGGATCTGAACTTTTCGACCCTCGTGCTCGAGGGTTTCATCGGCCGCTACAAGGATCTCAAGAACGGCCAGCGGCAGATCACCCATGTCCATGTCCCCGGTGACTTTGCCGACCTGCACGGCTTCACGCTGAAGCGGCTCGACCATTCGCTGCTCGCGCTGACGCCCTGCACGATCGCGCGGGCCGCCCATGCGCGGCTGCGCGAGATCACCGAGACGCTGCCGCATCTCACCCGCGTGATGTGGTTCTCCACCAATGTCGACGCGGCGATCCATCGCGAATGGGAGGTGTCGCTCGGCCGCCGCTCGGCCATCCAGCGCGCCGCGCACCTGTTCTGCGAACTGCATGTCCGGCTGGGCGTGGTCAACCATGCCGAGGCGGACGGCTATCGCTTCCCGATCAGCCAGGCCGAGCTTGCCGAATGCCTCGGGCTGACCCCGGTGCACGTCAACCGCGTGCTGCGCGAACTGCGCGAGCGCGGGTTGGTCGAGTTTCGCAACGGACGCGTTTCCTTCCGGGACCTGCCCGGCCTCAAGAGGCTCGCCGAGTTCGACCCGGGATATCTCTATCTGGATCCGCGCGCGCTCTGACGTCGCTCAGGCCGGGAGCCGCCGCGCCGTGACGATCGTCACCGGCGCCTCGGGCACTTCGCCCTTGAAGCTGCCCATCAGCGTCTTGGTGGGAGACGTGGGTGCGTCGAAGATCTTCAGCAGCACCTCCTGCCCCTCCACCACGCGGCCGAAAGCGGCATAGCCCAGATTGTCGCCCGGCTTGCTCGGATCGGCATCGAACGAAGGCTGATCGCCGACCATGATGGTGAACTCGCCGCGGGCCGTGCCCGGGGCAAGTCGCGGCAAGGACAGCGTGCCGTCGAGATGCTTGATCCCCGTTTCGCTGGTCGGCTCGTGCCTGATCGGCGGGTACATCTTGGCTGGCGCGTTCTGAATGCCGAACTGGACGAATCCGAAATGCTCGGCAGGCTTCACGGTGCGGTAGAATACCACGCCGTCCAGCCGCTTGGAATCGACATAGCGCAGGAAATTGCGCGCCGAGATCGGCGCCTTGTCGAGATAGACCTCGACAACCATCCGCCCAGCACTGGTCTCGATCGCGACCTTGGGATTGGCGGCGGGCGCAATCGGCGCGGACGCAGTCTGTGCCATAGCGGGCAGCGCCAGCACGCACGCCATCATCCAGGCCAAGAGTTTCGACATCATCGTTCGTCTCCGCTTCGTACCGCCGACCATGGGAAGCGGCGAGCCCGTTGGCAAGCGAGCATCGCGCCGGGGCCGCCGCTGCCTATTGTTTCGCATCTGCAATCCACCTAGAACCGGCTGCGCGGACGGGGGCCCGCGCCGGGGAGGATCTTGGGTGATCGGATCGTATTTGCTGCGTCTGGCGGTTGCCGGAACGATGACCTTGTCTGCGCATGCGCACGCGCAGGCGGACGGGGCATGCGAGCTTCATGTCTGGCCGGCGACGGCACCGATGAACCTGTACATCGGCTTCGGCCATGGCGGCATCATCGACGGCAGCACCAAGGGCCGCGAGGGGTATCCCGCAGCACCGGAAAATCCGCTTTCCCCCGATCGCCAGGCCCAGCTGCTGTTCGAGGCGGGCCTGCCCGATCTGCTGAAGCTGCCGGGCTACCGGGTCACTCTGCACCCAGAGCCGCTCGACAGTCGCACCATTCGCACCACGCGTGGCCGCATCGCCGAGAGCACCGCGCCCTGCTATGCCGAACTGATCGTCGACGATCTGATCCTGAACCAGAACACGATCAGCGGCGGCAACGGCTTGCGCGGATCGTTCCGTTTCCGGACCTTCGGCACCGATCCGGCGCCCATGCGCGCCTTTGGCAGCTGGACGCTGGTCAAGCTCAGCGCCTTTCCGCCCAAGCCTAACGAGGATCCCGACAAGGGCATCGCCGAGATCGTCCAGGCCTTTCGCGCCAGCCTCGTCCAGTTCGCCGAGGCCCTGAACAAGCCGCCGCGCACCAAGCGCTGAGCGCCGGCGGGCACCGCTTTTCAACGCGTACCAACAGGGAAGACCAACCATGTCGAACAAGGGAATGCTGGCGGCCGCCGTGGCAGCCAGCCTGTGGATCGGTGCGGGCACCGCGGCCGCACAGACGGCACCGTGCGAGTTGCACCTATGGCCGGCGGAGCGCATGGTCTCGATGACCAGCGGGCTTCTGGGCGGCGGCCTGCTCGATGCGGCGCTGCACGGCAAGAAGGATGCACGCAACAAGGCCCAGCTGGCGAGCGCGCTCGACAGCCCGACCCAGCTGGACTCGCTCCAGTCGCTGGACCTCAAGGCGCTCCTCTCGCTGCCCGCTGATACGCAGATCGTGCACCATGAACAGCCGCTCGAGCGCCACAGCATGAACAAGGTGAAGACGCGGCGCTCGGATTCGAAGGCGGCCTGCTATTCGGAGCTGATCGTCGCCGATGTGTTCTATCAGAAGGCGGCGATCTACGGCCGCTCGCTGCGGACGCTGTTCATGGTCCGCGACTTCGGTGCGGACGACAAGATCGACTTCGAATACAAGGCCTGGGGCGGCAACGGCCTCAAGCTGTTCCCGCCGAAGGAAGGCGAGGATGCCATCGCCGCGCTCGACGAGCTGGGCGTGGTGTTCAAGAAGAATTTCGAGGAATTCGCCAACAACGAACGCAAGGCGGTCGCGGCGCGCGGCAAGGTCGCCGCGAAGTGACCGGGCGGGCGTCCGGCAGCGCTGCGCCGCCGGACGCCCCTCCCCTCAGCTCAGCGCCTTCTTGAGCAGCGCGTTGACCACCGCCGGGTTGGCCTTGCCGGCCATGGCCTTCATCGTCTGGCCGACGAAGAAGCCGAACAGCGCTTCCTTGCCGCCGCGATACTGCTCCAGCTGGTTCGGGTTCTTGGCCAGGATCTCCGCGATCACCGCCTCGATCGCGCCGGTGTCGCTGGTCTGCTTCATCCCGCGCTCTTCGACGATCTTGCCCGGCGCGTCGCCCGTTTCGAGCATGATCTCGAACACCTGCTTGCCCAGCGTGTTCGAAATGGTGCCGTCGGCGACCAGCGCGAGCAGCTCGGCGCCCTGTTCGGGGCTCACCGGGCTCTCGTCGATACCCTTGCCGAGGCGGTTGAGCGCGCCGTACAGATCCGAGAGCAGCCAGTTGGCCGCGGCGCGCGCGACTTCCTGCTCGCCCTTCTTCTGGATTCGCGCGCTTTCGGCGAGCAGCGCCTCGAACCAGCGCGCCGTCTCTGCCTCGGCGGTCAGCACCGCGGCGTTATAGGCGCTGAGGCCCAACGACTCCTCGTAGCGGCGGCGCTTGGCGTCGGGCAGCTCGGGCAGGCTGGCGCGGCATTCCTCCAGGAACGCATCGTCCAGCTCCAGCGGCAGCAGGTCGGGATCGGGAAAATAGCGATAGTCCTGCGCGTCTTCCTTCGAGCGCATCGAGCGGGTCTCGCCCTTGTCGGGGTCGAACAGGCGGGTTTCCTGGACGACGCGTCCGCCGCTCTCCAGAACCTCGACCTGGCGGCGTGCCTCATATTCGATCGCCTGCATCACGAAGCGGACCGAGTTGACGTTCTTGGTCTCGGTACGCGTGCCCAGCGGATCGCCGGGCTTGCGGACCGAGACGTTGACGTCGGCGCGCATCGAGCCCTGGTCCATGTTGCCGTCGCAGCTGCCGACATAGCGCAGGATCGAGCGGAGCTTGGAGAGATACGCGCCCGCTTCCGCCGGCGACGCCATGTCGGGCTTGGAGACGATTTCCATCAGCGCCACGCCGGCGCGGTTGAGATCGACATAGGAGCGCGTCGGATGCTGGTCGTGCATCAGCTTGCCGGCATCCTGCTCGACATGGATGCGCTCAACGCCGATCGCCTTCACCTCGGCCTCGGGATCCTTTTCGTCCAGGCTGATCGTGATCTGCCCCTCGCCGACCAGCGGATGGAAGAGCTGGCTGATCTGATAGCCCTGGGGATTGTCGGCATAGAAATAGTTCTTGCGATCGAACCGCGACCATTTGTTGATCACCGCGCCGATCGCCATGCCGCTGCGTACCGCCTGGCGGATGCACTCGCCGTTGAGCACCGGCAGCATGCCCGGCATGGCGGCGTCGACCAAGCTCACCTGGCTGTTCGGCTCGGACCCGAATGCCGTGGCCGCGCCCGAGAACAGCTTGGCCTGCGACGTGATCTGCGCATGGACTTCGAGGCCGATCACGACCTCCCATTCGCCGGTATCGCCTTGGATTCGGTAGCTCGATGCAGTCTTGGTCGCCATGTGCTCTTCACAAGGTAATGGAATATACGTGTCTCAGCCTATCGCGCGTCGCCGGCCTCAGGTCCAGCGCCCAATTGCGCCCCGCCCGCGAGTCGATTAGGCGCCGCCGATCGGGAAGCGTCGGGGACCATGACGGTGAAGGCAGGATTTCAGGAACGGGTGGCGGGCTTGCGGGTGGCGGTGCTGCTGCCCTGCTATAACGAGGAAGTGGCGATCGCCCGCACCATTGAGGCCTTCCGCACCAGCCTGCCCGGCGCGACCATCTATGTGTACGACAATAACAGCCGCGACCGCACGATCGAGGTCGCGAAGGCGGCCGGCGCGGTGGTGCGCAGCGAGCGGATGCAGGGCAAGGGCAATGTCGTCCGCCGCATGTTCGCCGATATCGAGGCCGACGTGTATGTGCTGTCCGACGGCGACCTCACCTATGACGCCGACGCGGCGCCCACGCTGATCGAGCGGCTGCTCGACGACCAGCTCGACATGGTGGTCGGCGCGCGCAAGTCCGAGGTGGAGCTGGCCTATCGGCGCGGGCATCGCCTCGGCAACCGGATGCTGACCGGCATGCTGGCGCGGCTGTTCGGCCGGAGCTTCAGCGACATCCTGTCAGGCTACCGCGTCTTCTCGCGCCGCTTCGTGAAGAGCTTTCCGGTGCTCTCCGCCGGGTTCGAGATCGAGACCGAGATCAGCATCCACGCGCTGGAGCTGCGCATGCCGGTGGCGGAGATCGTCACCGCCTATGCGGCGCGGCCCGAGGGTTCGACCTCCAAGCTTTCCACCTATCGCGACGGCTGGCGCATCCTGCGGACGATCGTGACGCTGTTCCGCATCGAACGGCCGATCCTGTTCTTCGGCAGCATCGCCGGCGTACTGGCGGCGCTGGCGGTGCTGCTCGCGATCCCGCTGGCAGTGACCTATTGGCACACCGGCCAGGTCCCACGCCTGCCGACGGCGGTGCTGGTGACCGGCCTGTCGATCGTTGCGACGCTGAGCTTCTTCACCGGGCTGATCCTCGACACGGTGGTGCGCGGCCGACGCGAAGTGCGGCGGCTGGCCTATCTCGCCGTGCCGATCGTGCAGGGCTGACGCCAATCCTCCCCTGCAAGAGGAGGTGTCGCGTGCGCGTTTTTCAAGTCGATCCCGGGATGCTGATCCTCCCCCTTGACGGGGGAGGATAGCGTAGCTTGGCAGCTTGCTGCCTAGCGAAGCTTGGAGAGGGTGAGCGGCGCGCAGCGCCGCGCGATTTGCAAAGCAAATCGCACCCCTCTCCCTCCCGCTGCCTCCGGCAGCGGGCCCCTCCCTCCCCCGCAAGGGGGGAGGGGCGGAGCAAAACTGCGCCCCTCCCCGTTCCGGGGAGGATCTTAAATTACCACCAGGCCTTCGGACGCGCCGCAAACCCAGCGCGCTGCTCGATCGCCAGCCCGGCGTTGAGCACGCCCTGCTCGTCGAACGGCTTGCCGATGATCTGCAGACCCAGCGGCAGCCCGGCTGCGTCCAGCCCGCCCGGCACGCTCATCGCGGGCACGCCCGCGAGGCTCGCCGGCACGGTGAACACGTCGTTGAGATACATCGCCAGCGGATCGACCTTCTCGCCCAGCCCGAACGCCGCGCTGGGCGCGGTGGGGGTGAGCAGCAGGTCGCACTGGCTCCAGGCATTGTCGAAGTCGCGCGCGATCAGCGTGCGGACCTTCTGCGCCTGGGTGTAGTAGGCGTCGTAGAAGCCCGCCGACAGCACATAGGTGCCGATGAGGATGCGGCGCTTCACCTCGTCGCCGAAGCCGGCGGCGCGGGTGGCAGCGTACATTTCCTGCAGGTTCTGGCCCTCGGCCAGCTCGCGCAGGCCGTAGCGCACGCCGTCATAGCGCGCGAGGTTCGACGAGGCCTCGGCCGGGGCGATGATGTAATAGGCCGGCAGTGCATATTTGGTGTGCGGCAGGCTGACTTCGACAATCTCGGCGCCCGCATCCTTCAGCCAGGCAATGCCCTGCTGCCACAGCGCCTCGATCTCGGCCGGGGTGCCGTCCATCCGGTACTCAGCCGGGATGCCGACGCGCTTGCCGCGCAGATCGGCGGAGAGGCCCGCCTCCCAGGCCGGCACGGCCATGTCGAGCGAGGTCGAATCCTTGGGATCGAAGCCGGCCATCGCCTCGAGCAGGATTGCGCAGTCCCGCACGTCATGTGCCATCGGGCCCGGCTGGTCGAGCGAGGAGGCGAACGCCACCACGCCCCAGCGCGAGCAGCGGCCATAGGTCGGCTTGATGCCCGAGATGCCGGTGAACGCCGCGGGCTGGCGGATCGAGCCGCCGGTGTCGGTGCCGGTCGCCGCCGGACACAGCCGCGCCGCGATCGCCGCCGAGCTGCCGCCCGAGGAGCCGCCTGGCGCGAGCGGCGTGGTGTCGCCCTCGCCCCGCCGCCACGGCGAGATCACGTTGCCGAAATAGCTGGTCTCGTTCGAAGAGCCCATCGCGAACTGGTCGAGATTGAGCTTGCCGAGCATGCCGGCGCCGGCGTCCCACAGCTTGTGCGAGACGGTCGACTCATATCCGGGCTTGAAGCCTTCGAGGATGCGGCTGGCGGCGGTGGTCTGCACGCCCTTGGTGGCGAACAGGTCCTTCATGCCGATCGGCACGCCGGCGAGCGGCTTGAGCGTCTCGCCCGCGGCACGCGCGGTGTCGGCGGCATCGGCGGCGGCCAGCGCATGCTCGGGGGTCTCGACGATGAAGGCATTGAGCGCCTTGGCACCGGCCACGGCAGCATTGAACGCCTCGGCGACGTCGCGCGCGGAAAATTCGCCGTCGCGCACGCCGTTGCGGATGGCGGCGACGCCCAGATCAGTGAGCATGCTCATTCCACCACCTTCGGAACCGTAAAGAAGCCATGTTCGCCCTGCGGCGCGTTCGCCAGCACCGCGTCGCGCTGGTTGCCGTCGGTGATTACGTCGGGCCGCAGGCGCAGCGTGTTGGGCATCACGGCGGTCATCGGCGCGACATCCTTCGTGTCGACTTCGCCGAGCTGCTCGATCCAGCCCAGGATGTTGTTGAGTTCGGGCGCCATGCGCTCGGCATCGGCGTCGCTGATCGCGATGCGCGCCAGGTTCGCCACTTTCTTCACGGTTGCGGTGTCTACGGACATGCCACAGCGCCTAACAGCCGAGCCCCGCCCCTTCAAGCACCTCGCGTCGCGATCGGCACTTGCGGTTGCATCCTTCGCACGCGACAGTGCCGGAACGCGATTGCGTACCCGCCCGTTCATGCTGCAATGCACAATGGAGAGGCCGATTGGCCCGAAAATTCCTCTATGCGGTGGCGATCCTGATCATGCTCGGCGTTGCTTCCCTGTTTGCTTACCGGCTTTACGGCGTTCAGCTGATGCGGCAGTTCATGGTGCCCGTCGGCGACGTCTCCGCGCTGCCGCCGGTCAGCCCGCGCGACTATGCCAGGGCCGATATGTGGATCGCGCGCCCGGACAAGCCCGGCAACCCCGCGCTATGGACCCCTGCCGGCGAAAGCCCCGCGGCCAATCCGCCCGCGGCGTTGTTCTTCATCCACCCCACCTCGTTCCTCGATACCAAGCAGTGGAATGCCCCACTGGACAATCCGGACGCGAATGCGCGGGCCGAGCTGTTCCTGCGCGGTCAGGCCAGCGCGTTCAACGCCAGCGCCGCGATCTGGGCGCCGCGCTATCGCCAGGCGACCTTCGGCGCATTCCTGACGAGCAAGGCCCAGGCACAGCAGGCGCTGGATCTTGCCTATCGCGACGTGGCCGCGGCGTTCGAGGAATTTCTGAACGAGGCCGGCGATCGGCCGATCGTCCTGGCCGGGCACAGCCAGGGCGCCCTGCATCTCTCCCGCCTCCTGGCGGAGCGAGTCGCGGGCACGCCGATCGCACGGCGCATCGTCGCCGCCTATGTCGTCGGCTGGCCGGTGTCGCTTACCGCAGACGTGCCGAAGATGGGCCTGCCCGCCTGCACGGGGCCGGACCAGGCCGGGTGCATCCTTTCCTGGCAAAGCTTTGCCGAGCCCGCTGATCCGGCGCTGATCCTCGATACCTTCGACGCGACCAACGGCTTCACCGGGCAGCCGCGGGCGGGAACGAGAATGATCTGCACCAATCCGATCACCGGCAAGCCGGACGATACCGCGCCTGCCAGCGCCAATCTCGGCGCACTGATACCAGACGTGAACCTTCAATCCGCCCACCTGCAGGCCGGCCGCGTACCTGCCCGCTGCACGGGCCGTGGCATCCTCATGATCGGCGCCGCTCCGCCGGACTTCGGCCAGTATGTGCTGCCGGGGAACAACTACCACGTGTTCGACTACAGCCTGTTCTGGGCCAACGTCCGCGCAGACGTCGCGCGCCGGCTGGCCGCCTACAAGCCCTGAGGCGAGCGGCGGGGAGGCCTTTGCAGGCCCGCCCCGCCTCCCCTATAGCCGGGCGGTGATCACCACCCTTCCCAGCGATTTCCGCGCCGCGCTTCCTCAAGGCGGCCGTCTGATCGGCCTCGACGTCGGCACCAAGACGATCGGCACCGCGCTGTGCGACGCAGGCTGGAGCTTCGCGAGCCCCGCCCAGCTGATCCGCCGAACCAAGTTCACCAAGGACAAGGCGGCGCTGGTCGAGCTCATCACCGCGCAGCAGGTTCGCGGACTGGTAATCGGGCTGCCGCTCAACCTCGACGGCACCGACAGCCCCCGCACCCAGTCGACCCGCGCCTTTGCCCGCAATCTCGAAGACCTGGGCTTCCCCATCTTGATGTGGGACGAGCGCTGGTCGACCGTCGCGGTGGAACGCACGCTGATCGAACAGGATGCCAGCCGCGCCAAACGCGCCGAGCTGATCGACAAGATGGCCGCCGCCTATATTCTGCAAGGGGCCATCGACGGCCTCGTGAACGCCTGACCGGGTTGCGTCGCGGCGCGCCGAGCGTTAGGCGGCGGCTTTAATGCAGACCTCCGATCATCGCCCCGGTGCCCAGATACAGGGCAGCGCCGTTTTCCCGCACCGGCACCTCACCGGCATTTCGGGACTCCAGCCGCACGAGATCATGTTCCTGCTCGACGAGGCGGAACAATGGGTCGAGGCCAATCGCAGCCGCGCCAAGAGCGACAAGCGGCTCGAAGGCCTTACCCAGATCAACGCCTTCTTCGAGAACTCGACCCGCACGCTGCTGTCGTTCGAGATCGCCGGCAAGCGTCTCGGCGCCGATGTCGTCAACATGCACGCCGCCCAGAGCAGCGTGAAGAAGGGCGAGACGCTGATCGACACCGCCGTCACCCTGAACGCGATGCGCGCCGACGTGATCGTGATCCGCCACGCCAGTTCGGGCGCGGTGCGGCTGATCGCCGACAAGGTCGATTGCCCGGTGCTCAACGCTGGCGACGGCTGGCACGAGCACCCGACCCAGGCGCTGCTCGACGCACTCACCATCCGGAGACGTCGCGGGTCGGTAGCAGGTCAACGCGTGGTGATTTGCGGCGACATCCTCCACAGCCGTGTCGCCCGTTCGAACATCCTCGCGCTCACCGCGCTGGCCGCCGAGGTGCGCGTGGTCGCGCCCTCGACGCTGATGCCGCCGGCAATGGACCGGATGTTCGTCACTCCCTTCACCGATTTCGACGCCGCGCTGGAGGGCGCCGACGTGGTGATGATGCTCCGCGTCCAGAACGAGCGCATGGCCGGCGGCTACATCCCTTCGACTCGCGAGTTCCACATGCGCTACGGCCTCACTCCCGAACGCCTCGCCCGCGCCAAGCCCGATGCGCTGGTGATGCACCCGGGTCCGATGAACCGCGGGGTCGAGATCGACTCGATCGTCGCCGATCATCCCGAGCGCAGTGCGATCACCGAGCAGGTGGAGATGGGCGTGGCGGTGCGTATGGCGTGCCTTGACGTGCTCACCCGACGATCGCGCGGCGTGGAGGGCTGGGCATGAGCAGCATCCTCTTCCGCAACGCCCAGCTGGTCTGTCCCGAGGGCGGCATTTCCGAAGGCGACCTGCTCGTCCAGGGCGACACCATCGCCGCCATCGGCCAGGTCGAGGCGCCGGCCGATGCCGAGGTGGTCGATGGCGCCGGCAAGATCCTCGCCCCCGCGCTGATCGATCTCGGCGTGTTCGCGGTCGACAAGGGCGCCTGCCGCTTCGGCGGGATCGCGCGTGTCGGGCTGATGCCGGACCAGTCGCCGGTGCTCGACGACCCCGGCATCGTCCGCCGCGCCGCCGTTTCCGGCAAGCCGCAGCTCTGGGTCCATCCGCTCGCCGCTGCGACGCAAGGGTTGAAGGGCGAGGATCTGGCCGAGATCGCGATCAACGCCTCGGCCGGTGCCCGCGCCATCGCCACCGGGCGACGCTGGATCGCCAATGCCGGCACGATGCGCAAGGCGCTGCTGTACGCGCGCGACCTGAACCTCACCGTCGTCGCCCATGCCGAGGATGGCGGGCTCGCCGACGGTACCGTTGCCACCGCGGGAGAGACCGCCGCGCGGCTGGGCTTGCCGAGCGCGCCGTCGATCGCCGAGCCGCTCGCCATCGCCCGCGACCTGATGCTCGCCGAGGAAACCGGCGCCAAGCTCCACTTCCGCCAGGTGACCACCGCGGCAGGCTTCGATCTGATCCGCGCCGCCAAGCGTCGCGGCGTGCGGGTCACCTGCGGCATCACGCCCGCCCATCTCCTGCTCTCGGACATCGCGATCAGCGATTTCCGTACCTTTGCCCGCCTCTCCCCGGCCCTGCGCGACGAGAGCGATCGTCAGGCGGCGCTGGCGGCGGTGGCGGACGGCACGATCGACGTGATCGCCTCCGGCCACGATCCGCGCGGGCCCGAGGCCAAGCGCCTGCCCTTCGCCGATGCCGAACCCGGCATGGCGGGCGCGGAAACGCTGCTCGCCTTGTCGCTCACGCTGGTGCGCGACGGCAAGCTCGGCCTCGACCGACTGTTCGCGCTGCTCGCCGCCAATCCGGCAAAGATCCTCGGGCTGGAGAGCGGGGCGCTCAAACCCGGCCTGCCGGCCGACCTGATCGTGCTCGATCCGGAAACGCCTTGGGTGATCGACGCACGCAGGATGAACGCGCGCGCCGGCAACACGCCCTTCGATCGCCTGCCGACCCAGGGCCGGGTGCTGCGGCTCTACAAGGGCGGCGCGCTGGTCTGAGCGATCAGCGCGCGGCGACGCCGATGCGGGGCGCGGGCTTGTACCAGCTCGCCACCGCGTCGCCCGCCGCCATGCGGACGAAGCAGGTGCCGCCGCCGGTCTTCACCGCCCGGCACAGCGCATCGGCATCGGTGCGGGCGAAGGCGCCCACCGACAAACGGTAGAGGCTGGCGGCGCCGCTCGAAACGCTCGCGCCCTGCGGCTTGAGACGATTCAGCGCCGCTACGCGGCCGCTCAACTTCTGCCATGCGTCACGCGCGACGCCGGCATTGGCGAAGGCGCCGAGCTGGACCACATAGGGCCCGCTTGCGACGCGCACCGGTGCAGGCCTCGGCAACGGCTTCGCGGGGCGAACCGCGACCGAACGCACCGGCGCCGGCGAGAAGATCGGTGCCGGAGCCGGTTCCTGCACGGGGATCGGCAAGGGCTCGACAACGGGTTCCGGGTCTGGCGCGGCTACCGGGGTCGGCGCCGGGGCCAGCGCCGCCAGGTCAGGCTGGCGCGCAAGGGCGAGCGCGACGGGCTGGCCGCCGTCCTGCACCGCCTGTACGCCGAGCAGCGCCGCCACCTGATCATAGGCGTTGGCCGGCCGCGCAAAGCCGGCCCATTGCAGCAGCCGGGCGTTGAGCTGGTCCGGTGCGACATCCATCGCGGCCACCGCCTTGGCCTCGCCCCAGCGGCCCGCCAGGGCGAGCGCCAGCGCAAAATTCTGCCGGGTACGCGCCGTCGCATCCGGCGCGCGCACTGCCGATGCCAGGATCTCCACGGCGGCATTGGGATCGCCGGCCAATGCCGTGGCGAGTCCCAGGTCGGTAGCGGGGATGCGCGACGCATGCGCCTGGAGCAGGCTGCGCGCGCCGCCCCAGTCTCCGGTGCCGATGCGCGCGAGCGCAAGGTTCAGCGCGGCGCGGCTGTCTTCCGGGTTCAGCGTCAGCGCATCGCGGAGCGCGTCGGCGGCCGAGGCGAAGCGGCCGGCGAGCAGATAGGCCTGGCCCAGCAGCGCGCGATAGTCGCCGCGCTGGGGATCGTTCGCCACGGCCTGCTCGGCGTGAACGACAGCCGCCGCCGCCTTGCGCGCGGCAAGCGCCTTTTGCGCCGCCCTTGCCTCGCGCGCCGCCTTGTGCGCGTTGGGCGCCGCCGTGGCGGAAGCGGCGCCGTGCACCACCAGGCCGGTCGCCCCCGCGCCGCAGAGCGCAAGCAGCATGGCACCGATCGAAAGGAATCTACGCGACTTCATCTTTGGCTTCGTCCTTCGAGCGCGGCGATGCGGGATGCGAGCGGCTCCAGCTCGGCCATATCGTCCAGCATGGCGTCGATCGCCTCGGTAACCAGCTGCTGGGCGGAGCGTCCGGCGATCGCCGCAGCCAGCCGCAGCCGCAGCCGGCGGTCCGCATCCAGCCGCAGGGTGAATGCCGCCCGGTCCTTGGTCGCCCGCGCGGTGCGGGCAAGCCGCTCCGCCAGTGCGTCGGACGGAGATGCGCCCGCCTCCTCCGCATGCGCGAGCACCGGCTTGCGGGCCAGCCCCTTGCGGGCGAGCAGCCCGGCGGTCAGCGCAGCGGCGGGCCGGGGAAGATCATCGGCGGGCTTCACGGCACCACCCGGCGACCGAAGCCGCCCACGGGCCGCGTCGCCGCGAAGCTTGCCGCTGCGGCGGGTGCGGAGAACACGGTCCGGCGAAAATTCTTCTCCAGCCGGTCCGAGACATAGGTCCAGAGATTCTCCACCTCGGCGGCGGACTTGCTGCCGGCATCGACCTCCATCACCGTCCGCCCGTCGATCATCGATGCGGCGAAATCGGTGCGGTGATGCAGCATCATCGGTGCGACGGTGCCGTGCTGGGAAAGCGCCAGCGCTGCTTCGGCGGTGATCCGGGCATTCTGGGTGGCGGCATTGACCACGAACAGCAGCGGCTTGTGGCCGCGCTCGCACAGCTCGACCGTCGCGCCCACCGCGCGCAGGTCGTGCGGGCTGGGCCGCGTCGGGATGACGATCAGCTCGGCGACCTGGATCACCGTCAGGATCGCGGGGGTGATCGCGGGCGGCGTGTCGATCACCACCAGCTTGAAGCCCTGCTGGCGCAGCAGCTCGATATCGGCGGTGAGCCGGGCGACGCTGGTCTGGGCGAGTGCCGGCAGTTCCGCCTCGCGCTCGTTCCACCAGTCGGTGAGCGAGCCCTGCGGATCGAGGTCGATCATCGCGACCGGGCCGGCACCGCTGCGCTGCGCCTGCACCGCCAGATGGCCGGACAAGGTCGTCTTGCCCGATCCACCTTTTTGCGAAGCCAGCGCCAGGACGCGCATCTACCCTCTCGAAATCGACCAAATATGCCGCGATGCTTGGCACGCGCGCGGATAAGATCGAGTTAACGGACACGGCCTAAGTCGCTAAGCCACGGGCGCCGCGCACCAAATCGCGGCCGAACAGGGGATTTTCACGCCATGCGCCTGCCTGCCGCACTGCTTCTTCTCGCCGCGTTGGGCTTCCCCGCCGCCGCCCCCGCGCAGGATGCTGCGGTGAAGGCGGGCGTGGAGGCCTATGAACGCGGGGACTATGCCGGCGCGATGCGGGCCTGGCGCCCCGCGGCGGAGAAGGGCGATGCAGACGCCCAATACAATATCGGCCAGATCTACAAGCTCGGTCGGGGGGTGCCCGTCGACATGGTGGAGGCGGAGAAATGGTACCGGCTCGCCGCACTGCAGGGCCATGACCTGGGCGAGGCGAACTACGGGATGATGTTGTTCGAGAACGGCAAGCGCGAAGACGCCGTGCCTTGGCTGGAGCGCGCGGTGTCGCAGGGCGAGCCGCGCGCGCAATATCTGCTGGGCGTGATGCTGTTCAACGGCGATGGCATCGCCAAGAACTGGGTGCGTGCCTATGCCCTGATGCTGCGCGCCTCCAGCGGCGGGCTGGATGCCGCCACCCGCACCCTTGGCCAGATGGACCAGTATATCCCCCTTGCCGATCGTCAGGCCGGCCGCACGCTCGCGCAACGCTACGCGAACGAGGTCCGCACGGCGGCGACGCCGGGTGCCGTCAGCACGCCTGCGCGCCATGGTCCCGCCGCTGCCACCCCCGCCGCGTCCAGGCCGTCCCCGCCCAAGGCGGTGCATGCGGCCCCGCGCGCGACCGGCAGCTGGCGCGTGCAACTCGGCGGCTTCGCCGTTCCGGGCAATGCCGAGCGTCTCTGGGCCCAGATGCGCAGCCGCTTTCCCGGTCGCCAGCCCTTCTTCCCCAAGTCCGGACAGATCACCCGCCTGCTGGTGGGGCCCTTCGCTTCGCAGGCCGAAGCGCAAAAAGCCTGTGGCGCGATCAAGCCCTGCATGGCAGTCCGACCCTGAGGGAGACAGATGATGCAGCGATCCATGGCATTGGCGGGCGTTCTGATGGCGATGGCGGCGCCGGCTCATGCGCAGCAGGCGGGCGGCGAAGAAGCGCCGCGGCGCTACCGTGTGGCCATCGGCGCGCAGGCGGTGCCGAGCTATCCCGGTGCCGACCACAACGCCGTGCGCCCGCTGTTCGATTTCGCCACCGCACGCGGCGATGCACTGTTTGAATATGAGGCGGCCGACGAAAGCCCGAACATCTCGCTCTATGATCGCAACGGGTTCGAGGCCGGCATCGCTGTCGGGCTGCAGAGCACGCGCACGCAGCGGCGGGTCGGTGCCGATCTCTCCAGGGTCGGTTTCTCGGTCGAGCCGGGGGTGTTCGCCCGCTATTATCTCGCGCCCCAGCTCCGCGCCTATGGCGAGCTCCGCAAGGGCGTGAGCGGGCACAAGGGCGGAGTCGCCATGCTGGCGCTCGATTATGTGCAGCGCGACGGGGATCGCTGGCTGCTCGCCATCGGCCCGCGCGTGAACCTGTCGGATGCGAAATATCGCCGCGCCTATTTCGGCGTCACGCCGCGCGATGCCGCCGCGGCGGGCATCCCTACCTATCAGGTCGGCAACAATGTGGTGCACAGCGTGGGCCTGGCCGCCAACGGCGTCCGGCAGCTGACGACCCGCTGGGGGCTTTACGGCTATCTCGGCTATGACCGGCTGACCGGCGATGCGGCCCGCTCGCCCATCACCCAGCGGCTGGGCTCCAAGAACCAGTTCTCCGGCGGCCTCGCGCTCAGCTACACCTTCGGCCGCGGGGTGCGCTAAGTCCTCAGGCGGTGACCCATTCGGCGCGGGCGATGCCTTGGGCATAGAGCAGCGCCGTCAGGTCGCCATGGTCGATCCGCGCGCCCGCCGCGGCGGCGACGATCGGCTTGGCGTGATAGGCGACGCCCAGTCCGGCCTTGCGGATCATCGCCAGATCATTGGCGCCGTCCCCCACTGCCATGGTCTGCTCGGGCACGAGGCCCAGCTCTGCCATCGCGCCGAGCAGCGTGGTTTCCTTGGTGCTGCTGTCGACAATCGGTTTGGTGACGGTGCCGGTAAGCTTGCCGGCATCGATCTCCAGCACATTGGCGATGCGGCGATCAAACCCGATCCTCGTGCCCACCGGCTCGGCAAAGCGGGTGAAGCCACCCGAGACGAGGATCGTGTGGGCACCGCGCGCGCGCATCGTCTTCACCAGCGTCTCGGCACCGGGCATCAGCCGCACGCGCTCTTCAAGGCACTGGTCGATCGCGGCCTCGGGCAGCCCCTTGAGCAGTGCCACGCGCGCGTCGAGCGCCGAAGCGAAGTCGAGCTCGCCGCGCATCGCCCGCTCGGTCACCTCGGCGATCTGCGGCTTGATGCCGGCATAGTCGGCAAGTTCGTCGATGCACTCGACGGTGATCATCGTCGAGTCCATGTCGGCGACAAGAAGCTTCTTTTCGCGGTGCGCCGCGGGCTGGATCACCACATCGATCCGGTCGAAGCGCGGCGCCAGAGCACCGGCCGCCCGGTCCGCATCTTCGTTGAAGTAGATGTCGGCCGCTCGGCCCTCGTCGAGCCACCCCCAGTCGGTAACCCCGCAAAGCGGGTGCAGCGTCTCGATCGCATCCAAAATATCGCGTTCGACGATCGATTCGGCTGCTATCAGCGTCGCAATGAACATGATTTCCCCTGGGCTACCGCGCGTGGCGCTCATTGCAGGGCCGACGGCCAGCGGCAAGTCCGCGCTCGCGCTGGCGCTCGCCGAAAAGCATCGCGGCACCGTGATCAACGCGGATTCGATGCAGGTCTATGCCGATCTCCGCATTCTCACGGCGCGTCCTTCGGAAGAGGAAGAGGCGCGCGCGCCGCACCGGCTGTTCGGCCATATCGACGGTGCCGAAGCCTGCTCCGCCGCCCGCTGGGCCGACGAAGCTCGGGCTGCGATCGGCGAAGCGCATGCCGAAGACCGGCTGCCGATCCTCGTCGGCGGCACCGGCCTGTACCTGCGCACGCTGATCGACGGCATCGCTCCGGTCCCGGAGATCGACCCCGCCATCCGCGCGGCGGTTCGTGCCCTGCCCGTGGCCGAAGCCCATGCCGCGCTTTCGCTTGCCGATCCTGCCGCAGCCGCGCGGCTGAACGCGACCGACACCACGCGCGTCGCTCGCGCGCTCGAGGTGATCCGCTCCACTGGGCGCACGCTCGCGGACTGGCAGGATCGCCGCGAGGGCGGGATCGGCGCTACCGTCCACCTCGCCCCGCTGATCCTGCTGCCCGATCGTGCATGGCTGGGCGAACGCATCGACCGTCGGTTCGGCACGATGTTGGCCACTGCGGAAGACGAGGTTCGCGCGCTGCTCGCCCGCGCCGACGTGCCGGCGGACGCCCCGGTTCTCCGCGCAATCGGGGTACACGAAATCGGCAAGGTCCTGACCAGCGAATGGAGCGAGGAAACTGCCCAGGCTGCGGGCGCGCTCGCCACCCGCCAATATGCGAAACGACAGTACACCTGGTTCCGCCGCCAGACTCCAGGGGGGGCGGAGCTGACGGCGGAGACAGATATGTACGAAAATCTCGCTCGGATTGAAAGGAAATTATTTCCTTAGGGGTTGACCTATCATATTCGTGCGGTTAGCAGCCCATCTCCGACGGATAGTTTCCGTACAGTAACTCATTTTGCGAAGGCGTGGAGGCAAAGGTGACCGAGAAGAGCGGCGCGGACATCCTGATCGAGGCATTGACCGACCTCGGGGTGGAAGTCGTGTTCGGCTATCCCGGCGGTGCCGTGCTTCCGATCTACGACGCCCTGTTCAAGCAGGGCCGGATCAAGCACATCCTGGTCCGCCACGAACAGGCGGCGACGCACGCCGCCGAGGGCTATGCGCGTTCGACCGGCAAGCCCGGCGTCGTCCTGGTCACCTCGGGCCCGGGCGCGACCAACGCGATCACCGGCATCACCGATGCGCTGCTCGATTCGATCCCGATGGTCGTCATCACCGGCCAGGTGCCGACGACGCTGATCGGCACCGATGCCTTCCAGGAAGCGGACACGGTCGGGATCACCCGCCACTGCACCAAGCACAATTATCTGGTGAAGCGGCCGGAGCTGCTGGGCGCGACCGTCCATGAGGCCTTCCATATCGCCACCTCGGGCCGCCCCGGCCCGGTCGTGATCGACATCCCCAAGGACGTCCAGGTCGCCACCGCACGCTACGAGGCGCCGGGCCCGATCCAGCACAAGACCTATCGCCCGACCACCGAGCCGGAAGCGGCAAAGATCCAGGAAGCGGTCGACATGCTCGCCGCGGCCGAGCGCCCGGTCTTCTACACCGGCGGCGGCGTGATCAACTCCGGTCCCGAAGCCACGCGCCTGCTGCGCGAGCTGGCGGCGCTGACCGGCGCGCCGGTCACCTCGACGCTGATGGGTCTGGGTGCCCTGCCCGCCTCGTCGGACCAGTGGCTGGGCATGCTGGGCATGCACGGCACCTATGAAGCAAACATGGCGATGAACCAGGCCGACCTGATCATCGCGGTGGGCTCGCGCTTCGACGATCGCGTCACCGGCCGTCTGGACGCCTTCGCGCCGAACAGCCGCAAGGTGCACATCGATATCGATCGTTCGAGCGTGAACAAGAACGTCCGCGTCGACCTGCCGATCATCGCCGATTGCGCCCGTGCGCTCGACGCGATGGTGGAGAGCTGGAAGTCGCGCGGCCATCCCAAGCCCGACCTCGCCGAATGGTGGAGCCGCATCCAGGGCTGGCGCGCGCGCCGCTGCCTCGACTTCCCCGAGGCGGGCGAGGCGATCATGCCGCAGCGTGCCGTTAGTGCGCTGTACGAGGCGACCAAGCACCGTGCCCCGATCATCACCACCGAGGTCGGGCAGCACCAGATGTGGGCGGCGCAGCATTTCGGCTTCGAGGCGCCGAACAAGTGGCTGACCAGCGGCGGGCTCGGCACGATGGGCTATGGCCTCCCCGCTGCGATCGGTGCGCAACTCGGCAATCCCGACGATCTTGTCATTGATATCGCGGGCGAAGCCTCGATCCAGATGAACATCCAGGAGCTTGCGACCGCTACGCAATATCGGCTGCCGGTGAAGATCTTCATCCTCAACAACGAATATATGGGCATGGTCCGCCAGTGGCAGGAGCTGACCTACCAATCGCGCTATTCGGAGAGCTATTCGGATGCGCTGCCCGATTTCGTGAAGCTGGCCGAAGCCTATGGCTGGAAAGGCATCCGCATCGAGAAGCGCGCGGAGCTGGAGGACGGCATCCATGCGATGCTCGACCATGACGGTCCGGTGCTGGTCGATTGCCGCGTCGCCAAGCTGGCCAATTGCTTCCCGATGATCCCGAGCGGCGCCGCGCATACCGAAATGCTGCTCCAGGCGAGCGAAGTCTCCGGCGAGATGGACGACGAGGCCAAGGCGCTGGTCTGATGGTACTGACAACAATCCTCCCCGGCACGGGGAGGGGGACCGCGGCCGCAGGCCGTGGTGGAGGGGGGCCTCCACAAGCGACTAGCCCGCGGAGAGCCCCCTCCACCGTCGCTTCGCGCCGGTCCCCAGCATCGGGTCGATTGCGCCCCCGGCGCAATCTTGAATGGCCGGGGGGCCATTCATCCCGATGCTCGTACCGGGGAGGATCAAAGAGGTAACGATGCACATCAAGGAAGAAGCCATCGAGCGCCACACGCTGGCGGTCATCGTCGACAACGAGCCCGGCATCCTCGCGCGGATCGCCGGCCTCTTCACGGCGCGCGGCTACAATATCTCGTCGCTCACCGTGTCGGAGATCAGCGACGACGATCTGATCAGCCGGATCACCATCGTCACCTTCGCCTCGGCACCGGTGATGGAGCAGATCATCGCCCAGCTCGAGCGGCTGGTGCCCGTCCACAAGGTGGTCGATCTCACCGCCAAGGGCGAGCATGTCGAGCGCGAACTGGCGCTGATCAAGGTCGCCGGCAGCGGCGATCACCGGATCGAGGCGCTGCGCCTCGCCGAGGTCTATCGCGCCAAGGTGGTCGACGCGACCATCTCCAGCTTCGTGTTCGAGATCACCGGCACGATCGACAAGATCGACCGCTTCGTCGAGCTGATGCGCGAAGTGGGGCTGGTCGAAGTCGCCCGCACCGGTATCGTCGCGATTTCGCGCGGCCGCGAGCCGGCCTGAAGTTCAACCCCTCTCCCCTTGGGAGAGGGAGGGGCCCATGCGCAGCATGGGAGGGTGAGGGTGAATACCCTCGAGCCCCGCCACCCTCACCAACTTCGACTAGCCAACCGGCTGACGCCGGCCGGCAAGTCTCCGTATCCTCTCCCAACGGGAGAGGAGCAGAAAGGGAAACTAGAATGCGTGTCTATTATGATCGCGACGCCGATCTGAACCTGATCACCGACAAGAAGATCGCCATCCTCGGCTATGGCAGCCAGGGCCATGCCCATGCGCAGAATCTGCGCGATTCGGGCGTCAAGGAAGTCGCGATCGCGCTGCGTCCGGGTTCGGCCTCGGCCGCCAAGGCCGAAGCGGCGGGCTTCAAGGTGCTGCCGAACAAGGAAGCCGCCGCCTGGGCCGACATCCTGATGATCCTCGCCCCCGACGAGCATCAGGCCGCGATCTACGAGAACGACCTCAAGGGCAACATGAAGCCGGGTTCGGCGCTCGCCTTCGCCCATGGCCTCAACGTGCATTTCGGCCTGATCGAGGCGCCGGCGGACATCGACGTGATCATGATCGCGCCCAAGGGCCCGGGCCACACCGTGCGCAGCGAATATGTCCGCGGCGGCGGCGTCCCCTGCCTGATCGCGATCCACCAGGATGCCTCGGGCAATGCGCATGACGTGGCGCTGGCCTATGCGTCGGGCGTCGGCGGCGGCCGCTCGGGCATCATCGAGACCAACTTCCGCGAAGAGTGCGAGACCGATCTGTTCGGCGAGCAGGCCGTGCTGTGCGGCGGCACCACCGCGCTGGTGCAGGCCGGGTTCGAGACGCTGGTCGAGGCGGGCTACGCCCCCGAAATGGCCTATTTCGAGTGCCTCCACGAACTCAAGCTGATCGTCGACCTGATGTATGAGGGCGGCATCGCCAACATGCGCTACTCGATCTCGAACACCGCCGAATATGGTGACATCAAGACCGGCCCGCGCATCATCACCGAAGAGACCAAGAAGGAAATGAAGCGCGTGCTCGCCGACATCCAGTCGGGCCGCTTCGTCAAGGACTTCGTGCTCGACAACCGCGCCGGCCAGCCCGAACTGAAGGCCAGCCGCATCGCCGCCAAGCGCCACCAGATCGAGCAGGTCGGCAGCGAGCTGCGCGCGATGATGCCGTGGATCGGTGCCAACAAGCTGGTCGATCAGTCGAAGAACTGATCCAACACGGAAACCATGGGTTGCCGGCTGCGCACTAGCTTTGCGCGGCCGGCGGCCGCATTACGGGAGCGACGCAACCACCCAAGGGGAACCATCATGCGCGCTCTCATTGCCCTCGCCCTTTTCGCGACCGCCCCGGTCGCCTTCGCCCAGGAACTGCCCGGCCAGGCCAACGCATCGCGCGTTCCCGCCGGCACCTATGCGGTCGACACCGGCCACACCCAGGTCGATTTCCAGGTCAATCACTTCGGCTTCAGCCAGTTCACCGGCCAGGCCGGCGGCGCCACCGGTTCGCTGACGATCGATCCGGCCAAGCCGAACGACGCCAAGCTCGACATCACCATCCCGACCAGCGGCATCGTCACCACCGTCGCGGCGCTGGACAAGCACCTCGCTTCGCCGGACTTCTTCGATGCGGCCAAGTATCCGACGATCCGCTTCGTCTCGACCAAGGTCGTCGTCAGCGGCACCAAGGCGCAGATCACCGGCGACCTGACGCTGCACGGCGTCACCAAGCCGGTCACGCTCGACACCATGCTGGTCGGCGCGGGCACCAATCCGATGTCCAAGAAGCTGAACTTCGGCTTCGAGGCGACCACCACGATCAGCCGCAGCGCGTTCGGCATGGACAAATATGTCCCCTTCGTCTCGGACGAGGTGAAGCTGCACATCAACGCGGCGTTTTCGGCCAAGTAAACCCTTGGTCTAATTGCCCAGCCTTCCTGCCTGCGCCACCACGGCCGCAGGCAGGAGGACGGATATGCAAGACCAGGAGGGCCGCGACGGCGCCAGGCGCGTCGAGGCGTTTTCGGATGGCGTGATCGCCATCATCATCACGATCATGGTGCTGGAACTGCACGCACCGGAGGTCGCGGGGCTCGGCGCGCTGCTCGGACAATGGCCGGTCTTCCTCGCCTATGGCCTGAGCTTCGCCTATGTGGCGATCTACTGGGTCAACCACCACCGCCTGTTCCAGTTCGCCACCCGGGCCGGCAACGCGCTGCTCTGGTCCAACATCGTGCTGCTGTTCACGCTCTCGCTGGTTCCGTTCGCCACCGCCTATCTGGGCGAACAGCATTTCAGCGGCGAGGCCAGCCTGCTCTACATGCTGGTGATGCTGCTCCCCTCCTTCGCCTATAACTGGTTGCAGCGGGTGATCCGACGGACCGGTGCGAACACCGCCGAGGCCCAGCGCTACCACCGCCGCACGCTGCGCAAGAGCATGCTCGCCTGCAGTCTGTACCTGGCGGGGCTCGCGGTAGCGCTAGTATCGCCGGCGGCGGGGCTGGCCTGCGCAGCGCTGGTCGCGCTGCTCTGGTGCCTCGCCGATGGTCCGCTCGACCGGTTGTTCGAGCATTGAGCTAGAAGCCGAACTTTGCCCGCACGCCGTAGAAGCGCGGCATGCCCGGATAGCCGGCATAATTGCCGTTCTGCTCGGGCACCCCGAAGCCGCTGATGAAATAGGTCTGGTTGGTGAGGTTCTCCACCCAGAATTCCAGGCTGCGGCGGCCATCGGGGCTCTGCACGCCGATCGCCGCCGACAGAAGCGGATAGCCCTGATTGTAGAGCGCGTTGCGTCCGTTCGCGTCGGGCGGGCTGGAGGGGATGTTGACCTCGCTGTTGTAGCGCATGTCGACATGGAGCAGGCCGTTGATCCCCCTGGCGATCGGCGGGGTCCAGGTGCCGGCGACCGTCACCGTGTGGCGTGGCTGATTGTCGAGCTGCTGGTTGCCCTTGCCCTGCAGGGGCGTGCCGGCGAAGTTCTTGCCGTCGTCATTGTAGCGCGCATCGATATAGCTGTAGCCGAGCTGGAAAATCAGGTCGCGTACCGGCTGAAGCGTTCCTTCCGCCTCGATGCCCTTGCTGGTCGTCTTGGGCACATTCTGCACCACGAAATTGGTGCCGCTGAACACCAGGCTCTGCAGATTGTAAAAGGTCGAGTAGAAGCCCGCGAGGTTGAGGGTGAACGTGCGACTGAACTGGGTCTTCAGCCCCAATTCGAAGGCATCCACCGTCTCCTTGGAAAAGCGCAGGTCGCCTGCCTGCGCGCCGTTGCCGCCGAGCAGCACCGAATCGAAGGTTGCCTGGTCGAGATTATAGCCACCGGACTTGTAGCCCCGGTCATAGCTCGCATAGCCGAGGACGCGCGGGCTGAACTTGTAGGCGAGCTTCAACGTGCCGGTCAGCTGGTCCTCGCTCCGCTTGTCGGCATAGGTGCCGTTGAACTCGCTGTTCACCGCCGGATTGCAGCTGAGCAGGAACAGATTGCTGAACAATCCCGGAACCTGGCGCAAAATATTGGCATAGGCGGCGGCCGCCGCGTTGCCCGTCCGCGCCTGGTTGAAGAAGGTGCAGGCGCCGGTGTTGCTGGCGATCGTCGCGCTCAGATCCTTGGTCTCGTGATTCCAGCGCGCGCCCAGCGTGAGCGAAAGCCGGTCGGTCACATGCACGATGTTGTGGGTGAACAGCGCGAAGGCGTTGGTCTTCACGCGGAAATCGTCGTCGTTGTTGCCCTGCCCCGGGATATTGGCCGGCAGGGGTTGCACCGCGAGCGCTGCAAGGCCGGGCACTACGGAGACGCCGGGGATCGGCGCCGTGCCGGCCTGCGCGCGGAACAGCCGGACCAGCGGCGCGAGCTGCCCATAGGCTGCGGGCGGCGCGGCCGGATTGAGCAGCACCTGTCCGAGCGTCGGCACCCCCGCTCCCTGCGATCCGAAGAACTGCACCGGGGTGCCGAACAACGGCCGCAGCTGCGCCGAGAACACCGAGTCCACATAGCGGTTGGAGTCATTGCCTACCCGGACGGTGTCGCGCAGCGTGTTGGTTTCGTTGAGGTAGAAGCCGCCGACCAGCCAGTCGAGCTTGTCGCCGAACGCCGACCCTTGCAATCGCACTTCCTGGGTGAAGTCGCTCAGGGCGTTGCGATAGCCGTCGCGATAGGCACGGTCGATGCCGGAAAAGTCGATGTCCTGCGAACGCAGCACCCGCCAGCGACGATAGGCGGTGATCGAGGTGAGCTTCGCCCCCCCCAGATCATAGTTGAGCTCGCCCGAGAAGCCATAGTCGCGCACCTTCTCGCCATAGGCGCGGTTGGGCGAGATCGCCTGGACGCGATCGTCGGTGGAGCCGGTATAGAGCCCCACCAACCCCTGCGCCGCCGCGATGCCCTGAATCACCGGCGCGAGCGGGCCGCGCACGGCGGACACGACGCCGCAGCATTGCTCGTCGGTCTCATAATAATCGGCGATGAGACGGACGCTGACCGGGCCTTTGTCGAACAGGGCTTGGCCGCGCACCAGCCAGCGGTTGATGTCATTGACCGCGCGGTCACTGTTGGCATCGTTCAGATAGCCGTCGCGTTTGCGATAGGCGCCGTCCAGCCGCAGCGCGACATGCTCGGCGACGGGTCCGGTGATCGCGCCCCGTGCCTCATAGGCGTTGTAGTTGCCGTAGCCGCCTTCGACATAGCCGCCGGTCTCGAACTTCGGCTGCGCGGTGAAGATGCTGAGCGCGCCCGCCGAGGTGTTGCGCCCGAACAGCGTGCCCTGCGGCCCGCGCAGGATCTCCACCCGCTCCAGCTCCGGCAGTTCGGAAATGGCCACGCCCGAACGCGAGCGGAACACGCCGTCGATGAACACGCCGACCGCCGGCTCGAACCCCGGATTGTCGCCGCCGGTGGTGATGCCGCGAATGTAGATGGTGGTGCCGGTCGCCGCGGACTGACCGGTCGAGGATTGCAGCGAGGGCGCCAGCTGCTCCAGATCGCGGACATTGTCTACCCCTGCGTTTTCCAGCAGCTGCGGACTGATCGCGGTGATCGCCACCGGCACGTCCTGCACCGTCTCGTTGCGCCGCGTGGCGGTGACGATGATCTCGTTGGCGGAGACATAGCCCTGGTCCTGCGCCGCCGGGGTCGGCGGAGCCTCGCGATCCTGCGCTACGGCGGGTGTCGCCGCCGCAAGCATCAGTGCCGTCGCGGCGAGCAGATCGCCCTTCATGGTCGTCATCGAACTCTCCCTGTTCGCCCCGATCTTGCGCCGGTCGCGACTTTGCTGTTTTTGCAACCACAAGCTAGCGCCGGGCTTTTCCGGAGGTCAACGGGTCAATCGTTGCCAGAGCCGCGGAAAACCTGGGTTTTCGGCGGACTTCGGCAAGCTGCCCCGGTCACGACCCGGCAAAGTGCGCTTGCCGTAACGGAAGGCGCGGCGGCGACCGAAAGGACGAATGATGCACGATCACCACCACGATCCCGTAAACGGCGATCTTGTTTCCGGATCTCCCAAGATCCCCGTGCCCGAGGAGGTGGCCGACGCCATTCGCACGCTGATCCGCTGGACGGGAGACGATCCCAGCCGCGAGGGCCTGCTGGACACGCCGCAGCGGGTGGCACGGGCGTGGAAGGAATATTGCGCCGGCTATGCGGAGGATCCCGCGCACCATCTGTCGCGCGTGTTCGAGGAAGTCGGCGGCTATGACGAGATCGTGCTGCTGAAGGACATTCCCTTCCAGTCACATTGCGAACACCATATGGCGCCGATTACCGGCAAGGCATCGATCGCCTATCTGCCCAGGAACCATGTCGTCGGCATCTCGAAACTCGCGCGCGTCCTCCATGCCTTCGCCCGCCGCCTGCAGGTGCAGGAACGGCTCACCGCGGAAGTGGCCGACTGCATCTGGAACCATCTCCACCCGGTCGGCGTCGCCGTGGTGATCGAGGCGCAGCATGGCTGCATGACGGGGCGCGGCGTCCGCACCCCGGGCGTCGGCATGGTCACCAGCCGCATGATGGGCGTATTTCGCGAGGACGAGCGCAGCCGGGCCGAAGTGCTCAAGCTGATGGGCTATTGATGCCCGGGCGGGTGCTGGTCACCGGCGGCGGCAAGCGGATCGGCGCGGCGATCAGCAGCGGCCTTGCGGCGCGCGGCTGGGCCGTGGCGATCCATCACCACCACTCGCCCGACGAGAGCGAAGCCTTTGCTGCCGCGTTGCGAGCGAACGGCGCGACCATCGCGGTCGTCTGCGGCGAGCTGGCCGATCCCGCCACGCCCGCCGCGCTGGTGAAGGCATGCCGCACCGCGTTCGACGGCCCGCTCGACGCGGTGGTCAACAACGCCTCGCTGTTCGCCTATGACGAGGCGCCGATCGCCGACCATGCGCTGCTCGACCGGCACATGCATGTGAACCTCGCCGCGCCGGTGGGTCTCGCCATGGCGCTGGCAGCGCAGCCGGATCTCGCGGAGGGCGCTGTCGTCAATCTGCTCGACCAGAAAGTGGGCAACCTCAATCCGGACTTCTTCAGCTACACTTGCTCCAAGCTCGCCCTGCACGGCGCGACTCGGATGCTGGCGCAGAAACTGGCGCCGCGCGTGCGGGTGAACGCGGTGTCGCCCGGACTCACCCTCCCCAGCCTCGACCAGACCGAGGCGGAATTCGCCCGCACCGGCACGCAGAACCTGCTACGCCGCCCCGTCGACCCCGCCGACATCGCCGCCACGGTCGCGCATCTGCTCGAATGCCGCAGCATCACCGGGCAGAATGTCTATGTCGATTGCGGACAGCATTTCCTCGCGCGCGACAGCGACGTGATGTTCGAAGGACGCGAGCACCGACCCGATGCCTGACTATGTGATCCATCTCGAAGCGCTGGAAGTCTCGATGAGGCTCGGCATCCATCCCGCGGAACGCGCCGCCCCCCAGCGCGTCCGCATCGACGTGGCGATGACCTGCCGCTACCCCGCCGTGCCCGAGGACCGGATCGACGCGGTCGTCGATTACGACTTTCTGCGCGCAGGCATCCATGCGCTTGTCCGCTCGCGGCATTTCGAGCTGCAGGAAGTGCTGTGCGAGGAGGTCGCCGCCTTGGCAATGCGCGATTCCCGCGTCGTGGAGGTCCGCGTTCGCTCGGCCAAGCAGGACGTCTATCCCGATGCGCGGGTGGGCTGCGAGGTCGTCCGTATTCTTACGAATATGCAGCAATAATCCCCGTTCCCGGGCATCCGCCCGGATCCTCTACCCTATAATCTACGAAAAGGCCTTCCCCGCGAAGGCTCGACCGGGGGGACGCGTGCGCCCGTCACCAGAGGAACGTGGATGTCTATTGCAAGTTTCGTTCGCAACAGCGCGTTAGCCATGATGGCGCTTCTGGTTGTCGGCGGCTCGCTGGCGGCCTGGCGTCTGGATCGCATTCGCATGGGCGGCGTGGTGCAGCAGCAGCAGCAGGCCAATGCCGACCTCATCGCGGATATCCTGCCTCCTCCTGAATATATCATCGAACCGTTCCTCGAAGCAACGCTGATTGCCCGCAGCCCGGAAAAGGTGAGAGCGCACGCCGATCGGCTCGACAGCCTTCACAAGCTCTATCTGGAGCGCAACCGCTATTGGCAGACGGCAGACATCGACGAGACGCTCCGCACCCAGCTGCTGCAGCAGGCGCATCCGGCCGCCCAGGCCTTTTGGAACGAGCTGGAAAAAGGCTTTCTGCCCGCCGCGCGCAATAGCGATCTGCGCGCGGTCGACGCCAGCTACGCCAAGCTGGCAGGCTTTTACGATCAGCATCGTGCCGCGGTGGACAAGCTGGTTGCCATGACGCTCACCGAACAGAAGCAGATCGCTGCCGACGGCGCCTTCGAATTCTATCTCGCGATCGGCATCGTGCTCGTGCTGGCCCTGGTCGTCGGCGCACAGGCCGCGCATTTCTACTTCACCATGTATCGCCGGGTGCTGGAACCGGTCGGCACGCTGTCCGCGCTTACCGACCGGCTTGCCCGCGGCGAGGTGGCGACCATCCCCTATCAAGATCGCACCGACGAAATAGGCCGCATCGCCTCCGGCCTCGAGCATTATCGCGCCGCCGCCGCTTCGCAGAGCGAAGACGACGCCCGCAAGCTCGCCGAGCAGCGCGAGGTGACCGAAATACTCGGCAGCGGCCTGCTCGCACTGCGCGAGGGCGACCTTTCCCGCACCATCGATCGGCGCTTCCCCGCCGAATATGAAGTGCTTCGCCAGAACATCAACGAGGCGATCGCCTCGCTGCGCGGGCGCGTCCAGCTGGTCAGCGAAAGCGCCGACAATATCCGCAACACCTCGTCCGAAGTCGCGCATGGTTCGGAAGATCTCGCGCACCGTACCGAGAAGAGCGCTGCCAATCTCGCCCAAGCCACCGAAGCGCTGAGCAAGATCGAGGAGCGGCTGCGCGCGACCATGATCGCGGCGGACAACACCGTGAAGCGCGCCGGCGAAGCGACCACCGCGCTACGCGAGGGACGCAGCACCACCGCCCGCGCTGTGCAGGCAATGGACCGGGCGCGCGGCAGCGCCAAGAATATCGATGGCGTGATCGAAGGCGTCGACAAGATCGCCTTCCAGACCCGCGTGCTTGCGATGAACGCCGCCGTGGAGGCGGGCCGTGCCGGCGAGGCGGGACGCGGGTTCATGGTCGTCGCCGATCTGGTCGCCGCCCTGGCTCTTCGCGCCGAGGATCAGGCCAAGCAGGCGCGCGACATGCTCAGCGAGACCCAAGCGGTCATCCTCCAGGCTGCGGGTGCGGTCCACGAAACCGATACCGCGCTCGACACCATCTCGGGTGACGTCGAAGCCGTGCATGATCTGATTGCAGCCATCGACCATGACAATCACGCCCAGTCGGCCGCAGTCAGCCAGGTTTCCACCGCGATGAAGGCGATGGACCTGGTGACGCAGCAGAATGCAGCGATGGTCGAACAGACCTCGGCGGCGATCCGCAACCTCTCCAGCGAAGTCAACGCCCTCGCCCAGCGCGCCGGCGCGTTCCGCTTCGATCGGACCGGCGGCAAGCCGGCCGATGCCAAGCCGGCGCGCGCCCTCGCCGCCGTCCATTAAGGCGGCGGCGCCGGGCGGCCGCCGGGGCAGCGGGCTGCGCCGGGGCCTGGTTCAGGCCCGGTTGGCAGCGCTCAGCACCGCCCGTACCGATGCCGTCGCGATGTCCGCATCCACGCCGACGCCGAACACGGTGCGGCCGTCCTCGGTCCGACATTCGACATAGGCCGCCGCCTGCGCATCCGCGCCGCCGCCGATGGCATGCTCGCTGTAGTCGACGACATCGAAACGCGGACCGGTCGACCCCGCCAGCGCATCGACCACGCCGGAAATCAGGCCGTTGCCGCGCCCCGAGATCGATTGCGCGCTGCCGTCGATGGAGATGCGGCCGACGAACACACGGCTGCCCGCGCTGCCGGTTTCCTCATAGTCGACCAGCGCGATGCGATCCTTGTCACCGGGCAGGTACACGCGTTCGAACAGACTCCAGATATCCGCTGCGTTGAGCTCGCGGCTGGTTTCGTCCGCCAGCGCCTGAACGTGCTTGGAGAACTCTGCCTGCATCCGCTTCGGCAGCTTGAGGCCCTTGTCCTGCTCGAGCACCCAGGCGACGCCGCCCTTGCCCGACTGCGAGTTGACGCGGATCACCGCCTCGTAATCGCGGCCGAGATCCTTTGGATCGATGGGCAGATAGGGCACGTCCCACAGCTGGTCGTTGCGCCCCGCCTGCGCGGCGAAGCCCTTCTTGATCGCGTCCTGGTGGCTGCCGGAAAAGGCGGTGAACACCAGATCCCCCGCATAGGGGTGGCGCGGGTGGACGGGGAGCTGGTTGCAATATTCGACCGTCTGGATCACCTCGTCGATGTTCGAGAAATCCAGGCCGGGGTTCAGCCCTTGCGTGTACATGTTGAGCGCGAGCGTGACGAGATCGACATTGCCGGTGCGCTCGCCATTGCCGAACAGGCAGCCTTCCACGCGGTCGGCACCCGCCAGCAGGCCCAGTTCGGACGCCGCGACGCCGGTGCCGCGATCATTGTGCGTGTGCAGGCTGATGACGACGCTGTCGCGGTTGCGGATGTTGCGGCAGAACCATTCGATCTGGTCGGCATAGACATTGGGCGTCGCCGCCTCCACCGTCGCCGGCAGGTTGAGGATAAGCGGCCTTTCGGGCGTGGGACGCAGGATGTCCATCACCGCCTCGCAGACCTCGACGGAGAAATCGAGCTCGGCGGTGGAGAAGGTCTCCGGGCTATATTCGAAATGCCATTCGGTATCCGGCTGCTTGGCCGCCTCGTCGCGCAGCACCTTGGCGCCCTCGATGGCGATCTGGCGCACTTCGTCGCGGCTCATGTTGAACACGATCCGGCGCCAGGCCGGCGACACCGCATTGTAGAGGTGGACGATCGCCTGCTTGGCGCCCTTCAGCGACTGGAAGCTGGTTTCGATCAGGTCGCGGCGCGACTGGGTGAGCACCTGGACGGTGACGTCGTCGGGCACCCTGCCCTCGCGCACCAGGCTGGAGATGAAGTCGAACTCGGTAGCCCCCGCGCTGGGGAAGCCGACTTCGATTTCCTTCAGGCCCACCTTTACCAGCAGCTCGAAGAAGCGGGTCTTCTTCTCGCCGTCCATCGGATCGATCAGCGCCTGGTTGCCGTCGCGCATGTCGGTGGAAAGCCAGCGCGGCGCCTTGGTGATGGTACGGCTGGGCCATTGGCGATCGGGCAGATCCACTTGGCGGAAGGGACGATATTTGACGCTGGGGTCGCGCAACATGTGCCGTGTCTCTCTTCAAGGTCTGGCCGCGCCTAGCGCAGCCGTGATGCGATAGGGAAGGTCCAGTTTGCCCTTAGGGGAGACGCGCGCGTGCGAAATCGACCCCTAAGGGCGGATAAGTCGCAGGGTAAGGCGCGGGGCGTCGATCACGCATCTGTAGTGCCGGATTTGCACGATCTTGTCCAGCTTGGTTGAGCACCTGCAAAACAAGGGAGCTTTCGCGCGATTGACCTGTTGTTAACCGTCACGCGCCGAAGAAGCGTGCTCGCAGGAGAGGAATCCATGCTGCAGCTCGTCTATATCAGTTCCGTCAACCCGGCCGCGCCCTGCCTGACGCGGGACATCCTGACCATCTCCCGCCGCAACAATGCGCGGGACCAGATCAGCGGTCTGCTCTACGCGGATCGCGGCCGCTTCCTCCAGGCGCTGGAAGGCCCGGAGGACTCGGTCGAGGCCGCCTATGAAAGGATCCGCCAAGATCCCCGCCATCGCGCCATCGTGCTGCTGTCCCGCCGCGACGTCGAGCGGCGCGAATTCGGCCATTGGGAAATGGCGCATCGCGCACCGGGTGCCGATGCCGCCACCTTCCTGGCGGACGTTCAGCGGCTGACCGCCGACGCCGCGCCCGACGTGCGCGGCACGTTCGACGGGCTGGTGCGTACCCGCGCGCTCGGCTGATTGCGCAACTTTACTGCGCCGCCGTGCTGAAGTGTTGCGCCGCTGCACCACCGCAGCGCCGCAAAATGACGGTTCGGCGTAGTTCGGTGCTGTCTGCGCTGGACAGAAGGCCTTTCCCGCGATCAAAGGCGTACAGGGGCGTGCATCACCGCACGAACCGCAGTACATCGTTGGTTGCGACAAGGGGGAGGAAGCCTCTCAATCCCGAGGCGCTGACGAAGGAATAGCCCCAACAAGGGGTACGAACAGGAGTTAGACACGATGGCCGAGACCAAAGCACGCGGTGGCATTGCCAAGCCGGTTACCCCTTCGCCCGAACTGGCGAAGATTGTGGGCACCGCCGATCTGCCGCGCAGCGAGATCGTCAGCAAGGTGTGGGAATACATCAAGAAGCACAACCTGCAGAACCCGGCGAACAAGCGCGAGATCCTGGCCGACGAGACGCTGAAGCCGATCTTCGGCGGCGACAAGGCCACCATGTTCGAAATGAACAAGCACCTCGCCAAGCACGTCAAGTAAGCGAGGTCGCCGCAGTCTTCTTGCCTGGGCGAACAAAAAAGGGGCGGGCATCGATGATGCCTGCCCCTTTTTTTTGCAGCCGCGCCTCTGTTGCGCGCAGGATTCGTCCGCCTCAGTGCGCCAACACCAGCGGGATCGGGCTTTCGGCCAGCATCCGGCGGGTGACGCCCCCGAACGCCGCCTCCAGAAAGCGGCTATGGCCAAAGCCTCCCATCACCAGATAGGCTGCCTTCAACGCCTCGACGACGCCGAGGATCGCGCCCGCCACCGTGTCGGTCTTCGGCACCATGCGGACTTCCGGCCGAATGCCGTGGCGCGACAGATATTCCGCCGCCTCGGCCGCCGGCAGCCGCAATTGCCCCTCGTCCACCACCAGCAGGGTTACCGTCCCGGCATGCTTGAGCAGCGACACCGCCGCTTGCAACGCCGCTTCGGCGGGGCGCGATCCGTCCCACGCGACCACGGCATGCCCATATAGATCGAAGCCCAGCATCGTCTCCGGCACCGCTACGATCGGCTTGCCGGTCTTGAGGATCGTGTCGCAGATCAGGTCGCGCATGTCTGGATAGTCGACCTTGTCGAGCTCGCGGTTGAGCACCACGAGATCGGCGAGCGCAGCCGCATCGCGCAGGCAATCGCGCGCAAGGCCGGTGGCGTCCACCCAGTCATAGAGCAGATCCTCGCCCTTCAGCCGCGCTTCCATCCGCACCCGGTTGGCGGCTTCGCGGGTCTGCTCGTCGGCGAGCAGCGCGGCACTGCCGCCAAACTCCAGATAGTCGCCCATATAGGGCGGCACCATCGCGACGTCGATGCACCGCAGATGCCCTTCAAGGCCGCGCGTCAAATCCACGGCCGCCTGAAACCGCGCTTCCTGCCCGGCATCGTCATGCATCAGAACGAGGATATTCTTCATGATCACCTCCATCGCATTCACGTCTATTGTGCGGATACGGACAGGCTAGACAGTCATCCTGCAGGACGACATGCGGTTAGTTACGGAGTATCGGCTGCAAGCATGGCAAGTGCAGCGGCATCGAGGATGACGAAGCTGCGCAGGTCCGGCAGCGCGATCACGCGCTCGCGCTTCATCGCGGTGAGCTTGCGGCTGACGGTTTCGATCGTAAGTCCCAGCAGTTCCGCCATCTGCTGGCGCGTGAGCGGCAGCGACACCGGCGCGCCCGGAGGGCAGGTGCCGCGCGCCGCGAACTGCCGCAAAAGGCTGGCCACGCGCTCCTCCGCGGACGTTCGACCGAGCAGCAGCATCCAGCGACGGAGCTGGTCCAGCTCGTCATAGGCGCGCATGAGCAGCGCGTGGCCGATTTCCGGATGCGCCTCAATCAGCGCTGGCAGCGCGCCGCGAGGAAAGATGCACAATTCGGTCTCAGTAAGCGCGGTGACGCCGTAGCTCGACGGTCGCTCGCCGATCCCGCCGACGAAATCCGCCGGGAAAGCCAGGCCCAGCATCTGCTCGCGGCCGTCCTCCAGCGCTGCCGAAAGCTTGACGAGGCCGTGGTGCAGGATGCCGACCTGCTCCGCCACGTCGCCCTGCCAGATCAGTGCCTCCCCCCGGCGCAGCACCCGCTTGCGGCCGATGCGGTTCAGCGCCTCCAGCGCGCGCGCCGGAATCCCGCCGCACAGCGATGCCATCCGCACCCCGCAGGCCGCGCAGCGCGCCGGCATCGTCCACGCCGCCGCGCCCAGATCCGGCTGATGTCGATCCATGTACATATCCGCCTCCGCGCACGGCATGCCCCCCGCGCGCGAACCCTGTCGTTACGTATAGGTCCGCAACCAGCCAGCTTGGGAACATTACCTACGCGCAACGTTGCGCCCGATCAAAACGGCGCGCCGCGCTTGGGCGTACCCGACGCCTCGTTGAACACGAGGAGAAATCAACCATGCGTACTTCGCTACTTATCGGCCTGGCCGCTGCCGGCCTGCTGGCCTCGGCCGCGAGTGCCCAGGCGCAGGACCAGGCGGGCATCGCGGCCGGTGACTGGCTGGTCCGCCTGCGCGGCATCGTCGTCGCGCCGAACGAGTCGTCCGACGGCATCACCCCCGGCATCCCCACCGGCAAGGTCGGCGTCGGCAATGCCGTGATGCCGGAAGTCGACTTCACCTATATGGCGACCGACCATATCGGCGCGGAGCTGATCGTCTCCAGCACCCGCCACGACATCCAGGGCCGCGCGGCGATCGCCTCGCTCGGCAAGGTCGGCCACAGCTGGGTGCTGCCGCCGACGCTGACGCTGCAATATCACTTCCTACCCAAGGCGGCGATCCGCCCCTATGTCGGCGCAGGCGTCAACTACACCATCTTCTATTCGGCGAAGACCAGCGATTCGCTGAACAAGGCGCTGGGCAAGACCAGCCTCTCGCTGAAGGACAGTTTCGGCTATGCGCTGCAGGCGGGCGTGGACATCGATCTGAACAAGAAGTTCTTCCTGAACCTCGACGTCAAGTATATCGACATGAGCACCACCGCGCGGCTCGATACCGGCGGCACGATCAACCAGACCAGGGTGGACATCAATCCGCTGGTGTTCGGCTTTGGCGTGGGCACTCGCTTCTGAACTGGCTGTCCCCCGCCCGTGATGGCCCCGCCCCGCCGGCGGGGGGAGCGACGGGGGAGCCGCGATCTAGGGCCGCGGCTTCCCTTCTTCGCAGGCCTGCTGCGGGAATGCTGGTGACCCGGAGAGGATTCGAACCTCCGACCTCTCGATTAGGAATCGCTTGCTCTATCCTGCTGAGCTACCGGGCCACGACGCCGCTCGTACCGATGCGCGGCGGCGAAATCAATTGCGCGCCTCGGGCGGGACGACAGGCACCAGCAGTGGCGCGACCGGCACGCCCTCCTCCACCAGCGCCTTGGCCTCCTGCAGCGTCGCCTGGCCGTGGATCGGCGCTTCCGGCGTCTCCCCTTGATGCATTGCCCGCGCCTTTTCGGCAAAGGCCGTGCCCACCCATTGCGAACGCTCGAGCTGCCTGGCCTGATGCTCCGCAAGCGCGGCGAGCGCGGCCTTGAACGCCTCCGCGCCAGCGGGTGCCCTCTCCGCCACCTGATTGCCCTTGGGGGCGACAGCCGGCGCCATCACTGCCTTGGTGACCGCCACGTCGCCGCAGAAGGGGCATGCGATCATCCCCTGGGCACGCTGCTCCTCATAGGCGCCGCTCGACTTGAACCACACCTCGAACACATGATCGCCGCCGCACTTCAGATCGAAGACGATCACGCCGCCGTTGCCTCCGGAATGGCGCGGCGGTGGCGCAGCACCGGCACACGGGCGCGGACATCGGCAACCCGTGCGGGATCGATCTCCACGAAACCGAGGCCCGCCGGCGCACCCATGTCGAGCAACACCTCGCCCCAGGGATCGATGGCAAGGCTGTGCCCATATGTCGCGCGACCGTCTTCATGGTCGCCGGTCTGTGCGGCGGCGAGCACGAAGGCGGCCGCCTCGATCGCCCGCGCGCGCAGCAGGACATGCCAGTGCGCCGCGCCGGTCGGGCGGGTGAAGGCGGCCGGCACGGCAAGGATCGTCGCACCGGCATCGCTGAGGGTACGAAAAAGGTCGGGAAAGCGGAGATCATAGCAGATCGCCAGACCGAGCCCGCCCAATGGGGTCTCCACCACCACCGGCCCCTCGCCCGCGGTGTAGCTGTTCGATTCGCGCCAGCTCTCGCCGGTCGGCAGATCGACGTCGAACAGGTGCATCTTGTCGTAGCGCGCCCGGATCGCGCCTCTGTCGTCGATCACGAAGGCGCGATTGGCGAGCTTGCCGTCGTCGCGCAGCACGGCCAGGCTGCCCAGATGCACCCAGATGCCGTGCTTCGCTGCGGCCTCACGCACCGCCTCCAGCACCCGATCCTCGTTTTCGGACCGGTAGTGCGGCCGCGCGCGATCCCGATCACCGTCCAGCAGCCCCGACATCTCCGGCGTGAACAGCATCGCCGCCCCGCCCGCGCGAGCCTGTGCAACGGCCTCTACCAGCGTCGCGGCGTTCGCGGCGGGATCGATCCCGCTGGTCATCTGGAGCAGCGCGGCGCGCGTCATGCCGCGAGCAGCGGGTCCAGTCCGCCCTTGCGATCCAGCGCGGCGAGATCGTCCGAGCCGCCGATATGCCGACCGTCGATGAAGACCTGGGGGACGGTGGTCCGGCCGGGCGCGCGCTCCAGCATCTCCGCGCGCTTGGGGCCGCCCATGGTGATGTCATACTCCTCGAAGTCCGCCCCCTTGGCGGTGAGGAGCTGCTTGGCGCGCGTGCAATAGGGACAGAACGCCTTGGTGTAGATTTCGACCTTTGCCATAATATCTCCAGAGGTGTGCGCCGGGCCCCGGCTTGTCAATCCAGCGCATTGTCCGCAAGAACGCGTGCCCAGCAAAGAAGGACAACGCGCGAAGCGCCGCCGCGTTTGAGCAGCCGGGCGCAGGCATCCCCCGTCGCGCCGCTGGTATGGACGTCGTCGACCAGCAGCACCGTCTTTCCCTCCAGCCGCGCCGGTGCATCCGGTGTCAGTGCGAAGGCGCCCGCGACCACCTTGGCACGCGCGCGACGGCCCAGCCCTTGCAGCTTGGGCGTCGCCCGCACCCGGCGCAGCAGATCGACCTCGACCGGCAGCCCGCTCTGCCGCGCCACGCCCCGCGCGATCAGCAGCGCCTGGTTGAAGCCGCGGGACCAGAGCCGCCAGCGATGGAGCGGCACCGGCACCAGCATATCCGCGCCTTCCGGCACCAGCCGCGCCATCGCGCGTGCCATCGTCCCCGCCGCGGCCAGCCTCCCGCCATATTTGAGCTTGAGCGCCAGCCGCCTGGCGACATCGCCATAGGCTACCGCGGCCCGGACGCCGTCATGCGGCGGGGAATGCGCGAGGCACTCCCCGCAGCGGGCACCTTCCCCGCGGTCATAGTCGAACGGCAGGTTGCAGCCGGCGCACCAGGGCGGCCCCAGGAACTGCAGGCTGTCCCAGCAGATTGCACAGAAACGATGGTCCGCCTCGACGATCGCGCCGCATCCCGGGCAGCGTGGCGGCAGCGCCAGGTCGATCAGCCGGAGGAAGGGTGCGCGCGGATCCACGCCCCTCTTGTTCCAAGCCCCGCGTCGCTGCACAAGCGCGGCTGTGTCCGACTCCGAAATCTTCGATCGCGCGCTGCGCCGCAAGCGCCGGGATCGCGCCGCCCGCAGCTATGAGAGCTTCCTGCGCGACCATATGCTCGACGGCCTGTACGAACGGCTGGAGGGCGTGAAGCGCGACTTCCGCAGCGTGCTCGATCTCGGCAGCGGCGACGGCAGCTTCGTCTGGCCCGGCGCGACGATCACCCGGCTGGAAGCCGGCACTGCCTTCGCCGCCGCCACCGGCGCGATCCATGCGGACGAGGACATGCATCCCTTCGCCGAAGGCAGCTTCGACCTGGTGATTTCCGCCGGCGTGCTCGACACGGTGAACGACGTGCCGGGGGCGCTGGCGCTTGCCCGCCGCGCGCTCAAGCCGGACGGACTGTTCCTCGGCGCCTTTCTCGGTGCCGGCAGCCTGGCGACGCTGCGCGCCTGCCTGCTTGCCGCCGAGGCCGACCGGCCGGTGGCGCGCTTCCACCCGCAGATCGATGTGCGCGCGGCGGGCGATCTGCTCTCGCGCGCCGGCTTCGCCTTGCCGGTGGCGGACGTGGAGACGCTGACGGTGCGCTATGGCGGGCTCGGCGGCCTGATTCGCGACCTGCGCGGCATGGCAGCGACCAACCTGCTGCCCAACACGCCGCCGCTTCGCCGCGAAACGCTGCTCGGCACCGCAGCAGCCTTTGCCGAGCGCGCCGACCCCGACGGCCGCACGCCCGAGAAATATGCGATCGTCTACCTGACCGGCTGGGCGCCCGATCCTTCCCAGCCCAAGGCCGCCCGCCCCGGCAGCGCCACCGCCTCGCTGATCGATGCGCTGAAGCCAAAGGACTAGGTCGGTGCCCGAACCAGCCGACGAGCAGGCAGACACCTCGGCAGGCTGGGACGCGGTCGCGGACCGTTTCATCGCGATGCGCTCCCCGATCGGCCTCGATCTGGTGGTGCAATGGTCCGAACGCGTGCCAAAAGGCGGCACGATCCTCGACATTGGCTGCGGCAGCGGCGTGCCGATCGCGGCGGCGCTGGCGGCGCGCGGTTTCGTCCTGTTCGGCGTCGACGCCTCGCCGCGCTTGCTCGACGCGTTCCGCCGCAACCTGCCCGGCGCGGCGACGGCATGCGAGCCTGCAGAGCGCAGCCGCTTCTTCGACCGGCGCTTCGATGCGGCGACGGCGATCGGCCTGTTGTTTCTTCTGCCCGAGGCGGCCCAGGCCCAGGTGATCACGCGCGTGGCGCACGCACTGGTTCCTGGCGGGAGCTTCCTGTTCAGCGCTCCGCGCCAGCGCTGCGCCTGGCGCGACACCCTCACGGGCCGCCACTCGCAATCGCTGGGCGAGGATCGTTATGCCGCACTGGTTGCCGATGCCGGCATGCGCCTCGCCGCCACCCGGCTCGACGAGGGCGGCAACCATTATTTCGAAGCCGTCGTCCCACCTTCCGACTCGGCCTGAGCGTCCCCGAGGATGCGATCGAGCAGATCGAGGAACGGCAGGTCCGCCGGCGGCATGGGCAATGTGCGCAGCATCACCGGATCGGCCCAGGCGAGCGCGCTGGCATGGCACGGCGCCGGCACGCCCTCCCATCGGTCCAGGCGGTAGAGCAACAGCAGCAGGTGCCGATCGGCCAGCGGTGCGCTGGCGAAGGTGAGCGGCGCCAGCGCCGCCGGATCCACCGTCACGCCCAGTTCTTCCGCAAGCTCGCGTACCAGCGCCGCCTCCGGGCTTTCGCCGGGTTCGATCTTGCCGCCGGGAAACTCCCATAATCCCGCGAGCGCGGTACCTTCAGGGCGTTGCTGCACCAGCACCCGGCCCCCGTCGATCATCGCCGCCGCTACCACCAGCAACATCGCACGCGCTTCGCTAATCACTTCGCAACCAAATCCTGAGAACATCCGCATCGCTTTTGTATGAGATTGGTTGACGATGCGAGCCCTGATCCACGCCCTGCGCGCGCTTCGCCGCGCCGATCACGGCGCCACGGCCGTGGAATACGGCCTGATCGTCGCGCTGATCGTGCTGGCCATGGTGGGCGCGCTCGGCGTGTTCGGCGAAACCACATCCTCGATGTGGAACAATGTCTCGCAACAGGTCCGCGAGACCGCGCCCGGAGCGCCGTAAAGCTTTCGCTAAGCACGGCATTTAGCCGGTTCTTAACCGGTCTTCTCTAAAGTCGCCATGCCGCGTCGGAGTGCCGACGGGCCGGTGTTTGAAGTTTCTGGGACGATGGAGACGGCTATGCTTAAGATTCGCAAGTTTATCAAGAATTCCAAGGCCGCCACGGCCATCGAGTACGGCCTGATCGCCGCGCTGATCGCCGTTGCCGCGATCGCCGCGATGCGCGGCCTGGGCACGAGCCTCAACAGCACCTTCAACAACGTCAGCTCGAACATGAACCCTTCCTAAGCGCTGGGTACGCGCTTGCAGGGACGGCGCTGCTGCCGGGCATCGCCGTCCTGACGCGGGTCATTTCTGCAGGTTGCCAAAAGGGGCTGCGCACCGCGTCAGCCCCTTTTCTTGTTTCAGATGCGGCCCATCGCCAGGAACTTGGCTCGTCGCGCCTGGCGCAGCGATTCGGGCGACATGGTCGACAGGCCGGCCAGTGCCTTTTCGATCGCGTCGCCCAGCGCCTGCACCGCCTGGCCCGGCGCGCGATGCGCCCCGCCCAGCGGCTCCGGCACGATGCCGTCGATCACCTTCAGCTCCTTCAGGTGCTGCGCGGTGACCTTCATCGCCTCGGCGGCGTCCGCGGCCTTGTCGGCGGTGCGCCACAGGATCGAGGCGCAGCCCTCCGGCGAGATTACCGAATAGACCGCGTGCTCCATCATCAGCACCTGGTTGCCCGCCGCCAGCGCCACCGCGCCGCCCGAGCCGCCCTCGCCGAGAATCGAGGCGACCAGCGGCACGCCGAGCGACAGGCACGCCTCGGTCGAGCGGGCGATGGCCTCCGCCTGGCCGCGCTCCTCGGCCTGCACGCCCGGGAACGCACCCGAGGTATCGACCAGCGTAATCACCGGAATGCCGAACCGGTCGGCCAGCTTCATCAGGCGGATCGCCTTGCGATAGCCTTCCGGCTTGCCCATGCCGAAATTATGCTTGAGCCGGCTGGCGGTATCGTCGCCCTTCTCATGGCCGAGCACCATCACCCGGCGGCCGCGGAACCGGCCGAGGCCGCCGATGATCGCGGCGTCGTCGGCGAAGGCGCGGTCGCCGCCCAGCGGCATGAAGTCTTCGATCAGGCCCGCGACGTAGTGCTTGAAGTGCGGGCGCTCGGGATGGCGGGCGACCTGCGTCTTCTGCCACGGCGTGAGCTTGGCATAGGTGTCGAGCAGCAGCTTGTCCGACTTGGCCTGGAGCGGGGCAATTTCGGCGGCGATGTCAACGTCGCCGCCCTGGGCGGCGCTGCGCAGCTCGTCGATCTTGCCCTGGAGCTCGGCGATCGGCTTCTCGAAGTCGAGGAATGTCGTCATGGGCGTGGCGCTACGCGGAGCCGCGCTTCGCGTCAACGAGGGCCTCGCCGAGCGGATGTCGCTCGTTGACGAGCGCGACCAGCCGGCGACTGTCGACATGGGTGTAGATCTCGGTCGTCGCGATGTCGGCATGGCCCAGCAGCGCCTGCAATGCGCGCAGGTCCGCCCCGCCTTCCAGCAGGTGCGTCGCGAAGGCATGGCGCAGGACGTGCGGGCTTACCCGCTCGGGCGGGATGCCGGCGATGCCCGCCAGCGCACGGACGATCTGGTAGAGACGGACGCGGGTGAGATGCTTCTTGCCCGATGGGAACAGCCACGGGCTGTCCGGCGGCACCTGCCCCCGCCACAGCGCCACCGCCGCGCGGGCCCGGTCGGAAATCGGCACCAGCCGCTCGCGCCCGCCCTTGCCCTTCAGGATCAGGAACGGGCGATCCGGATGGATTGCATTGCGCGGCAGCGACACCAGCTCGGTCGCGCGCAGGCCCGAGCCGTAGAGCAGTTCGATCAGCGCGGCGAGCCGCAGGTCCAGCGGATCGGGCGGCACCCTCGCCTGCCGCTCGGCAATCGCGGCGAACATCGCATCGACATCGCCCGTGCTGAGGATCTTCGGCAGGCGGCGCGCGGTCCCCGGGCGCGGCAGCGCGCTTCCGGGATCGTCGGCGCGGTGTCCCTCCTCCGCCAGAAAGGCGAAGAAGCGGCGCAGCGCCGCCGACTTTCGCGCCACCGTGGAGCGGGCAAGCTCGCTCCAGCCCCCGGCGAGCCGCTCGATCTCCTCGCGGCCCGCATGCGCCAGGTCACCGCCCAGTGCCTCGGAGGCGAGGCGCAAATCGGTACCATAGGCCGCGACGGTATTCGCCGCCGCACCCGCCTCGGCGCGGAGCATCTCGAGGAAACGCTCGATCAGGTCGCGATCGGCGCTCACGCCGCGCGCGTGACCGCCTCCACGGCGATCATCCGGGCATAGTTCGCCATCCCCGCTGCCCGCATCGCCGCAACGATGTGGTAGAGCGCCTCGGGTGTCACCTGATCCCAGCGCGGCGACTGCATGCCGACCCCGGCGAGCAAGGCGACCATAGCCGGCTGGTTGCGCGCGCCGGCGCGATCGATCGCCTCGGTCCAGGCGTTGACGCCAGCGATGCCCACCTTGGTCGCCTCGGCGCCGCGTTGCGCATCGGCGGAGGACAGCCGCCCGAGCCCGGCAAGGCCTGCAAGCAGCATCGCCGCTTTGCGCGGGCTTGCCGCCCCTGCATAGCGCTCGAAATCGCCATAGCCGATCAGTCCGGCAGGCTCGGCGAGCGCCAGCAGCGCCCAGCCCTCGCTGCCCGGCGCAACCACGCCGCGCCATTGCAGCGCGGCCGTATCATAGCCGGCGGAGAGCATCGAGGCGATCAGCCGATCAGGCTCGGCGGCATTCTTGTTCGCGGGGATCCAGGCGGCCGCCTTGGCGGTCAGCACCAGCCGGGCATAACGCAGGCGCGGGCTTTCGGCCGCGTCCCACAGGCTCTTCATCGCCTGCACCCGCTCCGCGGCGGAGCCGGTATAGGCACCGCGCAGGTCACGGGCGGTCTTCTGCAACGGATCGGGGACGTCGTTCGCCTGGTCCAGCTCCGCATAAAGGTCGAGCAGCGCGGCGTTGGACAGCACGCCCGCCGCCGCCGCCAGCTCCGCCGCGCCGGCACGGTTCACCGGAGCAACGGCGGGCGACAAGGCCTGCCAGTAGCGGAACTCCGGCCCGACGGTGGCGAAGAGGTTGTCCGGAATGTCCACTCCGGCCGCGGTCGCCATGCCGAACCGCCAGGCGGAGAGCGCCGGCACGCCGACCCAGTCGATCGTCACCGCGCGCCGCGAATCGACCCCCATGCCGACCACCTTGGTGGCGAGCAGCGTGTCGAGATCGTTGCGCGGCTTGCCCTTGGCTGCGGCGTCCAGCCGCTGACCGGCCTCGCTTGGCTTGCCCGCCAGCCCTGCGCAGATCGCCTGGGCCAGCGCCCAGCCGCGATCGGGGATGGCGGAAGCGGCTTCGTCGACGATCGGGCACACCGATGCCGGATCCCCGGTCGCGAGCGCGACCTGCATCGCGACCCGATCCAGCGCATTGGTATAGTCGTCAATGTCGACATAGCTGACCAGCCCTCGCGCGGCGGTCGCCTCGCCCATGCGAAGCAGCAGCCAGGCGCGCTCGGCGGCATAATCGGCACCGTTCAGACCGCGCGGCGTGTCAAGCGGCGACATCAGCGCACGACGCAGCGCGATCGACACCCAGCGCGAGGCGACCGGCGCATCGAGCCGCCGCATCAGCGTCACCTGGGTTGCGCCGGCCACGTCGCCGAAGGCATCGGCCGGGAACGGCGCATTGCCCGCCGCCAGGATGCCGATGCGGTTCAGCGGCCGGCGAACGCCCTTGGGCAGATCATATTGCGAGAGATCGATCGCCGGTGCCGGTGCGACGGCGCTGGCATTGCCTTCCTCGACGTCGAAAGCGTCGCCCCCCATGTCGTCGCCGACCGGCGCCACGTCACCGCTCGGCGACGGTACCGCCGCCGGCGCAGCGCTGGGGGTGGGGCTGGGACGCGCGGAGGGCTGCGGCCGCGGCGCCGGCTGATCGAAGCCGGGCGGCAACAGCGATTCGGGTGCTTTCTGCTGCTGGCTGAACGCCGGGACCCCGATCGCGGCGAGCAACCCCGCCGCAATCGCGAGCCGGGACGCCCTAGTTGGCGAGGTTTTCAAGCGCGACCGCCTTCTCCATGCGCACCGGCTCCTTGGCGGTGTTGCGGCCGGCCAGGGCGAACATGCCGCCCACCAGAACCACCAGAATCACGAGCAACACGACAAGCATACGCGGCATGAAAAACAGTCCATTCCTTGAGCGGTAAGGGCCTTTTGCCCGAGACGGTCCCTCGCTGTATAGCCCTTCGCACGATGTTACAAACGCATGCGCAACTTAACAGCTGGACCGGCAAGCCCATCGTGTTGGTGGGGCTGATGGGGGCCGGCAAAACCACGGTAGGGCGCCGTCTCGCCCAGCGTCTGCGGCTTCCCTTCGTCGATGCCGATGCGGAAATCGAATCGGCGGCGGGAATGTCGGTCTCCGACATCTTCGCCAAATTCGGCGAACCGCATTTCCGCGATGGCGAACGGCGGGTGATCGCCCGACTGGTCGACGGCACCCCCAAGGTGATCGCCACCGGCGGCGGCGCGTTCATCAATGACGAGACGCGGGCGCTGATCCTTGGCCAGGCCATCTCGATCTGGCTGGACGCCGAGCCGGCGATCCTTGCCGATCGCGTGCGGCGGCGGGATACGCGGCCGCTGCTGCGCGGCAAGGATCCGCTGGCGACGCTCAGCGAACTCGCCCGGGTGCGCAATCCCTATTACGCGCTTGCGGAGATCCGCGTCCCCAGCGTAGCCGCTCCCCACGAAACCACCGTCGAAGCGATCCTGAAGGCCCTGCGCACGTGACCACCATCCCCGTTGCCCTTGGCGCACGCAGCTATGACGTGCGCATCGAACCCGGCTTGCTCGCGCGCGCCGGCGAGCTCCTCGCACCGCTGTCGCGCGGGCGGCCGATGCCGATCGTGACCGACGCCAACCTCGCCGCGCATTGCGAGACGCTGGTCGCCAGCCTTGCCGCTGCGGGGGTGTCGGCGCCTGTCCTCACCTTGCCGGCGGGAGAGAGCACCAAGAGCTGGGCGCAACTCGAGGCGCTGACCGATTGGCTGCTCGAACAGGGCGTGGTGCGCAGCGATCACGTGATCGCGCTGGGCGGCGGCGTGATCGGCGATCTGGTCGGCTTCGCGACCAGCATCCTCAAGCGCGGCTGCAACTTCGTCCAAATCCCCACCACGCTCCTCGCCCAGGTCGACAGTTCGGTGGGCGGCAAGACCGCGATCAATTCCAGGGCGGGCAAGAACCTGATCGGCGCGTTCCATCAGCCTTCGGTCGTGCTGATCGACCCGCAGGTGCTGGACAGCCTGCCCCAGCGCGAGCTGCGCGCTGGCTATGCCGAAGTGGCGAAATACGGGCTGATCGACGATGCCGGCTTCTTCGCCTGGTGCGAGGCCAACGCGTCGGCCCTGTTCGCCGGTGATCCCGACGCGCGCGCCCGGGCGATCGGTCATTCGGTGGCCGCCAAGGCACGTATCGTAGCGGCCGACGAGCGCGAAACGATCGGCACGCGCGCGCTGCTCAACCTTGGCCACACCTTCGGCCATGCGCTGGAGGCCGAGACCGGGTTTTCCGACAAGCTGCTGCACGGAGAGGCGGTAGCGGCGGGCATGGCGCTGGCCTTCGCCTTCTCGGCGCAGCAGGGCCTGTGCCCCGCGGCGGATGCCGAGCGCGTGGCGGCACATCTGCGCGCGGTGGGGCTGCCGGACGGGCTTGCCGCGGCCGGCGTGACGGCGGACGGCGCAACGCTGGTCGGCCATATGCTCCACGACAAGAAGATGGAGGGCAGCACCCTCCCCTTCCTGCTCGCACGCGGCATCGGGCAGACGTACTTGGACAAGACGGTGGATCTGGAAAAGGTTGCGGCGTTTTTGGATTCACAGCGCTGACGCACATCTAAGCCCCTCCCCTTCAGGGGAGGGGTTGGGGTGGGGCAGTGTCTCACAGAGACCAACCTCCGTTCTGGAATCCCTCCACCCCCAACCCCTCCTCCAAGGAGGAGGGGCTTAATAAGTGTGCAGCCGCTCGATCACCGCGGTCACCAACGCGATGCGCTCGACATCCGCATATGCCGCGGTCTCCAGCTCCTCGCCGAACACGTCCGGATCGATCTCCTCATAGCGCAGCCGGCAGCCCTCCGCCGCGGCGAGTTGCACCAGCCGATCGTGCAGCGCATCCTTCCCGCCCACGATGGCGCTGCCGGTGTAGAGCAAAAACCGCCCGCCTGCCGCCAGGCGCGGCACCGCCTCGCAGGCCATGGCCAGCGCCACCCCGGCGCCGTACAGTTCGCCGCCATCACGATAGGCGCGGCCGGCGGGATCGATGATATAGGGCGGATTGGCCAGCACCAGGTCGAGCACGCCCGCGATCCCCGACAGATCCTCCCCCAGCACGAACCGCGCTTCGATGCCCGCCGCCTGCGCATTCACCCGCGCCAGCCGCAGCGCCGCGGGGTTGATGTCGGTCATCACGATGTCGACCTTGGGACAGCCATGCGCGGCGGCGATCGCCCCCGCACCGGCGCCGGTGCCGATATCGACCAGCGTCGACCCTTCCCGCTCCGGGCAGCGGCGGAGTTCGTCGGCGATGAAGCGCGCGAAGCGATAGCTGTCGGGGCCGAAGAACACCGCATGGGTATCGTCGGTCGGATAGGCGGAATGCACCAGCAGGTCGCGCCCGAGGGTCGAGACGCGGACCTTGCTCCGCAGCAGGTCGCCCGCCGCCGCCTCGATCAGGTCAGCGGTCTCCAGCGCCTCCAGCAACGCCGCATCGAGCAGATCGTGCGCGAAGGGCAGGCTCCAGCCGAAGACATCGCGCAGGTCGGTCGCGCGCTGCCGGTCCGCCCGGGCGAGCACGCGCGCATGGGTGGCTGGGGTAGGCGTAATGAAGCGGTAGTCCCGCTGCTTGAGAGTGGCGAGCAGGTCGCGCAGGGCCGCCGCCTCGCCCTCCGCCGTCACCGGCCGCTCCGCCACCAGGCTTTCCATGCACATCCCCCTTCGAACCTCCCGCATCAACGTTACGGGTCCGAAGAGGGTCCGGCGCCATCTGATTGATCCACGGCAATCGCCTTGCCCAGTGCCGCGGCAGCGCCTAGCTCCGTGGCATGCGCATTCTAGCCCTGGCTCTCGCCGCTTCGACCATGCTCGTCTCCCCCGCCCTCGCCCAGCAGCCCGCGCTCGCGCCGATCCTCACCACGCCCGAGGCGAAGGATGTGTGGACCCATGCGCGGCCGGAGATCGCCCGCGTCACCCATGTCGCACTCGACCTGCGCGCCGATTTCGCGAGCAAGACGCTCAGTGGCACCGCGACGCTCGACATCCGCGCCGCAGCAAACGCAACCGAGATCGTGCTCGACGATGACGGGCTGGTGATCGCCAAGGTGACCGACGCGGCCGGCAAGCCGCTGCCCTTCACGGTCGGCGCGGCCACACCCGATCTCGGCGCGCCGCTGATGGTACAGCTGAACGGCGCGCGCAGGATCGTGGTCCACTACGCGACCGCGCCCGGCGCCTCGGCGCTGCAATGGCTCGCCCCTGCGCTGACCGCCGGCAAGAAGAAGCCCTATCTGTTCAGCCAAGGCCAGCCGATCAACAACCGCAGCTGGATCCCCACCCAGGACAGCCCCGGCATCCGCCAGACCTGGTCCGCGACGCTCACCGTCCCGGCCGACCTCGTCGCGGTGGCGAGCGGCGCGCGGATCGACGGCGCCAAGGGCGTGCCCGCGGGCAAGGGCTGGCACAGCTTCCGCTTCCGCATGGACAAGCCGGTGCCGCCCTATCTGATCGCCTTCGCGGTGGGCGATCTCGCCTTCCAGCCCGTCGGTCCGCGTGCCGGTGTGTGGACCGAGCCGAGCATGCTCGCCGCGGCTGCCAAGGAAGTCGCCGATGTCGAGAAGATGATCGACTCCGCGCAGGCGCTGTACGGCCCCTATCGCTGGGGCCGCTACGACATGCTCGTGCTGCCGCCGAGCTTCCCCTATGGCGGCATGGAGAACCCCACCCTCACCTTCCTCACGCCCACCATCATCACCGGCGACCGGTCGAACGTCGACGTAGTGGCGCATGAGCTGGCGCATAGCTGGTCGGGCAACCTCGTCACCAACGCGACCTGGTCGGATTCTTGGCTGAACGAGGGGTTCACCACCTATTTCGAGAACCGCATCATGGAGGCGGTCTACGGCAAGGAGCGCGCCGCGACCGACGCCGATCTCGAATGGGACGGGCTCCAGCGCGACATCGCCGATGCCGGCGGCATGGAGGCCCCGACGACGCGGCTGCACGGCGATCCCGGCGCGACCTTCGGCCAGCTCGATTACTTCAAGGGCTCGACCTTCCTGCGCACGATCGAGCGCATCGTCGGCCGCGCGCGCTGGGACGCGTATCTGCGCGGCTATTTCGACCGCCATGCCTTCCAGCCGCAGACCACCGCCGGTTTCCTGGCGGACCTGCGCACGCATCTGGTGAAGGGCGATGCCGGGCTGGAGGCCAATCTCCAGCTCGACACATGGGCCTATGCCGCCGGGCTGCCGAACAATGCCGTCCACGTCCAGTCGGCGACGCTGAAGGCGGTCGACGCGCAGCTGGCGGCGGTGAATGCGGGCGGGCCGGTTGCGGCGGTGCAGCCGCAGGGCTGGGCGACCCAGCAATGGCTGCGCTTCCTCAACGGGCTCAACCGCCAGCAGACGCCGGCGCGGCTGAAGGAACTGGACGAGACGCTGGGGCTGTCGGCATCGAACAACGCCTATGTCCGCTCGGCCTGGGGCGAGCTCGCGATCGCCAACCGCTACGATCCGGCGGTGCCGAGCATCGAAAAGCTGGTCGGCAGCGTCGGCCGCGGACTGCTGATCTACCCGATCTACAAGGATCTGATGGCGCAGGGCGTGTGGGGCGCGCCGATCGCGCGGCGCTTCTATGCAGCCTCGAAGGCGAGCTACCACCCCACCGTTGCGGCGGGTGTGGCCAAGATCGTCGGCGCGGACTGATCCCATGCCGCGCGGCGTCGCCAAGCAGGACCTTCCCACCAAGACCTGCCCGGTCTGCCAGCGCCCGTTCGCGTGGCGAAAGAAGTGGGAGCGCGATTGGGAGAATGTGATCTATTGCTCGGATCGGTGCCGGCGCGCGGGGAAGTGATACTGCACGCAAGCCCCTCCCCTTCAGGGGAGGGGCTAAGCGTTGGTCCTCACTGATAGCGCAGCGTCTTCCCGAAGCCCGTATTCGTCTTCGCCATCTTGGCGAGCTTGCGCAGATAGGCCTTCACCTCGCGCTCGAAACGCTGATCGCTGCGCACCCCGGCGCGATAGAAATCGTCTTTCTTCAGCAGTGCCTTGAGCGCGTCGCCGAACCGCGCCTGATCCTCGACCGCATCGCTGTGCCGGAACTGCTCGCACACCCATTCCTCGGCGGCGGCCTTGTCATACTCGTCCTCGCGGTCGCGGCCATAGCGGTCGGCCACGTCCTGGTCCGCGCGCGCGGCCTTGATCCGGCGTTCGAGCCAGAGGCGGACCTGCGCCGGATCCCATGGCGCCTGTGCTTCGCTCATTTCGGGATCTTCAAGGCCAGCGCCCAGGCCAGCCACAACCAGCCGACGATCAGGGCCGCCCCGCCGAGCGGCGTCACCGCGCCGAGCCAGCGCGGCAGGCCGAGTGCCATCAGGTACAGCGTGCCGGCGAACACCAGGCCGCCGCCCACGAACAGCCAGGCCGGCCCGCGCGCGCCGAGCTGCAGCGCCACCAGCGCCGCCACCGCGTGCACCAGCTGATACTGGCCGCCGGTCTTGAGCCACTCGACCGCCTGCCCCTGCGCGCCATGCGCGCCGAACGCGCCCGCCGCCACCGCCATCGCGCCCGAAAGCGCCGCCAACACCGCAATCCAGTTCATGCGCTCGCTCCCGCCTCAGCCATCGCCCCGGTCCTGCACCGCGGCGGTCGCCCCCGCCGACTGGCTGAAGAGGCCGTCACGCCCGGCATAGAGGTCGCCGGTCTCCTTCTGCGCCTTCAGCCGCGCAATGTCGGTGCGGCGATATTCCGCCTCGGTCTTGTCGATCTCGGCGCCGTCCACCCCTACCGCGTCCATGGCCCGGCGTGCCATCACGATCGCGCTTTCCAGCACCTCGCGCACCACGCCGGCCAGCGGCGCGCCCTTCAGCTTGATCACGCTGCGGCGATCATAGGCGCGCACGAAGATGCTCGCCTTGGGGAAGGCAGCATGCACGCCCTCCACCACCTCGGTGTCCATCGCATCGCCGTCCTGGCAGAACAGGATCAGTTCGGCATCCGCCGCGCCCGCCTGGCGGAGCAGGTCGATGCGGGTGCCGTCGCCATAATAGACCTTCATGCCGAAGCTGCCGGCAGTCTCGATCATCTCCACGTCGCGATCGATGATGGTGACGGGAATGCCCTGCGCGATCAGCATCTGCGCCACCGTCTGCCCGAAGCGGCCATAGCCGACCACCAGCGCGTTGGCACCTTCCTGGCGCGGACCATCGGGCATGTCGCCGGCCTTGAGGGGCTCGGCACGCAGGCGCCGGGTGGCCATCATCAGGAAGGGCGTGGTCGCCATCGAGACGGTGACGATCGCGCTGAACACGCTGGCCGCCTGCGGCTCGATCAGCAGCGCCTTCTGCGCTTGGGCAAACAGCACGAAGCCGAACTCGCCGCCCTGGCTGAGCAGCACCCCCAGCGCGAACGCGCCGCGCGGCTTCATCCCGAACAACAGGCCCAGCCCCATGATCAGCACCGCCTTGGTGGCGATCAGCGCCAGCGCCATGCCGGCTACGAACAGGGGGCGCTCGGCAATGGCATGGAGGTCCAGCGTCATGCCGACGGCGACGAAGAACAGGCCCAGCAGAATCGAGCGGAACGGCTCCACATCGGCCTCCAGCTCGTGGCGAAAAGGCGAATCAGCGAGCATCACGCCCGCGATGAATGCCCCCAGCGCGGCGGAAAGGCCCAGCGCCTCCATCACCGCGGCGCTGGCGATCACCGTCAGCAGACCGGCGAAGACGAACATCTCGCGCTCGTCGAGATTGCCGATCAGGCGGAACAGCGGCCGCAACAGGAAGCGCCCGGCCAGCACCAGCCCGACGATCGCGCCGACGGTGTAGAGGCCCAGCAGCCATCCCGGCGGCCCGCCCTGGTCGGCAGGGTTGCGCGACATCGCCGCGACGATGGTGATCAGCGGGACGATCGACAGGTCCTGGAACAGCAGGATCGCAAAGGCCCGTTCGCCGAAGGGCGTGCGCAGGCGGCCGGCCGATTGCAGCAGCGGCAGCACCTGCGCGGTGGAGGAAAGCCCCATCGGCAGGCCCAGCGCCAGCGCCGCCGCAAGCGTGGAGCCGGTCACCAGCCAGACGATCGCCGCGATCGCGACGCCGCACAGCGCGACCTGCAGCAAGCCGAGCCCGAAAATGTCGCGCCGCATCCGCCACAGACGGGACGGGCTCAGCTCGAGGCCGACGAGGAACAGGAGGAGCGCGATGCCGAGCTCGGCAATGCCCATCTTGCCCTCGGCATCGCCCACCAGCCCCAGCACATGCGGCCCGACCAGCGCCCCCGCGATGAGAAACCCCAGTGTCGCACCCAGGCCGAGCCGCCGGAACAGCAGCACGAAGAACAAGGCGAAGCCGAGCATCGGCACCGCATCGGCGAGCAGCGAACCGTCGGCCGCATGTTCCATCAGACGCGCGCCTCGGCCGCGATCGTCGCCGCTTCCGCCGCGGCCTCGAACGCCAGCCGGATCGAGGCATGGCGGCCGCGATGCGGCAGGGCGGGCGCAAACAATGCCATGCCGGGCCAGTCCGGGGGCGTCTCGCGCTCGCCCGCGAGCCAGGCGGTCAGCGCGTCGCGCGCGGTAGCGATTTCCGCGGGGGTGCGGCCGAGCACCGCTTCCCCCAGCAGCGCGGCCGAGGCCTGGCCGAGCGCACAGGCGCGGACCAGCATGCCCAGCTCGGCGACGCGGCCCGAGTCATCGACGGAAATGTCCACGGTGACGCGGCTTCCGCATACCGGCGATCGCTTCTCGGCGGTGCCGCCGGGCGCCGCCAGCCGCTCGTGATGGGGGATGGCTGCGGCAAGGCGCAGGATTTCCATATTGTAGAGCGGGGCATTCATGCCCCCGATCTAGGGTAGCCGCCCGGCAGTTGCGAGCGCGAATTGCCCTTCCTTGGTATGGGTTGCGCGAAGTCGATGGTCCGGCACAGCGAGGATCAGTCCGCCCCGCGCCGGCGCGGGCGAGAGTCGTCCCGTGCCGCTGCATCCCCGCTTGCATCGTCCCCGCCGAACACCGGCTCGCCCCTGCGGCGGCGGTCGACAAAGTCGCCGATCGCCGCGCTCGTCGTATCGAGCAGCGGATAGGTGACCGATTTGGTGATCCATTTCGGCCGGTGCGCCCGCCCGCCTTCGAACGTGTCGAGCACCAGCATCAGCACCAGGAACCCCATGCTGACCAGGATCAGCCCCTTGGCGACGCCGAAGCCGACGCCCAGCGCGCGATCGATCGGCCCCAACGCCGAGTTGCGCATCTGCCCGCCCAGCGTGTTGGCGATCAGCCGCCCGCCGAAATAGCTCGTCCCGGCGAGCAGCGCGAAGGCGAGCACCGCCGCCCCGCCCTCGGTACCGATCAGCGGCGCGAGCAGCGCGGTGAAGCCGGCGTGAAAGAACTTCACTGCCACGACGACGAGGATCCAGGCGAGGAACGCCAGTACCTCGGTGGTGAAGCCGCGCAGGAAGCCGAGGATCGCCGCACCGGCGATGATGAGCAGCGTGATGATGTCGAGCCCGGTCATGCATGCTCCATAGCAGCGTGGCGCCGGCGGTGAAGAGGCACCGTGCCTTCGGCGCACCACGGGTGCCGTTCCCTTTTCGTTTCCACTCCGCTACAGGCAATTCATGGCAAAACTCCAGAAGCGCTATGTCTGCCAGGCCTGCGGGTCGGTCACGTCGAAATGGGCGGGGCAATGCGCCGATTGCGCGGAATGGAACACCCTGGTCGAGGAGGCCGGCGGCGCGCCCACGCCGTTCCAGGCTAAGCATCATCTGCAAACGGGCGGCCGGATGATCCAGCTCTCCGGGCTCGATACCGAGATTGCCCTGCCCGAGCGGATGCCGAGCAGCATCGCCGAATTCGATCGCGCGCTGGGCGGCGGCTTCGTCGAAGGCTCGGCGACGCTGATCGGCGGCGATCCCGGCATCGGCAAGTCGACGCTGTTGCTCCAGGCCGCCGCGCGAATCGCCACTCGCGGGCTTTCGGTGGCCTATGTCTCGGGCGAAGAGGCGGCCGATCAGGTGCGGCTGCGCGCACGCCGGCTGGGCGTGGGCCAGGCGCCGGTGCAGCTCGCCGCCGCCACCTCGGTGCGCGACATCCTCACCACGCTGAGCCTGGGCACGCCACCCGACCTGCTGATCATCGATTCGATCCAGACGATGCATTCCGACCTGATCGAGGGCGCTCCCGGCACCGTCAGCCAGGTTCGCGCCAGCGCACAGGAGCTGATCCGCTTCGCCAAGGAACGCGGCACCGCGCTGGTGATGGTGGGCCATGTCACCAAGGACGGGTCGATCGCGGGGCCGCGCGTGCTGGAGCACATGGTCGACACCGTGCTCGCCTTCGAAGGCGAGCGCAGCCACCTGTACCGCATCCTGCGCGCGGTAAAGAACCGTTTTGGCGGTACCGACGAGATTGGCGTGTTCGCGATGCAGACCGAGGGGCTCGCCGAAGTCGCCAACCCCTCCTCGCTGTTCCTCACCCAGCGCGACGAGAGCGTCACCGGCACCGTCGTCTTCCCGGCGCTGGAAGGCACGCGGCCGGTACTCGTGGAAGTACAGGCGCTTACCGTGCGTCTCGGCTCCGGCGCCACGCCGCGACGCTCGGTGGTCGGGTGGGATTCGGCGCGCCTGTCGATGGTGCTCGCGGTCCTGGAGGCGCGGTGCGGCCTCAGCTTCTCGGCCTGCGAAGTCTATCTCAACATCGCCGGCGGCTACCGCATCCAAGATCCCGCCGCCGATCTGGCGGTTGCCGCCGCGCTGGTCTCTGCCCTGTCGGAGCGACCAATCCCCGCCGATGCCGTCGTCTTCGGTGAAATCGCGCTGTCCGGCGAAGTCCGCCCTGTCGCCCATGCGGCGTTGCGGATGCGCGAATCCGCCAAGCTGGGCTTCGAACAGGCCCTCGCGCCCGCCTCCCCCCATGCCAAGGGCAGCGACCCGCTGCCCCTGCGTGTGGCCGATTACCGCACTCTCGGCGGGCTGGTGGAGCAGTTGCTCGGGAAATAGCTCCATATCTGCATTAATGCGTATTCATGCTGGTTAACGCGCGGTCGGTTTGGTACACCCGGCACGTCAGCGGAGAGGCCGAATGGCGGCAGCAACTGCCGCCGGGCTTTCTCCGGAACCAATGAGCGACTCTCGTAGTTGAGTCGTGCTAAGTGTTTACCACAGTTGCGAATAGTTAACACCTGCTGGCGTATGCGAGCAAAATGGGGCGGGAGCACTGACTTGAAAGCGAGAAAGGACCCACAGGGGCGGCACCGCGCACGCAAGTTGGGCGTCGCAGCAGCAGCTGTGACACTGCTTTCGGCTACCTCGGCCGGCGTCGCCGTGCCGACCGTCGCTGCAGCGGTGCAGGAGGTGTCCAAGGCGCTTTCCGTGCTGACGGCGCGATCGCCGGGGGTTCGGGAAGCCGGCGCACACAGCACCAAGGGCAAGCGCAAATATAGCCGGGTCGCCAAGAAGAACCCGCGCGGCGCGCTCACGCCCGACTCGCTCGCCAGAAACGGTGTTGCCTATCCCAAGGCCTTCGACCTTTCGGCGGATCAGGCCCCCATACCGGCGTCGCTGCCGTTGCCGGCGGACGCACCGCTCGAAGGGATGACGGCACTTGCGTCGAATTTCGGGTCGCTGTCCCCGTTTGCGGACATCGTGCCCGCACCTGGCCCGGCAAGCTTTGGCGGCAACTCCATCGTCCCGAGCGGCGGTGGCGGCGGCGGAGGCGGCGGCATAGCACCACCGCTCGGCATTGATACGCCGACGCCTACGCCGACCCCCACACCTACGCCGGAACCAACTCCCACGCCGCAACCGACGCCTACGCCGGAACCAACACCTACGCCGGAACCCCCGCCGCCGCCTCCGCCGCCGCCCACGCCGGTCCCGCCGGGCGTGCCGGAGCCTTCGCAGTGGCTGATGCTCGTCACCGCATTCGGGATCCTGGGCGGCGTGATGCGTCGGCGCAACCGGAGCGAAGCCTCGGCCTGATGCGGATGCGGCCCCAACTCGGCCTATGGATTTCCCTTGGCGCGGCCTCTTTGTTGCTGGTCGCGCTCGCGGCCAAGGCCTTCGTGCCCCGACCCGCGCGGCAGGCATCGACCGCGAGCCGGCCGATGCCCGAAACAACAGGCGGACGCATTCGCTTCTCGGACAGTGACCAGCAGCAACTGCGGCTTGGCGACGGCAGCACCCGCGTGGTGCGCAGCCTGCTGCACGTGCCGGACCGCATGGCGTTCGGCACCTTCGTCTGGGATGATGCCGGCATTCCCCCGGGCAGGATCTGGCTTCGCATAGACCTGTCGCGCCAGATCCTGTCCGTGTTCCGCGGCGAGGACGAGATTGCGACCAGCGTCGTTCTCTACGGCCAGGACGAAACCCCTACCCCGATCGGCAACTTCCCCATCCGGGGCATGGAGCGGAACCACCGGTCAAACGCCTATGACGCCATGATGCCGTACACGCTGTGGCTCACCAATGACGGGATCGCCATTCATGGCAGCAACGTCCGCCAAGGTCTCGCCACCCATGGCTGTATCGGCGTGCCGGAGGCGTTTGCAAAGCGTCTGTTCGGGGTCGTGAAGCGCGGCGATCTGGTCTCGGTGGTGCGCTAGATCGTCCGACACGGATCCGGGAAGCGCCGCCGTTGAAGCGGGCCCCACCCTCCAGCAACATGTCGCGGTTCGACGCTCAGCGTGCGCCCGGCACCATCGCCCTTTCCTCGTTGCGGGCGAGCGCGGCATAGACCGACATGCCGTTGCGCGTGCGGCTGACGTCGATCACGCACATATGCCCATAGGCGCTATGGCTGCCGCAACCGACGCCGGCATAGCGGAGGTCACGGTTGAACAGCAGCTCGCGGTGGCCGCGGTCGGGCACGCCGTCGTCGATCACCAACTGGCGGACGACCTCGTCGGCATCGGCATAGCCATAGGAAATGTCTTCCCCCACCAGCCGGCCGCCGCCGCGGCGCTGAACGCGATCTCCCGGCGAGGCACCATCCGGCGAAAAATGGCCCCGCGTGCCGAGCGCGCCCTGCACCACGACATGGTCGCGCGCGGCAAGGCCGAGCAATTCGGCGCGGGTCAGGGGCGGTAGCGGCTGCTGCAGTTCGAGAAAGGCAATAGCCTCCTCCACCGCATCGACGCCTTCACGGGTGATCTGCCCGCGCTCATAGCCGGGCAGGTACAAGATGTTCCCGCGGAAATGCGCGCGCAACCGGCGCAGCCGCTCGGCATAGGCGACCGGATCCTGGCGGACATGATTGACCCGCTCAAGGACCTGATCTTCCAGGCTCGGCACTTCATTCGCTGCGATCAGTAGAAATGCGCCACTCGCCAAGACGGCGCGCACGATCATCCGCACACCAGCCACCGGAAACTCCAAACATTACGGCCATGGAATGGCCGAATTGCCTGGGTTGATGTGACGCACTACGCGCAAATATCTGGTGCATGACTTTGGTTATTGACCAGGGATAACCGGTAATTAACTATGTGCTCGAGCCGGACGGCAGCGGATTAGCGGAGCACTACGCAATTTTCCGATGGCGACGACGACAAGATGCGATGCTGTCCACACCGCCGCGGCGCTGGCAAAAGGCGGCGCATGTCCGCACCCGTTCCCACGCCTTTCCTGCCGCGCCATCTTGCGCCGGCCCTTGTCCTTCAGTCGCAGGTCTATCCCGCGTTCCTGGTCGAGCCTGAAGACGCCTTTGCGAGCCGCCTGCGAGTGGCGGCACCTTTCAACCTGGTTATCGAACGGGAGGGGTGCCTGCTCGCCTATCTCTTTGCCCATGCCTGGCCGCGCCGATCGCCGCCCGCTGTCGGCACGGTGCTTGCCTCGGATCAAGACGGGGATACGCTGTACCTGCACGATCTGGCCGTCTCGCCCGCAGCGCGCGGAACCGGGATCGGGCAGCTTCTGGTGGCGCACGGCATGGCGCTGGCCGCCGCCGCCGGCCTGGAGCGCGCCGAACTGATCGCGGTGGAGGGCGCCGCCGACTATTGGCGACGGCTCGGCTTCCGCGCGGAAACGCCGCCATCGGCGCTGGCCGACAAGGTGGCAGCCTATGGCCCGGCGGCACGATGGATGTGGCGACCGCTCTAAGCGGCAGGTGATGGATTTGGCCGGCGCATGGCGCTAGGCTGGGTGCCCAACATTCCGGGGGATCCGTTCTTGCGCCACAGCATCCTGATCGCGGCCAGCGTCGCCGCCCTTTTTCTCGCACCGCAAGCGCCGGCACAGGACAAGAAAACCGATGCTGCGGCGGAAAAAGGCGAGGAAAAGGCCGACCTGCCGCCGCTGCCCGCCGACAAGACGATCGGCCAGACCGCGATGATCGGCGGCAAGCCCATCCGCTATCAGGCAACGGTCGGCAAGCTTCCGGTCTATGATGCGAAGGGCAAGAAGATCGGCGAGGTGGTCTACACCGCCTATGTCGTGCCCGGGGGCGGCCCGCAGCGGCCGGTGACCTTCGCGTTCAACGGCGGGCCGGGCGCTTCCTCCGTCTATCTCAATCTCGGCGCGATAGGCCCGAAGCGGGTGCAGTTCGGCGACAAGGGCGACGCGCCCTCGGACGCGCCGCTGCTGGTCGACAATCCCGCCAGCTGGCTGGACATGACCGATCTGGTGTTCATCGATCCGATCGGCACCGGCTTCAGCCGCAGCCTGGTCGACGAAGCGGCGACCAAGAAGGCGTTCTACGCCAACGAACCCGACATCAAATATCTCTCGCGCATCGTCTATGACTGGCTGGTCAAGAATGAGCGGCTGCGCTCGCCCAAATTCTTGATGGGCGAAAGCTATGGCGGCTATCGCGCGCCGCGCATCGCCTATGAGCTGCAGACCCAGCTCGGCGTCGGCGTGAACGGCATGGTGATGGTATCCCCCTATCTTGATCCGGCGGCGACCGCCGGATCGGATGCGCTGTCCCCGCTACCCTGGATGATCGCCCTGCCCTCGATGGCCGCCGGGCATCTGGAGCGCCAGGGCAAGCTCACGCCGCAGGCGATGGCGGGCGTCGAGGCCTATACCCGCGGCGCGTTCGCCACCGATCTTCTCGCGGGCCGATCGGATCCGCAGGCCACGGCCCGCCTGAGCGCGAAGGTCACCGAGCTCACCGGTCTTGATCCGCAGCTCGTCCGCCGGCTCGACGGCCGGATCGACGAAGGCACCTATCTGCGCGAAGTGCATCGCGACGACGGCAAGATCGGCAGCGTCTATGATTCGAACGTCGATGCCTTCGATCCCTTCCCCAACTCCGCCGAACGCAAGTCGGGCGATCCGATCCTGGAAGGAATTATCGCGCCGACCACCAGCGCGATGGTGGATTTCATCACCCGCGAAGTGGGCTGGAAGACGGGCGCGCAGTACAACGCGCTTTCCTATTCGGTGAACGCGGCATGGGACCGCGGCACGCCCGACGATGCGCCGGTCAGCGAGCTGCGCAAGGCGGTGGCGAACGATCCGAAGATGGGCGTGCTGATCGTGCACGGCTATAACGATCTGTCCTGCCCCTATTTCGGGTCCCGACTGATCATCGATCAGATGCCGCGGTTCGGCGTGGAGCAGCGCGTCAAGCTGGGCGTCTATCCCGGCGGCCACATGTTCTACGCCCGCCGCGCGAGTGCGGAAGCGTTCAAGGCCGATGCGCGGGCGCTGTACGTCCGGTAACCAGCCCCGCCCCAGCCTCTCCTCGTCAGGGGAGAGGCTGGGGCGTTGCCGCGGTCACTTCGCGTCCAGCTCGCTCTCCAGCTTCAGCGCGCGGCCGCCATTTTCCTGCTCGACGAGATAGGCCGGATTGTCCTTTGTTCCGTTGCGGACGATCTTCTCGCCCTTGATCGTCCGCTGCACGCGGCGATCGAAACGCTCGGCAACCTTGCCCTCGGCATGGCTGCTGCCCCAGTTCCAGCGCACCGCGGCGCCCTTCGCGAAATGCTTGCTCATGGATGGCAGAACCGGCAAGCTTGGCAGCCGTTCCGTGACGTGGACACATGACGTCCGCTTGCCCGCCCGCCCGTGCGCGACTATGCGGAGGGCGAACATGCAACCCTCCGATCTTCGCGTCGCGCTTTTCAGCGGCAATTACAACTATGTTCGCGACGGTGCGAACCAGGCGCTGAACAAGCTCGTCGGCTTCCTGCTCGACCAGGGCGTGACCGTTCGCGTCTATTCGCCGACGACCGATACCCCCGCCTTCCCGCCCACCGGCGATCTGGTGAGCGTGCCAGCCTGGCCGGTGCCCGGCGGCCGTGCCGAGTACAAGTTCGCCACCGGACTGCCGAAGAGTATCCGCGCGGATCTGGCGGCGTTCGCCCCGAACATGGTGCACGTCTCCGCCCCCGAATTTCTTTGTCACGGGGCGGTGAAATGGGCGCGGAGCAATGGCATCGCCACGCTGGCCTCGCTGCACACCCGGTTCGAAACCTATCCGGCCTATTACCATCTCGGCTTCGTGGAACCGTTGCTGATCAAGCTGTTGACGCGATTCTACAATCGTGTTGACCAGGTGGTGACCCCCGGCAACTCCACCGCAGAGCTGATCCGCGGCTGGGGAGTGACGACGCCGATCCGTATCTGGTCGCGCGGCGTGGACCATGACCGCTTCAACCCGGCCCGTCGCAGCCTCGAATGGCGCCGGTCGCTGGGCATCGGCGACCAGGAATTCGCCGTCGGCTTCCTCGGCCGCCTGGTGCTGGAGAAGGGGCTCGATATCTTCGCGCAGGTCTGCAACCGGCTGACCGAGCGCGGCGTACCCCACAAGGTACTGGTGATCGGCGAGGGCCCGGCACGGCAATGGTTCGCGGACCATGTACCGGGCGCGATCTTCACCGGCTTCCAGCGCGGCGACGATCTCGCACGTGCCGTCGCCTCGATGGACGTGCTGTTCAACCCGTCGGTCACGGAAACCTTCGGCAACGTCACCTCGGAAGCGATGGCGTGCGGCGTTCCCATCGTCGCAGCCCGTGCGACCGGCGCGATCGACCTGGTCGAGGAAGGCGTGAACGGGTTCCTGGTGCCTCCGCGCGACGTCGATGCCTATGCCGGCGCGATCGGTCGCTTGATTGCGGATCCGGTGCTGGCCGCATCGGCGGGCGCAGCAGGGCACGAAAAGGCCCAGGCCTATGTGTGGGACCGAGTCAACCGAGCCGTATTGGACAGCTATCTGGAAGTGCTCGACCGGAGCCGCGGCTGAGGCTGGCAAACACAGTTCGGGAGGTCGGCCCGCAAGGGACCGCCTCACTCGCCGGCTAACCGCCGTATTTCTACCTAAGCTGGTTATTTCAAAACCTTAACGCGCGCTGCACCACATCGCCCCCTACGTACAAGCCAATAGGGGTCTCCATGTCGCATCGCCTTCGCCTGACGCTCGCTGCGTCTTGCGCACTGTTCGTTGTTCCTGCCCATGCCCAGCAGGCCGCCAATACCGAGTCAGCGGCCACGTCCCGCGATGAGCCGGCGGCGACGCCTCAGGCACCCAAACAGGCCTTCACCACCGGCGTTGCCAAGGGACGCGACCTGCTCGATTCGGCGATTTCGGCAAGCGCGTTGGACGAGGACGAGATCCAGAAGATCGGCACGCGCTCGATCGCCGAAGTGCTGGGCAACATGCCCGGCATCCGCGCCGAAACCGCCGGCACCGACGGGCTGACCGCCGTCACCATTCGCGGCCTGCCGATGGCGGCGGACGGCTCCAAGTTCCTGCAGATCCAGGAAGACGGCCTGCCTGTCCTCGAATTCGGCGACATCCACTTCGCCTCGACCACGGCATTCCTGCGCACCGATCTCAGCCTCTCGCAGGTCCAGGCGATTCGCGGCGGCTCGGCGTCGACCTTCGCGTCGAACTCGCCGGGCGGGCTGGTCAACTTCATCTCGAAGACCGGCGACGAAGACGGCGGCACGCTGCAGCTTTCCTCGGGTATCGACCATGAACTGGGCCGCGCCGACTTCAATTATGGCGGCCATCTGAGCAAGACCGTGCGCTTCAACATTGGCGGCTTCTATCGTCAGGGCGAAGGACCGCGCGCGACGGGCTATGACGCGTTCAAGGGCGGCCAGATCAAGCTGAACGTGACCAAGACGTTCGGGAACGGGTATATTCGCCTCTACGGCAAGTATCTGAACGATCGCGAGCCGAATTACGCGATGGTGCCGGTATCGGTGCGGGGCACCAATGCGGACCCGGTCTACAGCACGATCCCCGGCCTGGATCCGCGGAAGGACACCCTCTACTCGCGCTACAAGTCGTCGATCCTCGCGCTCGACGGCAACAACAACGTGACCAATGTCGATCTGCGCCAAGGCAACCACAGCAAGGTCGCATCGATCGGGCTGGAGGCGCAGTTCGACATCGCCGGTTGGACGTTCAGCGATCGGATGCGCTACGCCGCGATCTCCGGCACGTACAACGAGAGCGGCTCGCTGGCGCTGCTGCCGGCCGCTGCACTCGCGCCCGCCTTTGCAGGCCCCGGCGCGACGCTGCGCTACGCCACCGGTCCGAACGCCGGCAAGGCGATCGCCAATCCGTCGGCGCTGAACGGCAATGGCCTGCTGATGTACGGCTTGGAGATGCATTCGGATCTCGAGAGCCTGGACAACTTCACCAACGATTTCCGCGGCAGCCGGGTCTGGGGCCTGGGCGAAGGCAAGCTGACGACGACCGCCGGCTTCTACGCCTCGTCGCAGGCAATGGTCCAAAACCTGCACCTTCTGACCGACGTGTTCGACATCGCTGGCGGCGGCAACTCGGCCTATGTCGACGTGCTGACTGCGGGCGGCCTACCGGTTACGCAGGGCGGCGTGCTCAATTACGGCATCCGCGGCACCGGCGCGTATCGCCGCCGCTATGATCTCCACTATCGCGTCTTCGCACCTTATGGCTCCGTCAATTACCAGATCGGCGCAGTGTCGATCGGCGGCAGCCTCCGCTATGACTTCGGCAAGGTTACCGGCACGCTGTACGGTGCCGATCTCGGCGGCGGACGTGTCGGCCTAGCGCCGATCGACATGAACCGCGACGGCACTATCGCGCTGCCGGAACGCAGCGTGGCGGTCCTGCCCCTTTCGCAGCCGGGTCTGGCGGACTATAGCTACAAATACGCCTCCTACTCGGTCGGCGCGAACTACCGCATCGCCGAGCCGCTATCGGTATTCGCCCGCTACAGCCGCGGCGCGCGTGCCAGCGCCGAGCGCCTCTACTTCTCGCCTGCGGTGAATCCGGCTTCGGGCGCGCTGACCGATCCGGCAATGGCCTATGGCCCGGTCAAGCAGGCCGAAGCGGGCGTCAAGTTCCGCAAGGACGGAGTGACCTTGTTCGCCACCGGCTTCTGGGCATCGACAACGGACAAGAATCTTCAGGTCGGCGCCGACGCCACCGGTGCTACCGTGGTGCTGCCGATCGACCGTGATTACAGTGCCAAGGGCGTCGAGGTCGAAGGGCTGTTCGAGCATGGCCCGCTGAGCCTGCGGATGGGGGCTACCTACACCAAGGCGAAGATCGACGCCGACAGGGCCGACAAGACGCTGGTCGGCAACACCCCCCGCCACCAGCCGGACCTGATCTTCCAGGCAACCCCGCAGTTCGAAGTGAAGCGCTTCACGATCGGTACGAACCTGATCGGCACCACCAGCAGCTTCGCGCAGGACGGCAACCTGCTGAAGCAGCCCGGCTACACCATCGTCAGCCCGTTCGTGCAGGTCCGCCCGGTGAACGGCCTGCAGATCGGCCTCAACGTCTACAACGTGTTCGACAAGCTGGCGTTCGTATCGGTCAATTCGGCGGCCGTCCCGGCCTCTGGCGTCGCGACCGCACAGACGCTGAACGGCCGCACGATCACGGGGTCGGTCCGCTTCAGCTTCTGATCCGTACAACCCAGGGCAAGGGGCGGGAACCGCGTGTTCCCGCCCCTTTTTCGTGGCTTACTGCCAGTCGAACTGCAACTCGCCCTCGCGAAAGGCGAAGCGATCGAGATGCCGGGCGACCGCGCCCTTCAGCGCGTCCAGCTGCTCTTCCGATGTCGCGTCGACGCGGATCTCCAGGCCGGTTTCGGCGACGTCGAACGTCACCACCGCGTCTCCAGGATAGTCCGCGCCGCGCGCGTCCTTGGGGAAGACCACCGTGCCGTTCTCGGGCGTGAATTCCACCTGCAGATTGTGCTGCCAATGCTTGCACAGCTGCTGGAGATAGCGGCTGGCATGGTCGGTCGGCACCAGCGCATGGCTGGCATAGCGGGCGATCGTCATTCTTCTCTCCTTGGCCGACGTGGGGACGAGCCCCAGCCGTCGGCGTAACACCTCGATCCGGGGCATCGTTGCCTAGAGCCGTTCGATCTTGCGCGCCGCTTCGTCGAGGATCTCGGCGATCGCGTGCAGGCGATCGGGGTCGACCTCCTCATCGAACACACTCGCCGCGAGCACGGCCTTGAGATTGTGCATCGCACGCCGGACCGGCCCGCCGCTGGTGCGGGCATGGCGCTCGCCGAGATCGGCCAGCCGCTGGAAGAGCGCGGCGACTTCCGCTGCGTTCTCCGCGAGATGCGCGGTGCCGGCTTCGGTGATCGCGAACTGCTTCTTGGCGCCCTCGCTCTTGTGCTCGGCGATCAGGTCCATGTCGTCGAGCATGGTGAGCGTGGGATACACGACACCCGGGCTCGGAGCGTAGGCGCCGTTGGAGCGCGCCTCGATCTCGCGGATCAGGTCATAGCCGTGGCGCGGCGCTTCCTCGATCAGCTTGAGCAGGAGAAGGCGAAGCTCATCGCCGCCGAACATGCGCCGGCCGCGCCCGCCCTGTCCGCGCTCGCCCATCGCGAAGGCCATGTCGAAGCCGCCAGGGAAGCTCCCGCCCCAGCCGCCGCGTCCGCGGGGACCGAAATGGCGGTCGTGATGATGGTGATGATGGCCGTGTCGGCCGAAGGGAGAAAACATGGTGCTGTGCATCCTGTGCGAGTCGTGATGCGCACAAGATATATCTTAAGATAGACTATGCAAGAGGGTTTGGGTTGTCTTAGCCCCTGCTCCTTGAAGGAGGGGTTGGGGGTGGAGGGACTCCAGACCAGAAGTTGGACTCGGTGAGACACTGCCCCACCCCAACCCAGCCTCAGGTCGGTCCGCCTCCCAGGCGGACCTGAACCGCACGGGGTGCGGTTCACCTGACGCTCCTGAAGGGGAGGGGCTTTATGCAGGCCTCAATGCGTCAGCATCGCCCGTACCGTGGGCCGCACGAAGGGCAGACCCGCCCCCAGCCGCAGCACCGCGTGCCGCATCGCGCGCGCGGGCAGCCGCTCGTCGGTGAACAGCCGCACCAGCAGGTTGGTGCCCGTATAGAGCGGCTTGCACGCGGCGCGGTGGCCGTTCTCGAAGCGCCGCAGCACCGCCGGCAGCGCCGGGTTCATCCCCCGCCGCACCGCGCCCAGCACCTCGGCCGCGAGCAGCGCCTGCCCGCTCAGCCCCAAGTTGAAGCCATGCGCCGTCACCGGATGCATCCCCACCGCCGCATCGCCGATCAGCGCCGCGCGACCGGTGACGAACTGATGTGCCCAGGTGGTGACCAGCGGATAGACGTTGCGATCGCTCACCACTTCCATCCGTCCCAGGCGCTGGCGGAAGCGGCGGGTGAGGTCGCGGGCGAGCGCGGCATCGTCGAACGCCGCCACCCGCCGCGCCGCCTCCTCTGGCAGGGTCAGCACCGCGCCGGCCATATTGCCGTTGAGCGGCAGCAGCGCCAGCGTCTGGCGATGGTCGAACCATTCGAGCGCGGTCGCACCGTGGGGCAGTTCGTGGCGCACGCGCACCACCAGCATCGATCGGCCCAGCGGATTGAGGTCGGTATCGATCCCCAGCGCCTCGCGGGTCTTGGACAGGCGCGAATCGGCCACCACCAGCAGCCGCGCCCGCACCACCTCGCCCGAGGAGAGCAGCACCTCCGCGCGCGGCCCGGTGGCGCCCGAGCGGGCATGGACGACCTCCGCCCCGGTCACCAGCTTGAGGGCGGGTTGATGCTTCACCGCATCATATAGCGCGGCTCGAAGGCGGTGGTTGGGCACCAGATAGCCGAGCTGATCGTCTTTCCCGCCCCCCGCAGTGAAGTCGAGCGCGAAGGGCGAATTGCCGTTGAGCACCTTGGCCGCGTGCATCGGCGCGATCTCCTCCGCCGGCAGCCGCCCCCAGGCGCCGAGCGCCTCGAGGATCCGCTGCGATCCGTGCGTCAGCGCAATCTCTCGCCCGTCGAACCGCGGGTTCGCCAGCGCGTCCAGCGGCGCGCGTTCGAGCAGCACGATGCTGAGCCCGCTGTCTTCCAGCGAGCGCGCGAAGGCGAGGCCCGCCGGCCCTCCCCCGACGATGACGACGTCGCAGTCCATCCCCGATCCTCCTTGATACCGGGCGAACGGTGCGGCGGGGCGCAGAGGGATGCCTTGCGCGGGATCAACCCGCACCGATGCCGAGGAAGGATGCAAATCGCCGCACTTACGCCTATCTTGGCCGCAATGGCCGACCTTTTTGCGACCCACGAACAACCCGCCGCCGACTCCACCCCCGCTGGCGGCCCGCTCGCCGACCGGCTGCGCCCGCAGCAGCTCGACGAAGTCGTCGGGCAGGAGCATCTCACCGGCCCGCAGGGCGCGATCGGGCGGATGGTCGCGGCGGGCAAGCTCAGCTCGATCATCTTCTGGGGACCGCCGGGTACCGGCAAGACCACCATGTCGCGGCTGCTCGCCGATGCAGTGGGCTTGCGCTTCGTCGCGATCTCGGCGGTGTTCTCGGGCGTCGCCGACCTCAAAAAAGTGTTCGCCGAGGCGCGCGACCATGCCCGGATCGGCAAGCGCACGCTGCTATTCGTGGACGAGATCCACCGCTTCAATCGCGCCCAGCAGGATGGCTTCCTGCCTTATGTCGAGGACGGCACCGTCACGCTGGTCGGCGCGACCACCGAAAACCCTTCCTTCGAGCTCAATGCCGCCTTGCTCAGCCGCGCGCAGGTGCTGATCCTGCACCGGCTCGATCACGACGCATTGTGTCAGCTGCTCGATCGCGCGGAGGCGCTGGAGGACCGCCCCCTGCCCCTCATCCCGGAGGCGCGCGACGCGCTGGTGGCCAGCGCGGACGGCGACGGCCGCTTCCTGCTCAACCAGGCCGAGACGCTGTTCTCGGTGCAGTTCGAGGCGCCGCTCGACCCCGCCGGGCTCTCCGCCTTTCTCCAGCGCCGGGTCGCGGTCTACGACAAGGATCGCGAGGGGCATTACAACCTGATCTCGGCGCTGCATAAGTCGGTCCGTGGGTCCGATCCGCAGGCTGCGCTCTATTATCTCGCCCGCATGCTCACCGCCGGCGAGGAGCCGCTGTACCTGCTCCGCCGCCTTGTCCGCATGGCGGTGGAGGATATTGGCATGGCCGACCCCAACGCGCTGGTGCAGTGCATGGCGGCCAAGGACACCTACGACTTTCTCGGCTCGCCCGAGGGCGAACTGGCGATCGTCCAGGCATGTCTCTACCTGGCGACAGCGCCCAAATCCAACGCCGCCTACAAGGCGCAGAAGGCGGCGTGGAAGGTGGCGAAGGAAACCGGCTCGCTGATGCCGCCGCAGAACATCCTGAACGCGCCGACCAAGCTGATGAAGCAGATCGGCTATGGCACCGGCTATACCTATGACCATGATGCCGAGGGCGGCTTCTCGGGCGACAATTACTGGCCGGCCGAGATGGAGCCGCAGACCTTCTACACCCCCACCGATCGCGGCCATGAGAAGCGGGTGGCGGAGCGGCTTGCCTGGTGGGCGGAGATGCGGGAACGGCGGCGCGATGGATGATTGGGACGATGCCTGCGCCTATGCGCTGACGCTGCCGGACGTGGCGATGGCACCCTGGTGGGGAACGCCCTGCCCCAAGATCAACGGCAAGGGGCTGATGTCCTACGCCAAGCATCCCGGCAGCTTCGGGCTGATGGTCGCGCTGGAGGAGAAGCCCTTGCTGCTCGAAACCGATCCGGAGACCTTTTGGCAGACCGACCATTATGCCGGGTATCCCATGCTGCTCGTGCGCTACGGCACGCCGGCGCGCGAGCGGATCGAGCTCTATATCCAGCGCGCCTGGTGGGATCGCGCCAGGAAGGCGCAGCGCATTGCCGCCGGCATGGGGGCGCGCCCCTGAACTTCACCGACTTTATCGCGATCGACTGGTCGGGCCAGGCCGTCGAGCGGCCCAAGGGACTTGCCGTCGCGCATGCCCAGGTCGGCGATGCCGCGCCGGTACTGATCGACCGGCCCTGGTCGCGCGGCGACATTCTCGCCTTTCTGGAGGGGCTCGCCCAGACGGACACGCGCGCGCTGGTGGGGCTCGATCTCTCCCCCGCCTTCCCCTTTATCGATGCCGGTGCCTATTTCCCCAGCTGGGAGCAGAGCCCCGCCGACGGGCCGGCGCTCTGGGCGCTGGTCGATCGTCTGTCAGAGGCCGACCCGCACTTGGCAGCGACCAGTTTCGTTCGGCATCCCGAGGCGCGGCGGCACTTCCGTCAGATGGGCGATTGCGGCGACTTGTTCCCCGGCGGACGTGGCCGCTTCCGGGTGTGCGAACTGGGACAGGAGGCAATGGCGCTTTCGCCCTATAGCTGCTTCAACCTGGTTGGCGCGAGTCAGGTGGGCAAATCCAGCCTGACCGGCATGCGGGTCCTGCATCGGCTGCGCGGCCGCTTCGCGCTGTGGCCTTTCGATCCGGTGCCGGCGCGCGGCCCGGTGCTGGTGGAAATCTACACGTCGCTGGCAGCGCGGCTGGCCGGGATGCGCAAGGGCATTTCCAAGATCCGCGACGCGGCAACGCTGGACACCCTGCTCGCCGCCTTCGGCTCGGCACCGCATGCCCCGCTTTCCCGCGCCGACGACCATGCCACGGATGCGATCCTCAGCGCCGCCTGGCTCCGGGTCGCCGCGACTCGCCACGACCTGTGGCAGCCCGCCGGCCTCACCCGTGATCTGGCACGCACCGAAGGCTGGACCTTCGGCGTGCCCTGAGGAATAGGACTTTTCTAGAACCTGCCAAATCGGATCCGATACCTTATGCGCCGCATGCTCGAAGTCTGTGTCGAAGACGTCGCCGGGATCGAAGCGGCCATCGCTGGCAGTGCGGATCGAATCGAATTGTGCGCAGCCCTTGCAGTGGGCGGACTGACCCCGCCCGCCTCGCTGATCGCCGCCGCAGCGCAGGCGCCCATCCCGGTGCACCTTCTTGCCCGGCCGCGCGACGGCAACTTCACCTACACCGCCGCCGAAGCAGCGCTGGTCGCCTCGGACATCCGCGCTGCAGCGGAGGCCGGGCTGGCCGGCGTCGTGATCGGGGCCAGCCGCGCCGATCATCGGCTGGACGCCGCGATGCTTGCCGGCTGGATAGCGGTTGCGCGGGACAGGGATCGGCCGCTGTCGCTCACGCTGCATCGCGCATTTGACCTGTGCCCTGACCCCATGACGGAACTGGAAATTGCGATCGAACTCGGCTTCGATCGCATCCTCACCTCGGGCGGAGCGCCCAAGGCGATGGACGGGCGCGAGACGCTGACGGCGCTGGTCCGCGCCGCGGGCGACCGGCTGACCATCCTCGCCGGCAGCGGAATCGACGAGACGACGCTGCCGCCGATCCTGGACACCGGCGTGCGCGAGGTCCATGCCTCTTGCCGCAGGCCGCAGGGCATGGCCGATGCGCAGGAAATCGCCTTTGGTTTCCAGACCGGCCCACGTTTGGCCACGGACCCCGCAGCCGTTTCCGCCTTGGCTAAATTGCTTCGAACGCAACCTAGTGCTTGAACAATACCAATATGTAACTTATTCCTAGCTCGGTCATAGCCAGTGGAGGCAATGGGGGACATGATCGCTGAAATCGAAAGGCCCGCGGGCGGTGCGACGCTGATGGCGTCCGAGGCTGCCGAAGCTGGCGCAGCGGTCCGCCGCCTGCTGGATGCCAATGGCGCTGCCATCGCCGCGCTCGCGCGTACGTTACGGGCAGATCCGCCGGCGCTGGTCGTCACCTGCGCGCGCGGCTCGTCGGATCATTCCGCCACCTATGGCAAATATCTGATCGAGACCATGATCGGCGTGCCCGTCGCCTCCGCCGCGCCGTCCGTCGCATCGGTGTTCGAAGCGTCCGTCTCGACTACCCGTGCGCTGTGCATCGCCGTTTCGCAGAGCGGCCGCAGCCCGGACCTGCTCGCCACGGTGAAGGCATATCAGCAGGCCGGCGCGCGCGTGGTCGCCTTCGTCAACGACGAGGAGTCGCCGCTCGCCGCGATGGCCGACACCACCATCGGCCTGAAGGCCGGGCCGGAGCGCTCGGTCGCGGCGACAAAGTCCTACATCACCGCGCTTGCCGCCTTCGCCGCCCTGGTCGCCGAATGGGCCCAGGACGAAGCTTTGGGTCAGGCCCTGACAGCGCTGCCCGAACAGCTGGAGCAGGCGCGCGACTTCGACTGGAGCCCGGTCGTCGAGACGCTGCGCAATGCCACCAACCTGTTCGTGATCGGGCGCGGCTACAGCTTTGCCATCGCGCAGGAGGCGGCGCTGAAATTCAAGGAAACCTGCAGCCTGCACGCCGAGGCGTTCAGCGCCGCCGAAGTCCGCCACGGTCCGATGGCGATCGTCGGCAAGGGCTTCCCGGTTCTCGCCTTCGCAACGTCCGATAGCGCGGGCGACAGCGTCCGCGAGGCTTCCGCCGAGTTCGCGGAGCGCGGCGCCCGCATAAGCCTGGCGGATGCCAAGGCCGGTGACGCCTCGCCGCTGCCGGTGCTGGCCGGCCACCCCGCGGTAGAGCCGATCCTGATGGTTCAGAGCTTCTATCCGATGGTCAACGCGCTCTCGCTGGCGCGCGGCAACGATCCCGATGCGCCGCTGTATCTCCGCAAGGTGACCGAAACTCGATGAGCAGTTTCCGTTTCGTCAACGGCCATGTCGTCACCGCCGCCGGCACGTTTCGGCAAGCGGTGATCACGGTCGATCAGGGCCGGATCGTCTCGATTGCCCCGGAAGGCAGCGGCACTGAGACCGTCGATCTGAACGGCGGCTGGATCGTTCCCGGCTTCATCGACGTCCAGGTCAATGGCGGCGGCGGCGTGCTGTTCAACGATGCGACCACCGTCGAGGGTATCGCGGCGATTGGCGCGGCGCATGCCAAGTTCGGCACCACCGGCTTCCTGCCGACGCTGATCAGCGACGCGCCAGAAGTGATCGCCCGCGCGCTCGACGCCACCGATGCCGCGATCGAAGCCGGCGTGCCCGGCGTCCTCGGTGTGCATATCGAGGGTCCGATCCTCAACAAGGCGCGCAAGGGCATTCACGACGCCGAGAAGTTCCGCGGTCTCGACGCTGCGATGGTAGAACTGCTCGGCCGCCCGCGTAGGGGCAAGGTGCTGGTGACGCTGGCGCCGGAGATGGTCGACCTCGCCGATGTTCGCCGACTGGCAGATGCCGGCGTGTTGCTCGCAATCGGCCATAGCGACGCGACCTATGAAACCGCCCGCGCAGCCTTTGGCGCGGGCATGACCGGCGTGACGCACCTCTACAATGCGATGTCGCCACTGCTCCACCGGGCACCCGGCGTGGTCGGCGCGGCGCTCGAGAATAAGACGGCCTATTGCGGCATCATCCCGGACGGCTTCCACGTCCATGACGCGGCGCTGCGCATCGCGCTCGCCGCCCGCCCGCAGGATCGCTTCCTGCTGGTCACCGATGCCATGCCGAACGTCGGATCGGATATGACCGCGTTCGATCTGCACGGCCAGCATATCCGCGTCGATGGCGGCCGGCTGCTCGGCGTCGACGGGACATTGGCCGGATCGGCGCTCGATATGACGGGTGCGTTCCGCCACATGGTCACCCGTATCGGCACCTCGCCCGAGGATGCCGCGATGATGGCCGCCGCCAGCCCCGCCGCGTTCCTCGGCCTGTCGCACGAGCGCGGCACGCTTGCCCCCGGGCTGCGCGCCGACTGGGTGCAGATGACCCGCGACTTCCAGCCCGCCGGGTGCTGGATCGGCGCAATCCGCTTCCCCTGAACCCTGGGAGACCCGCCCTGAGCACGATCGCGCCGCCCTTTTCTCATGACGACGCCACTGCCGGGGCCCTCGCCATCGGCGCGCCGCTGGCCGGATGGCTGATGCCGCTGGAGGAAGTTCCCGATCCCGTCTTCGCCCAGCGGATGTTGGGCGACGGCGTGGCGATCGATCCAACCGAAGGTTGTCTCTATGCGCCGTGCGATGGCGAGGTGACGGTGCTGCAACCGAGCGGCCATGCGATCACCCTGCGCGCCAGCGACGGTGTCGAGCTGCTGATGCACATCGGCATCGATACGGTGCAGCTGGCCGGTGCCGGCTTCGATCCGCAGGTTAAGGTGGGCGATCGAGTTCGCGCGGGCGAGGTTCTGGTTCGCTTCGATCTCGACGCGGTGGTGTGCGGCGCGCCCTCGATCGTGACGCCAGTGCTGCTGATCGCTCAGGACGGCGTGACGGTCACGCGCAAGCATGGCGGCGGCATGGTCGCTCCGGGCGAGCCGATCTTTACCGTTCACCGCGAGAGCGCGACCGCCGAGGCGACCGATGTCGTCGCAGGCGAAACCGCGTTTCGCGACGTCGTCGTGCCGCTGGCACATGGCATCCATGCCCGCCCTGCCGCGCGGCTGCGCGAGGTTCTGGTGCCTTTCGCCGCCAAGGTGACGATCACCAAGGGCACGCAGCGCGCCGACGCGCGCAGCCCGGTGCGGCTGATGACGCTGGGTATCAAGCTCGGCGACACGATCCGCATCCTCGCCGAGGGCGGCCGCGCCGAGGAGGCGGCGGCTACGCTCGCGGCGTTGATCGAAAGCGGCATGGGGGAGAAGGCCGATCCTGCCGCCGCTGCGCCCGTCGCTTCCCCGCCGCAGCCGGCCCCTGCCCCCGTTCCGGCCGAACCCGGCCTGCTCGCCGGCGTTCCCGCCGCACCAGGGCTGGCGATCGGCACGGCCCGGTTCTTCCGTCTGCCCGAACTGACGATCGATCCGATCGGCAAGGGCGCGAGCCTGGAACGTGCGCGTCTGGAAGATGGCCTGGGACGCGTCGCCCAGGTGATCGATGCCGATCTCACCCACGCTGCCGGGCCGATGCGCTCGATCCTCGCTGCCCATCGCGCGATGCTCGACGATCCTGAACTGCTGGAGGCCGCTCGCCAGGCGATCCTCGACGGCGCGAGCGCCGGCCAGGCGTGGCGCCAGGCCCTGCGTCCACAGGCGGCGCTGCTGCGCGAGAGCGGCGACGCCCATCTCGCGGAACGTGCCGACGACATGGTCGATCTGGAGCGCCGGGTCGTTTCCGCGATCGAAGGCGTGCAGGATACGCCGCTGCTCTTTCCCGAAGATACCATCCTGCTGGCAGACGACCTGCTGCCGTCGCAGGTGACTGCGCTCGATCCGGCACAGGTGCGCGGCTTCTGCACGGCGCGCGGAGGGCCGACCTCGCATGTCGCCATTCTCGCTGCGAGCCTCGGCATCCCGGCGCTGGTCGCCATGGGCGCGGCGCTGCGTACCGTCGAAGAAGGCGAGACGCTGATCCTGGATGCGGGCGCCGGCACCCTTCGCGTCGCTCCGGGCGATGCGCAGCGCAGCGACGCCGAAGCGCGCGTCGCTGCACGCGCCGCGACCCTCGCGGCCGCCCGGGCGGCCGCCGGCGCGGAGGCTCGGCTTGCCGACGGCACCCGAATCGAAGTGTTCGCCAATCTGGGCTCTGTCGGCGATGCGGAGCGCGCGATCGCAGCCGGCGCGGAGGGCAGCGGCCTGCTGCGCACCGAATTCCTGTTCCTGGATCGCGACATGCCGCCCAGCGTGGCGGAACAGACAGCTGAATATCAGGCGATCGCCGAGGCGCTGCAAGGCCGCCCCCTGATCATTCGCCTGCTCGACATCGGCGGCGACAAGCCCGCGCCCTATCTGCCGATCGCGGCGGAGGAGAACCCGGCGCTCGGCCTGCGCGGCATTCGTGTAGGCCTCGCCCATCCCCAGGTGCTGGAGGACCAGCTCCGCGCGATCCTCGGCGTCCGCCCGATCGGCGTTGCCAAGATCATGCTGCCCATGATCGCCAGCGTCGGCGAGCTGCGCGCGGTACGTGCGGTGCTCGATCGGCTGCGCGGCGAGCTCGGCATCGGCGAAAAGGTGGAACTCGGCATCATGGTCGAGACGCCTGCCGCCGCCGTGACCGCGGACCTGCTGGCGGCCGAAGCCGACTTCCTGTCGATCGGCACCAACGACCTGACGCAATACACGCTCGCCATGGATCGCGGGAATCCGGCGGTGGCGAGCGGCATCGACGGGCTCCACCCGGCCGTGCTGCGTCTGATTGCCGATACCTGCCGGGGCGCTGCCAGCAAGGACCGCTGGGTCGGCGTATGCGGCGGCCTTGCCTCGGATCCGCTGGCGGTCCCCATCCTGGTCGGCCTGGGCGTAACCGAACTTTCGGCCACCGTGTCGATGGTGCCGGAAGTGAAGGCGCTGCTCGCCACCCTCACGCTCGAGCGCGCCCGCGCCCATGCCGCGGCCGCGCTGACCTGCGCCACCGCCGCCGATGTCCGCCGCCTTGCCCGGGAATTCACCGCATGAAGCAGATCCTCGAAACGCTCCAGCCGCTGGGCCGCGCGCTGATGCTGCCGATCGCCGTGCTGCCGGTGGCGGGCCTGCTACTGCGGCTCGGCCAGCCGGACCTGCTCAACATCGCCTTTGTCAGCGCCGCCGGCGATGCGCTGTTCTCGCATCTCGGCCTGCTGTTCGCGATCGGCGTGGCGACCGGCTATGCCAGAGACGGCAACGGCGCGGCGGCCCTTGCCGGCATCGTCTGCTTCCTCGTCTCGACCGAGGCGGGCAAGAGCCTGCTTGCGGTGCCCGACACGATCGGCGCGGGCCTCGACAAGGACCAGGCCGCGCTCGCCGTGGCGGCATGGAAGGCCAAGGCGGTCGCCCGGCTCGACGTGCCGATCGGCATCGCCTCGGGGCTGATCGGCGGCGGCTTCTACAACCGCTTCTCGGCCATCAAGCTGCCGGCCTATCTCGCCTTTTTTGGCGGCCGTCGCTTCGTGCCGATCGTCAGCGGACTGGCGGGCCTGTTCATCGCGGTGATCGTCGGCGTGGGCTTCCCGCACATCAGCGCGGGCGTCGACGGGCTCAGCCGCGGCATCTCGGGGGCGGGCAGCTTCGGGCTATTCGCCTTCGGGTTCCTCAACCGCGTGCTGCTGGTCACCGGCCTCCACCATATCCTCAACAACGTGTTCTGGTTCGTGCAGGGCGACTATAACGGCGCGACGGGGGACCTGCGTCGGTTCTTCGCCGGCGATCCCAGCGCGGGCGCGTTCATGGCAGGCTTCTTCCCGGTGATGATGTTCGGCCTGCCCGCCGCCTGCCTCGCCATGTATCGCGCCGCGCTGCCGGAGCGTCGCAAGGCGGTCGGCGGCCTGCTGTTCAGTCTCGCGCTCACCTCGCTGCTGACGGGCGTAACGGAGCCGATCGAATACAGCTTCATGTTCCTGGCGCCGATCCTCTACGTCATCCACGCGGTGCTGACGGGCGCGGCGATGGTGGTGATGAATTTGCTGGGCGTGAAGCTCGGTTTCGGCTTCTCGGCGGGCCTGTTCGATTACGTCCTGAACTTCGGCAAGGCGACCAAGCCGCTGCTGCTGATCCCCGTCGGGCTGGTCTATTTCGCGCTCTATTACGGCATCTTCGCGTGGGCGATCCGCCGCTTCGACCTGAAGACCCCCGGCCGCGAAGCCGAGGCACCCGTGGCCGCCGAGGCCGCTGCCGGTACCGCGCCCTCGAGCCGCGGCGAGGCCTTCGCCCGCGCGCTCGGCGGCTCGGCCAATCTGGTCGAGATCGGCGCCTGCACCACCCGCCTGCGCCTGATCGTCGCCGACCAGAGCGTGGTCGACGATGCCGCGCTCAAGGCGCTCGGCGCGCACGGCATCCTGCGTCCGTCGGAGCGTGCGCTGCAGGTGGTGCTGGGCCCGATCGCCGATGTGGTGGCGGTCGAGATCCGCGATGCGACCGCGCTCGGCGGCGTGGCGGCCCCCGCTGCACCGGCCGCAGCCCCGGTCAGCGCGCCGACGGTAGCCCTCCAGCCGGCGGCGCTGGCGGCGTTGGGCGGCGCCGCGAACATCCGCGCGGTGAGCGCTCACAACAACCGACTGCGCGTCGAGCTCGGCAACCTCGCCGAGGTGGATGGCGATGCGCTGCTGGCGCTCGGCCTGCGCGGGCTGGCCCGCCCCTCGGCCACGGTACTGCACCTGCTCGGCGACGACGCGGTCCTCGCCAGGCTGCGCGGTTGAACCCGGGCGCGGCCGGATGCCGCGCCCCTAGCCTGCCCGCTGATACAGTTCGATCAGCATCCCCTCGCCGTCGCGGATAAAGGCATAAAGCTCCCCGCCGCTGCCGGGCACCTCGACCGGTGGGGACACGATCTCCACGCCCTTCGCCTCCAGATCGGCGATCATCGCCGCCATGTTCGCGACGCCGATCGCGAGGTGATTGATCCCGCCCAGCCGCAAATTCGTCCTTCGGTCGAACCGCTCCGGCGCGGGAGGGGCCGCCCCTTCCACCTGCAGCAGCTCCAGCCGCAGCCCCTCTCGCCCGACGAACGCCGCCACCGCACCCGGGAAAGCAAATGGGTGCAGCACCCGGAAGCCGAGTTTCTCAGCATACCAGTCCACACTCGCCGCCAGGTCCTGCACGACCACGCCGACGTGATCGATGCCTTGAATCCGCTGTGTCGTCATCGCGTCCAATCTCCTGTTCGAGTTGCTGCGGATCTGCGCTGTTTGCTGAACTTTGATAATCGGTTCAGAAGCGCATAGGCTGATCGCCATGGCGAACAATCTTGACCGGTTGCGGCTGGACGACCTCACGATCTTCCTCGCGGTGCTCGAAGGCGGCGGCTTTCGCGCGGCCGCCAAGCGGCTCGGCCTGTCCCCGGCGAGCGTGAGCGAGAAGATCGCGCAGCTGGAGGCCCAGATCGGTGCGCCGCTGCTGATCCGCACCACCCGCAGCGTGACCGCTACCGATGCGGGCGCAGCACTCGCCGCCCGCCTGTCCCCACTGCTGGCGGAGACCCGCGCCGCGCTGCAGGACGTCGCCGCCATCAGCAACGAGGTGCGCGGACAGCTGCGGCTCAACGTCACCGGCGCGGTGATGGTCGACATGCTGCCGCCGCTGCTCGATCGGTTCCTCCAGCTGCATCCCCAGGTGCGGGTGGAGATCGTCGTCGAGGATCGGCTGGTCGATATCGTCGCGGCGGGTTGCGACGCGGGCATCCGCTATGGCGAGCATCTCGCGCAGGACATGATCGCGGTGCCGATCGGCCTGCCCTTCCAGCGCATCGCCTATGCTGCCGCACCGGCCTATCTCGCCGAGCGGGCAATCCCCGCCCATCCGCGCGACCTGCTAGGGCACGCCGCGATCCGGCTGCGCTTCTCCAGCGGCGCGATGGTGCCGTGGGAGTTCGAGCGCGGCGAGGAGGCGGTAAAGCTCGATCCGCCGGGCAGGCTCACCATCGGCGTCGATGCGGCGCCCGCCGCCATCGCACTGGCGGGCAACGGCTGCGGCGTGATCGCGACCTTCGAGAACTGGCTCGCGCCGCATTTCCGCGCGGGCGCGCTGGCGCCGGTGCTGCCCGATTGGTGGCCGCGCTTCGACGGGCCGCGGCTCTATTTCTCCCGCCGCCTGATGACCGCGCCGCTCCGCGCATTTGTCGACCTCGTCGCGGCGGAGCGCGCGCGGCAGCGCGGTCAGGGAGCGGCAGCCGTGGCGGACCTTCCCCAATCCGGCACAAACAGCCATGGTTGACGGCGTGGTGGGGCTATCGGGATCCTGCCCGATTGCCCCACCCCGATCCGTTCAGCGCGGCGTGAGGGTCACCTTACCGAGCAGCCCCGATTCCTGCCCCGCCGGCGCCTGGACGATCAACTCGACGGTACGCTCGCCGGACCCCGCCGGGAAGGTGACCTCCAGCGGCGCCGGCGCCGCATCGGTCTTGTCGGCCACCTTCTTGCCGTCGACCCACAGTTCCGCACGCCCGCCGATGCTGGCGAAGCGCAGCGTCCCACCGCCCGCGGCGATGCGCTTCCACGGCGTCAGGCGGTTGTTGTAGATCCGCCAGCCCGGCTGCGGCTCGGCCGGGGTCGGCATCGCGCTGCGCAGGAACGCCCAGCTGTTGTTGTCCGGCACCAGGCCCGGCTTAGGCTTGTCGGCCATCGGCCCCGAGCGCCGCCAGTCGCCCAGCACCATCAGCGGCAGCGTGGCGCCGATCTGCGGTCGCGGCGCGATGTCGGCGCGGTCGATGGTGAGCAGCGCGGGCTTCAGCCCCTCGGCCGTCGCGCGCACGGTGATCTTGCCGCGGCCGGTGCCTGCCTGCACCAGGATCTGCGCGAGACCGTTGAACAGCGAACGGGCATTGCCCTTTTCCGGCTCATGGCTGTTCGGATCGCCATTGCCGATGCCGATGATCACCGCGCCGTCGACGGTGAAGTTGGTCATCAGATTGGCGGTCGGCACGTGCCGCCCCTGTGCGTCGACCGCGTCGATGGTGATCGGTTGCACATCCTCGTCGTCGCCCGCCATCACCGTGCGCGCCGGGGTGAGCCGCAGCGCCACCGGCTTGCCGACGGTCTCGTGCACCATGCGCGCCACGACCTTGCCGCCGCGCATCGCCTGCGCCTCCAATCGGCCCGGCGCATAGGGCACCTGCCATTCATTTCCCTGCAGGCGGTCCACTTTCTGCGTGCCGATCGTCTTGCCGTTCAGCAGCAGCGTCACGCTTTCCGCATTCGAGGCGACGAACACCTTGATAGGCTGGCCTTCCTTGCCGGGCCACGTCCAGTGCGGCGCCAGCCACACGACGGGCGCATCGTCTATCCAGGCAGCGCTGTGGATGCCGAACGCCGTCTTGGGAAAGCCGCACAGGTCCAGGATGCCGAAGAAGCTGGAAATGGTCGGCCAGGCATAGGGTGTCGGCTCACCATGATAGTCGAAGCCGGTCCAGACGAATCCGCCCGCGATGAATTCGCGCGCGGCGATCAGCTGCCACGCCTTGCGATGGGTGTTGCCCCAGGGCGCCGCCTCGTCGTCATAGGAGGTGATGACATGGGCGCCGGGGTCGCTCGCGAACGCGCCGCGCGTTTCATAGGCGCTGGTATCCTCGGAACTGGTGCTCGGCCGTTTCGGGTTCAGCGCGTGCCACTTGTCATACTCGCCCTGATAATAGTTGAACCCCATCACATCGACGACCGAGGATACGTTCTGCGGATTGTAGAAGGATCCGTTCATCGCCGAAGTGACCGGCCGGCTGTCGTCGAGCTTTCGGACCGCCGCTTCCATGCGGCGGACCATCTCGATCCCCGCCTCGGTGCCCTGCATCGGCTCTTCGTTGAACACCGACCAGAGGATCACGCTGGGGTGGTTGCGGTCGCGCCGCACCATCCAGCTGAGCTGGGCGAGATAGTCCGGCGCGGGATTGAAATGGCGGTTCTCGTCCATGACGAGGAAGCCCATCCGGTCGCACCAGTCGAGCAGCTCGGCGGTCGGCGCGTTGTGCGACATGCGAATGGCGTTGCAGCCCATCGCCTTCAGCCGCTCGAGCCGCCAGCCGAGCAGCGCGTCATATTGCGCGACCCCCACGCCGGCATGGTCCTGGTGGATGCACACGCCCTTGAGCTTCACCGGCTGATCGTTGACGAACAATCCCTTGTCGGCATCGAACCGAACGGTGCGGAAGCCGATCGCGGTGCGCCGCTCATCGATCTGCTTGCCGTCGCGCAGCAGCCGCACATGGACGGTATAGAGCGTCGGCGTCTCTACCGACCAGGGCTGCGGGTTCGCGGCGGTCAGCGTCAGCGCGAGCTCGGCCTGGTCGAGCACCGGGACGCTACCGGCAGTGGTGCCGAACGCGATGCGCTTGCCGCTGGGATCGAGCAGTTCGGCCTCGACCGTCACCGCCACCGGCGCGCGCTCGATATTCCCTGCGGTGACCGTTACCGGAACGCTCCAGCCGGCCTCCGTCCTGCGCGGATCGCAATGTACCCCGTCGGTGACGATCGAGACGGGCGCGCGGCGGACCAGCCAGGCATGGCGGTAAAGGCCTGCGCCTTCGTACCACCAGCCCTCCATCGCCTCGGCATCGACGCGAATGGCGATGACATTGTCTTCCTCGCCGAAGCGCGCGAAGGGCGTCATGTCGATCAGGATGCTGGCATAGCCCGACCAGCTGTGCGCGACGACGCTGCCGTTCACCCACACCGTCGCGTTGGTCGCAACCCCGTCGAGGTGCAGCTCGATCGTCTTGCCGTGATCGGCCGGGTCGAGCGTGAGGCGGCGGCGATACCAGCCGATGCCCCGCTTGCGATAGCCTTGCGAGACATTTGCTGTCTTTTCAAATGGCTGGAACGAGGCCCAGTCATGCGGCAGGCGCACTTCAGCCCAGTCGCTGTCGTCATAGTCGCGCGCGGCGGCCCCGCGCGCATTGCCGGCCTTCACGCTGCCATAGGTATCGTCATGGTCCTTCAGCGGCGCGGGCAGCACATCGCCTTCATGGAATCGCCAGCCGCGCTCGATGCGGGTGCGGTTGGGATCGCCGTCGGGCAGGCGCGGCATCAGCCCAGTCTTGGGCTGGGGCATGGGAAAGCCGTCCGCCTCCACTGCCCGCGCGGCAGCCCGGGCTTCGGGCAAACCCAGCGAGACAAGCGTCCCCAACCCGGCGCTGCCGAGCAGCAACTGGCGACGATCCATGCAGCAATCTCCAAAATCAAGACGAGGCGCGGGCAGGTTCAGACGTCGCTGAGTTCTGCCACGAAATCATAGGCATCGCCCCGATAATAGGAGCGCGTCACTTCGGCGGGGCGGCCATCGCGCAGGAAGGCGCGCCGCTCGATCAGCAGGCCGGCATGGCCGGGATCGACGCCCAGCATCTTGGCGTGCTCGCCGAGGAACGGCACCGCGCGCAGCCGCTGGAGCGCGCGCACCGGGCGGTTCCCGGCGGCTTCCAGCGCCGTGTAGAGCGAGTCCCCCACCGCATCGACCGAGGGCAGGCAATAGCCCGCGATGGTCGAGAATTCGAGCGCCATGGGCTCGCCATCGGCGAAGCGAATCCGCGAAAAGCGCAACACGCCCGCCCCCGGCGACAGCCCCAGCGCCATCGCCTCTTCGGGGGTCACCTGCCCCGCCGAACGTGCGATCCAGCTGCTGCTGGCGGCGCGGCCGCGCGCGGCCATGTCTTCGGTGAAGGAGGAGAGCTTGGAGAAGCTCTTCTCGACGCGTTCGGCAACGAAGGTGCCCGCGCCGCGGCGCCGCGTGAGCAGCCCTTCCTCGACGAGACCACCGATCGCCTTGCGCACGGTGATGCGCGACACGTCATATTCCACGGCAAGGTCGCGCTCCGGGGGAATCGCATCGCCTTGACTCAGAACCTTGCCGCTGATCGCCTCGCGGATCAGTTGCTGCAGCTGCAGATACAACGGCGACGGGTTGCCCTCCCGAAACCGGCCGATCTGATCCGAAAACGTCATCCGTCCTCCCCCTTGCCCGGCGCCGGTGCCCGATCGAAGCAACCGCGCCTAGCGCAAGTTTCCCGCAGCGCAAACGTTCGCCCACGGACCTACATTGGTACGATGATACCAACAGTCTCAAGCGACTTGGTCAAGGGGCTAAATGCAAAGAACTATGTCGCCGCGCGCAAGCCTGTTGCCCGATAGGATCTAAATTGGTTACACCCTTGCTTCGGCCACGTTCGGCGGCCGCCTTAAAAGAGGGGAGTTTCCGATGCGCGCGATCCTGAAAACGGCAAGGCATTCCGGCTGGGCGGCATTGCTGCTATCCTCGACCGCTTTCGCCCAGACCGTGCCGCCGCTCACCCCCCTCCCCGCAAGCGTGACGCTGGGCAAGGGCAGCTTCACCGTGGCGAACGGCACCGCGATCGCCGTGCCCGCCGGCGACACCGCCGCTGCCAATGCCGCCAAGCTGCTCGCTGCGCATGTCAAGGTGGAGCGCGGGCTGACGCTGGGCGCAACAGGCGCCAGCGGCGCGATCCGTCTCGAGCGCGATGCGAGCATCAAGGGCGACGAAGCCTATCGCATGACCGTCGACGCCAAGGGCGTGCGCATCGCCGCCTCGGGCGATCGCGGGCTGCTCTACGGCGCGATGACGCTGGCCCAGTTGCTCAGCCCGGATCACGGCTTCGGCAAGCCGGTGAAGCTGCCGGCGCTGAACGTCGAGGACGCCCCCCGCTTCGGCTGGCGCGGGCTGATGCTCGACATCACCCGCCATTTCCAGCCGATCGAGTTCGTCTATGGCGTGATCGACCAGATGGCCTCGGTGAAGCTCAACACGCTCCACCTCCACCTCACCGACGATCAGGGATGGCGGTTCGAGGTGAAGCGTTATCCCAAGCTCACCGAAATCGGCGGCTGGCGCACCCCGCCGAGCACCGGCGGCGCCCCCGGCCCCAAGGTCGGCGGTTTCTACACCCAGGAGCAGCTGAAGGCGCTGGTCGCCTATGCGGCCGAGCGCGGGGTGACCATCGTCCCCGAGATCGACCTGCCCGGCCACGCCCAGGCATTGGTCGCCGCCTATCCCGAACTCGGCATCTTCGGCGATCATACCGAAGTGTCGCACGACTGGGGCGTGAACCCGTACCTCTTCAACCCCGGCCCCAAGGGCATCGCCTTCGTCAAGGAAGTGCTCGACGAACTGATGGCGGTATTCCCCGGAACCTACATCCATCTCGGCGGCGACGAGGCCGTGAAGGACCAGTGGGAGCGCTCGCCCGAGGTGCAGGCGCAGATCAAGGCGCTCGGCCTGAAGGACGAAAACGGGCTGCAGAGCTGGATGATCGACCAGTTCGGCGCCTATCTGGAGCAGCATGGCCGCCGCCTGATCGGCTGGGACGAGATCCTGGAGGGCGGGTTGCCGCCGTCGGCCTCGGTGATGTCGTGGCGCGGCGAGAAGGGCGCGGTGGAAGCGGCCAATGCGGGGCATGACGTGGTGCTTTCGCCTGCCCCCACCCTCTATCTCGACAGCCTGCAGAGCGACCGCAGCGACGAGCCGCCGGGCCGCCTGTCGATCCAGACGCTGGCCGATGTGTACAAGTACGAGCCGATGCCCTCCGGCATCGACGCCGACAAGGCGAGCCACATCCTCGGCGCGCAGGGCAATGCGTGGAGCGAGTATTTGATCACGCCCTACCAGGTGCAGCATGTGCTGTTCCCGCGCGCGGCGGCCATCGCCGAGATCACCTGGTCGGGCAAGGACAAGCGGGATTTCACCGGTTTCGTGCAGCGCCTCCAGCCGCAGATGGCGCGCTGGCGTCGATCGGGCATGGAAGTCGCCGACAGTGCCTTTGCGGTCGACTACAAGCTGCAGGGCACCCGCGGCGATGCGCTGCGCGCGAACCAGGCCAAGGTGGCGCTGGCTACCCAGACCGGTTTCGGCACGATCCGCTACACGCTCGACGGCAAGCAGCCAACGGCAAAGTCGCCGGTCTACAAGGCGCCGCTGACGCTAAAGCCCGGCACGACGATCACCGCCGCCGCCTTCGACGCCGCCGGCGTGGCGACCGCCACGCCGCGCGCCTTCGACACCAGCCGCGCGGCGCTACTCACCCGCACCAGCTCGGACATGATCGCCTGCCCGCGCGGCGCGCTGGGTCTCCGCGTGCCGCTCAACGCCGAGGCGCAGGAAAATGCGCCGGTGTTCAACGTCAACCTGTTCGACACCTGCACCGCCTATCCGGCCGCGCCGCTCGACGTGGCGACCGGCTTCACGGTCAACGTCGCGCGCACGCCCCGCAACTACGGCCTGGCGCACGACTTCAACAAGGTGCGCGCGCATTACAACGTCAGCACCCATGGCGAGCTGATCGTCACCGCCCGGTGTATTGCCGCCGCCAAGGACAAGACGATCAAGCCGATCGTCGTCGGCACCTTCCCGCTGCCCGATCCGGCCAAGGCACCGCAACAATTCCGCTTTTCCGGCACGCTACCCAAGCTGAGCGGCGACGAAGACCTGTGCTTCCAGTTCACGTCCCCGCTCAGTGACCCGTTCTATACGGTCGAGAAGGTGGTGCTGACGGAGGGCGACAAGTGACCAGCGCCCCCACCTCTCCCTTCGTCATTCCCGCGAAGGCGGGAATCCATCAGCCTGTGTGCTCGCAGCAGGAGCCGCAGCGTTCCCACCAATGGATCCCCGCCTTCGCGGGGATGACGGCTAAGGCGTTGGGACTGGCGTTCGTCTCGATCGCAGCCCTCGCCACCCCCGCCTGGGCCGATCCCCGCCAGTCGCTGTCGCTCGACGGCGCCTGGGAAGTTCGCATCGACCCCAGCGACGCCGAGGCCGCCAAGGCGCACCCGAAGGAAGCCGCCTGGTTCCCCGCCAAGGTGCCCGGCAGCGTCCAGCAGGACCTGATCGCGGCGAAGCGCGTGCCCGATCCGTACAAGGGCATCAACGAGGCGCCGATCCAATGGGCCGGCCGCACCCGCTGGCAGTTCCGCCGCACGCTCAACCTCACCCCGGCAATGCTGGCGCGCGACCATCTCGACCTGGTGTTCGACGGGCTCGACACCTTCGCCACGGTGACGCTCAACGGCCGCACACTGATCGAGACCGACAATGCCCATCGCCGCTGGCGGATCGACGCCAAGCAGGCGCTGAAGGCCGGATCCAACGAGTTGGTCGTCACCATCGCCTCGCCGATCAGGACGCTGCAGCCGATGGTGCTGGCGGAGAAATTCCCGCTTCCCGGCGAATATGATTCCGCATTCGGCGACGAGCCCAAGGGCAAGCAGACCTCGCCCTATATCCGCAAGCCCAAATATGATTACAGCTGGGATTGGGCGCCGCGCCTCGTCAAGATCGGCCTGTGGCGGCCGGTGCGGCTGGAGGCGTGGGACGACGCCCGTATCGACGGCTTCCGTATCGACCAGGAAGCGCTGATCCCCGCCGAGGCGCGGCTGGTCGCGCGGTGGAAGATCCTCACCGACATCGAGAAGTTGGTCACCGTCCGCACCCGCGTTACCGGCCCCGACGGCAAGACGGTCGAGGCCAGCCGCACCCTGGCGATCGGCATGGGACGGAACGACGTCAGCGTCCCGCTCACCGTGCCCAAGCCCCAGCTCTGGTGGCCCGCCGGCTATGGCGCGCAGCCGCTCTACAAGGTCGAGGCGGTGCTCGAGGAGGACGGCGCCGTCACCGACCGCGTTTCCCAGCGCATCGGCCTGCGCACCGTCGAGCTGCTGACCCAGGGCGGCGGCTTCGGCTTCCGCGTCAACGGGCTGCGCATCTTCGCCAAGGGCGCGAACCTGATCCCGTTCGACATGTTCCCGAACAATGTCAGCGAAGCCCGGATGCGCCGCATTCTCGCCGACGCGCGCGACACCAACATGAACATGATCCGCGTCTGGGGCGGCGGCTATTATCTCGACGACGCCTTCTACGCCGCCGCCGACGAGCTCGGGCTGATGGTGTGGCAGGACTTCATGTTCGGCGGCTCGATCACGCCGCCCGACGCGGCGTTCCGCGAGAATGTCCGGATCGAGGCCGAACAGCAGGTCGCCCGGCTCCAGCCGCATCCGTCCGTCATCGGCTGGAACGGCGGCAACGAAGTGCTGTCCGGCTGGGAAAACTGGTCCGATCGCAAGGCGTTCAAGAAGAATGTCGGCGCGGACGCGCAGGAACGGATCGGCGCCGGCATGGCGGTGCTGTTCGATCGCACGCTGCGCATGGCGGTGGAGAAGGAAGCGCCCGGCACCACCTATTGGCCGGGCTCGCCCTCGAACGACTATACCGGCCCGGTCGATACCGATGCCACCGGCGACCGCCATTTCTGGGATGTCTGGTCGGGCTCCAAGCCGGTCGAGAAGTATCTGAACGGCTGCGCGCGGTTCATGTCCGAGTACGGCTTCCAGGCGATGCCGAACCTGTCGACGATCCGCGGCTTCGCCGGCACCCGTCCGCTGGCGATCGACAGCCCGGTGCTCAAGGCGCACCAGAAGTTCCTGGCCGGCGAAGGAAACAGCCGCCTCCAGCTCTATCTCGACCAGCGGCTGCGCAAGCCCGCCGACTTCGCCGATCTCGTCTATCTCACCCAGGTGAACCAGATGCAGGCGATCGGCATGGCGGCGCGCCACCACCGCGCCTGCGCGCCGATCACCATGGGGTCGCTCTACTGGCAGCTCAACGATGCCTGGCCGGCGATCAGTTGGTCGAGCATCGACTATGACGGCCAGTGGAAGCTGCTCCAATATGAGGCGCGCCGGATGTTCGCGCCCCAGGCGATCATCGCCGAGCACAAGGACGGCGCGACCCGCCTCGCTGCCGTGTCCGACGCGACCGACCTGCTCGCCGCCGAATGGCGCGTCCGCGGCTTCACCATGGACGGCAAGCCGCTGGGCGCGAAGGCGGAGACGTTCGACCTGTCGAACGGGTCGCTCGAACTCGCCACGATCGCCGATGCCGACCTGTTCGGCGCCGCTGCACCCGCCAACAGCTATGCCGTCGCCGAGCTGTGGATCGGCGGCAAGCCGGTCTCGCGTGCAATCGTCGAGCGGGTGCTGCCCAAGGACATGGCCTATCCCGCCCCCCGCCTGTCGGTGCGCTGGCAGGGCAAGCAGGTGACGATCACCGCCGGCGCGCTCGCCCGTGCGGTGATGCTCGATTTCGGCACCACCGTGGCGCAGCCGAGCGATAATGGCTTCGACCTGCTGCCGGGCGAGAGCCGCACCCTCACCGTCACGTCCGAGGCGAATGCTGCTACGCTCGCCCGCACCCTCACCCTCCGCACGCTGGGACCCCGTTGATGCCCCTCCTCCCCCTGCTCCTCCTCGCCGGCGACCCTGACCCGGTTACCGACGCCATCGCCAAGATGACGATCGAGCAAAAGGCCGCCCAGCTCCAGAGCACCGCGCCCGCCGATCCGGAGATCGGCCTGCCCGCCTATGACTGGTGGAACGAAGGCCTGCACGGCCTCGCCCGTGACGGCTATGCCACCGTTTTCCCCCAGGCCATCGGCCTCGCCGCGACGTGGGACGTGCCGTTGCTCCACAAGGTGGGCGACACCGTCGCCACCGAGGCGCGCGCCAAGTTCAACGCCAAGCCGGTGACCGCCAATCGCAAGATCTACGAGGGGCTGACGATCTGGTCGCCCAACATCAACATCTTCCGCGATCCGCGCTGGGGCCGGGGGCAGGAAACCTATGGCGAGGATCCCTTCCTCAGCGGCCATCTCGCGATCGGTTTCATCCAGGGGCTGCAAGGGCCGGACCCGGCGCACCCCAAGGTAATCGCCACGCCGAAGCATTTCGCGGTGCATAGCGGACCCGAGGCGGGGCGCGACGGCTTCGACGTCGATCCCAGCCCGCAGGACATGGAGTCCACCTACACCCCCGCCTTCCGCCTCGCGATCACCGAAGGCAAGGCGCAGTCGGTGATGTGTGCGTACAACTCGATCCACGGGACGCCGGCCTGCGCCTCGGGCGGGCTGCTCAACGATCGGCTGCGCAAGGAGTGGGGCTTTACCGGCCTTACCGTCTCGGACTGCGATGCGGTGGCGAACATCCATCTGTTTCATCATTATCGCCTGGACGCCGCGGAAGCTTCCGCCGCCGCGATCAAGGGCGGCATGGACCTGAACTGCGGCACCACCTATGCTGCGCTGCCGGAAGCGGTGAAGCGCGGGCTGGTCAGCGAAGCCGAAGTCGATGTGGCACTGAAGCGCGCGCTGGACGCCCGCCGCGCGCTGGGCATCGCCTTCGGCGGCGCCAATCCGTGGAGCAAGATCAAGCCCGGCGAGCGCGGCACCCCCGCCCGCCGCGCGCTGGCGCTGGAAGCCGCGCGCAAGGCAATCGTGCTGCTCAAGAATGACGGCGACCGCCTGCCGCTGACCTCGGGCGGCCGCATCGCAGTGATCGGTGCCAATGCCGATGATCTCGGCGTGCTGGAAGGCAATTATCACGGCACGGCGAAGGATCCGGTCACCCCGCTCGACGGCATCCGCCGGCAGTTCGGCGCGGACCGCGTCCTGTACGCGCAAGGCGCGCAGCTGGCCGAGGGCGGCGCGGTGATCATGCCGGAAACCGCCTTTCGCGCGGACGGCAAGACCGGGCTCAAGGCGGAATATTTCGCCTCGCCGACGGTGACCGGTACGCCGGTCGCCACCCGGCAGGACCGCCGGATCGACTTCAACTATACTCGCGCCGCACCGCTGCCGGGGCTCGACCCCACCGGCTTCGCGGTGCGCTGGAGCGGCGAGTTCACGCCCCCGGGCGCCGGCGACTATGCGCTCGCGATCGACATTCCCGCCTGCTGGAAGGATTGCACCACCCACGACGCGGTGCGGCTGTGGGTGGACGGCAAGCTGCTGCACGACGGCCCGCTCGGCAAGGCGCGCGTGGCGGTCAAGGTCGCCAGCGACGGTCGCCCCGTGCCCTTCCGCATGGAAATCGATCATCGCGGCGAGGATTTCGGCGTCCGCCTGATGTGGCAGCCCCCCGCCGAGCCGATGCTCGCCCAGGCGATCGAGGTCGCCAAGAACGCCGACACGATCGTCGCCGTGCTCGGCCTGTCGCCCGATCTCGAGGGCGAGGCGCTCAGCGTCTCGATCCCCGGCTTTGTCGGCGGCGACCGGACCGACATTGCCCTGCCCCGCCCGCAGCTTGAGCTGCTCAAGGCGCTGCGCAAGACCGGCAAGCCGCTGGTCCTGGTCCTCACCAGCGGCAGCGCGGTGGCGGTAGATCCGAGCCTTGCCGACGCGATCCTCGAAGCCTGGTACCCGGGCGAGGAAGGCGGCACCGCGATCGCCGAGACGCTGGCCGGCAAGAACAACCCCTCGGGCCGCCTGCCGCTGACCTTCTACGCCTCGACCGACGACCTGCCGGCGTTCGTCGATTACGGCATGAAGGAGCGCACCTATCGCTTCTTCACCGGCAAGCCGCTCTGGGGTTTCGGCCATGGGCTGAGCTATACCAAGTTCGCCTATGGCGACGTGGCGGTGAAGGCCGCGGGCATTGGCCAGCCGGTGCAGGTCAGCGCCAGGCTTACCAATGCGGGGAACCGTAGCGGTGAGGAAGTGACACAGGTCTATGTGATCACGCCCGATGCCGGCAAACCAGGCGGGTTCACTACGCCCGTTCTCCAGCGCCAACTCGCCGGCTTCCAGCGCGCCGCGCTCGCGCCGGGCAAATCGGCCAGCCTGTCGTTCACGCTCGATCCGCGCAGCATCAGCAGCGTCGCGCGCGACGGCACCCGCCGGGTGTTGCCGGGCACCTATCGCGTGTGGATCGGCGGCGGCCAGCCTGGCGACGGCGCCGGTGGGTGGGCCGAATTCACGCTGAACGGTGACGCGCAGGTGCTGCCGAAATGATGGACCGCCGCACCCTGCTCGGCTCAGGCCTCGCGCTCGCCGCCACGCCTGCCTTCGCCGCGGACACGCCCGGCTTCGTCAGCAAGCGCCCCGCGCCGGCCGACCGCCGCTTCGTCAGCAAGGCGGTCGAGCGCGAAATCGCGCGCGTTTCCAGCAAGATCGCCGATCCCAAGCTGCGCTGGATGTTCGGCAACTGCTATCCCAACACGCTCGACACCACGGTGAAGATGGGCACGGTGGACGGCAAACCCGACGCCTTCGTCATCACCGGCGACATCAACGCGCTGTGGCTGCGCGACAGTTCGGCCCAAGTCCGGCCCTATCTGCACCTTGCGAAGGAAGACGCCGATCTCCGCCGGCTCTACCATGGGCTCATTGCCCGCCAGGCGCGCTGTGTCCTGCTCGATCCTTACGCCAACGCCTTTCTCGAAGACACCAATGCGCGCACCGAGTTGAGCTGGGCGCTGCACGACAAGACCGAGATGAAGCCGGGCGTGGCCGAACGGAAATGGGAGATCGACAGCCTCTGCTATCCCATCCGTCTTGCGCACGACTATTGGAAGGCCACCGGTGACACCACGCCCTTCGACGCGACCTGGGCGGCGGCGGCACGCACGACGATCCGCACCTTCCGCGAACAGCAGCGCAAGGACGGACCAGGCCCCTATCGCTTCCTGCGTAGCAGCGACCGGCCAACCGAAACGCTGATGCTCGACGGCTATGGCCCGCCCAGCCGACCGGTGGGACTGATCCATTCGGGCTTTCGTCCCTCCGACGATGCCTGCGTCTACCCCTTCTTGATACCCTCCAATCACTTTGCGGTGACGACGCTGCGTGAACTGGCCGTGCTGGCCATGGCGGCACGTCAGGATGCAGCGCTGGCCAGCGACGCCACGGCGCTTGCCGACGAGGTTGCCGCAGCACTTCGCGACTATGGCACGATGCGGCTGCGGGACGGGCGCGAAGTGATCGCTTTTGAGGTGGACGGTTTCGGCAACGCCATCTTCATGGACGACGCCAATGTGCCGTCGCTTTCCAGCCTTGCCTATCTGCGCTGCGTCGATCGCGGCAACCCGCTTTGGCAGCGTACTGCCGCCGCCGCATGGAGCGACGCCAATCCCTATTGGTCGCGCGGCGAAGCGGTAGAGGGTATCGGTGGACCGCATGTCGGGCTCGGCCAAATTTGGCCCATGTCACTGATAATTCGCGGTTTTAGCTATGACAACGATATGCAAACGCTTCGCAATATCCTGCGAATGCTTAGCAATAGCGATGCAGGCACCGGCTTCATCCACGAGGCCGTGGATCAGAACGACCCGGCCAAATTCACTCGCGACTGGTTCGCCTGGGCCAATGGCCTGTTCGGCGAACTGCTGGTTCATCTGGCTGCGGCGCAGCCCAAGCTCCTTCAGGAAATGCTGTGATCCTCTCTCGTCGCCGCCTGCTCGCCACCAGCGCAATAGGCCTTATCGCCGCTGCCGATACGCGAACCGCAATGGCAAAATCTAGCGGCGAAGCTGCACCAAATCTGTTCACCGGCACGGGCGGTACCGGCCATACCTACCCCGGCGCTACCCTGCCCTTCGGCATGGTGCAGTTGAGCCCGGACACCGGCGTTGAGCGGTGGGAAACCTGTTCGGGCTATTATCACAGCGACGGCTCGATCCTCGGCTTCTCGCATACCCATCTCTCCGGGACCGGTATCGGCGACATGCTCGATCTGCTGGTGGCTCCCGGTCGCGGTCCGGTGATGCTGCAGCCGGGTACGCGGGAAAAGCCCGAAACCGGCTATCGCCAGCGCTACCGGGACGAGCATGCCGAGCCCGGCTATTACCACGTCGCGCTCGACAACGGGGTGCGCGCGGAGCTGACCGTTACCGAACGAACCGGCTGGCATCGCTACACCTTCCCGGCGGGCGCCGGCCACATCCTGCTCGATCTGTCGCATTTGGTGCTCGACGGCTCGGACAGCCCGCCGCTGATCGCCGACGCGCTTATGGAAATGGCGCCGGACGGCACGATCACCGGCCAGCGACAAGTTTTTCGATGGGCCAAGGGGCGCAAGATCTTCTTCGCGCTCCAGCTCTCGCGCCAGCCCGATCGCATCACCCTCTACGGTGACGGCGACGCCGAGCAACCCGCCGGCAGCCGCAAGGTCACCGGACGGCGACTGAAGGCGGTGCTGCACTATGCGGATGCCGGAAAGGCCCCGATCCTCGTACGTTGCGGCATTTCCGGCGTAGATGCAGCCGGGTCGCGGGCCAATCTTGTCACCGAAGCGCGACATTGGGACTTCGACCGTACGCGCCGCAATGCCACCAGGCGGTGGCAACTCGCGCTCGACACAATCAAGGTCGAAGGGGGAACCGCGGACCAGCGGACGATCCTGAGCACATCGCTCTACCATGCCCATCTCGCGCCGACGCTGTTTTCCGACGCCGATGGCCGCTATCCCGGCATGGACGGCCAGATCCACAGCGTGCCCAAGGGCGGCGCGGCCTACAGCACCTATTCGCTCTGGGACACCTATCGCGCACTCCACCCGTTGCTTACCCTGATCGCGCCGGATCGTACCAAGTCGCTGATCGATGACATGATCCGCCAGACCGCCCAATCGCCCTATGGCCCGCTGGTCTGGCCGCTGCAGGGCAAGGAAACGGGCACGATGATCGGCTGGCACGGCGTCGTGCCGCTCGCCGAGGCGCAGGCCAAGGGGATCGCGGCCGATTACGCCGCCGCCTGGCCTGCGATCCGCCGGCGCAGCTTCGATTTCACCGCGCCGGACAAGGACAATAGCAAGGGGCGTGATCTCTATGACCGCCTGGGTTTTGTGCCTGCGGACAAGTGGTTCGAGAGCGTCAGCCGCACCCAGGAATATGCTTATGACGACTGGGCGTCCGCGCGTCTCGCCGCTGCGATCGGCGAAACGCGCGATGCCGAGCGGCTCGCCAAGCGGTCGGGCAACTGGCGCAACGTCATCGACGGCAGCATCGGCTTCGCGCGCCCGCGCTTCGCCGACGGCAGCTGGTGGACGCCCTATGACCCCATCCAGCTCGGCCACATGCCCAAGCCGTGGTGGCGCGACTATACCGAGGCGAATGGCTGGCAGGCGACGTTCCTCAACCAGCATGACGCCTATGGCCTGATCGCGCACATGGGCGGCGACGCCAAGTTCGAGGCGAAGCTGGATGCGCTGTTCAGCGCGCCGTCCACCCTGCCAGACAATGCGCCGCCGGACATCTCTGGGCTCGTCGGCCAATATGCGCACGGTAACGAGCCGGACCAGCACGCCGCCTATCTCTATGCCTATGCCGGTGCGCCGTGGAAGACGCAGGCAATGGTGCGGCGGCTCTGCACCGAAATGTACAAGAACGATCCAGACGGGATCATCGGCAATGACGATTGCGGGCAGATGAGCGCCTGGTTCGTCTTCTCGGCGCTCGGCTTCTATCCGGTAGACCCGGTCGAAGCCGTCTATGTCTTCGGCTCGCCGTTGTTCGAGCGGGCCGAGGTGACAGTCGGCAAGGGCCGGAAGCTGATGATCGAGGCGCCAGGCAATCGCGCCGACACGCCCTACATCGCGGCGGTGGCCTGGAACGGCAAGCCGTGGCGCAAGAGCTGGATCGCGCACGCCGATTTGGTGCAGGGCGGTACGCTCCGCTTCACCATGTCGGACAAGCCGAACACCGCGTTCGGGCGCAGGCTTGCCGATCGGCCACCATCCAACGGCCGCACGCCCGCCTGATGCTGATCGCCGCCGCGCTCCTGACAGCGGCGCCCTGCGTCGCCGCCGGTGCCGGCGGCGACATGGCGGCGGACCTCCTCGCCAAGCGGCTGGAAGAGCGGCACGCGCCGTGCGCGAAGGTGCTTTTGGCACCGCAGGGAGCGGTGGAAGCCGCCCTCCCATCCTCAAGCCGGTCCGCATGGCGAAAGGTCGCGCCGAAGAACTTGCCCCGGGAAGGCTTTGCCGTGCGCAGGATCGGCCGAACGCTGGTGATCACCGCCCGCGGCGCGCGTGGGCTGGTCTATGGCGCAGGCTGGTATCTGCGCACCGGTTCCCGCCCGCTACGGTATGACAGCGCTCCGGCGCGGCCGGTTCGCCTCACCCAGATCGGCTATCGCGCCAAGAACAACAGCTACGATGCCTGGACGCTGGCGATGTTCCGCCGCCGGATCGAGGATTTCGCGCTATGGGGCGCGAGCGGCGTTCAGGTGATCGCACCCGTTTCCGACGATGACGCCACCAGCCCGCTATTCCCCGCTCCGCCGCTGGAGACGCTGCGCGGGATCGGCGACATCGTCCATCGCCTCGGCATCGATTTCGCGCTCTACTACCCCAACCTGCACGACTATGACGCGCAGGAGGAGCGCGACGCGGAACTCGGCCGCTTCCGCACGTTGCTTGGCGCACTGCCGCGGGTGGATGCGCTCTACGTGCCCGGCGGCGATCCTGGCCATGCCGCGCCGGATCGGCTGTTCCCGCTGGTCGCCGCTGAGGCCGCCGCCCTGCGCGCGCGCAACCCGGCCGCCAGCGTGTGGATCTCCACGCAGGGCTTCGACGCGGCCGGCCTTGATGCCTTCTACGCCCAACTCGCCCGCCGACCGCGCTGGCTGACCGGCATCTTTGCCGGCCCCCAGACCCGCGACCCGGTCTCCACGCAGCGACAATACCTCCCGCGCGGCTATCAGCTGCTGCTCTACCCCGACATCGCCCACACGATGCACGCCCAGGTCCCGGTCGACCGCTGGAGCCCGGCCTTCGCGCTCACCGAGGGCCGCGAGCCGATCAATCCGCGTCCGCGCGCGATGACCGCGTTGTTCCACCATCTGGCTCCCGGCAGCAGCGGCTTCGTGACGTATTCCGAGGGCGTGAACGACGATGCGAACCAATTTCTATGGTTCCGCCTCGGCTGGAACCCCCACATCACCCCGGAAGCCTTCGCACACGACTATGCCGCGAGCTTCGTCGGCGACCCCGCAGCGGCCAAGGCGTTGTTCGCACTGGAAGAGAACTGGACCGGCGATCCCGCCGCGAACAGCAGCATCGATGCGACGCTCGTGCTGGTCGACGGCCTCAAGCCCGCCGGCTGGGCCGATTGGCGGGTCGACGCGCTCCGCTACCGCGCGGTGTACGATGCGATCGTCCGCCACCGCCTGATCGCCGCCCGTGCCCGCGAGACCGCCGCCCTCGCCGCACCCGATGCCGCGACGGCGCGCGCAACGCTGGCCAAAGCCGATCCTGCGCCCGTACCGGCGCTCCGCACCCGCCTGTTCGCGCTCGCCGAGCGGCTGTGGCAAGGCGCGCGGCTGCAGCTCAGCGTCAAGCTGTACGGCGCTTCCAATGTCGAGCGCGGTGCCAATCTCGACCGTGTCGATGTCGACCTCAACGACCGCGTCTGGATCGAACGCCAGCTCGCCACGCGCACCCCGGCGCAGCTCGCCGACCATGCGCGCGCCAACAACGGCGCGCTCTACGACGATCTCGGCGATCCGTGGAACGCGCCCCACCTCGTGCGCGGCAGCAGCGTCCTCGCCGATCCTCTGCGCTTCCATGGCGCAGTGGAGGGCATTGCCGACCGCACTCCGAACCAGGGCTGGCGGATGTCGTGGATCAGCTATGCCGAGAGCCTCTACGACGCGCCGCTGCGGCTCCATTATACCGGGCTCGATCCCGAGCGCCGCTATCGCCTTGTCGCCACCTATGCCGGCGAGGACTATTGGCTGCCGATGCGGCTGGTCGCGAATGGCAGCATCGAACTTCACCCGCCGCTCGACCGCAGGACCAACCCGATGACGGTCGCCATCCCGATCCCCGCTGCCGCCACGCGCGGCGGCACGCTCGATCTCGCCTGGACGCGGCCCGCCGGCATGGGCGGAAGCGGCCGTGGCCATCAGGTCGCCGAGACCTGGCTCATCCCCGAACCCCTCTCCGGAGAACGCAAATGACGATCCTCTCCCGACGCGCTCTTGTCGCTGCCGGCATTGCCACCCCGGCGCTCGCCCGTGCCACCACGGGCGCCGCGCGGACGCCGGCGCCCAAGCCGTTCGGCGCCACACCCACGGCCCGCCAGTGGAAATGGCACCAGCGCGAGCAATATGCCTTCATCCACTTCTCGATGAACACCTTCACCGACAAGGAATGGGGCTATGGCGACGAGGATCCTAAGACTTTCAACCCCAGCGATTTCAACGCTGACCAGATCGTGGGCGCGGCCAAGGCGGGCGGGCTCAAGGGCCTGATCCTGGTCTGCAAGCATCATGACGGCTTCTGCCTGTGGCCGACCAGGCTCACCGAGCATTGCATCCGCAACAGCCCCTACAAGAACGGCCAGGGCGACATCGTCCGCGAGATGTCCGACGCGTGCAAGCGCGCCGGGCTACCCTTCGGCGTCTATCTCTCGCCCTGGGACCGCAACCATCCCGACTATGGCCGCCCGGGCTACATCGCCTATTACCGCGCCCAGCTGACCGAGCTCTGCACCCAGTACGGCACGCTGTTCGAGGTTTGGTTCGACGGCGCCAATGGCGGCGACGGCTATTATGGCGGCGCGCGCGAGACCCGGAAGATCGATGCGCCGGCCTATTACAACTGGCCCTCCATCGTGGCGCTGGTCCACCAGCTCCAGCCCGATGCCTGCACCTTCGATCCACTCGGCGCGGACATTCGCTGGGTGGGCAATGAGGACGGCGTGGCGGGCGATCCCTGCTGGCCGACCATGCCCAATCATCCCTATGTCCAGAGCGAGGGCAATTCGGGTGTGCGTGGCGGCGCGCTGTGGTGGCCGGCAGAGACCGACGTGTCGATCCGCCCGGGCTGGTTCTATCATGCCGACGAGGATTCGCGGGTGAAGAGCCCCGATCGGCTCGTCCAGCTCTATGACGAGTCGGTCGGGCGTGGAACCAATCTCAACCTCAACCTGCCGCCCGATCGCCGCGGCCGCATCGCCGATCAGGACGTGAAGATCCTCAAGAGCTTCGGGGACGCGATCCGCGCCACCTTCGCGACGGATCTGGCGAGAGGCGCGGTGGCCCATGCCAGCGCGACGCGCGGCCGGGGCTTCGAGGCGGCCCGCGTGCTCGACGGCAATCGCGAGACCTACTGGACGACCCCCGACGGCACCACCACGCCGGTGCTGACCCTCGACCTCAAGCCGGGCACCCGCTTCGACGTGATCCGCCTGCGCGAATATCTGCCGCTCGGCGTCCGCGTCACGCGCTTTGCGGTGGATGCCCAGATCGATGGTACCTGGCAGCAACTGGCGGAGAAGGAATGCATCTCCGCCCAGCGGATCCTCCGCCTGCCTCGGCCGATCGCACCGCGACGCGTGCGGTTGCGCATCCTGGAGGCCCCTGCCTGCCCGGCGATTAGCGAGGTCGCGCTGTTCCGTTCGGTCGCACCGGTGCCGGTAGCGCCGATCGTGTCGTCCGATCCGACCGTCATCGACACGCGCGGCTGGAAGGTCGTATCCGCCAGCGCGCCCGGCGCCGAAAAGCTGCTCGATCGCGATCCGGGCACGATCTGGACGGTCGCTGCTCCCCGCCCCGGCACGCCGGCGGAGGTCACGATCGACCTCGGCACTGCAACCGACCTTGCCGGCTTCAGCCTCACGCCGTCCCGCCATGTCATGATCGGCGCCGCGCCGCCAAAGGGCTATGTCGCGGACACCAGCATGGACGGGACGCGGTGGACACCCGCGGCAGCAGGCGAATTCAGCAACATCGCCTATGCGCTGTCGACGCAGCGAATTGCGTTCGGCGAGGCGCGTGCCGCCCGATATCTGCGGTTGCGCTTCGCGGAAGCTGCCCTTCCGCAGCCTAAATTGGCGATCGCCGAGATCGGCGGCTTCACCACAGCCCGCTGATCCTGCCGAAGGCAGTGCCGTCGCCCGCACCGGCGCCGCGATCCAAGCGTGCGCCGGCGCGTGGCGTTTGAGCAACAAACTGTCGGAAAAGCGTTCCAAGGCGAACCATCTGCTAGCATATATGAAACCAGTTTCTCTATTTGGTATTGTATACCGATAGAACCTATGACAGCATCCCTTCTGTGCCGTGACAGACATATGACGCGCTGCACAATTCATGGAGAGCGGCGCACCGGCGCCTTGCGGGGGATGCATCGATGGGACTGGATCGACGCGAAGCATTGAAATTGGGACTTGCAGGCGCGGCGGCGCTGCCCAGCGCGGCTGCACGGGCACAAGCCGAAGCGCCGCGTGCGCTGATTGTCTCCACCTGGGATTTCGGCGCAGCGGCCAACGCCGCCGCCTATGCCCAGTGGAAAAAGACCGGATCGCTGATCGACGCGGTGGAAGCCGGCGGCTGGGTGCCGGAAGCCGACGCCGAAAATCATTCGGTCGGCTTGGGCGGCTATCCGGACCGAGACGGCCATGTCACGCTGGACGCGATCATCATGGACGACCGCGGCAATGTCGGCGCCGTGGCGGCGCTGGAGGACATCCTGCATCCGATTTCGGTCGCGCGGCGGGTCATGGAGAAGACGCCCCACACCTTCCTCGTCGGCGAAGGCGCCCGTCAATTCGCGCTCGAACAGGGGTTTCCCAAGGCTCGTCTGCTCACGCCCGAGGCGGAAGCCGCCTGGCGCGACTGGTTGAAGACGGCGAAATACAAGCCGATTGCCAATATCGAGAACCAGCGGGGTTCGTCGCTGGATCACGACACGATTGGTATTGTCGCCTGTGATGCCAATGGCCGTCTGGCCGGCGCCTGCACCACGTCCGGCATGGCGTTCAAGCTGCGCGGCCGGGTGGGCGATTCGCCGCAAGCCGGTTGCGGGCTGATGGTGGAGCCCGATGTCGGCGCCGCAACGTCCACCGGTGTGGGCGAGGAAGTGACGCGGATCGCTGGTTCCGCCCGGGTCGTGTCGTCAATGCGCGCCGGCATGGACCCGATGGAGGCCTGCCGCGAGGCCGTGCTGCACATCGCCAAGCTGCGCGGCGATGCCGTGAAGGACGCGCAGGTCGCGTTCCTCGCCATCGACCGTCACGGCCGCGTCGGCGCCTACGCGCTGCAGCCGGGCTTTACCTATGCGGTTACCGATCTTGCCGGGGCGACCAAGGTTCTGCCGGCGCAGAGCTTGCGCGCGGCAATCCGCAGCTGATTTCTGGGAGGGAAGACTATGACGTTCAAGGTACCACTGCTGCATTCCGCCGCGGTCGCGGCAATCGCTGTCACCGGCCTGTACGCGGCCCCCGCGCTTGCTCAGACGGACGACGGCCCGGCCGAAATCGTCGTGACCGGCATCCGCAAGAGCATCGCGGACTCGATCGAGACCAAGCGCAAGGCCAGCTCGATCGTCGAAGTGCTAAGCGCCGAAGACGTCGGCAAGATGCCCGACAAGAACGTCGCGGAGTCGCTGTCGCGCCTGCCCGGCATCACGGTCGACCACCAGTTCGGTGAAGGCGAACAGCTGTCGATCGCCGGCGTCGAGCCTGCGCTGAATCGCTTGACGATCGACGGTCACTCGGTCGCTTCGGCCGATTGGGGCGGCAATCCGTCCGACCGTTCGAGCCGCACCTTCAACTATTCGCTCCTGTCGCCGTCGATCATCAGCCAGGCAGTCGTTTACAAGACGCCGGAAGCCCGGCTGCAGGAAGGCGCGATCGGCGCCAGCATCGACGTCGTTACGCGCAAGCCGCTGGATCTGAAGCCGAACACTATCGCCGCGACGGGCGGTTACGAATATAATGGTCGCGTCGAAAAGGGCAGCGTGCGCGGTTCGGCGCTGTACAGCTGGCACAATGATGCCGGCACCTTCGGCATCCTGCTCGGCGGCAACTACGACAAGCAGCAGCTCGCCCGCGCAGGCGTCGCCAGCTATTGGTATCGTACCGGCGATGCGCTGCTCGCGGATGCCCCCCCGACGGCCACCATCAACGGCAAGGCGATCAGTTCGCTCACGGATGCCGAGAAGACCGCCTTCGGCAACGCCCGCTACGCATCCTTTCTGGCCCGCGAATATTTCCGCCAGGAGCGCGAGCGCATCGGCTTCAACGGCGCTGTTCAGATCAAGCCCACTGACAACCTGACGCTGACCGGGACCGCGATGGTGATCCGCGGCAATTACGACAACGTCTCCAATTCGATGTACACCTATGGCTTCGAAGGCTCGCGGATGACCGCTGCGACCTACAAGCCCGGTGTCGACGGCAGCCCGGGCGTCGTCACGTCGGCGACCTTCGCCGGCATCACCAGCGGAACGGGAGCGACCGGCCAGCTCGACACCAATTATCGCCGGACCCGCGTCAAGAACGACAGCTATGCACTGCTGCTCGACTGGAAGCCGGGTGGCTGGGAAGTCACCGGGAACGCGGGCTACACCAAGGCTTCGGGCGGCAAGAACCCGGAATATCTGCTCGACTTCCGCACGCAGCAGGGCTTCACCGCCGGCGCGGACGGACAGAACACCGTCGTCAACTGGCAGAGCCCCGCCAGCGACGGCAGCAAGTGGCTGAGCAATTACACCGCAAATGGTGGCGAGACCATCACCGCGCCGGATGGCCGCACGTTCTTCGGTCGACAGATCGGCGGCATCCCCACCCAATCGGGCTTCACTGCCGACAAGGAATGGTTCGGCGAACTCAACGTGAAGCGCGACGTGAACTGGGGTCCGGTCACGACGCTGTTGTTCGGCGGTCGCTACACCAATCACACCAACAGCAATACAAGCTATACCAACGCGATCTACACGGACCAGAACTTCACCGTCGCGGACCTGAACCCAACGATCCGCCCGGCCAGCCTGTATGACGGGTTGGGCACGAGCGGCAACGGTGTTCCCTTTGTGGGCCTGGATCAGGATGCGATCATCGCTGCGTTGAAGAAGTACGGCAATTTCGCGATCGATCGCGGCCTGTCGCAGGGTGATTACTGGCTGGTGCGGGAGAAAACCGCTGCGGCCTATGTCCAGGCGAACTTCGAGTTCGGCAAGTTCCGCGGCAACATCGGCGGCCGCTTCGTACATACTGGCGACCAATCGAACTACTATGTCTCAAGCCAGAATACCGCCGGCGCCACGGTCTACACCCTGACTCGGACGGACACCGACGACAACCGCTTCCTGCCGGCCGCCAACCTTATCTACCAGGCGGGAGACCAGGTGGTACTGCGCGGCTCGATCGCAAAGGTCATCGCACGCGTTCGGTACAGCGACCTTGCAGGCTCGCTGTCGCTCGACGACAGCACGCTGAGCGGCAGCGGCGGCAACCCGAACCTGAAGCCCTATGCGGCAACCAATTTCGGTTTTTCGACCGAATGGTATTTCGCACCCGGCAGCTTCCTGGCGGGCGAAATCTTCTACCGCGACATCTCCAACTATGTCGGCAACGAAGTGGATGATGGCCCGGATGGAAATGGTGTCCCCATCCTCAACACCGCTACGGGCAGGACGCTGAACTATTCGATCAGCCGCCCGGTGAACGGCGGCAAGGCCTCGGTCACCGGGTTCTCGGTGTCCGGCAACGCCAACCTGCTTTGGGGCTTCGGCATCCAGGCGAACTATACGTTCGCTGACGCCGAGACGCCGAACTCGGCGAACGGCCTGCCGTTCCTGTCGCGCAACACGGTGACGATCGCCCCTTATTTCGAAAAGGGCCCGTTCCAGGCGCGCGTCAGCTACAATCGCCGGTCCAAATATTTCTACCGCATCGGCCGCCTGCAGTCGCAGGACTACACCGCCGCCTATCGTCAGCTCGACGCCCAGATCTCGTACAATCTGAACAAGGCGATCTCGTTCACAGCCTCCGCCTCGAACCTGCTGGACGAGACCTACTACCAGTACAGCTCCACGCCGGACGCACCGACCTCGATCTACAAGAACGGCCGCGTCTTCTCGCTGAGCGCAACGCTCCGGATGTAACCGGGCACAAAGGGCGTGTCGGCAAGGCCGGCACGCCCCTTCTTTCGCGCGTCGCACGCACGCGCCAGTCACCAGTGAAGTAAAGGGGATTTCATGCGTATCATTCAAAAGCTGCTGGTGACCACCAGTTGCTTCGCCGCGCTGATCACAGCACCCGCGATGGCACAGGATAGCGCGCCGTCGGACGACGCCGCCGCGTCGGCAGGCGACGCGATCGTCGTGACCGGATCGCGCATCATCCGCCCCAACACCGCCGCAGCGGCACCGGTCACCTCGATCACCGCAGAGACCATCAAGCTCCAGGCCGCCGTCAACATCGAGGACGTGCTGAATCGCCTGCCGCAGGTCGCGCCGGACGCCCAGCAGAACTATCAGGATTCGGATGGTCGCCAGCGCATCAAGCTGCGCAACCTCGGTTTCGAGCGCACGCTGGTGCTCGTCGACGGCAAGCGCCTCGGCACGATGAACGGTCTCGACCTCGGCATGATCCCCACGGCACTGGTCAAGCGCACCGACGTGCTCACCGGCGGCGCCTCGGCGGTCTATGGCTCGGATGCGGTTGCGGGCGTCGTCAACTTCGTGATGGACCGCGACTTCACCGGCATTCGCCTCGACGGCAACTACAACTTCTACGTCCACCAGAACACACCCGGCCTGATCTCGCAGGTGGCACAGAACTACAACTTCGCCCAGCCGGCCCGCGGTCTCGCGGTCGACGGTGGCCGTGCGGACATCGCGCTCACGGTCGGCAAGAAGCTGCTGGACGATCGCCTGCACCTGCAGGCCTATGTGAACTATCGCCAGGGCGATCTCGTCCCCTATGCGGCGCGCGAGACCTCCGGCTGCCAGCTGATCCAGTCGGTGAAGGACGGCCCGCTGAGCTGCACCACCTCCACCTACACCAGGACCGGCTATGTCTCGCCGCTTTCGGGACCGAACAGCGGCAGCGCCTATGTCAACAACCCGGACGGCAGCCGCAGCTTCGTGCCCTATTCGGACGCGCTGGCCGCCAACCCCTATGACGGCTATTCCTTCCAGCGCAATTCGCACCGCTGGAACGCCGGGGGCTTCGCCCAGTTCGAAATCTCGGAAGCCGCGACGCTCTACACCGATGCGATGTGGTTCCGCGACAAGTCGGTCAACCTGTTCCCGGCGCGCGTCTACAGCTACACCGCGATCGGCGACACGCCCTATATCGTGAAGTGCAACAACCCGTTCATGTCCGCGGCCCAGTCGCAGACGATCTGCGGAACCGCCGCGGGTAGCAGCACCGCGGTGCCGATCGAGCTACGCTATCGCTTCTCCGGCGTGCCCGATGCGGAGGACACCTATATCAACCAGGGCCTGCGGATCAGCAGCGGCATCCGCGGCGCCTTCGCCGATGGGTGGAGCTACGATGTCGGCGGCGTCTACGCGCGCAACAAGCAGAACTTCACCACCGCCGCGCTTGACTATAGCCGCCTCAATCGATCGCTCGACACCACGCTCGTCAACGGCGTTGCGACCTGCGCCTCGGGCACGGCGGACGGCTGCCTGCCCTTCGATCCGTTCAGTGCCAATGCCGCGACCAACAATGCCGCCCTGTTCAACTATCTGACTCAGGGTACCTACGGCACAACGACCACGGTCAACACCCTCTACCAGGGCGTGGCGACCGTGCAGGGCGACCTCGGCAAGATGGGCATCACCAGCCCCTTCGCCGAACAGGGCGTCGCCATCGCGTTCAGCGCCGAGTATCGCGAAGACAAGCTGGAGAGCTATGCGGATCCGGTCTACCGGAGCTTCAACGGCGGCAGCAACGCCAATCTTGGCCAGCATGTCTGGGAAGGCATGACCGAGCTTCAGGCCCCGATCATCGAGCACAAGCCGTTCGCCGAGACGCTGCAGTTCAACGGCGCGTTCCGCCTGTCCAAATACAACACCAACCCGAAGACCTTCTCGACCTGGAAGACCGAACTTGTCTGGGCCCCGGTGCGGGATATCACCTTCCGAGGCTCGGTAAACCGGGCGCAGCGCGCGCCGACGGTGGTGGAGGCGAACCAGGGCGCCAATATCAGCTATGGCCGTATCACCACCGCCTATAGCGATCCGTGCGCACCGACGATCGTCAGCACCACCATCGATCCCAACACCGGCCAGCAGGTCCCCGTCTACGGTGCCCCGCAAGCCTCGCGCGAGGCGTGCCGGGCGACCGGTCTTGCCGACAATCTTTACGGCAGCGCTACCCTGCTCTGCCCCACCGACGTCGGTTGCACCTATCGCAGCGGCGGCTTCACGGTGGATCCGGAGACGGCCTACACCAAGACCTTCGGTGTCGTGCTGCGTCCTCGCTTCCTCCCGGGCCTGACGCTGTCGGCGGATCGGTACCTGATCGATCTCAACAATTCGATCGGCTACAATGACTATTCCTATTTCTCCGCCGGCTGCGCGCAAACCGCGAGCGACTTCTTCTGCAAGGCGTTTGTGCGCAATGCGGACGGCACGCTGTTCAGCAACCCCAGCACCAACCCGACCACCGGCTTCATCCGTCAGGGCACGACCAACTACTACAAGTCGAAGGCGCATGGGTGGGACTTCCAGGCGCAGTACACGCTCGGCCTCGGCGATCGTCTCGGCAAGCTGGACTTCGACTTCAATGGGTCGCTGGCGACGCTGCTCGGCGGCCAGGATTCGCCGATCCTGCCGGTGAAGGACTGTTCGGAGGGCTATTTCGGCGACAATTGCGGTCAGTTCATTCCGAAATGGTCGCACACGCTGCGCACCACCTACACCACCGCGGATCAGAAGTTCCAGCTTTCGCTCAACTGGCGCTATCTGGGCCCGCTGACCAACACCACCAATTCGGCGGATCCCGCGCTGGGCGGCACGGCCGCAAATGCCCGGACGACCTTCTATCGCATTTCGCCGTACAATTACTTCGATCTGGCGGTGAACTTCCGCGTGAACGAGATTTACTCGTTCCGCATCTCGGCGAACAACCTGCTCGACAAGGATCCGCCGATCCTCGCCAATTCCTACAACTACGGCCTGTCGCGCAACAACACGCTGTCGGCACGCTATGACTCGCTGGGCCGTCAGGTCGCAGTGGGCGCTACCGTCAAGTTCTGATCTTTCTCCGTTCCCAAGCCCTCGTGCTCGCCCACTCCCGTGGGCGAGCACTTTTTTTTTGCCATGCGCCGGGCAAGCCGCGCCCGCGCTTCCGGCTTGACCCGGAACGCCAAAGCCCGCAGATGCACGGCCAGCACCAGCGCCGGTTTAGCTCAGCTGGTAGAGCAGCGGTTTTGTAAACCGAAGGTCGCGGGTTCGATTCCTGCAACCGGCACCATCCACCTTTCCACAGACATTCAAGGGCATCCAAAACTGGCGGATTTGCGTGGGTTTTGGCGGTATCTGATCCACCCAAATCCGGATCGATCCATTGGAACCCGGGGCCCTTGGCGGTATATTTGACGGTATCAGCACTGCACCAGCGGAGGAGATACCGTCATGCTCACCGATGCAGCCGTCCGTCGAATCAAACCACGGGACAAAGCGTTCAAAACCCAGGACATGCACGGCATGTACCTCCTCGTTCAGCCTGGCGGCGGTCGGTACTGGCGATGGGACTATCGTCACGACGGCAAGCGCGGCACGGTGGCGCTGGGCGTATATCCTAACGTCTCCCTAAAGGAAGCGCGCGAGCGCCGAGAGAACGCCCGGAAGCTGCTCGAGAAGGGCATCAACCCCTCCTCCTATGGCAAGCTGACCCGAGGAGTCGGCAGCATTTCGGCCGGAGATACGTTCGCGACCGTCGCCGACGAATGGCTGAAGAAGAACGAGGCGGAGGGGCGAGCGGCGAAGACCCTCGAGAAGCTGCGGTGGCTGATCGGTTTTGCCAATCCGCTGATCGGGGCTCGACCAATCGGGGATATCAGCGCGCCCGAATTGCTCACCGTATTGAGGACCGTGGAGGTTCGGGGCCGCTATGAGACGGCACGACGTCTCCGCAGCACCTGTAGCAGCGTCATTCGCTACGCGATCGCCACCGGACGGGCGCAGAGAGATGTGACCGCCGATCTTCAGGGCGCCCTGATCACGCCGAAGGTCAAGCATCATGCCGCAATCATCGAGCCCGACAAGGTCGGCGCGCTCTTGCGCGCCATAGACGGGTACGAGGGCCAGCCATCGGTTGCCTTGGCGCTTAGGATCGCCCCACACGTTTTTGTGCGTCCGGGCGAACTACGCGCCGCTGAATGGGCAGAGTTCGACCTTTCAGCGAAGGTCTGGACCATTCCCGGCGAGAAGATGAAGATGGGCCGCCCACATCGCGTTCCCCTCTCCAAGCAGGTGCTTGCGCTTCTGGCGGAGCTTCGAGAAATGAGCGGCAGGTCGAAACTCCTGTTCCCAAGCGTCCGGTCAGACGCTCGCCCCATCTCCGACAACACCATCAATGCCGCCCTACGCCGGCTGGGGTACGACAAGACGCAGATGACTGGCCACGGCTTCCGCGCAATGGCCAGCAGTCTCCTTAACGAGAGCAGGAAGTGGCACCCGGATGCGATCGAGCGGCAGCTCGCGCATGTCGAGAACAATGACGTCCGCCGCGCCTATCTCCGCGGCGAGCATTGGGACGAGCGGGTTCGGATGCGCGTGCCATACGTCGCCTTCGTCATCGACACCTATGCTCGGCGGATCGTCGGCTGGCGGGCCAGCAGAACGGCGCATGCCGGCTTCGTCCTCGATGCCTTGGAACAAGCGCTTCACGATCGCCGGCCGACCCATCGGGGCGGCCTCATCCATCATAGCGATCGTGGCTCGCAATATCTGTCTATCAAGTACACCGAACGCCTCGCCGAAGCCGGGATCGAGCCATCCGTGGGCAGTGTCGGCGATAGCTACGACAACGCTTTAGCCGAGACGATCAACGGCCTCTACAAAGCCGAGGTGATCCACCGGCGAGGGCCGTGGCGCAGCTTCGAAGCCGTCGAATATGCCACGCTCGAATGGGTCGACTGGTTCAACCATCGTCGGCTGCTCGAGCCCATCGGCAACATCCCGCCTGCCGAAGCCGAAGATCAATATTATGCTGCCGCAAGCAACCTCGATATGGCAGCGTGACTCACAAACCAATGCCTCCGGCAGACCCGGCGCGGTTCACAATGACGTTCACCGCCCCCGATGACGGGAGGGCAAGCTACGGCGTCGATACGCGATGGACCGGCTGATCGCCTGTCTCCTTTCCGGCATTGGCGCCGGCACCTCGACGAGATGTAGGTCAAACTGAACGGCGAGATGATCTACCTGTGGCAAGCCGCGGACCACGAGGGCGAGACCCGTCAGCAGGGCATATGACAAAGAGGCTTCGCTGGCCTTCTTGAAGAAGGGATTGAAGCGCCATGGTTTTCCCGAGGCGATCGCGACAGAGGGCCTGCGCTCCTAGCGCGTGGCGATGAACGATCTTGGCAATGCCGAGAAGTATGAGGTTGGTTGCTGGGCCGACAACCGGGTGGAGACGGGTTCGCATTAGACTGACAGCAGCGCTGGGATGCTTGAAGGTCTTGAGTGTCCCCTACCGACGGAAGCTGACCTTCGACGCCGGGTCTGCGAACGATCGCTTTGTCCCAGGATGAGCCGGCATCTCCCTACCAGAATGCGAAATTCGGCATCGACGGCTGGCGACCAGAGCCGGTCGCTCGGCGATTGGGCTTTGAGTGGCAGCCTTTACTAGAAGCTGTCCGTCGGCGTCGCGTGAGACTGTCAGGCGGCAACGCGCCTTAGTCTCAGTGGTTGAATGCCGGCGCTGCGGGGCCGACAACCCACTTCGGCGGTGCTGGAATTTCCGCCGTCAAGGATATTTTGCTATCAACCTCACGACCTCACTTGCTGATTTGATCATGGTTAACTAGCTTCAGCAAATCTTATCTGCGGTTCTTGCTCGGTCTGGTCGGACATCGCGTCTAAACCTAAAATACGTCGGAGTGCGGACTGACCAGAATAAGCTGATGACGGCTTCTAAATACGCATGTGATTCCTTAAGGGGGGGGGCAAGTGACGCAGGCGAAGTTTGATTTTGCGGTCGTTGTTGCGCTCAGCGAAGAAGCTCAATACTTTAGAGACTTTGCCGCGTGTGGCGATCCCTTTCAGGTGGGAGGCTATACCGCTTGGCCGATCGTTGAAGAATCATGGGACGCTTACGGTAAAGGCGTGCTCGTCATGTCGGGCGACATGGGCGTCGACCGCGCCCGAACTTCTACCGCTGCCGTCGTCGCCGAGTTGAAGGTCCGGCTGGTTGCCAACGTCGGGATTGCCGGCCGGATTGCCGACTGGCTCTCGATCGGGGACATAGTCGTCACTCGCGAAGTGCTGGACTTCTGCACGGGTGGTAAAATTGCGGGGAATCTCGCTCGCCCCCTCTACGAGCATCGTCCTAAGTCCAAGCCTGTCACCAGCTCACTAGTCAACCTAGCAGAGACCCATCTTCAAAAAGACTCCCGGCTCATGGCCTCGATAAATCTGGACCTCAAAAAGCGCTTTCCAAATCCTGTCCTGTGGCCGAACGGCCTGATCAAGCTCGCCGTGGCGCCGTTGGCTTGCACGCCGTTCGTGGTTGCCAACGAAGAATTCCGTAGGTCGTTCGCTGACGCACATCGTAATGCCGCCGCCCTCGAGATGGAATCGGCGGGTGTCATGACGGCACTGGAAGGCACGGACGTCGAGTTTGTGAGCGTTCGCGGCATTTCTGACGGTGCAGATTTTCATAAGGCCGAGCTGGAACTCAGTTTCAGTGACGAGAACAGGCGATTTGCGCTTGTATCAGCATGCTCTGTGCTCGAAGCGATGCTTACGCTGCGCGTAGATCAAAAAGAGGCTCAATCGCCTGGCGCGGGCATTTATGTCTATCCGCCTGATCAACCTCTGCCAGCTTCCATTCTCGACGAGATGGGTAGCTACGAGTCCCTTTTCTCCAAACTTGTCCAAGGACCGGCTCGCGAGTTCGTCCCCAACCCGATCGCGGCAATAAGTCGCCACCTGCGGTCTTCGGAATATCGAGAGGCGGTCGTCCTACTTGGCGGAAAGGGTGCCGGAAAGACGACGCTGCTTGGGATGATCCAGGCTGAGGCATCGCGATCCACCCAAGATGACGAGGCGATTCCGGGATGCCTCTCGATCCTCATCAAGATTGGTGATCTCGAAGCCTGGAGTAATGGCGTACTCGACGAGAAGCGAACACGAAGCCGCGTCATTAGTGCTTGCCAGCGACTTCGAAATATCATGTCTACCGCACACGATCCCGTGATTGTTCTGGTCGATGGCCTCAGTCAGGCAGCGTCGCAACGGACATCTCATGTCGCAGAACTGATCAGAGAAGCTTCGCGCAGCAAATATACGAGATTGCTGATAGCTACTGAAAGCGAGATCGAATTCCGTAGCTTGTACAGCCGGATCCCTCTTCAAAGCGAGACGGCTTACAGCATAGTTCCACTCGAGATCGATCATAAAGACGCCGCGACACTCATCGAAGATTTTGCCAAAATTAAGGGCGATAAATCTTCCGTCCAAATTTTAGAGGATATGAAGCGGAAGGATGTCCGCGCGATCGACATGTTCGTCCTTTCGTTGTTCTTCGGCCCGTTCGGTAAATTTGCTTACAGTGGCCTGACTTCGCTCGCTCAGTGCTATGATCTCTATTGCAAGAGCGCGTTGGCTGGCGACGGAGATCGGGAAATAGCGGCCGAGGTGAGCCTGAACGATGCCGCGCAAATTGCCTATGGCATAATGATTACCCGCAATGTCGAGCTTGCTCATCTCAATGAGCGAAATATAGCGAAGCTCGTTGCCAGCCATTCGTCGATCACGAGCTATCTTGTCGCCCGTCATATCATAAACGTATTGCGGGGCGCGAAGAAGTTAGACACGCGCGCCCGCGGAAAACCGCAAGACGTCGGCCGGCAGGTCAACCAGGAACTGGGAAGACAGCTCAACTATGTTTTTCCGGCCGATGTGAACAGCTTTACGAAGCAGATCATGCAGGCCGATCGAGATGCCGAGCGCGAAGTTATCGAAGTCATCAAGCAGCGATACCGGTCGATGCCGACGCTGGCGAAGTCCCATTTTGCCTATCTTGCCGGCCGTGTCCGCGAAGACCGCGCTGCCGAGATGCTCCAGCTTTTGGACAAGATTGAGACAGAAGCTGCCCGACCGATGGCTCCCCTGACGATCCATGCTCGGATGCTAAGGCGCAGCATCTTCATCAGCCGTTCCATGCTCAGCAAGACCATGGAGCCGGCGATCCAATATGCCAACATACTCCTGTCGGATGTCGAGGAGTCCGAATTCAATCGGGGGTTTCACCTCGAATATTATGGCGACAAGGAATACGAGCCGAACAGCTTCATGACGAGCCAGGACAATGGCGCGTCGTCCTGCAGCAAGACTGTTGCTAAACTTCTGGAGCGGATCACCGCCAAGTCGCGCGACCTCCCGCCGTTGATTGAATTGCTAACGCTCCTATCGCTCGTACAGGTGCGCAATCTGAATGGAACTCTGCGGAATTCCCACCGCACCGCGGTCAAAGCGTTGCTCGGTGGACCGCAGCTTCGCGAGATCCACCTCTTGCCCCCCAATATCCGCGGCTTCATCGAACGCGTCGAAGAGGATCTCGGGATGGACAGCTTCCGGCTGTCTACCGTGCGCGAAGAATGGTCGGCTTTGTCAAAGATCGAACGGACTGGCTGGTTACGCCGTCGTCGGGATGCCCTCGGCGATCATGCGTTGTTCTGGCAGGACGTGCGCGTCGAGAGTGTTGCAGAGCATCTGGTCGGCGTGCTCGGCCTTGCCGAGATTTTCCTCGTTACCAACCCACCCGACGGCCCCGAGAAATACGACAAGCGGCGCGTGATCGAGATGATCCTCGTCCATGACCTCGCCGAGTCCCGTCTCGGTGACCAACTCCCGAAATATAACGATGCCAAGCAAGAGGAAGTCGCGCTCTGGAAGTACGGAGCGTTCGCGACCTATCGGGGAATCGGCGACCTCTGGCGCGTTCCGATCCTTCTCCAGGAGTTCAACAAGGGCGAAACTGATTCCGCGAAGGTGGCGAGAGACCTCGATCGTCTACAGTTCATTCTACAGGCTCGCACTTACGCAGCGGGCATGTCGGACGACGAACTCGCAGCCTGTGAGAATGCCAGCCAAAACATTTTGACGAGCACGGTTCGCGCGATCGAGAGAATCGTGGCCGGACCCCTGCCACCCGCTCGATTTCAGACGCCGCCTGGTAAGCTAGACTAGCGGCCAGCTAAGATGACTGCCCATCCGTTTACGCGCAACCGAAGAATATTCCTACGATGGGTCGCGTCTTCTGTCGCGCCATAAAATACAATGTTAGCCGCCAACGCCTTTTCGGGTGCTGTCAGATTGACGCGAATGTGAATCCGCTCAGGCAAGCGCTGAACGCCTGCTTTTGAAAAGAGCTGACGTTCAGGCTGTGTCGTGCGAACGACGGGTTTGTCCCAATGTCAGTCGCTGGCAGGTCGAAGCCCTCACAATCCAACCGGGAGCGAAATCATAAAAGAGGCGCCCTCTGCGGATGACGAATACAAATCGATCTCCCCCCGGTTGGCGTCGAGCAACGAGCGCAGGATCGGCAGGCCAAGCCCAGTACCACCATCCGAGCGGCGTGTGGTGAAGAACGGCTCGAAGATGCGGTGGCGGTCCCCCAAGGGTACCCCTGGACCATCGTCCGTTACGATCACCGTGACACCTGCGGGCTCTGATCGGGCTGCGACCGTCACCTGCGTGGCGCCTGCCTCCTTGCTGTTTTCGACCAGCCCCACCAGCACCGCTTCCAGCACGTTGGAGGGCATCGCGACCAGCGGCACAGAGCTCTCCGAAACGTGCACAGCGAGCCCAGCGCCCTCATGCCCGTAGGCGTCAGCGATGCAGCGCATCACATGGAGTACATCGGTCCGCGCTCCCTCCTCTGCCGTCGCCATGTCTGCGCGCGCCAAATCGAGCAGCCGACTGACGAGCAGATTCAGCCGGGCCGCATCGTCGGCGATGTTGGCGAGGAAGCGCTCGCGATCCGCGACAGCCATGTCGCTATGGTCCTGCAGCAGCTCGACGGCACCTCGAATGCCCGCCAAGGGTGTCTTGAATTCGTGGCTTACGGCATGGGCGAAGTCGCGCAGATAGCGCGAGCGCCGCTCGATCGCCTCGGCCATGCTGCCGAAGTCACGGTACAACGCCTGGATCTCGATCGCGGCGGTGGTGGGCGCCTCCGGCACCGCCCCGCCCCCCTTGGCGACCGCCCGCGTCGCCTCGCCGAGCGCTTCCACCGGCCGGACGATGCCGCGCGACAACAGGCCGCTCAGCACCACCAGCGTGGTGAATATCACGACGATGCCGAACAGGATCTTGCCGCGATCCTCATAGATGCCGACGAACAGCGCGCGCGGCGAGCGAGCCAGCAGCAGCACCCCGACCACCCGGCCATCGACAACGATCGGCCGCGCATGGTGGAGGCGCAGGTCGGAGGCGCGGCTCAGCCACTCGAGCGCGTAGTGCGGACGGTAGGCAGCGTTGCGGCGCAGGGTAGTCTCCGCGCGACCGGCCAGCGCGCCCTGCAGTTCCGGCATCGTGCCATAGGCCAGGCGGGTATCGCCGCCTGCAAGGATGCGCCCCTGCGGGTCGAGTAACTGGATCGACGCGAGCGTCGTGTTTGCCGTCGCACGCAGGACCGGGGCCAAGCGCGTTGCCCAAGCACGCGTCTCCGGATCGTCCGCGCCCCTGCCAGCGATCGGCGCGGGGCGTTCGGGAAGGACCGACGTGAGGCGCAAATCAAGCGTGGACGCACTGGGCAGAGTGCCCATGCTCGCCGGCATCCCGTGCGCACCCGGCCACTCGGCAGCGCCCGCCGCTGCCAATGCCGCGCTCTGCGCGATCAGCGCGGCCTCGGTCTGGCGCAGCAAGCTGTTCTCATAGACCCGCAGGAACAGCGCGCCGAAACCCGGCAAAGCCGCCACGAACACGAAGGTCAGCAGCAGGATCGTGCGGAGCCGCAGGCGCGGCCAATGGCGCCGCACGACCGCCTTGAACCGCTCGATCATCCCGCCCCGCAGGTGCCGAGCCGATAGCCGATCCCGGCGCGGGTCTCGATCACGTCCTCCGCGCCGATCCGCGCAAACTTGCCCCGCAGGTTGCGGATATGGCTGTCTATCGTGCGATCGGTGATGGCAAAGCCCGGCCCGTGGAGCCGATCGATGATCGCGTCGCGGCTGAACACCTTGGACGGCATCGCCGCCAGCGTCCGCAGGATGCCGAACTCGGTGACGGTCAGCGGCACCGCCTCCCCTGCCCAGCTCGCCTGCCAGCCATCGGGATCGAGCGTCAGGCGTCCGTGCTGGAGCGGGCCCGCCGCCGCGGCAACGTCCGGTGGGCGGCTGCCCACCCGCCGCAGGATCGCCATCACCCGCGCCACCACCTCACGCGGCGAGAAGGGCTTCACGACATAATCGTCCGCGCCGAGCTCGATGCCGAGGACGCGATCGATCTCGTCGTCCCGGCTCGACAGGAACAGGATCGGCAGATCGCCACCGGCGCGCAGCCGCCGGCAGACCTCGATCCCGTCCATGCGCGGCATGTTGATGTCGAGCACGATCAGGTCCGGCGCATGCGACGCGACGGCGGCCAGCGCCGCCTCGCCATCCTCGGCCTCGATCGCATCAAGCCCGACCTTGGCCAGTGCGAACACCAGCAGCTGGCGGATGTGCGGATCATCGTCCGCGACCAGGATCGTACGGGGCATGGGGCACTGGATCATGGCGCGCGCCTCCCCCGTCAAGATTGGATTGGCGACGGGATGATGCTGCCGTTGCACCAGTGCCGGCTGTAATTGGCAGGCAGCGGCCGCGGCGCCCCCGGTCCGACGATCCCCCGAGCCGCCGCCAGGCGGCGCGCGCCATGCCATGTCCAGTACCGCCCATCCGCCTGCCGCGTCGCGAGATCGCGGAGGAGATCGGCCCGCACATAGCGCACGCGGTCCAGCGTCTCGGCGTCCATCGGCCGGTGTTCCAGCGCGATCAGCGGCAGCAGGGCGCTGTCCCCGCCCCTGTGCAGGTAGCAGAGGTCGATCGTCGCCGGGTCGGCGGCCTGCACGTTCCAGCGGGCCGCAATCGCTTCGATGTCGACGAAGCAGCAGGCGGTCAGCACGACACCGGCAGCCAGCGCGTTGCAGTTGATCAGCCACCGCGCACTGCGCCCGCGGAGGATGCGCCAGCAGATCAGCACCAGGCCGAGCGCGACCAGCGCCATCCACAGCAGCGCGGCGATCCGCCACGAGGTGAGCATCGATTCCTGGATATACTGCACCGTCCGCAGGGCGCTGGAGGCAACGAGCACCAGGTTCTGCGCCACCCACAGGGCTACCAGCCGTCGCGCCCAGGGATCGCGCTCGCTCGCACTGCCCGGCCGCAGCATAGCCAGCGCCATCGCGCCGGCGATCAGGGCCGTGACGATCAGCGGATAGGCGCCGCGATGCACATATTCCGTGCGGGTCATGCCATCCGGCAGCGCGCCTCCGCCCCACAGAAAGGCGATGTCGAGGGCGTTCTGCACCGCGAAGATCAGGTTGAAGAGCGCCAGGGCGATCAGCACCGACGGCAACGACGTGCCGGGAAGGATCGGCTCCAGATCCGGCACGCGTCGTGCGACGCGCAGCGCGAGCGTGCCGGGACGCAGCATCGGCCAGACGCAGCAGGCAACGAAGGTCCAGAGCGCGAGCTGCCACAGGCTGGGCAGCTGGATGGAGGCGAAGGCATGCGCGATCAGCGGGTTCGCTGTCGCGAAGAGGATCAGGAAGACGATGCCGCCGAGCAGAGGCAGGGCCAGCGTGGTCGCGAGCAGGCGCGGAGAAGCGCCTACACCGCGTCGCTGCCCGGCGACGCGGTGCAGGTCGGTGAACGGCCGCAGGGCGCCGGTAGTGCCGTGGAGGAACAGGCGAACACCCCAATGCCAGGCATCGTCGAAACGTCCGACCCTGGGCGCCAGCGCGGCGAAGGCGATCGCGCACCAGAACATCGACCAGGCCAGCACCCCTGGCTCGTCGAACAGCGATGCCGCGAAAAGCGCCGTCAGCGCGAGCCCAGGCCAGGCGGATCGCGCCCTGCCGATATCCGGTCGGGTGGCGATGATGGCGAGCAGCCAGGCGCCGGCGAACACGCCGACTCCTGCCCCTCTGAAGCTGTCGACGAAAAGCCTGTCGAACAGGATGATCAGGGCCAAGGCGGCACCGGCCTTGCGGACGAAACTGAAGCGCACGTGTTGCTCCCTCTTGCTCAGGAGCAGCGTGGATATGCGACGCTAATCCATCGCTTGCGCTGGCGCTGAGGAAATTCATGGGAGTGCCTGTGCAGGAGCGGTGCAGATTGCTGCCTTCGCTACCGTCGCGGCTGAGACCGTTTAGCGCAAAGCGATTAGATTGTTGGCCGCATATCACTGGCCGGGCCCAGTAAAACATTTCTCCTTTTTGCTTGAATTTGCATCGCTGCTGACAGATTCACCATCTCTCGGAGCGCTATTGGCCCAACGCGAACCTGAAATCGTCGGCTAGCTGGGAATCGAACCCGGCAAGACTTTCCCGATGACGGTACTTCGCACGGTACCGACACTGACGGCATCAGCTTAGATGCTTGAATTATCCGTCGTTTCTCGGCGCAATTCGATCCCTGCAACCGGCACCATTTCCCGGTCCCAGGAAATCCCATGCGCCAAACGGGCCCCGAGCGCTTCAACTGGCGAATTTCCGCAACCGTGGCGCCATCGCCGGGCACCTGTTTCGCCCGCTGCCGCTTCGAGCCATAGAGCGGAAGCTGGCTGACCCCGTCGCCAGCTATTCTCAAGATCAGGATACACGCCATTCAGACGTCTAGGGACGGCTCGCTCGACGAACCGTCGGCCCCCGAGCAGGTCTAATCGATTCGTTGATGGGGCACCCGCCCGACGCATTGTATCGGTCAAGCTTCCGAAGACTGGAAGAGTAGGTCCGAGTATGTTGCAAGCAACGGCAGCCACGCGCCCCGGCAACGAAGGGTCTCACAGCGCGCCGGCGCCTTCGACGGCCGATGCAGATACCCATCGCCTCGATCGTCTGATGGCGAGTGGCTCGCCGCTCGACCGGCTGGTGCCGCCGCCCAGCTACACAGTCCAGCAGGGCGACACGCTGTCCGGCATTGCCGAGCGGTTCGGTACCGACTGGCAGACGCTGGCACGGATCAACGGGATCAGCCACCCGGATCGCATCGTCACCGGCCAGACGCTGCGCGTGGCGGGAAGCGTCGCCACCGCAGGTACCCACAGCGTCCGGAAGGGCGAAACGCTGTCGGGCATCGCGGCGCGCAACGGCACCGCTGTGGCGACACTCGTGCGGATCAACAGGATCGACAATCCGGACCGCCTCCAGCCCGGGCAAATGCTGCGCCTCGCCGGAGGCGCGGCGGCACCGCTCGCACAACCCCGGGCATCGGACCAGGTCACGCACCGCGCCGACGCCCAGGCCGGCGCAGGCGCACCGGTACCCCTCGGCAGCGTGTCCGAACGCTATGAAAGCGGCGGCCGCGGCCCGGGTACCGTTTCCAACGGGGCCGGCGATCCGGGCGGCGTTTCCTATGGCGTCTACCAGCTGTCCTCCAAGGCCGGAACGCTCCAGTCCTTCCTGCGCCACGAAGGGGCGCGCTGGTCGGCGGAGCTGGGCTCGAACATCGGTACCGAAAGCTTCAACAAGCAATGGCGCGCGATCGCCGCGCGCGACCCGCAGGGCTTCCGTGCCGCGCAGCACGCGTTCATCGAGCGCACCCACTATGACCCCGCCGTCAGCAAGGTCCGCGAAGCGACGGGGTTCGACCTGAGCACCCGCCACGTCGCCGTGCAGCAGGCAACCTGGTCGAGTTCGGTCCAGCACGCCCGCGCGCCCCAGCTACTCGAGGCGGCGATCCGCCGCACCGACCGCGAAGTCGGGCGCGCCTCGCCCGACTATGACCGCGCGCTGGTCTCCAACATCTATGCCGAGCGCACCACCTATCTGCAGGGGCTCGCCGCCAGCGGACGCTACACGCCCGCCGAGGCGAGCCAGCTCCGCTCGATCACGCTGGAGCGCTATCCCAACGAGCGGCGTGAGGCGCTCGCCCTGTTCGAACGCCCGGCGCCCGCCAACGCTGGCGCAACAACGCGCGCCGAGGGCAAGGCGGCGGGCGCGCCGCGCAGCGGGGCAGACTTCGCGACCGTCATCGAGCGCTCGGGCGATGCCCAGGCACGCGCCGATCTTGCGGCGGGCCGCAAGGTCCTCGTCGCGGTGCGGCATGACTCGCCGCTGCAGGCCGGCGGCGGTCGCGGCGAGTATGACGACACGATCGCGCTGGTCTCGCGCCAGGGAGACGGCAGTTACCGCGCGCAGGTCTTCCAGGGCAACACCGAGCCGGCGGGCGTCTATGCGGCACGCGGCTATGGTGCCGACGTCGATGGCGACGGCCGCAGAGAACTGGGCCGGCTCGTCGAGGGCAATTATCGCTACGAACTGCAATCGGGCACCTTCGCCGGCAATCGCTTTTTCCGCGCGACCCAAACCCAGACCGCGCTGCGCGACAGCAACCATGACGGTCGCTTCACCGGCGCCGACACGGTCGACCGTCGCGGCGCCGGCCGCTCGATGCTGATCCACCAGGGCGGCAACGGCGGGACCGGTTCTGCCGGCTGCCAGACGTTGCGGCCGAGCGACTTCAACGCGCTGCTGGCCGGCCTTGGCCGGCAGTCGTCGTTTAGCTATGTGCTGGTGAACGCCAGCCAGTAAGGATCCCGCATGCGTTTCGTCTTCGCTCCCCTGCTGTTGCTATCGGCATGCGGCGCGGCGAACGGCGACGGTGCCGGAGAGCGCCAGCCGTCCGCCGCCGCAGCCGCCAACGCAGCCCAGCCGGCGGCAGCAGCGTCGACCTCCACCCTGCCGGCCGCCGCGGACTGCGGTCCGGGCGCGCCCGAAAGCCCGTGCCAGATCGTCGGCAGATGGCGAGTGGTCAACGTGTACAACCCCGGCAATCAGGACCCAGTTGAGGACGAAATGGGGATGGTGGGGTCGAGCTTCACCGTCACCGACAATGGGGACGCGTCGGGCGCGATCCGCTGGGATGGGCCGGACAATGGCCAGTTCGACCATAGCGACGTCTGCACCGGCCCCTATCTGAGCCCCGTCGCCACCCCGCGGCCCGCTGCCGCGCGGGCAACCCTGGCGGCGGCGCTGAAGGCCTGGGGTGTCGCCGGGGACGCCGGCAAGGCCCGGCATCTCGGCTGCGACGAGGGGCATTGGGCGGTGCCGAGCGATCCCAGCGGCAAATGGTTCGGCCTGGTGCTGCCGATGGGACCCCAGATGGCGTTCGAATGGTTCGACAAGCGGATGGTGCTGGCCACGCGCATCGACTGACGCGGGAGAACGACACGTGCCGGCAGACCGCCGGCCTCCCGAAGCGGCCGCAGCCGGTCATATCCTATTCGTCCCCAATCGCTACCAACCGTCCCGGCGAAATGGAACGGTTTCCCTCCCGAAACGTTTTTCGGGGACAGGATAAAGGGGACAACCATGCAAAACGCTGATGCGCGCGGTTCCGGCACGACCGCGCTTACCGATGAAGCATTCAAGGATCAGCTGCAGAAGGTCATCCCCCACCTCCGCGCCTTTGGACGGGGCCTCAGCGGCAATCGCGATACCACGGACGATCTCGTCCAGGAAACGATGCTAAAGGCTTGGACCGCGCGAAGCCGGTTTCAGGCCGGCACGAACTTCAAGGCTTGGACCTTCACCATCCTGCGGAACATCTATTTCAGCCAGACGCGCCGGAAGCGCTTCGTAGGAGAGTGGAACGACGTCGTTGCGGATCGCGTCCTCGCCGCGCCGGCCAGCCAGGACAAGACGGTAGAGCTTCGCGACCTGATGCGGGCGCTCGAGCAGCTCTCCCTCGATCAGCGAGAGGCGATCATATTGGTCGCTGCGGCGGGCATGTCCTATGAAGAAGTGGCCGAGGTTACCGGCGTCATGCTGGGCACAGTAAAAAGCCGTGTGTCGCGCGCGCGCGCTGCGCTGGAGACTCTGATGCGCGAAGGCGTTCTCAAGACCAAGCGGCATGACTTTGACAGCAGCGAGGGGGCGGTGATCAGCCTTCTCGCGTCGCTGAATGCCGTTCAGGCGCGCTATGCTCCCGAGGCGCGCGCAGCAGAGGTTGTGCAGCTTCCGATCGCGGCCTGACGGAAGGAGCCCCCTCGGTCTTCACGTTTCGAAGCGGCCAGGCTGGGATAGCGGCTTCGTCAACGGCGCGGATCGCGCTGTTCGCCCCTGCTTTGATCCGGCCAGGGGCAACACCGCTCCGTCCGGTAGAATCACGCTAGGCCTTTCCAGGATATCCAGTAAGTCCGCAGCGGATATCTGGTCCGCATCTGACGAGTTCCGCGCGTCCTGGATCGCGCGACTGATCGCGTCAGCCATCCCGGCGCACTCCACAAGTCCTTGCACAAAAGGACGATTGCCCAGCAGAAAAGGTAACGCGCATAGATGCACGTGTTCGAACAACGGGTCCTGCTCGCGCATCGTCAGGTCGCATGTCGGATTGAGGCCGCTGCTCCACGCTTGATCGGCCTCGATGGCGCTGGCGCAGAGCTGAAGGCGAAGAGTAGGAAACGGAAAATGGTTCAGCGCGGCCGTTCGGTGTCCGCGGGCGTCGAGCAGTTCGTCGAACGGTCCGGTCCAATTCGGAGAACGCACCAGGCACGTGCCATCCTCCTGCGGTGAGAGGTCATAGGTGTCGCCCAGCGCGCGCGCATCGAGGTGGCCGGCGTCATGCAACGCGAGTAGCCGTTCGATGGAAAGGTGCGGAACGGCTGCATAATTGTCGGTGAACACGCGCTTCAAACCCCGGTGAAAGCGGGCGAGCTCTTCCTTCGACAGCGACGGGATCACCGTCGCGAAGACCTCATGCGCCTTGAGAATCGCGATGCGCCAGAAGGGCGTATCGTGATCCTTTTGCCAGCGCCGGACGTCGGCCAGATTTTGGCGGGCATGGTCCCAGGCGGTGCTTGCATGCCGTGCGGCGAAGTAGCGGGCCGCGAAGTCGTCCGCCGTGGCGTTGCCCAGATCGAGACGCGCGGCCCAATCGGGCGCGCCCTTCCTGAGCACCGCGACGAACTGCTCGAAAAGCCTGTCCAGGTCTCCGTCGCCCCCGCGTAACGTCGCGGCCGCGGTCTCCTGCGTGAACGCCTCCAGTTCGGGAAGGGGATGGGGGAACCAATAGTCCGCTTCCGGCAACACGCCGTGCCGGCTGAGCAAGGTCGCCTGCCACGGCATTTCGGCCACATAGGCCAATGTGCCACCGCGCAGGACGAATTTGCCCCGTGCCGTAGCAATTGCGGTAACCACGTCGATCGCCGACAGGGACGAGCCCAACACACCGAAGCGCTGGGTCTGCTGGGTACTTCCCAATGCCGCGGCGGTCTTCCCGGTTCGCGTGGCCGCCGCCGCCCCCTCCGTCGCGATCGGGCCATAGCCCGTCGCCAGGATCAGCCGGTCGAACTGGTCCTGCACGATGGTACTCTCAGGACCACGCCAGTCTACCCGGCAGCCCTTTGGCATCGCTACGACATCCACGACTTCCGCCTGCCGCTGCACCGATACCGGCACCGGGCTGCGCGCTACGGTCATGGCGAACTGATCGGCCAGCCAGGCACCGATGACAACCCGCGGGAAAAAGGCGCGATCGTCACCCGCGCATGCGTGGATACCCCAGGTCTCAAGCTTGTCCTGCGGCTGCCGCATTGCCCACGCGTTCAGGCTTTCGATCACTGGTGGGATTTCGATCCCTGCGATGTTCGACAGCGCATGCGGCGCGTTGAGATGCTCGGCATAGGCAAGGCCGGGGCCCGGAGCATCGCTGTTCTCGAACACCACGATCTCGCGCGCGACCCCGCTGCGGAGCAGGGCGGCAAGCACATAGGTGCCGGTGGCGCCGGCACCGACGATCGCGATGCGCTCGCCAAGGTCATGACGATCCTGGATGTGAATACGAAACGCCTCTATTCGCGCAGCGCGCTTCAAAGGAGTGCTGGAACGCTGCCCACCAGTGGGAGGTTCCTGCAACGGCGCGGGCGTTGCGTGCGCAATCGGAACGCAGGCATGAAGGGTACATAATGAAGCTCTACCTCGTGGAAATTGGAGGCATGCGCGACGGGAATCTGTTCGAGTGTCACGAGGTTCATGCGCTGGTCGCGTCTTGCGAAGAGCAACTCCTTCTCGAGTGCCAGACCCGATTTGCAGGCGTGATGCGTGCTGCCCATCTCGACGGATGGACGGAACTGGAGCTCGAGAGCCTGACCGACGAGGGGCCGCGAGACGGACCATCCTTCTTCGTTGCCGAGCTTGGACGCAATTCGGCGCGCGCGATGCGCGAAGAGCATGACTATCGTTTTTTCTGTGCCGGAAACATGAAGGAAGCGGTGCAGGTTGCGCGCCAGGGTGCACCTGGCTGGCACGTCGATGCATGTGTCAACCTCGATGATCTTGCCCGGAAATCGGGCTATGCATTGCGCCGCGATCTGTTGGGCGAGGTGCCTGAGCCTCGTTCGCAGGCACGTTACGTACGTTTGCTGGCACCGCGGCCGCCTGATCGCTGTCTGCCAATGCCTCCTGCCAGCATCGTCTAAACCAGCCGGAAGCCCTCAGTCCGCCTGCAGCATGTGTCACGGTTGCGCGCCGCTGCGGGCTATCCTCAGAGGCCTGAGACCAAGCAGCGCCAGTGCGGCGACGAGCGACCCGATCGCCGTTGCCATCGCGGCGACCAGCAGGCTCCGAAGTGGCAGGCGCCAACTCAATACGCTGAGCAGCACGGCGCCCGCCAAACCGCCGACATTGGCCCAGACCAACACCCCAGCCGCCTGCAATGCCGCGGAGCCCATGTCCACGACGATCTTCGGCAACCACTTCAGAATGAAATACAAGTCATGATATGGCAGAAATAGGCGATGGTCAGAAGCACCGTAGTCCGCGCGAGCGGGCCCGCGAACAGCTCCGTCAAAAAACGTTAAAGTGTGAAATGTTTCCTCGCAAGGAATCAACAAAAGCCGTAGCAGGTGATGCGCCTTTTTGCCGCACCGGGGCAATTGATTGCTCTACTAGCCTGGGCAGCAGTCTCTTAACCCTGTGCCCCTCTAGTCCCGCGATAGCGCCGCCACCCGCAGCATCGCCGCCGCGGCAAGCAGCAACGTTCCGCTGGCGAAGGCCATCGTCCAGATCGGCTCGCCGGGGAAGAAGCGGTTCATGATCGACCCCATCACCGTGGCGACCAGCAGCTGCGGCACCACCACGAACACGTTGAACAATCCCATATAGATGCCCAATTTCGCCTGCGGCAGGCTGGAGGCGAGGATCGCATAGGGCATGGCAAGGATCGACGCCCACGCGATGCCGATGCCGACCTCGCTGGCGATCAACCATGCCGGATCCTGCACCAGGAAGAAGCTGGCATAGCCCGCCGCGCCGCACAGCAGCCCGAAGATGTGCGTTCGTGCCTTGCCGAACCGCGTGGAGAGCAACGGCAACAGCGTCAGCGCCGCGATCGCCGCGACGCCGTTATAGGTGGCGAACAGCACGTCTACCCAATTGGCGCCTTCCTGATATCCGGCGCTCTTCGGATCGGGCGCGCCGTAGAACGCGCCGGCGACGATCGGGGTAGTGTTGATCCACATGATGAACAGCGCCGACCAGCTGAAGAACTGCGCCACCGCCAGCCGCTTCATCAGCGAAGGCATGCCGGCAAAGTCGCCGACAATATGGCCGAGCATGCTGGTGCGGCCCGCCCGCGCCCGCAGGATCGCGAGCCCTTGGGCCAGCCCATAGGCGATCAGCAGACCGCCCAGCAGATACACTTCCTTCTCGAGCCGCAGTTGCACGACCGCCAGCACCACCAGCGCGCCCGCAATGATCCACGGCAGTCCGGCCGTCGGGTGCCGCACAGCGAGCAGGCGCACCGCTGCTCCGTCATCCGCCGCCGCAGGCCCGTCGAACGTCGCCATCTCGGCCGGGCTGTATTCGCGCGTGGTCAGCACGGTCCACAGCACCGAGCAGAACAGCGCCGCCCCGCCGAACCAGAAGGCGTATTTCACCGTATCCGGCACGCCGTGCGCTACCGCTGCGTTGGACACGCCGAGATGCTCGAGCGCCCAGGGAAAGATCGATCCCAATACCGCGCCCATGCCGATGAAGGCCGTCTGCACTGCATAGCCGGCGCTGTGCTGGTCCTTGCGCAGCATGTCGCCGACAAAGGCGCGGAACGGCTCCATCGAGATGTTGAGCGAGGCGTCGAGCACCCAAAGCAGCCCCGCGGCGAACCACAGCGCCGGACTCTCCGGCATCAGCAGCAATGCCAGCGCGGCGAGAATCGCGCCGCCCAGGAAATAGGGTCGCCGCCGCCCGAGCCTGCCCAGCCAGGTCCGGTCGCTGAGGTGCCCGATGATCGGCTGGACCAACAGCCCGGTGAGCGGCGCCGCCACCCACAGCGCCGGCAAATCGTCCAGCCGCGTGCCGAGCGACTGGAAGATCCGGCTCATGTTCGCGTTCTGCAGCGCGAAGCCGATCTGGATGCCGAAGAAACCGAAGCTGATGTTCCACAGGCCGGCGAAGGACTGGCGGGGTTTTTCCACGGTCACGCCCCGCAAGACTTGCGCACGATCAGCCTGGTGGGGAGCAGCGCCGGGCCCACAGGCCGCTCCCGGATCCGCCCGATCAGCGTTTCCACCAGCGTACGGCCCGCGAGCCGTGCGTCCTGCATCACGGTGGTGAGCGGCGGGCTGGCCGAACTGGCCGCGGGAATATCGTCGAAACCGATCACCGAAACATCCTCTGGAATGCGCTTGCCCGCGGCCTGGAGCACCCGCATCGCGCCGATCGCGATCAGGTCGCTCGCCGCGAGGATCGCGTCGAAGTCCGCGCCGCTGTCGAGCAGCGCCTGTGCCGCTGCCGCCCCGGATTCCTCCGTGGTGATCGCGTCGATCTGCAGCGCGGGGTCCTCGGCGATCCCCGCCCCGGCCAGCGCCTGGGCGTGGCCGCGATAGCGTTCGTGGAACTCGGGATAGTGGCTCGACGCCGTACCCAAGAATGCAATTCGCCTGCGCCCGAGCCCGAGCAGATGCCGCGTGGCCTCCCCGCCGCCGCCGCGATTGTCGCAGCCGATGGTGAGCCCGGCGCCTTCGGACAGCACCGACCCCCAGCGGACGAAGTGCGTACCCGTATCCTGCAGCGCCTTCAGCCGCGCGCGGTACAGCTCGAAATCGCCATAGCCGAGCAGGATAAGGCCGTCGGCCTTGCGGGCATCCTCGTAATCGGTGTGCCAGTCGCTGGAGAGCTGCTGAAAGCTGATCAACAGATCATGGTTGTGCTCGGCACAGGCCCGGATGATCGATCCGAGCATCGAGTGAAAAAAGGGGTTGATCAGCGAATCGTCCGACGTGGGATCTTCGAAGAAGAGGAGCGCGAGCGTCTGCGAATGCCGCGTGCGGAGATTGGAGGCTGCCTTGTCGACACGATAGTTCAATTGCTTGGCGATCGATTCGATACGCAACCGAGTCGTCGGATTGACACCCGCCTCGCCCCGCAGGGCGCGGGACACGGTCGGCTGCGAAACGCCCGCAAGCTGGGCGATGTCGAACGATGTAGGCTTGCGCTGCATGCCCATCCTGCTTCCTCCCCGCGTGCGCGCATCGTCGTCGCATCGCATATTATGCATGGGCGCGGACGGGGGGCCGCGTCAATCGAGCCGGGGTACGTAAAAACCACAGAGGGTCCGAAACGGGCCTGAATACGTATGTGAGCGGCTGGCCTCCATACCCCCTTTTGCAAGATTGAATGCCGCACAGCGCAAGTTCAGCGCATTCCCGCATGGGGCGGGCATCATCCGGCCACCCAAGAGCCGGCAATCAGAGACGAGATTGGGGAGAGACATGGTATTCAGCACGTTCCGCGGCCGTCGTGCCGCCCGCATCGCCCTAGGCGCCAGCGCCGCCGCGATCGCGTTCAGCTTCACCACCGCCGCCTTCGCGCAGGACAGCGGCACGCCTGCAGCAGACGCGCAGGATAGCGCACCGGGCGAGGCGATCGTCGTCACCGGATTTCGCGCGGCGCTCGCCAGCTCGGCGAACATCAAGCGCAACAACACGATGATTGTGGACTCGGTTTCGTCCGAGGACATCGGCAAGCTGCCCGACGTATCGATCGCGGACTCGCTGGCCCGCATTCCGGGTGTCACCGCCCAGCGCCTCGAAGGCCGTGACCAGCGCCTGTCGATCCGCGGCCTCGGCCCCGATTTCTCCACCACGCTGCTCAACGGCCGCGAGCAGGTGACGGTCGGTGACAATCGCGGCGTCGAGTTCGATCAATATCCGTCGGAATTCTTCAAGAACGTCAACGTCTACAAGTCGGCGGACGCTTCGCTGATCGCCGCAGGCATCGCCGGCACGGTCGACATGCGCATGCTGCGCCCGCTCGACCAGTCCAAGCGTACCTTCGTCGTCGCGGCGCGCGGCCAGATGAACGAGCAGAAGGCGCTCAACCCGGACGGTACCCGCTACGGCTATCGCGCTTCGGCCACCTATGTCGACAAGTTCGCGAATGACACGCTGGGCATCGCCATCGGCGTTTCGGCGCAGAACACGCCGACCCAGATCGAGCGCTACGCCGCCTGGGGCTTCCCCAATGAGACCGCTGCGGGCGGAAACCTGTTCCTCGGCGGCGCCAAGCCCTATGTCCAGTCGAACCTGCTGAAGCGCTATGGCGGCGTCGCCACCGTCGAATGGCAGCCGAGCGAGAATTTCCACTCGACCTTCGACGGCCTCTATTCGCATTTCGAGGAAACCCAGCGCCTGCGCGGCATCGAATTCCCGATCGCGCCACAATGGGGCTCGAACGCCGTCATCCAGCCCGGCTACACCGTGCAGAACGGCCTGGTGACCAGCGCCACGTTGACCAACGTGGTGGCGGTGCAGCGCAATGACTATAACCAGCGCAAGGCCGAGAACATCTCGCTGGGCTGGAACAACGATTTCAAGCTGAGCGACAGCATCCACTTCGTGGTCGACGCCAGCTGGAGCCACGCCACCCGCACCGACTTCCTGCTCGAAACCTATTCGGGCACGGGCTACAACTCGTCGGGCGCGAAGGACACGATCCGGATCAACCAGAATGCGAACGGCACCTTCAGCATCGTGCCGACGCTGGACTATACCAACACCAACGTCATCCGGCTGACCGATCCGCGCGGCTGGGGCTATAACGGCACCCAGTCAGTGGTACAGGCAGGCTTCCTCAATCGCCCGGACTTCGAGGACGACCTCAAGTCGCTGCGCGCCAGCTTCAACGGCGAATTCAGCGGCAGCATCGTCCGCACCTGGGAGGTCGGCGGCAATTTCAGCCGGCGCGAGAAGCAGAGCCGCTACACCTCCTATTTCCTGTGCCCGCCGGGCGCCGGCACCAACTGCACCATCGCCAGCGGTACGCCGACCAGCTTCGCGGTGCCCGCCGACGCGCTGCTCTCCGAACAGGTCGCGCTTGCCTATCTCGGCGTGCCGAAAATGCTGACCTATGACCCGCTGAAGGTCTACCCCCAGCTCCGCTCGGTGTTCGACAACCGCCCCGGCTCGCTGGTGCGCGACAACACGGTGACCGAGAAGGTCTATACCGGCTATGCCAAGCTGACGATCGACGGCACCGTCGGCGGCAAGGCGCTGAAGGGCACGCTGGGCCTGCAGGTGGTCCACACCGACCAGGGCTCGTCCGGCGCGATCGCGGCGCTGCAGGGCGGCGTGGTTACTGTGGCACCGGTTGCCGACAACACGAAATACACCAACTTCCTGCCCTCGGCGACGTTCAGCCTCGAGCTGATGCCTGCCTTCTACGTGAAGATGGGTGCCGCGCAGACCATGGTGCGCCCGCGCCTCGACCAGGAGCGGATTACGCAGGCCGTGAATGTCGATCTGTCTAAGGTCGGCCTCGGCAACCTGCCGCAGAACAGTCCGTTCAGCTCGGACGGCGGCAATTTCCGCCTGCGTCCGTATCAGTCGACCAACATCGACATCTCGGTGGAAAAATATCTGCGCGGCGGCGGCTATCTGGCGCTGACCGGCTTCTACAAGCACCTCACCGATTTCGTCGATCCGAACAACAGCACGTTGTACGATTTCTCGGCGCTGCTCTCGGCACTGCCGCCGGCAGCAGCTGCGATCGTGCGGGCGCAGAACGCGCAGTTCGGCCTGGTGAAGACGCCGGACAATACCGGCCGCGGCGATATCCTGGGCGTGGAAGCCACCGCCTCGCTGCCGTTCAGCACGTTCAGCAGCGCGCTTGACGGCTTTGGCGTGTTCGCCAGCGGCTCCTATGTCGACAGCCGCGTCGTCTATGGCAGCAACCCGAACACGCCGGTCACCCTTCCCGGCCAGTCCAAGTGGATCGCCACCGGCACCGCCTATTTCGAGAAGAACGGCTTCCAGGCGCGTGCCACCTATCGCTGGCGCGACAGCTTCCTGGCGGAGCTGGCCGGTCTTTCGGCCAATCCGGAGTTCCGCACCGGCAAGTCCGAAGGCGTGCTGGATGCGCAGATCGGCTATGAATTCCAGTCGGGTCCGCTGAAGGGTCTCGCGATCCTGGCGCAGGCCAAGAACCTCACCGATGCGCCGTTCATCACCACCGAGGCGGGTGATCCCCGCCTGGTGCGCGAATATCAGCGCTACGGCCGCGATTATTATCTCGGCATCACGTACAAGTTCTGACGTTCGGCGACCCGGTTCCCCCAGCGGGAACCGGGTCGTACCGCCGGCACCGGAGGGGGTAGGCCATGGCAACCGCAGCACCATATCGCATCGTCGTCGCGGGCGGCGGCACGGCCGGTTGGATGGCCGCGGCGGCGCTGATCCGCTTCCTCGGTCCCGGCTTCACCGTGACGGTCATCGAATCCGAGGCGATCGGCACGGTGGGCGTCGGCGAAGCGACCATCCCGCAGATCCGGATGTTCAACGCCAGCCTCGGCATCGACGAGGACGCCTTCGTCGCCGCCACCCAGGCCAGCTACAAGCTCGCCATCGAGTTCGTCGGCTGGACCAAGGGCGGCCGCTACATGCACGCCTTTGGCGATGTCGGCCGCGACAACGGCCTGCTCGCCTTCCGCCACACCTGGCTGCGCGGGCTGACGGAAGGAGTCGCCGAGCCGCTCGCCGCCTATTCGCTCAACAATGTCGCCGCGCTGGCCAACCGGATGCAGCGCGGACCGGCCCGCACCGCCCGCGTGCTGCCGGAAATGCCCTATGCCTTCCATTTCGACGCCGGCCTCTATGCCCGCTTCCTGCGCGACTATGCCGAGGCGCGCGGCGTGGTGCGCCACGAGGGGCGGATTGAAGCCGTCGCCCGCAACGGCGAGCATGGCGAGCTGGTTGCGCTGCACCTCGACGGCGACCGCCGGATCGAAGGCGACCTGTTCCTCGATTGCACCGGCTTCCATGCGCGGCTGATCGGCGCGGCTATGGGGGTCGGTTATCAGGACTGGACGTACTGGCTGCCCTGTGACCGTGCGCTGGCGGTCCCGAGCGCCCGCGCCCGCGACTTCACGCCCTACACCCGCGCCACCGCGCACGATGCCGGCTGGCAGTGGCGGATCCCCCTCCAGCACCGCACCGGCAACGGCATCGTTTATTCGAGCCGCCACCTTTCGGACGACGAGGCGGCTGCGCGGCTGCTGGCGGGGCTGGACGAGCCGGCGCTCGCCGACCCACGCCCGCTGCGCTTCCTGGCAGGGCGCCGAGAGGTCTGCTGGGCGGGCAATGTCATCGCGCTTGGCCTGTCCAGTGGCTTTCTCGAGCCGCTGGAATCGACCAGCATCCACCTGATCCAGTCGGCGGTGGAGCGCGTGCTCAAGCTGCTGCCCGGCCGCCGGGCCCTCGCGCCGCTACGCGACAGCTACAACCGGCAGGCCGCGCTCGAGATGGAGCGCATCCGCGACTTCCTGATCCTGCATTACTGCGCGAACGACCGCGACGAGCCTTTCTGGCGCGAGCGCCGTGAGAGTCCCCTGCCCAACGGCCTGGCCGAGAAGATCGCGCTGTGGCGCGCGAGCGGCGAGATCGTCCGCGAGGAAGGCGACCTGTTCAGCGACGTGGCCTGGCTGCAGGTGCTCGCCGGTCAGGGCATCGCGGCGGAGGGACATCACCCCCTCGCCGACCAGCCGCCGGTCGCGCAGATCGCCGAATATCTCGACCTTCTCGCCAAGCTGAACGCGCGCGAAGTCGCGCAGATGTCCCCTCATAGCGACTTCGTCCGCGCGCATGGTGCCCCGGACGCGGAGATTGCCGCATGATCCGTTCGACCGCCCTTGCCCTGCTCGCTGCCGCGCTCGCCGCGACGCCGACCGTGGCCCAGACCTATCGCGACCGCTTGCCCGAGGATGAAGTGCTCTACTTCCTCCTCCCGGATCGCTTCGAGAATGGCGATACCACCAACGATCGTGGCGGGCTGAGCGGCGATCGACTGGTCACCGGCTTCGATCCCGCGTCCAAGGCCTTCTATCACGGCGGCGACCTCAAGGGCGTGCTGAACCGGCTCGACTATATCCAGGCGCTGGGTGCCACCGCGATCTGGGTCGGGCCGATCTTCAAGAACAAGCCCGTCCAGGGGCCGGAGGGACAGGAATCGGCCGGCTATCACGGCTATTGGATCACCGATTTCACTCAAGTCGATCCGCATGTCGGCACCAATGCCGAGTTCAAGGCGCTGGTGGACGCGGCGCACAGGCGCGGCATCAAGGTCTATATGGACATCGTCGTGAACCACACGGCGGACGTCATCCAGTTCCGGGAATGCGGCGACTGCAGCTATCGCAGCCGGGCCGACTTTCCGTACCAGCGCAAAGGGGGCGTCGCCGGCGCGGCCATCAACCCCGGCTTCACCGGCGACGACAACCACAGCGCGGCCAACTTCGCCAAGCTCACCCGACCGGACTACGCCTATACGCCGATCGTGCCCGAGGCGGAGAAGCGGGTGAAGGTACCTGCCTGGCTCAACGATCCTATCTATTACCACAATCGCGGCAATTCGACCTTCGCGGGCGAAAGTTCGACGATGGGCGACTTCGTCGGCCTTGACGATCTGATGACCGAGCATCCGCGTGTGGTCGCGGGCATGATCGACATTTTCGGCGGCTGGATCGATCGGTTCGGCATCGACGGCTTCCGCGTCGATACCGCGCGCCACGTGAACCCCGAATTCTGGCAGGCCTTCGTCCCCGCCATGCGGGCCCGCGCCAGGGCCAGAGGCATTCCGAACTTCCACATCTTCGGCGAGGTCGCCGATCCCGAAGTAGCGGCGCTGGCCCGGCACACCCGCGTGGACAAGTTCCCGGCGGTGCTCGACTTCGCCTTCAACCAGGCAGTGATCGACGTCGCCGGTGGCAAGGGCACCGATCGCCTCGCCAAGATGTTCGCGGCCGACGTGCTGTACGAAGGCGGCGAGACGACCGCGCACCGACTTCCCACCTTCGTCAGCAACCATGATGCCGGCCGCCTCGCCACCTTCATCCGGCAGGCGCTCCCCAGGATCGGCCAGGAAGAACTGCTCCGGCGCGTCCAGCTTGGCCAGGCGATGCTGCTGCTGCTGCGCGGCGTGCCGACCATCTATTCGGGCGACGAGCAGGGCTTCGTCAGCGACGGCAACGACCAGGATGCGCGCGAGGACATGTTCGGGAGCAAGGTCGCGAGCTACAACGACAATAGGCTGCTCGGCACTGCTGCCACCACCGCCGCTCCCAGCTTCAACCCCGCGCACCCGCTGTTCCGCGAGATTGCGATGCTCGCCCGGCTGCGAACCGGCCATGCCGCGCTTACCCGCGGCCGACAGGTCACCCGTTTCGCCAGCGACAAGCCCGGCCTGTTCGCCGTCTCTCGCTTCGATCCAAAGACCGGCGCCGAGACCGTGATCGCCTTCAACACCAGCCCCGACCCCTGGAGCGGCAACGTCCAGGTGGAGACCGGCTCCACCGCCTTCCGTACCCTGGCGGGCAATTGCCCCGCCAACGCTGTCGCCCCCGGCAGCATCGCCCTTTCCCTTCCCGCGTTCGGCTACACCGTCTGCGCGGCCGGAGCTCCGAAGTGAACCTGATGTCGATGCGCGAGCTTTCCACCGAAACCCGGCCCTGGTGGCGCGGCGCGGTGATCTACCAGATCTATCCGCGCAGCTTCGCGGACTCGAACGGCGACGGCGTCGGCGACCTGCCCGGCATCACCGCGCGGCTCGATCATGTCGCCGCGCTGGGGGTGGATGCGGTGTGGATCTCGCCTTTCTTCACGTCACCGATGCGCGACTTCGGCTATGACATCGCCGATTTCTGCGGCGTCGACCCCGTGTTCGGCACGCTCGCAGACTTCGACGCGCTGGTCGCCCGGGCACATGCGCTGGGTCTCAAGGTGCTGATCGATCAGGTCTATTCGCACAGCTCGGACCAGCATCCGTGGTTTCAGGAAAGCCGCACCAGCCGCACCAACGCACGCGCCGACTGGTATGTCTGGGCCGATGCCAAGCCCGACGGCAGCCCGCCCAACAACTGGCAGTCTGTGTTCGGCGGCCCGGCCTGGACCTGGGACGCGCGGCGCGGCCAATATTATCTCCACAACTTCCTCCGCGAGCAGCCGGACCTGAACTTCCACAACCCGGAGGTGCAGGCGGCCACCCTGGCGACGGCGAAATTCTGGTTGGATCGCGGTGTCGACGGCTTCCGGCTCGATGCGATCAACTTCACGATGCACGACCCCGACCTGCGGGATAATCCGCCCGCGCCGGACACGGGCGCGCCGCGCACCCGTCCGTTCGATTTCCAGCAGCATGTCTACAACCAGAGCCATGCGGATATCCCGCTGCTGCTCGAGAAGCTGCGCGCGCTGGCGGATTGTTACCCCGGGCGCTTCACCGTTGCCGAAGTCGGCGGGCCCTCTCCGGAGGCCGAAATGCACCTGTTCACCGCTGGGAGCACGCGGCTGAACAGTGCCTATGGCTTCAACTTTCTCTACGCCGATCGCCTGACGCCGATGCTCGTCCGCGACGCCGTCGCCGAATGGCCAGACGCACCGGGCGTGGGCTGGCCAAGCTGGGCGTTCGAGAATCACGACGCGCCGCGCGCCATCTCGCGCTGGGTCGCGCCCGAGCATCGCGGCACCTTTGCCGCGCTGAAGATGCTGCTGCTGCTCTCCTTACGCGGCAACGCGATCCTGTATTATGGCGAGGAACTGGGCCTGACCCAGGTCGAGATCGACTATGCGGACCTGCAGGATCCCGAGGCGATCGCCAACTGGCCGCTCACCCTCAGCCGCGATGGCGCGCGCACGCCGATGCCTTGGGTGGCGGAAGCACCCCATGCCGGCTTCTCTGCCGCCCGCCCCTGGCTGCCGCTCGGCCCCGATCACATGGCGCTCGCGGCCGATCGGCAAGAAGCCGATCCCGCCTCGCCGCTACGGCTCACCCGGCGGTTGATTGCGCTTCGCCGGGCGCACCCGGCGCTGATGGAAGGCAGGATGGAGGTGCTGCACGCCGATGCCGCGCTGCTCGTCTTCACCCGCACGCTGGACGATGCGCGGATCCTGTGCGCGTTCAATCTCTCCGATACTGCGATCGCGATCCCGTCCGGGCTTCTCGAGGGTGCGACGCCGATCGAGGCGCTGAACGGCGCGACCACGACCGCCTTGCCCCCTTTCGCCGCGCTGCTCGCGCGCTGAGTCCCCTCCCCCAACCGGGAGATCCTGAGGGGCCGGCCCCGCGCCGGCCCCTTTTTTTTACCGCGGCATGCCGTTGAGCCCGCTGGCCTTGCGCAGCGCGTCGCCGTCGAGGCGATAGCCGTCGAGGAACACGGTATGGACATGGCGCAGGTTGCCGATATCCTTCTGCACATCGCCTTCGACGAGGAGAATGTCCGCGGTCTTGCCCGGTGCGATCGCGCCCACCCTGTCGTCCATGCCCACCATTCGCGCAGGTACGATCGTCGCGGTCTGCAGCGCCTCGACATTGGTGAGGCCGGCCTCCTGGTAAAGCTCCAGTTCGCGCACAAGCTCCAGGCCATAGCCGTCGGTGCCGGCGATGATCGGCACCCCCGCCTTGTGCAGCCGCCCGACCACTTCCACCATCTTGCCGAAGCTCTTGCGGAAATCGGCGCGGGTCAGGCCGGCGAACAGCGGATAGCCGCCGATCTTCCAGCCGCGCGCGACCGCGGGCGGCGCAATGTCCGTATAGGCGGCATATTCCGGCGGCACGGCGCTCCCGTCCGAGGTCAGCAGCGGCTCCCACACGGTCAGCGTGGGGTCGATGATCGTCTTGCGCTTGGCGAGCTCTGCATAGAAGGCGCGCAGCTCGGGCGAGTCCAGATTCAAGTCCTTGCCATATTGCGCCGGCCCTTCGAGCCGCGCGGCGGTATTGGCCTTGTCCACTACGTCCTGCGGCATCGCCTGCATCAGGATGAAATTGATGTGGGTGACCTCGTCATAGCCCGCGCGCACCGCATCGAGCGGCCGCATCCGCGCCGGCACATGGCCATGGACGTGCAGCCCCAGCTTGTGCGCCTCGGCCGCCGCAGGAGCGATCCAGGCCGGATCCATCGAGGTGTAGAACTTCACCCCCCACATGCCTGCGGCCTTGATCTTGTCGACCGCCGCCACGGCCTCCGCCGCCGACGAGACGGTCAGCGCGCCCTGCGCCGCCAGCGGATCCTTCTTGTCGATGATCACCGAAACCTTGCCGTCGGGCGCCAGCAGGTCGCCCGCGGCGCGGCGCTTGAAGATGCTCTGCGCATCCTCGATCGACGAGCCGGGGCTGCGATAGTTGGTCATGCCGGTGGCGACGTTCTGGAGCAGGTTCCAGTCATCGCCGACATGCTGATGCGAGTCCCACAGGCCGGGCAGCAGCGTGCGGCCTCGCCCGTCGATCACCGTCATTGCCTTGGTCGCGGCGATGCTGCCGGCGGGGCCGACCTTCGCCACCTTGCCGTCGGCGATCAGCACGGCCTGGTCTGGCAGATAGCGGCCGGCAACGGAATCGAACAGCAGCACATGGTCGACCAGCGTCGGCGTGCGATTGGCCGGGGTGAGGAAGCGATGCGCAACGTCGCGCACCATCGCCGCGGCCTCCTTGTCCTGGATTTCCTTCAGCTTCGGCCCGGCCGCCTCATAGCCTTCGGGCAGCAGCGACATGCCGCCGGCAGAGCCGAAGAAATGGTCCTGCGCGTCGAGCCAGACCGGCGAGGGCGAGAAGCCGATGCCGGTGACATAGGCCAGCTTCACCGTTTTCTTTCCGGCCGGTCCGTCGATCTCCACCGGCTTGCCGATGGTGATGCTGGCATGGCCGCTCGGCAGCAGGTCGATCCCCGCCGATCCGGCCGCAACCAGCGCGTTGATATCGTTCTCAAGCGCCAGCCAAGGGCCGCCATAGCTGTTGTAGCGCGCCTTGTCGAACGGCTTCTCGCCCGCATCCACCGCCGTCTTCCAGCGCGCGATACCGGCGGGATCGACGGTGAAGGTCTCCGTCGCGTCGCCGCTGTCGGTGAAGCCGCGCACCGCGATGTCGACCGGCCGCAGGTCCGGCCCCAGCTTCACCACTTCGTCGGTCTCGGTGATCCAGCCGCGCAGCGACATCGACATGCGATAGGCGATGCGTCCGTCGGGCATGGTCCAGGACCAAATGTCGCCATGCTTGCCGGCGGTGGAAGAGATTGTGAAATGCCGCGCCTCCGGAGGCGGCGCCATCAGATCGGCCTTCTGCGTTTGCGCCGCCGCCGGCAGCACGGCAGCGGTGGCGAGCAGAACCCCCAGACGAAGTGCGCGCATGTTACCCCCAACTGGATCGAAACGAATGGACCGCGCCTGTCTGGCACGGGGTCCGCATCCGCGCAATTGCAGGCCCCGTGCGATCGTTCCGATCAGTTCTTGCGCCCGACCATCGCGCCAACCCCGCGCCCGTCGGCATTGATGATGCCGAAGTTCGCGCCGATCTCCGCCGCGCCGGGCCCGTAGAACGCGCCCTGCATGTTCACCGTCGCCCCGTTGGCGCCGCCCGCGGCCGAGAAGAACACGCCGGTCTGTTCTGAGCGGATAGCCCCCGTCAGCGCATGGGTTCCGAAATCACGCAGGCCGTTCGTCACTACATTCTGCCCGCGCAGCTGCAGCGTCGCCTGCACCGTCGCCGCAGCGAAGTCCGCCGAAAAACTGCCTTGCCCGCCCATCGCGTAGACACCGTTTGCGCCGGCGAACTGCCCATCGACGACCGTGGTGTAACTCGCCGTCCCGGTCTTCGGCATGTCCGATGGCGCCGTGCGGACGCCATAGGCGAAGAAAATCGTGTCGACACCGATAGGGCTGCCCTGCGTGATCGCCTGATAGGCGCCATAGCTGGCATAAGTGAGCACGAGCTGCGGATTGCCCGCGCCGGGATTGAACAGCGACAGATTTTCCTGCCGATTGCCCGAACGCTTCTCGTAATTGCTCAGCGTGTTCGTGCTCGACGTGCGGTCGGATGGACCGAACGCTGGCGAGGTGAAAGGCGCCATTGAGATCGTGTAGCTCTGCGCGGCCGCATCATACCGCACCGAAAAATTGTTGGAGGAGACAGGCACGGTGCCGTCGAAGTCGCTCGCTGCTCCGGTGCCCGATATCGAATAGCGCATGCGCCCCGCGGCCCCGCCGAACCCTTCGGCGAAGCGAAGGTCGGTAAGCGTCGCGTTTCGCTGGTCGGTCGGCGCGGCGGGCACGGGGATGAAGCCCGGTCCGCTGACGCCTCCTCCACCGCCGCCACTGCACCCGCCCAGCACAACGGCCAGCGCGACCAACGCGCCTCCATTCAGTTTCATGCGATTCCCCTTTCGAATCCCCCGCGCATTGACTGCCTTGCCCCGGCGCTATTGCACGCATTCATAGGCTAACCGATGGCCCTCGGCACCGCAATGCGCGGGATGCCCCCAAACCGCCCGGTGGGGGTGCGAGTTCAGGATCGCGGCACGGTGCAGTCGGCCAGCCACTCCTCCAGATTGGTCCAGCCGTCCCGATTACGATCGGCGTTCCCGTCGCGCGGGTCTCGAGGGTCGAGGGCATGCGCGATTTCCCATGCGTCGGGCATGCCGTCGTCATCGCTATCCCGAGGCGCGGGCGCGCTCCGGAGTTCCGGCCAGCCTCCCACCTCGCGCTGGCTGTCGATCTGACGGCCAGTACGATCGCGGACCCCGGCGACCACCCGGGCATCGACGCTGTCGCGCACCCTGGAAGCGCCCGCGCTCGCCAAGACGCGCGCGAACGCAGTCGCTGCCGCATCGCGCGTCACCGGCGGCATCGGGATCGGCGCGTGGAGCCGGTAGCCCTCGGGCGAAATGCCGTCGACGAGGCTCCATGGATCGGCCGGGATTGCGCCGTTCATGCTGTTGCCGGCGAACCACGCCCTCGCCAGCGTGTTGCTCTCGTGAAAGGCGATCGGCTTTTCCGATTGCGGACCCATCACATAGGCATTGTCGACGAAATTGTAGCGGGCAAGCGTCGCCTTGTCGGCATTGTAGCCGGACCAGCCCTTGCCCCAATTGTAGAAGATGTTGGATCGAAAGTCGAAAAACGCGCCCTCGGGGTCGATCTCCGGCCCGCTATAGTTGCCGGGCCGTGGCATGCGGGCCTCGTGATTGGCCCAAAGATTGTGGTGAAAGCTGATCCTGGCCCCCCGCCCGCCGCGGATCAGGCTGCCATAGCCATGCTCGCCCTTGGCGTGGAGCGAATGGGTGAGCGACTCCGCGATGATCGACCATTGCACGGTCAAGTCCCAGAAGCCTTCTCCCGGCTTGGCATAATTGGTGGAAGCGGACAGTGTTTCATCCACCGACCAGCTCGCGGAGACATGATCTAGGATGATGCGGCGGCCGCCGAGGATCCAGATCGCATCGGATTCGGTGCGGCTCTCGTCCCCCAGCCGCACGCGGATATAGCGGATCACCACATCGTCGGCGGCAACTTCCAGCGGGTGGTCGCGCAGGGTAATGCCGTCACCCGGTGCCGACTGACCGGCGATGGTCACCCGCCCCTCGCGGATCCGCAGCGGCTTTTCCAGCCGGACCGTGCCGGAGACTCGGAACAGGATCGTCCGGGGGCCAGGCGTTTCCACCGCCGCGCGCAGGCTGCCGGGTCCGCGATCGTCCAGCGTGGTGACGAACAGCACCTTGCCGCCACGCCCGCCCAGCGCCTGGGCACCCGCCCCTTCCGCGCCAGGAAACGCCGGGATCGACCGCTCCTGCGCAAGTACAGGCGCGGTCAGGAGCAGGGCGAGCATCGCTGCGGTGCGCATCAGAAGTTCAGCCGAACGCCGGCGGTGATGATCCGCCCGGTGCTGCCATAGATCTGCGACACCGGGTTCGCGGCATACATCGTACGATATTGCGGCTGGTTGGTCAGATTGCGCGCCTCCAGCGAGAAGCGGGCGAACTTGGTCACGTTGATGGCGAACGCCGCATCGAGATTGAACTGGTTCTCGTTGTAGCCGAAGTCGGCGAACACCGGCGAGTTGCAGGCCGCACCGGCATTGGTGGTTGTGCCGACCGAGCAGGTGCCGGTCGCCAGCGGGAAGCGGTTGACGTAGCGCGTGCGATAGGCGCCCGAAAAGCGCAGCGACCAGCGTTCGTTCTCGTAATAGAGCGTGGCGTTGAACGCATCCGGCGAAGTGTTCAGGAACGGTGCCGTGGCATAGCTGTTCTGCGCGGTCGCCGTCCCGCCCGCTTGGGTCGTCGCCAGCACCGTACCCGTCAGATAGCTGAGCGAAGAGTCGATATGGGTGTAGTTGGCGGTGACGCCCATCTTGTCGAACGGTGCAGGCAGGAACCAGAAATCGGTCTGCAGATTGACCTCGAGACCCTTGATCGTGCCGCCCGGGGCGTCCTTGAACTGGCGCGCCCCCCAGGTGCCGCCGTTCTGCGTATAGGCCCGCAATAGCGGATCGGTCATCGAGGCGAGGATCTGGTTGTAGATCGCCGGCTCGAACACGGTAGACAGCGGCGCCTCGCCGGCCAGTTGCTGCGGGAAGCTGTCGAGGTTCTTCTTGAACAGCGCCACGGCGATCAGGCCGTTGTTCCGGAAGTATTTCTCGATGCTGAGATCGAGATTGGTCGCGCGAAACGGACTGAGATAGGGGTTGCCGACGGTCAGCGACGGAGCCGAGCCGTTGGTAGCCAGGGTACTGGAAAAGGACGTGGTCCCAGGCGTAAGACTGGAGAGCTGCGGCCGCGACATCACTTTGGCGGCGGCAAAACGTATCAGCAGGCCCGGCTTAGCCTCCCAGTTGATATTGGTGGAGGGCAGCCAGTCCCAATATTCGTTGTTGGCAACCACTGCGATGCCCGGGATGCCGTCCGCACCGCCGACATTCCCGCGGCCGTTGACGCGGGTGTTGGCAATGCGGAGCCCGGCATTGCCGCGCAGCGGACCGCCGAGCAGCGTCAGGTCATAATCGACCTGGAAGAAGCCCGAAATGTCCCGCTCGTCGACCCCGCCGCCCTGGCGTCCGTCCGGCACGACGCGGAAATCGCCCCATTTGTTGATGCAGTTGCAGTCGATCCCGAAGGCGTTGACGAACTTGCCGATCTCCGGCGCGAAGAAGCTGGTCGGTGTACCCGCAGGCACGTCGAGGCCTTGGCCGAAGCCATAGACGCCGCCCAGATCGGTGACGTTAAGCCCCGCCTCCACCAACGTCGGGTTCAGCGCCTCGATCGATTGGGCCCGGCGCTGCTGATCGGCGAAATAGCTGAACTTCTTGTAGGTGCCGCCGAACCGGAGGGTCATCTCCGGCACCGCCTCGAACGCGAAGTTCAACCGGCCGACGCGATATTCGTTGGTTACTTGGTTCTTGAACACGCGGATCGTCGAAAGGCCCTTCACCAGCGTCCACGCATTGGGATCGGCGACGTTGAAGCCAGGGTTGAACACCGGCATCTTGCCGCCGTCGCGCTCGTCGAACACATAGCCGTTCTGGTCGATGGCGTTGACCTCGGCGAGATAGCCGGTCGCATCGAATACCGATTTCGACCAGCCGAGCGTGCCTTCCATCGTCAGCCGCTCACCGAAATCCTGACGGAGGTTCAGCGTCGCCTGCCTGAACTCGGTCGAGCCGCTCTGCGTATCGATGGAGCTGCGCCAGTCGACGCGGTCGAGCTGGAGGTAATCGGCCTGCCCCGCGGCATTGACATTGGCGGCGCGCACTACCGTGTTGGGGCGCCCGAGCAGCTGGGTGTAATAGCCTGTCTGGTTGCTCGTCGCGACATAGCCCGGCGAGCGGGGGTTGTTGTAATAGTCGAACGCGCTCAGATTATCGGGATTATAGCTGTTGAAATAGCCGGGCAGCACGCTGCTGCCGTTGAGTTGCTGGCCGCAATCGACGATCGCACTTCGCACGCAGTTGGGATAGAGCGCGACGCGGTCCGCATTGCCGTTGGTGGTGCCCACGGCGCGCAGCGTGTTCTGGGTCACGCGCGTGTTGGTGCCGTTGCGGTTCAGGCCGATCGGGGTGATGCCGGCCAGCTCGCTGTCCTGGTCGTATTTGGAATAGACGCCGTCGAGAATGATCTCGGTGCGCTCGCTCGGCTGCCACTGCGCCGTGGCGGTGATGCCCAGCCGCTCATAGTTGAGCTTCTGCCGGTTGATCGAGGGAAGGCCTGGGATGATCGTTGTCGGCGTCAGCAGCCCGTAGGCGGCGGGGTCGGATCCGAAGGTCGCCCCCGTGCCGCCCGGCCGCGCGAAGCCATAGACCGGCGGCGTCACCCCGTTGATCTGGGAGTTGCGGTACACGTAATCGAAGACGCCGATGCCGCGGCGGTAGGAATCGATCTGCTGCTCCTGCTTCTGATAGGCGCCGGAGACCAGCACGCCGAAATTTTCGGTCAGCTTGACCGAGGCCAGCCCGGTGAAGCGCGGGTTCCACGTCTTGCCATTCTCGCGATATTCAGCCTCGCCGCCCAGCGCGAAGCGATTGCCCTTATAGGCCAGCGGGCGGCCGGTCGTGAGATCGATGATCGCGCCGAGCGAGCCCTCGTCATTCTCGGCTGCCGTCGACTTGGTGATCTTGACGCCGCCGAAAAGTTCGGAGGCGAACGTATTGAAATCGAAGCCGCGGCTGCGATTGGCGCCGGCATCGGACTGGTTGCCGCCGGCGACATTCTGTGCATCGGCACCGTTCAGCCGCACCGACTGGAAATCGCCGCCCAGGCCGCGCACGGTGATCGAACGGCCCTCACCATTGTCGCGGTCAATCGACACACCGGGCAGGCGCTGGATCGACTCCGCGAGGTTGGCATCGGGGAAGTCTGCGATATCTTCGGCGGTGATCGCATCGACGATCTGGTTGGAGCGGCGCTTTAGGTTCAGCGCGTTCTGCAGCGATGCACGGAAACCGGTGACAACGATTTCGTCGCCGGTTTGCGGGTCGATCGGCGACGGCTCTTCCTGCACGCTTGCGTCCCGCGCTGCATCTACCCGTGCCACGTCGTTGCCCTGCTGCACCTGCGCCTGCGCCGTTCCGGCAAGCAGGAGCGCCATTCCGAGCGTGCCCATCGACGCGCCGAGCCGTAGGCCGCTGCGCGCAGGAACCACAATATCGCTGAAATCCGCCATTCGAACCTCCCCTGTCCTCATGCCTGAGCATGCGCGCGACTGCGCCGGACGGCGGGCAAGTGGATACACGACCAGGTTTCGAAGGCCGGTGATTACCGGCGTTCGATTCCAGGACCAGGTCGCGCCAATCCTCTCCCACGCCATCGCCGAATCTTGCGTTCGACTTGGCGCAAGCGCTGCATCACGCTTGATTGACCTGCATTGTTGCAGGCGCTGGCACCATGTCAACCGGTGTCATAAGCCGTTATACGACATTTTTGCCCGGCGCGGCCACGGCGCCACACTTGGCTAGCGCGTTAGTTAGGGCGCGGGGGCGCCACCGAGGCCCGGTGAATGAGCGTCGATGGGAACAGCGACGGCTCCTCCACCGCCTGATCGTCGCCGAAGAAATCGACCAGCAGCTTCAGTGCCGCCGATCGGCCCATCGAGATAATCGGCCAGTGCACCGTCGTCATCGGCGGCCAGATGTGCGAGGCGATCGCGGTATCGTCGAAGCCGATGATCGACAGATCCTCGGGCACGCTCATGCCGCGGCGCCGCGCCGCGTGCAGCGTCGCCGCCGCCATCTCGTCATTAGAAGCGAAGATCGCCGTCGGCCGCGGCGACAGGTCCAGTAGCCGGTCGGCCGCCGCAAGGCCGCTCTCGAAGGTATAATTGCCGTCTGCGATCAGGCTTCGCGGCAGCTTGATCCCCGCATCGGCCAGCGCCTGCTCAAAGCCCCTCCGCCGCTCGCGCGCCGAACGGAAACCGTGCGGGCCCGCGATCAGCCCGATCCGATGATGGCCAAGCGCGACGAGATGACGCACCGCCTCTACCACAACCTCACTGTCGTTCGAGGCAACCATGTGCTCGGGCGTGTCGAGCGGCGCGGAGCCCATGCGGACGTAGCGGGTGCCGAGGCTGCGGCAAAGATCGGCCAGCATGTCGTTCTCCGATACCGGCGGGAGGATCAGCACGCCGTACAGCCGCTGCCGCTCCAGGAAGGCGCGCACGTCCGCCAGCATCGTCGAGGAACCGCGGTCGATCGGACGGACGATCAGCTCGAATTCGGTGTCGCGGATCGCTTCCAGGATGCCCGCCTGCACGTTCATCACCATCTGCGCGTTCGGGTTGTCGTGGATCAGGCCGAGCAGGAAATTGTGCCGCAACGCCAGCGCGCGCGCCTGGACATTGGGGACATAGCCGAGATCCGCGATCACCGCCTCCACCCGAGCGCGCGTATCCTCGTTGAGCAGCGGGGAACGATTGATGACGCGGCTGACGGTCTTCTTCGAAACCCCGGCGAGCCGGGCGACGTCGTTGATGGTGGGCTTTCCCGTCTTTTCCATGGCGCGATGCTATACGGGGGCGCGAACGATTGCGATAGCCGAGCGCGGTCGGTCGGCGCCGCGCTCAGCTGCCCGGCTGGATATAGGGGATGCGCGCGAACAGCTCGCGTTCCCAGCGGCGCGGATCGTTCGCGAGCCGGCTTTCCACATCGAAGAGCATCGTCGCGCGATCGGGCAGCGTGTAGGGAGACCAGGTCGGCAGGCCCGGCGCCATCGGCGCCCCGCGGCGCGCCAGCGACGCAAAGGCACCCATTACCTGCCGGCTGAGCCGCTGCGCCGCAGGGCCGGTGCCGGTGAAGGCGCCCGGTGCCGAAAGCGTCCCGAAGGCGAGCGCGATATCCATCGTGTGCGGCGCGCCGCGCTCGGGCCGGGTCGGCGATGCGAAATCGACCTGATAGACCCAGGTCCCCCGCGCCCCGGCGGCCGCCCGCGCATCCGCCTCGATCACCTGACCGCGCCAGCTGCGACCGGCGGTGGTGGCGCGGTAGAACAGGTCCTGCGGCGTATCGCCGGGAAAGCGCGTGCGATATTGCGCCACCACCCATTCGGGCAGCACGTCGATCTTCAGCTCCGGCGCCATGCGAGCGGCGAGATTGTCCCAGTCCAGCGTACGGATGCGCTCGGATCCGGGATCGATGAAGGCCCGCGTTTCGTCATGCGTGTTGCCGAGGATCATCGGGATCGCCAGCGACTGCGGGTTCGCGTCCGGCCAGAACGGGTGCCGCACCAGCCAGCGCATGTCGAGCACCGGTCCGAAATAGACACCGCCGCCCAGGATGGGATCGCGGGCGTCCTGCGCCTCGACCAGCGTGTCCGCCGGAAGCGTGATGGCCGCCTCCAGCCCGCCCAACCGCTCCAGAAAGGCCTGCGCCCGTGCCGTGGCGTTCATCGGTCCCGAGGCGGTGACCTGCTGCCCGCTCATCGTCGCAGCGCTTTGGAACAGGCCCCTGGCCGCTTCCATGCCCATCAGCGTCGCGATCTTGGCACCCCCGCCGGATTGTCCGAACAGGAATATCCGCGCGGGATCGCCGCCGAACGCCGCGATATTGTCGCGGACCCAGCGCAGGGCGAGGATCAGGTCCAGCTGGCCGGCATTGCCGCTATCGGGGAAGCGAGGATCGAGCCGGGCGAGATAGAGATAACCGAAGGCATTGAGGCGATGGTTCACCGTCACCACCACCACGTCCTCGGTCCGGGCCAGCGCCGCGCCATCGTTGAGCGGATCGGTGACGCTGCCGTTGGAGTAGGCGCCGCCGTGGAAATAGACCATCACCGGGCGCCGCGCGGCGCGCTCCGTGCCGGGCGTCCAGACGTTGAGGAACAGGCAGTCTTCGGACTGGGGCTCCGCCTTCAGCCCGCGCTGGGGGCAGATCGGGCCAAAGGCCTGCGCCCTGCCCCGCGCCACCCGCGGTTCGGCAACGGGAGCACGAAACCGTGCCGCCCGGCCGTACCGGATGCCGAGGAAACGGGCTAGACCGCCTTCCCGCGTGCCCATGAAGCGCCCTGCGGGTGCGTCCGTGACCGGATCGCCGGCAGCCCGGGCACGCGGTGGCAGGGTGAGCGCAAGGCCGCCCGCCAGCACCGCGCGGCGACTGGTCACCGCCGCACGTCCAGGCCGCCCTCGGCAAAGGCGGCAAGGTCCGCGCGGGTGAACAGGCTAGCATCGCCGGGCAGCGAGTGTTTGAGCGCCGTGAGCGCCAGCCCCGCCTCGGCCATGGCTCGCGCGTCGCCGCCCTCCAGCAGGCCGTGGAGCACGCCGGCCGCGAAAGCGTCGCCCCCGCCGATCCGGTCGACGATGCCGCTCACGCGCAGTTCCTCGGTCTGGTAATGGCCGTCGCGGGTATCGACGCGTGCCGCAATGCGGTGGCTGTCGACATCGTCGACGTGTCGCGCGGTGGAGGCGATCAGCTGGAGCTTGGGGAACGCCGCGAAGGCAGCCTCCGCCGCCTCTCGGCGCCGCTCCGGGCCGTCGCCGGGGAAATGCTCGCCGAGCAGCAGCGAGATGTCGCGATGGTTGCCGAACAGGATCTCGGCATGGCCGATCAAGCGGCTGAGCACGCCGCGCGGATCGCTGTCCCAGGCTTCCCACAGCTTGGCGCGGTAATTGCCGTCGAACGACACGGAGATACCCCGTGCGCCGGCCGCCTCGGCGGCGGCGATGGCGGCGGCGGCGGTATTCGGCCCCAGCGCGGGGGTGATGCCGGAAAGGTGCAGCCGGGTGACACCGTCCAGCAGCGCATCCCAATTCCACGCTTCTGCCGGGCGATCGGCGAACACCGAATGCGCCCGGTCATACACGATCTCGGATGCGCGGAGCCCCGCGCCCGGCGTCAGGAAATACAGGCCCATGCGACCGGCTTCGGACATGACATGGCGGGTATCCACCCCGCGCCGCCGAAGTTCGCCGATCGCGGCAGACCCCAGCGGGTTGGCCGCGACGGCGCTGATCATCGCCACATCATGCCCCAGGCAGGCCAGCCCGGTCGCGACATTGGCCTCGGCGCCGGCGATCGCCACGTCGAGCTTGGGCGTCTGCAACAGCAGCTCGCGGCCCGGCGGCGACAGCCGCAACATCATTTCCCCGAAGAAAGCGAACGTCATCGTGCCAGCCAGCCTCCGTCGACGGCGAGAACATGGCCCTGCACATAATCCGAAGCGCGCGAGGCAAGGAAGACCGCAGCGCCCCCCAGATCCTCCGGATCGCCCCAGCGCGCTGCCGGGATGCGCTCGAGAATCTGGCGATTGCGGGTTTCGTCGGCCTGCAGCGCCGCGGTGTTGTTGGTGGCGATGTAGCCCGGCGCGATCGCGTTCACGTTGACGCCTTTCGCCGCCCATTCATTGGCCAGCAGCTTGGTGAGGCCGCCGATGCCGGATTTGGACGCCGTATAGCTGGGCACGCGGATGCCGCCCTGAAAAGTGAGCATCGAGGCGATGTTGATGATCCGCCCGCGCTCACCGGTCTCGCCGAAGCGGCGAACCATGACCTTGCCCGCCGCCTGGCAGAGGAAGAACACCGATTTCAGGTTGGTATCGACCACCGCATCCCAATCCTCCTCGGTGAAATCGAGGCTGTCGGCGCGACGGATGATCCCGGCATTGTTCACCAGGATGTCGATTTTCCCCAGCTTATCCACAGCCTCGTCCACAACCCTTTGCACAGGCTCGATCGTGGAGAGGTCGGCGGAGACGATCTCGGCGCGGCGGCCGAGGTCGCGCACCTTGCGCACCGTTTCCTCGGCGGGGGTGCGGCCGACGGCGGCGATGTCCGCGCCGGCTGCTGCGAGCGCCAGCGCGATGCCCTGGCCGATGCCGGTGTTCGCGCCGGTGATGACGGCCACCTGGCCGGTGAGGTCAAACGGATTGGTCATGGCATCCCCTCTCCCCCTCCCGCGTGCGGGAGGGGGTCGGGGGGTGGGCCCCCGCTATCCGATAGTAGATCCCGCGTGGGGGCCGGGGGCCCACCCCCCGGCCCCCTCCCGCACGCGGGAGGGGGAGTGAAGGCCCAGCTGGCTTACGAAAGGCTGCGCAGATAGTCGCTGATCGCCGCGTCCTGCGCATTGGCATAGAAATATTCGGCGAACTTCTCGCCGGCGATCGCCGCGCGCAGCAGATCCTGGTCGACGGTCTTCAGCACGGTGAGCATGTCGTTGCAGGTCACGCGCTTCAGGTCGGCGAGGATGCCGCGGTTCTTGCGCATGATCTCGGCGCGCTCCTTGGGATAGCCAAGGCCGCGCTCGCCCTCGAACAGCTTGCGGTACACGTCTTCCAGATTGAGCTCCGCCGCCCAGCCAAAGCCCTTGGCATAGGGCATCGAGATGGCGTTACCGTCGTTGATCTGGCCGAACAGGAAAGCATCGGTCGGGTCGATCACCAGACCGCAGAACACGCCCGGCATCGCGTTGCAGGCGAGCATCGAGCCCATGCCGGTGCCGCAGCCGGTCACCACGAAATCCACCGCCTTCGCATTGAGCAAAATGCCGGTGAGCAGGCCGTTCATCACATAGGTGAGCGAGGCGGAGTCCTCGGCCGAGTACATGCCGTAGTTGAACACCTGGTGGCCCAGCGGCTCGGCGACATTGGTGAGCGCCTGGTGGATGATGCCGTTCTTGGCGGCCTGGCTATTCTCGGTGATCAGCGCAATCTTCATCGTCCTCGTCCCTTCTGCTTGCAGCGACACCGGTTACCATAGCGGACCGGAAAGCGCTCACGATTTTGCGGGTGCGGCCTCAATCTCGAGCGCCGCACCCTGATTTTCAACCACTTATGCAGCTGTGCCGAGCTTGTACGCCTTGCGAACCAACCCGTTGGTCAGCTCAAATGCGAGTTCCGCCGCCTCCCAATCGAGCAGCCGCCCCTCGGCGACCAGCTGCGCGAGAAAGCCGCAATCGATCCGCCGCGCGACATCGTGGCGCGCCGGGATCGAGAGGAAGGCGCGGGTATCGTCGTTGAAGCCCACCGTGTTGTAGAATCCTGCCGTTTCGGTCACCTGCTCGCGGAACCGGCGCATGCCCTCGGGGCTGTCGTGGAACCACCATGCCGGGCCGAGCTTCAGGCACGGATAATGACCGGCCAGCGGCGCCAGCTCGCGCGCATAGACCGTTTCGTCCAGCGTGAAGAGAATGATCGACAGCGCGGTCGAGGTACCGAAGCGATCGAGCAGCGGCTTGAGGCCGTGGACATAGTCGGTCGCCATCGGAATGTCCGCGCCCTTGTCGCGGCCATGGCTGGCGAACAGCCCGCCATTATGGTTGCGGAAGCTGCCCGGGTGGATCTGCATCACCATCCCGTCCTCGACGCTCATCGCCGCCATTTCGGTGAGCATCTGCGCGCGGAACAGTTCGGCATCGGCCGGGGTCCAGTCGCTGCCGAGAATCCTGGCGAACAGCGCCGCCGCTTCCGCCTTGCTCAGATTGGCGGTGCGCGCGGTCGGGTGACCATGGTCGGTCGCGGTGGCGCCGGCGGCGCGGAAGTCGGCGCGGCGCTTGGCATGCGCGGCGAGATAGCCCTCCCAGCTGTACACGTCCTCGCCGGTCTTCTCGGCGAAGATCTTGAGTGCGCCGTGAAACTGCTCATGCTCGACGTCGATCACCGCATCCGGGCGATAGGTGGTGACGACGCGGCCGCCCCAGCCGGACTCCCGTATCGCGTGGTGCGGCGATAGGTCGTCCTGCGGCCCCTCGGTGGTGGCGAGGAACTCGATGTTGAAGCGATCGAACAGCGCACGCGGTCGAAAGTCGTCGCTCGCCAGCCTGGCATTGATCGTGTCGTAGTAGAAATCGGCGGTTTCGCCGTCGAGCGCAACCTCGAAGCCGAACACCTCGTCGAACACATGGCTGAGCCACATGGCGGACGGCGTGCCGCGGAACAGGTAGAGATGCTCGGCGAAGGTGCGCCACGCCGCGCGCGGATCGGTGGCCGGCATCCCCGCCCTGCTCGGCACGCACAGCGCGTCGAGCGACACACCCTGCGAGTAGAGCATGCGGTAGATGTAATGATCGGGCGACAGCAACAGCTCGGTCGCGTTCGACCAGTTGGCGTTGGTCGAGAACCAGGTCGGATCGGTATGGCCATGCGGGCTGATGATCGGCAGGCCGGCGACCTGCGCGTACAGTTCGCGCGCGATCGCACGGGTACGGTCCTCCGCCGGCAGCAACCGGTCGGGATCGAGCTTCAGCGGCTTGGCCATCGGGAACTCCGGTAACGGTGATGTTGGATCAGCGGCTCATGTCGACGCGGGCGAGCCGCGGCGACAGGAAATGCACGCAGGCGAGTGCCACGAAATAGGCGCTGCCCGCCACCGCGAAGAGCGGCCAGTAGCTGCCGATCCGCGCGAGCACCTCGCCGGCATAGAACGACATCAGGATGCCGCCTATGGCGCCGACGGTGCCGCCGATGCCGATGACCGAACCGACGGCGCCGCGCGGGAACATGTCCGCCGGCAGGGCATAGAGATTGGCCGAGAAGGCCTGGTGCGCCGCGGTCGCGATGCCGATCACGGCCACCGCCATCCATACGCTGCTCAGCGATTCGGCAAACAGCACCGGCAACACCGCGAAGGCACAGACGAGCATCGTCACCTTGCGCGCTACATTGGCGCTGTACCCCGCGCGCATCAGCCGCGAGGAGAGCCACCCGCCGGCGACGCTGCCCATGTCGGACACGAGATAGATGGCGGCGAGCGGAATGCCGAAGGTCTTGAGGTCCAGCTGGTAGCGCTCGAACAGATAGCCCGGCAGCCAGAACAGGAAGAACCACCAGATCGGATCGATGAAGAACTTGCCGAGCGCATAGGCCCAGGTCTCGCGCTTGGCGAGCACCGCGCCATAGCCGAGCTTGACCACCGGGTCGGCCGGATCCTGCTCGATCCAGGCGAGCTCGCCTTCGCTCACCTTGGGATGCTCGCGCGGGCTGCGGTAGAGCGTCCACCAGGCGATCAGCCAGACGAAGCTGACCACGCCGGTGATGACGAAAGCCGAGCGCCAGCCCCAGGCCAGCACCATATAGGGAATGACCAGCGGCGTCAGCACCGCGCCGATATTGGCGCCGGCATTGAACACGCCGATCGCGAAGGCACGCTCCTTGGCGGGGAACCACTCGGTCACTGCCTTGATGCCCGCGGGGAAGTTGCCGGACTCGCCGATGCCCAGCGCGAAGCGGGCCAGCGCGAAGTGCATCAGGCTGTGCGCGGCACCGTGGAAGATATGCGCGACCTGCCAGATGACGAAGGCGATGGTGTAGCCGACCCGCGCGCCGACCTGATCGACCACCTTGCCGAAGATGATGTAGCCCACGGCATAGGCGAACTGGAACCAGATGATGACGCCGGCAAAGTCCTGTTCGGTCCAGTGCAGATCCGCCATCAGCGTCGGCTTGAGCACCCCGATCATCTGCCGATCGACGTAATTGATGATCGTGGCTGCGAACAACAGCCCGCAGATCACCCAGCGATACCGCCCTGCCCGTGCCACGGCGCCGCTTACTGCGGCTTCGCCCTTGCTCGCCATCAACTCTCCAATCCCACTTCGTGCCCCCGGGATCAGGCGATCCCGATCGAGCACCGTACGCCGAGCGTTTCGCCGAAGCGCGCTTCGACCAGCGCACCGGGTTGCACCTGGTGTACGCCGGTGACCGCGCCTGTCGAGATCCACTGGCCTGGCGCCAGCGGGAGCCCCTTGGCCGCCCGTTCGAACAGGAAGCGTACCGCCCCGATCGGTCCATCGAGCATCGCGCCCGCGGTGCCGGTTCCAGCAACTTCCCCGTCAATCGTTAGCGACACCGGCCATTGAAGGAAATCCTCTTCAGAAGATATACGGTATCCAATCAGGAGACCATTGTTGTTGCCGAAGTCCGAAATGGTCACGGCGGGGCCATGTTCGTTGATGCCGGCAAAGGGCGAGCTGGCAATCTCGATGCCGACACGAATTTCGCTGATATAGGGCAGCACCTCGTCATTCGACCAAGCCCGATCGAACCGTGGCGGCAGCGGGCCCAGCCGAACCAGATATTCCGCCTCGGCCGCGCCAAAGCCGTTGCGGAAGATCGGCATGGTCGGCTCTTCCCCGGCCTCCGCGTGCACCACATTGTCGACGAAGATCGGACCCGCGAGGCGATTGGCGCCATAGCGCTCGACCAGCGCATCCGGCACGCGTCCGACTTTCCAGCCTGCGATCGGCCTGTCGAACAGCGCGATGGCGCGCGTCTGGATGGCGTAGGCGTCGTCCAGCGTCTCGGGCATCGTGCCCGGATAGTCGGCGAATCCCTCGCGCGCCTGCCGTGCCGCCACAAAGGCCCGCGCGATGCGCTCCGCCGTCGCTTGCTCCGCCAATGCTTCGTCCCTCTCCCTGTGCGGGAGCCCGCCGGTCTTGCCGGGGGCACATGCCGCCTCGGATCCGCTGCAACGCGCTGCGGCCTCCGGTTTTGATACCGGTGTCAACTTACCGCGTCAACGGCGTATGCGGGGTTCTACCGAGGCTTGATGCTGCCGCAAGCCGCCGGAAGCGGCAAGCGCATTACGCACCGCGCAGTGCACGTTCCATCGCGGCGAAGCGTTGCGCCTCGTCCTCGATGCCCAGGCGCTCGTAGAACATGGCAAGGTTTCCGGCCGCCAGATAGCTGCCGCAGCCGACCACCGAGCCGTCGAGCAGCGGCTGCTCGCCGATCTCCAGACAGCGCAGCCACGCGCCCTCTACGACCGGCAGCAATTCGTCCAGCGCGAGCGCGGGCTCGCGGCTGGCCCATTCCAGATACAGGTCGGCGACCGCGAAATAGAAATCGGGCGATTGCGGCCAGGCCGCCTGTTCGGCATCGACCAGCGCCAGCGCCTCCGGCAGATGCCCTGCCTCCTTCAGCGCGCGGATCGTGGAGAGGATCACGGCGTGCCGATAGGCGGCCTGCGGCGCGGTCAGCGCGCAGGCGGTGCGCAGCGGCGCCACCGCCTCGTCCGCCGCGCCGCGGACCAGATGCTCGCGCCCGAGCTGGTACCAGAGATAGCCGTCCTCCGGCGCGTCGGCGAGTGCGGCCTGCAGCAGCGCCAGGTTGCGGCCGTGCTTGGCCGCGAGTTGCGCCTCGGCATAGCCGTCATGCCCGATCTGCAAGGCGCAGGGCACCAGCGGCAGCGCGGAAACCGGCTGCTCATGGATGCGCCCGGCATAGCGTACCCCGCGCGGCAGGATACGCGGAAGGAATCGGCGCGTGACATTGGCCGCCACGCCCTCGTTCCGCAGCTGGGCGCAACCGATGAAGCCGGCCCGCGCCCCTCCCGGAGGCAGCGCGTGCGTCCGCAACGCCTCGAACCCGCCATCGAGCCACTCGTCGGCGTCGAGCACCAGATTCCAGTCCGCGTCCGAATGGTGCAGCGCGGCGTTGCGGGCAGCGGCGAAGTCGTCGCACCAGTCGAACCGGAAAACGCGCGCGCCGCAATTCTCCGCGATTGCCACCGTCGCATCGTTGGAGCCGGTATCCAGCACGATCATCCGGTCGACATGCGGCCGTGCGCTATCCAGCGCCCGGGCAATCGCGCGCGCTTCGTTTCGAGCGATCATCACCAGTGCCAGCCGTGTCACGCGCACCTTTCCCCCGGCACCGCTGCGGCGCCACCTCCGCATTATAGGGGATGCGTACCGGCGATGCTGCTTCCGACGGCAGTTCACGGCATCCGTCGAGCGGCGAGGTTGACGCGCATCTTGTCCGCACAAGCCCTTGATGCACCAGTTTTACGCACCCGCACGGCCCACCCATGCACGACGGACTCTATAATGAAGGTCTTGCGGCCGGCCTCGTTCGGGTCGGTGCATCGGGGATCCACGGAATGAAACAGTTACTCGCACGTGTGCGCGTGCCCGTCAAAATCCTGACGGTGATCGCCATGATCAGCCTCGTCACGCTCATCATCACCGCCATCAGCGCCAGCAGCCTCTCTCGCACCAACCGGGAATATTCCGAACTCACGCTCGGCACGCTGCCCAGCACGGCGCATACGGCGCGGCTGAACCGCCTGATCGAGGGCATGGCCTATGCCGGCTATCGTGCGGTCGCCTATGACGGCAACAGCCCGATGGCGCGCCAGTCCCAGACCGAGGAACTGCAGAACTACACCCAGGCCAAGGCGCTGATGGACGAGATCGAACGCGAGGACGGTTCGGCCAAGCCGATCCTCGACGAAGTCCGCGGAACGATCGAGACGCTGCAGGACAAGACCGCGGCGGCGATCCGGCACGGCCTGCGCAACGACGATGCGCCCGCGTTGGCGCTGCTGCGCGAGGTCGATCCGGCCGTTCAGACGATTTCGCAGCGATTGTCGACGTTCAACAATCAGCGGACCAAGGACGCTGCCGACATCTCGCACGCGCTGCAGGCTGCCGGACAAGCAACCATGTGGACGCTGGTAACGATCAGCGTGATCGCGATCCTGTTCGCCATGGCGCTCGGCTATTTCGTCTCGCGCTTCGGCATCAGCGAGCCGCTCGACACGCTCCGCAATGCGATGCAGGCCGTTGCAGGCGGCGATCTCCGCACGGCCGTGCCCGGTACCGACCGCGGCGACGAACTCGGCGTGATGGCGCGTACCGTGGCGGTGTTCCGCGAGAACGCCATGGCGCAGGAAACGGATCGACGCGCCAAGGAAGCGTCCGACGCCGCCCAGAGCAGCCTGCTCGGTGCCCTGGATACGCGCCTGGACGCCCTCTCGCGCGGCGACCTGACCGCCTCGATCGACGCCGATGTCGCGCCGCAATTCGAGCCGGTGAAGAACAACTTCAACCGTGCCGTCACCAATCTGCGCCAGCTGATCGCGCAGGTGCTAGAGAGCGCCACCACGATCCGCACCGGCTCCGGCGAGATTGCCGCCGCGTCGGAGGATCTGGCCAAGCGCACCGAGGCCAATGCCGCCAGCCTCGAGCAGACTGCGGCTGCGGTCACGCAGATGGACCAGCGCCTGAAGGCGACGGCCCGTGCCGCCGATACCACCGTCCAGCGCACCAACGGCGCGATCGAAACGGTCCGCGATGGTCGCGTCATCACCGATACCGCCGTGCAGGCGATGACGCGCGTTTCGGAAGGTGCGAAGGGCATCGACAGCGTGATCGAAGGTCTCGACAAGATCGCCTTCCAGACGCGCGTGCTGGCGATGAACGCCGCCGTTGAGGCTGGCCGCGCCGGCGAGGCAGGCCGCGGCTTCGCGGTGGTCGCCGATCTCGTGTCGCAGCTGGCGATGCGCTCGGAAGAGGAGGCCAGCCGCGCGCGCGACCAGCTGAGCGCGACGCAGAAGGACATCGTCGAGGCGGTGCAGACCGTGCACCAGGTGGAAGGCGCGCTGGACAGCATCTCCACCGCGACCGCCGAAGTCCACCAGCTGGTCAGCGCGATGGCAACCGACAACCAGGCCCAGGCCTCGGCCATCTCGCAGATCGCCGCCGCGGTGCAGACGATGGACCACAGCACCCAGCAGAATGCCGCGATGGTGGAGCAGACCTCCGCCGCAGCGCGCAATCTGAACGCGGAAGTGTCCAGCCTCAGCGATTCCGCGCACAAGTTCGAGGTGGGCGGCCAACGGGCCGCGCGTGCCGCGCGCCCGACGCCGGCCAAGCCGCGGGCGAGCAGCGGCTATGTCTCGCCGGTGAAGCCGTTGCCGGTCGCCGCGATGGCCGATAGCGATGCGGGGGAATGGGCCAGCTTCTGACCCCTGCCCTGACGACCAGAACAGAAAACGGCCGGGAGAGCGATCTCCCGGCCGTTTCCTTATGCGAACAAGGGCATTCAGGCGGCGGCGAGACGCGCCGCCTTGCTGGCACGACGGCGCAGCGACGCGCCGACGAAGCCGACGCCCGCGATCATCAGGCCCCAGCTGGCCGGCTCCGGCACGCCGCTCGGGCCGAACACCGCGACCGGGTTGGCGGTACCGATGGTCGCGCCGGCAAGGCCGGGCGTACCGAGCGTGGTGTTGAACGCAGCGGCCGCTTCGTTGGTCAGCGTCAGCACCGAACCGGCGCCGAGGTTGAAGAGCGAGATGTTGCTGCCAAGCGTGAAGCCGTTGGCCGCGGCGCTGCCGCGGACCAGGCCGGCGGCGGTATCGATTTCGAAATCGCCGATGCTGAGCGTGTTGCCGCCCAGCGAGAAGTTCAGGCCCGAACCGGCGTGGTTGATGACCATCGCGCCGGTCGAGTCATTGCGGGTGCCGCCGGTGATGAGGAAGGCCGCGATGATGTCGCCGCCGACGAGGAAGGAGCTGGCCGTGCCATAGGTGGAGACATTGTAGCCGAGCGACTGGAACGTGCTGGTAGCGGTGAGATCGACGGCGGTGGCACCGCCGATGATCGGAGCGGCCGAAGCCGAGACGGGGGTAAGCGACAGACCCGCAACCAGGGCCGCCGCGCTCAGAGCGCCTTTAAACATCCGCAAATCCTCCTGAACAGGTACAACGCGCCAGGAACGGCCGCATGGTTCATGCCCGCATCATGGCAGCCCTCGAACCTTGCGGCGGCGCAGCAAGTTCCGCTCGCGCTCGCCCCCAAGTCCTCGGTTTACCTCAAAAATTAACCATGTTGCGCCAGGCCGGGCTTATCCGTCGACCGTCTGCGCAACTTTGCCGAACTACCGGTTCAGCCGGTGCAGCAACTGCGCGCGGAGCCGCCGTGCGGCCGTGGCGTCGATCGGTGCGAGCGGCCCGCGTGCCGCTTCGGGGAGGTGCGCTGCGGCACGATCCGGATCGCCGAACACATAATAGTCGAACAGCGCCTTCCAGGCCGCCTTTTCCGGCGCTGGACGGTCCCGCAGGCTGAGCAGGCCGTGCAGTAGCGTAAGCTGCGGCGTGTCCAGCCAAGCGGGGCTGGTGTTCCACCAATAGTTCACCAGCACGTTGAACGGTGCCAGCGCCTCGACATGATGCCACCACATCGCCGGATAGAAGAGCAGGTCGCCCGCCTCCATCTCCGCCACCTGCGCTGCCGCCATGGCGTCCCGGAAGCCGGGGTGCCGGTCGAAATCGGGTGCCGCGAAGTCGACCATGCTGACCACCTGCCCGCCCGGCGTCGGCTCGAGCGGACCGGGATAGAGGTTGGCGACCTGATCGGGCGGGAACAGCGTGAAGCGGCGGCGCCCGACCGCGCAGACGGCCAGGTTGTGCGACATGTCGTAATGGCAGCTGGCCGTGGTGCGGTTGCCGATCCAGATGCTGGCCAGATAGCGCTCAAACATCGGGTGGTCGAGCCGCAGATCATTCTCGGCGCGGAAGCCCGGCAGATACGCGTCGAGATCGGTCGAGCCGACATAGAAGCTCGGCGCCGCCGCCTCCCCGATCCGCGGGCGCATCGTGTCGAGCAGCGCGGTCAGCGGCTCGCGGCGGCCCGTGAAGTTCAGCCCGGTGACGCTGTCGTCATAGAAGAAGCGCCCCTCGATCTCGGGCGCGCCGGTGAAGGTCACCACCGGGCGACCGCCGTCGAACCGCTGCAGCAGGTCCATCGCCGCGTCCGCCGACGCCAGCCCGGCCCGCACCAGCGGCCAATCGGCGGCACCCCCCTTCAGGATCACCGGCTGCTGGTCCGCCATCAGCCGGTCGAAGGGGATGGCGTCCGGCGCCACGTCCTCGATCGTCCGCACGGCGGGCGCGGCCCCGGCCAATATGTTCATAGCGCGGCGACCGCGTTCTTGCGCTCGATGAGCGCGCTGATGTTGCCCAAAGACGACGCCGCCAGATAGGCGAGCCCCAGCAGATTGGCGCGGTGCAATTGCTCCAGCCCGCCGCCGTCCAGCGCCTCCAGCCGCTCGTGCGACAGCATCTGGAACCCGTCGATGCGGTAGCGCTGCGCATCGTGCAGGGTGACCTCGATCACATTGGCCTCCAGCAACCCCAGTTCGTGGAACAGGGCGTAGACCGGCGCCGCAGCGCCGATCCCGGCGTGGATACGTCCCAGCACGCGCGAGACATGATCGAGATAGCGGCTGGCGCCGCCCTGCGGCAGGAACAGCAATTCGCCGGCCTCCGTGCCGACGCGCGGATCGTCGAGATCGACGTGCACCGTCGGCCCTTCCTCGGGATCGGCGCCGTCGCCGGGGATCCCGATCGAGAAGGGCCCGCGCTGCTGGAGCGCGGGAACATAGCGGCTGGTCCAGCGCGCGCCGTCGAAAAAGAGGTTCTCGTCGAGGTCGAAGCCGGTGAGCGCCACCGCCTGCAGCCCCTCGCCCTCGGCTTCGCGGAACAGGATCGGGAATTCGCGCTGCGCGGCTTCGAACTCGGTGGGGAAGATAAGGATCTGGTTGGCGGCATCGCCGAATTCCGCACCGTGGCGAAAGGCGACGCGGAGGTCCTGGTGGAGCACATTGTCCAGCGCGACCGGGTTCGTCATTCGAAGTACATCCATCTTTCCAGGCAGCGCGCCCGGTTCGGTGGGACCATGGCGCAAAGCCTCGCCCCCCTCAACCGTCTGCGTCCCGCCAAGACACGGGAAAGGGCCGCTGCCCGAGGACAGCGACCCTCCCTCTCCACTCGCGCAGATGCGCGGCAGCTCAGAACTTGAAGCGCGCGCCGAGCAGGAAGCGGCGATCGAGCTCCTGGGCGAACCACAGCTGCTTCTCGTCCCGCGCATAGGTGCGCACGCTCTCCTCCGTCAGGTTGATCCCTTCGAAGGTGATCGCGATCTGCGGCGTGATCTCGTAGCTGATGTTCATGTCCAGCTGGCCGAACGGCGCCGTATATTCCGGATTGCGCGAACCCTGGCGGTTCACACCGGACAGCGACTTGCCGCGCCAGTTATAGGCGATGCGTGCCGAGATGCCGCTCTTGTCGTAGATCAGCGTGCCGCTGGCGGTATCGCTGAGGCCGACCAGCGCGAACTGGTCCTGCGACGGATCGGCGCCGATGTTGAAGCCGACATTGCCGCGCACCAGCGTGTACTGCGCCGCCACGCCGAAACCGGTGGAGCCAAGGAAATACTGGCCCGCCAGCTCGACGCCATACAGCTCGGCGTCCCTGTTGTTGATCGGCTGCGTCACCTGGAACTGCCACAGCGCGTCGGCACCATCGGCCTGGATCCGCGGACCGTTGTTGATCGACTGGATGAAGGCTTCGTCCAGTGCGCGCGTGGTGGTGTTGTAGTTCGCGTTGAACTGCGACACCGCGGCGGTCGTCGATCCGGTGGACTGGATCAGCGAGGTCATCACGTAGAGATTGACGTCGCTGGTGTCCGCCCCGATGCCCTGCAGTGCCTCGCGGGCCCTGCCCGAACGGCTGCCGGCCACGGCCGATGTCGGATCGCGCAGACCGAACAAGGTCGAGTTGTACTGGCCGTTGCCGATGAAGTTGCGCACCCGCTTGTCGAAGAACGACACCGAGAAGTAGCTGTCCGGCTTGAAGTACCATTCCAGCGACGCATCGAAATTGTCCGAGATCAGCGGACGCAGACGGGCGTTGCCGGTGCTGCCGGTCGGGATGCCGCCGTTGATGCTGGGACGCGGCGGACCGCCCACCGTGACCGAGGTGTACAGGTTGTTGTAGTTCGGCCGGGCGATCGTCTTGCTGTAGGAAATGCGCGCCAGCAGGTTCCGCTGCAGCTCGACCTGGAAGTCGACCTGCGGAAGAATGTTGTCGTAGCTGCCGCCATCGCTGAGATACTGGCCCTGGTTGGACAGCACCACGGTGAAGTCGTTGTCCGAATCCCATTCGATGCCCGCCGGGACGGCGGTCAGCGAGGTCGTGTTCGACTTGGTGTGCTCGTAGCGCAGGCCACCCACGAGGCGCGCCGGCGCGTTGCCGATCTCGCCCTTCCAGGTCAGCTGGCCATAGGCCGCCCAGATTTCCTCGTCGACGCGATTGTCGTTGCGGCTGTTGACCGCCACGGCATTCCCGCGGCTCGCATAGAAGGGCGACAGGATCGAGTAGATCGCCGCGCCGTTGCCCCGGAAGGCGAGCTGCGAATCGGGGTCCGATCCGGGATTATAGTGTTCGAACTTGCAGACGAGGCAGAAGGCCTGCAGCGCGCCCGGCGCCTGCCGCTGCACGTCGCCCGGATTGGCGAGGCCCCAGTCGCCCAGCGTCTGCTGCGTCTCCGTGTAGTTCTGCGTGGTTTTCACCTTGCGGTAATTGCCGCCGAAGTCGAACCGGCTGCCCTCGCCCAGATCCCAGCCGAAGTCCGCGCGCACTTCCTTGACCTTCTGGTCCTGGAGCGAGCGACGGGTACGGCCAATCGACGAGCCGACATCGTTGATGTCGAGCGGGGCGCTGGCGCCGAGCGTGATGTCCTGCTGCGGGATGCCGCCGAGATAGGTGACCGAATGCGCCGCCACGACGTTCGCGCCCATGCCCATCAGCGTCGAGCTGACTCCGTTGGGATTGTCCGGGCGGCTGGAGGCCGAGCTGATATGCCCGTCGACGTTGAGCGAGAAGTTGGGCGTGATCTCCCACTTCGCATTCAGGCCGTAATCCTCGATCTTGCTCTTCTGCGCGCGCGACTGGGCCTCGAAGCCCTCGTCCTTCTGACCGCCCAGCGTTTCGTGCAGATAGGTCGCCGTGGCGACGGTGGTGTTGCTGTCGAACGTCACCTCGTCGAACGGACGGCTGAACCAGTTGGACACGTCCGAACGCTCTTCGCGCTGCTTGTTCTGCGCATAGAGCGCGTCGGCGGTCAGCGTCAGCGTGTCGGTCGGCTTGAACTGCACCGTGGCCTGGCCGTTGATGCGCTCGCGGCTACCCTCGGCATAGTGGTAGCGGCTGTCATTCGGGATCGCGACGAGCTGGTTCGGATTGCTCGGTGCGTTCTTGACGACGGTGCAGGTGGGCGTCGCGGCGCCCGTGCAGGCGCCGCCGCTGCGCGCGAAGCCACCGGTCAGGAAGGTGCTGTAGGGGATGATGTTCCAATCGTTCGACGTGGCCGAGATCGACGTGAAATTGCGCTTCTGGTAGCTGCCGAACAGGTTGAAGCCGAGCCGCTGCTCGGTGTCGCTCCAGCTGAGCACGCCGGAAAATTCCGGCGTCACCTTGGAACCGCAATCGAGGCAGCCGTCGACGCTGGTATCGTACACCGCCTTGGCGCCGACGCTGCCGCTCAGGCCGGCCGTGCCATTGTCGAGCGGACGACGCGTGACGACGTTGATCGTCGCGCCGATGCCGCCGGACGGGACCGCCGCGCGGCCGGTCTTGTAGACCTCGAGCGTGCGAACGCCCTCGGTCGCGAGGTTCGAGAAATCGAACGAACGCGTCGTGCCCTGGGCGCCGTCCGAATTCTGGTCACCGCCGACGACCGCGACGTTCGCAGCCGCGAGCTGGCGCCCGTTCAGCGTCACCAGGTTGAAATTGGGGCCGAAGCCGCGGACCGTGACCAGCGAGCCTTCGCCGTTGGTGCGGTTGATCGACACGCCCGGAATACGCTGCAGCGACTCCGCCAGGTTGGTATCCGGGAACTTGCCGATATCTTCGGCCGAAATCGCATCGACGATGCCGGGCGCCTCGCGCTTGATCGCGATGGATCGCTCCAGCGATGCGCGAATGCCGGTGACGACGATTTCTTCGCCCTGGGTGCCTTCTTGTGGCGCCGCATTGTTGGCAACGTTGTCGGTCTGCGCCTGTGCAATCGTTGGCAGTACCATGCAGGCAGCAACTGCCATCATGGAAGCCGAGCGCGACCATAGGATCGAACGCGATACGCTCTTCATGTCCCCTCCTCTGCCGACATTTCTTGTCGGAAACCGTTATTGTTGCGAATACCCCGATGCATTCGCGACTACGGTATCGCTACCATCGGTCGCGACATTGTCAATGTTGGAAACATAAAGCTGTTAGACAGGTTTGATTTTGTCGGCAGGTGTGTTTTCGATGTTACAGCCTGAAATACGCTTTCATTAGTGCAACAAACTTGCGCGGGCTGGTGTAATGCCGCAACCTGTCGGACCGAAACGGCCTGGTTTGCGGGATTTTGGCGCCGGCCTCACTCCGCGCGCGCCAGCAAGCGGCGCGCCTGTTCGAGGTGGGGGCGGTCGATCATCTTTCCATGCAGTCGCAGGGCACCCGCGGTCGGGTTGTCGTCGAACGCGCTGACGATCTCCCGCGCCGAGGCAACCTCCTCGGGGCTGGGGGTAAAGCCGCGATGGATCGCCTCGATCTGCGCCGGATGGATGGCGAGCATGCCGGTGAACCCGTCGCGACGCCCGCGCGCGACATAGGCGACAAGCCCGTCGATATCGGCGATGTCGGGATAGACGGTCTCGATCGCCGGCACGCCAGCGGCATGTGCGGCGAACAGGGCAAGCGAGCGTACCATTGCGAAGGGCGCGGTGTACGCGCCGTCGCTTTCCCGGGCGCTCACCGCACCGATCGCAGCGGGCAGATCCTCCGCGCCCCAGGTCAGCCCCGCGAGATGCGCCGCGACGTCGCCATAGCTACCGAGCTGGAACAAGGCAGAAGGCGTCTCGGTGGCAATGGGCAAAATCGGCGGACACACCGCTCCGCTCTGCGCGACCAGCGCCACCAGCGCACGGATCGCACCGGCGCCGTCCGCCTTGGGCAGCACCAGCCCGGCGGGGCGGCACGCGGCGAGCGCAGCGAGATCGGCATGGATGGCGGCAGTGCCCAGCGGGTTCACCCGCACGAAACAGGGAGTATCCGGCATGTCCGCGAGCCAGGCGCCGATCGCTTCGCGGGCGACGTCTTTCCGCTCCGCCACCACCGAGTCCTCAAGGTCGAGGATCAGCGCATCCGCGCCGCTGGCGGCCGCCTTGGCGAAACGCTCCGGCCGATCGCCCGGCACGAACAGCAGCGACCTAAGACGCATGGCACCCCTCTCCCTTGTTGAGAGGGGTGCCATGGCATCATCGGGGGCGGGCTGGCAACTGCCAGCCCTTATCGGTCACTCCCCGCTGCCGGGCTCGGCGATCTTGCGGTGCTGCTCGGCGGTGACCGATTGCGGCAGCACGCCGGCGCCGGCGACCTGCAACTTGTTGGACAGGCCGGAGACGATGTTGTCCGTGCCCTTCATCAGCGCCGTCCAGCCATCCTTGGCGACGTCCGCCGGATCGGACTTGCTCTCGCTCTGGCCGACCTTGGTGTCCATCATGCCGGCGCGCTCGAAGAACTCGGTCTCGACCGGGCCGGGCAGCAAGGTGGTGATGGTGATGCCCTCCACCTCCTTCAGCTCGTTGCGGATCGCCGCGGCGAAATTGTCCACGAACGCCTTGGTGCCGTTATACACCGCCTGGAAGCTGCCCGGGATCCAGCCCGCGACCGAGCCGGTGATCAGCACCTTGCCCTCGCCCGCATCGCGCATCTGCCGCAGCACCTTCTGCAGCAGATAGACGGTGCCGGTGACGTTGGTGTCGATCACATGGCGCCACGCGGCGACGTCCTGGTCGAGAAAGCCGCCGCCCAGCCCGTGGCCGGCATTGGCGCAGAGCAGGTCGATCCGCCGCCCGCCGGCCGCCGCGAGCAGCCGGTCGACACCTTCCAGGGTCGAGAGGTCGGTTTCGACCGACTGCACCTCGACGCCCTCGCCCTGCAGCGCGGCGGCGGCATCGACCAGCGGGGTATCCGCCACCACCAGCAGGTCATAGCCGTCGCGCGCCGCGAGCCGCGCCAGTTCGAGGCCGATGCCGGTCGAGGCGCCGGTCACGATCGCAAACTTGTTCGCCATGGGAGTCTCTCCTTATTCGGCCGCCAGCGCCATGCCGGGCTTCAGCACGACCTTGGTCACTTCGTTCTGGTTGTCGTGGAACATCTTGTAGCCCTGCGGCGCCTGCTCCAGCGGCAGGGTGTGGCTGATCAGGAAGGTCGTATCGATCTTCTCTTCCAGGATCGCGTTGAGCAGCGCGGGCATATAGTGCTGGACATGGGTCTGGCCGGTCTTGAGCGTCAGCCCCTTCTCCATCAGCGCGCCGAGCGGGAACTTGTCGACGAAGCCGCCATAGACGGCCGGCATCGAGACGCGTCCGCCCTTGCGGCAGGCGAGGATCGCCTGGCGGATCGAGTGGATGCGATCGGTGCCGAGAAAGGTCGATTTCTTGATCTGGTCCAGCACGTTATCCGCGAAGAAGCCGTGCGCCTCCAGTCCGACGCTGTCGATCACCGCATCGGGGCCGATGCCGCCGGTCATCTCGAACAGCGCGGCCGCCGTGTCGGTCTCCTCGAAGTTGATCGTCTCAGCGCCGAAGCGGCGGGCGAGTTCGAGGCGGCGCGGGAAATGGTCGATCGCGATCACGCGCTCGGCCCCCATCAGGAAGGCGGACTGCACCGCGAACAGGCCCACGGGGCCGCAGCCCCAGACCGCGACGGTATCGCCCGGCTCGATCTCGGCATTCTCCGCCGCCATCCAGCCGGTGGGCAGAATGTCGGAAAGGAACAGCACCTTGTCGTCCTCGATGCCGTCCGGGATCACGATCGGGCCGACATCGCTGAACGGCACGCGGACATATTCGGCCTGGCCGCCGGCATAACCGCCGGTGAGATGGCTGTAGCCGAACAGCCCGGCCATGGGCTGGCCGTAGAGTTCCTGGCCGATGTCCTGATTGTCGGCGGGGAGCCCGTTCTCGCAGCCCGAATATTGGTGCTTGCCGCAATGATAGCAGGAACCGCAGGCGATGGTGAACGGCACCACCACGCGCTGGCCCTTCTTCAGCGTCGACTTCGCGCCGATCTCGACCACCTCGCCCATGAACTCATGGCCAAGGATGTCGCCGGCCATCATCGTCGGGATATAGCCGTCATAGAGATGGAGGTCGGAGCCGCAGATCGCGGTAGAGGTGATCTTGATGATCGCGTCGCGCGGGTTGAGGATCTCGGGATCGTCGACCGTGTCGACGCGGACGTCGTGCTTGCCGTGCCAGGTGAGTGCGCGCATCAGCTCCGCTCCTCTTCGAGTTGCTTGCGGGTCCGGGCGGAGGTGGCCACCTCGCCCGTCTCCATCAGTTGCTTGAAGCGGCGCAGGTCGCGCTGCGCCTGCATCTTCGGCTCGCGCTGGAAGATGCGCGAAATCACGCGGCCCAACGTGCCGAACGGCTGATCATAGTTGATCGTCGCGACCACCACGGTGCCGCGCGCGCCGGCGTCGCGAAACTCGATGCGACCGCTATTGGGGATGTCGGCGCCCTCCTCGGAGGCCCAGGCGATCAGTTCGCCCTCGCGATCCTCGGTGATCCGCGAGTCCCACTCGACGATGCCGCCGCCGGGCGATTTCACCACCCAGTGGCTCCGCTCGCTATTCAGCACCTCGATGCGGACGACATTGTCGAGAACCGACGGCAGGTTGTTGAAATCGCGCCAGAAGGCGTAGAGTTCGGCGCGCGGTCGATTGATCGTCACCGCGCGCGCGACCAGCTTGTCGCCGCGCTGGACGATCAGCCCGTCGGTGGCTTCATCGATCGCCTGGCGCTCGTTGTTGGCAGTACTCAGCGGCGCGTCGTCCTGTGACGCGCGGTTCATCGTCTCGGCCATAATGCCTCCGTTGGCGGTTCAGCCCTGCGGCGAACCCGGCTGCTTGGGGGGAAGATCGTCATCGCCCTCGGCGGGTGCCGGGGTCGAGGTGGCGGCGGGGTTGGTCTCGGTCGAGCCGGGGTCGCGCTGTTCGTCGCGCACCTCGGGATCGTTCGGCGGTGTGGCCATGATCCAGTCTCCTGCACTTGGGGGAGGTGCAAAGGGTAACCACCGGGGCGGGCGCGGGTTGCAAAATTTTGTTGAAGGTAACGTGGGTTAGGCTCGGCTGGGCGAGGAACGGACCTGCACTCCCCTTCCGCCCGCGGGCGGGGCTGGGGGAGGGTCTGCTGCGCCGGTGAAGAAAGAACCGACACGTCGCACCCTCCCCTATCCCCTCCCGCAAGCGGGAGGGGGAATTAAGAAGGAGCGGGAGGGTGCCGAGTCAGCGCCCGTAGATCCGATCCAGCACCTCGGCCGAGCGCGCGAAATGCTCGGCCTCCGCATCGAAGCGCGGCGAGTGCGCCAGTTGCTCCGCCCAGGCCGCGGCAGCGCGACCGCCCCAGGCGTCCGGCGGGCTCGCCAGCAGCGTCTTTGCGGTACCGGTGAACCGCTCCGCGACGAAATCATAGAAGCTCCCGCCGACGTTGCGCAGCGCCGCGCCGCCCTCCGTGCCGTAGAAGACCGCGGAAATCTCCGCGTCGGTGCCGGCATGCACCCGCCACGAACAGGCGAGCCGCACATCGGCATCCCCCGCCCGGAACGCGGCGGTGGCATAATCCTCCACCTGCGCCGCGCCGAGCGGCTCGCCCTGCGCCCGCAACGATGCCGTAACCCCGTCCACCGCCGGAAAGCCCAGCGTCCACAGCGCCAGATCGACCAGATGCACGCCCAAGTCGATCACGCAGCCCCCGCCCGACTGCGCCGGATCGTAGAACCACGGCTTGTCCGGCCCATAGGCGTTGTGGAACACAAGATCGACCGCGAAGACATGGCCGAGCGCGCCCTCCTGCACCAGCGCCGCGATCGCGCGCATCCCCTCGGTATGGCGATAGGAGAGATCGACCCCGAGCAGCCGGTCGGCCGTACGCGCGGCGGCGATCACCGCCTCCACCTCTGCAGCCGTCCGCCCGAGCGGCTTCTGGCAGAACACCGCGACGCCCGCTTCCAGCGCGCGGATGCTCTGCTCGGCATGGAGTGCACTGGGCGTGGCGATGACGATGCCGTCGAGACCCAGCGCCAGCATCGCCTCCAGCCCGTCGACCGCCTGCGCTTCCGGCGCTAGCGCCCGCGCCTGCTCGGCCCCTTCGGGAGAGGGATCGGCAAAGGCGGCTGCCTCGATCGCGCCGGTGGCGAGCATCGCTTCCATCCGGTGGCGACCGATCCAGCCGGTGCCGAGAAACCCCACGCGCCGCCTCATCGCAGCATCACCAGCGCCTTGACGAAATGCTCGGGCTTGTCGCGCGTCGCCGCCAGCGCCTCGCCGAGTTCCTCCAGCGCATAGCGATGGGTGTAGAGCGGCGACGGGTCCAAGCGGCCGCTCGCCACCGCGTCCACTGCCTCGCGCAGCCCCTGCATCTGCACCGCGGGATCACGCTCATGCGCGTTGATCACGTCAATACCCTTCCAGTTCCAGCCCTGCATGTTGACCTGGCGCGGTCCGTCCTGGTGATAGCCGGCAACGACCAACCTGCCGCCGAACCCGATCAGTTCGCCGGCAAGATCGAGCGGCCATTGCTTGCCCACCGCCTCGATCACGCGTTCGCACATCGCTTCCTCGGTCAGCGCCTTCACCGCCTCGATGATGGCGTAGTGATCGTGCATCGGGATCGTCTCGGCCGCGCCATAGTGGCGGGCGAGATCGAGCGATTCCTGCCGCCGCGAGATCGCGATCACCCGCGCACCGGCGTCGGTGGCCAGCTTGGTGAGCACCGCGCCGAGAAAGCCGATGCCGATGATCGCCACCGTCTGACCTTCGCGAATGTCGCTGCGGCGGAAGATGTTGAACGCGCAGCCGAGCGGCTCGCCCGGAAAGGGCTGACCGGAGAGGCTGTCGGGCAGCTTCACGACCATGTCGGCCTTCGCCACGTCATAGTCGGCGAAGCTGCGGAAGGAGAGCGCGGCAACCCGATCGCCCGGCATCAAGCCCTCGACGCCCTCGCCGACCACGTCGATCTCGCCCCAGCCCTCATGGCCGAGCCCGCCGGGGTCCCCCGGGAACTGGCTCCAGGGCTGGCCCTGCCACGGCTCTACGTTGGAGGCGCAGACGCCGCAGCCCTCCAGCCGGATGCGCACTTCGCCCCGTCCCGGTGCGGGGAGCGTCGCGGCGTCGATGCGGATATGCTCCGGACCTTCGAGGATCGCCGCGCGCATCATGCGTCTTCCTCCTGCAACCAATTGAGTTTGCGTGATGTTGTCGGGCGATGATCGAACCACTCCAGGGCATGGGCGCCACGCTCCGCCAGAACATCGAAGACCTCACGGCGCGGCAGCGTCAGGACGCCGAGCGCGCACCGCTCAGTGACAAGGTGGCGGATCGGATCACCCGCTTCACGGGATCGATGACGTTCGTGGTGCTGCATCTTATCCTCTTCGGGGTCTGGATTTCAGTGAATTTGGGTGTGCTGCCGGTGCTGCCGCGCTTCGATCCCACCTTCGTCGCGCTGGCGATGGTCGCATCGGTGGAGGCGATCTTCCTCTCGACCTTCGTGCTGATCAGCCAGAACCGGATGGCAGTCGCCGCCGACCGGCGGGCGGACCTGGACCTGCACGTGAGCCTGCTGGCAGAGCACGAGCTGACCAAGCTTGCCGTGCTGGTCGAGCGGATTGGGGACAAGCTCGGGGTGCCGACCGACGATCCCGAGCTGAAGGAGATCCAGACCGACGTGGAGCCGGTGCAGGTGCTCGATGCGCTGGACGAGAGCCGCAAGGAAAAGGGGATCGAGTGAAGATCCTGCCCGGCACGGGGAGGATCCGAGCGTCGCCACCCTCACTTCCCCGCGATGAACGCTTCCACCGCCTCGTAGGCATCGTCGTCCGGCATCTGCTCGGGCGGGTGCTTGCAGAACCAGGCGGCCGCCGGGAGGATCGCCCCGCCCAGCCCGCGGTCCTGCGCCAGCTTGGCGCAACGGATCATGTCGATCGCCACGCCGGCGCTGTTCGGGCTGTCCTCCACCGACAGGCGCAGTTCGAGGTGCATCGGCACGCCGCCGAACATCTGGCCCTCCATCCGCAGGAAGCAGATCTTGTTGTCGTTCTGCCACGCGACATAGTCGCTGGGGCCGACATGGATGTTCTCGTCCTCCAGCCGCACCTCGGCGACCGACTGCACCGCCTCGGTCTTCGATTCCTTCTTCGAGGCCAGCCGCGACCGGTTGAGCATGTTGAGGAAGTCGGTGTTGCCGCCGGTGTTCAGCTGGTAGGTCCGCTCCAGCTTGACGCCGCGCTTGCGGAACAGGTCCGTCAGCACGCGGTGGACGATGGTCGCGCCCAGCTGCGCCTTGATGTCGTCGCCGATGATCGGCACCCCCGCCGCCGCGAACCGCGCCGCCCATTCGGGATTGCTGGCGATGAACACGGGGATGTTGTTGACGAACGCCACCCCGGCCTCGAGCGCGCATTCGGCATAGAATTCGGTCGCCGCCTGCGAACCGACCGGCAGATAGTTCATCAGCACATGCGTGTTCGTCTCGCGCAGCGCCTGGACGATCTCGTCCTTGCTCGGCTCGCTGCCATCGGCCAGCAGAAAGGTACGCTCCGGCGCATAGTCGGCCATGTGGTCGGCGACCCCGTCCAGCACCCTGCCCATCCGCACCTTGGCGCCGGTGTGCCGCACCTCGTCGCAGAACACCGCGGTGCAGTTCGGCTTGGCGAAGATCGCCTCGGCGACGTCCTGCCCCACCTTGCGGCTGTCCACATCCCAGGCGGCGACGACCCGGATGTCGCTGGGCGCATAGCCGCCCAGCTCCGGGTGCATCAGCCCGACCATGTCGTTGGCACCGGCGCGGTAATGCTCGATACCCTGGACCAGCGAACTGGCGCAGTTGCCGACACCCACGAGCGCGACATTGATGGCATGGCGATCTGGGGACAGCATCAGGCGGACCTCCTCTCGGCGGCGAGACGCTCGTCGCGGTTGAACAGCAAAGGGTTGAGCTCGGGCTGGCTGGCCGCCAGCGCCACGGGGGTGACCGGCGCCGCCACGGTGGCGGTGCCGGCATAGCGGTCGATCATCCAGGCGCAGAAATCAGCAAAGGCCTGCGGATCGCGCGCCGGGCTGGTGTGGTGCGGCGCGATCCCAAGATGCTCGGGGGTGAAGCAGAAGGTGACGGTGACGTCGAAGTCCGCCAGCGCCTCCATCTGCCGGTCGAACCAATCGACCGCATTCTCGCGGAAGCTGTCCGCCCAGCTCAGCCCGGTGCGGATCCGGCGGGTGCCGAGCCGCTTCATCCACGCCACCGCCTCGTCGAGCCGGGGATCGTGGAAGTGGAACCACTGCATCAGGCCGATCTCGGCGGCATGCTCGGCATAGATGTCGAGCGCGGGCTTGGGCGTGCCGTCCTCACGGATCAGGCCCAGGTAGAAATGGCGATAGTAGGAGGAGCCTTCCGCCTCGCGGTGGCGGGTCTCGGCGCCCCAGCTCGTCGGCAGGTCGAACAGCGAATACCAGAAGACGCGCTCGGCACGCCCGCGCAGCAACTCGACCGTGCGGCGCAGGCCGAATGCCTGCACTTCCTCGGCGCCGAACGAGCTGACGCCGACCTCGGTGACCCAGACCGGCTTGTCGGTGACCGCCTGGATCTCGGCGATCTTGTCCGGCCAGGCGGCGAGCGGCCAGAGGTTCCAGTCGAGCGGAAAGCCGTGGACGGCGACAACGTCGACCGAATCGAGCGCGCCATGCGCTTCCATCCGCTTCAGCCAGTGCGGGTCGATCGGCGACATGCCGCCGAGCACGCGCGGCAGCGTGGGGTGCACCGCGCGGATGGCGTTGCCCGCCGCGATCACGTGCTTCGCGAACATCGACCAGTCGGGGTCGATCGCGGGGTCCCAGTGCGACTTGTTGTTGGGCTCGTTCCAGAGCATCGCCGCTTCGATCATGCGGCGTCCCCCTTGGCCGGATACACTGCGGCGGGGCCATGTTCGGCATAGGGCACGTCGGCGACGCGGCACCAATAGACTTCGGACTCGGGGTTCGCCTCGATGGTGAAGCCCGCCGCGCGCAGCATCGCCTGGCTGGCGGCGGCGTTGGGCGCCCACCAATTGGTCCAGTCGTGCGCGAACCGGCGCTCGATGAAGTGCAGCTTGGGATAGCCGGGATCGTCGAAATAGGCCGGCGGATCGAAGGTGCCGGGCAGGTGGAAGGGATGGTCCTCCGGCACCGCGGCGACGCTGTCCGATCCCTGCTGCATCGTCTGGAACAGCATGAACTCGCCGGCGACGTGCTCGCGGATCAGGTCCAGCGCCAGCAGCGGGTGGCGCAGATGGTAGAGCACGCCCATGAAGATGACGATGTCGAAGCGCCGGCCGAGCGCGGCCACGTCGTAGACCGAACGGTTCTCGAAGCGCACATCATCGAAGCCCAGCGTCTCCGCCGCGAACCGCGCCTGCGCCAGATAGCGTTCGTCGCTGTCGATGCCGAGCACCTCGCCCGCCCCGCGCCGCTTCATCTCGAAAGAATAGAAGCCCGCATTGCAGCCGATATCGAGCACCGAGCGCCCCTCAAGATCGGCCGGCAGCGCATCGGCGAAGCGGGCGAACTTGAAGGCGGGATAGTCGCCGAGGAAATGGTCCGGCGCCGTCTCCACGCCCTGGATGCGGATGTTCTGGAACCACGGCCCCAGCGCATCGATGCGCGTGCGCAGATCGTCCGCCGGCGCGGGCCGCGCGGCTGCGAGATTTCTCATTCCTGTCCCCCGTTGAGCTTGAGCAGACGCGATCCCCAATTGCCGATCAGCAGTGTGCTGACCGAACCGGGATCGACGTCGAAGGCGAGCAGGCGATCGAGGCCCAGCCCTAGATAATGGGCGATCACGCCCCGAATGATGTCGCAGTGGCTGACGCAGAGCAGCGTCCCGCTCCACCCGCGCTGCACCAGCGCATCGAGATGACCGACGGCGCGCCCCGTCGCCTCCGCCATCGCCTCGCCATTGGGCGGGCGCGCCACCGATCGCTGCCGGTTCCAGGCGCGCCATTCGGGATCGCGCTCCAGCTCGTCGAAACTGCGCCCGGTCCAGGCGCCGAAATCGACCTCGTCCAGCGCCTCCACCACCTGTGCGCGCACGCCGATGCGATCGCCGATGATCTCGGCCGTGGCGCGGGTGCGTTCGCGCGGGCTGCAATGGATCGCCGCAACGGGGATCTCGCGCGCGAAATGGGCGGCAAGCCACTGCGCCTGGGCATGCCCCGCCGCGGTCAACGGTGACTGCGCGCTACGTCCGCTCAGCACCCGGCCGACATCGTCATGCGCGCCGTGCCGGATCAAATGTACTTTTGCAGTCATCAGAAGGTTTGCAGCCTGTCAGCATCAACTTAGATGCATGCGTAACAACCGCATCGCCGCAATAGTTCCAATTAACTTAGATCATCTTCCTATATTCAACAAGTTAAATATGATCGTTACGTCACGATCATCGGGAACAAAGATGAAGAAGAAGCTGTTTGGATTCTCGGCTGATGGTTTCTCTAGCGAGTCATCATTTTGTCACGACTTACCTAGGTTAGTTTTCAAGGCAGGAAAGCATCGACATGGCGGAAAAGGTGCTCGTAACGGGCGGCGCGGGGTTCATCGGGTGCCAGGTTTCGGCGGAGTTGCTGCGCAGGGGGCACCAGGTCCGCGTACTCGATTCGATGCTGGAGCAGGTCCATGGCGACCGCGAGCGCCCCGAAGCACTGGACGGCGAGGTCGAGCTGATCCGCGCCGATGTGCGCGACGGGGATGCGGTCGCCCGGGCGCTGCAGGGCGTCGACAGCGTGATCCACCTCGCCGCCGAGGTCGGTGTCGGCCAGTCGATGTACGAGGTCGAGCGCTACACCTCCGCCAACGATGTCGGCACCGCCGTGCTGTTCGAGCGGCTGATCGACAATCCCGTTCGCCGCGTCGTCACCGCCTCGTCGATGAGCATCTATGGCGAGGGCCTGTACCGCGACGCCGACGGCAATCTCGTCGAACATGCCGAGCGCGGCGTGGTTCGCGACGGCCAGCAGCAGTGGAATCCGCTCGACGCGCAGGGCCGCCCGCTCGAACCGGTCGCCACGCCCGAATGGAAGCGGCCGAGCCTCGCCTCGATCTACGCGCTCAACAAATATGTGCAGGAGCGCACCACCCACATCATGGGCGCACCCTATGGCATCGAGACGACGTGCCTGCGGCTGTTCAACGTCTATGGCCCCGGCCAGGCGCTGTCGAACCCCTATACCGGCGTGCTCGCGATCTTCGCCTCGCGGCTGCTCAACGGCCAGCGCCCGATGATCTTCGAGGATGGCGCGCAGCGCCGCGACTTCGTCCATGTCAGCGACGTCGCCCGTGCCTTTGCCGAAGCGCTCACCCTGCCCCAGGCCGCCGGGCAGACCTTCAACATCGGCTCGGGCGACGATCGCTCGGTGACCGAAGTGGCAGAGGCGCTGGCCCGCGCGATGGGCCGCAACGATGCCGCGCCGGAAATCGTCGGCAAGGCGCGTGTGGGCGATATCCGGCATTGCTTCTGCGACACCAGCCTCGCCAGGGAGAAGCTCGGCTTCGAGGCGCGCCAGGATTTCGAGGCCGGTCTCGCCGAACTCGCCGACTGGGTGCAGCAGCAGACCGCCGAAGACCGGGTCGCGCAGGCGCGCGCCGAGCTCGAGAAGCGGGGCCTGGTCGCATGAACGGCGACGAGCGGCCGATCCTGATCACCGGCGGCGCAGGCTTCATCGGCTCCAACCTCGCCGACCGGCTGGCCCGCCAGGGCGAGACGGTGATACTCTACGACGCGCTGCGCCGCCCCGGCGTGGAGCGCAACCTCGCCTGGCTGCAGGCGCGGCACGGCGATCGCATCCGGCCGCTGATCGCCGACATTCGTGAAACCAGGAAGCTGGCGGAAGCGGTGCAAGCGGCGCGCGCGGTGTTTCACTTCGCCGCGCAGGTGGCGGTGACCACCAGCCTCACCGATCCGACCGGCGATTTCGAGGTCAACATCGCCTCGACCTTCGCGCTGCTGGAGGCGGCGCGCACCGCCGCCACCCCGCCGCCGGTGATCTTCGCCTCGACCAACAAGGTCTATGGCGACCTTGCCGATCTGGATTTCGCGCTGGGCGACAACGGCTATCAGCCGGTCGACCGCGCGGTGCACGCGCGCGGCATCGGCGAGGCACGGCCGCTCGATTTCCACACGCCCTATGGCTGTTCCAAGGGCGCGGCCGACCAATATGTGCTCGACTATGCCCGCAGCTACGGCCTGCCGACCGGGGTGTTGCGGATGAGCTGCATCTATGGCCAGCGCCAGATGGGCACCGAGGATCAGGGCTGGGTCGCGCATTTCCTGATCCGCGCGCTCGAAGGCGCGCCGATCACTCTTTATGGCGACGGGCACCAGGTGCGCGACATTCTCGACGTGTCGGATGCGGTGGACGCCTATATCGCCGCCTGGCGACAGATCGACCGGGTATCGGGCCAGGCCTTCAACCTCGGCGGTGGACCCGCCAATGCGGTGAGCCTGCGCACGCTGCTCGCCCATGTCGAGACGATCACCGGTCGCCCGCTCGACCTGCAGTTCGACGACTGGCGCGCCGGCGACCAGCGCTATTTCGTCGCGGACACCAGCAAGGCGCGTGCGGCGCTGGGGCTCGGCACGCCGACCGGATGGCGGGACGGCGTCACGGCGCTTGCCCATTGGCTCGGCGAGGAACGCGGCCTGCCGGTCGATCGCCCGGCAGCACGCGAGCGCATGGCGGCAGCCGCGCTGTGACCATGGCCGCGCCGCTGCGACTGCTGCTCACCACCGACGCGGTCGGCGGCGTGTGGCAGTACAGCATCGATCTTGCCGGCGCGCTGGCGCATCAGGGCGTGGAAACGGTGCTGGTGCAGCTGGGACCACCGCCCAGTGACATGCAGCGAGCCGAGGCGCTGGCGCTGGCGCGTGTCACCCTTGTCGAAACCGGCCTGCCGCTCGACTGGCTGAGCGACGGCCCCGCCCCGATACGCGCCGCAGGCGCGGAAATCAGCGATTTGGCGCGACGTCACCGCGTCGATCTGGTGCAGGTCAACATGCCGACCCTTGCCGCGACGATGGACCCCGGCGTGCCGGTGCTGGCAGTCACGCATGGCTGTGTCTCCACCTGGTGGCATCATGCCCGGCCGAGCGTGCCGCTGGACCCGAGCTTCGCCTGGCATCACGCTCTCACCAGTCAGGGACTTCGCGTCGCCGATAGCGTGGTGGCGCCCTCGGCGGGCTATGCCGAGATGGTCCGCGCGCATTATGGGCTGCCGACGCGGCCCCTCGTGGTCCATAACGGCCGCGCACCGCTCGCACCCGCCGGAAGCGCGCCCGTTCGGGATGACGTGCTCACCGTCGGGCGGCTGTGGGATCGAGTGAAGGGCGCCGAACTGCTCGATCAGGTGGCGGCAAGGCTTTCTGTGCCGTTCCATGCCGCCGGTGCCGCGACCGGTCCGCACGGTGAGACGGTGCGGCTCGACCATCTCCATCTGCTTGGCCAGCTGGACAGCGCGGCGCTCGCGCAGCGGCTGGCCGCGCGCCCCATCTTCGTCTCCGCCGCCTGCTTCGAGCCGTTCGGGCTTGCGGTGCTGGAAGCCGCCGCCGCCGGCTGCGCGCTGGTGCTGGCCGATATCCCCGTGTTTCGCGAGCTGTGGGACGGCGCCGCGCTGTTCGTGCCACCCCGCGCACCCGACGCCTATCATGCCGCGATCGAGCAGCTGATCGGTGATCTCGCGCTGCGCTGCAGCTTGGGCGCCGCCGCCGCCGAGCGCGCTCGCCGCTACACCCCTGCGCGCATGGCCGATGCCATGCTGGCCCTCTACCGCCAGCGCCTCGCCGCGCGCGCGCCCGCCGGAAAGGTCGCGGCATGAAGATCGTCTATTTCACCCATTCGCTCGCCTCGTGCTGGAACCATGGCAACGCGCATTTCCTGCGCGGCGTGCTCAGCGAGCTGATCGCCCGCGGCCATGACGTGAAAGTCTGGGAGCCGGAGGACGCCTGGAGCCTGGCAAATCTGCTGCGCGACCATGGCGAGGAGGGTCTGGCGCCGTATCGCGACGCCTATCCGGAGCTGCGATCCTGCACCTACACGCCGATGTGCACGCCCGCCCAGATGATCGGAGACGCCGATCTGGTGATCGTTCATGAGTGGAATGATCCCAAACTGGTTTCCCGCATCGGCCACGCCCGGGCGATGGGCGGCCGCTTCACGCTGTTGTTCCACGACACCCATCACCGCGCGGTCAGCGAGCCGGCGGCGATGCAGGCCTATGATCTCGACGACTATGACGGCGTGCTCGCCTTTGGCGAGACGCTGGCCGAGGTGTATCGCGGCTGGGGCTGGGGCAATCGCGTCTGGACGTGGCACGAGGCCGCCGATCTGCGCCGCTTTCAGCCGCCCGCAGCGGAAGGCGATCGCGAAGGCCTGGTCTGGATCGGCAATTGGGGCGACGGCGAACGCACCGAGGAGCTGGAGCGCTTCCTGTTCCGGCCCGCGGCCGAGGCGCGCCTGCCGCTCGACATCTACGGCGTCCGCTATCCGGACGACGCCAGGGCGATGCTCGCCCGCCACGGCGCGCGCTATCATGGCTGGGCGCCCAATGCCCGTGCGCCGGCGATCTTCGCCCGGCACCTTGCCACCGTCCATGTGCCGCGCCGCTACTACGCGACGATCCTGCCGGGCATCCCGACGATCCGGGTGTTCGAAGCGCTGGCCTGCGGCATCCCGCTCGTCTCCGCGCCCTGGGACGATGCCGAGCAACTGTTCCGGCCCGGCACCGACTATCTGGTTGGCCGCGACGGCGATGAGATGGCCCGCCATCTCACGGCGCTTCGGGACGATCCCGATCTGCGCGCCGCGCTGGTCGCTCATGGCCTCGAAACGATCCGCACCCGCCACAGCTGCGCCCACCGTGTCGACGAGCTGCTCACCATCGTCGCGGGTTTGAAATCTCCCCTCCCGCTTGCGGGAGGGGTCGGGGGGGGGACGGACGTGGAGGCTCTCGCCCGTGCGTTGGCGCACACCCAACCGCTCTCCCCTCCCCCAACCCCTCCCGCAAGCGGGAGGGGAGCGCAGACGATTAGCGCCGGACACCTCAGCACCAAGGACGCCGCATGAAGATCGCATTCTATGGATCCAGCCTGCTCTCCTCCTACTGGAACGGCGCCGCGACCTATTATCGCGGGATCCTCAAGGCGCTGGCCGCGCGCGGCTACGACATCACCTTCTACGAACCCGATGCGTTCGAGCGCCAGCAGCACCGCGACATCGATCCGCCGTCCTGGGCGAAGGTGGTGGTCTATCCCGCGACCGACGACGGACTGCGCCGCGTGCTGGCCGAGGCGCACCACGCGGATGTGGTGGTGAAGGCGAGCGGCGTCGGCGTGTTCGACCGCGAGCTGATCGAGGCGCTGCGCACGGCGCCGCGTGCCGATGCGCTGCGCATCTTCTGGGACGTCGACGCCGCCGCGACGCTGGACGAGATGCGCGCCGATCCCGCCCATCCGGTCCGCGCCACGCTCCCCGAGATCGACCTGGTGCTCACCTATGGCGGTGGTCCGCCGGTGATCGATGCCTATACCGCAATGGGCGCGCGCGAGTGCATCCCCGTCTACAACGCGCTCGATCCCGAGACGCACCACCCCGCCCCCGCCGATCCGCGCTTTACCGCCGATCTCGCGCTGCTCGCCAACCGGCTGCCCGATCGCGAGGCGCGGATCGAGGAATTCTTCCTCCGCGCCGCGTCGCTGGCGCCCGATCGCCGCTTCCTGCTCGGCGGCAATGGCTGGCACGACAAGGCGATGCCGTCGAATATCCGTGCGATCGGCCATGTCGGCACGGCGGATCACAATGCCTTCAACTGCACGCCCCAGGCGGTACTCAACGTCGCGCGCGATTCGATGGCGGCGATCGGCTTCTCCCCCGCCACCCGTGTGTTCGAGGCCGCCGGCGCCGCCGCGTGCCTGATCACCGACGCCTGGGAAGGAATCGAATTGTTCCTCAAGCCCGACAGCGAGGTTCTCGTCGCGCGCGACGGTCAGGACGTGGCCGAGCATCTCGCGGCGCTCACCCCCGACCGCGCCCGCGCGATCGGCGCGGCCGCCAAGGCGCGGGTGCTGGCCGAACACAGCTACGACCTCCGCGGCGCGCAGGTCGATGCGATCCTCAAATCGCGCCAGCCCCGCGAAAGGAAAGCCGCATGAAGCTGATCGTCCTCGGCCTCAGCCTCGGCTCCTCCTGGGGCAATGGCCATGCCACCACGTTCCGCGCGCTGCTCCGCGCTTTCGCCGCACGGGGACATGAGGTGCTGTTCCTCGAGCGGGAGGTGCCCTGGTATGCCGGCGCGCACCGCGATCTGGTGGATCCCGATTTCTGCCGGCTGGAATATTATCAGACCCTCGCCGATCTCGACGCCTGGCGCGAGGCCATCGCCGAGGCCGATGCGGTCGTCGTTGGCTCCTATGTGCCGGACGGGGTAGAGATCGGGCAGTTCGTCCAGGGTACGGCAAAAGGCGTAAAGGCCTTTTACGACATCGATACGCCGGTCACCCTTGCCAAGCTGGCGCGCGGCGAGTTCGACTATCTCACCCCGGCGCTGATCCCGGGCTATGACGTCTATCTCAGCTTCACCGGCGGGCCGACACTTACCCGGATCGAGCGCGAGCTTGGCAGCCCCGCCGCGCGGGCGCTCTACTGCTCGGTCGACACCGACGCCTATCGCCCGCTCGATGTCTCCAAGCGGTGGGATCTGACCTATCTCGGCACCTACAGCCCCGATCGCCAGCCCACGCTGGAGAAACTGCTGCTGGAACCGGCACGTCACTGCCCGGAGAAACGCTTCGCGGTCGCAGGTCCGCAATATCCGGACGACATCGACTGGCCGGCCAATGTCGAGCGGATCGAGCATCTGCCGCCGGCCGAGCATCCCGGCTTCTATTCCGCCTCGCGGATGACGCTGAACGTCACCCGCGCGGACATGATCGCCGCCGGCTGGTCGCCTTCGGTGCGGCTGTTCGAGGCGGCGGCGTGCGGCACGCCCATCCTGTCCGATCGCTGGGACGGGATCGAGAGCCTGTTCGTCCCCGGCGACGAGATCCTGCTCGCCGACACGACCGAGCACGCGATTACCGCGCTCCACCGCGATAGCCAGGCAATCGGCACCGCGGCACGGCGGCGTCTGTTCGAGGGGCATGATGCCGCCCACCGCGCGGCCGAACTGGAAGCGCATCTCGAAGAAGCCAGAGCGCGCTCACCCCGCACGCGCCACGATAGGAATGCCCCGATGATGAATTCTGACGCGAAGTCGCTGATCCTGGTCGCCGGGGGTGCCGGTTTCATCGGCTCGCATCTTTGTGCAGCGTTGCTCGATCGCGGCGAGCAGGTTGTCTGCCTCGACAATCTGCAAACGTCCAATCTCGACAATTTGCGTGATCTGGAGGGGCGAGCCGGTTTCGAGTTCGTGCGCGGCGACATCGTCGATCAATTGCCCGCAACCATCCTCGACCGCACCCATCGCTTCAAGCAGATCTACAATTGCGCCTGCGCCGCCTCGCCGCCGCAATATCAGGTCGATCCCGAACACACCATGCTAACCAACGTGGTTGGAACGGACCGCCTGCTGCGGCTCGCTGCCGAGGCTGGGGCCCGCTTCCTGCTGACGTCGACGTCCGAAGTCTATGGCGATCCGGAAATGCATCCCCAGCGCGAGGAATATCGCGGCTGGGTAAGCTGTACGGGTCCCCGCGCCTGCTACGACGAGGGCAAGCGTGCGGCCGAGGCGCTTACCTATGATTTCTGCCGCACCGGCAGGGCGGAGGTGCGGGTGGCGCGCATCTTCAACACCTATGGTCCCCATATGCAGTTCGATGATGGGCGGGTCGTATCGAACCTCATCGTTCAGGCGCTCGCCGGCAAGCCGCTGACCCTGTATGGCGACGGCAGTCAGACACGCAGCTTCTGCTACGTCTCCGATCTCGTGCGGGGCCTAATGCTGCTAATGAATAGCGATATCACCGGCATGGAACCGATAAACCTCGGTAATCCCCATGAAATCACCGTTGGCGAACTGGCGACCCAGGTGGCGGGTTTCGTCGATGAAGCCGTTGCTATTGAATATCATCCGCTTCCCGTGGACGACCCGCGCCGACGCAAACCCGATATCTCGCGCGCACACGCGCTGTTGGGCTGGGAGCCGCGCGTGTCGCTGGCGGAAGGGCTGGCGCGTACGTGCGCCTGGTTCGCGCAGGCGATGGACACAAGGCTCACGCAACCGCGTCCGCTGGAGGCGGCAGCTGAATAAATGGTCGATTCGGCCTTGATGGCCAGGGAGGAGAACGCCGCGCTCTGCCCGCTCGGGACGCGGCGTTGCGCCCCATCGGTGCCAGATGTCAGACCATGCGCCCGCACCTACACGACGAACCGATTTGGATGATTACACCCAAGCCATAGCGGATGCTCATGCCGATCCGGGGTACACCGCGTAGCCGTTGCCGGAAGCGCGCAGCAACGTTCATCAAACAGCGCGGCGCGCGCCCGGCGGACGCGTACCTCGCCGACGCGCCCGCACTTGCGGAGTCGACGCGTCAGCGGTCGAGCCGCTAAGGCCTGCCGCCATGAGCGATGCGCCCCTGCCCCATCCCACCCGCTGCGACCGCGCTTGGGTGGACGACGCCGTCCGCACGATCGATGCCGAATTCAATCGCTCCGCCGATACGCACCTGGTGCGGGTGGAGCTGCCGGGCGCGCCGGGCATCACATTGTATCTGAAGGATGAATCCAGTCATCCGACCGGCAGCCTGAAGCATCGCCTGGGGCGCTCGCTGTTCCTGTATGCGCTGTGCAACGGCTGGATTGGCCCCAACACGACGATCGTCGAAGCATCGAGCGGGTCCACGGCGGTATCGGAAGCCTATTTCGCCAAGATGATCGGCCTGCCTTTCGTGGCGGTACTGCCGCGCGGGACCTCGCCCGAAAAGATCGAGGCGATCGAATTCCACGGCGGTCGCTGCCATGAGGTGGCCGACCCCCGCTCGGTGCGCGCCGAGGCACAGCGCCTGGCCGGCGAACTGGGCGGCCATTTCATGGACCAGTTCACCTATGCCGAGCGCGCGACCGACTGGCGCGGCAACAACAACATCGCCCAGTCCATCTTCGAGCAGATGGCGCAGGAAGCGCACCCGATCCCCACTCACATCGTCTGCGGCGCGGGCACCGGCGGTACCTCGGCCACGATCGGCCGCTATCTGCGCTATCGCCGGATGGAGACGCGCCTGTGCGTCGCCGATCCCGAAGCCTCGGTGTTCCACCGCCACTATGCTGATCGCAGCGTCACCACGGTCGACGGTGCGCCCTCCTGCGTGGAGGGCATTGGCCGCCTTCAGCTCGAACCCTCGTTCCTGCCCGAGGTGATCGACCGGATGATCACCGTACCCGATGCCGCCAGCCTTGCCGCCGCGCTTCGCATCAGTCGCGTGCTCGGCCGGGCCTGCGGGGTCTCGACGGGAACCAACATCTGGGCGTGCGCAACGCTGATCCGCGAGATGCGCGCTGCCGGCCAGGCCGGGTCCATTGTCACGCTGCTGTGCGACGATGGCCGCCGCTACGCCTCTACCTGCTTCGATTCCACATGGCGCGCGGCGCATGGCTTCGAAACCGGCACGCACGAGAGGGCACTTGACGATCTTTTCGGATCGCGGAGCTGAAAACCGTCATCAACCCGTCATCCCGTTGCTGCACCCCGCCGCAGATATCGGCTTTACACGACGGAGTTGAGACGGGAATGCGGGATATCGGGACGACGCGGCGACGGTTTCTGGCGGCAGGCGCGCAGGCGGCGGCGGCTTCCGCGCTGCCCGCGTCGATCGCGCGCGCCGCGGCGATCCCGGCCGATGTGCGGACCGGGACCCTGGCGGACGTCGCCCATGTCGTGATCCTGATGCAGGAGAACCGCAGCTTCGATCACTATTTCGGCACGCTGAAAGGCGTGCGCGGCTTCGGTGATCCGCTGACGGTGCCGCTGCCGGCCGACCGCAGCGTGTTTGCACAGGAAGCGGCGGACGGGCGCCTGGTCGGGCCGTTCCATCTCGCGACCAAGGAGCATTTCGAGCTGATGCGCGTGGCGAGCACGCCGCACAGCTGGCCCGATGCGCAGGCGGCCTGGGATCAGGGCCGCATGCAGCGCTGGGCCGCCGCCAAGACCGATCGCGCGATGGGCCACTACACCCGCGACGACCTGGAATTCCAGTTTGCGCTCGCCGAAAATTTCACGATCTGCGACGCCTATCATTGCGCGGTGCATACCGGCACCAACACCAACCGCCTGTTCCTGTGGACGGGGACCAACGATCCCAGCGGGATGATGGGCGGCCCCGCGATCGGCAACTCGCACGACGAGCTGGCGGTCAAGGGGGGGCATCCCGATTCCTACCGCTGGACCACCTATCCCGAGCGGCTGCAAGCGGCCGGGATCGACTGGCGCATCTATCAGGACATGGCGGACAATTTTACCGACAATCCCCTGGTCGGCTTCGCCGCCTATCGCGAGGCGCAGCCGGGTTCGCCGTTGCACGAGCGCGCGCTGACCACACACGGCCTGGACCGGCTGCGCGCCGACGTGCTGGCGGGCAAGCTGCCACAGGTTTCCTGGATCATCGCCGACGCCAAGGGCAGCGAGCACCCCGCGCCGTCCAGCCCGGCGCAGGGCGCGGCCTATACCGCCGCGGTGATTGACGCGCTCACCGCCAATCCGGACGTGTGGGCCCGCACGGTGCTGATCGTCAATTTCGACGAGAATGACGGTTTTTTCGACCATGTGCCCCCGCCCTGCCCGCCGTCGCGTGATCCTGCGGTGCCGGGCGCCTTTGCTGGGATCTCGCAGGTCGACACCGCCAATGATTATCACCAGATCCCCAGCGTCGCCGACGAGAAGTCCGAGCGCGCCGAACTGATCGGCCGCCCCTACGGCCTCGGCCCGCGAGTCCCCTGCTATGTCGTCTCGCCCTGGAGCCGTGGCGGCTGGGTCAATTCGCAGGTGTTCGACCATACCTCGGTCATCCGCTTGCTCGAGAAGCGCTTCGGCGTGGAGGAGCCCAATATCTCCGCCTGGCGACGTGCGATCTGCGGTGACCTCACCAGCGCCTTCGACTTCCGCACGCCCAATCGCCGCGTAACGCCGGCACTGCCGGATCCGCGTCCGCTCGCGGCACGTGCCGCCGCCGTACCGAAGCAGCCGGAGCCGAGTGCACCCGTCGCTGCGGATCAGGCCCCGGCGCAGGAACCCGGGATCCGGCGCGCGCGGGCGCTGCCCTACGCGCTCGAAGTCAACGAAGCGGGCATCGACTCCCGGAACATCGGGCTGCGGCTCGAGTGCCCCGGTGCGCCGGCGGTGGTGCATGTCTATGATCGGCTGCGGCTCGATACGCTGCCCCGCCGCTACACGCTCAAGCAGGGTGGCACGATCGACGCCGAATGGCCGCTCGATTCACAGGGGCGCTACGACCTGTGGCTGCTGGGTCCGAACGGCTTTCATCGCCAATTCGTCGGCCAGGGGAGCGCCCATGCCGGCGCCGTGCGCTGGCAGCAGCAGCGCCGCGCCGGCGCCCCGCAGTTGATCGTGCAGGCGCCCGCCGCGCTGACCTCCGAATGGCCGCGCCACCCCGCCCTGCGGGCGCTTGTGGGCGGCGAAACGCGCGTGTCGCTCGCTGGAACCGGCGGCTGGTACGATCTGGTGCTCCGCGATCCCGATGCGCCCGGTTACCGCCGCCGCGCTGCCGGGAGGATTGAAAATGGCAGCGACGGTTGGTCGGAGCCGCCGTTGACCAATGTTAAGGTTTCCCAAATCGATTAGACACGATACTGTCAGCGCTGACAGAATAAAATCGCATCTGGGGGGCTGGACAATTGAAGTCAGTGGGCTTGGTCGAGCTGGCGAAGATCGCGGGCGTGTCGGTTTCGACTGCCTCCCGCGCCTTGTCCAATCATCCGCGTGTGGCGCGCAGCACACGCGAACGTATTGTCGCGCTCGCCCAAGAACATGGCTTTCGCTTGAACCAGACCGCCAGCGCGCTGCGCAAGCAGCGTACCGGCGCGATCGGCGTGGTGGTGCCGCTGGGCCATGAAGTCGATCAGGCGCTGTCCGATCCCTTCTTCATGGGCCTGCTCGGCGGCCTGGCCGATGCGCTCACCAGGCGTGGCTATGATCTCTTCCTGTCGCGCGTCGTGCCGCAGGGGCCGCGCTGGCTGGACGATATCATCGCCTCGGGCCGGGTCGACGGCATCATCCTGATCGGCCAGTCGGACCAGCTGGACGCGATCGAACGGGTCGCGGGTAGCTATGATCGCATGGTGGTGTGGGGGGCGGCCCGGCTGGGATCGGACCAGATCACCGTCGGCACCGACAACGTCACCGGCGGAGAACTCGCCGCGCGCCATCTGATCGCGCGCGGTTGCCGCCGGCTCGCCTTTCTCGGCAATCCCGAGGCGCCGGAATTCTCCGATCGCTATCGGGGTTTCCACGCTGCGATCAGCGAGTCCGACGACGTCGCGCAAACGGTGGTTCCCATTCATCTGACGATGGAAGACGCCTATCGCGAAATGGTCGCCTATCTCGCCGCCAATCCTGCGCCGGACGGGCTCCTCGCCGCATCGGACGTCATCGCGATGAGCGCGATGCGCGCGCTGGCGGAACGCGGGCTGCGCGTGCCGGAGGATGTCGCGGTGATCGGCTATGACGACATCCTGCTCGCCGGCTACACGTCCCCGGCGCTCACCACGATCCGGCAGGACGTCGTGTACGGCGCCAACCTGCTCGTCGATTTGCTGCTGGCGCGCATTGCCGGGCAGAATGTCGGATCGGTCGCGATGCTGCCGGAATTGATCATACGCGATTCGGCGTGAGGCGGCTCAGGCGCCGGCCGTCACCAGAACTTGGTGCAGCGCCGCGGCGATCGTCCGCGCGTCGAACGGTTTTTCGATGACGACGACCGAATCGAGGCCGATCGGCAGATGGTCGCGCCCATAGCCGCTCACGAAGAGGAAAGGGATGTTCCGCGCGACCAGCGCGACGGCCACCTCGTCCACCAACGCACCCTGCAGATTGCCGTCGAGCAGCACGGCGTCAGCCTCGGTATCCGCGATCGCCGCCAGCGCCTCTTCGGCCGTGGAGGCCATGCCGGCACCCGTCATGCCGAGGTCCGCGAGGATCGTGGCCAGTTCCATCGCGACCAGCGGCTCGTCCTCCACGATCAACACGCGCTTGCCGAGCAAGGCCGCATTGCCGCCGGGGGGCAGCATCGGCATCGTCTTGTGGCCGCCGCGCGCTTCGCCCCGCAGGCGGACTGCACTGGCATAGGGGATGGTGAGCTTCCACGCGACGCCCGCATCGCCATAGCGCGGGACTGCGCTGCCCCCCTCTGCCTTGAGGCTGCGTTCGATCAGCGCGGTGCCGAAACCGCGCCGGGTCGGCGGGGCCACGGCCGGTCCCCCGCTTTCCTGCCAGTCCACCTCCAGCATGCCGCCGCGCACGCCCCAGTGCAGTGCCACACGACCGTCCGGCACCGAAAGCGCGCCATATTTGTGCGCGTTCGTCGCCAGCTCGTGCAGCACCAGGGCGAGATGCAGCGCCGGCTCGGGCGCGAGATCGACGGCCGGCCCTCCGGTATCGATGCGGGCCGGGTCGATGGTGCCCGTCTGGAGCTGCCCCTCGACCAGTTCCTGCAGGCTGGCGCCCTGCCAGGTCGTGCTGCTGAGCAGCGAATGGGCGCGTGCGAGCGCATGGATGCGGCCGATGAAGGTCGGCGCGAAGTCCGACGGGCCGGAGGAATGGCGCAGCGTCTGCGTGGCGATCGCCTGCACCGAGGCAAGCGTGTTCTTCACCCGGTGGTTGAGCTCGCCGATCAGCAAGCGCTGGGTTTCCTCCGCACGTACCCGATCGGTGACGTCGAGGATCTGGGTGTTGACCGAGAGCAGCGAGCCGTCCGCCCCGAGCAGCGCCGAGCCATATACCTCGCAGTCGAGGGTCACGCCCACCGCGGTCCGCATGCGCAGCGGCCGCATGTCGCGGACATGCTCGCCGGCGATCATCCCGCGGATCATCGTGTCGAACCGCGCGGCATGTTCGGCATCCAGCCATTCGAGCTCGGAGGGGCGCAGGCCGGACACTTCCACCGCGCGCCAGCCGAACATCCGCTCCGCCCCGGCGGACCAGGCAATGATCCGCTGCTCGGCATCGAATTCGACGATCGCGAGCGGCGAATTGTCGCGATGCGCCTTCAACCGGGCGAGCGCTGCGGCATGGCGGTCGCGCTGGCGGGCGATCTCCTGCCGCTGCGCCGCCAGCTCGACGAAAATCTCCACCTTGTTGCGGACGATCTGCGGATCGACCGGCTTGAGCAGATAATCGACCGCGCCGGTCTCATAGCCCCGGAAGCGGCGGCGCTCGTCGGTGGCGACGGCGGTGAGGAAGATGATCGGCACGCGCCGGGTGCGCTCGGTGCCGCGCATCAGCTCGGCGAGCTCGAAGCCGTCCATGCCCGGCATCTGCACGTCGAGCAGCGCAAGTGCCACGTCATGCACCAGCAGCAGTTCCAGCGCCTCCATGCCCGAGGCGGCGGTCAGCAGCTCCAGCCCCTCCTGCGCGAGCAGGGCCTGCAGCGCGATCAGGTTTTCGGGCACATCGTCGACGGCGAGGACCTTCACGGGGTCACGCATCAGTCGTCACCTGCACTTGGGCGGTGTTGCGCCGATAGATGCGCTCGCCTGCGTCGAAATCGGCAAAGGCATCGGCATGGCGCGAGAAACGCAGCGTCTCGCGAGCGCCGAGCCCCAGAAAACCGCCGCGCACCAGCGACTCGCCGAACAGCCCGAGCGCACGATCCTGCAGGTCACGATCGAAATAGATCAGCACATTGCGGCTGGAGACCAGCTGCGCCTCGGCAAACACCTGATCGGTGGCGAGGCTATGTTCCGCGAAGACGGCGCGGGCACGGAGGCTCTTGTCAAACACCGCGCCACCATAGGCCGCCGTGTAGTAATCGGAAAGCGAACTATGCCCGCCGGAAAGGCGATGATTCTCGGTAAACTGCGGAATCCGTGCCAAATCGAAAATGCCCGCCTCCGCCTTGGCGAGCGCCGCCGGGCTGATATCGGTGCAATAGAAGATCGTCCGGTCCTCCAGCCCTTCCTCGCGGAAGAGGATCGCCAGCGAGTAGAATTCCTCGCCGTTGGCGCAGCCGGCGATCCATACCTTGAGCGAGGGCCAGGTGCGCAGGTGCGGCACCACCTTTTCGCGCAGCGCACGGAAATAGGCGGGATCGCGGAACATCTCGCTCACCTGGATGGTGAGGAAGCCCATGAGTTCGGCGAATACCGCCGGTTCGCGCAGCAGCCGGTGCTGGAGCTGCGAAAGCCCCGCGCAGCCGAAACGCTGGCAGGCCCGCTCCATTCGCCGGTGCAGCGAGCCCCGCGAATAGCCGCGAAAGTCGTACTGATAGTGCCGCCAGATCGCTTCGAGCAGCAGGTCGAGCTCGATCTCCTCGTGCGGCAGAATCGCTTCATCGATCACCGCGGCATCCACACCCGCACCAGGCTGAGCAGCTTGTCGATGTCGAGCGGCTTGGCGAGATAATCGTTCGCGCCGGCATCCAGGCATTCCTGCTGGTCGCGCGCCATAGCCTTGGCGGTGAGCATCAGGATCGGCAGCGTCTTGCCCCAGGGCTGCTTGCGGATCTCGCGCGTGGCGGTCAGGCCGTCCATCTCGGGCATCATCACGTCCATCAGCACGAGATCGACCGGATCGGCGAGATGGCGCGCCGATTCGTCAAGCGCGTGCAGCGCCTCGCGGCCGTTGCGGGCGATGCGAACCTTGACCCCATGGGGCTCAAAAATGCTCGTCAGCGCATAAACGTTCCGGATGTCGTCCTCGACCACCAGGATCGAACGGCCTTCCAGCGCGGCGTCGCGGCCCAGCGCCTTGGCGAGCAGCGCCTGCTGGGGCTCGGGCAGCTCGGAGACGACCTGGTGGAGGAAGAGCGTCACCTCGTCGAGCAGCCGCTCGGGCGACTTGGCGCCCTTGACGATGATCGACTTGGAATATTTGCGCAGCCGCAGCTCCTCGTCCTGGCTGAGGTCGCGGCCGGTATAGACGATCACCGGCGGGAAACCGACGCTGTCGTCCTCGCTCAGCCGGTCGAGCAGGTCGAGGCCCGAGGCGTCGGGCAGGTTGAGATCGAGCACCATGCAGTCGAACGTCTCCTGGCCGAGCCGTTCGAAGGTCTGCGCGGCGGAGTGGGCCTGCACCGTCTCCACCTCGCGCGAGGCGAGCAGTTGCTTCACGCTTTCCGCCTGCTGCGCGTCGTCCTCCACCACCAGCACGCGGCGCATCCGCTGCGACATGCGGGCTTCCAGCCCCTCCAGCATGTCGACCAGCTGCTCGCGCCTCACCGGCTTGAACAGATAGCCGACCGCGCCGCTCGACAGCGCGGCCTGGCTGTCGTCGTCGACCGAGACGACGTGCACCGGGATGTGCCGGGTGCGCACGTCGCGCTTGATCCGGTCGAGCACCGACAGGCCGGTATGGTCCGGCAGGTTCATGTCGAGGATCACCGCGTTGGGCACATATTGCCGGGCGAGCAGCGCGCCCTCGTCCGCAGTGCCGGCGATCAGGCACTGGAAGCCCAGATCATGCGCGATGTCGCACAGGATCCGCGCGAACACCGGATCGTCCTCGACGATCAGGATCACGCGGGAATCGCCCGACAGCTTCTCGCGATCGTCCTCGGTCGGCTCGGCGCTGCGACGGCGGCCGGGCTTGGGATTGGAGGGCTGCGGCTTGACCGGTGCCGGGCTGGGGCTCGGCAGCGGCGCCGCCGCCTGCACCAGCGCGGGGTCATAGGCTTCGGGCAGCACGAGCGAGAAGGCGCTTCCCGCCCCCGCCTCGCTCTCGACCAGCACTTCGCCGCCGAGCAGCCGCGCCAGCTCGCGCGAAATCGACAGGCCCAGGCCCGTGCCGCCGTATTTGCGGCTGACCGTCCCGTCCGCCTGCCGGAACGCCTCGAAAATCACCTGCTGCTGCTCGGCCGGGATGCCCACGCCGGTGTCGCGCACGGTGAAGGCGATCCGACCGTCCGGCCGCCGCGTCACGCCCAGCGACACCTCGCCCTTGGCGGTGAACTTGATCGCATTGGACAGGAAATTCTTGAGAACCTGCTCCAGCCGCTGCGGATCGGTCTCGATCTCGCCGGGCGCACCCGCCGCCTGTTCGATCCGGAACTCCAGCCCCTTGGCGCTGGCCGAGGCCCCGAACACCGCCTTCAGCTTGTCGAGCAGCGGCGCGATGCGGACGCGGCGCGGCTGGAGTTCGAGCTTGCCGGCCTCGATCTTCGAGATGTCGAGAATGTCGTTGATCAGCGTGAGCAGGTCGTTGCCCGAGGTCTCGATCGTCTCGGCGTGACGGACCTGCTCGGCGCTGAGATTGCCCGCACGGTTTTCCGCCAGCAGCCGTGCCATGATCAGCAGCGAGTTGAGCGGCGTGCGCAGCTCATGGCTCATATTGGCGAGGAATTCGGACTTGTAGCGGCTGGCCTGTTCGAGGTCGGCCGCCTGCTGCTCCAGCGAGCCCTGCGCGCGGGCGAGTTCGTCGCGCTGCAGCTCCAGCGCGCGGGTCTGCGCCTCCAGCTCGGCATTGCTCTGCTCAAGCGCGGATTGCTGCGCCTCCAGCCGGGCGGCGGTGTCCTGCAACTCGCGGCTCTGCGCCTCCAGCTCGTCATTGTTGACGCGCAGTTCCTCGCTCTGGACCTGCAGCTCCTCCGCCTGCTTCTGCGTCTGCTCCAGCAGGTCGCGGAGCCGGGCGCGGTACTTGCCCGATCGGATCGAGACGCCGAGCTGGCCGCTGATCCGGTCCAGCAGCGCCCGGACCTGCGCATCGACCGCGCCGGAGAAGCCCAGCTCGATCACCCCGTTGATCTCGCCGTCCGCTTCGGTGACCCCAATCAGCAGCGTCCGCGGCTGCGCCTGGCCCAGGCCGGAGCCATAATAGAGATAGCCTTCCGGCACCTGCTCCAGCACGAACTGCCGCCGATCGGCGATCGCCTGGCCGAGCAGGCCCTCGCCGGGCTTTACCCATTCGGGCAGCGGCGCCTCGCCCGGCACGGCGTAGGTGCCGCGGCGGCGGAAGCCCGCCCCGCTGGGATCGCGCACAAAAATGGCGCCCGCCTGTGCACCGCTATAATCGGCGAGGAAGCGCAGCGCGGCGGTGGCAAGCTCGTTGAGCGGCAGTTCGCCGGCGACCGCCTTGGCGAGCCCGACCTGCCCCGATTGCAGCCATTCCTCGCGGCGGATCGCCAGGCGGTTGCGGATGAAGGCGAAGCCGATGCCCGCGAGGATCCAGATGATCGCGGTGCCGAGGACGCGGTTGATCAGCACCACCTGCGGATCGACGCCCGGCGGGGCCAAGGTGAAACCGGCGAAATTGAGCAGGGTCGCCAACGCCGCCACGATGAGCGGCACCACCGGTCGCCGCGCCACATAGGCGATCACCGTCGGCAGCAGATAGCCCGCCCAGGTCGCGGTGCCGAGCGGCAGCACCGTGTCGGCACCGAACGGCAGCACCAGCAGCGCGGCGAGGCCTGCATAGAGGGGGACGGAGGACGTGCGGCTGCGCGGAATGAGCGACATATGGAAACTCAAGGGGATAGGCTGGGGCCGTAGCTACCCGCCTTTCGCCTTCCGTCGCAACCCCGACTGCCTGGCGGCCCGGCGGCGCACGGCCGCCGCATCGTCAAAGGCCCAACACGGCCCGGTCCGCGGTCGCCGCCGCGAGATCGGCACGCGCGACCAGCGCCTGGTAGCGCGCATCGAGCGCGCGCAGTCGCGCATCGGTCGCGCTTTCCTCGCGCTGGTTGATGAGGAAGAAGTCGCTCGCGCCCATGTCGAAGCGGCGCTGCTCCGCTGCCGCCATTCTGCCCGCCAGCTCGGCCTCCTGCCCGGCGAGATCGGCGACCCTGTCGGCGCCCTCGATGCCGATCGCGATGCCCTTCACTTCGATGGCGATCTGTTCTTCCAGCATCCGGTGGCGCGTGCGCAGGCCGTCAATCTCCGCCCGTGCCTCGGCGATGCGGCCCCTGGCGGAGCGACGCTCCAGCGGCACCGAGAATTTGACGCCGACGATCGCCTCGGCCGGCGTGCGCGACGGACCACCCAGCCCGATCGCGCCGACATCCTTGCCCAGCTCGGCCCGGGCATCGAGCCGCGGCTTGAGGTCATTTTCTGCCAGGTTGAGGCGTGCCAGCGACTGGTCCATCCGCACCAGCACGGTCTTCAGGTCGGGCCGCAGGATCGGGCCCGCCTTGCGCGGCGCGATCGCCAGCTCCGGCAGCGCATCGGGCAGTTGCTCGAGCGCCGGCACCAGCGGCGCCCCATTGGCGTCGCGCCAGAAGAAGGACAGCGCATTGGCCGTTTCGGCAAGCTTCTGCTCCGCCTGCGCGACCAGCGAGCGCCTGCGGGCAAGGTTCTGGTCATTCTCGGTGATCAGGATCTGCGGGCGGGCGCCCAGTTGCACCTGCCGCGCCAGCTGCGCGCGCCGCTTCTCGGAGAGCGCGAGCAGATCGCGATAGGCCTTGAGCCGCAGTCCGGCGATCGCCCAGGCCTGATAGGCGCCCATCGCGCGGCGCTGCACGCCGATCGCCACCATCTCGCGCTCCAGCCGGGCGACGTCGACATCCTGATCGGCCAGACGCAGCTTGGTGCGGCGCTCATCCGTGACGCGATCCCGCAGCAGCGAGAAGACCGCGCCGACTTTGAACTCGCCGAGCTGGTTGGTGTAGGCCTTGTCCTCATAGACCGGGAACCGCCCGCGCGAGACGCGATAGCCGGCGTAGAGCCCGCCGCCATTATTGTCCAAGGCGCGGCTGGCCTTCGCCTCCGCCACCGTGCCGTCGTAATAGCCGAAGGGCCGGGTCTGGGCGTCGACGTCGAACACCACGTCGAATGCCCCCTCGGCGCTCAGCGCCTTGCCCTCGGCCTGGCGCTGCCTGGCCAGCGCCTCGATGATCTGCGGCGCGTTCTGCGCCGAGGAACGCAGCACCTGATCCAGGGTAAGCGGCCCCTGCGCCGCGGCGGGCACCGCGAACGCCAGGGCGCAAAGGGCAAGCAGCAGCCGGATCATTTCTTTTTCTTCTTGTAGACGTCCATGCTCTTCTCCTCGCCCTTGTCGGCCGCGGTGCCGAATTCGAGCGGGAAGTCGTTGAGCTGGCGCCAGAGTTCATAGCCGACCGGCACCGTTTCGCCCTGCACCCAGCCGCGCACCTTGGCGCCCAGGCGGACGAAGCGGTCCCCCGGCCAGGCGAGCGTGCCCGGCATCGGCTCGATCAGCACGCGGAACAGCCCGTCGGGCATCGCCGAGGGGTCGACCGAGCGCACCCGCCCGTCGAACAGCCCCCAGGCCATGGACGGCCAGCCGCTCAGCTGGATCGCGGGCCAGCCCTCGAACTCCAGCCGCACGCGGCGGCCGGGGCGCACCAGCGCGATGTCGCGCCCGTCGACCATCAGCTCGACGACGCGCTCGGTGCCGCCCTCGGGCGCCAGCGTCGCCAGCTCGGTGCCGGCGCTGACCAGCGTCGCGCCGGCGGCGGCGTTGAGCGTCTGGATGCGGCCGTCACGCGGCGCGCGAACGATCTGCACCGCTTGGCGATTGAGCGACACCTCGATCCGGTTGAGCTTGGCCCGCGATTCGGCGAGCTTCGCGCCCTGATCGGCGACGCGGATCTGCGCCTGTTCATAGTCGCGCCGCGCCGCCAGCCCTTCGTTGAACAATGTCCGCGCGCGGTTCACGTCGATCGATGCCGTCGCTCGTGCGCTTTCCACCGACGCGATCTCGGCGAGCACCTGGTCGCGCTCGGCGGCGAGGCGGGCGAGCAGCTCGGGATCGTTGTCCGAGATCTTGGCGATCGGATCGCCCTTCTTCACCGCCTGGCCATCGGTGACGAACCAGCGATCGACCCGGCCCGGCACCAGCGCGGTGACCGACTGGACACGGTCGTGCGGATCGAGCGCGACCACCTGCCCCCGCCCCGCCGCGGTCTGCACCCAGGGGACGTAGACCATGGTCACCCCGAGCAGCGCGATGGCGATCACGATCATCCAGGCGATGACGCAGGCGATGCGCGGCGGGCGCATGCCGGCCAGCGTGGGGAAATGGCCGATATGGTCAGGCCGGAAAGGCATTGCGTGCCTCCTGCTCGCTGAGGGTGGCACGGAGCGCGTCGAGCGTCTCGAAGCGCGCCTGGGTGGTCTTGCCCAGCCACAGATAGCCGTCGCGGTGGATCGCCTCGGGACGGCCCGTGAAGAGGAGCACGGTGGTGCCCGCCTCGCGCAGCGCATCGAGCGCGGCGGCCAGGCGCTGCGGCGGGATCAGGTCGTACAGCGGGCCGAGCAACAGCACCTTGGGCCGCGCCAGCAGCGCATTGGCGAGCTTGAGCGCCATCAGCTCGCCGATCGACAGCGGATAGCCCGAGGCGGCGAGCGGAGTCTCCATCCCCTCGGGCAGCTGGCCGATGCGGACATCGAGCCCGACCAGCGCCAGCGCGTCGAGCACCCTGCCCGCCGGGATGCCGGCACCGGCCAGACCCAGATAGTCGCGGATGCTGATCTCGACGATCGTCGGGCGATCGAGCACGATCACATCCGAGCGCAGGCGATAGACGTCGAGCGCTTCCAGATCGACGCCGCCCACCATCACCAGCCCGCGATCGGGCTGGAGGTTGCGCTTGAGCAGCATCGCCAGGCGGGCGTCCATCGTCGGCGCCGCCGCCACGACCAGCTGCGCGCCGGCGGAAATGGTCAGGTCGATACGGGCGTCGCCGGCCTCCACCTCGCGCAGCCGCACCTCGCCATTGCCGGGCGCTTCGCTGCTGCGCGTGGGGGCCTCGTGCGGGATGGCGTAGAGCAGCGAGACTTCCTCGGCCGCTGCGACCATGTCGTAAAAGGCGTCGAGATAGGTGCCGAGCTGGCCGAGACCGTAGAACACGCCCGACAGGATCAGCTCGGCCGCGACCAGCTGGCCGATCGACAGCTGCCCCTGCAGGATCAGCCAGCCGCCCATCGCCAGCAGCGCCGCGCTGGCGGTGGCGTAGAGCAGCAGATAGGCGCAGGTCTGGGTGAAGCTGAAGCGGAAATGGCGGCGATGCGCGGCGACATAGGCGGCGGTCATCGTCTCCGAGCCGTCCATCGCGAAATCGAGATGGCGGCTCGACTTGTAGAAGCCGTTCGAGGTGCCCAGTCCTTCCAGCCAGCGCGCCGCATCATGCTTGGCATGGCTGAGCGCCACCGCCGAGCGGATCGCGCCGGGCGACCAGAGCTGCCAGATCAGCCATACAAGCGCGATCAGGATCACGTTGAAGGCGAGGAAGAAGGGGTGGTAGAAGCTCGTCACCACCAGCCCCACCACCGATTGGAGCAGGATGGTGAAGCCGCCGATGACGAGGCTCGGCACGCTCTTCTGCACCGTCATCAGGTCGAAATAGCGGTTGAACAGGTCGACCCGGCGGGCATCGGCGAAGAAGGGGTTGCGGGCATGCACCGCGCGGATGGTGATCTCCGCCATGGTCCGCGCGAACAGCCGCCGCTCGAACAGCGCCATGATGTGGACGCGCAGGGCCGCAAGGATCACCACGATCAGCAGCAGCGTGAACAGCAACAGCGACAGCGTGATCAGCGGCGCCGGCAGCGCGATCTTGGCCACGCTGTTGATCAGCAGCTGGACCGAGATCGGCGTCGCCAGCGAGAGCAGGCTGATGGCGATGCCATAGACCATCGCCAGGCGCAGATAGCCGCCATCGGGCCCGATCACCTCGTTCAGCCAGCCGCGCACCTGCGCCCAGCCGATCCTCTGTTTCGCCATCGCTCCACCATCTCCCTTCACGATCGATGACGTGCGTGCGGGAAGCCATAAGAACAATGGCTACTCAGCTATATCACCGATAGGAAATACCTATATCCTCGACACAGGCAACCAGCTCCTCCGCCAGTCTCTTATAGGCCGGTGCCCGACCGACCCCGCTGCGCCACAGCAAGCCGAGTTCGCGATAGTGTCGCCCGCTTCGAAAGGGCCGTGAGACCACGTCGTCCCCCGGCCGGATCTCCTGACGCACATATAGCTCGGGGAGTACCGCCAACCCCATGCCCATGCCTGCCATCTGCCGGATCGCATCGAGGCTGGTGCCCTCATATTCCGCGCGCACCCGGGCGCCCGCTTCCTCGGCGATGGCAATGGTCTGCTCGGCCAGGCGATAGCCGCGCTGAAGCGTGAGCAGATCCTGCCCGGCCAGATCCTCGGTGCCGATCGCCGTGCGCGCCGCCAGCGGATGGTCTGCCGCCATGGCGAGATGGAGCGGTTCGCGGAACAGCCGTTCGGCGTGCGTGCCGGGCGCCTGCAACGGCAACTGCGCCAGGATCACGTCGTGCGTGCCTGCCGCCAATCCCTCCACCAGCTGGGCCGGCGGAGTCTCGCGCACATGAACGCGCAGGTCATGAAACTGCTGGTGCAGCCGCGCGACGAGGCGCGGGAGCAGATAAGCGCCGATCGTCGGCGTTACGCCAAGGCGGATGGTGCCGAGCAGAGCGGTATCGCCCCCGCCGGCCAGCTCGCCGAGATCGCGGACCTCCAGCAGGATACGCTGCGCACGCACTGCGACTTCGCGCCCCAGCGGCGTGAGGAAGGCGCGCGCGCCGCGCTCGACCAGCGGCGCGCCAATGGCGTCTTCCAGCTGGCGGATCGCCTGGGAAAGCGATGGCTGGCTGATGCCGCAGCGGGCCGCAGCGCGGGTGAAGCTGCCTTCTCCGCCCAGCGTCACCAAATAGCGCAGCTGGCGCAGCGTGACCTGCTTCTCGAAGTCCAGGGGCGGCGGAGTCGCGATCATCGGCTCGCCTGATGGCGAAGATCCACCGCCGCTGTCACTATGCTGTTTACCGGAATTGCCACAAACCTGCACTCGCACGCAATAATATGTTGGGAATCAAGTAGGTATTTCAACGCATATTTGGTTTGTGTTAGCGATATCGGTCTATGGACGGTCGTATGGAAATGCGGAAGATCTGCCAGGGGTGCCGTGACGGCACCGATTTCGACATCCCGTTCGCGATGGCGTTCCAGCCGATCGTCGATACCGAGACCGGCACGCCCTTCGCCTATGAGGCGCTGGTTCGCGGCGTAGACGGATCGGGTGCGTTCGGCGTGCTGTCGCAGGTTACCGACGAGAACCGCTATGCCTTCGACCAGGCCTGTCGGGTCAAGGCGATCGAAACGGCGATGGCCGCCGGCCTGATGGACAGCGGCGCCTGCCTGTCGATCAACTTCCTGCCCAACGCGGTCTATTCGCCGGTCGCCTGCATCCAGCTGACGCTGCAGACCGCCCGCGCCGTGGCGATGCCGCTCGACCGCCTCATCTTCGAATTCACCGAGAACCAGCTGATCGCGGATCCCGATCATGTCGCCAACATCATCGATTCCTACAAGCAGATCGGCTTCAAGGTCGCGGTCGACGATTTCGGCGCGGGGCATTCGGGGCTCGACCTGTTCGCCCGCTTTGCGCCCGACGAAGTGAAGCTCGACATGGCCTTGGTCCGCGGCATCGACCGCGAGCCGCGCCGCCAGGCGATCGTCCGCGCGATGGTCGGCATGTGCAGGGAACTCGACACGCTGCTCATCGCCGAAGGAATCGAGACTGCCGAGGAAGCAGCCGTGCTGCGCGACCTCGGCGTGCGCTACCACCAGGGCTATTGGTATGCCCGGCCGGCACTCGGCGTGCTGCCCGCGATCACCCCGGGGGCCTAGTCCTGCCGCGACTTGGCCTATAGAGGAACGGTGAAGCCCGATGCCGGGCGCCCATTTCTCTGCAGGCAGGATCCATGACCGTCCTCATCAAGGAAGCCGATCTGATCGAGAGCGTCGCCGACGCGCTCCAGTACATCTCCTACTACCACCCGATGGATTATATCCGCGCGCTGGGCGACGCGTATGCGGCCGAGCAGGGCCCCGCCGCGAAGGACGCCATCGCCCAGATCCTGACCAACAGCCGGATGTGCGCCGAGGGGCATCGCCCGATCTGCCAGGACACCGGCATCGTGACGGTCTTCATCCAGTGGGGCCAGAAGTGCGTGCTGGACAGCGAGCGCTCGCTGCAGGACGTGGTCGATGAAGGCGTCCGCCGCGCGTACCTGCACCCCGAGAACCGCCTGCGCGCCTCGATCCTGCGCGATCCGGCGTTCAGCCGCGTCAATACCAAGGACAATACCCCTTGCGTGCTCAACGTCGAGATGGTCCCGGGCGACCATGTCCATGTCGAGCTCGCGGCCAAGGGCGGCGGCTCGGAGAACAAGTCGAAGTTCGCGATGCTCAACCCGAGCGATTCGATCGTCGACTGGGTGCTGGAGATGGTCCCGAAGATGGGCGCCGGCTGGTGCCCCCCGGGCATGCTCGGCATCGGCATCGGAGGCACCGCCGAGAAGGCGGTGACGCTCGCCAAGAAGTCGCTGATGGGCGACATCGACATGGCCCAGCTCAAGCAGCGCGGGCCCCAGAACGATATCGAACGACTCCGCATCGAGATCTTCGACAAGGTCAACGCGCTCGGCATCGGCGCGCAGGGCCTGGGCGGACTGGCGACGATCCTCGACGTGAAGATCCTCGACTATCCGACCCACGCCGCCTCCAAGCCGATCGCGATGATTCCCAATTGCGCCGCCACCCGCCATGCGCATTTCAGCCTCGACGGCAGCGGCCCGGTCTATCTCGACCCGCCCAGCCTCGACGAATGGCCGAAGGTGGAATGGACGCCGTCGAAGGAATCGATCCGCGTCGATCTCGACACGCTGACCCCCGAGGTGGTGGCGAGCTGGAAGCCGGGCGACCGGCTGCTGCTCAACGGCAAGATGCTCACCGGTCGCGACGCCGCGCACAAGCGCATCCAGGACATGCTGTCGCGCGGCGAGGAGCTGCCGGTCGATTTCAAGGGCCGGGTGATCTATTATGTGGGCCCGGTCGATCCGGTACGCGACGAGGTGGTCGGCCCCGCCGGCCCTACCACCGCGACCCGCATGGACAAGTTCACCGAGATGATGCTGGCGCAGTCCGGGCTGATCGCGATGGTCGGCAAGGCCGAGCGCGGTCCGGTGGCGATCGAGGCGATCCGCAACCACAAGGCCGCCTATCTGATGGCGGTGGGCGGGGCGGCCTATCTCGTCGCCCGCGCGATCAAGGGCGCGCGCGTCGTCGGCTTCGAGGATCTCGGCATGGAAGCGATCTACGAGTTCGACGTGAAGGACATGCCGGTCACCGTCGCCGTCGATGCGACCGGTGAGAGCGTCCACCACACCGGCCCGCTGGTGTGGCGCGAGAAGATCGCCCGCGAGAAGCTGCTCCAGTCGGCCTGATGCCATGGGCACGCCCGCCGAGACGCCGTGGCGCCGCCGCGCGCGCATCGTGCTGGCGTGCCTGTATCTCCTGGCGGGCGTGCTGCACCTCCTGTTGCCGCGCCCGTTCCTGCACATCACGCCCGCCTGGGTGCCCTACCCCGGGCTGGTGATCGCAGGCACCGGGCTGTGCGAGATCGCCGGCGCCCTCGCGCTGTTGAGCGTGCGCCTGCGCAGGCTTGCCGGCGTTATGCTCGCGCTTTACGCGCTCTGCGTGTTCCCGGCGAACCTCCAGCATGCGGTGCAGGACCTCTCGACCGGCACCGGGCTCGGCTGGGCCTATCATGCCCCGCGGCTGTTCGTGCAGCCGCTGCTCTGCTGGTGGGCGCTATGGGCCGGCGGCATGCGGCGTTAGCCCGCCTGCCGACGATCCTCGACCGGCTCAGCGCCCGAAGCGGTGGACCAGCCGGATCCCGAGATTGTCGATACCCGGGTTCTGCTCGGAGAAGAGCTGGCGGTGGCTGTAATGCTCCCATGCCAATTCCACCGCCCATTTGCGATCCAGCCGAATGCCGATCGACGCATTCGGGTTGAACAATATCGTCGATCCGAAGGAGGTGCGCCGGATATAGATCGCATAGCGTCGCTGGGCCTCGCCCGGCGACAGGCCCGGCTGGAACGGATCCGGCGTGAACCGGTAGCCGTCGATCACGGTCACCCCGATGCCGCCCTGCACATAGATCCGGTTCCGCAGGAAATGCTGGCGCCACTCCGCGCCCAGGCTGGCGAAGCTGGTGCGCCCATCGGTATTGACCTGCAGCTTCCCCGTCAGCCGGGGTTTGAGCAGGACCCGCAGCGGCCGGCTGCGATAGACGATCTGCACATCGGTGGTGCCATCTTCTTCCATTCCATCATAGACATACCCCGGCGGCAGTTCCGGCAAATCGAAGCTCAGCCGGCTGCCGAGCGGATGAAAGTTCGCGCCGTGCCGGAACACGCCGACCGCAATCTCGGCGCGCTGCACGGGTGACGTGTTGTCGCCCGCCACCTGCGCCGTCGCCGTGCCCGAGACGAGCGCCAACCCTGCGCCAAAAGCGCAACCTCTCCAGCCGATCATATGGGTTCTCCCAAGGACGCGCGACTATCCCCCAGCCGCTGATATCGTGTAAGATAGCAAAATCTTTTCGTCAAACAGAAAGATCATGATGCAAAACAGTGATTGGCTGCCGCATCGCAAGGCCAGGCTCTGCCGTGCGGTCGGCGCGATCTTCGTGCTAGCGGCGATGGTGATGGCCATCGTCATCGCCGTGGCGGGCCTGTCCCCCGGCGCGTCGCCGGTCTGTGACATCGAGGCGGGCTGCGTCTGGCGCAACCAGCCTTCCATCCTGCTGGATCAGGACGTACGCGGCATCGTTCTCGCCAGCCCGGCGGGGCTGAAGACCTTCGAAGCCTATGTCGCCCGTCCGGATGTGCGGCTGGGGCTCGCCGCGGTGGAGATGATCAACCTGGGGCCGTTCGCCTTCGTGATGCTGGGCGTGGGGCTCGCCTTGCGGCGCCTTGGCGGGCGCGGATCGGTCGCGCTCCCCAAGGCACTGCGCTGGCTGCGTCTTTCCTCGATCGCCGCGATCTTGTGGGCACTGATGAGCCCGCTCTACGATTGCCTGCTGGCAACCCTGCTCTCGCCGGGTACGCCGAACGGCGCGACCGTGGAGTGGTTCATCTATCTCGACAAGATCGGCGCCGGCCTGCTGCTGGCACTCGCCGCCTATACCGCGATCTGGGCGGTGGAGGCCGGCCTGGAGGCACGCCGCGACCTGGACGGCTTCATCTGATGCCGATCATCGTCAACCTAGACGTCATGCTCGCCCGCCGTAAGGTCCGCTCGAAGGAACTGGCCGAGGCGATCGGCATCACCGAAAGCAACCTGTCGTTGCTCAAGTCAGGGCGCGTGAAGGGCGTGCGCTTCGCGACGCTCGCGGCGATCTGCCGCTATCTCGACTGCACGCCGGGCGATCTGCTCGCCTATGAATTCTCGGACGACGATCTGCAGGCCGAATCCGGCGCGTGACCCCGGTCTATTCGGGCAGGATCCGCACCCGGCGCTTGCCCCAATAGCTGAGGTCGATCGAGAAATGGACCGGCGCATCCTTGCGGATGAGGATCATCTGATCGCCGCGCCCACCCTCGCCCGTGTAGCGGAAGGACCAACCCTGTCGCTTCAGCGCGTCGCCCACCTTCAGCACGGCCGACTGGTCTCGATCGTGCCACAAGGTGATCTGGCGAAAGCCGCCGCTGCCGTCGCCGCCCAGCAGGTCCAGCGCTGCTTCATAGGGTCCTTCGCCCAGCAGCATTACGCCGGAGCGGCGGCAGCGCAGATGCCCGCCGTCCATCTGCAGGCAATTCTCGAAGCCCGAGCGCCGCGCATCGGCCAGACTGCCGCTCACCGGGAGCCCGGCATAGGCGATGGACGGCGGCGGCGGCGTGGGAGGATCCGAGCGGCAGCCCGTCCCCAGCAGCGCGATCGCAAGCGCAGCCGCGGGCCAAACGCCCCGATGCCAATGTTCCGACTTAGCCAAGCTCCGCCCCCCCCCCTTTTGCAGAGCTTATGCGCGGGATTGCTCCGGCGCAAACGCGCGCAGAAACAGATCGACGATGTAATCCGTCTCCTCGTCGATCTCGTCATCGCCGAACTGATGCCCCAGCATCGCCCGCTGCTGCGACCCCATGCACAGGCTGGTCAGGGCGAAGGCGGCCTTCAACGGATCGGAGGTGCGCAGCTGCCCCTTGTGCATCGCATCCTGCAAATGCGCCGCCAGCAGCTCGCGCGTCCGCTGGGGACCGCGGCGAAAGAAGATCTCGCCCATTTCCGGCGAGCGCTCCACCTCGGCATGGATCACGCGGTGCAGCTGAATCGCTTCGCGGGAGGTGACCTTGCGCAACAGGCTGCGGATGAACGCGCATAGCGTCGCCTGGAGATTGTCCGACGGCACCAGCAGCTGCATCACCTGCTCGCGGTACTCGCGTGTCGCCTCATCGACACAGGCGTCGAACAGCTCTTCCTTGGAGGCGAAATAGCTCCACAACGTGCCCTTGGAGCCGCCAAGTTCCGCTGCGATCGCCGACATGGAAACGCCAGCATAGCCCTGGTCCATGAAGTGACGCTTGGCGATGGCGAGAATGGCGGCGCGCCGATCCTGCTTCCGCGCCTCGCGCTTGCCCAGGCATTTGGGAGTTACAATTTCCATAACCGTACTATAGGGTACGATTTTCTATTGACAAGAGCGGAACCGCTCTCCATTTGGAACGCGTACCCAATAGTACGGTTTTTCCTGTCCATGATGAGTCGTTTCCCAACAAGGCCCTTGTTGCTTTCTGCGGCTGCCGCCTCCGTGCTCGCGGCCTGCGCGCCGGTGCCGGACCTCGGCGCCCGTCCGGAAGTGCGCGCAGCCGGTGCCTTTGCCGCCGACCAGTCGTTCGCCGGCACTGCCCAGGCGCGATGGCCCGTCTCCAACTGGTGGACCGCCTATAACGATCCGCAGCTCGACGCGCTGATGGACGAGGCCTTCCGCGGCGCGCCCAACTTGGCCGCCGCCGCCGCTCGGCTGCGTGCGGCCCAGGCCTATGCCGTGCAGGTCGGCGCCGCCCGGCTGCCGCGCGTCGATGCCAGCGCCTCGGCAGCGGCCAACCAGATCAACATCGGCGACAGCCTGCCGATCGAGATCGGCTCGGATGTCCAGACGATCGGCTATGGCACGCTCAACCTGGCGTTCGACCTCGACCTCTGGGGCAAGAACCGCGCTCAGCTCGCCGCCGCCACCTCCGAGGCGGAAGCCGCGCGGCTGGAGCTGGAACAGGCGCGCCTCGCGCTCTCGACCAACATCGCCGCCGCCTATGCCGATCTCGCTCGCCTCGCGGCCGATCGACGGGTGCAGGAACGCGCGCTGGAGGTCCGCCTCGCGACGCAGAAGCTGGTTACGGATCGCGTGACCAACGGCCTCGAGACGCGCGCGGAAGAAAAGCAGGCGGCCTCGGCCGTGCCCGCCGCCCGCGCGCAGCTCGCCGCGATTGATGAGGATATCGGCCTTACCCGCAACCGCATCGCGGCACTGCTCGGCCAGGGCCCGGATCGCGGCCTGAGCATCGCCCTGCCCGCCGCGCCGACCGAAGCGCGCGGCATCCCGGCCGATGTGACGACCGACCTGATCGGCCGCCGCCCGGACGTTGCCGCCGCCCGTGCGCGGGTCGAAGCTGCCGCCAGCCGGATCAAGGCCGCGCGCGCCGACTTCTACCCCTCGATCCGCCTGAGCGCGCTCGCGGGCTATGGCGCGCTTGGCCTTGACAACCTTGTCAAAGGCAATGGTGCCTCGGTGTTCCAGGCCGGTCCTGCGATCAGCCTGCCGATCTTCCATGGCGGCGAGCTGCGCGGACAATATGCCCGCGCCCGCGCCACCTATGACGAGGCGGTCGCCAATTACGACAACAGCGTCACCACCGCCTATCATGATGTGGCGGACGCGGTGACCAGCCAGAAGGCGCTGGCCACGCGCCTGGCCCAGAGCCGCCAGGCGCTGGAAGATTCCGAGCAGGCCTATTCGATCGCCCAGCAACGCTATCAAGGCGGGCTGTCGCGGTTTCTCGATGTTCTGACCGCCGAGGAGAGGGTGTTGCAGAACCGCCAGATCGTCGCCGGGCTGGAGGCGCGCGCGTTTGCGCTCGACGTCCAGCTCGTCCGCGCATTGGGCGGAGGCTTTTCCACCAACAACGCGGCCGCTGCCGCCGCTTCCGAGGTCAAGACCCATGGCTGATGCAGAACCCGCCATCCATTCCGCCCGCGGCGACGCCGCCGATCGCAGCGAGCCGTCGCAGGCGCCTGCCCATACCGACATGAACGACCGCAAGCGCAAGAACCTGCGCAAGCGGCTGATGCTTGGCATCGGCGGCCTCGTGCTCGTTGCCGGTCTCGGCTATGGCGGCTATTACATGGCCGTCGGCAGCCATTATGTGAGCACCGACAACGCCTATGTCGGCGCAGACAGCGCCAGCATCACCCCGATGACCGGCGGTCAGGTGCTGCGCGTCGCGGTGGCCGACACCCAGGCGGTGAAGAAGGGCGACGTGCTCGTCCAGATCGACGACAGCGACGCCCGCATCGCGCTTGCGCAGGCCGAGGCCGATCTGGCCCGCGCCACCCGCCAGTTCGGCCAGACCTCGGCGACCAGCGAGGCGCTTGCCGCGCAGGTGCAGGCGCGCGAGGCGGACATCGCCCGCGCGCGGGCGCAGGTGACCGCGGCGCAGGCCGATTTCGAAAAGGCCCGCATCGATCTGTCCCGCCGCCAGAAGCTCGCGCCCAACGGCGCGGTCTCGGGCGAGGAGCTCACGTCGGCGACCAACGCCTTCGCCGCGGCGCGCGCCAACCTCGAACTCGCCAAGGCGGGTCTCGCCCAGGCGACCTCCACTCGCGTGGCGGCAAGCGGCCAGCTGGCGGCAAATGATGCGCTGGTGCGGGGCACCAATGCCAACACCGCCCCGGAAGTGCTCGCCGCCCGCGCCAAGGTGGAGCAGGCCAAGCTCGACCTCGCCCGCACGGTGATCCGCGCGCCGTTCGACGGCGTGGTCACGCGCCGCGCCGTCCAGGTCGGCCAGCGGGTTGCTCCCGGCGCCCAGCTGATGCTGATCGTGCCGCTCAACCAGCTGTACGTCGATGCCAACTTCAAGGAAGGCCAGCTGACCAAGGTGAAGGTCGGCCAGCCGGTGGAACTCACGTCCGACCTGTACGGCGGAGACGTGAAGTATCACGGCCGCGTCGTCGGCTTCTCCGGCGGCACCGGCTCGTCCTTCGCGCTGATCCCCGCGCAGAACGCGACCGGCAACTGGATCAAGGTGGTCCAGCGTCTGCCGGTGCGCGTCGCGCTGGATCCGAAGGAGCTGCAGGCGCACCCGCTGCGCGTCGGCCTGTCGATGGATGCCGAGATCGATACCTCGGCCAAGTAAGGATTGCCTGCCATGAGCGGCCAGATGCAGCGCGGGGGCTTCCTGGAGGGGCCCTCGCTGATCCTCGCCGGCGTGGTGCTGGCGTTGACCAACTTCATGGTGGTGCTCGATACCACCATCGCCAATGTCTCGGTGCCGCACATCGCGGGCAGTCTGGGCATTTCGGCGAGCCAGGGAACCTGGATCATCACCTCCTACGCGGTTGCCGAGGCGATCTGCGTGCCGCTCACCGGCTGGCTCGCGGGCCGCTTCGGGGTGGTGCGGGTGTTCATCCTCGGCGTGATCGGTTTCGGCATCTTCTCGGTGCTGTGCGGCCTGTCGACCTCGCTCGGCATGCTGGTCGCGTGCCGCATCGGACAGGGGCTGTGCGGCGGCCCGCTGATGCCGCTCACCCAGACCTTGCTGCTGCGCATCTTCAAGCCCGAACAGCACGCCCAGGCGATGGGCCTGTGGGCGATGACCACGGTTGTCGCGCCGATCCTCGGCCCGATCGCGGGCGGCACGATCAGCGACAACTGGTCGTGGCACTGGATCTTCTTCATCAACATCCCCGTCGCGGCGATCTGCGCCTTCGGGGCGATGCGCCTGCTGCGCCGCGCCGAGACGCCGACCCAGAAGCTCAGCGTCGACAAGGGCGGCCTGGCGCTGCTGGTGCTGTGGATCGGCGCGCTGCAGATCATGCTCGATCTCGGCCGCGAGCATGACTGGTTCAACGATGCCTCGATCGTGTGGCTGGGCGTGGTCGCCGCGATCGGCTTCCTGGTCTTCCTCGCCTGGGAGATCACCGCGAAGGACCCGATCGTCGATCTGCGGGTGTTCCGGCACCGGGGCTTCACCGTGGCGGTGACGTCGCTGTCCTTCGCCTTCGCCACTTTCTTCGCATCGGCGGTGATCATCCCGCAATGGCTCCAGTCCAGCCAGGGCTACACGGCGACCTATGCCGGCTATGCCACCGCCTTTTCCGGCGTGGCCGCGGTGTTCATGTCGCCGGTGGTCGCCAAACTGTCGAACAAGGTCGACCCCAGGCTGCTCGTGTCCTTCGGCATTCTCTGGCTCGGCCTGTCTGCGCTGCTCCGCGTCTACTGGAACAGCCAGGCCGGGTTCTGGACCTTCGCCTTCCCGCAGTTCCTGCAAGGCTTCGGCATGCCCTTCTTCTTCATCCCGCTCACCACGCTCGCGCTGGGTTCGGTGCTGCCGGAGGAGACCGCCTCGGCGGCGGGCGTGATGAGCTTCCTGCGAACCATGGCGGGCGCGATCGGCACCTCGATCTCGACGAGCATCTGGGACGACAGCTCGCGGGTCGCCCGTAGCGAGATCGTCTCGCGGCTCAACACCGATTCGACGATGAACGCCCTGACCGCGCAGGGCTTTTCGATCGGCCAGGTGCGTGCCGCCGTGGAACGCCTGGTCAGCCAGGAAAGCCTGACGCTGGCAACCACGCACGTGTTCCTGCTGTCAGCGATCATCTTCGTGTTCGCGGCCGGGATCATCTGGTTCACCCCCCGCCCGCGCGGCAAGGTGGATACCAGCGCAGCACATTGATCTGCGCCTCCGCATCCTACTCATGTTGGTGCCGATGGCCCGTTCCAGCAATGGAGCGGGCCATATGACATAAGCGCGACACAAAGGTTACGATATACGTCATTCGCGCATTGACTTCCCCTGCCCGACCGATAGCATTCTCATAACAAGACAGAAAAATTCAGGGGTCGGATGCCCGAATCGGTGCTTTGGTCAATAACGAGGTGATCAAATGACCGACCAGGATTTGCCGGGCGCTAGTGCGCAACCTTCACGCTCGGAACCTAGCGCACATCGCTATTCCGTACGATTATCGACATCGATCGACTGCACCATTTTATCATGAGAAAGCCGCGCTCTCTTTAAATGAAGGAGGGCGGGCATCGGCACCAACTATGCTGGTTATTGCGATAGCAGCAGCCTTGTCTGCAGGACGCTGCCCTATCGCTTTCGGCTCCGATCGAGAGCCCAGTGCGACCGTTGATCTGACATAGTAGCGCGCACCCGGTTCGGGCGCGACAGGATGACGTGCGGCCCTGACATGGGAATGGCCGCCGAAGCGTACCCCATTGTCGGCATCGATCCACTCCCGGCTGCGCCACGGCGCTTTCGGGAACGGGCACACCTGCCCGGCAGATACCTGGCAACGAGAACAACAAGAACACGCGACCGCACGCAGGAGCGAACGAACGACAACCATCAGCCTTCGGGGGGCACCATCGAATGCAATTTCGAGAAACGGCATCGTTTTTGGTTCTGGCCATCGCCTTGGCGCTCACCGCCACACCGGCCTGTGCGCAGGACAGCACGCCTCCGACGCCACAAGGCGACGACATCATCGTCACCGGCACCCGCGTCACCGGGCTGCGCGCTGCGGACAGCCCCGCGCCGATTCAGTTGCTGAGCGCGGCGGAGCTTTCCCGCACCGGCCAGCCGGACCTGATCCAGGCGCTCGCCCAGAATCTCCCCAGCGTGCAGGCCCAGGCCTTCGGCAGCGACCTCCAGGCGCACAACCTGCAGATGAAGCTGCGCGGCCTCAGCCCCAACCACACGCTGATCCTGCTCAACGGCAAGCGCCGCCACGGCACCGCCAATGTCTCGATCGCGGGCGGCCCCTATGGCGGCAGCGCCGCGCCCGACATCAGCTTCATCCTGCCGTTGTCGATCGACCATATCGAAGTGCTGCAGGATGGCGCCGCCGCGCAATATGGCACCGATGCGATCGCGGGCGTGATCAACATCATCCAGAAAAAGGCCGATCATGGCGGCATGATCACCGCCACCGGCGGCCGCTATTACGACGAAGGCGGCAAGACCTATGCGATCGCGGGCAACATCGGCTTCGCGCCGATCGACAATGCCTTCGTCAATCTCACGGTCGAAAAGAAGAAGAAGGGGTTCAGCTTCCGCGGCGACATCAATCCGCAGGTCTATGGCGACAATGCCGTCGCTCAGCGCTACCTGACGCTCTATCCGGCGATCCGCTCGCTGCCCAACTACCCCTACACCAACCGCATCTTGGGCGACCCCTCGGTCGACCAGACCTCCGTCATGGCCAATGCAGGTTATGATTTCGGCGGCATCGAACTCTATGCTTTTGGCAGCTACGGCCACAAATATGCCCGCGCCTATGAGAATGTCCGCACCCCCGATGTGATCGTCAGCGCCGCGGGCGTGCCCTTCTACCCCGCCGGCTTCCAGCCGCTCGAAGCCATTCGAGAAACCGACTATGCCGTCACCGGCGGCGTCCGGGGCGCACTGGGCGCGGGCACCTTCGACATTGCCTCCACCTATGGCGACGATTTCGTCGCCGTCCATGTCCAGGATTCGGGCAACGCCCAGCTCTACCGCGCCACCGGGTTCACGCCCACCGAGTTCCACAATGGCGATTTCAAGGCCAGCCAGTGGACCAACACGCTGGACCTGACCTACCCGATCGAACTCGGCCTCGCCGAACCCGCCACGCTCGCCGGCGGCCTGGAATGGCGGCGCGACACCTATGCCATCGTCTCGGGCGATCCGGCCTCCTATTATGGCGGCGGCGCCCAGTCCTTCTTCGGCTACAGCCCGAACGATGCGGGCAACCACAGCCGCACCAACTTCTCGCAATATCTCGATCTCAGCATCAAGCCGGTCGCCGCCTGGCTGATCGACGGCGCCGTCCGCCACGAACATTACAGTGATTTCGGCGACACCACCGTGTTCAAGCTGACCAGCCGCTACGATATCTCGGACGCCTTCGCGATTCGCGGCACCGTTTCCACCGGCTTCCGCGCGCCGACGCTGGCGGAGGGCTTCTATTCGGGTATCAACGTCGCCCCCAGCGGCATCTCCGGCGTGCTGCCGGCCAACTCCGCCGCCGGCGCTGCGCTCGGCTTCGGAGGTCTCAAGCCCGAAAAGTCGACGAACTTCAGCGCCGGCTTCGTCTTCCATCCCACCCGGCGCCTGAGCGTTACGATCGACGGCTACTGGATCGACATCCGCGACCGGATCCTGATCTCCAGTTCCTTCTACGGGTTCCGCGGCCAGTTCTGCCCGCAAGGCTATACCGGCTCCAATGCCAGCCGCTGCGTCGCCTACAATGCCGACAATTACCTCACCTACAACCAGCAATCGGTCTACAACGCCGTCGCCACCGCGCTCGGCGGCGAGATACCCAGCTATGTCCTTCTCGACGTCAACGGCGAGCGGAACATCGACGGATCGGTTTCGGTGCAGACCTTCGTCAACGGCGCCAAGGTGCGCACGCGCGGCATCGACTTCACCGCCAATTATGCGTCGCATTTCGGTGCGTTCGGCACCGTCGACTGGTCGCTGACCGCCAATTACAACGAGAACCAGGTGCGCAGCATCGCGGGGCTGCCCGCGCCGCTCTACGTCAACCGCGCCGATCCCAGCCGCTCGGCGCTGATCGATCGCTACAGCATCGTCCAGCTGGAAAACAGCACGCCCAAATTCCGGGCGACGTTCGGCGCGTTCTGGTCGCGGGGGATCTTCAGCCTCAACCTGCGCGAAAGCTATTATTCCAAGGTCTATGCCCTCGAATCCACGCCGGGCAACGGCCCGTTGCGCGGGGCCGACACCATCGTCCCGGTCAACGCCGCGTTCATCACCGATGCCGAACTGAGCGCCCGCGTGCTGCCGCCGGTGACGCTCGCGATCGGCGCCAACAATCTGTTCAACCACTATCCGACCGAACGTTCCTTCGAACAGATCCGCAACCCGCAACTGCTCGCCGGTTCGCGTACCTATTCGAGCAATCTCTACCCCACCATCTCGCCCTACGGGATCAACGGCGGCTATTATTACGGCCGGATCAGCCTGAAATTCTGAAGCTTTGCCGGGCGGGCGCACAGGCGCCCGACCGGTCCTGTCGCGTGCAAGAACATAATTCGGGAGTGATGTGCTTTGCTAGTTTCTTCCATCGACTGGCTGATCCCCTTGCTGGGCCTGCTGGTTGCCGGGCTCGCTGCCGGTTTTGCCGGCGGCGTGTTCGGCATCGGCGGCGGTTTCGTCGTCGTCCCTGCCCTGCTGCTGATGCTGCCCCTGCTCGGCGGAGAGCAAAATCAATATGCCCATGTCGCCATCGGCACCTCGGCGGCGACGATCATCATCACCTCGATCCGATCGGTGCTGAGCCACCACAAGCGCGGCTCGGTCGATTTCGAGATCCTGAAGACCTGGGCGCCCTGGGTGGTGCTGGGCGACGGCATCGGCGTGCTGCTCGCCAGCCATGTCGACGGGCGGGTGCTGACTCTCGTCTTCGCCAGCGGCGTACTGCTGATGTCGATCAACTTCCTCGTGCCGAGGCTCGGCAACCGCGTGATCTCCGACCAGATGCCGATGGGGGTCGCGCGCGTCGCGATCGCCGGGGGCCTTGGCACCTTCTCGTCGCTGCTCGGCATCGGTGGCGGCACGATCGCGATCATGGTGATGACCTTGTGCGGCCGCTCGATCCACCGCGCGGTGGGGACCGCCAGCGGGATCGGCACGCTGATCGCCATCCCCAGCGCGATCGGCTTTGCACTGATCGGCTTGCACGAGCCGGGGCTGCCCTGGGGTTCGCTGGGCTTCGTCAACCTGCCGGCGACGCTCGCCATCGCCTCCATGTCGATGCTCACCGCCCCGCTCGGGGTCGCAGCTGCCCATGCTTTACAACCAGCGATGCTGAAGCGGGTATTCGGCATTTACCTCATCGTCATCGCACTGGTGATGTTCCACAACGCGCTGGAGTTCTGACGCGCGTCTCGAATAGAACAGGGAGACCCACGACATGACCATCCTCGAAACGCTGAAGCAGCCCGAAGTCGCCGATGACCTGCGCGGCCGCGGCTATTCGCGCCGCGACATGGGGCGGATCGCCGCGTTGCTCGGCGGCACCGTCGCGCTGGGCCGCGCGGCGCCCGCCTTCGCGCAGCAATCGGCGCGCGCGGTGATCGGCGCGGTGCGGATCGGCTCCAACGAATGCTGGACCGGGCCGCTGCCCGCCGGTGCGCAGGCGGCGATGAAGATCGTGACCGAAGGCAACCGCTACGAGCCCAACGGCGAGCATGAAAAGCTCTTTGCCGCCGTGTCGGCGGTGGAGGGGCTGCCCGCCACCCACATCAAGGCTTGGCCCGGCTCCAGCGATCCGCTCAACCGCGCGGCGGTCACCTTCGCCTCGCCGACGCGCGGGATCGTCACTGCCGACCCCACCTATGAGCAGATCTGGCGCACCGGCGCCTGGATCGGCGCCAAGGTGACCAAGGCGCCGCTAGGGCCGCAATATCAGCACGACGTCAAGGCGATGCTGGCGGCGGATCCCAATGCCGGGCTCTATTATGTCTGCTCGCCCAACAACCCGACCGGCACGCTCACCCCGATTGCCGACATCGTTTGGCTGGCGGAGAACAAGCCCAAGGACGCGGTGCTGATCGTCGACGAGGCCTATATCCACTTCGCCGACGTGCCCAATGCCGCGAAGCTGGTGGCCGCCCGCGACGACGTGCTGGTGATGCGCACCTTCTCCAAGCTGTTCGGCATGGCGGGCATGCGGCTGGGCCTCACCTTCGCGGCACCGGCGCTGCACGACAAGATGATGCGCTATGACGGCATGCAGGTGACCAACATGCTGCCGATGACCGCGGTCGCCTGCGGCACCGCCTCGATCCCGCTGGCGTCCGAGATCAAGGCCCGGCGCGACGAGATGATTGCGGTGCGCGAGAAGACCATCGCGCATCTCCAGAGCCGTGGCCTCAAGGTACTGCCGGGCAGCCATGCCAACATGTTCATGACCGAGTGGAAGGGGAAGGCACCGAAGGAGATGATGGCGGCACTACTCGCCCAGAATGTCCAGATCGGCCGTTCCTGGACCGCCTACCCGACGATGTCGCGCGTTACCGTCGGCTCGGCAGCGGACATGGAGAAGTTCCGCATCGCCGTCGACAAGGTGCTCCTGGCCTGACGATTGCGGTGCCTGGCCCGCGTCGACTCCCTGGGCGGCGCGGGTCCGTTTTCATCCCTGCGGCACGATCGGCAGCGTCGCCTCGAAGCAGGCACCGCTGACGCTCTCGACCAGCACTAGGTCGCCGCCATGGCCGAGCAGTATCTGTCGCGCCAGCGCAAGCCCCACGCCGCTGCCCTGCAGCTTGGTGGTGAAGAAGGGGCGGAACACGGCGCCGCGCTCCCCGGGCGCGATGCCGGGGCCATTGTCCCACACCCGCCACCACGCCGCCCGCGCGTCCCGCCCCAGCGACAGCCCGACGCGCCCCTCGCCTGCCCCGCCCACCGCCTCGGCCGCGTTCTGCAGCAGGGCCCAGAGCGCCGCGCTCAGCTGGTCGGCATCGCCGTGCAGGCGCACCGGTGCTTCGCCGTCGAAGGTAAGCGGCAGGCTCGGCCATCGGGTGGCGAACAACCGCGCCAGGTCGGTCGCCACCTCGCGCAGGTCGATCGGCGCAAGACGCGGCGCCGGCAGCCGCGCCAGCGAGCGATAGGCCTCGCCGAAGCGCTGCAATCCTTCCGCCCGGCGCGCGACGGTGCCTACCGCGTCGCGCAGCGCGGGAAGCGCCGGCACGGCTTCGTCCAGCATGTCCGCCGCCGTGCGGCTCAGCGAGGCAATGGGGGTCAGCGCGTTGACGATCTCATGGCTGAGCACCTGCACCAGATCGCGCAGCGTCGCCGCCTCGGCCACCTTGAGTTCGGCATCGATGTCGATCAGCGCCGCCAGTCGGCTCTGCGTCCCGGCGAGCGCGAAGTCGCTGGTCGTCAGCGCAAAGCTGCGCCCACCGATCGCCACCGTCGCCGCCCGGCCGGAGGGGTCGCCGATCGCCTCGACCAGCAGCGCCGGCGGATCGGCGATGAGGTCGGATGCGCCGAACAGGCGTCGCGCCGCCCGGTTGATCGCGGTCAGCCGCCCCTCGCCGTCCAGCGTCACGATCGGCGCGGGCGAGAGATCTAGCAGCGCGGTCAGCCGCCGCTCGCGATGCGCGGGGTCGGGCGCAGGGCTCGGTGCGGCGACCGGCACCAGCTGCGGCTTGCGCGCCGCGACGATCCCCGTCGCGATGCCCCACAGGCCGGCAAGCGCCGCGACCAGCGCGCTCGCATAGAGCCCCGAACTCCAGGCCATGGCGAAGGCGGCCCCCGCGCCCAGCAGCAGCATGCCGCGCAGCAGCGCGGCCCATCCCCTAGAGCCCATATTTCGCCATCCGCCGATACAGCGCCGCGCGAGTCAGCCCCAGTTCCGCCGCCGCGCGGCTGACGTTGAAGGCGTGGCGCTTGAGTGCCGCCGCGACCAGCGCCGCCTCGCTGCGGCCGATGTTCAGATCCGCCCGGATCGCGCGGGGCTCCACTATGTCCTCGGACAGCGCAAGGCCCAGCGTGGCCACGTCGATCGCGTCACCGCCGCCGAGCAGCACCGCCCGCTCGATCGTTTGGCGCAGCCCATGCACGCCATCGGGCCACGGATCGGCGGCGATGGCGCGCGCGGCCTCGTCGGTGAGCGGGCGCAGCGGCTGGCCATAGCGCCCGGCGAACAACGCGCAGAAGTGGCGCGCCAGCAGCAGCGCGTCGTCGCCGCGACCGGCGAGCGGCGGCAGGTCGATTTCCACAGTGTTCAGCCGGAAGCGCAGGTCGTCGCTCAGCGCCGCGCGAGTGGCTGCCCGATCCCGCCGGCTGGTCGATACCAGGCGCAGGCCGCCCAGCCGCCGTACGAGTTCGGGCTGCAGCGCGGGCGCGAGCAGGTCTACGCCTTCGATCAGCAGCGTGCCGCCCTCGGCCGCTGCCGTGCGCGTTTCGATCGTCGCCAGATCCGCTACCGCCGCATCCAGTGTCACCAGCGGTCGCTCGGCGCGCGGCGAGGCGCGGTGGAGCAGCTGCGCCACCAGCGTCTTGCCGCTGCCAGCCGGGCCGGTGAGCAGCACTGCGGCATCGGTAGAGGCCACCCGGGCGACGAGCGCACGAGCGGCTTCGATCGCAGGCGCCTCGCCGAGCAGCAGCAGCGCCTCCTCCCCCGATGGCGCAGGTGCGGCCGCCAGTTTTGCCCGGCGCAGCGCCACGGCGCGCTCGACGGTGGCGAGCAGCCGCTCGTTGCTCCACGGCTTGATCACGAAGTCGCTCGCCCCGCCGCGCATCGCCTGCACCGCTACCGCGATGCCGCTATGCCCGGTGACCACGACCACCACCGCGTTGCGATCGGCGGCAATCAGCCGGTCGAGCATGCGAAATCCCTCCTCGCCGCTCGTACGCCCGCGCGCGAAGTTGAGGTCGAGCAGGATTGCGTCGACAGGCCCCTCGGCCAGCCGCACCCAGGCCGCGTCCGGATCCTCCGCGCCGAGCACGCGCATGCCGTTCCGCTCCAGCAGCAGGGTCGCGGCGCGGACGATGTCGGGGTCGTCGTCGATTACCAGGATGGCGGGCGATTCGGCTGGCACTGGCTTGACGGCTCCTGATGAGTGTTCGAAATCGGACACTAGCTTGAACACTGTTCGGCGGAAGCGCCAGCACCTTGTTCATTTTGCAACCATCTCAGTGCCTTAGGGGCATCCGACCAGGTACCTTACACTGGCGGACATGGACGTTACGCCTCTCCACACTAACGGCGCCGCGATGGACCGTCGGATCGAGCGCCCCCATGCGCGCCGCCGCAAGCTGATCCTCCGCGTCGGCCTCGGCATTGCCGTGGTCGTGGCCACCACAGGTTTCTGGTGGTTCCTGCCGAGCTCGGGCAGCCTTGCGGTAGAGGCCGCGACGATCCGCATCGCTCCGGTCACCCGCGCTCCCTTTGCCGATTATGTGCCGCTGCGCGCGCAGGTCGCCCCGCTCCAGACGGTCTATGTCACGGCGATCAGCGGCGGCCAGGTCGAGGCGCTGATCGCCAGCGACGGCCAGTCGGTGGCCGCCGGAGCCCCGCTCGCCCGCCTCGCCAACCCCACCCTCGCGCTCGACGTCGCCAGCCGCTCCGCCAATATCGCCGGCCAGCTGAGCGCGATCAGCGGCCAGCGCCTGTCGATTCAGCAGAGCCGCGAGCAGACCGAGCGCGACATCGCCTCGGCGCGCAACGAACTCGCCAAGGCCGAGGCACTGCTCCGCCAGAAGCAGATCCTGTTCGACAAGCAGATCGTCACCGCCGCCGCCGTCACCCCGCTGCGCGAGGAAGTGGCGTATCAGCGCGCGCGCCTGTCCGCGCTTACCCGCAGCGCCGCAGAGGCGGGGCGGATGCTCGCCGACCAGTCCAGCGGCGTCGACGCCACCGCCGGCGAACTGCGCGAGAGCTTGGCGATGACCCGCGCCGGCCTCGCGGCTTTGATGGTACGCGCGCCGGTAGCGGGGCGGCTCACCGCGTTCACCCTGCAGCCCGGGCAGATGATCAAGCCGGGCGACGCGGTGGGCCAGGTCGATTCCGAGCGCGCCTGGAAACTGACCGCGGATGTCGACCAATTCTATCTCGGCCGCGTCCGCACCGGCCTCACCGCCGTCGCCGATCTCGACGGCCGCAGCCTGCCGCTCACCGTCATCAAGGTGCTGCCACAAGTCACCGAAGGGAGATTTCGTGTCGAGCTCGGCTTCGCCGGTGCGGCGCCGGGCGGGCTGAACCGCGGCCAGACGCTGGACGTGCGCCTCGTCCTCGGCGCGGATCGCCCGGCCGTTGTCGCGCCTTCGGGCGGCTGGCTCGACGCGGGCGGCACCACCGCCTTCGTGCTGACCAGCGACCGCCGGGCGGTGCGCCGGGCGATCACCACCGGCCGCCGCAACCCCGATCAGGTGGAAGTGACCAGCGGCCTCGCACCCGGCGAGCGCATCGTCACCACCCCGCTCGCCACCTACGCCCCCTACCAGACCCTGCTCATTCGATAGGAGCCCGCCATGATCGAACTAAACGCTATCCACCGCGCCTACCGCTCCGACGAGGTGGAGACGACCGCGCTCGCCGATATCGACCTGACCGTGCAGGCGGGGGAATTCCTCGCGATCATGGGGCCCTCGGGCTGCGGCAAGTCGACGCTGCTCAACATCCTCGGGACGATCGACCGCCCGACCAGCGGCGCCTATCGCTTCGAGGGCGAGGATATCGCCAAGGTGCCCGAGGCGCGGCTGGCGAAGCTCCGCCGCGACCGGCTCGGTTTCGTGTTCCAGAGCTTCAACCTGATCGACGAGCTGACCATCGCCGAGAATGTCGCGCTCGCGCTCGCCTATCGTTCGATGCCGGCGCGCGAGAAGCGCGAGCGCGTCGACGCGGCGATGGACCGCGTCGGCATCGCCCACCGCCGCAACCACCATCCGCACCAGCTCTCCGGCGGCCAGCAGCAGCGCGCGGCGATCGCCCGCGCCATTGTCGGCGAGCCCAAGCTGATCCTGGCGGACGAACCGACCGGCAATCTCGATACCGAGAACGGCGCGCAGGTGATGGACATCCTCACCCGCCTCAACGCCGACGGCGCGACGATCGTGATGGTCACCCACTCCCCCGCCCATGCCGATATCGCCAAGCGGACGGTGCACATGCTCGACGGGCGGATCCTCTCCGCGGTGCGGCGGGCGGCGTGAAGCTCGATCGCGCGCTGACGGTGCTGGTGATGCTGCTGCTCGCCGTCGCCCTGCTCCGCTATTTGTCCGCCACCCGCGAACCGGGAGTGACGCCATGACGTCCGCCCTCACCAGCTTCTATCGTTCGCTGACGCGCCACAAGCTGTTTGCCGCGCTCAACATCGGCGGGCTGGCGCTCGGCATTGCGGTGTTCCTGGTACTGACCCTCTTCGTGCGGTTCGAAACCGGGTTCGACCGGTGGATCCCGGGCGCGGATCAGCTCTACATCGTCCAGGAACACTATCACATGCCCGGCTATCCGGAGACGCCGAACCCCAACACGATGGGCAACGAGCTGCTCCAGCTGCGCGCAGACTATCCACAGCTGCAGGGTACCCGGATCGCGCAGATGGATGCGATCGTGCGTCAGGGCGCCTCCAATACGCGCGAGACCATGGCGGCGGTCGATCCCAATTTCTTCACGCTGATGCGCTTCCCCGTCGTTGCCGGAGACGCGACCCGCACGCTGGCGGACCCGGACGGGCTTGTGCTCACCCAGCGCGCGGCGACAAGCTATTTCGGCCCGAAATCGCCGATCGGCCGGCCGCTGACCGTCATCGCCAACGGCACGACCTATACCTATCGCGTCGGCGCGGTGATCGCCGACATGCGCAAGGACCAGAGCTATACCGCCGAACTGTTCGTGCCGCTGGTCGCATCCCGCTTCGCCACCGAGTGGTTCGATCACTGGGGCAGCACCTCGCTGGTGACGCTCTTGCAATTCCCAGATCGCGCCGCCGCCACCCGCTTCGAAGGCGAGCTGGCGCGCTTCGCCGACCGCCGGGTGTTCGGCGAGAACATCAAGAAGGGTGAGTGGGAACAGTCGCTGCGCCCGCTGGTCGACAATCATCTGTACGCGGCATCCGATCGCGCGGTCGTCACCACGCTGGGTGCGGTGGGCGTGCTCACGCTGCTGATCGCCATCGTGAACTACATCAACCTCGCCACCGCGCGGGCCGGCCTGCGAGCACGGGAGGTCGCCGTGCGCAAGGTGCTGGGCGGCACGCGGCGCACGCTGATCCGCCAGTTCATGATCGAAGCGATGGCGACCGTTGCCCTGTCGGCACTGATCGGCCTCGCACTGACCGAGGTAGCGCTGCCGCTGGTCAACGCCGCCGGAGGCATGTCGCTGCACCTGGACTATCTGGGCACCGGCAGCGTCCTGCTCCTGCTCGTACCGCTGGTGCTGCTGGTCGGCACGATTGCCGGCCTCTATCCTGCCGCGGTGCTGGCGGGCTTCCGACCCGCCGCCGTACTGGCAGCCGCCCGGGCACCCGGAGGCGGGCGGGCGGGCGCGAGGGTTCGCGCCGCGCTGGTGATCGTACAGTTCGCCGTCGCCATCGCCTTCGCGATCGGCACCACGGTGATGCTTGCGCAGGCGAACCATGTCCGCAATGCCGATCTCGGCTTTCGTCGCGACGGCCTCTACGTCGTGCGATCGCTGAACAGCGGCTCGGTGCTGCCCGAGCAGAAGACCGCGCTGATGCGTGCCTTCGCCGCACTGCCCGGCGTCAGCCACGTCACCATGGCGCAGAACGCGCCCGGCGACCAGAACGTCACCAATTTCTCGATGATGTACCAGCCCGGCATGCAAGGCATCCGCGCGCCTTCGCTGATGGACGTGCGCGTCGGCGATCAGTATTTCGATACCTTCGGCGCCCGGCTGCTCGCGGGACGCCTGTTCGACCGCTCCCGTCCGGCGGACGATCGCGCGCTCCGCGTCACCGGCAGCACCGCGCCCTTCAACGTGGTGGTCAATCGCACGGCGGTCCGCCTGCTCGGCTTCGCCAGCCCGCAGGCGGCGATCGGCAAGCCGATCGAAGGCGATGCCTCGATGACGATCATCGGCGTGGTCGACGATCTCCGCTTCCGCGGCCCGCGGCAGACGATCAGCGGGACCTTCTATCGCCTCGATACCCGGCCGTTGAACGACGCGTTCATCACGATGCGGTACCGCGGCGATCCGCAGACGATGACCGACGCCGTCGAGGCAACGTGGAAGCGCATCGTGCCGACCGAGCCGTTTCAGGGCCGCACGATCGAGGAGAATCTGTACAAGGCCTATTATGAGGAGGACACGCGGCGCGGCCGCCTGTTCACGATGGGTGCGGTGCTGGCGATCGGTATCGGCTGCATCGGCCTCTATGGCCTGGCCGCCTTTGATACGACACGGCGGATCAAGGAGATCGGCATCCGCAAGGCGCTGGGCGCCTCCACCCGCGACGTGCTCCAGCTGCTGGTGACGACGTTCCTGCGGCCCGTGCTGATCGCCAATCTGATCGCCTGGCCGCTCGCCTGGGTGGCGATGCAGCGGTGGCTGTCTACCTTCGACGACCGGATCAGCCTGTCGATCCGCTATTTCCTGCTCGCCTCCGCCGTCGCGCTGGTCATCGCGATCGCGACGGTGATCGGCCAGTCGTGGCGCGTCGCCCGCGCCGAGCCCGCCCGCGCGCTGCGCTACGAATAAGGATCGCTCGGATGCACCGCCTCGCCTGGCTCGCCCTCTACCGCTCGCTCACGCGGCACAAGCTGTTCACGCTCGTCAATATCTGCGGGCTGGCGCTGGGAATCGCGGTGTTCCTGGTCCTCTTGCTCTTCGTTCGGTACGAAATGACGTTCGACCACGCGGTACCCGGCTGGGAGCGGACGTGGATCGTCCAGCGCACGCTGCAATTTCCCGGCGCGAACGAAGTGAACATCCCGTCCCGGCGGGAGATGCTGGAGCAGCTCAAGGCCGATCGCCCGGGGCTGACCGGGACGCGGCTGCTGCTTAGCGACGCCGCGCTGCAGACCGGCGGAGGTAGCACCGGCGTACAGATCGGCGAGGCGGACGCCAATTTCTTCCGGGTCTTCCCCTTCCCGGTCGTGGCCGGCGATCCGATCGCCGCGCTGGGGCGGCCGGACGGTGCCGTCATCACCGAACGCATGGCGCGGACGCACCTGCCGGGCGGCACGCCGATCGGCCGGATGCTGAAGCTGACCATCGGCGACAAGCCGCGGCTGGTGCGGGTCGGCGCGGTTGTGCGCCTGCCGCGCGCGATCAGCCTCACCGGGGACCTGTTCCTTCGCCTCTCCCCAGACGCGGCGCTGTTCGGCAAGGGCAGCCAGGGCCTGCAGACCATCTTCCAGATGGCACCGTCCGAGGGGCCTGCCATGAAGGCCCTGGTGGCCGGATATGACAGGCGCCACCCCGATCCCAGCCTTTCCGGCACGCCGGGCGGCATCCGCGTGACCACCGGCCTGACGCCGCTCGGCGCGCTGCATCTCCACGCCGCGCGCGACCGTATCGTCGTTGCAACGCTCGGGCTGGTCGGCGCGCTGGCGCTGCTGGTGGCGATCGGCAACTATGTGAACCTTGCCACCGCCCGCGCGGGCCTTCGCGCGCGCGAGGTGGCGATGCGCAAGACGCTGGGCGCAACGCGCGGCGCGCTCATCGGCCAGTTTCTCGCGGAGTCGCTCGCCACCACCGCGATCGCCGCCCTGCTCGGGCTTGCGCTGGTCGAGATCGCGCTCCCTTGGGTCAACTCGATCGGCGGCACGGATCTCCACCTGCGTTATGGGGGAAGCGAGACGATCCTGCCTGCCTTGGCCGGGCTGATCCTGGCCGTAGGCTTGATCGCCGGCGCACACCCCGCTTTCGTCCTATCCCGCTTCCGGCCCGCCGCCGTCCTGGCCGCCGCGAGCGCGACCGGGGGCGGCCGCAGCGGCAGATTGTTGCGCGGGACCCTGGTGGTGCTGCAGTTCGCCATCGCGATCCTGCTGATGATCGGCACCGGCGTGCTGCTCGCGCAGGTGCGCCACACCCAGACGGCGGATCTCGGCTTCCAGCGTCAGGGCTTGGCGATGATCCCGTCCTTCGGCGATTCCGGTCTGGATGCCGCCCAGCGCCGCGACGTGGCGGCGGCGATCGGCGCGCTGCCCGGGGTGACCGGCATCGCCCAATCGGCGATCGCGCCCGGCGGCGGCAGCTTCGGCATCATGGAGATGCACCGCGAGGACCGGGGCGGCGACAAGGTTTCGGTGATCCAGGCGACGGTGGGGCCCGGCTTCTTCCGACTATACGGGACACGGTTGCTCGCCGGCCGCTGGTTCGACCCGGGCCGTTTCGCGAGCGACGACGCGGCCGATGGCAAGGTTCACACCGTCCTTCTGAACCGCACCGCAGCCGCCCGTCTCGGCTTTGCCAGCCCCGCCGCCGCGGTGGGCAAGGTGCTGGTTGGCAGCGGGGCCGTGCAAACCGTGATCGGCGTTGTTGAGGATCTGCGCCTGATGGGGCCGATCAATCCGGTGGAGGCGCAGGCCTATGCGCTGCAGACCTCCGGACTCGCCTCCCCGGTGCTGAGCGTGCGCTACATAGGCGACGACAGCCGCGCCCTGCTGGACCGCATCGAGGGCGCGTGGCGGCGCATTGCCCCGGCCGTCCCGCTAAAGGCGCAGACGGTCGACCAGATGCTCTACGACATCTATGTCCGCGCCGATCTCCAGCGCGCCCGCCTGTTCACCGCGGGCGCGGCGCTGGCGGTGGTGATCGGCTGCATCGGCCTCTATGGCCTCGCCGCCTTCGATACCGAGCGACGGATCCGCGAGATCGGCATCCGCAAGGCGCTCGGCGCATCGACCTGGGACGTGCTGCGGCTGCTGGTCGCGAGGTTCCTGCGCCCGGTATTGCTCGCCAACCTGATTGCCTGGCCGCTCGCCTGGCTGGCGATGCAGCGCTGGCTTTCGACCTTCGACGATCGGATCGCGCTCACACCCTGGTATTTCCTGCTCGCCTCCACGCTGGCGCTGGTCATCGCGGTGGTCACCGTGATCGGCCAGTCCTGGCGCGTCGCGCGCGCCGAGCCCGCCCGCGCCCTGCGCTACGAATAGGAGCCGCCATGCCCCGCCTCGCCTTCACCGCGCTGTATCGTGCGCTCACCCGCGACAAGCTCTATGCTGCGCTCACCATCGGTGGGCTGGCGGTGGGGATCGCCACCTTCCTGGTGCTCGCGCTCTACGTCCGCTTCGAGACCAGTTTCGAGCGCTGGTTGCCGCACCATGAGCGGATTTACCGCGTCGACACCGCGGTGCAGTTCCCCGGCAGCCCGTTCAACGGCGCCTATCCGGCGACCATGGCGGGCTTGCTCGAACAGATGCGCGAGGATTTCCCCGGCCTGATCGGCACCCGCATCCGCGGCGGGGCCGCCACCCCGGACGGCCCCAGGAGCGGCGCAGTGCTGCGCGGCGGGATCGCGACGGCAGAGCATGTCGCCCAGGTCGACCCCGGCTTCTTCGATGTGTTCGCGTTGCCCATGGTGCAAGGCGACGGTGCCCGCGCGCTGGCCGATCCCAGCGCGGTGCTGCTCAGCAGCTCGGCCGCGCGGCGCTATTTCGGCAGCGCGGATCCGATCGGCCAGACACTGACGATCAGCATGGATGCCCCCGCCAATTACCGCGTGGCCGGGGTGTTCGAGGATCTGCCCGCGAACAGCGACCTGCACTTCGCCATGCTGATCCCGATCCCCAGAACGCCGCCGCCCGCCGAATGGGCCTGGTACAAATGGGGCACCGCCTCCGTCGCCACCTTCCTGCGGTTTGAAACGCCGGAAGCCGCCCGCGCCTTCGCCGCGAAGCTGCCCCCCTTCATCGATCGCCGCGCGCTGAGCAGTTCGGGCCCCAACGTATCGCGCTGGCTGTCGCTGCCGCTGGTGCCGATCGGCGACGCGCACCTCAAGCCGGCGGGGCCGCAAAGCGCCAGCCGTCAGCTGATGGTGGCCACGCTTGGCAGCATCGGCCTGCTCACGCTGCTGATCGGCATCGTCAACTATGTGAACCTCGCCACCGCGCGCGCCGGGCTGCGCGCCCGCGAAGTGGCGATGCGCAAGGTGCTGGGCGCCAGCCGCGCCGCGCTGATCGGCCAGTTCCTCGGCGAGGCAATCGCCACCGTCGCCGTCGCCGCGCTGCTCGGGCTGATGCTGGCGGAAGTGGGGCTGCCGCTGGTCAATGCGGCCGGCGGCACGTCGCTGACCATGGCCTATGGCTGGGCGTTGCCGCTGCTCGCCGGAATCACCCTGGTCGTAGGACTGGCGGCCGGCTTCTACCCTGCCCTCGTCCTCTCGCGCTTTCCGGCGGCGGCCGTCCTCGCCTCGGCACGTGCGCCCGGCGGGGGCAAGGCGGGCGCGCGGCTGCGTGAGGCCCTTGTCGTGCTGCAGTTCGGTCTCGCCATCGCGTTTCTCGTCGGCACCGTGGTGATGATGCTGCAGATTCGTCACCTGCGCGATGCCGATCTCGGCTTTCGCCGCGAAGGATTGATCACCATCGAATCGCTCGCCGATCCGAAGATCGGACCCGAGCAGGCACGCGCCTTTCTCGCGGCGCTGCGTGCGCTGCCCGGCGTGCAGCGGATCGGCACCGCCAATGCCGCGCCCGGCGGCGAGGGCTCCAGCAACATCGACATGATCGAGCAGCCCGGCCCGCCGGGCACCGGGCCGCTGCTCCGCCTGATCAGCGCCGGGCCGGGTTTCTTCGACACCTATCGCCCCCGCCTGCTCGCGGGCCGCCTGCTCGACGATGCCCATGCCGCCGACGATGCCAGCGACTGGAAGCGCTGGAATGTCGGCCGCAACATCATGCTCAATCGCCGCGCGGTGACCGCGCTGGGCTTCCGTACCCCGGCCGAGGCGATCGGCAAGACCGTCGGCAATCCGCGTCCCCGCACGATCGTGGGGGTGATCGACGAGCTGCGCTTCTTCTCGCCGCGCACCGCCGATGAAGCCGCCTATTACATCTACACGCCCAACGCGATGTACCTGCATATCGGCGCGGTGCGCTTCACCGGCGATCCGCGCGCGATGCTTGACAGGGTGCAGGCGCTTTGGCGGCGGGCGATCCCGCAGGTGCCCTTCCGCGCCGACACCGCCGACCACCGGCTGGCCGGCCTGTATGGCGAGGACGAGCGTGCGATGCGGCTGGTGGGGATCGGCACCGGACTTGCCGTGCTGATCGGCTGTATCGGCCTGTGGGGCCTGGCCGCCTTCAGCACCGCGCGCCGGGTACGGGAGATCGGCATTCGCAAGACGCTGGGCGCCTCGGCGGGCGACGTCGCGCGGCTGCTGGTCGGCCAGTTCCTGCGGCCGGTGCTGCTCGCCAACCTGCTCGCCTGGCCGCTGGCCTGGGCGGCATCAAGAATGTGGCTTGCGGGGTTCGGGGATCGCATTCCCCTTTCCCCGCTCTATTTCCTCGCCGCCAGCCTGATCGCCACCGTGATCGCGGTGCTGACCGTGCTCGGCCAGTCGCTCCGCGCCAGCCGCGCCTCGCCCGCCTGGGCGCTGCGCAGCGCGTGAAGCGTCAGCCGTCCACGTCGCGGCGGAAGGTCTCGGGCAGCAGCAGCAGCCCGAGCACCAAGGTCGCCGCTGCGACGACGACCGGATACCACAGCCCGAAATAGATGTTGCCATTGGCCGCAACCATCGCGAACCCGATCGCCGGCAACAGCCCGCCCAGCCAGCCATTGCCGATGTGATAGGGCAGCGACATCGAGGTGTAGCGGATGCGGCTGGGGAACAGTTCCACCAGCATCGCCGCGATCGGGCCGTAGACCATCGTCACCAGCAGAACGAGGTAGAAGAGCAGCGCCACCACCAGCGGCTTGTTGATCGCCGCCGGGTCGGCCGTGGCCGGATAGCCCAGCTTGGCGAGTTCGCCGGTCAGCCGCCCGGCAAAGACCTGCACCGCCTGCTTGCGCGCCTCGCCGGTCACCTGGCGGGGATCGGGCGCGGTGAAGCGCTCGCCGCCGATCGTCACCGTCGCCACCGTGCCGGACGCTGCCGCGACATTCTCATAGTTCACCGCCGCCTTGGCGAGCGCGTTCTTGACGATGTCGCAACTCGTCGTGTCGAACTTGTTCTGGCCGACGGGATCGAACTGCGACGAGCATTCCGCCGGATCGGCGGTCACGGTCACCGGCGCCGACGCCAGCGCGCGGGCAAGCGCCGGGTTGGCCGCGCCGGTCAGCGCATGGAACACCGGGAACAGCGTCACCGTCGCCAGCGCGCAGCCGGTGAGGATGATCGGCTTGCGCCCGATCCTGTCCGACAACCAGCCGAAGAACAGGAAGAACGGCGTCGCCAGCATCAGCGCGGTGATTGCCAGCATGTTCGCGGTCAGCCCGTCGACCTTCAGCATCTTCTCGAGGAAGAACAGCGCATAAAGCTGGCCGGTGTACCAGATCACCGCCTGCCCCGCGATCGCGCCGAAAAAGGCGATCAGCACGATCCGCAGATTGGCCCACTGGCCGAACGCCTCGCTCAGCGGCGCCTTGGAGGCCGTGCCTTCGGCCTTCATCTTCTGGAACACCGGCGATTCGTGCAGCTTGAGGCGCAGCCACAGCCCGACCGCGAGGAACAGGCCGGAGAGCAGATAGGGGATCCGCCAGCCCCATGCCTTGAACGCCTCTTCGCCCAGGCCCGTCACCGGCGAGCGCACGGTGATGACGATCAGCAGCGCCATGGCGAGGCCGGCCGTCGCGGTGATCTGGATCCAGCTAGTATAGAATCCGCGCTTCCCCTCGGGTGCATGCTCGGCGACATAGGTTGCCGCGCCGCCATATTCGCCGCCTAGCGCCAGCCCCTGGAACATGCGCAGCACCACCAGCAGGATCGGCGCGGCGACGCCGGCGGTCTGGTAGGTCGGCAGGCAGCCGACCAGGAAGGTGGAAAGCCCCATCACCAGCAGTGTCAGGATGAAGGTATAGCGCCGCCCGACCATGTCGCCGATGCGGCCGAACACCAGCGCCCCGAACGGCCGCACGATGAAGCCGGCGGCGAACACCAGCAGCGCCATGATGAACGAGGTGGTCGGATTGAGCCCGGTGAGAAACTGCGCCGCGATGATCGTCGTCAGCAGCCCGTAGAGATAGAAGTCATACCATTCGAATACCGTGCCCAGCGAGCTGGCGGTGATCACCAGCTTCTCGCTCCGCGTCGCCACATGGTGCTGCGGCGCGGCACCCCCCTCGATCGCCATCGCATTCTCTCCCTGCCCGGCGGCCGTCGCTCGACATGTCCGCGCCCGTTGCACGGGAGATAGTGGCAAGCGAGAAGCCGCTTGCATAGGCATGTCGGACAAAGGCGCAGCCGCGCCGCGCCCCGCTCAATGTTCGCGCAACGCCGTCCAGAAGCTGCCGACCAGCGGTTCCAGCGCATAGTCGAGCGCGGTGCGCTTGCGCAGCGGCACCAGCACCTGCGCCGGCATGCCGGCCCGCAAGTCGAAATCACGGCCGCGCACCTTGCGCAGCAGGTCGATCTGTTCGGGCGGCACCAGCACCTCGCCGGTGAAATAGCTCGACCCGCTCTTCTCGTCGACCAGCGAGTCCGCCGAAAGACGGGTCAGCGTGCCCTTCAGGCTGGGCAGGTCGCGCTCGTGCAGGCTGGGGAACTTGACCAATGTCGACTGGCCGACGCGGAGATCATCGGCATCGTCCACCGCGATCCGCACCTGGATGCGCAGCGGCGCACGCTCGGGCACGATGTCCATCAGCTTCTGCCCCGGCGCGATCACGCCGCCCGGCGTGAACACCGAAAGACCCAGTACCGCGCCCGTCGCCGGGGCGCGGATTTCGGTCTTGGCGAGCTGGTCGCGCGCTGCCGTCCATTTGGGCAGTACCTCGCCCAGCCGGATATCGACGTCGCGCAAATCCGCAGCAGTGCGCTCATGGAAGCTTTGCTCCGCCTGCAGCGCGGTCAGTTCGCTCTCGCGCGACGCCTCGCGTGTCTGGGCGACGCTGGCCGTATATTGTCCGCGCTGGCCGATCAGCTCGGCGCGCACCCGCTCCAGTTCGCGCATCCGGGTCCGCGAGACGAAGCCGCGCTCGACCAGCGGGCGCATCGCGGTCAGCTGCTCATCGACGAGGCGCAACTGCTCCTCGGCGGAAACGACCTGCGTGCCATAGCCACGGCCCTGCGCAGCCGACTGCGCCGCGCGCTGCCCGAGCGCACCGCGCTGCGCGGTCAGCGTCGCCCGCCGCGCGTCCAGTTCGCTCTGCTGCAGGCGCAGCGCGAGCGCCGCGGCCTCGCGATCCCTCCCCTGCAGCCCGGCGTATTCGCTCGGCGCCGCCACCCGGTTCTGCCCCAGCTGCTCCGCCTGCAGCCGGGCACGCTGGGCGAGCAGGCCGATCGCCTGGCCCGACAGCGCGCGCTCCTGCGCCAGCACATCGGCGGCAGCGAGGCGCAGCAGCAACTGGCCCCGCTCCACCCGCTGCCCCTCGCGGACCAGAATCTCGCCGACCACGCCGCCGTCACGGTGCTGGACGCTCTGTCGCTGGCCGGAGACTTCGAGCACCCCCGGCGCCGTCGCCGCCGCGTCCAGCCGCGCGAACGCCGCCCAGCCGAGGAACAGCACGAAGAACAGCCCGGCGATCAGCAGCCCCATGCGAATGTCGCCGCGCGGGTCGCCGACCTGCTGCGCCACCGGCAGCGGCGTGTCCGCCGCAAGGATCACCGCGCCGCTCATGCCGCCGTTCCCCCTTGCGCCGCCGGCACCATCCGCCGGACATTGGGCGGCGCGATCTTGGCCAGCACCTCGTCGCGCGGGCCGAACAGCTCCACCCGGCCGTCGCGCAGCACCAGCATCTTGTCCACCACCGGCAGCACGCCCAGCTTGTGCGAGACCACCAGGATCGTCTTCCCCGCCGCCTTCAACCGCGTGATCGCGGCGTTGAGCGCGGCATCGCCCTCGGCGTCGAGATGCGCATTGGGCTCGTCGAGCACATAGAGCGCCGGGTCGCCATAGACCGCCCGCGCCAGCGCGATCCGCTGGGCCTGCCCGGCCGAGACGCCGCGCCCGCCCAGCGCGAGGCGATGATCGAAGCCGTCGGGCAGCCGCAGGATCAGGTCGCGCGCGCCGACCAGTTCGGCGGCCGCCACCGCCGCCGCGTCGATCGCCTCCAACCCGGCATCCAGCTCGCCCTCGAACCGGGCGATGTTTTCCTTGACCGTGCCTTCGAACAGCACCGAATCCTGCGGCAGATAGCCGATATGGCGCGCCAGCCGCTCCGGATCCCAGTCCCCCAGCTCGGCCGCGTCGATCCGCACAGCGCCGCGGTCCGCCGGCATCGCGCCGACGATCGCGCGCATCAGCGTCGACTTGCCCGAGCCCGACGGGCCGACGATCGCGACGACTTCCCCGGGTGCGACCGCGAAGGATACGCCGTTGAGCACCATGGCGTCGCGCGCGGCATTGAGGACGGTGACGCCCTCCACCATCAGTGCGCCGCGCGGCGCGGGCAGCCGGGTGGGCTCCGGCCGGTCGATCGCGGTGGCGAGCAGCCGATCGAGGTCACGATAGCCGCCGCGCGCCTGTGCCAGCGTCTTCCAGCTGCCGATCAGCAGCTCGATCGGCGCCAGCGCGCGCGCGATCAGGAAGGACGAGGCGAAGATCGCCCCGCCCGAAATCATGTTGTGCACCGCCAGCCAGGCACCGAGCCCCAGCGCCAGCGATTGCAGCGCCAGCCGCACGAACTTGGTCGCGGTGAAATAGCTGCCGGCGTGGAAGCCGCTTTCGGTCTGGCGCGCGAGCATCGCCTCGCGCTTGCGCAGCTGCCGGGCGACCAGCGCGCGGCGCATCCCCAGCGCGCGCACGCTGTCCGCCGCGGCCAGCACCGCGTCCTGCGCGGCATAGGTCTGGCCGGCGACTTCCTGCGCATGGTCCATGCCGGTGCGCGTCGCCCGCTCGTTGCGCCACGCGATGCCCGCGAGCAGCAGGCCGCCCACCAGCGCCATCAGGCCGATCAGCGGATGAACCAGGAAGCACACGCCGACATAGATCGGCATCCAGGGCGCATCGAACAGCGCGAGCATCGCCGGGCCGCCCAGCACCGCCCGCAGCGCGTCCAGCTCGCGCACCGCCGACCGCGCCACCGGCAGGTCGGGGCGCCCGATCGTCGCATCGAGCACCGCCGGCGCCAGGGCGGCGTTGAGCACCACCCCCGCGCGGGTGAGCAGCCGGCTCCGGATCCGGTCGAGCAGCGACAGGCAGGCGAGCGCGAAGACGAGCACCAGCGTGAGGAATGCCAGCGTCTGGACGCCCTGGGTGGGCACCACCCGGTCATAGACCTGCAGCATGTACAGCGTGGGTACGATGTACAGGATGTTGACCAGCGCACTGAACCCGGCGGCGGCGAGCAGATGCCGGCGGCACAGCGCCACCGCGTCGCGCATCGGTGCGAAGGGGCGCTGCGGCCCCGTCGCGGTCATCTTCGTCATCGCCATTCTTTTCGTCTTGCCCGGGCCGCCGCCCGGAACGATTCCGGGCGGCGACGGTGCTTAGGCGTACAGCAGATGGTTGGGCATCAACAATGCGTGGGTCTGGTGGTGCACATCCAGAACCCCGGCGTCCGATCCGCTCCATGCCATGGTCTGCGCATCGGTGCTCGCCCAGCTCTGCTCGTTCGCGGCGACCATCGAGCTGGCCTGGGCCTGGGCCTGGCCGAAGTCGAACAGCGCCAGCTGCGGTTCGTGATCGGTAGGGCGATTGCCGCCGAACTGCGAGTTGATGTGGACCGCATCATATTGCGCGTCGCTGAGCAGCCCGCCGGTGACGAGGATGTGATCGAGCTGCTGGGCGTTGCCGTCGAACAGATAGCTGTAGCGCTCCTCGCTCGGCAGCAGCGCGGTCGCCAGATCGGTCAGCATGCCGCCCTTGCCCGGATCGGTCAGCTGGGTCTGCGCGTCTTCCCAGGCAAAGCCGTTCCAGTCGCCGAGCACCGCGATGTTCATGGCCGGATCGTCCGCCAGATGCTCGTTGATATAGGCCTTGACGCCCGCCGCCTGCGCGGTGCGCGACGCATCGCCGGCATCGGCCGGCGGCTGGGTAGCGCCCCACAGCGGATCGCTGCCGCCGCGCGAGGTGAAGTGGACGTTGATCGCCGTGATCGTCTCGCCGTTAAACTCGAACTGCGCGACCAGCGGCTTGCGGCTGTTATTGTATGCCGCCCCGGTGATCAGCTCTGCGCTGCCGTCGACATAGGAAACGCGATCGGTGTTGTAGAGATAACCGTTGCGGATGTTGCCGTTGGGCTCGCCGCCGGTCGAGTTGGCGGTATCCGGCGCGACCTCGACATAGGCATAATTGGCGCCGCTGATCTTGTTGATCGCGTCGATCAGCCCCTGCGCGGTCTTAACACCGGAGAGGTCCTTGCCGTTGCCGGCGCCGTCGGCATCCTGGATTTCCTGCAGCGCGATGATGTCCGGCGCGCGCAGATTGTAGACGATGTTGCTGGCCAGCACGTCGTACTTGTTGTCCGACGCGTCGAGATTCTCGACATTGTACGTCGCCAGCGACAGATGCGTGGCGTCGCCGCCAAGCGCGGTCACTTCCTTGGCCAGGGTCACGTCCTTGGTGACGGTCACCGCTTCGGTGACGACCACTTCATATTTGGCGGCGGCATAGTTGACGACGCCGGTGACGCTGCTCAGCTGGTCCCCGACCGAGTAATTGGCCTTGAAGCCGTCATAGATCGTGCTGTCGCCCTGCAGCTGGATCTTCTCGGGGTTGAAGTCGCCCTGCGAGATGGTGATGCCGCCGCGATCGTTGACCCCGGTCGCCCCCTGGCCGAGCGAAGCGACGACGTCGGTCTCGGCATAGCTGTCGGCGGTGGTGTTGGAGACGACCAGCGGATTGTCGATCGTCACCCGCATGCCTTCCAGCGACTCCCAGAAGTCGATGCCGTCGGTGGTGGGATCGTAGCTGTTCAGGCCGTCATCGTCGATCGTCGTGGTCGGCGGCGTCAGGCCGCCATCGCCGATCAGCATCGCCTCGGGAAGGTCATAGCCATAGCCGAGCAGTTCGATCGACGGTGCGGTCAGTTCGGTGATGGTCAGCCCGCCGGTGCCCGCGCGATATTCGCTCACCGTCGCCTGTACCGCTACCGCATCGCCGACGAACACGTCGGGCGCGGTGCTGGTGAAGACGAACACGGCGTCGCTGGTGCGCGCATTGCCGTCGCCAAGATCCTGCAGATAGAAGCCGTTGCTGTCGACCGCGGTGACGATGCCGCTGGTCACCACCTTCTGCCCCTCAAAGGCCGAGCGATGCCCCTCGCCCTGGATCTGGCCGATGGACAGCGGCAGGATCTCGTCGTTGAGGATCGTGCCGATCGCGGTCGCGCGATCGATCGTGGCGCCGCCCGTGGGATCGGACAGGGTGATGCTGAACGTCTCGTTCGGCTCGGGCTGGCGATCGCCCAGCACCGGCAGCGAGATCGTCGCGGTGCTCTGGCCGCTGGCGAAATGGACCTGGCCGGTGAGCGTGAAGGCACCGAAATCGCCGGCGTCGGCACCGCCATAGCCGCCCGGCAGCGTCACGGTGTAGGTCGCGTTGACCTCGCCATCGGCCCCGCCGACGCGCGCGACGGTGAAGTCGATCATGTGCGTGCCGCTGTCGCCCTCGGTGGTCGAGGCGTCGGCGATGCTCAGCGTGCCGGGTGCCTTCACGGCGCCGGCGCTGCTCACGCGGATGTCGTCGATGCCCACCCACTCGTCATTGCCGACGGCGTTGGTGGTCAGGATGCGCACCTGCAGCGTCGCGGCATTGTTCGCGTCGGCCGGCAGCGTGACGCTCACCGGCGTCTCGAGCAGCGGATTGGCGCTGCCCGGTCCGGCGGTCGCATCGGCGACATAGCCGCCGGGCACGTTGGTCCACGGGCTGGAATCGTCGAGGCGATACTGCACCGCGACCTGCTGCACCGCATCGTCCGTGCCGCTCTCCAGGTCGCGCAGCAGGAACGACAGCGTGACGTTGCTGCGCCCGGTCGCGTCGAGATAGAGCGCCAGATAGGGCGCGTCCGCAGTGCCCGAGCCGGTCAGCGCGACCACCGGGTTGCTGAGCTGGAATTCGGTAACGCCGCCGGTGTTGAAGGTCAGCGGGTTGGTCTGATTGACGTTGACATCGACCACGGTGCTGCTCGTGGTGATCGTGCGCGGATCGGCGCCGGTGGCGGGGGTCAGCGAGTCACCCCGGAAACCGACGATGCTCGGCACGTTGTCCCAGCTGTCGTTGGTGCCGAGCAGGCTGGTGTTCGACCAGTCCTGAACAAGGTCGCCGCCGCTCAGATTCCAATAAGTCGCGCCCACGCAATTCCCCCTGTCGATTCGTTGCAGATGCAGCCGGGGACGAGCGCGAACGGCGCCGCCCTCCGGCCATCGTTAGCATTTCGCTAACCATCGGTTGTGACATGTGGATGAAATCTCGGTGAAAAGATTGCGGGGCTGCGGCACCATGGCTTCGCGCCCACCCAGCGGCATGCATGCCCGTAATCAGCCGCGTTCAGGACGAAAACGTCGCAACGGCGCGCAGCCATACGTGGCCGTTACACCTGCCGATTCGCGCAACTTCCCCGAATTGCTCGCGAATCGTCGCGATTCTGCAACATGGCCGTGTCACTCGGGACCAACATTTTAAAATAGGGGAACATGTGTTGATGAATCGTTACCTGGCCCTGCCGCTCCTGCTGGCGACCGTTTGCGTATCTCAGGCGCAGGCTGCCACGATCGTGACCGCGAATCCGGTCACCACCACCGTCAACGCGAACGCAAGCACCACGGTGACGCTCTCGTCGGTGCTCCAGCCGGACACGATCGGCCAGGTCTTCCGGCCGACCCAGGCCTATCTGACCGGGCTCGGCTTCCGCTTCGGTTCGTCGACGCGCACGACGACAGGCACGGTCACGCTGTCGCTCTATGCAGGCGCGATCGCCCCGAACGGCGCGCTGCCCACCACCGCACTGTTCACCCAGCAATATTCGCTGTCGAACCTGATCTTCCGCGGCGTCGGCAGCTTCACCGATCTGGCGATCGGCACGCTGGGCGTGACCGCCAACACCGACTATACGGCGGTGCTGAGCGGCAGCAACAACGTCACCCTGGCGTTCGGCAATGGCGAAGGCTATGCGCCGGGCTATCTCCTGCAGACCAAGGTCAACGACCTGACCTGCCGCAACACGCCGTCGGCGTGCGACGCCAGCTTCCGCTTCACCACCGCCAGCCCGGTGCCGGAGCCGGCGAACTGGGCGCTGCTGGTCGGCGGCTTCGCGATGATCGGCGGCGCCGTGCGCTATCGCCGTCGGGCCGCAACGGTGTCCTTCGGCTGAAATCGACGGCGGGGGCGTCCCGGAACGGGTGCCCCCGCCGCGATCACGCGGCGGTCGGCTTCACGCCCCGCCCCTGCCCGAGCCATTCGCTGGCAGCGCCGGGCACATCGGGACGGGCCGATCAAGAGCGGCACGCCCCTCCACACACCAAAACGGGTCGCCTGAAGACCGCGCGATCATGGCGCCACGAACGTCGTGGTCGTGATATGGTGGACGGTGCGCACGGCGCTGCCCTGGAGTTGGGCCGGACCATCCTCCTTCACCGCCGCCGAAAGCAAGTAGCGGCCATGCGCATCGGTGGGTACATCGATGATGCCCTGTGCATCCGTCATGAGTTCCTTGGATACCTTGGCCGGCGTGATCACCGTCACTTTGCTGGCGGCCACGGGCTTGCCGTGCCGAACGAGCCGAAAACGGTTTGCATTCGTGGCAACCGGGGCGATCTCGAAGGGAAGTTGCGTGGAGGCATCGGTCCGGCCCGCCCGGGCATAATAGATCACGCCCTCCCTGGCCCCCTCGTCGCCCCAGGGCTTGAAGACATTGTCGTCCCATACGCGGACATCGCCGGCCGGGGCCATCGCTTCGATATAACCTGCCTTGCGCGTGAGCGTCGGACGGTCCAGCGCCAGAATCCTGGGCGCCTTCAGGTTCGCGAACTCGGGATCGCCGCCTGCCGGTAGCGCTTCCGCCGGTTCGCCGAGATAGATCCGCACCGGGCCGGCGCCATCGCGCTCCACCCAGACCTCATGGGCCTGCGCGGCGCCCGCCATCGCGGCGAGCAGCGCCGTCATCAAAACCTTCTTCATCGTCGTCACTCCCTTGCGCATGGGATTTTACGCCCTTGATCGCGTCTGCCGGAGGATAGTCGCTCCGCTCTTGCGAGTCACTCGCAAATCTCTGTGCAACATTTCTTCACGATCCGGGCGACGCTCGGTCACAATGATCGGAAGGGTGCCGCCGCCGAGGGGCGCAGCAAAGGGCTGGCGGGCACCCGATGCCGCAGCTTCGACCTTCCTCTCCCGGCACGGGCCCGCCCGGTAGACGAGCAATCTGCGGGCAAGGCGTCGCAGGGCGGCACGCCTTGATCGTCCGATGACGTGAAGAGTGAGTATGCGGATGTGGAGCACTGCGCTACGGAGGGCGCGACAACCCGCTCGAAGCTCCTCCTACCGATGGACCGGGTGTGCTCGCAAGGTTCCGCCTATGCCCACCATGACCGCCATCGCCAGCACAACCCCTTCCGCACGGCCGCCATGGCTGCGCGGCGGCGGCGACTGCGCACAGCGCATCGCGGAGCGTGATTGGTCGCCCACGCCCCTGGGTCCGTTTTCGCGCTGGCCGAACGGCCTTACCGGCGCGCTCTCGATCGCCCTGCGCTCGCAGGTGCCGATCGTCATTCTGTGGGGCCCGGAGGGCGTCATGCTCTACAACGACGCCTATGCGACCCTGGTGGGAAGCCGGGATGCGACGTCCCTGGGATCGAACGTCCGCGAGAGCTGGCCGGAGTTCGCGAATTTGAACGACCACGCGATCCGGGAAGGTCTTGCCGGGCGCACGGTGCACTACAGCGATCGGGAGGTGACGCTTGTCCGGGAAGGTGCCGCGGAAACACTGTGGATAGACCTCGATTACACGCCGGTACCGGATGATACCGGGGTACCGGCCGGCGTGATGTGCTTCCTTGCCAATGTGACCGAGCGGGTCGCGGCAGAGCGGCGCGCGGAATTTCTCCTGGCGCTGTCCGACGAGCTCCGCCCCCTGAAAACCCCCGCCGACATCATGGATCGAACAGCGGCCAGGCTGGGTGCGTTGCTGGACGCCAGCAGGGTTTTCTACGCCGAGATCACCGACGCCGGCATGATGACCGTCGAACGCGATTTCGCACGCGGGGTCGGTTCGATCGTCGGCGTCCATTCGCTGACGTCGTTCGGCCCCGACCTGCTCGCGGCCTATCGTGCGGGCGCGCCGGTGGTGGTCCGCGACGTGGGCGGCGATACGCGACTGAGCGCACCAGCACGCGAAGGTCTCACCGCGCGCGAGGTCGGCGCGTTCATCGATGTCGTTCTGTTCAACGAAGCCCGATGGGTGGGTCTTCTCGCGGTCCAGAATGCGAGCGCGCGTCTTTGGACGATCGCGGAGGAAAGGCTGGTCCAGCAGGTCGGCGAACGCGTGAAGCTGGCGATCGAGCGCGCTCGCGCAGAACGTGACAGGCTCTGGGATCTTTCCCAGGACATGCTGGCCCGAGCGGACTTCGCCGGGATGATGTCGGCGGTCAATCCGGCCTGGACGAAGGTTCTGGGCTGGAGCGAGGGCGAGCTGCTCACCCGGGGCTATTCGACTCTCATGCATCCCGACGACATTGCATCCTCCACCAGCGCAATCGCCTCGATGGCCGCAACACGGGAGCCGACCCGCTTTCAGAACAGGATCGCGACGAGGGCGGGCGACTGGCGGCATATCGAGTGGACCGCCGCCCCCGAACCGGACGGCGTCGATTTCGTCGCGATCGGCCGCGATCTCACCGAATCCAAGGCACGGAAAGCCGAGCTAGACGGAGCCCATGAGGCGCTTCGCCAGAGCCAGAAAATGGAAGCCGTGGGACAACTCACCGGCGGCATCGCGCACGACTTCAACAACATGCTCACCGGCGTCATCGGCAGCCTGGATCTGATCCGACGCGATATCGGCGCGGGAAGACTGGATCGGGCCGAACGCTATATCGATGTGGCCAGCGCCTCCGCGCAGCGAGCAGCCGCCCTGACATCGCGTCTCCTCGCCTTCGGTCGGCGGCAATCGCTCGATCTGCGGGTTCACGACATCAATGCCCTGGTCTGCGGCATCAGCGACCTGCTGAGCCGCACGCTCGGCGAGCAGACCGTGCTCGAAACCCATCTTTGCCCGGATCTGTGGTCGGCCAAGACCGATGCGAACCAGCTCGAAAGTGCCCTTCTGAACCTGTGCATCAACGCCCGAGACGCGATGCCGGACGGCGGCAAACTCACCGTGGAAACGGAGAATATCAGCCTGGACGAGCATGGCACGCGCGATCAACCCGGCCTGACGCCCGGCAATTATGTCGTACTCAGCGTCAGCGATACCGGGACCGGCATGTCGCGCGCGACTCTCGAAAAAGTGTTCGAGCCGTTCTTCACGACCAAGCCGATCGGCCAGGGCACCGGCCTCGGCCTGTCGATGATCTACGGTTTTGCGAACCAGTCGGGCGGGCATGTCCGCATCTACAGCGAACTGGGGATGGGCACGACGGTGAAGCTGTTCATCCCGCAATCGACAGGGGAAATCGCGAGCCTGGAGGTCGTCAAGGATGCGATCGTCAACGGCCGCGGCGAAACCGTTCTCGTGGTCGAAGACGATCCGGCGGTGCGCCAGATCGTTCGGGAGGTTCTTTGCGAGATCGGCTACGGTGTCATCGAGGCGACCGATGCCGACACCGCGCTCCCGGTCCTCCGGTCGAACCGGGAAATAGACTTGCTGATCACCGATGTCGGCCTGCCCGGCGTCAACGGACGCCAGCTCGCGGAAATGGCGCGCGCCAGCAGGCCGGATATGAAGGTGCTTTTCGTCACCGGCTATGCGCAGAATGCCACCGTCCGGTCCGGGTTCCTCGACCAGGGCATGGAAATGCTGACCAAGCCTTTCGCCCTCGACACGCTGGCGACGAAGATACGCGAGATCATCGACGGATAGAGCCTCGGACCGGACGATCCAGCCGGAAGCGTTGGCGGGCGGACGCGCTTCATCGCACCAGCCGCCGGTCCGTTGCGGCCGCGCCTGCCTCGGCGTTCGACGCACCCTGGCCCTACGCCGTCCGGATGGCGATCCGCGCTGCCCGCTTGCTCGGCTTGTCACCATTTCCGGCGATGTGCGTTCGGCATGCACATATGCTGAAAAGTGAACTGAACCCCCGTGTATTCTGGGGCGCCTCGGCGCTCATCCTGGCGTTGCTGGGTGTTACCATCGCCCTGCCCGGCAGCGCCGATCTCGCCTTCAAGGCGGCGCAGGCATGGACGATTGATCGCTTCGGCTGGTTCTACATCGCCGCCGTCGCCATTCTTCTCGCCACCGCGCTCACGCTCGGCTTCGGCCCGGCGGGCAAGCTGAAGCTGGGACCGGACGATGCCCAGCCCGACTTTCCCTATCTTTCCTGGCTGGCCATGCTGTTCGCCGCCGGCATGGGCATCGGACTCATGTATTTCGCGGTGGCCGAGCCCATCCAGCATTATATCGCGCCGCCAGAGGCGAAGAGCGGCACCCTCGAGGCGGCGCGCGAAGCAATGGCGATCACCTTCCACCATTACGGCGTTCACGCCTGGGCGATCTACGCGCTGGTCGGGCTTAGCCTCGCCTATTTCACCTACCGCAAGAATTTGCCGCTCACGCTGCGATCCGGGCTGGCGCCGATCCTGGGCAAGCGCATTCACGGGCCGCTCGGCGACGCGATCGACATCTTCGCGGTGTGCGGGACCGTCTTCGGGGTCGCCACGTCGCTGGGGTTCGGCGTGTCGCAGATGACCGCGGGCCTGGCCTATATCTACGGCCTTCCCGACACGCTCGCCATGAAGATCATCGTGATCGTGATGGTCATGGGCGCTGCGACGCTGTCGGTACTGAGCGGCGCGGATCGCGGCGTTCGGCGGCTGTCCGAACTGAACCTGGCGCTTGCCGTGCTCCTGATGCTGTTCGTGATGGTGCTTGGTCCGACGCTGTTCCTGCTGCGCGCGCTCGTCCAGAATTTCGGCCTGTATCTCGATCATTTCGTGATGCGCACCTTCACGCTCTACGCCTATGAGCCCCGTGCCTGGATGGCGGACTGGACGCTGTTCTACTGGGCGTGGTGGATCGCCTGGTCGCCCTTTGTCGGCATGTTCATCGCGCGGATCTCGCGCGGGCGCACGATCCGCGAGTTCGTTATCGGCGTGTTGTTCGTGCCCACCGCCTTTACCTTCCTGTGGATGACGGTGTTCGGCAATACGGCGATCTGGCTCGATCTGGGCACGGCCTCCGGCGGCATTGCGCAGGCGGTGCAGGCCAATCTGTCGACCGCGCTGTTCAAGTTTCTCGAATATCTCCCGGCGGCGAGCGTCACCTCCACCGTCGCGATCCTGCTGGTGGCGGTGTTCTTCGTCACCTCCGCTGATTCCGGTGCGCTGGTGATCGATACGCTGGCGTCCGGCGGCAAGGACGAGACGCCGCGCTGGCAGCGCATGTACTGGTGCCTCCTGCTGGGCGTGACCGCCGCGCTGCTGCTGGTTGCGGGCGGCCTGGGAGCGCTGCAGGCGGCGACCCTGCTGGCGGCGCTGCCCTTCTGCTTCATCCTGCTGCTGCTGGCCTTCGGCCTGGTGCGGCAGACCAACGCCGACCTGGCCGGCGTGGCACTGCCGGAAGACGCGGCAGCGATCAGCGAACGGCTGAAGCGCCTGGTTTCCCCCGCTCGCCGAACCGACATCCTGCAGCAGATGACCCGCCATGGCGAACCCGCCCTCCGCAGTGTCTATACCGCGATGCAGGAGGAAGGCTGGACCGATCTGCAGCTCGAGCTGGAGGAAGGTGAGATCACGCTCACCGTAGGCAGCCAGGGCGATCAACCGTTCACCTATCGCCTGCTGCCCCGCGCCCGGCCGCTCCCCGCCTATACCGCGCTGGAAGCATCGGAAGCACGCCGAAGCGTCGGATGGACCCTCAGCGTGGATACCCGGCCCAACGGGCGTCAGCGCGATCTCACGGGTTTCTCGACCAAACAGATCACCGGGGATCTGCTGAGCGAACTCGAACGCTGGCGAGCCCGTTAGGACGGTTTACGGGGCAAGGACCAAACGATCGACTGGCGAGGCGCGCCGCGATGCCGATGACGGGTACGTCCGCTCGCGCCGGCCCAGGCTCAGCAAAGCATGCTGCAGCGGATCCCGAAGCGATCCGATCTGCGCGCCCTGCGTTTAATGTGCGGCATCCGTCGCGCCGGTGAGCTTCCAGCGGCGCAGCAGCGGCGGCATGGTAAGCCCCTGGGCGAATATCGAGAAGGCGACCACGCCGAAGGTGACGACGACGATCGCGCCGCGCTCGGCCACGTTCGCCGGCACCGCCAGCGCCAGCGCCAGGCCCACCGCGCCGCGCAGCCCGCCCCAGACCAGTACATGCTGATAGGTTGCAGGCAGCCGCAGCCCGGTGCCCGAAAACAGCGCCGCAAGCGGATAGACCGCCGCCGCCCGACCGAGCAGCGTCAGCAGTATCCCCGCGGCCAGCGCACCGCTCACCAGCGCGATCGGCTGATGCGCCTCGTGGCTGCCGATCAGCAGGAACAGGCAGGAATTGGCGAGGAAGGCGGCATAGGCCCAAAAATCCTGGACATGCTGCCGTCCGGCGACCGAGATCGATCCGCGCGTGCCGATCGCGCCGACGATGATCCCGGCCGCAAGCGCGGCGAACACGCCCGAGGCATGGAAATGCTCTGCGAGCAGGAAGCTGGCCCAGGCGATCACCGTCGTCAGCGTCACCTCGACGAGATGGTCCTCGGTTCGGCCCGCCACCGTCAGTACCGCAAAGGCGATCGCGCCGCCGATCGCCACGCCTCCCGCCACGGTCCACAGCAGCGAGGTCGCGACGCCGCTTGCCGTCAGTCCGCCGCCTTCGGCAACGGTCAGGAGGATCGCGAAACCCACCGCGGCAACGCCGTCGTTGAGCAGGCTTTCCGATTCCACCACCATGCTCAGCCGCGGCTCGGCCTTCATCTCCTTGAAGGCGGCGATTACCGAGACCGGGTCGGTCGCGGCGATCAGCACGCCGAAGAACGCCGCGCCCAGCCAGCTCCAGCCGAGCAGCCAGTGCATGCCCGCGGTGACCACCAGCGCGGAAACGGCAACACCCAGAAAGGCGAGCACCACGGTGAGCGGGAGCTCCTCGCGGAACCGCGACCAGCGCAGTTGCAGCGCCGCCTCGAAGATCAGCGGCGGCAGGAAGATGTTGAAGATCAATTCGCGCGACAAAGGCAGGTCGGCACCCACTGGCAGAAAGGCGAGCGCGATGCCGGCCAGTACCAGCCCCGCCGTATAGGGGAGCCCGATCCGCCGGGAAATCATCGCGACCAGCGAGGCGACGATCAGCAGCGTGCCGAGTTCGGGAAGACCGATGGTCTCCATGGGCGCAATCCTTCTACCTGCGGCGGAAGGTTCCTGCCGCTGCCGGGGCCGGCGAACCTTCTAGGAGAGAAGCAGCGCGGCGACGAGCGCAAAGCGCCACCCGGCAGCCTTCACGACGCCCGCGTGCTGCAAGACATGCCCTGCCCGCCCCGGCGCGGGGCCGCTGTTCAGTCCGTCGTGCGGATCACCGCACGGGTCACGTCGCCCATCAGCCGCATGCGCACCGGGATCGGCTGGCGCGTGCTCGCGATCATCACCGCCACGGCATAGCGATGCCCGTCGGGCCCGGTGAGCAGACCGACATCGTTGTAGCCGGTGGCGAGACTGCCCAGTTCCTGGCCGGTGCCGGTCTTGTGCGCCATCTTCCAGCCAGCACGCAGGCCGGACTTGAGCCGCAGCGGTCCGGTCTTGCTTGCCAGCATGATCCGGAACAGTCGATCGGTGGATCCCTGGCTGAGCAGCTTGCCTTCTGCGAGGCGCGAAAGGCCCAGCGTGATGCCGTTCGCGGTCGCGCCGTCATAGGGCGCCGCGAGATAGCGATCGAGCGCCTTGCGCCGGGCAGCCGAATTCATTGCCGCGCGCGCTTGGAGGAAGCCCCAGCCGCCGGCCCATTCCTTGCGCCAGACAAGCCCAGCGGTGCGCGCCTGCAATTCCCGCTCGCCGGGACCGAAGCCGACGCCGTCCACCCCCTTGTCGGCGAGCATGCGGCGGATCGCCGCCGGCCCGCCCACCTTCCACAGCAGCACGTCGTTGCAGGTATTGTCGCTGCGGGTCAGCGCACATTCGAGCAACGCGCCGACCGTGGTGCGATAGCCGTTCGGGCCGACCAGCGGCCGGATCGGCTGGTGGAAGACGGTCAGGTCGGCGCGGGTCACGGTCACCGGCGTGGTGAGCGACAAGCGCTGGTGATCGATCGCATCAAACACCGCGATGGCGACCCACAGCTTGCTTACGCTCTGCTGGGGATGCGGACGCTCGCCGTTCCACGCGACCATCCAGCCGCGCTCGACGTCGCGAACCGAGATCGCCACCTGCCCATCGAACGACGCACCCAGCGCCTGGACGGCATTGAGCAGCGCGGCGGGCGGTTCGTCGGATCGCCGCGGCCGGGCGACTGCGGCGGATGCGCGTATCGGCGGCGCGACCAGCGCCGCTCGGGGTGCGGGACGCGGCGGCGGCGCCGCTGCGGTCGGCGGAACGGGCACACAGGCGGCGAGCAACGCGCCCGGCGCGATCAGCGCGCCGAAGCGGACGGCAATATCGATAAGCGGCAACAAACCCCTCCTTTGCCCATCCACGTACAGGTCGGGATGCCGAAATGCAGTCGTAAAGCGGCACGGCTCGTCGCTGGCAAGTCGCCGTTCGTCGTCTGCGCGGCATGCGCGCACCGGATACACGCCCGTTCGGCCGGCCATGTTGCACGCGGCCGATGCTCCCTGCCGAGCCGTTGCGCGCGGTTGCCTGGGCCGGCAATACCGCGCTAGGTCACACGCCATGGCGCGACGCACTCCTCGTGGACCTCTGGGAGACCCGCCGATCCTGCGCCACCGGGGGCGGACGCCTGCCTGGATCTCGCTCGGATGGCGAATGGCGCTGGCGCTGGCGCTGATCGGTATCGCGCTTGCCGGCCACTGGGTGGATCGCGACGGGCTGCGCGACAACACCGATGGCCGGGTCAGCTTTGTCGACGTGGTGTATTTCACCATGATCACCGTGACGACGGTCGGCTATGGCGACATCGTGCCGGTGACGGACCGTGCGCGCATGTTCGACACCTTCGTCGTGACGCCGGTGCGGCTGTTCGTCTGGCTGATTTTCCTCGGCACGGCCTATGACTTCGTGCTGCGGCGCGTGTGGGAGAAGTGGCGAATGCGAAGCCTGCAACAGAATCTCGACGGGCACGTCATCGTCGCCGGCCACGGGACGAGCGGCACCGAGGCGGTGGTCGAACTCCTGCGTCGCGGCAAGTCGCACGACGCGATCGTGGTGATCGATCCCCATGCCGATGCGGTAGCGCGCGCCGAAGCCGAAGGGGTGATGGTGGTGGAAGGCGATGCCAGCCGCAACGCCACGCTGGAGGCCGTGAAGGTAGCCAAGGCAAGCGCGATGATCGTGGCCGCGGGTCGCGACGATACGTCGATCCTGATCGTGCTGACCGCCCGGCGCCTGGCGCCCGCGCTTCCGATCAGCGTCGTCATACGATCGGAAGACAATGAGGCCCTCGCCGTTCAGGCCGGCGCCACCACGGTGATCAATCCCGCAAGCTTTGCCGGCCTGTTGCTGGCAGGATCAACGACCGGGCCGCACCTTGCGGAATATATGATGGACCTGGCCGGGCTCCACGGCGCGGTGTCGCTGCGCGAGCGCGACATTGCCCCCGGCGAGGTCGGCAGTCCGCTATCCGCCATCACGACCGGTGTAGGGCTGCGCCTCTACCGGGGCGGGCTGCGCTACGGCTTCTGGCAGCCCGAGGCGCAATCGCTTCAGCCCGGCGACAAGATCATCGAAGTGGTGCCCTCGGACGGAGGCTAGCCCGCCACCCCGCTTTGCCTCACCATCTTCACCGGGATCCGCAGATAGGTCACGCCGTTCGCCTCGGCCTCGGGGAAATGCCCGGCGCGGATGTTGACCTGGATCGAGGGCAGCAGCAGCTTCGGCACCGACAAGCCGGCGTCGCGCTGCTCGCGCATCGCCACGAACGCGTCTTCGGGCACGCCGTCATGGACATGCACGCTTGATCGGCGCTGCTCGCCCACCGTCGTTTCCCAGCGATAGTCCTCGCGCCCCGGCGCCTTGTAATCGTGGCACAAGAACAGCCGCGTCGCCTCGGGCAGTGCCAGAAGGCGACGGATCGAGCGATACAGTGTGCGTGCGTCGCCACCGGGAAAGTCGGCGCGCGCGGTGCCGTAGTCGGGCATGAACAGCGTGTCGCCGACGAACGCAGCATCGCCGATCCGATAGGCGACATCGGCCGGCGTGTGCCCGGGGACATGGAGCACCTCCACCGCAAGCGTGCCGATCGCGAAGCGGTCGCCATCCTCGAACAGCCGGTCGAAATCCGATCCGTCGGTTTTCAGATCGTCCATCGCGAACACCGGCCGGAAGATCTTCTGCACGTCGCGAATATGGGCACCGATGCCGACCCAGGCTCCGGTGCACGCCTTGACGAACGGCGCGGCCGACAGGTGATCGGCATGGGCATGCGTTTCCAGCACCATCTCGATCCGCCAGCCGTGATCGCGCGCGAACGCGAGAATCGCCTCCGCCGATCGCGTGTCGGCGACGCCGCTCGCCAGATCGAAGTCCAGCACCGGATCGATCACCGCGGCGGTGCGCGTCGCCGGGTCCCCGACGAGATAGCTGATCGTGTTGGTGGGCGCATCGAAGAACGCCTCGATCAGGGGCTGGGCCATGTCTTTCTCCATTCTCCCTTGTTAATATATTAGATGTTGCTATATAAGCAAGCTCTAATGGAGCAGGGAAGATGCTGAAGCCGCCGATGGATCTGGCGACGTTCGAGACAAAGGCCGGCCAGGTCGCCGATACGCTGAAGGCGATCGGCAATGCCCGGCGTCTGATGCTGCTGTGCAAGCTGGTCGAGCATGGCGCGCTGACGGTCGGCGATCTCGCCCGCGAGGTCGGGCTCTCCCAATCCGCCTGTTCGCAGCACCTCGCCAAGATGCGCGACGAAGGCCTGGTCACCTATCGCCGCGAGCGCCAGACGCTTTGGTATGCCATCGCCGACGCGCGCATCGAAACGCTGCTCGCCACCCTCTACCAGCTCTACTGCAAGGATTGACGCGATGACGCTTGTTGCCCTTTCCCCGGATGATACGCGCGCCGCGCTCGACGCCGGCGCGCGGCTGGTCGACATTCGCGGGGCCGACGAACATGCCCGCGCATGCATTCCCGGCGCGCTGCACCTGCCGATCGAACGGATCGGCGAACTCACGCGCGACGGGCGTCCGGTGATCTTTCACTGCCGCACCGGCATGCGCACCGCCGCCCATGCGGCCCGGCTCCGCGCGGCGGCGGGAGAAGCCCCCGCTTATGTTCTGGCCGGCGGCATCGATGCTTGGCGGACGGCAGGGCATCCCGTCCTGGCCGATCGATCGCAGCCGCTCGAAATCATGCGGCAAGTACAGATCACCGCCGGAACGCTGGTGCTGATCGGGGTGTTGCTCGGCCTGTTCGTGGCTCCCGGCTTTTTCGGCCTGTCGGCGTTCGTCGGCGCAGGACTGATGGTTGCCGGGGCGACGGGATGGTGCGGCATGGCCAACCTGCTGCGGATCATGCCGTGGAACCGGCGCGCCGGCGCTTGAGGCGGGCATGGAGGCCGCCGCGCTCGTCGCCACGCTCGCCTCGGGCGCGGTCATCGGTATGGTCCTCGGTCTCGTCGGCGGGGGCGGGTCCATCTTGGCGGTGCCGCTGCTGATCTATGTCGTCGGCATCGGATCGCCGCATGCAGCGATCGGCACCGCGGCAGTCGCCGTGACGGTCAACGCGCTTGCGAGCCTTGCCGGCCATGCGCGGGCCGGGCGGGTGAAGTGGCGATGTGCAAGCGTCTTCGCGGTGGCGGGCATGACCGGGGCGGCGCTCGGCGCGGAACTCGGCAAGGCGTTCGACGGCAAGCGACTGCTTGTCCTGTTCGGGTTGCTGATGATCGCCGTCGGCCTGTCGATGCTGCGGAAGCGGCGCGTGGTTGAAGCACCCGACGTGCGCCTGACCCGCAGCAGCGCCGCTGCGCTGCTGCCGCGGCTGGTGCCGGTAGGGTTCGGCGTCGGTCTGGCCGCCGGTTTTTTCGGCATCGGTGGCGGATTCCTGATCGTGCCCGGGCTGATCCTGGCGACGGCGATGCCGCTCCCCGTCGCCATCGGCACCTCGCTGGTCGTCGTGACTGCGCTGGGCCTCACAACGGCAACGTCCTATGCCATGTCCGGGCTCGTCGATTGGGGCGTAACGGCACTGCTGGTCCTCGGCGGGATCGGCGGAGCGCTGGCCGGCATCGCGCTGGGCAAGCGGCTCGGTGGCCGCAAGGGTCTGCTCGAACGCAGCTTCGCCGTTCTGGTGATCGCCGTGGGCGGCTATGTCGTCGCGTCGGCAGCATGATCGGGCACCGGCCCTGGGCGTGCAGAAAGCAGCATGCGTGCGCGGCTCGGCCGCACGCGATGGTGACCAGCGCACATCCTTCGCGGACCGCCCCGGATCGGCAGTTCTTGTTGCTGTCGGCAGGCCTGTGACGCCGCCGCCGCGCGATGCCCATCGCGTGCATCGGGGCCGGTGCGCAGCGCCACTGGCCCCTCGGCAGCGTCCCAGCTTCGTGCGCCCGTCGTCGCTTGAGCGGACGGGCCGATCGATCGGCCCGCCCGGGTGTCAGCGGAAGCTGTAGCGCGCGCCGATGGCGAAGGTTCTGGGGATCAGCACCGTGCCCAGGTTGAAGCGGTCCTGGTCGCCCACCGCACCGAAGCGATAATATTCCTGCTGCTTGGTACGCGTCAGGTTCACCGCGTCGAACGTGACTCCCAGCCGATCGGTGATGCGCGCGGTCAGCTGCAAATCAAGGCTTGCCTCCGCCCGGCGCCATACCCCCAGCGGATTGGCGAACAGCCGCGCCTCGTTACGCACCTGCCATGCGTTGCGATACACATAGGAGAGGCGTGCGCCGATCGGGCCTTTGTCATATGCCAGCGTTGCGTTGTACGAGAGGTCGGACACACCGAAGAAGCCCGACTGCTGCTCTCCCGTTTGCACACCGGAATTGTTCTAGATCGGCACGTTCTGGCTCGAGTCCAGGACGGTGAGGCTGCCCTGGAAGCCCAGGCCGTCCAGCACCGACGGGAGGTAGCTCGGGAAGTAGGTCAGCCCCACCTCGACCCCCTTCAGAACGCCGTCCGAAGCGTTTGCGGGCCGGCTGATGACGAAATTGTTGGTCGCACCGGCAACGATCCCGTTGTTCGGAATGATTTCCAGCTGGCTGACCGGCACGACCAGCCCTTCGATGTCGCGGCGGAAGCCGGTGACGGTGATCGCGCTGTTGCGACCAAAATACCATTCCAGCGCGACGTCATAATTTCTGGACGTAGTCGGCTGGAGCGTGGCGGTGCCGGCCGATCCGCTGCCATAGCCCACATTGGTAAGGTCACCGGTCAGCGAAAAATTGGGGTTGATGTCGCCAAAGGCGGGTCGGCGCAGCGTCTCGCCATAATTGAAGCGGGCGCGCAGATTGGGCGTGATTTCGTATCGCGCGGTGAAGCTCGGCAGGAAGCGGTCCGAACCTGGGGACGCCCTCGAGACGGCGCCGTTGTTGAAGCGGTCGACAAAGACTGCCTCGGTGTCCACCGCAACATAGCGCACGCCGGCCTGGAGATTGAGCGCCCGCCCGAAGATTGTCAGCTGCCCATCCGCCTGCACATATGCGGCCGTCGTCTTCTCGTCGATGTCGAACACGCGTGTCAGCGTAAGCTGGTCCGACGTCCTGAGGCCGTAGAGCGCGCGAATCTCGTCGGCATGCTCATAGTTGTAATAGCCATTGGCATTCACCCAGGTGCTCGGCACGTCGCCGCGCCCTTCGAAAAAGCCGGAATTGGTGAAGGTGGCGCCCGCCGGCAGACTGGACAGCGGGCGCCCCAGGGGGGCGGCATCGCCAGTCCGCACGTCGCTCGACGCACGTCGGGTGTCGAAGCGGAAACCTGCCTTTATCCGCCGCAGGAAGCCGGTCTCCCAACCATAATGGCCGTCGAGCATCGCTGTGAAGGCACTGCCCCTGTCGCGATTCTCATTGTCGTACAGCTGGCCGACATTCCACACGGCCGGATCGGTGAGCAGCGCGTCGTTGCTGAAATGGTAGGCGGGAATGCCACCGCCAGCATTGAAGTCCATGGTGATCTGGTCGGCGACACGATCGGTGCGCATCGCGAAGAAGGCCGTCTTGTATCTGCTCGTCTGGTAGGCGGCATCGGCGACGATCCCGCCGCTGCCGCCAAGATCCCATTTGCCGTTCAGAGCATAGACGAAGCTGTCGGTCTGACTGCGGGTATAGTCGCCGCTGTTGAAGCCATAGACGCTGTTCGCGACGCGCGACTTCACGATGTTGGTGCCGTCGTACAGGGTCGGCGCCTGGGGATTTGCCCAGAAATCGACGAAGCTGAACTGCAGGCTGTTATAGGTTTCGCCGCGGAACCCGGAATAGAAGATTTCGGCGGTGTAGACCGAACTGCTGTTGGGCGCCCATTGGAAGGACGCGTTCGCGGAAGGCCGCTCGCGCTTGCCGTAGAGATCCGAGCTGAATACCGCGTCGCGCGACAGCCAATAGGGGGTGGCGACCCCGTTGACGTCGATCGTCGCCCCGGGCGCGGTCGAGAGGCCGGTCTCCGTGCCCACCTGCCAGTTGCCCAATGCGGGCGTATTGATGAACCGCCCCGTGATAGGGTCGGTCGGCGCCGGGAAGATTCGCTGGAAACCCGTCAGTCCCGAACCCGCGGGCGGATTGAGCGTCGCGAATGGAACGAAGGCACCTGCCGTTGTCGACATCGTCCGGAATTTCGAGCGCGTGTAGCTGCCGTTCACGAGCAGGCCCATCTCGCCGATGCCGGTCTGCCACCGATCGCTGATCAGCAGCGCGACGTTGGGATTGATCGTGTCTGCTTCCTGATCATAGATCCCGCGGGCCAGCCCCGAAAGCGCGAGGCCCTCGAAGTCGAACGGGCGGCGCGTGACGACGTCCACCTGCCCGGCCAGTCCGGTCTCGATCTGGTCGGCGGCGCGCGTCTTGTAGACATCGACCCGCTTGATCAGGTTCGCCGACACATCCTGCAGCGAAAAGGTCTGTCCGGCCGCCGTGAAAATGTTGCGCCCGTTAAGTGTCGTCAGAGCATCCGGCAGGCCGCGGATCTGGATACCGGCGGCCTCCCCCTGCCCCCGGTCGGTGACTTGGATACCGGTCACGCGCTGCAATGCCTCGACTACGTTATTGTCAGGCAACTTGCCGACGTCCTCGGCAACGACGGAGTCGATGATCTGGACCGACTCACGCCGACGATTGATCGCGCCGACAATCGAAGCGCGAACCCCCGTGACGACGATTTCGTCGTTCGTCTGATCCTGCGCTGCGTCGTCCACACCGCCAGTGTGCTGCGCTGCGCGTGCGGATGCGGTGAAATCCGACTGCGCCTGCGCATCGACGCCAGCCACCAGCGACGCCACGGAGGCGGAAACGAGGAAAAGAAATTTCGATACCATCGGTATCCTCCCCATCGACAGAAAATGCGTTCGAGATGCTCTAGCGACATCTATTACTCAGACTTATCGGAGTTGGTGCGCTCTGCAAGCCGCTTGTGGGCGGTGGGATAGCCGGGAGGTGGATTCTCCGGCCAGTGTGGCGTCGGGAACACAAATTTCCACATTCTGGGTGAAAGCGCGTTTTTATGGGAAAAATCACTCCCGGCTGTCGCGTTTTCGATCTTACTAATCTGAGTAAAGCTATCCGGATTTTGCGGGATGTCCGGCAGAAACCGTAACCTTGCGCAAGGACGCTGCCCGGCTGGTCGGCTGGTCGAGGCAAACGCGTATTTCCGATTGTAGGAGTGAATCGCTACTTCAAGAGCAGGATCGGGATCGCCAACGAGGACGGGCGAGTAGGATGAAAAGGATTGGCATCGCGGTTGGCGAGTAGGCACATCAACATGTCGAGCCACGCTGCCGACCGCCCGTAGCGATCGTGGCAAAATTAGCACGCTCCGAAAAATTGGCCGTGCGCCCGGCCTCGTGCCTCTTCCCGAAAGCTTATTTATACGATTATTAGGGCCGATAACACCGGGTAAGAGAGAGGACCCCCATGAAGATCAACGGCGAGGGCAAGGCCATGGCGAGCCTGCTTGCGATGGTTATCGCAATGCCGGCGCTTGCGCAGACGAATGCCCAACCGCAGGCCGCCGCCGCGCCGCAGACGTCTGCCACCGACGAGGAGGACACGGCCGAGATCGTCGTCCAGGGCTATCGGGCCTCGCTGCGCACCGCGCTGCAATCGAAGCGGGACGCCGATCGCGTTCAGGAGACGCTCTCCGCGCAGGACCTGGGCAAATTGCCAGAGGCTTCGATCGCCGAGTCGCTGGCGCGCCTGCCCGGCCTCGCCACCAACCGCGACCGCGGCAACGGCACCCAGATCTCGATCCGCGGCATGGGCCCGAACCTCGTCAACACGCTGCTCAACGGCCGCGAGGTCGTGTCGGCCGAAGCCAACCGCAACATCCGCTACGACGATTACCCGACCGAGCTGCTGAACGGCGCCTTCGTCTATAAGTCGCCGACCGCCTCGCAGGTCGAAGGCGCGATCGCCGGCCAGGTGAACCTGCAGACCGTACGGCCGCTGGATTTCGGCACGCGCAAGATCGCGATCAATCTGCGCGCGAGCTATAACGATCTCGCGCCGGACATCGCCGATGCCAAGCCGTGGGGGTATATCGGCAGCATCTCGTACGTCGATCAGTTCTTCGACAATACGCTAGGCGTCGCGCTCGGCTATTCGGGCCGCCGCCAGGCAAATGCCACTGCGCGTACCAACGTCTTCCGCTACACCAACAGCTTCGTCGACCTGAACGGCGACGGCAGGGGCGCGGCCGGCAACAGCGGCGCCCAGGACAACATCCCCTATGGCTATGAGGCGCTGGTACGCGGCGGCGACGACATTCGCCACGGCGCGCTCGCGGCGGTGCAGTGGAACCCCGGCCACGGCCTGTTCGAGCTGAACGGCGACTTCTTCTACAGCCATGTGAAATTCACCGAGACGCAGCGCGGCCTGCGGGCCGAGGGCCTCCCCTTCGGCAACAGCTTCTCGCAGCCGACCGTGGTCGACGGCAACGTCACCGGCATCACGGCAACCAATACCGGCGTCGATTTCGGCCTCGACGTGCGCAACGTGAACGAGAGCTTCTTCTTCACCGACGACCTTTATGCCGGCGGCCTCAATGGCAAATGGTCGAAGGACGGCTGGACGGGCATTCTCGACGCCGGCTACTCCACCACGCACCGCAGCCAGCAGTTCCTTACCCTGCGCACCGAATTTTCGGCGACGGCGAACGGCTTCACCTTCCAGGATCGCTTCGGCTCGAGCGGCACCTTCCTCACCACCCCCGGCCAGGCGGCGAGCTTCAGCTTCAACCATTCGCTGACCGATCCGAACGTCAACCGCATCTCCGAATTCCAGATCCCGACCAATGGCGGCGGCGCGCCGCTGATCAACGACCATCTCTGGACGCTGAAGGGCGAGTTGCAGCGCGAGTTTGACGGCGGGTTCGTCAAGCGCCTCACCGGCGGCGGCCGCTTTACCGATCGCGCGAAGGATTACACCCAGCGCACCCAGTTCGGCTTCATCGATGCAGCCAATCGCGTCGCTATCCCGTCGGACCTGATCAACGGCACGGTTACCTTCCCCAGCGGCTTCGGCGGCGTGCCGCAAACGCTGTCGATCAATATTCCGGCAGCGATCGACCGCTATTTCGGCGCCCTCGATCCGCAGCAGAGCTTCTTCGACCAGTCGTCGAGCTGGGAGGTCCGCGAATCCACCGTTGCCGCCTATGCCCAGGCCGATCTGGACGGCACGCTGTTCGGCATTCCGGTGACCGGCAATGCCGGCGTGCGCATGGTGCACACCGACACCAGCTCGCGCAGCACGCAGATCGACGGCCAGGGCGCGGTTGCCGTCGCCACGCCGGTGCGGTTCGACAACGCCTTCACCGACTGGCTGCCCAACCTGAACCTGAACTTCAAGCTGACCGAGAAGCTGCAGATGCGCTTCGGCGCCAGCAAGGCGATCGCGCGCGCGCCGCTCGACGATCTGAACGCGGGCGTGGGCGTGTTCACCAGCGGGGGCGCCCCCTCGGCCACCGGCGGCAACCCGCTGCTCGAACCGTTCCGCGCCAAGCAGCTCGATCTTACCTTCGAATGGTATTTCGATCGCGACAGCGCGCTGACGATCTCGGGCTTCTACAAGGACCTCGACACCTTCATCGCCACCCAGACGACCACCCGCAACTTCACCGATACGGGCGGCAACATCGTCCAGGGCACCTTCACCCAGCCGGTCAACGGCCGGGGCGGCACGATCAAGGGCGTGGAAGTAGCCTTCCAGAAGGCGTTCACCTTCCTGCCGGCGCCGTTCGACGGCTTCGGCACGTACCTGAACTATTCCTATACCGACAGCGACATCAGCGTGCAGGAGCGCGACAACGCGATCGGGGCGACCGCGCTGCCGGGCTTGTCGAAGCATGTCGGCAATGCGGCGCTCTATTTCAGCAAGCGCGGCTTCGAGGCGCGGATCGCGTACCGCTACCGCAGCGACTATGCGACCGAGCTGGGCGATACCGATCGCATCCTCTACACCCGCAACGAAGGCGTGCTGGACTTCCAGACCTCGTACAAGTTCCAGAGCGGCTCGCTCAAGAATGTCGAACTGCTGTTCCAGGCCAACAACCTGACCGACGAGCCGTTCGAGACCTATTATGGCGATACCCGCCTGCAGGGCCGCTTTGAGCGGTTCGGCCGTCGCTTCCTCGCCGGCGTGAGCTACAGCTTCTGATGCTGGGCCAGCTTCTCGCCGCCGCAGCCCTCGCCGCCGGTTCGCCGGCCGCGAGGGACGACACGCTCTATCTGGGCGCGGACCTCAGCTATGTGAACGAGATGGAGGATTGCGGCGCGGTCTATCGCGATCGCGGCAAGCCGGTCGATCCGTTCGCACTGCTCAAGGCAAAGGGCGGCAACATCGTTCGCGTCCGCCTGTGGAACAACCCCGACTGGACTCGCTACAGCAACTATGACGATGTGCTGAAGACGATCCGCCGCGCGCATGCGGCGGGCCTCAAGGTGCTGCTGGACTTCCATTATTCGGATGACTGGGCGGACGGCGAAAAGCAGCGTCCGCCCGCCGCCTGGGCCAAGCTGGATACCGATGCGCAGGCAAAGGCGGTGTACGACTATACAAGCGAGATCCTCGGCAAGCTCGCTGCGGAAGGTCTGATGCCGGACATGGTGCAGGTCGGCAACGAGACCAATCCTGAGCTGATGGGCGGCGTGATCGGCGAGCCGATCCATTGGGAGCGCAACGCCAAGCTGTTCAACGCCGGCATCAAGGCGGTGCGCGACGCGGGCAAGGCCAGCGGCACCCGCCCGAAGGTGATGCTGCATATTGCCCAGCCCGAAAATGTGATGCCCTGGTTCGACCAGGCGACGGTGGCCGGCGTCCTGGATTATGACGTGATCGGGATCAGCTATTATCGCAAATGGTCCAAGCTCGGCATCGACGGGCTCGGCACCGTGATCGCGGCGGCCAAGGAGCGCTACAAGGCGGACGTGATCGTGGTGGAAACCGCCTACCCCTTCACCAATGACGGCGCCGATGCCGCACCCAACCTGCTCGGCCCCGATACGCTGATCCCAGGCTATCCTGCCACCCCGGACGGCCAGCGCCGCTACCTGATCGACCTGACGCAACAGGTGGTGACCAGCGGCGGGATCGGCGTGGTCTATTGGGAGCCGGCCTGGGTTTCCACCCAGTGCACGACCCGCTGGGGCACGGGCTCCAACTGGGAGAACGCCGCCTGGTTCGATCTTCACCGTCATGAGGCGCTGCCCGCTTTCGACTTTTTGCGACACGCCTACCGGCGGGCGCGAAAGTAAGGCGTGTCCCCGCGTGGCTTTCGCGGTTCATCAGCGGGTTGCGAATGTCGCCCGCACCGCGTCCACCAAAGCCGCGGGGTTCTCCATCGCAGCGAAATGGCCGCCCCGCTCCGGCTGACTAAAGTGGCGCAGATCGGCGAAGCGCTGTTCCGCCCAGCGGCGCGAAAGCCGGACTGCCTCGCCGGGGAAGACGCTGACTCCTGCCGGCAGCGCGATCGGCGCCGCCGACATGCCGCGGCCTGCCTGCGCGTTCTCCCAATAGAAGCGCGCCGAGCTGGCCCCGGCATTGGGAAGCCAGTACAACATGATGTGATCGAGCAGATCGTCCTGCTGCAGCACCCGCTCCGGCGCCCCGCCGCTGTCGGTCATGTCCTGGAACAGCGCATAGAGCCATGCCGCCAGCCCCACCGGCGAGTCCGCGAGCGCAAAGGCGACCGATTGGGGCCGGGTGTTCTGCAGCTTCATGTAGGCCGATTGCTCCCGGTCATACCGTTGCATGCCGGCAAGCATGTCTCGCTCTTCCGGCGTTGCATTCCTGATCTCCTCCTCCGTCGGCTGGAATAGCACCATGTTGAGGTGGATCCCGGCCAGCCCCGGCGCACGCATTTGCGCCAGCGTCGTCACCACCGCGGCACCCCAGTCCCCGCCCTGTGCGAACCAGCGGTCGTGATAGCCCAGCCGCCGCATCAGTTCCGTATAGGCCTGGGCGACACGACCGACGTGCCAACCCTGCTCCCCGGGCTTGTCGGAAAAGCCGAACCCCGGCATCGACGGTATGACGAGGTGAAATGCAGGATGGCGCGCCTCGCCATGCGCCGCAGGATCGGTCAGCGGCCCGATCATTTCGCGAAACTCGAGGATCGATCCCGGCCAGCCATGGGCGAGGAGGAGCGGCACCGCGTCCGGCTCTGGCGAGCGAACATGCAGGAAATGAATACCCAAACCGTCGATGACGGTGCGGCTGGATCCCCACCCGTTGATGCATGCCTCGGTCGCCCGCCAGTCATAGCCGTTCTGCCAGCGCGCGACCAGACGACGCAGGGCGTGCAGCGCGGGGCCTTGCCGCCCGTCGTCGACCGGGCCGGCGTCGGGCCAGCGGGTGCGGGCGAGGCGCTCCGCCAGATGAGCGAGATCCGCTTCTGGGACGCGGATCGGAAACGGGGCAACGGCATCGGTCATCGCAGCGCCTTCTCTCGATAGCACCGGGGTCATCGCAGCGTCCGGGCGAGCACCTCGGCTACGCTGGTCCAGTCGGTCTTGCCGTATCGGGCATTGTCCAGGCCGTGCAGCTTGCCTCGTCCGGTCGACATGTCGCGCAGATATTGCATGCCCTGCCATGCGGGAAACGGCGCGTCGGTCTCCGGCGTAAGCGTGCGTGCGAGGGCGATTAGCGTGCTCAGGCGGGCAACGCTCCCGGCGCGGAAGAGGCGCCAGCGCCGCCCCTCCATTCCGGTCAACATCTCCGCGATCCCGCGCGGACTGATCTGGTCGCCCGCGATCCGCAGATAGCGTGGCGCCTCCGGGTCGAGCGCGGCGTCGGCGGTAAAGGCGGCAACGTCGTCCTTTGTGGTGAAATCGAACAGCTGATCGGCTTCACCCCAGAAGAGAACCCTGCGGAACCGGTGCAGCACGATCGGCGCCTGACCCTCCAGCAGATCCGCGAAGGGGCCGTTCAGGATCGACGTCGCCCGGATCGGCGCGGCATCGAGCCGGGCGGAAAAGGTGCGGCGCAGGTCCATGTTCCGATTGTCCCCGGGCCGGGTGGCCCGATAATCCAGGCAGAAGTCGGACGGAATGAAGTGCGGCACGCGTGCCGCTACCGCCGCATCGAGCAATCTGCCCTGCGCGTCTAGGATGACGGGTGCAGTGCCGTTCAACGCGGACACCACGCACGCGCCGCCTGCGACGGCACGGGTCAGCGCCGCCAGGTCCGCAAAGTCCACCGTCACCGGTTCGACATGTTGCGATACCGGCACATCCCCTGGCCGACGGACCAGCGCACGCACCCTCGCCCCCTTGAAGGTCAACGCCCTAACCAGACGGGCACCGAGATCTCCCGAGGCTCCGGCCACTACCACCAGCGGCTGCGTAAGCGTCCCTTGCATCGTTTCTTCCTGTTTATCCGTGCGTCCGCCGCAAATAGTCGTTCCAATTCCCTGCGATTAGAGGGGGCGACTGCGATAGGGTGTTGCTGATAGTGGAACGATCATGGAGCTATCCGATCTTCGCGCCTTCGCCCGCATCGCAGACCTGATGAGCGTGTCCGCCGCGGCACGCGCGCTCGGGCTCCCCAAATCGGGCGTGAGCCGCGCGCTCGCGCGGCTCGAGCGTGACGTCGGCACCCTGCTGGTGGACCGCTCGACCCGGCACCTGCGCCTGACCGACGCGGGCCGCCTGTTTCGTCCGCATGCATTGCGGATCCTCGCCGACGTGGACGAGGCGGTGGCTGCAATGGAGGGACTGGGCGGCACGCCAGCCGGCACGCTGCGCGTCAGCCTGCCGTACACCGTTGCGACCGCGCTGGTGGCCCCGATGCTGCCCGGCTTCGTGGCTGCCTTTCCGCAAGTGCGCGTGGTGCTCGCGGTAGAAAACCGCTTCATCGACATGCCGGTGGAGGCCGCGGACCTGCTGATCCGCGTGGGTCCGCTGGTCAACAACGACCTGATCGCCCGACGGCTGTTGGAATCGGAAGCGTGGGTGTGTGCCAGCCCTGGCTATCTGGCCACGCACGGCATACCCTTTCGAGCCGCAGACCTCCGCCATCACCTGTTGATCGGCTATGCGGACCGACCCATGGCGTATCAGGATGATGTCGGCGGCGACGGCGGCCGCATCGAATTGCCGTCGACCGTCGCGATTTCCGATTCCGCCGCGCTGCTGCCGGTGGTGCTGGCCGATGGCGGCATCGCTACGCTTCCGGACTTTCTGGCCGCCCCATATGTCACAGACGGTCGCTTGGTTCGGTTATGGCCCGCCGCGCGCGGCGACCGCACCGTGATCCACGCGGTATATCCCAGCCACCGCAGCCTGTCGGCCAAGGTTCGGGTGTTCATCGACGCACTGGTCTCGAGCATTGCGGCGATCTCGGCAACGGGCGAAGCTGCCCGCGCTGCGCGCGACGCGTAGCTGGGCAGACCTTGCACCAATCTACCCATGATCCATTGGTGCCCCTGGCCGGACTCGAACCAGCATGCCTTTCGGCGTTCGATTTTGAGTCGAATGCGTCTACCAATTTCGCCACAGGGGCAGCGAAGGATGCGCACGGCTAGACGAAGCTTCGCCGCGCCGCAACCCGCTTCACGTCTCTTCGCGCACCTGGGCGTGCGCCAGCAGCGCGAACAGCACCGATCCGCCCAGGATGTTGCCGAGCAGCGCCGGCGCCAGGAAGCCGCCCAGCACCCAGCCGAGGCTGGCCTCGCCTGCCAGCCACAGCATCCACGCCTCCACCGCGCCCGCCACGACATGCGCGAACTCGCCCAGCGAGATGAAATAGGTGCAGAACACCAGCACGAAGAACTCCTGCCGCCGCGCACCCGGCAGCGACCAGGCGATCCCCGCCATCAGGAACCCCGCCGGCACCGCCGCCCGCACCGCGTCCCAGCCGGACAGTTCGAGCAGGCTGCGCGAGGTATCCAGCATCGCCTTGGTGCTTGCCTCCGTGCCCACCCAGCCTTCCGTCGCCAGCCACGCGATCAGGAACGTGCCGACGAGATTGGCCGCGAGCACCAGCCCCCAGAGCCGACCCAGCCGCCCGAAATTGCGCAAGGTCGGGCTCGCCGCGACGGGGATCACGGCCGAAAGCGTGCTCTCGGTGAACAGCTGCAGCCGCCCCAGCACCACGATCACGAAGCCCAGGCAATAGCCGATGCTCGCCACGGGCAGCCGCCATTCGGTATCCGGCAGGTGACTTTCGATCAGCCCGCGCCCGAGCACCGAGGCCGCCATTGCCACGCCCGCGACCACGCCGGAGAAGAATAGCGAGCTTGCCGGCCGGTCGAGTTCCTCGTCGCCTTGTCGACGGATGACCTCATGAATGACGCGCGAGGACGCGGCCTCGCGCTCCTGCACCTCCTCCTCTTCCTCGGGGGGCAGATCGGGCTCTTCGCCTTCGGGCGCTTCGTTTCGGGGCTGTTGCACCGGGGCTGAACGCCGATCCGGGCGGGAGGTTGCCGAGCACGCGCGATCAGTCGGCGACCTGCCGATAGCGGGCCACCCGGCCGTTGGGATCGAGGAAGATCAGCAGCCATTCGCTGTCGATCGCAAACATCGACCCGTCATTCCCGAGGACATACACCATGTCTGCGCCTCGCCATTTCTCTGTCGTCGTGGGCGGGCCGAGTTCGGCCTCAACCTGCTGACGGGTCAATCCGATCAGCCGATGACGCCGAAGGAAGTCCGGCATCATCTCGGCGCGTGTGCGGCCGCTAAGGTCCGCATCGCGCCAACGCGCTTTGTCGAAGGGCGCGCCAGCGGAGCAGCCGCTCGCCAGCAACAAAACCGTCAGGAGGACGTGGCGGGCCCGCATCTCAACTCCGCGGCGCTTGGCGGCGGTAGCTGAGCGCCTCCGCGACATGGATGCGCCCCACGCCTTCGGCGCCTGCCAGATCGGCGATCGTCCGCGCCACCCGCAGCACCCGGGTGTAGCCGCGTGCCGAGAGCCGCATCGCCTCGGCCGCCTGGGCGAGCAGCTTGCGGCCCGCATCGTCGGGCGTGGCGACCGCCATCAGCGGCTCGCCGTCGGCCTCGGCATTGGTTCGCACAGGCGTGCCCGCATAGCGCGCCGTTTGGAGCGCCCGTGCCGCCGCCACCCGCGCCGCGACCTCGGCCGATCCTTCTGCCGGCGGCGGCAGGACGAGATCGGCAGCGGTGACCGGCTGGACCTCGACATGCAGGTCGATGCGATCGAGCAAAGGCCCGGAGACCTTGGCCTGATAGTCCGCAGCACAACGCGGCGCCCGCGCACAGGCGAGCGCCGGGTCGCCGAGATGTCCGCAGCGGCACGGGTTCATCGCCGCGATCAGCTGCACCCGCGCCGGGAAGGTCACATGGGCATTGGCCCGGGCGACGCTGACCACCCCCGCCTCCAAGGGCTGGCGCAGCGAATCGAGCACGGCGCGCTGGAACTCGGGCAGCTCGTCGAGGAACAGCACGCCCAAATGCGCGAGGCTCACCTCGCCCGGCTTCACCTTGAGCCCGCCGCCGGTCAGCGCCGCCATCGAGGCGCTGTGATGCGGCGCGCGGAACGGCCGGGTTCGGGTCAGCCGCCCGCCCTGCAGCGTGCCCGCGACCGAGGCGACCATCGAAACCTCCAGCGCCTCGGCAGCCTCGAGCGGCGGCAGGATGCCCGGCAGGCACGCCGCCATCAGCGACTTGCCTGCCCCCGGCGGCCCGACGAACAACAAATTATGCCCGCCGGCCGCCGCAATCTCCAACGCGCGTTTGGCGGTCTCCTGCCCCTTCACCTGGGCGAGATCCGGCCCCGCCCCCGCCGGATCGACCTCGCCCGGGACCGGACCGGGCAACAGCTGGTTGCCCTTGAAGTGGTTGAGCAGCGCGATCAGGTCGGGCGCGGCGAGCACTTCCACCTGCCCCGCCCAGCTCGCCTCGGGGCCCTGCACGGCGGGGCAGACCAGCCCCTTGCCCGCCTCGGCCGCATGCATCGCCGCGAGCAGCACGCCCGGCGAGGGCGCGATCCGCCCGTCGAGCGCCAGTTCGCCGACCACGACATAGCCCGCGATCGTCTCGGCATCGACCACCCCCATCGCCGCGAGCAGCGCCAGCGCAATGGGCAAGTCGAAATGCGATCCTTCCTTGGGCAGGTCCGCGGGCGAGAGGTTGAGCACGATATGCTTGGGCGGCAGCGCCAGCCCGATCGCCGCCATCGCGGCGCGCACCCGCTCGCGGCTTTCCGCCACCGCCTTGTCGGGCAGGCCGACGACGACGAACTTGGGCAGCCCGGCGACGAGGTTGCACTGCACCTCCACCGCGCGCGCCTCCAACCCCAGATAGGCAACCGTCGAAACACTGGCGACCAAGAGAAGCCCCCCTCCCCGGAATGGGAACATAGCGGCTTTTGCTCGCTACGGAAGCGGTACAATTGGAAGCTGGCGTCTTGCGTCTACAACACACCTAACCCATCTGGGGGGCGATGTGCTCCGAACCCGGCCAATCCCCGCATCCTGCGTTGACTCGGGCGCCACTTGGCCGTAATGGCGCTCGACACGCGGCCGCCCCTGTGGCGGCCCTTTTACGTTCTAGATACTCGAGGATGAGCGATGAAGCGGACCTTTCAGCCGAGCAACCTGGTGCGTGCGCGCCGGCACGGCTTCCGTGCACGGATGGCGACCCCGGGCGGTCGCAATGTGATCCGCGCCCGCCGCGCCCGCGGCCGCAAGAAGCTGTCGGCGTAAGCACCGACACGCCCTTGCCGAGCCTAGACCGGCTCACGCAGCGCAAACACTATCTCGCCGCCAATGGGGGAAAGCGGGCACCGATGCCCGGTTTCGTCCTGCTGGTGCGCGAACGGAATGATGCCGATCCGTCGATGCGGATCGGCATTACCGTATCCAAGAAAGTTGGCAACGCCGTCATCCGCAACCGGATGAAGCGGCGCTTTCGCATGCTCGCGCGCGAAATCCTGCCCGAGGCTGGGATCGCCGGCGCGGATCATGTGCTGATCGGCCGCAACGGCGGGATCGAACGCCCCTATGCCGATCTGAAGGCGGAACTCGCCAAGGCGCTGCGGCGCGTGCGCCCGAAGGAAGGGCAATGATCGCCCGCGCGTTGATGCTGCTCGCGCGCGCCTGGCAGCTGGGCCCTTCGCTGATCCTGCCGCCTACCTGCCGATACCAGCCTTCCTGTTCGGCCTATGCAATCGAGGCGCTTCGCCGCTATGGGGCGGTGAAAGGCGGCTGGCTTGCACTCCGGCGCATCGCGCGCTGCCATCCATGGGGCGGGCACGGCCCGGATCCCGTTCCTTGAGGTTCCTACCGGGGATTATCGGTGAAAGAAGAACAGAAGAATTTCATCCTCTTCGCGGCGTTCGCGGCGCTGGTGCTGCTCGGCTGGCCGATGATCAGCCGCTGGATCTTCCCCCAGCAGCCCACCGTCCCGGGGAAGATGGTGGACGGGAAGCTCCAGCCGCTGCCGAATTCCGGTGTCGATCCCGCGACCAACGCGCCGAAGACGATTCGCGCGCGGGAAGCGGTGCTGGCGGATAGCCCGCGCGTCGCGATCGACACGCCTGCGCTCAAGGGTTCGATCAACCTCAAGGGCCTGCGCATCGACGATCTCGTCCTGCGCCAGTATGACCAGACCGTCGCCAAGAACTCGCCGCCGATCCGGCTGCTCTCGCCCAGCGGCGCGGAAGGGTCGTATTTCGCGCAGTTCGGCTGGCAGGGCGGCGGCGCTCCCGACGGCAATACCGTGTGGAAGGCCGATGGCCAGACGCTCACTCCGGCGACCCCGGTGAAGCTCACCACCACCAACAGCGCCGGCCAGACTTTTACCGTCGAGCTGGGCGTGGATTCGAACTTCATGTTCACGGTGCGCCAGACCGTCGCCAATCGCGGCGCGGCGCCCGTGGCGGTTACCCCTTACACGCTGATCTCGCGCGGCCAGCGCTCGACCGATACCAGCCAATGGGCCGCGCATGTCGGCCCGGTCGCCGCGACCAACGATGCGGCGCACTATATCAACTGGTCGGACATCGAGAGCACGCCCGAGCAATTCACCACCACCGGCGGCTGGGTCGGTTTCAGCGATCATTACTGGTTGACCGCGGCGATCCCGGACCAGCGCGGCGGCGTGAACATCCAGCAGCGCGGCACCGCGGCGCAGCGGTACCAGGCAGATGTGTCGCTCGCCCAGCCGATCAACATCCGTCCGGGCAAGGAGGCGACCTATACCAGCCATTTCTTCGCCGGCGCGAAGGAGGTGAAGCTGCTCGACGCCTATCAGAAGCAATATGACATCGCGAAGTTCGAGCGCGCCATCGACTGGGGCTGGTTCGAGATCATCGAGCGCCCGATTTTCACCTATCTCAGCTGGCTGTTCAAGCTGGTCGGTAATTTCGGCGTGGCGATCATCCTGCTGACGATCACCATTCGCGGCCTGCTCTTCCCGATCGCGCAGAAGCAGTTCGCCTCGATGGCGCGCATGCGCCAGGTGCAGCCGAAGATGAAGGCGATCCAGGAGCGCTACAAGGACGACAAGCAGCGCCAGCAGCAGGAGATCATGAAGCTCTACAAGGACGAGAAGGTGAACCCGCTCGCCGGGTGTGCGCCGATGCTCCTGCAGATCCCGATCATGTTCGCGCTGTACAAGGTGCTGCTGCTGACCATCGAGATGCGCCACCAGCCGTTCGTGGCATGGATCAAGGACCTGTCCGCGCCGGACCCGGCGATGATTCTCAACCTGTTCGGCTATCTGCCCTACACCCCGCCCAGCTTCCTGGCGATCGGCGTGGTGCCGGTGCTGCTCGGCGTCTCGATGTTCTTCCAGATGCGGATGAACCCGGCACCGATGGACGAGATGCAGAAGCAGATGTTCGCGATCATGCCGTGGATGCTGATGTTCCTGATGGCGCCGTTCGCGGTCGGCCTGCAGCTCTACTGGATCACCTCGAACGTGCTGACCGTGCTCCAGCAGCAATGGCTCTATGCGCGGCACCCGGAGATGAAGGTGCCGGTGGAACAGCCGAAAGCGGCCAAGGCGAAGTAATGGCGGGGCGCCCCTCCACGATCCTCCCCTGCAAGGGGAGGTGGCAGGCCGCAGGCCTGACGGAGGGGTGTTCCCGTTCGCGTCGGAGGACAGCCCTTGCACCGTCGACACCCCTCCGTCGCTTCGCGACACCTCCCCTTCCAGGGGAGGATTTGAAAGGGCCTCAGTATCTGAGGCAGCTGATTTCCTGATGTCTTTCGACCCCGACCAGATCGAAGCAGCGCGCAAGCTGTTCGCCGGCCCCATCGCCTTCCTCAAGTCCGCGCCCGCGCTCGAACATCTGCCCGCGCCGACCGTGCCGGAGGTGGCCTTTGCCGGGCGCTCGAACGTCGGCAAGTCGTCGCTGATCAACGCCCTGACCAACCGCAACAGCCTCGCCCGCACCTCGGTCACCCCGGGCCGCACCCAGGAGCTCAACTTCTTCGATGTCGGCGAGCCGCTGCGCTTCCGCCTCGTCGACATGCCCGGCTATGGCTTCGCCAAGGCGCCCAAGGACATGGTCCGCAAGTGGCGCTATCTGGTGAACGACTATCTGCGCGGGCGGCAGGAGCTGAAGCGCGCGCTGGTGCTGATCGATTCGCGCCACGGCATCAAGGATGTCGATCGCGAGATCCTCGAGATGCTCGACGACGCGGCCGTCAGCTATCGGCTGGTGCTCACCAAGACCGACAAGATCAAGGCGAGCGAACTGGCCGAGGTCACCGCCCGCACGGTGGACGAGGCCCGCAAGCGCGCTGCCGCCCACCCGGAGATCCTCGCGACGTCGAGCGACAAGGGCATGGGCCTGCCCGAACTCCGCGCCGCGGTGCTCGAAGCGATCGGCTGAGGCATCTATGGAGCGGCTCTTTTCCTACGGCACGCTCCAGCTGGAAGCGGTACAGCGCAGCCAGTTCGGCCGCCTGCTCCACGGCACCGACGACGTGCTGCACGGCTATGTCGTCACCGAGATCCAGATCCGCGACCCCGCCGTGCTCGATGCAAGCGGCATCGAGACGCACCGCGCCCTTGTGCCCGGCGACGGCCCGCCGATCCCCGGCAAGGTCTTTCAGCTGACCTCGGAGGAGTTGGACGCTGCGGATGTCTATGAAAGTGAGAATTACGTCCGGGTGCGGGTGCCCCTCGCCTCGGGCACCCGCGCCTGGGTGTATGTGAAGGCCTAGGCCGGGTTGTACTTGGTCAGAAAGGCTTCCAGCGCCTTGAGAAAGCTCAGCCGGTCTTCCTGCCGCGTGAAGAAATGGTCGCCCTCGGGCTGCTCGATGAACTGGAACGTCTTGCCCGCCGCCGCCAGGCGATCGGCCATCAGCTTGCTCTGCTTGAAGGGCACGCGACGGTCCTTCTTGCCGTGGACGATCAGCACCGGGATCGAGAAATCCTCGGGGTGGAACAGCGGCGAAATCGCCTTGAAGTCCGGCGCCTGCGCCTTGAGCCAGTCGGCGGAGGCCTCGTGCCCCAGCGCGTTGGAATCGAAGGCAAGCAGCCGCTGAAGGTCGGACACGCCGGCGAACGACACAGCGCAGCGGAACAGCGCGCCGTCGCGCTGGGCTGCCCGCAGCGCCGCATAACCGCCATAGGAACCGCCCACCACGCACACCCGCTTCGGATCGGCGATGCCCTGCTCGACCAGCGCCTTCACCCCGTCGTTGAGATCATCCTGCATCGCCAGCCCCCACTGCCCTTCGCCCTTGCGAGTGAAGGGGGTGCCATAGCCGGTGGAGCCGCGATAATTGGGCTGGATCACCGCATAGCCGCGATCGGCCAGGAACTGCGACCACCAGTCCCACGCCTCCTCGTCGCGCGCGGCAGGGCCGCCATGCGGCATCAGGATCAGCGGCAGGTTCTTCCCCGCATTGCCGCGCGGCAGGGTAAGGACGGCGGCGATCTCCAGCCCGTCGCGCGCCTTGTAGCGGATCGTCTTCACCGGGTGGAGACGACGCAGCTTCAGCGTCTGGTTGTTCATCGCCAGCGGCTGCAGCGATTGATCGGCGGCGCGATAGATGAAATAGGCCCCGGGCGCACTCGCCTCGCCCACCTTGACGATCACCACGGAGCGATCGGCGGTGAAGCTGGAGATCTCCACCTGCGCGCCCTGGACCATCGCGGCCAGTTTCTTCTGCAGCGCTGCCATCGTCGGATCGGTCCAGTGGGTGGTGGCGCGATTCTCGGTCACCTCCACTCCGAGCAGCGTCGAGGTGACGGGATCGACCACCGGACCGCTGATGTCATAGCCGGGCGACGCGAAGACCTGCTTGCCCGTCTGCATCGTCGCGAGGTCAAACTCCCACAGCGCCGAAAGCCCCATGTCGTCGTCCTGCACCACCAGCGCCTTGCCGGGATCGGGCAGGAACAGCGACGGTACCAGCAGCCCGTCGTGCAGCCCCTTGGCGCGATCGACGGTACGGAAATCGGCGCGCGCGCTCGGCCGGTACAGCAGACGGCGCTGGCGGCCGTCCATGCTTCTGCCGATGCCCATCCGGATGACGCCGGCGCCGTCCGCATACCAGCGCATCACGCCTTCGCGGCCGGTCAGCACCGTTTTGTGCTTGCCCGTCGAAACGTCCACCTGATCGACTTGCGGCCAGAAGCCGGGGTCGTTGGTGTAGATGGAGGTCTGGGCGGCCAGCAGCACGCGCGGCGTGCCGTCCTTGGCGATCCACAACAGCGTGCCGCCGTCCTGCCCGGTCTCGTCGCTGTTGAGCGCCACCATCTTGCCGCTGGTGGCATTTACCCCGAAGGCGCGCTTGATATACCATTCGTCGCCAGCGACCGGGGTGGTCTTGCCGACGCCGATCACCAGCCAGTCGTCGTTGACCCAGTGCCACTCGTTGATGTCGGTATCGCCGGTGCCGATCAGGACCGGCTTTGAAGCGCCGTCCAGCGGCACCAGCGCGAAATACTGCTTTCCCTGTACCGCCAATTGCGCCGCGACGCGCTTGCCGTCGGGCGAGATCCGCGGATCCGTCAGCACCGGCAGTTCCGCGAAAACCGCCGTGTCTATCCTGGTCGGCGCGGGCTGGGCGGCGCTGGCCGCCTGCTCCTGCGCATTCGCTCCGCCACACACCCCACCCATGGCTGCGATCGTCGCCGCCAACAGGCCCCACCTCTTCCGCATATCGTTCCGTCCCCGATTCGCGGCCCCCTGCCGCCGGCTCAGCGTGAAAACATTCCGAAGTCGGCGCAATGGCCTTTGGCGCGGGGCCGCGTGAGCGGTTGCCGCCGCCCGCAGGCCCCGCTATCCCGACGGCCATGAAGCTCATCATCGGCAACAAGGCCTATTCCTCCTGGTCGCTGCGCGGCTGGCTCGCCTGCAAGCTATCGGGCCTCCCTTTCGAGGAAACCGTGGTGCCGATGTATGACCAGGATTGGGACAGGCGTCGTCAGGGTGCGGAGTTTGCGCCCTCCTCCGGCAAGGTCCCCATCCTGTGGGACGGCGACGCCGTGGTGTGGGATAGCCTGGCGATCGTCGAGTATCTCAACGACCGGACCGGAAACACGCTGTTCTGGCCCGAGGATCCCGCTGCCCGCGCGATGGCGCGATCGATGGCGGCAGAGATGCACTCCAGCTTCACTGCGCTGCGCAGCAAGCACAGCATGAACGTGCGCCAGGTGCATCCGGCAGCGCCCGTAGATGCCGATGTACAGGCCGATCTTGCCCGGATCATGGAACTGTGGGTCCAGGCCCGCGCCCGCTACGGCAGCGAGGAGCCGTTCCTGTTCGGCGCGTTCGGCGCGGTCGACATCATGTTCGCGCCGGTGGTCACCCGGATCGTCACCTATTCGCTGCCGGTGCCGCGCTTTGCCCAGAGCTACATGCTCGCCGTGCTCCAGCACCCCTTTATGCAGGACTGGATTGCCGGCGCGCAGGAAGAGGAATGGGTGATCGAAAAATACGAACTGCCGGTGGAGTAACTTGCACCAACCCCTCCCTGCACGGGAGGGGTTGGGGTGGGGCTGTGTCTCGCAGAGACCGACAGAGGTTCTGGAATCCCTTCACCCCAACCCTCCTCCGAGGAGGAGCGGCTAGATAGAGGTCATCGCACCCGCTCGGTCTCGTACCGCGTCCCGTCCTTGCGAAAATATCCTTCCGGCGTGAACACCATGTCGATGTCGGGATATTCCCCGCTCCCGCGCGGACCCGCGCCGATCGCAAGGAATATTGCATCCGCCTCGGACCGGTTCTGCAGATGATGCCCGTCCGCCACCCCGGCCGGGAACGCCGCGCAGTCGCCGGCGCGCAGCAGCGTCTCGCCGCCCTGCTCCACCAGCACCGCCTCGCCGGCCAGCATCACGACGAACTCATCCTCCTGGTCGTGCCAGTGACGCTGCGACGACCATGCGCCGGGCTTCAGCACGACATGGCTCACCCCCATCGCGGTCAGCCCGCCCGGCGGCGCCAGTCTGCGGTACCATCGTCCCGCCACCGGTGCGTCATAGGGCGCAGGATAGCCGGTGGCGTTGGTCTGCGGGATTGTATCCAGGTCCAGCTTGGGCAATGTCGCCTCCCTTGTATGCGGGAGGTAGTGTGCCGGACGTCGTCGAACTCACCAAGGCCCTGATCGGCGCGGAAAGCGTCACGCCGGCACGCGGCAGCGTGTTCGACGTGCTCGAGGCCGCAGTCACCCCGCTCGGCTTCCATGTCGAGCGCTTCGTCGAAGGCGAGGCCCCCGACGGGCCGGTCGAGAACCTGCTCGCGGTGCGCGGCGATGGCGGCCCGCACCTCGCCTTTGCCGGCCATCTCGATGTCGTACCTCCGGGCGAAGGCTGGACCAGCGGTGCCTTCACCCCCGCGATTCGCGGCGACCTGCTTTATGGCCGCGGCGCGGTGGACATGAAGGGCGCGATCGCCGCCTTCGTCGCCGCCGCCGCGCAGGTGCCCGCGCGCGGCACCACCAGCCTGATCATCACCGGCGACGAGGAAGGTCCCGCCACCTACGGCACGCCCAAGCTGATCGAGCGGATGGCCGAGCGCGGCCTCGTCCCCGATTGCTGCGTCGTCGGCGAGCCCACCTCGGCGCACCGGCTCGGCGATACGATCAAGATCGGCCGGCGCGGCTCGACCGTGATCGACATCGCGGTGATCGGCCGGCAAGGGCATGTCGCTTATCCCCACCTCGCCGACAATCCGGTCCCCCGCCTCGTCCGCGCGCTGGCCGAGATCGACGCGATCGACCTCGATCAGGGCAATGCCTGGTTCCAGCCGTCGAACATCGAGGTCATCGATCTGGCGGTCGGCAACAAGGCGACCAACGTCATCCCCGGTCGCGCCGCCGCCCGGATCAGCATCCGCTTCAACGACCAGCAGCGCGGCCCCGACCTGATCGAACGCATCCGCGAGATCGTGGCCCGGCATGCCCCGCATGCCGAGGTGAACGGGCGCGTCTATGGCGAGGCCTTCCTCACCGAGCCCGGCCCGCTTTCGGAATTGGTCAGCGGCGCAATCCGTGACGTGCTGGGCGTGGACGCGGAGCTGTCGACCACCGGCGGCACCTCGGATGCCCGGTTTCTCTCGCGCGTCTGCCCGGTGGTGGAATTCGGCCTGCTCAACGCGACGATGCACCAGCTGGACGAAGCGGTGGCCCTGCCCGACCTGCGTGCGCTGACGGACGTCTATGCGGAGATTCTGCGACGGGTGTGACCCGTCAGGCGGTCGCCCGGCGCGGGGCCATGTCGCGCACCCAGGCGAGGAAATCCGCCTCGCCCATCGGCGCTCCGATCGCATAGCCCTGCAGCACGTCGCAACCGATCACGCGCAGCACGGCGGCCTGCGCCTCGCTTTCGATTCCCTCGGCCACGGCTTCGCAGCCGATGCCGTGGACGAGGCCGATCACCGCCTGGGCGACGGCGCGCGCTTCCGGATTGGTCGCGACATGCTCGATCAGGCTGCGGTCGAGCTTTACCCGGTCGATCGGCAGCCGCCGCAGTCGGGCGAGGTTGGAATAGCCGGTGCCGAAGTCGTCGACCGCGATCGTCGCGCCAGCCGCGCGCAGCGTCGCGATCGCGCGCAGCACATCCTCGGAACAATGCATCGCGAGGGTCTCGCTGATTTCCAGCTCCAGCAGGCCCGCGGGCGCCTTCGCTGCCAGCATTGCCGCGCGAAGATGGCGGAAGAAGCTGGCATGATCGATCTGGCGCTGGCTGACATTGACCGCCAGCCGCTGCTCGAGCCCGAGCCGCCCCCAACGGGCGATGGTGTTCGCCACCGTTGCAACCACCCAGTCGCCGATCTCGACGATCAGCCCCGTCTCCTCAGCGCGCTGGAGGAACGATGCCGGCAGCTTGGTCCCGTCGGGGTGCTGCCATCGAAGCAGCGCCTCCGCGCCGACGATCGTGCCGTTGCCGGCGCATACCTGGGGCTGGAACACCAGCGCGAATTCATCATGTTCGATGGCGGCACGCAGTTCGGTTTCCAGCCGCGCGCGCGCAATCATCTGCGCCGCCAGCCCGTCGCTGAACGTTTCCACCCGGCCGCGGCCCTGGGTCTTGGCCTGGTACATGGCCGCGTCGGCCGCACCCATCAAATCATGCAGCGTCACGCCGTGCTCGGGATGCAGCGCAAGCCCGATCGACGCACCGATCGACACATGCTGCCCGGCCAGATCAAAGGGTTCGGACAGCGCCTCCAGCACCTTCTGCCCCACCCGCTCGCGCGCCTGTGGATCGGGCAGATCGGCGAAGAACAGGGTGAACTCGTCGCCGGCCAGACGGCCGATCAGCGGGGTCTCGCCATGGTTGAACGCGGCGCACTGGTCGCCCACCGCACGCAGGCGGTTCGCCACCATGCCCAGCAGCACGTCACCCACCGCATGACCCAGCGTGTCGTTGACCGCCTTGAAGCGATCCAGATCGATGAAGAACAGCACCGCCCGTGCGTCCTCATGCGCATCTTCCAGCAGCCGCTCCGCGCTGCGGCGGAAATGCGGGCGATTGGCGAGCCCGGTCACCGTGTCGAACATGGCGAGCCGGTGGACGCTTTCCAGATTGCCGCGCAGCTTCAGGAACAGCTCATCGATCGATGCGGCGAGTTGCGGCGTACCGCGGAACAGCGCCGTCGGCAGCGGGCTTTCCAGATCCCCGAGCGCGGCGGCATGGAGCCGATCGACCGCTGCCGCCAGCGCCGCGTTGCGCCGGGGTTGCAGCATCGCCAGGATCGCCACGACGGCAAGCACCACGAGCGGCAGCGCCAGCAGCAGCGCGACCTGCAGGACCTGCAGCGCAAGGCCGGCGGCAATCGCGCAGCCGATGAGCACACAGGCCGCAAGCGCAGCGGCGCTCGCCACGCCTGTTCCCAACCCTCGCTCCCCCCAGCGCATTGCCGTTCGACGCTCCAACTAGTCCCCGTGCGGCGCCCACTGTATTTGGCGCAGCGATACACTTCGCATGCATTAGTTAAGAAATTCAGGTGTTCTACGAAGCACGGGGTCGCCGCAACACGATGTACAAGGCGCCCGCACCACCATGGCGGGGATGCGCCTGGCGTACCGCCGCGATGCGATCCGCGTGGCGCGAGGCCGCCAGCCAGTCCCCCACGGCGGCGCGAATCGCCCCGCGCGCGTGCGGCCGTTCGGATTCGGGTCGCGGCGGTTTGCCGGTGATGAGCAGCAATACGCGGTCGCCGCGCGCGATGGCGTGGCCCAGCCCCGCATCCAGCCGATCATAGGCGGCATGGAGATTATGCCCGTGCAGGTCGATCGCACTTTCCGGTGCGACCAGCCCGCGGGACAGGCGCCGATCCCACCCGGCATCCAGCGTGCGGCGCTCATGCGTCTCCGGCATCGGCGTGGACAGCGTGATCGCCGGGCGTGCCGGCCGCATCGGAACCAGCTTGCCGGTCGGCACCTCCAGCCGCGGCGTGGCCGGCTTCGGCGGCACCCTGGGTGCTGACGATGGCGAGGTAGCGGGCTCCGGTGGCAATTTCCTGGGCGCCGCGCGGACGTGCAGCGGCGTCACGCTCTGGATCACCTTCTGCCACAGCGCCGCTTCCTCGGGCGCCAGATCGCGGCGCCCGCGCCCGCTCATGGCTGTGGGATCACCGGCTGCGTGGCGGGCGGCCGCGATGCGTTCAGCCGGGCAACCGTGCCCTTGGGCAGCAGCAGCCAGGCCGTGCCCCGCGCCGACATGCCGCCCGCGATCGCGCGCGCATCCTCGCCCGCGCCCCAGAACGTATCGACTCGGTTGGCGCCCTTGATCGCGCCGCCGGTATCCTGCGCCACCCACAGCCCGGTCGCGTCGGTACGATCCATCGACAGGAACAGCGGCGCGCCGAGCGGAATGAACTTCGGGTCCGCCGCCACGCTGGTCCACCCGGCGACGGGATACCCCATCGCGCCCAGCGGGCCCGCGCCGGTCAGCTCCTTGAAGAAAACGAAGCTCTTGTTCTCGCGCATGATCGCGCGACCTTCTTCCGGGTGCTCGCGCAGCCAGGCGACGATGCCCTGCATCGACGTCTGGCCGGGGCCGAGCAGCCCGCGATCCTTCATCAGCTTGCCGATGCCGGTATAGTCGCGCCCGTTCTGCCCGGCATAGCCGATGCGCAGCACCTGCCCGTCCGGCCCCTTCAGCCGGCCCGATCCCTGCACCTGCAGGAAGAACATCTCGATCGGATCCGCAGCCCAGGCGACGACGGGCGCATGGCCTTCCAGCGCGCCCTGCTCGATCTGGGTGCGGTCGTAATAGGGGACGAACTGCCGGCCATCGACGCGGCCGCGAATGCGCTTGCCCCTCAACGCGTCGGAGAAGAGCCCGAGATCTACCTCGATCAGATTGTCCGGCACACCATAAACCGGCACGTCATAGCCCGAGCGCCGCTCGCGCACGCCGGCGATCTCGGGCTCGTAATAGCCTGTGGCAAAGGCCGCGCCGTTACCGACCTGCACCGTCTCGAACCACTGCGCGAAAAAGGGCGCGGCATCGCCCGACCAGCTCGCCGCGGCAGCGCAGGCATTGGTCCAGTCGGTCCCACTCGTGAGACCCGAGGCGTCGGTACGCCGCAGCAACCCGGGGCAGCTCAGCTTGAACGCGGCGAGCGCGCGCTTGGCGTTGTCGGGCGTGATCGGCAGGGTTTCGATCGCCGGACCGGCGACAAGCCCCGCCATGGCCGCGGTGGTCGCGCCGGTGGCGACGGGCGCGGCCGGGAGTGCGGGCAGCGGCGTTGCGGCGGTCGGCTGACGCGCGGGAAGATTGGCGGGAGTCTCGGGCAACGCGCCGCCGGGCGCAGGACGCTCCGGAACAGGTGCCGGTCGCGTCGGGGCCGGGCGGGTCGGCACGGGCCGCGTGCCCGCTTCCGGGGGGACGATACCGCTCGAACATGCGCCGAGCAGCCCCGCGAGCGCCAATCCCCCGAATATCCGCATGCTGCCCCTCAGGCTTCGTCGGTCTCGACCAGCTTCCAGTTCGGATCGTCGCTGCGCAGCTTGCGGGCGAATGTCCACACATCGTGGGTGGTCACCGCATCGCTCAGCGAGCCGGCGATGACATTGCCCTCGCCATCGCGGGTTACCGCAACGATATCCGCATCGAAGCGCACCGTGACGCGGGCGACCTTGCCCTCCACACCGGCCTCGGTAATCGTGGCGCGCTCGATCGTGATCAGGCGGTTGTCGAGCACCTCGCCCGTCTCCTTGCGGCCGGCGATCGCCTGCTCGAAAGCGCCCCGAACCTCGTCGTCCACCAGAAATCGCAGCGTCTCTTCGTCACCCTTCCAGAACGCTTCGAGGATCATGCGATAGGCGGACTTCGCACCTTCCAGGAACTTGGCGACATCGAAGCTGGAATCGGCCGACACCACGGCGCGCAGGCCGGTCTCGGCACCCGAGTCGATCGTGCGATTTGCCGAGTCGCGGGCCTCCGGCAGCGCCTCGATCGTCCGCGTCACGGGCGGCATGGCGACGCGCTCCTCGGCGGGTTTCGGCAGCGGCTGCTCATGCCCGGTACGCTTGCCGAGTACCGCATACAGCCGAAGCGCCAGGAAACCGGCCACCATTGCGAACAGAATGACGTAGAACACTGGCCCTCCAAAGCCTCCGTATCTAGTACATAGGCCTTCGTGCCGCGGGATTCAAACCGTACGATGGGCCGTGCGATTGCACCACCGGCACACGCCTGCTAGTCGCTTGCCCCGTAACGCGCCGAGGGCGCGAAATTCTCCTGCATAAAGAGGAAAGTTGGATGGCCGAGAACGACACCTACGCCGGCATGGGCGTTGAAGGCGGCGCGGAAGATGCGCCCCAGGCAGGCGTGCTGTCGCAATATGTGAAGGACCTGTCGTTCGAGAATCCGAACGCACCGGCCATCTATCAGCAGCAGACTCCGCCCGCGATCGACGTGCAGTTCAACATCGGCTCGAACAAGGTCGGCGAGGACGTGTACGAAGTCGCGCTGAAGATCGAAGTCCGCGCCCAGGCCGGCGAGCAGGTCGCGTTCATCGTCGACCTCACCTATGCGGGTCTGTTCGCGCTTCGCAACATCCCCCAGGAAGCGCTCGATCCGTTCCTGCTCGGCGAAGCGCCGCGCATCCTGTTCCCCTTCGCGCGCCGCGTGCTGGCCGACCAGGTCCGCGACGGCGGCTTCCCGCCGCTGATGCTGGAGCCGATCGACTTCGCCGGCATCTACATGCAGCAGCGCGCCCAGCAGGAAGGCGCAATCGGCTTCGAAGAAGCCGGCCACGCCTGATCCGGTTTAGGGGAGCGCCCGCCTTGCGCGCTGCGGTGCTCCCCGCCGCCTCCCGCCAGACCATCGTCATTCCCGCGAAGGCGGGAATCCTTTGGTGGGAACGTTGCGGCGCCTGCCGTGAACGCACAGGCGAATGGATCCCCGCCGTCGCGGGGATGACGAGCGCCGGGGGCATGCCCCGCGCCTTTCCTTTCACAGCGGCGAAATCTCGATGAAGCTTGTGCGCAGTCTGGGTTCGGTGGGCGGTCTGACGCTCGCCAGTCGCGTCCTCGCACTGGTCCGCGACTCGCTTCAGGCGCGCTATGTCGGCGCGAACTTCGCGTCGGACGCCTTTCTGGTCGCCTTCCGCCTGCCCAACATGTTTCGCGCGTTCTTCGCCGAGGGCGCCTTCGCATCGGCGTTCATCCCGATGTTCAACCAGAAGCTGGGCGTGAACGGCGAGCGCGGTCCAGCGTACGACTTTGCCGAGCGCACTCTCTCCGTCCTGTTCGTGGTGCTGCTCGCGCTGACGCTGGTGGCGCTCGCCGCAGCCTGGCCGCTCACCGCCATCCTCTCCGGCGGCTTCGACAAGCAGCAGCCGACGACAGAGCAATTCGCTTTCGCCGTGCAACTATCGCGGATCACCATCCCTTATCTGATGCTGATCTGCCTAGCATCGCTGCTGGGCGGCATTCTCAATTCGCTCGACAAATTCTGGGTCAACGCCGCAGCACCCATCCTGCTCAACATCGCGATGGTGACCGGGCTGTTCTTCTTCCACGGCACGCCCGAGGAGACCGCGCGCGTCCAGGCGATCGCGGTACCGCTGGGCGGACTGCTGCAACTCGGTTGGCTGGCGCTTGCCTGCCGCGCCTCGGGCGTGTCGCTGCGCCCCCGCCTGCCGCGGATCGACGACGATGTGCGCCGGCTGATGAAGCTGATCCTGCCCGCCGCGGTGGGCGCCGGCGCGGTGCAGCTGAACCTCGTCATCTCGACGGCGCTCTCGGGCTATCTGCTCGACGAAGGCTCGATCTCGTACATCTATTATGCCGATCGGCTGAACCAGCTGCCGCTGGGGATGATCGGCATCGGCCTCGGCACCATCCTGCTCCCCACCATCTCGCGGCTGCTCGGGGCGGGCAAGGAAGAAGAGGCGATGGAAACGCAGAACCGCGGCATGGAGCTGGCGCTGTTCCTCACCCTGCCCGCGATGGTGGCGCTGATCGTATCGGCCGAGCCGATCGTGCGCGGACTGTTTCAGTACGGCCACTTCACGCCGGAGGACACGGTGAAGTGCGCTTGGGCGCTGGCCGGTTTCTCCATCGGGCTTCCCTCCTACATCCTCGTCAAGGTGCTCACCCCCGGCTTCTACGCCCGGCAGGACACCAGAACGCCGGTGCGGTTCGCAATGCTCTCGGTGGGCGTCAACATCGCCGCCAATCTCGCGCTGATCCCGCTGATTGCGCATCTGGGACCGCCGCTCGCCACCGCGCTGTCCTCCACCGTCAACGTGACGATGCTGTATCTCGCGCTGCGCAAGCGCGGGCACTTTATCGTGGATGCACAGCTCGCCCGCCGCGTGCCCCGTCTCGCGCTCGCCGCGATTCTGATGGGGGTGGCGCTGTGGGCCGGTGCCGGGCTGCTCGATCCGTGGCTCAACGGGCGGCTGTGGGAGCGCTACGCAGGCCTGGTGATCCTGGTCGGCGCCGGCTGCGCGATCTATGTCGCCGCCTGCTTCGCCACCCGCGCCTTCCTGCTGTCGGACCTCAAGGCGCTGGTCCGCCGCCGCGCGGCGCGCTGAGCCCGGTTCCCAGGACGCGCAAGCTGCTCTAGAGCGCCCGCGTCCTGGCAATTCGCGCGGCCGAAAGCACCCCCGCCGCCATGGACCCGCGGCCGGTCCAACGGCCGAACGGTCAACCGGGTGCGGAGTGACTATCCCATGCGCGTCGTCTCGGGCATCCAGACCACCGGCAATCTTCACCTCGGCAATTATCTGGGCGCCATCAAGCAGTGGGTCGCGATGCAGGATCAGGGGGAATGCCTGTTCTTCCTCGCCGATCTGCACGCCCTTACCGGCACGGTGACCCCGCAGGAGCTCGCCAACTCGACGATCGAGATGGCCGCCACGCTGTTCGCCGCCGGGATCGACGACCGCTCGATCCTGTTCAACCAGGCGCGCGTCCCCGCCCATGCCGAGCTGTGCTGGATCCTTCAGGGTACCGCGCGGATGGGCTGGCTCAATCGCATGACCCAGTGGAAGGACAAGGCCGGCAAGAACCGCGACGGCGCCAGCGTCGGGCTGTTCACCTATCCGGTGCTCCAGGCCGCCGACATCCTGGTCTATCAGGCGACGCACGTCCCCGTCGGCGAGGACCAGAAGCAGCATCTCGAGCTGACCCGCGACATCGCGACCAAGTTCAACCAGGATTTCGGCGTCGAGCTGTTCCCGCTGCCCGAGCCGCTGATCAGCAAGGCCGCGCCGCGGATCATGAGCTTGCGCGACGGCAATGCGAAGATGTCCAAGTCCGATCCGTCGGACCTCAGCCGCATCAACCTGATCGACGACAACGACACGATCGCCGCCAAGTGCCGCAAGGCCAAGACCGATCCCGAGCCGCTGCCGGACAGCTTCGACGCGCTCGCCGAACGGCCCGAGGCGCGCAACCTGGTGACGATCTTCGCCGCGCTTTCGGACCGCGATCCGCAATCGGTGGTGGAGGAATATGCGGGGCAAGGCTTCGGCGCGTTCAAGCCGGCGCTGGCGGATCTGACCATCTCGGTGCTCGGGCCGATCCGCGAGCGGCTGACCGCGTTGCTGGGCGACCGGGGCGAGGTGGGTGCCAAGCTCGCCCAGGGTGCGGCGCGGGCGAGCGCGCTGGCGGCGCCGACGCTCAAGGCGGCGCAGCAGGCGGTGGGGCTGCAGGTCTGACTCTCTAAATCCCCCTCTCGCTTGCGAGAGGGGGAAGCACTCAGTGCGTGAAGCTCTTCACCAGCGAGCCGGCGACCAGCGCCCAGCCATCGACCAGCACGAAGAAGATGATCTTCATCGGCAGCGCGATCGTCGGTGGCGGCAGCATCATCATGCCCATCGCCATCAGCACCGCGGACACCGCCAGGTCGATCACCAGGAACGGCAGCAGCAGCAGGAAACCGATCTCGAACGCGCGGCGCAGTTCGGAGATCATGAAGGCCGGCGCCAACGTGGTCAGCGGCGTTTCTGCGCGCGTCGCGATCTTCTTGTTGGCGAGGTCGGCGAACAGCTTGAGATCGCTGTCGCGCACCTGGCCGAGCATGAACTGTCGGAACGGCTCGGTCGTCTTCTCGAACGCCGCCACCTCGGTCAGCTTGCCCTTGGTATAGGGGTCGACGCCTTCGTTCCACGCCTTCTCGAAGGTCGGCGCCATCACGAAGAAGCTGAGGAACAGCGCCAGACTGATGATCACCGGGTTCGGCGGCACGCCCGGCGTGCCGATGCCGGTGCGCAGCAGGGAGAGCGCCACTACCATGCGGGTGAAGCTGGTCACCGTCATCAACAGGCCCGGGGCCAGGCTGAGCACGGTCAGCATCAGCACCAGCTGGATGGCCTTGGCCGAGAGCGGCCCCTCGCCGCCGATGCTGATGGTCGCGCCTTGCGCCGCCGCCTGCGCGGCGGGCGCAACGGCTTGCGCGTGCGCCGCGACCGGCAGCACGATCAGCAGTGCGGCCGCGGCAAGCAGTTTACCCATTAAGAGCCTCGCGCACGGCGCGCTTGTTCCAGCGCGTGGTATCGCGCGGGATGCGGGTGCGCGCCTGCGCCCGGGCCCGCGGGCGCGCAGCTGGTTCCGCCTTGGCGGGCGCGGGATCGGCCTCGGTTTCGGCCTGCAGCACGGCGGTCGCGTCCGGTTCGGCGTCGTTCGCGGCCAGCGGCAGGATCGGCGCCGGTTCGGCGGCGGCGACCACGGGCGTCTCCAGCGTTGCGTCCGGCACGATCTCCGCCGGCGGGAAGGCATCCGGGCGCGCCCGTTCCACCATCGCCTTGAAATCGAGCTTGCCGGCCAGCTTTGCGACGCCCGCCTTGAGCACCGCCAGATCATCCTCGATCTTCGCAGCCCCCTCGGCAGCCGCGCTCGGCTCCGCCACCGGCTGCGGCGGCGCGACGATCCCGGTCTCGATGGTGGCATGGCCTTCCGGCCCGATGAAGATCAGGTGCTCGCACCCGTCCCTGCGAATCAGTGCGACCGAGCGCTTGGCGTCCACCGCCAGCCGCTCGACCAGTTCCACCCGCTTGCGTCCCCCGCCGGCCATGCGGCCCGGCAACTTCAGATCATAGCGGCGCACCACCCACAGCGCCGTCGCCAGCATCCCCAAAACCAGGCCCAACGCGCCCAGCGTACGCAACATCGACAAGAGATCCATCAGTGGCGCTGCTTCTTCACGAGTTCGGAGATTTCGAGCGACATGACCTCGCCGTCGACGAGGATGCGTCCCAGCGCGACCAGCTCGCCATTGACATAGACCATGCTCGGATCGTCCTGGCCGCAGTCCAGGGGGATCATCGCGCCACGGCTCATCTGCAGGATCTGCCGGACCGGCACTTCGGTCGAACCGAGCACCACCGACATTTCGATCATGATTCCATCGAGTACCGACATGCGTCTCCCTTTCCCACTGACTTATAGGAACCTTTTTTCCGCCCCCGGCGCCCGGCCCGGCAAAATTTGCCTACAATGAGGGCGTGAGCCGCTTTCAGGGCTCGTGGAGGATCAACAATGGATTTGGATGCTTCGCTGGGCGTTTCCGCCTCGGGCCTGCGCGCGCAATCGCTGCGGATGCGCACGATCGCGGAAAATCTCGCGAACCAGGATTCGGTCGCGGACACGCCGGGCGGCAATCCGTATCGCCGCAAGGTGATCAGCTTCCAGGCGGCGGTAGACCGCGCCAGCGGCGCCACCGGCGTCAAGGTGAAGTCGATCCAGAACGACCAGTCGGATTTCGTGAAGGTCTATCAGCCGGGCCATCCTGCGGCGGACGCGCAGGGCTATGTCATGCGTCCCAACGTCAACGGCCTGATCGAAAGCGCCGACATGAAGGCGGCGCAGCGCAGCTACGAAGCCAATCTCAACGCCATCGAAGCGGCCAAGAGCCTGACGATGCGCACCATCGATCTGCTCAAGTAAGGAACCAGCGCCATGTCTATCGGAGCATTGGACGCCACCAAGGCCTATGGAAAGGTCGCCTCGCTCGGCAACACGCTCAGCAAGGCTGCGGGCGGCGGTGAAATCGGCAGCGATCAGCCCTCGGGCTTCGGCGCGATGGTCGAGAATCTGGTCGGCGGCACCGCCGACAAGCTGCGCACCGCAGAGGCCGCCTCGGCCAAGCAGGTCGCCGGCAAGGGCGACCTGATCGACGTCGTCACCGCGATCGGCGCTGCCGAGACCGCGCTCGACACCATGGTCGCCGTGCGCGACCGCGTCGTCGGCGCCTATACCGACATCATGCGCATGCAGATCTGACGAGGGCACGCCGCGACATGACGCCCGCACAGCTGATCAGCCTCACCGAATCCGCGCTGCTGCTGATCCTTACCGTTGTCGGGCCGCTGCTGCTGACGTCGCTGATTGTCGGCGTGTTCGTCGGCCTGCTCCAGGCCCTTACCCAGATTCAGGAAACCACCCTCACCTTCGTGCCCAAGCTGGTCGCGATGGGGCTGGTGTTCCTGCTCATGCTGCCCACCATCGGGCAGGCGCTTGGCCAGTTCATGGCCAAGATCAGCGACATGATCATCCACGGATGATCGTTCCCCCCGATCTCGCGCTGCAGGCTTCGGCCTTCTTCATCGTCTTCGCGCGGGTCGGGGCGGTGCTGATGCTGCTCCCCGTATTCGGGGAAGACGCAATCCCCGGCCGCATCCGCCTGTTCATCGCCTTCGCCATGTCCTTCGCCTTGTACGGCCTGATCGGCGAGCCGGCCCGCGCGGCCGTGCAGGCCGGCGCCGTGCTTCCCGCGATCCTGGTGACCGAACTGATCACCGGGCTGGCCATGGGAATGATCGTCAAGATTCTTTTCTTCGCGATCTCGATGGCAGGTTCGTTGATGAGTCTCCAGATCGGCCTGTCCTCGGCGGTGATCTTCGATCCCTCGCAGTCGGGCCAGGCGCCGATCCTGTCGAAACTGGTCGGCCTTGTCGCCGCGCTGGTCTGCATGGGAATGCAGGTTCACCATCTATGGCTCGGCGCGATCGTCCACAGCTACCAGACTTTCCCGATCGGCGGCATGCCGCCGATGCACGACTTCGCCGAGCTGGCGATCGAGGCGATCGGCCGATCGATGACGCTGGGCATCAGCCTCGCGGCGCCGTTCCTCGTCTACGGCATCGTCTTCAACGTGGCGCTCGGCCTCGCCGCGCGCGTCGCGCCGGCGATCCAGGTCTTCTTCATCGCCCAGCCGCTCAACCTGCTGCTCGGCATCGCACTGATGATCACCACGCTGGGTACCATGCTCACCTTCTTCACCCAGACCATGGGTGACGTGCTGCAAAAGGGCTGGTGATGGCTGGCGGCGGCGACGATTCGGACGACAAGACCCAGGAACCTACCGACAAGAAGCTCGAAGACGCGCGAAAACGCGGCGACGTGCCAATGGCGCCGGAAATGCGCCATGCCGCGATGTTCGTCGCGGCACTGGTGGTAATGGGCGGCCTCGGCACCTACACGATCCAGCAGTTCGGCAACCTGTTCGTCCGCCTGTGGGGCGGCGCCGACGATTTCCGGATGGAGCCGGACGGCGCGCAGAGTTTCGCCACCGGGCTGTTCGGCGCGGTCGGAACCGCGCTGGCGCCGATCCTCGCGGCGTTGTTCGGCTTCGCGATCCTCGGCGGCGTGCTGCAGGGGCGGCCGATGATCAGCTGGTCGCGGGTCAAGCCGAAGTGGAACAAGCTCAACCCGATGACCGGGGCCAAGCGGATGTTCGGCAAGCAGGCAATGGTGGAGTTCCTCAAGACCTTCGCCAAGCTTTGCCTGGTCGGCGGCATCGCCGCCGCCATCGCCTGGCCGCATGCCGCGACGATCGACCGGCTGGTCGGCGCCGACCTGGTCGATACCGGCGCTGCCGCAAGCGACATCGTCCACGCCATGCTCCGCCCGATCGCGACGCTGGTCGGCGCACTCGCGCTGTTCGACTTCGTCTGGCAGCGCCGCTCCTTCATGAAGCGCATGCGGATGAGCCTTCAGGAAGTGAAGGACGAATACAAGCAGAGCGAAGGCGACCCCAAGATCAAGGCCAAGATCCGCAGCATGCAGATGCAGCGCTCGCGCAGCCGGATGATGGCCAATGTTCCCAAGGCCAGCGTGGTCATCACCAACCCCACGCACTACGCCATCGCGCTGCAGTATGATCATGGCAGCATGGGCGCGCCGGTGGTGGTGGCCAAGGGCGTCGACACGATCGCGCTCAAGATCCGCGAGATCGCCACCGAGCACAAGATCCCGCTCGTCGAAAACCGGCCCCTCGCCCGTGCCCTGTATGCCAGCGCCGAGCTCGACCAGCCGATCCCGGTCGAACATTATGCCGCCGTGGCGGAGGTGATCAGCTACGTGCTGCGCATCGCCCGCGGGCTACGCTGAGACAGCTTCCGCAGCACAATGTGATAATGCGATTGACTCGCAACATCTATCATCCCTAAAGGCTCGCCCATACAACGAGACCCAAAGGGAAAAGCTGGATCATGCCTCTGTCGCTGCGTACCGCCCTGCTCACCTCCGCGCTGCTGGCGCTACCCGGCACCGCCTTTGCCGGACCTGACGGTACCGCCGATGGCAATGATCAGCAGAGCCAGATCGTCGTGACGGGGGTCGCCACCCAGCCTTCGCGCAGCGCCACCGGGCTGACCCTCACGCCGCGCGAGACGCCGCAGTCGATCACGATCATCGATCAGGCGCGGATCCAGGATTTCCAGCTCACCAACGTCAACGACCTGCTCGACCAGACCGTCGGCATCAATGTCGAGCGCGTGGAAAGCGACCGGACCTATTACAACTCGCGCGGCTTCGACATCACCAACTTCCAGGTCGACGGCATCGGCCTGCCCATGCCTTACGGCATTCAATATGGCGATCTCGACACCGCGCTGTTCGAGCGCGTGGAGGCGATCCGCGGCGCCAATGCGCTCATGACCGGCGTCGGTAATCCCTCTGCCACGATCAACTATGTCCGCAAGCGCCCGACCGACACGCTGCAGGCCCGCGCCAGCGTGCAGGCCGGCTCGTGGAACCGCTGGCGCGGCGAGGCCGATGTCTCGGTGCCGCTCACCGATAGCGTGGCCGTGCGCGGGATCTATGCGCATGAGGAGCGCGACAGCTACCTCGATTACAACCATGTCAACCGCAACGTGTATGGCCTGATCGCCGACTGGAAGGTGACGCCGCAGCTGACCGCCACGATCGGCTACAGCCGCCAGGAAAACGATGCGGACGGCGTGCTGTGGGGGGCGCTCCCGCTGACCTACAAGGACGGCAGCCGCATCCCCTATGCGCGCTCGGCGACCACCTCGGCGCCCTGGACCTTCTGGGATACCACCGACCAGCGCGCGTTCGGCGAACTCGCCTATGATCTGGGCCAGGGCTGGCAGGCCAAGGGCGTGTTCACCTACATCAACAACAAGCAGCAGGCGCGGCTGCTCTACGCTTTCGGCGCGCCGGACAAGGCGACGGGCCTCGGCATCTCCGGTCAGGTGGGCGCCTATCCCTCCGAGACCGACCAGTATCTCGGCGATGTCACCGCCTCCGGTCCGCTCAGCCTGTTCGGCCGTCAGCACCAGCTGGCGTTCGGCATCTCGACCGGCCGGCTCGACAACCGCCAATGGGCGGGCAGTGGCAACAGCTATGTCGCCTATCCGGCGGTGCCGAACCTCTCAAGCGCGATCGTCGCCGATCCGGGCACCGGCCCCATTACGCTCCAGGCCGACAGCCGCACCGACGTTACCCGCGCCTATGGCGCCGCGCACCTCAACGTCACCGATCGGCTGAAGGCGGTGGTCGGCGGCAGCGCGACCTGGCTTAAGGCAAGCGGCATCTCCTATGGCGCGGACCAATATCGCAAGAACAGCCGGTTCAGCCCCTATGCCGGGCTGACCTATGACCTGACCAAGAACATCTCGTTCTATGCAAGCTATACCGATATCTTCAATCCGCAGATCGAAGTGGACCGAACCGGCCGCCGGCTCGATCCGGTGACCGGCACCAGCATCGAGGGCGGCCTGAAAACCGAATGGTTCGGCGGCCGGCTCTATGCCACCGCGTCGCTGTTCCGCGCCAAGCAGAAGAACCTCGCGACGGCTGCAGGCGTTTTCGGCCCCGGGGAGCCGGGCCAGGAGAACACCAGCTATTATAGCGGCCTCGACACCACCTCGCGCGGCTTCGAGATCGAACTGGCCGGCAAGGTGACCGAGAACTGGACGATCAGCGGCGGCTATACGGGCCTCGAGATCGAGGACGATGCCGGCAGGGCCGCGCGCGTGTTCATCCCGACCAAGAGCCTCAAGCTCGCCACGACCTACACCGTGCCCGAGCTGCGCGACCTCAAGATAGGCGCCCAGCTGCGCTGGCAGAACACCATCCGCAGCCCCGATCTCACCGTCACCCAGAAAGACTATGCCGTGCTGGACCTGATGGCGAGCATCCGCCTGGTCGACCATGTCCGCGCCGCAATCAACGTGCGCAACGTCACCGACAGCAGCTATCTGGGCAGCATCATGTGGGGCCAGGCTTATTATGCCCCGCCGCGCAGCGTGCTGGGCAGCATCAGCTTCAGCTATTGAGGCAGGAAGTGCGCGCGCATCTCCGCCGCGGCTGGCGCTACCGGGCGAACATCGCGGTGCGCGCGGTGGCCGGCAGCCTCGGCGCCTATCTGGTCGCGGCGTGCTTCGCCGCGGCGGCGGCGCGCACCCTGCCCTTGCCCCGGCTCGATGCCGTCGTCGCGGCGACAATGCTCGCCTTCGTCGTGGCTCCCGTGGCAGCGATATGGGCGTTTCTCGCGTCCGGCCCGCTGCGGGCGCTGGGCGGCATCCTCGCCGCTGCCGCCCTGCTTGCGGCCGTGGCCTGGGCCGCCGGGATGCCGACCTCGTGAGCACCGTGCGCGACGGCGCCCGCCAGGTAATGGCGTGGCTGCACGGCTGGACCGGGCTGCTGCTCGGCTGGGTGCTGTTCGTGATGTGCCTGGGCGGTACGCTCAGCGTGTTCAAGCCCGAGATCGGCCGCTGGATGCGCCCCGAGACCGTCGCCACCACCGATCGGGCCGCCGCGCTGACGGCGGCGGGCGCATGGCTTTCGAGGAATGCGCCCAACTCGTTCGGCTGGTACCTGACGCTGCCCAACGACCGGATGAACACGGTCGAGGCGACCTATGATCCCGGCACCGGCTTCGTCTATCGCGCGCTGGATCCGGTCTCCGGTGCGCCCGCTCCGCGCGAGACGCTTGGCGGCGAATTCTTCTACCGCCTCCATTTCGAGCTGCAATTGCCCTATCCCTGGGGACGGCTGCTCGCCTCGCTCGGAGCAATGGTGCTGCTGCTCGGGCTGATCACCGGCATCATCGCCCATCGCCGCATCTTCAAGGATTTCTTCACCTTCCGCCCTGCCAAGGGCCAGCGCTCCTGGCTGGACGGGCACAATGCGCTGGGCGTGCTCGCCCTTCCCTTCCACCTCATGATCAGCTTCACCGGGCTGGTGACGCTGGCCTCGCTCAACATGCCCTGGGCGATCAACGCCAATTACGGAAACGACATGGCGGCGATGTTTCAGGCGATGCAGCCGGGCCAGATCGACCGGCCCGTCGCCGGCAGGCCCGCCGTCCTTGCCCCGCTCGCCCCGATGCTGCGCGAAGCCGAGCGGCGCTTTGGCGGACGGCCGGTCGGCCGCGTGACGATCGCGCATCCGGGCGATGCCGCCGCCGTGGTGACGATGTTCCGCGACGATGCCAGCCAGATCGCCTATGCGGCGGGCGCGGTCAGCTTCGACGGCACCAGCGGCCGCGTGCTCGCCGACGCCACCGAGAAGCGTCCGGCGCTACAGACCTATGGGGTAGCGTACGGCCTCCACCTCGCCCGCTTTGCGCCACTGGCAACGCGCTGGCTCTATTTCCTGTGCGGCGCGATGCTGACCCTGGCGGTGGCAAGCGGGATGGTGCTGTGGGTGGTCAAGCGCCGCGAGCGCGCGCCGCTCGGCCTGGGCAACCGCGTCGTCGAGCGGCTCAATGCCGGCGTGCTGGCGGGCGTACCGATCGGTTGCGTCGCGTTCCTGCTTGCCAACCGGCTGCTGCCATTGGGCCTGGCGGGCCGCGCCGAGACAGAGGTTTCCGTCGCCTTGTGGAGCGCCGGTGCTGCGGTCCTGCTGGCGGCGACGCTCGCGCCGAAGCGAAGCTGGCCGCTGCTGCTGACACTGCTTGCGCTGGGTTGCGCAGCTGCCGCGCTCCCCGGCGGCGCGTACGGCGATGCGGTTCAGACGGGGATGAGCCTCACCCTGCTTGCCGCCGCCCTGGGCACCGGCCGGCTTGCCTGGCGGCAATGGTGTCGCCCGGCCTTTGCCCCGCGGTCGCGCGTGCGGACGCAACCGGCATGATCGCCGCCGGCCTCACCCTGCTCGGCTTCTTCGCGCTTGCGTCCGCGATGCCGCGGCATGCGCCGGCGCTGCTGGGCAGCTGGCAAACCCGCTTCCCGCCACGACGATTGCAAGCGGCGGGCTGGGCCCTGCTCCTCGGCGCTTTCGCGGCTACGCTTGCCGCACCGGACTGGCCGCGCGGGCTGGTCACCTGGTTCGGCCTGTTGCCGCTGGCCGCAGCGCTCGTGCTGCTGGGGCTCAGCTATGATCCGCGAATCGCGCGCGGTGCGGCAGCGGCGGGACTGGTGGCGCTGGCCCTGGGGCTGCTCGGCTAATCGCGACTACAGGTTCGCCTGTTCCTCCACGGGCAGATCGGCATCCGGCGGATAATAGAGCGTTGCGCATTCGGCGGCCAGGCAACCGCCTTCGATGACGATGTCGTCGCGATAGGCATCGCCGATGAAGCCGAGCGTATCGACATGCTTCGCCTCGAAATACATCGCATGCACGTCATCGCGACCGGCGCCGTAGACGACGCGGCCAACCTTGGACCAGATCGAGGCCATGGTGCACATTCCGCACGGCTGCAGCGTCGAGTAGAGCGTCGCCCGCGCAGCTCCAGTTCGCCGGTGCCTTCGCAGGCGCGGCGGATTGCCATCATTTCGGCATGCGCGGTCGCATCGGGCAATTCGTGCGTCTGGTTGCGCTCGGCGGCGAGCACCTCGCCGTCGAGCACGATGACGCAGCCCAGCGGCGAAGTGGACGGATCCGATCCCTTCGACCGCGCGACCTCGATCGCCATTCGCATCCAGTGTTCGTCGTCTTCGCGCGTCATCCACAATCTCCCAAGCGCAGGCACAACGCGCCAGCGCCGGAACCGCCGCCATGGCCCAAGGGGAAGGCACCCGTTGCGGCATGAAGCCCGTCTCATGACAGCGCCGGCACTAGCTGATACCTCCTGATTGTCGCGTGCGGCGGGTCTTGTTTCGTACAGTGCCAGAACCGAGGCCGGGAGCAGCTGCCATGAAACCGCAAGACCTTTTCCTGGGAGTCCGCGACTTCCTCTCGCTCCTCGTGCCCGGAATCGTGTTCCTCATCCTGTTCCCGGCATCGGTGCTTTCGTTGCTGTCCGAGCCGATCCGCATCAATGGCGGCGATCCCGATCCCACGCTGCTGGTACTCGTCTTTCTGGCGGCCGCGTTAACGGCAGGTTCGGTACTCGCCGGTCTGGCGGGCATGCTCGACCGCCATGTCGACCATTTCATCCGGCGGCGACTGGCGAAGACGCACACCATCTGGTGCCCCAGAGAACTGGCCGAGCAGATCGACAAGCTGGGCGAGATCGAGCGCCTGGCCTCCGCGCTGGCCTGCCGGATCAATCCGCTCGCCGGCGCTTCCGGGCACCAGCTACCCTGGACCCCGCGCGCCTTCTGGTGGAACTTCATGCGGCTGAACTGCCCGGTAGCCACGGCCGAACTGGATCGGATCGAAGGCTTGCAGAAGCAGTTTCGCTCGCTGGTGGTGGTGTCCGCCGCCGCCGCGCTGTTCTCGATCGGCGCATCGGTTCGCTGGGAGGCGCTGGGCCGATCGTTCGCCAATCCGGCACGGCTGGGCGAAGCCTTCGCACCGCTTCAAGCAATAGCGCCCTGGTTTCTTGCGCTGCTGGCGCTGGTGACCGGCATGTTATGCTTCGCCGCCTATGTCGGCTACCGGGTGCGCTTCGCCCGAAGGCTGTTCGAACTCGCGATCATCCACGCGCTGCCGGAGGAAACGATCGCTGCGGGAACCAGCGCCTTCTTCGCCGATCCGCCCTTTCCCGAAGGGACGACACCGGAGGCGGCTCAGAGCCCCCGGTACAGGATCAACGCATCGACCGGGCCCAGCGCGGGATGATCAAACGCCTCGGGCACCCGCCCCACCGTCTCGAACCCTAGCGCGTGCCAAAGCTGCACGGCGGGCGCGTTGCTGCTCACCACGAAATTGAACTGCATCGCGCGAAAGCCGCGCGCCTTCGCCTCGGCAAAGCTGTGTTCCGCCATTGCCCGCGCGATGCCCCGGCCGCGAGCTTCCGGATGCGTCGCAAAGCCGCAATTGGCGACATGCGCGCCGCCGCCGGCCTGGTTTGCGCGAAGATAATAGGTGCCGAGCACCGCCCCACCCGCCTCGGCAACGAAGCTCGCGCGGTCCGGTCCCATCCAATAGGCGAGCGCCGCAGCACGCGGCAAGTCGCGGTCGAGCGCATAGGTTTCACCCGCGCGGATCACCGGCTCCAGAATCGCCCAGATCGCCGCGCCATCGTCCGGCGCGGCGGGGCGAACCAGCGGCATCACCCCTCCAGCGTGCGCATCAGCGCGCGGACGGCGCCGTCGATTTCGACGTCCTTGCTGCGCAGATCCTCGATGCGCTTGACCGCATGGATCACCGTCGAATGGTCGCGATTGCCGAACTTGCGACCAATCTCCGGCAACGACCGCGTTGTCAGGCGCTTCGCCAGATACATCGCGATCTGGCGCGGGCGCGCGATCGCCACCGCGCGGCGGGCCGAGATCAGGTCGAGCTGCTTGACTTCGAAATGCGTCGAGACGGCGCGCTGAATCTCGTCGATCGTGATGCGCCGCTGGCTGGTGCGCAGCACCTCGCCGAGCACGCTCGTCGCGAAGTCGATGGTGATCGCTTCGTTCGACAGGCTCGCATAGGCGACCAGGCGGTTCAGCGCGCCTTCCAGTTCGCGGACATTGGTGGTGATTCGTGCCGCGAGCAGATCCGCCACCTCGGCGGGCATATCCACCGCCGGCATGTCCTTCAGCTTCCGCGCGACGATTGCACGCCGCAGATCGAGCTCGGCCGGCTTGATGTCCGCCACCAACCCGGCGCCGAGACGGCCGACGAGGCGCGGTTCGAAGCCTTCCAGCGCCTGGGGCGCACGGTCGGCGGCGATCACCAGCCGCTTGCCGGCACTCATGAACTCGTTGACCGTATGGAAGAATTCTTCCTGGGTCGCGTCCTTGCCGCCGATGAACTGAAGATCGTCGATCATCAGCAGATCGACCGAGCGCAACCGCGTCTTGAACGCCAGCGTATCCTTGTTGCGCAGCGCCTGGACGAACTCGAACATGAAGCGCTCGCCGGTCGAGTAGATCGCCGTCGCGCCCGGATTTGCCTCCAGGAAGGCGTGGCCGATCGCGTGCATCAGGTGCGTCTTGCCCTGGCCGGTGCCGGCATGGAGATAGAGCGGGCTGAACATCGGCACGCCCGGCTGCGCAACGGTGCGCGCGGCGTTGAAGGCGACGCGATTCGTCGTGCTCACCACGAAGCGATCGAAAGTGAAGCGCGGGTCGAAGGAGGGGCGCTCCGCCGGCGCCGCCAGCGCTTCCTTGCGCGGCGCGGCTGCGGCGGCAGGCTCGGCGCGCAGCACGCGCTGTTCGGCATCCTGCAGCGTCTCCAGCGTGACGCTGCGCACGTTCGGCAGCACCGCGCGGAATTCGAGCAGCAGGCGCTCGGCATAGTGATTCTTCACCCATTGGGTGAGGAACGGGGACGGCAGGCCCAGGCGGACGGCATGCGAATCACTACCGTCGATCAGCACTACGGGCTTCAGCCACTGGTCGAACAGCCGCTGGCCGGCCGAGCGGCGCAGGTTGGTGCGCACATGCGCCCAAGCCTTGGCGACGTCGCGGCCTTCCTCACGTTCCAGCGGTTGAACCTGAGTCACTGTGACGCACCCTTCCTTCGCGGGAATCGACGATTCCCGCGCTCCAAAACCAATATCGATCATGAGGCCCATCGCAGCCGGTCATGCCCCCGGAGACGCGCGATGAACTCGTTGCCCCGACCAGCAACGTGGCCGGGAGGTCCGTTGTAGGAAGCTCGAACTGAGTCGAGCAAGGGCCTGCCATGTAAACTTTCTGAAATAGTTTTGTTGACAGGCCGAACCCCTAGGAAATCCGTGGGGCACTTCCGAATGTCGCGTTATTTCAGCTATTTAACAAGGTAAAGACCGATGCGGGCCCAGTCGAATCGACACGACTCGTGGATTTGCGCGATTCGCTTCGGAGAGGGGTTTGTTAACCATTTGTTGCAGCGCACATGCGCAAAAAGCCCCGCCGGACGAGTCCGGCAGGGCTTTTGATTACCGTTCAGTGACAGTATTAGGCGAGTGCCTGCAGGCGCTTGTTGAGGCGCGAGAACTTGCGGGCAGCCGTATTCTTGTGGAGCACGCCCTTGGCGACGCCACGGGCGATTTCCGGCTGCGCAGCGGCGAGCGCCTCGGCGGCAGCGGCCTTGTCGCCGGCGGTCAGGGCAGCTTCCACCTTCTTCACGAAGGTGCGGATGCGGCCGACACGGGCACCGTTGATTTCAGCCCGACGCTCGTTACGACGGATGCGCTTCTTCGCTTGCGGCGTATTCGCCATTCGGTCTTGTTCCTGCTCGAAATGGGTGAGGCGCGGAAGCGAGCCCACGCCGGAAGACGCGGCCCTTACCGGCTACAGCGATTCGGGTCAATCCTTTCAGCGCTGGCATTTGCCACAATAAAAGGTGGAACGCCCCGAATCCACGCGGCGCTGTACAGGGCGGCCGCAACTGCACGGCTCCCCTTCCCGCCCATAGACCCGCCACTCCTTCGCGAAATAGCCAAGCTTGCCATCGGGCCGTGCATAATCGCGCAAGGTGGAGCCGCCGGCGCGGATTGCCGCCTCCAACACTTCGCGCACCGCCGCGACCAGCTTTTCCAGCTTGGCCCGCCCGATGGAACCCGCAGGCTTGGTCGGGGCGATGCCGGAAAGGAACAGCGCCTCGCACACATAGATATTGCCGAGGCCCGCCACGATTCGCTGGTCCAGCAGCAGCGCCTTCACGGGTGCGATTCGGTCGCGGAACGCCTCCACCAGATGCATCGTCGTGAAATCCGGCCCAAGCGGTTCCGGGCCCAGCGCCTTGAACGCGGGCCAGTTCGCCAGATCGGCAGTGGGCACGAGATCCATCGAACCGAATCGCCGGGGGTCGTTGAGCGCCAGCCGATGCCGTTCGGTCTCGATCACGACATGATCATGTTTGCCCAGCTCTGCCGGATCGATCCGCCAGCGACCCGACATGCCGAGGTGGAAGACCAGTGTATCGTCGCGGTCCGTATCGATCAGGCCGTATTTTGCGCGGCGGGAAAGCCCCGTCACCGTCGCGCCGGTCAGCCGCTGGCCGAGATCCGCCGGGAACGGGCGGCGCAGGTCCGCGCGATTCAGCAGCACACGCTCGATCCGCTGCCCCTCCAGCACGGGGGCCAGACCGCGAACGGTGGTTTCTACTTCGGGAAGCTCGGGCATCTGGCGTTACAGCTAGGAAGTGCAGGGCGGAATGTCACCTGCCCCTCAGCCCTCTTGGTTTGGCCGTCCCGTGCGGCTAAGGCACCCCCATGCCCGATACCGTCTCCTTCGGTTACGAAGACGTCGCCCCCGAGGACAAGACCCGCCGCGTCGGCGAGGTGTTCTCGAATGTCGCCAGCAAATACGACCTGATGAACGACGCCATGTCGGGCGGCATGCACCGGCTGTGGAAGGACCGCTTCGTCCGCCGGGTCAAGCCGCGCGCCGGCGAGCATATCCTCGACATGGCCGGCGGCACCGGCGACATCGCCTTCCGCATGGCGGAGAGCGGCGCGGCGATCACGGTGGCCGACATCAACCCGGAAATGTTGAGCGTCGGCGTCGAGCGCGCCGCCCAGCGCGGCATCGACGGGCTGGTATGGACCGAGGCCAATGCCGAGACGCTGCAATTCCCCGATCGCTTCTTCGATGCCTATACGATCGCGTTCGGCATCCGCAACGTGACCGACATCCCCAAGGCGCTTCGCGAGGCGCACCGCGTGCTCAAGCGCGGCGGCCGTTTCTTCGTGCTCGAATTCTCGACCACCCAGTGGCCGGGCTTCGCCGAGATCTACGACGCCTATTCGCACAAGCTGGTGCCCAAGCTCGGCAAGCTGCTCGCGCAGGACGAGGACAGCTATCGCTACCTGATCGAATCGATCCGCCGCTTCCCCGACATGCCGAGCTTCGAACGGATGATCGCCGAGGCCGGCTTCCGGCAGACCAAGGTGGAGCCGCTGCTCGGCGGGCTCGTCGCGATCCACAGCGGCTGGAAGATTTGATGGTGCGCGCACGGAAGCCCCTCCCCTTCAGGGGAGGGGTTTGGGGTGGGGCAGTGTCTCACCGAGACCAACAGACGTTCTGGAATCCCTCCACCCCCATCCCCTCCTCCAAGGAGGAGGGGCTAGAGCTATGACCGCGCCTGCCGTCCATCTCTGGCGCCTGCTCAAATGGGGCCGCATCCTCGCGCGCCACGGCGCCTTGCGCGGCATCGAGCGCGACGCCAACACCCCGCGCCCGGTCCGCCGCCTCGCCCGCATCGCCCGGCTCGGCGCGCGCGTGCCCGCCGTGCCCGCCTATGCCGATGCCTTCCAGGCGATCGGCCCCGCCGCGATCAAGCTCGGCCAGACGCTGGCCACCCGCCCCGATCTCGTCGGCGAGGAAGCCGCGCACGATCTGCTGCGCCTCCAGGACGCGCTGCCGCCGGTCCCCTTCGACATCATCCGCCAGCGGATCGAGACCAGCCATGGCCGCCCGCTCTCGGCCCTGTTCGCCGAGATCGAGGAAACCCCGATCGGCGCCGCCTCGATCGCGCAGGTGCACCGGGCGGTGACCACCGACGGCCGCCGCGTCGCGGTGAAGGTGCTGCGCCCGGGCATCGAGAGCGACTTCGCCCGCGCGATCGACACCTATGAATGGGCCGCCGCCCAGCTCGAGGCCTATGGCGGCGAGGCGCGCCGCCTGCGCCCGCGGCTGGTGATCGAAAGCTTCAAGCGCTGGACCGCGCGCGAGCTCGATTTCCGCCGCGAGGCCGCCTCGGCCTCCGAACTCGCCGAGGGCATGACCGCCGAGCCGGACTTCATGGTCCCCCAGATCGACTGGCAGCGCACCACCGGCAAGGTGCTGACGCTGGAGTGGATCGACGGCATCAAGCTCAGCGACCGGGATGCGCTGGTCCGCGCCGGGCACGACATGCCGGCGCTGGCGGGCAAGCTGATCAAGGCCTTCCTGCGCCAGGCGATCGCCGAGGGCTTCTTCCATGCGGACATGCACCAGGGCAATCTGTTCGCGCTGCCCGATGGCCGCATCGCCGCGATCGACTTCGGCATCATGGGCCGGATCGATCGCCGGGCGCGCGTTTGGCTCGCCGAGATCCTCTACGGCCTGATCACCGGCGACTATAAGCGCGTGGCGGAAATCCATTTCGAGGCGGGCTATGTCCCCGCGCACCACAATGTCGCCGAGTTCGCCACCGCGCTTCGTGCGGTGGGCGAGCCGATGCGCGGCCTGCCGGTGAAGGAAATGTCGATCGGCGGCATGCTCGACGGCCTGTTCTCTATCACCCGCGACTTCGACATGATGACGCAGCCGCACCTGCTGCTGCTCCAGAAGACGATGGTGATGGTGGAGGGCGTCGCGCGCGGGCTCGATCCCGACATCAACCTGTGGGACGTCTCGGCGCCGTTCGTCCGCGAATGGATCCGCACCGAGCTGGGCCCCGAGGCCAAGGTCGCCGATCGGCTGATCGAGGATCTGCGCACCCTCGCCCGCCTGCCCCAGCTGGTCCGCAACATCGAACTGCGCTTCCCCGCGCCCGGCGGTGCCCCGCCCGAGCCGCCCCTCCGCGAGATCCAGGTCGTCCGCGTCGGCGGCTGGCGCTATGCGGTAGTCGCGCTGCTGGCCGCGGCCGTCGGCGTGCTCGGAACGCTGCTGCTGGCATGATCGGGCGCACGCGCCGCGTCTGGACCCTCCGGCCGAGCCGCTTCGCCGCCCTGTCGAGGGGCCGCGCGCGGCTGGCCTGGGTGGCGGTGCTCGTGCTGCTGCTCGCCTCGCTCACCGCACTGGCGGTGCCTCCGCTCACCGCCAATGGCGACGCGGCGGGCCGCGCGGCGGAGCGGATGACCGACATCGGCCTCTACGAGCGCGTGGTCGCGGGCATGAGGGGCGGCGATCCCTATTATGTCGCGGCGAGCGACGCGATGCGCGCCGGGGCGTACCCGCTCCATCCCTTCCTGACGATGCGGCTGCCTGCGCTCGCGGCGCTGCAGGCGGCGATCCCCGGCTGGGCGAGCATCGCGCTGCTTCTCGCGCTGGCGACATTGACTGCCTTCACCTGGGCATCGCGCATAGGCCTCTCGCTTGCCGGCCTGCTGCCGCGCGCGATCCTGATGATGCTGCTCGCGACCTCCATGCTGGCCTTCTTCCAGCCGGGACTGGTGCTGTTCCACGAGATCTGGGCCGGGTTGCTTGTCGCGCTGTCGCTGGCAATCCGCCGGCCCGGACGTGCGCTGGAGGCGATCGCGCTGGGCGTCGCTGCAATGCTGATCCGGGAGACGGCCGCGCTCTACCTGCTGGTCATGCTCGCTTTCGCCTTGCGCGAGGGTCGGCGGCGCGAGGCACTGGGCTGGGCCCTCGCGCTGCTGCTGTTCGGCGGGGTGCTGGCACTGCATGCCCAGGCGGTGGCGAGCGTCACCGGCCCGCTGGACCCGACATCGCCGGGCTGGGCGGCGTTCAATGGTCCGGGCTTCTTCGTGCGCGCGCTCGTGGCATCGACGGGGCTTCACGCGCTGCCGCTGGTGCTGGGAGCGGTGCTGGTGACGCTGGCGCTGCTGGGCTGGGCGAGTTGGGACGACGCGCTGGGTCTGCGCATGTTCGCGCTGCTCATCGCCTATGGCACGACGATGTCGCTCTTTGCCCGTCTCGACAATTTCTACTGGGCGCTGATGATCGCCCCCGCCGCGCTCGTCGGGCTGGTGTTCGTGCCCGATGCGCTGGCCGACCTGTGGCACCGCGCGCTCGACAGGCGGCGGATCACGGTTACAACGGTGACTTCATGAAGCGCATCCTGCTCATCGTCGGCGGCGGCATCGCCGCCTACAAGGCGTGCGAACTCGTCCGCCTGTGCCGCAAGGCCGGGATTGGTGTCACCTGCGTGCTCACCGAAGGCGGCCAGCATTTCGTAACACCGATGACGCTGGCTGCGCTGTCCGAGAACCAGGTCTACACCACCTTGTGGGACCTGAAGGACGAGGCGGAGATGGGCCATATCCAGCTCAGCCGCCAGGCCGATCTGGTCGTCGTCGCGCCCGCCACCGCCGATCTGCTCGCGCGGATGGCCGGCGGCATCGCCAGCGACCTGGCGACCACGCTGCTGCTCGCCACCGACAAGCCGGTGCTCGCCGCACCCGCGATGAACGTGCGGATGTGGACCCATGCCGCCACCCGCCGCAACGTGGCGCAGCTCCGCGCCGACGGCGTGACCGTGCTGGAGCCGGACGAAGGCGCGATGGCGTGCGGCGAATATGGCCCGGGACGCCTGCCCGAGCCCGAGGCGATTTTCGGCGCGATCCAGCAGGCGCTCGCGCCCGCCGAGCAGCGGCTGGCCGGCAAGCACATCCTCGTCACCGCCGGCCCGACCCACGAGCCGATCGATCCGGTGCGCTACATCGCCAACCGCTCCTCGGGGAAGCAGGGTTTCGCGATCGCCGGCGCGCTCGCGGCACTCGGCGCGCGGGTCACGCTCGTCGCGGGGCCCGTGACGCTGCCCACGCCGCCGGGAGTCGACCGCATCGACGTAGAGACCGCCCGCGAGATGGCCGCCGCCGTCGATGCCGCCCTGCCCGCCGATGCCGCGGTGATGGTCGCCGCCGTTGCCGACTGGCATGTCGCGGCCGCCGCCCAGAAGCTGAAGAAGGGCGATGCGACGCCGGACCTGCATCTCGTGCCAAATCCTGATATTCTCGCCGGCGTCGCGCAGGGAGCGCGCCGGCCGCGGCTCGTGGTGGGCTTCGCGGCGGAAACCGAACGAGTGATCGAACATGCCGTCGCGAAACGCACGCGCAAGAACGCGGACTGGATTGTCGCCAACGATGTTTCCGGCGATGTGATGGGGGGTGAAGCCAATGCCGTCCATCTCGTCACCGCAGCGGGCGTCGATTCCTGGGAGCGTGCGTCCAAGGCCGATGTCGCTCGCCGCCTCGCCGATCGGATCGCCGATGCGCTGTGAAACCTCGCACAATCCTCCCCTGCACGGGGAGGTGGCAGGCCGCAGGCCTGACGGAGGGGTGTCCATGCTGGGGACGCGCACCCTCGTCACCGGCCGGGGCACCCCTCCACCGCCCGTCGCGCGGTCCCCCTCCCCTTCCGGGGGAGGATCGAAGACACGGGCTGCCAGGTTCGTCCTGCCGGTCCTTGCCCTGCTCGCCGGCTGCACCGCGCCCGTCGCCACACCGCACCCCGCCGCCAAGGTGGAGTCGGCGCTCAACCTGCACGCACGCAACTTCGGCGCCGCTGCCCCGGACGCGGTGCGCACGCTGATCGTCGTCCTCCACGGCGACGGCGGTCCGGAGTCGCGCAGCGACCATTACCGCTTCGCCGAGAGCGTCACCCAAGCCATCCCGAACAGCGCCGCCGTCGCGCTGCTGCGCCCTGGCTATGACGACATGGCGGGCAACCGCTCGCCGGGTCAGGCGGGGTTGGGATTCGGCGACGATTACACCCAGCAGCATATCGACGCGGTGGCCGAATCGATCGGCATCCTGCGCCGCCGCTTCGCCACCGCGCGGCTGATCCTGGTCGGTGATTCAGGGGGCGCGGCGATCGCGGCAGACATCGCGGGCATCCGCCCCGAACTGGTCGATGCGATGGTGCTGGTCGGTTGCCCCTGCGCCCTGCCCGAATGGCGCAAGGGCATGCAGAAGCAGCGCCGCGGCACTGCCTGGGCGACACCGGTCGCCAGCCTCGATCCGCTCAAGACCGCCGGCGGGGTGATGCCCGGCCTGCGCGCGGCGGTGCTGGTAGGCCTCGACGACAAGATCACGCCCCCGGCGCTCTCGCGCGCCTATGCCGAAGCCCTTGCACTTCGCGGCATCGCTACCGATCTGCGTATCGTGCCCGGACGGGGGCATGATTTGCTCAACGATTCCGAAGTGTTGGCGGCCACCACCCGGTTGGCGGCGGCGCTTCCCACGAAAGGCTGACCTTGCTGCCGCCGATCCGCATCGCGATCCAGCGCCTGCCCCATGGCGAGAACCTGCCGCTTCCCCGCTACGCCACCGAGGGCGCTGCGGGCATGGACGTGGTCGCCGCGGAGGACCTGACCCTCGCGCCGGGCGCACGCCATGCCGTCGCCACCGGTTTCGCGATGGCGATTCCGGCAGGCTATGAAGTGCAGGTCCGTCCGCGCTCAGGTCTGGCGCTGAAACACGGCATCACCTGCCTCAACACGCCGGGCACGATCGACTGCGATTATCGCGGGGAAATCAAGGTGATCCTTGCAAATCTCGGCAGCGAGGACTTCCCCATCGCGCGCGGCGACCGCATCGCCCAGTTGGTTCCCGCTCCGGTCCAGCATGCCGGCCTGGATGAGGTTGCCAGTCTCGACGATACGGCGCGTGGAGCCGGCGGCTTCGGCTCGACCGGCCGATGATCGCCACCATCGCCCTTGCGGTCGCCGTGCAGGCGACGCCGCCGCGCATCGACTGGCCTTCGCTCGCCCCGCTGCCCTATCGCGCCGAACCGCAGATAACGCCGGACATGCTGGCCTTTGTGGCCAGTGAAGTCACCACGCGCAGATGCCCGCTCGCCATCGGACCGGGGCTTGCCCTCACCGTCGATGTCGCCGTGCTGGTGGATGCGCAGGACAATATCCGAACGACCGTGCCGCGCGCGATCCAGTGCCCCACCGTGGAGCAATATGCCGCTGCGATGGTCGCGGGTGCGGCGCGGGGCAATTTGCTGCCGCGTCGGGCCAGTGCCGACCAATGGTACCGCACGACGGTCACCTTCACCTGGCCGAAATGACGCTCTCCGACGAGGAGCTGGAACGCTACGCCCGCCACATCATCCTGCGGGAGGTCGGCGGCGCTGGACAGGCCAGGCTGAAGGCGGCGCGCGTACTGGTGATCGGCGCCGGCGGGATCGGGGCCCCGGCAATCCAGTATCTCGCCGCCGCCGGCGTGGGCGCGCTGACCATCGTCGATGACGATCGCGTCGACCGCTCCAACCTCCAGCGCCAGGTGTTGTTTACGACCGGTGACATCGGTACCGCCAAGGCGCAGGCTGCTGCCGCACGCGTCGCGGCGATCAATCCCAATGTCGCGGTGCGGATCGAGGCGCGCCGCCTCTCCGCCGACGATGCGCCTGCGCTGATCGCCGGGCATGACGTGGTGCTTGACGGCACCGACAATTTCGCAACCCGCCTGATCGTTGCAGACACCGCGCTCGCGGCGCGGGTGCCGCTGGTCTCCTCCGCCGTCGCCGAGTTCGAGGGCCAGCTCGCCACCTACCGCGGCTGGGAGGCGGACAAACCGTGTTACCGCTGCTTCGTCGGCCAGGATCCCGAGCGTGAAGGCGTCAGCTGCTCCGAACAGGGCGTGCTGGGCGCGCTCACCGGCGTGTTGGGCAGCCTTGCCGCGCTGGAAGTCATCCGCGCCATCACGCCCTTCGGCGAGGATATGGCGGGCAAGCTGCTGCTGGTCGATGCGCTTGCGCTGCGCTTCCGCACGCTGCACCTGCCCAAGGATCCCGGCTGCCCGGCTTGCGGCACGGGAACGCTCCGGTAAGGAGATGCGGCCTAGGAGCGGCAGCGACACCGAAGCACAGGAGCCATGATGACCGACCCGACCGCCAAGCCCCCGCGCGTGCTCGTCACCGGATCGGCCGGCTTCATCGGCTTCCACACCGCAAGTCGCCTGCTCCAGGCGGGTGCGACGGTGCTCGGCATCGACAATTTCTCGGATTACTATGACGTCGCGCTCAAGGAAGCGCGCAACGACATGCTCTCCAACCATCCGAACTTCCGGGTGGCGCGCCTGTCGATCGAGGATCAGCCCGCGCTGGCCGCTGCCTGGGCCGAGTTCCAGCCCGACGTGGTGATCCACCTGGCGGCACAGGCCGGCGTGCGCTTCAGCATCGAGCAGCCGGCCAGCTATATCGGCGCGAACATCGTCGGCACGTTCAACCTGCTGGAGCTGGCGCGCCACCATCCGGTGCGCCACTTCCTCGCCGCCTCGACCAGTTCGGTCTACGGCGCCAATACCGACATGCCGTTCGGGGAAACCCAGCGCACCGCCACCCCGATGAGCCTCTACGCCGCCACCAAGGGCGCGACCGAGCTGATGGGCCACAGCTATTCCCACCTGTTCCGCACGCCGATGACCTTCTTCCGCTTCTTCACGGTCTATGGTCCCTGGGGCCGGCCGGACATGGCGCTGTTCAAGTTCACCCGCGCCATCCTCGCCGGCGAGCCGATCGACGTGTACAACAATGGCGAGATGGTGCGGGACTTCACCTTCATCGACGATCTCGCCGAATCGATCGTGCGCCTCGTCGATGCGGTGCCGGGCGAGGTGCCGGTGGAGGGCGACAGCCTTTCCCCCGCCGCACCCTTTCGCATCGTCAATATCGGTGCGGGCCGCCCGACCCCGCTGATGGACTATATCGGCGCGGCGGAGAAGGCGCTGGGCCGCACCGCATCCAAGAACTTCCTGCCGATGCAGGCCGGGGACGTGCCCGCCACCGAGGCCTCGTCGGACCTGCTCCGCCGGCTTACCGGTTACGCGCCGTCCACCACCCCGGAAGAGGGCGTGGCCGCCTTCGTACGCTGGTATCTGGAACATTATCAAAGCTGAAACTGGCGCTGGTGCATGAGGGCCGCTCCCGAATGGAGCGGATTTCCAATGACCTTCGAATGGCCGGCGCACGGACTCAAGCTGCAGACCCGCATCGAAACGCGCGCGGCGACGATCGGCGTGATCGGCATGGGCTATGTCGGCCTGCCGCTCGCGGTGGCATTCGGCGAGGCGGGCTGCTCGGTGCTCGGCTTCGACCTCGACCCCGAAAAGGTCGTCGCGCTCAATCGGGGCGAGAGCTACATCAGGCACATCGCCGGCGACCGCATCGCCCCGCTGGTGGAAGACAGGCGTCTCGCCGCTACCGCCGATCTCGATCGGCTGGGCGACGTGGACGTGCTGCTGATCTGCGTGCCGACGCCGCTAACCCGCCACCTCGAGCCCGATCTCAAATATGTCGAGCACACCACCCGTGCGATCGCGCACAGCCTGCGCAAGGGCCAGCTGGTCATCCTCGAATCGACCACCTATCCCGGCACCACCCGCGAGGTGATGCAGCCGATCCTCGAGGAGAACGGGCTGGTCGCCGGCAAGGACTTCTTCCTCGCTTACTCCCCAGAGCGCGAGGATCCGGGCAACCCGACCTTCTCGACCACCAAGATCCCCAAGGTGGTCGGCGCCGATGATCCGGTCTCGGCCGGGCTGGCGATGGCGCTCTACCGCCATATCGTGCCCCAGGCGATCCAGGTCTCCTCGGCGGCCACCGCCGAAGCGGTGAAGATCACCGAGAATGTGTTCCGCGCGGTCAACATCGCGCTGGTCAACGAGCTCAAGCTGATCTTCACCGCGATGGACATCGATGTGTGGGAAGTGATCGAGGCGGCCAAGTCCAAGCCCTTCGGCTTCATGCCCTTCTACCCCGGCCCCGGCCTGGGCGGGCACTGCATCCCGATCGACCCCTTCTACCTCACCTGGAAGGCCCGCGAGTACAACCAGCACACCCGCTTCATCGAGCTTGCCGGCCAGATCAACGCCGACATGCCGCAGCACGTCATCCGGGTGCTGGCCGACACGCTGGACGCGCGCTTCGGCCGCGGCCTGCGGGGTGCACGCATTCTGGTACTGGGCGTGGCCTACAAGAAGAATGTCGACGACATTCGCGAGAGCCCGTCGCTCCGCCTGATGGAGCTGATCGAGGCGCGCGGCGCGACGGCGGATTTTCACGATCCGCATGTCGCCCAGATCAACGGCACCCGCGAGCATCCGACGCTCAATTATCGGCACGGGATCGAGTGGGACGTGGCGGCCATCGCCGGGTATGATGCAGTGCTGATCGCCACCGATCATGACGCGGTGAACTATGCCGCGCTGGCCGCCTCGGCGAAGCTGGTGATCGACACGCGCAACGCCTGCGGCAAGGCCGGGGTCACGGGCGAGAACATCGCCCGCGCATAAGGCGGCGCACCGGATCGCCCGGCGCACCGCCCGATAGGCTCAGCCCAGTGCCTTCACGGCAAAGGCGCGGACCGCCGGCTCGAGGTCCGGACGCGACAGCGCGACCGCGAGGTTCGCCTGGATGAAGCCCGCCTTGTCGCCGCAATCGTACCGGGTGCCCTGGAAGGTCACGCCGTGGAAGGCCTGGTCACCGATCATCTTCTGCATCGCGTCGGTCAGCTGGATCTCGCCGCCGGCGCCCTTGCCCTGGTTCTCCAGGATGCGCATCACCTCGGGCTGCAGGATGTAGCGGCCGATCACCGAGAGGTTCGACGGCGCGGTGCCGGGCGCCGGCTTCTCCACCAGGCCCTTCACTTCCGTCAGCACGCCATCCTGGCTGCCCGGCGTGATGATGCCGTAGCGATGGGTCTGGTCGTCCGGCACTTCCTCGGCGCAGATCAGGTTGCCGCCGACCTTGTTATAGGCGTCGACCATCTGCTTGAGGCAGCCCGGCTGGCCGAACATGAAATCGTCGGGCAGCAGCACCGCGAAGGGCTCGTCGCCGACGATGTCGCGGGCGCACCACACGGCATGGCCCAGGCCCATCGGCTCCTGCTGGCGGACATAGGCGATGTTGCCGGGCTTGAGGCGGGTGCCGTCGAGCACCTCCAGCGACTTGCCGCGGGCTGCCATCGTCGCTTCCAGCTCATAGGCGATGTCGAAATGGTCCTCGAGCGCGGACTTGCCGCGGCCGGTGACGAAGATCATCTGCTCGATGCCGGCTTCCACCGCCTCGTCGACGGCGTACTGGATCAGCGGGCGGTCGACGACCGGCAGCATCTCCTTCGGCATCGCCTTGGTGGCGGGCAGGAACCGGGTGCCGAGACCCGCAACCGGGAACACGGCCTTACGCAGCGGCTTGATCGTCATAACCCCCCTCGTGGAAACTTGGTTGCAGTGCGGCATAACGATACACCGCGCGGCTGGCAAACGCACGGGTTCCGTAATGGTTCGGTGAGGCAATTACGCTATTCAGTGCGAATGGCACAGGTCCGCAACAAGCTTTTCGTCGTCTTCGGCACACGCCCCGAAGCCATCAAGCTGTTCCCGGTTATACGGGCGCTGCAGGCGATGCCGGAACTTGCGGTCGTTACTTGCGTGACCGCGCAACATCGCGGCCTGCTGGACCAGGTGCTCGCGATTGCGGGCATTGCACCGGACATCGACCTCGATCTGATGACCCCCGGCCAGTCGCTGGACGCGCTGACCGCCCGGCTGCTCACGGGCATCGGCGGCGCCCTGGATGCGGCTCGGCCCGATCGCGTCATCGTGCAGGGTGACACCGCCACCGCGATGGTGGGGGCGCTGGCGGCCTATTACCGCAAGATCCCGGTAAGCCATGTCGAAGCCGGGCTGCGCTCGGGCGACATCTACCAGCCCTGGCCGGAGGAGGTGAACCGCCGAATCGTCGCGCCGATCGCGGACCAGCATTTCGCCCCGACCGAGACGGCGGCGAACGCACTTCGCGAGGAAAATGTCGCGCCCGCCAGCATCCATGTCACCGGCAATACGGTGATCGACGCGCTCCTCGCCACGCAGGCGCGAATCGCTGCCGAGCCGGCGCTGGCCGCCGGCCTGGACCCGATCGCGGCGCGCTTCGCGGGCAAGCGCATCTTGCTGGTCACCACCCACCGGCGGGAGAATTTCGGCGGCGGCATGGCGGCCATCGCGGACGCCCTCCGGCGCATCGCCGCCCGTCCGGATGTCGCGATCCTGTTCCCTGTACATCCGAATCCCAACGTGGTCGCGGTGATGGACGAGGCGCTGGGCGACCAGCCCAATATCGCGCGGATCGATCCGCTCGATTACCCGCACTTCATCCGCGCGCTGGCGATGGCAGACCTGGTGCTCAGCGATTCGGGCGGCGTGCAGGAGGAAGCCCCTGCGCTCGGCAAGCCTGTCCTGGTCATGCGCGAGACGACCGAGCGCCCCGAGGGGGTGGCGGCAGGAACAGCCCGGCTGGTCGGCACCGATACCGACCGCATTATCGCCGAGGTCAGCCGCCTGCTCGACGATCCACAGGCGCACGCGGCCATGGCACGCGCGCACAACCCCTTCGGCGACGGCCACGCCGCCACGCGGATCGCCGCGATCGTTCGCGCAGGCTTCGGGCTTGGCTGAGCCGTCTTCCGATATTTTAACGCCTCTCTGCCATGGTGGCGGCTCCTGATTTCGCCCGGAGTTTGCGATGCTTGCCACCACAGAGCCGAAGGTCGCGGTACTCGGCCTCGGCTATATCGGGCTTCCCACCGCGGCCGTGATCGCGCGGACGGGCGCCCAGGTGCTGGGCATCGATGTCGATGCGCGCGTCGTGGAAACGGTGAACTCCGGCCGGGTCCATATCGAGGAGATCGACCTTGATGGCCTCGTCTCCGGCGTGGTCGCGCGGGGCAATCTCCGCGCGGCGCTGACGATCGAGCCGTCCGACGTCTTCGTCATCGCCGTGCCGACACCGTTCGGCGCCAACCATGCGCCCGACATCGGCTATGTCCTGCAGGCGGCGACCACCATCGCCACGGTGCTGAAGGCCGGCGATGTCGTCATCCTCGAGTCCACCTCGCCCGTGGGCACCACCGAAAAGGTCGCCGAACTGCTCGCCCGGCTGCGGCCCGACCTGAAGGTGCCCGGCCAAGCGAACGGCAGCGCCGACATCGCCATCGCCTATTGCCCCGAACGCGTGCTGCCCGGCCGCATCCTTGTCGAGTTAATCGACAACGACCGGGTGATCGGCGGCATCACCCCGCGCTGCGCCCGCAAGGCGCTGCACTTCTATCGCCGCTTCGTGCGGGGTGCCTGCGTCACCACCACCGCGCGCGCGGCGGAGATGACCAAGCTGACCGAAAACGCGTTCCGCGACGTCAACATCGCCTTCGCCAACGAACTGTCGATCCTGGCGGAGGGCATGGGAGTCGATGTGTGGGAAGTGATCCGCCTGGCCAACCGCCATCCGCGCGTCAACATCCTCTCGCCGGGCCCGGGCGTGGGCGGGCACTGCATCGCGGTCGACCCGTGGTTCCTGGTCCACTCGAACCCCGCGCACAGCCCGCTGATCCGCACCGCCCGCGAGGTGAACGACGGCAAGGTGGCGCACAGCATCGCCCGCGCCGAAGCGCTGATCGCGCGGCTGCCGGGCGCGCCGATCGCCTGCCTGGGCCTCGCGTTCAAAGCGAATATCGATGATTTCCGCGAAAGCCCCGCGCTGAAGGTAGCCCAGGCGATCGCGGAGAAGCACGGTGCCCGCGTCCGCATCGTCGAGCCCTATGCGCAGGCCCTGCCCCCCGGCCTCGCCGCCACGGGTGCGACGCTGAGCGACATCGACAGCGCAATCGAAAGCTGCCCCATCTTCATCGTGCTGGTCGATCACGATCTGTTCAAGTCCGTGCCCCTCGACGAGCGCGCGGCCAAGCTGGTCTATGACACGCGCGGCATCTGGCCCGATCAGCCGGCGCCCGATAGCGTCGCCGTCGGTCTGCGCCTCGCCGGTTGAGGATGTTCGGCGCGCTGTTCCGGCGGTCCGGCCCCCCGGCCTATGCGCTGGCCGCGGGCACCCGTGCCTATGCGATCGGCGACGTGCATGGCCGGCGCGACCTGCTGGAAGCGCTGCTTGCCCGCATCGACGCCGAACGCGCCGCCGATCCCCGCCCGCGCGAGCATCTGGTGCTGCTGGGCGACCTGATCGATCGGGGCCCGGAGTCGCGGGGCGTGCTCGATCTGCTGCGCGCCCGGCAGGCGGTGGACGCGAGCCTGACCATCCTGGGCGGCAACCATGAAGCGATGCTCGTCGCCCTGCTCGACGGCGGCGTAAAGGATCTCGCCTCCTGGCTGCACTTCGGTGGCGAGGAATGCGCCGCCAGCTATGGTCTCGATCCGCTCGCGCTGCTCGCCGACCCCGGCGCCGCGGCTGCGATGCTCCGCGCGGCGATCCCCGCTGCGCACCAGCATCTGCTGCGTAGCCTTCCCGACTCGCTGCGGGTGGACGACGTGCTCTTCGTGCATGCCGGCATCCGCCCCGGCGTGCCGATCGATGTGCAGGCATCGCAAGACCTTCGCTGGATCCGCACCCCATTCCTGCGCAGCACCGCCGATCACGGCGTGCTGGTCGTCCACGGACACACGATTGTCGGCGAACCCGAGATCCACGCCAACCGCATCGCCATCGACACCGGCGCGAGCGCCACGGGCCGCCTCACCGCGCTATGCCTGGACGGCGCCGAGCGCCGCTTCCTCGCCACGGGCTTTTGAGACAGGCACGAAAAAGCCCGCGAGGGTCGCTCGCGGGCGTTTCGAAACCTGGTAGTCGGACGCCGCTTATTGTGCGGGCGCTTCGCCTGCCCCCTGCGGCATGCCGCCCTGCTGTTGCTGCTGCATCATCATCTGGCGAATAACGGCGGCCGGCACCAGCTCCTGCATGGTGACGTCGAAGATCAGCACCTGGTCGGACAGCTCGTTCTGCTGGCCGCCCTCGGCGCCATAGCCCAGCTTCGGCGGGAGCCAGAAGCGATAGCGGGCACCCTTCTTCATCAGCTTCACGCCCTCGGTGAACCCGGGGATCATCGGCTGGCCGATCTGGAAGCGCATCGGCGTCTTGGGCTGGAATTCCTTGCCGCTGCGCAGCGTGCCGAGGATCTCCACCACGACACCATCCTGCTCGGCAGGATTGGCGCCGCTACCGGCCTCGATCACCTGATACTGAAGCCCCGACGGCGTGGTCTGGATGCCCGGCTGGGTCTTGTGCCACGCCATGAAGCCCTCGGCGTCAAGATGCGACGCGACGGGCGTGCGGGTGCCGCCCCAGGCGAGCGCGAAGGCGATGGCGGCCGCCGCCAGCACCCCCAGCCAGATCCAGAGCTTGTAGCTGCCCTTGACGGGCTGGAGCGGAACGGCGGTCACCGACATGATCGGACTCCGGCAGGGACGTTCGCCCCTGTTATGATGAGAACAGAGAAGTCGGCGCGCGCTATATCACGCGCGCCGGGCAGGCCTCAACGGGCGCTGTCACGCTCCATGCGCTTGCGCTCCAGCTTGCGGGCGCGGCGCACGGCAGCGGCACGCTCGCGTGCACGCTTCTCGCTCGGCTTCTCGTAGTGACGGCGCAGCTTCATCTCGCGATAGACGCCTTCACGCTGCAGCTTCTTCTTGAGCGCCCGCAGCGCCTGGTCGACGTTGTTGTCGCGAACGATGATTTGCATAAAGTCGTACAGCTCCGATCAAACTCAATAGCAAGGGGCCGCCGAAACCATAGTTGCGGCGTCGAACGGGCCTCCTATCAGCGCCGTTGCGATTCTTCAAGCAAAAGCGTGCGCCCTTTGCCGCATCCGAACCCTCCCTGCGGGACCGGATGCGACAAATGCATTGCAGCAGATTGCAGCACTGCAACCCGGTCGATAGATTTGGGTCGCAATACCCGCTTCATGATGCAGTCAGTCTCCTCCGTGGATCTAGAAACCCGCCTGTTGATTGTCGACGACGACCCGGGGATCCGCGAGCTTACCGCCGCCTTCCTGGCGCAGCACGGCTATGTCGTCGATACGGCGGAGGATGCCGCAACGATGCGCGCCGCCGTCGCGGCGAGAAGCTATGCACTCGTCGTGCTGGACCTGATGATGCCGGGCGAGGACGGATTGTCGATCCTGCGCACCATGGATCGCCAGGCGGGCCCGGCCGTCATCCTCCATTCGGTACTGAGCGAGGATATCGATCGCATCGTCGGCCTGGAGATGGGCGCAGACGATTACATCGCCAAACCCGCCAACCCCCGCGAGCTCCTCGCCCGGATCCGCTCGGTACTGCGCCGCGCCGTGGCTGCGCCTGCGATCAGCGGCGCGCTGGAGCGCCATTATCTGCGCTTTGCCGGTTGGCGGCTCGATCCGGTCGGTCGGCAGCTCTATGATCCCGAAAACGTGCTGATCAACCTGTCGGACGGCGAGTTCCGACTGCTGCTGGCGCTGGTCGAACGGCCGCGCCGGGTACTGACCCGCGACGCGCTGCTCGATTATTCGCGCGGCGCCCATGCCGAGCATTTCGATCGCGCCATCGACGTGCAGATGAGTCGCCTGCGCAAGAAGCTCGCCCGCTCGGACGCCGACGAGCTGATCCGCACGATCCGCAACGAAGGATATATGTTCGTCGCAGAAGTCACCACGAAGTGATCCGTCGACCGGCATCCATCGTCGTCCCGATGATGCTGTTCGCCATCACCTCGGCGGCGGTCGTGATGCTGGTCCAGTTCGCGGTGGTGTTCCACGGCCCCCCGCCCGGCTCGGGGCCGATGCCGATCGCCCGCGTGGCGGACGCGCTTCGCACCGGGCGCACCCCGCCCGGCCGCCAGGGCCAGAAGATCAGCCTGTACGTCGCCGACAACGAACATTTCGGACGCAGCGATGAGCGCGCCTCGCCAGAGCGTGATCGCTCCATCGCGCTGCTCCTGCCCGTCCCTGCCGGCCAGATCCGCGGCTATTATGAGTGGCCGGCCAACGATCCCGATCAGGACATCCATGGCAGCTTCACGGTCGGCCGCCGCACCGACAAGGGCTGGCTGGTGGCATCGGTTGGCCGCGGCCCGGCACTGGGCCGCTGGCGGATCGCGATCCTGCAATGGATGCTGCTCACATTGATCATCCTCTCGCTGCTCGCCTGGGCAGCGGCGCGGCGCATCTCGCGACCGATCCGGCGGCTGGCGGAAGCGGCCACGCGCGCGCGACTGGGTGCGCCGGAGGCGATCCCGCTGGACGGGCCCCGCGAAATCCGCGAGCTGGGCCGCGCAATGGAGGCGATGCAGGCGCGCATCCTCCAGCAGGCGGAGAACCGCACGGTCATGCTGGCGGCCATGGCGCACGATCTGGGCACGCCGCTCTCGCGCCTCGCCTTCTGGATCGAGCAGCTTCCCGATGCCGCCCGCGAGCGCGCCGTGGCCGACATCGGCGAGATGCGGGCGATGCTCTCCGTCACGCTGCAATTCACGCGCGACATCCGCGGGCACGGCGAGATGGTCCGGCTGGACCTCGGCAGCCTGATCGAAAGCCTGGCGGACGACCTGTCGACGGCAGGCAAGCCCGTCACCGTGGAAGGCGGCCCCCGCATGGTGCTGATCGGCGAACCGCAGGCGCTGCGGCGGCTGTTCGGCAATCTGGTGGAGAACGCGATCCGTTACGGCCATCGCGCGGAAATCCAGTGGCGCATCCGCGACGGGCATGGCGAGATATGGGTCGACGACGATGGCCCCGGCTTCGACCCCCTCCAGGCGGAGAAGCTGTTCGCCCCGTTCGTGCGCGGCGAAAGCTCGCGCAACCGGGCGACCGGCGGCACAGGCCTGGGGCTCGCCATCGTGCGGTCGATCGTCGAACTGCACGGCGGCACCGTCACGTTGGAGAATCGCCCCGGCGGTGCGGGCGGTCGGGTAATGGTACGATTGCCGCTTGCAACATGAAGCAACAATGAAACGGACATGAAATCGGCATGCGATGCCGACCCTCCACCTGACCCTTGACGATAGGAGGGCAGGTTTGAACGACATCGACCACCATGATCACGGCCTTGCGCACGATCTTCGTGCCATGAACGCCCTGGCCAGCAGGCGCCGCGCGCTGCGCTGGTTCACGGGCGCGGCAACCGCCACCGTGCTGGCCGGCTGCGACGGAGGCGACGGCGGAAGCAGCGCAACGGCAGCCAGCGCCACGCCGACTCCAACGCCGACGCCAACGCCCACACCGACCCCGACTCCAACGCCGACCGCGACGAGCGGCAGCTGCGTCGTCGATCCCACGGAGACGAACGGGCCCTACCCCGCCGACGGCACCAACACGTCCTCAGGCCTGACGTCGAACGCACTGACCGCGAGCAACGTCGTCCGCAGCGACATCCGGCCGAGCTTCATCGGCAGTTCGACAAGCGTCGCCGCCGGCGTGCAGCTTACCCTCACCCTCACCGTGGTGGACGTGAATACCGGATGCGCGCCGCTGGCCGGCTATGCGGTGTATCTCTGGCACTGCGACCGCGACGGGAAATATTCGCTCTACGATCTGCCGAGCGAAAGCTATCTGCGCGGCGTGGGCGTGACCGACGCCAACGGCCAGGTGACCTTCACCACCATTTTCCCCGGCTGCTATGCCGGGCGCTGGCCGCATATCCATTTCGAGGTCTTCTCCAGCCTCGCCACCGCGACCAGCGGCCGCTACGCCACGCTGGTCTCGCAGCTGGCGATGCCGGCCGCGACATGCAGCGCCGTCTACGCCTCGGCGAGCGGATACGCGTCCAGCCTCAGCAATTTGTCCGGCGTGTCGATCGCCCGGGACAATGTGTTCGGCGACAACAGCGCCGCACAGATCGCGCAGCAGACGCCCGCGATCAGCGGCAGCATCGATACGGGCTACACCGCTACCGCGGTGATCGGCATCGCGCGCTAGTCCCTGCGCGCGATCTGTGCCGCCTGCCGAGGGGTCGTCCCCCCTGCACGCGCCTTTCCGGCGGGCGGCGCTTTGCTATAGACGGGGGTATGGCCCATGCTCCCGATACGCCGCTCGATCGCGGTACGCGCCTTCGCTCGATCCTCGGCGGATCGGCCGGCAACCTCGTCGAATGGTATGACTGGTACGCCTATGCCGCACTCGCCAGCTACCTCGCGCCGCATTTCTTCGCGCCAGGCACCGCGCAGGACCTGAACGCCTGGATCGTCTTCGCGATCGGCTTCTTCATGCGGCCGATCGGCGGCTGGCTGATGGGCGTCTATGGCGACCGGCATGGCCGCAAGGCGGGGCTCAGCCTGTCGGTGACGCTGATGTGCGCAGGCTCGCTGCTGATCGCGGCGACGCCCAGCTATGCCGCGATCGGCTGGCCGGCGACCGCATCGCTGGTGCTGGCGCGCCTGCTCCAGGGCCTGTCCCTCGGCGGCGAATATGGCGCGAGCGCCACCTATCTGTCGGAGATGGCGGGGCGGCGGCACCGCGGTTTCTTCTCCAGCTTCCAATATGTCACGCTCATTTCGGGGCAGCTGACAGCGCTGGTGGCGCTGATCGGCCTGCAGGCGGTGCTGCCCGAAGCCAGCCTGCGCGAATGGGGCTGGCGCTTGCCCTTCGCCCTTGGCGGCGCACTGGCGCTGCTCGTCTACTGGCTGCGCCGCCGCCTCGCCGAGACCGAAAGCTTCGCCAAGCGCGACCGGCAGGCCGAATCGGGCGCCTTCGCGCTGTTCCGCCAGCACCCGCGCGAGGCGATGCTGGTGCTGCTGCTCACCGCCGGCGGCACGCTCGCCTTTTATGCCTATACGATCTACCCGATCACCTTCCTCAAGAAGACCGCCGGCTTTTCCGATGCCGCCGCCACGCAGGTCAATGCGGCGGCGCTGTTCGTGTTCATGCTGGTCCAGCCACTGGCAGGTGCGCTGTCGGATCGGATCGGCCGCAAACCGCTGATGATCGGCTTCGGGGTGCTGGGCGTCTGCTGCACCTATCCGATCTTCGTCGCGCTGGAGGGCGTCCGCGACGGCATGAGCGCCTTCTGGCTGATGACCGCCGCGCTGCTGATCGTCACCGGCTATACCGCGATCAACGCGGTCGTGAAGGCGGAGCTGTTTCCGTCGCATATCCGCACCCTGGGGGTAGCGCTGCCCTATGCGCTGGCGAACGCGATCTTCGGCGGCACCGCGCCGTCCGTCGCGCTGTGGTTCAAGCAGGAGGGCTGGGAGCGCGGCTTCTACTGGTATGTGACGGGAATGATCGGGATTTCGCTGATTACCTATGCGACGATGCGCGACACGGCGCGCAACAGCCGGATCGCCGAAGACTGAGGCTCAGGCGAGGATCGCCCCACCGCGCTTCGCCAGCACCCGTCCGATTGCATCGAACAGCGCATCCATCGCCACCGGCTTGAACAGCACGTCGTCGGCGCCCGTCGCCAGGCAGCGTTCGCGCAGGTCCAGCGCGGTATCGGCGGTGACGACGATGATCGGCAGCCCGGCCTTGGCATCGGGGCGCGCGCGGATCTGGCGGATCGTCTCGAACCCGTCGGTGCCCGGCATGCGCAGATCGACCAGAATGATGTCGAACGATTCATCGTCGATCCGGGCGAGGCCCTCCTCCGCCCACGCAGCCTCGGCCATTGTCGCACCGGCGACGTCCAGCATATCCTTCACAACGCGCCGATTCATCGGATCGTCCTCGATGAACAGGATGTTCATCGACGCTCGCCCTTCTGGGTAGACACCAGCGTTCTGGCCACGGTTTGCATGTCGAGGTGTGTTATCGCCCTAAGCCGCTTGCGAAACAAGCGGGTCGTTCCCCAGAATCTTCTTTTTCCGCGCGAACGCGGGCACAGCCGCCATCACCAATTCCGCTCCAGCGACCGGCTTTTCTATCACCTGTGTTATGCCGGCGTCCAGAAATTGCGCATGGCGTTCGGCGTCGCCACCGCTCCACAACAGCGTGGCGGAGAGATTGGGCTGAGCCCGGCAGAGGGTTGCGATGTCTTCCAATGGGTTGTTCGTTGCGGTGGCGAGCGTCGCCTCGTCAATGACGAGTGCTGCGAACTGCTCCAATTCGAGTAGCTGCAGCGCCTCATCACCATCCTTGGCGAAGCGAACCCGGTCCACCACGGCCTCGAACAGCGTCCGCAGCATCGCCCGGGTGATCGGGTTGCGCTCGAGGATCAACACTCCCCAGCCCGCTTCTTCCGCGATGGGCGACGCTGCGGGTGCCGCTGCATGGATCAGCGGCAGGTCGATCGTGAAGGTCGATCCCGCGCCGGGGGCACTGCGCACGAGGATCTCGCCCCCCAGCGCCTGGGCCAGGTTTCGGCAGATCGTCAGGCCCAGCCCGGTGCCGCCGAACTGGCGGGTCGTGCTGGAATCCGCCTGCCGGAAACTTTCGAAAATCTCCTCCAGCTTGTCCGCCGGGATGCCGATCCCGGTGTCCGACACCGCGATGCGCAGCCGATCATCCCCGCCTCCGCTGCCGGGCGCCGTCGCCACGTGGAGGCCGATCTTGCCCTGCGGGGTGAACTTGAGCGCGTTGGAGAGGAGGTTGAACAGCAATTGCCGCAGCCGGCTCGGATCGCTGACGATCCAGCCCGGCGCATCCTCCAGACGCACGTCGAACGTCAGTCCTTTCGCCTGTGCGGGATCGGTCCACAGCCGCGCGACTTCCTCGGCAAGCGCGCGGAAGTCCATCGGCACCGGATCCACGCTCAGATTGCCGCTCTCGATCTTTGCGACGTCCAGAATGTCGTCCACCAACGCGCGCATTGTCAGCCCCGCCCCCTGCACGACCTCCAGCCGCTCGCGGAGCCCTTCGGCAAGGGACTGGTCGGTGAGCATTACCTGGGTCATGCCCAGGATGCCGTTCAGGGGCGTCCGGATCTCGTGGCTGGTCGTCGCGAGGAATTCGGTCTTCGCCCGCAGCGCCTTTTCGAGCGCCGCGTTGGTCGCGGCAAGCACCGTGTTGGCCGCCCGCACCTGATTGCGGCTGCGCCGGATGGTGAACAGCCCGAAGCTGAGCAGCAGAATGACGACCAGGGTGGCGAGGCCGAGCGAGATGAACAGCACGCGCTGGAAATGCGCGGCCTTGCGCAGCTGCTCGGTCTTGAGCCGCTGGATGGTGAGTTCCTGGTTGGCATAGTCGAACCGGGCAGCCATCAGCGCGGCGCTGTTGGTCGTTGCAACCTTGGCCGCTTCGTCGCTCAGCCGCTTCAACGCCTCCAGGTGTCTGAGCGCTCGCCGGTCGTCGCCGAGACGGCGGTAGATGATGTATGCGATCTGATGGGGCGTGCGGTAGTCTTGTGTGGTCGTCGTAAGATCCACTCCCCTGAACGTCTCTCCTATCAACACCGCAGCATGCTGCGGATTGCCCTCATCGTTCGCAAGCTTCGCTGCTGTTGCGTTCAGCAGGCGCGTCAGCCCGCCAGCATCCCCGTCCTTTGCTAGCCCGAAGGCGCGATCAAGAGTGGCATGCGCACCTTTCAGGTTCCGTGCCTCGATCTGGTTGCGTGCCATGTTATCGAGTATGCGCGCTTCGAGCATCGGCTTACTTAGCTTTCGAGCCAAGCGTACGGCCTGCGCATATTCCGCATCCGCCTCCCTGTAGCGCTCGAGAACCAGCAGAACGTTTCCGCGGCTGTTGTGCAGGGTCAGGGAGAGGAGATCGTCAGCCCCGTATAGGAGCGACGCTTGGCGAAAATAGCGCTCGGCGCGATGATCGTCATGCGCGATGACATAGAGCGAGCCAATCGATTGGAGTGCTAGCGCCTGGCTGCGTACTTCGTGCAACTTCTCGAAGATGCGGTACGCCCGCTGAAACGCGGACAGCGCCTCGGCCGCCTGGTCGCGCATCATGTACAGATTGCCCATAGAGAGCAGCAAATCTCCCTTCAACCGTACTGGCGACGCGATCGGGGCGACCGCGCGCTGCGCCGCTTCCAGCGATACGCGTGCGGCATCCATCTCATCCGAGCGCAGCTGCAGTTCCGCGCGGAGCCACAGCGCCGTGCCGCGGATAAGCGCGCGCTCGCCCGGATCGCCGCGCTGCGTGGCAGCAAGGTCTATCCGGTCGATCAAAGGCTTGGGATCGGCAGACTGGTCGACGATGCGGTCCCGCGCCTGCCCCACAAGCGCCGCAACGTCACGCGGCAGCTGCTGCGCGTGCACGGCTGAAGGCAATGCGACAACAAGGATGGTAAGACCAAAGACGCGGGCAATTCGATGCCCGGTACGGCGTGTCACGCGCGGGTCCACGAACTTCCCGACCGGAGAAACACGGGACGGTTCGCCATCGTCTCGACCAGCTGGTCCTGCCCATCGAGATAGCTGCACAGCGCCGCGAACGGCACCGGACGCGAGATCAGATAGCCCTGCACAAGGTCGCATCCCATCACGCTGAGCAGCGCCAGCGCCGCGGGGGTTTCCACGCCCTCGGCCGTCACTTCCATCTCCAGCGCATGCGCCAGATCGATGGTCGAGCGCACGATCAGCGGGTCGCGATGGCTCGACGTCAGCTGGGTGATGAACATCTTGTCGATTTTCAGCTCCTTGGCGGGGAGCTGCTTCAGATAGGCAAGCGAGGACAGGCCGGCGCCATAATCGTCGATCGCGAGCACGACGCCATGATCGGCGAACTGCTGCAGATGCCGGATCGCGCTTTCCGGATCCCGGATCACTGCGGTCTCGGTAATCTCGAACCCGAGCTTCGCGGCCGGATTGGCGGTGATGATCTCGCACACTTCATCGACGAAGCCCGCATTGGCGAGGAGCATGCCCGAAATGTTCAGGAAAAGCGGTATGTCGTGCCCGCGCGCGGCCATGCGGCGCTGATCGACGATCACCTGGCGCAGCGTCCACAGCGTCAGCGGTCCGATCTGGCCCGACTCCTCCGCCGCTGCGATGAAATCGCCCGGCATGATCAGCCCGCGCTCCGGATGCTGCCAACGGATCAGCGCCTCGGCGCTCGACACGCGCTGCTGGCGCACGTTGATCTTGGGCTGATAGTGCAGGAACATCTCGCCTGCCGCGATCGCGCGCGGAAGATCCGCGATCAGGGTCAGCCGATCGACGCACCGATCGGCCAGGGAAAGATCGATGATATTCAGACCGCCCTCGTCGCCGGCGCGCGCCAGTGCGACCTCGGCCGCTTCCAGAAGGCGCAGCAGATCGGTTTCGTCATGGGGTGCGCAGGCGGCACCGATCGCGAAATCGAGACGCGTTTCAGCGGGCAGGTCCGCTTGTTGCTCGACAAGCGACGCCTGCAGCGACTGAAGCGCTGCGCCGACGGCGTCAGCGCTTTCGGCGTGCAGCAGGAACTCGATCAGGTCGCGTCCGACACCGACCAGTTCGACTTCCTCCGCGCGCGCCGCGATTCGGGCCGCCATCGTCCGGATGGCCCGATCCAAGTCATTTTTTCCGAGAGCACGGCGCGCTGTCTCGAAATTGGTCACGCGGCACAATGCCGATACCCTCAAGCCTTGGCTCACCGAATGCCCTCCCGCCGCCTGCCGGCCTCATACCGAATAGTGGACCGATACGCGAAAAACTACCGTCCGATGCAGAAACCCACTCAAAAACCGACATTTGCCGCGGTTCCACGGCCACAGCGGCCTGCTCCTTTCGTCCCCAGCACTCCCCCGAGACGCCGGGCTTTAGAGGCGTACGGAAAGTCACTGAAGGAAAGGTAAACAGCCACCTTCATATTTGCGAAGGCGCATGCCTCCGCAGAATCCCCGATTGCGGAGAAGTAAATTTTTCATTAACGAAATGACTTGCGCGGAACAGCGCAGAAATGGGAGCCAAAAAAATGACCTTCTTCACCCTCTTCTTCCGTGATGGCATCGGCGGCACCGAGATCCGTCCGCTCTGAACCCACATCGAACCCAGCCGGCGGCCACATGCCGCCGGCTGACAATAAACAAGAAAAGGCCTGCCCCCGCAGGCCTTTTTTATTTTGGGCCAACGTGCTGACGCAATTGCTGCACTGCGGTGGGTTGCGGTCGCGGCAAGTTCGGTTAAGAGCCTCGGTTGACCGCTGGCAACAGCACTCTCGGCACAGGGGAAAATCGTGCGCATTGCGATGATCGGCACTGGCTATGTGGGCCTGGTATCTGGAGCCTGCTTCTCGGACTTCGGCCATGAAGTCATCTGCGTGGACAAGGACGCGCGGAAGATCGAGCTGCTCCATCAGAATGTGATGCCCATTTATGAGCCGGGCCTCGACGCGCTGGTTGCCAGCAACGTCAAGGCAGGCCGCCTCTCCTTCACCACCGATCTCGCCGAAGGCGTGAAGGATGCGGACGCCGTGTTCATCGCCGTCGGCACGCCCAGCCGCCGCGGCGACGGCCATGCCGATCTCTCCTACGTCTTCGCCGCCGCGCGCGAGATCGCCGAGAATCTGACCAAGCCCAGCGTGATCGTCACCAAGTCGACCGTGCCCGTCGGCACGGGCGACGAGGTCGAGCGGATCATCGCCGAGGTTGCACCCAACAGCGGGGCCAAGGTCGTCTCCAATCCCGAATTCCTGCGCGAAGGCGCGGCGATCGAGGACTTCAAGCGCCCCGACCGCGTCGTCGTCGGCACCGATGATGAATTCGCCCGCCAGGTGATGCGCGAGATCTATCGCCCGCTTTCGCTCAACCAGTCGGCCCCGGTGCTGTTCACCGGCCGCCGCACCAGCGAGCTGATCAAGTACGCGGCGAACGCCTTCCTCGCGGTGAAGATCACCTTCATCAACGAGATCGCGGACCTGTGCGAGCAGGTGGGCGCGGACGTGCAGGAAGTGTCGCGCGGCATCGGCATGGACAACCGCATCGGCGGCAAGTTCCTCCACGCCGGCCCCGGCTATGGCGGCTCGTGCTTCCCCAAGGATACGCTGGCGCTGATGAAGACCGCCGCCGACAACGAGACGCCGCTGCGCATCGTCGAGGCGACCGTGCAGGTGAACGATGCCCGCAAGCGCGCGATGGGCCGCAAGGTCATCAAGGCGATGGGCGGGGACGTGCGCGGCAAGACCGTCGGCATTCTCGGCCTCACCTTCAAGCCCAATACCGACGACATGCGCGATGCGCCGAGCATCTCGATCATCGCCGCGCTGCAGGATGCGGGCGCGACGGTGAAGGCCTTCGACCCCGAGGGCGTCGAACAGGCTGCCAAGATGCTGACCGACGTCGAATTCGTCGCAAATCCCTATGCGGCGGCCGAGGGTTCGGACGCGCTGGTGATCGTCACCGAGTGGGATGCGTTCCGCGCGCTCGACCTCAGCCGCATCAAGAACAGCCTGAACAGCCCGGTGCTCGTCGACCTGCGCAACATCTATCCGCCGGCCGAACTCGAACGCGCCGGCCTGCAGTACACCGGCGTCGGCAAGCCGAGCCGCGACTGATCGCCTGCCCGCCCCTGCCGACCCATCGGCGGGGGCGGGTATGCCCCGCTAAACAATAACTAGATCGCACGGTGCCGCCGGGCTTTTTACATGCCCTCCCATGCTGCAAACGAGCACCATGGATATCGCCACCGCATCCCCGCCCGCGCTGACCCATCTTCAGCGGCTCGAGGCCGAGAGCATCCACATCCTGCGCGAAGTCGTTGCCGAGGCCGAGCGCCCGGTGATGCTCTATTCGATCGGCAAGGACAGCGCGGTGATGCTCCATCTCGCACGCAAGGCCTTTTATCCGGCCCCACCGCCCTTCCCGCTGCTCCATGTCGACACGACGTGGAAGTTCAAGGCGATGTACGAACTGCGCGAGCGCTCGGCGGCGGCGGCGGGCATGGAACTGCTCGTCCACCAGAACCCGGAGGCGATCGCGCGCGGGATCAACCCGTTCGACCATGGCGGGCTCCACACCGATCTTTGGAAGACCGAGGGCCTCAAACAGGCGCTCGACAAATATGGCTTCGACGCAGCGTTCGGCGGTGCCCGGCGCGACGAGGAGAAGAGCCGCGCCAAGGAGCGCATCTTCAGCTTCCGCACGGCTTCGCATCGCTGGGATCCCAAGAACCAGCGCCCCGAGCTGTGGCGGCTCTACAACGCCCGCAAGGCGAAGGGGGAGAGCATCCGCGTCTTCCCGCTGTCCAACTGGACCGAGCTCGACATCTGGCAGTATATCCTCGCCGAAGGCATCGAGATTGTGCCGCTCTATTTCGCCGCCCCGCGCCCAACGGTGGAGCGCGACGGCATGCTGCTGATGGTGGATGACGACCGCTTCCGCCTTAATCCCGGCGAAGTGCCGGTCGAACGCTCGATCCGCTTCCGCACGCTCGGCTGCTACCCGCTCACCGGCGCGGTGGAGAGCACGGCGGACACGCTGGAGAGCGTGATCCAGGAGATGCTGCTCACCACCACCAGCGAACGCCAGGGCCGCGCGATCGATCATGACCAGGCCGCCAGCATGGAGAAGAAGAAGCAGGAGGGGTATTTCTGATGACCGCCTATCGCCCCGACGCGCTGATCGCTTCCGACATCTCGGCCTATCTCGAACTGCACCAGCACAAGTCGATGCTGCGCTTCCTCACCTGCGGCTCGGTGGACGACGGCAAGTCGACGCTGATCGGCCGGCTGCTCTACGATTCGAAGCAGATCTTCGAGGACCAGCTTTCGGCGCTGGAGAATGACTCCAAGCGCGTCGGCACCCAGGGCCAGGCGATCGACTTCGCGCTGCTGGTGGACGGCCTCGCCGCCGAGCGCGAGCAGGGCATCACCATCGACGTCGCCTACCGCTTCTTTGCCACCGAGAAGCGCAAGTTCATCGTCGCCGACACCCCTGGCCACGAGCAGTATACCCGCAACATGGTGACCGGCGCCTCGACCGCCGATCTCGCCGTGATCCTGATCGACGCGCGCAAAGGCGTGCTGACCCAGACCAGGCGGCACAGCTTCCTCGCCCATCTGCTCGGCATCCGCCATCTGGTGGTGGCGGTGAACAAGATGGATCTGGTCGACTATGACCAGGCGGTGTTCGACCGGATCGTCGAGGCCTATGCCGACTTCGCCCAGTCGATCGGCATCCAGAATTTCACGGCGATCCCGATCTCGGGCTTCCAGGGCGACAATGTGACGACGCGCAGCGAGGCGATGCCGTGGTTCGGCGGGCCGGTGCTGCTCGACCATCTCGAAACGGTCGAAGTCGACGCGGAAATCGATCGCATCAAGCCGTTCCGCATGCCCGTGCAATGGGTGAACCGCCCGAATCTCGACTTTCGCGGCTTTGCCGGGCTGATCGCGGGCGGCACGGTCCGCCCCGGCGATCCCGTGCGCATCCTGCCCTCCGGCCGCACCAGCACCGTTGCGCGGATCGTGACCATGCACGGCGACAGGGATGTGGCGGTGGCGGGCGAATCGGTGACGCTGACGCTGACCGACGAAGTCGACTGCTCGCGCGGCGACGTGATCGCCACCGCCGATGCCCCGCCCCAGGCCGCCGATCAGTTCAAGGCGACATTGGTCTGGATGGATCCGGCCGAGTTGTTGCCCGGCCGCGCCTACTGGCTCAAGCTCGGCACCCAGACGGTCAGCGCGGTGATCCGCGCGCCCGAATATGCGATTGACGTCAACACCATGGCGCGCACCCCGGCCAAGACGCTGGCGCTCAACGACATCGGCGTCGCCGAGATCGCCACGGATCGCGCCATCGTGTTCGAACCCTATGCCGAGAGCCACGATCTCGGCGGCTTCATCCTGATCGACAAGCTGACCAATGCCACGGTCGGCGCAGGCATGCTCGATTTCGCGCTGCGCCGTGCCCAGAACGTCCACTGGCAGGCGGTGGAGATCACCCGCGAGGCGCATGCCCAGCAAAAGGGCCAGCAGCCGCGCCTGCTGTGGTTCACCGGCCTCTCCGGCTCGGGCAAGTCGACCATCGCCAATCTGGTCGAGAAGAAGCTGCACGCGCTGGGCAAGCACAGCTTCCTGCTCGACGGCGACAACATCCGCCACGGCCTCAACCGCGATCTCGGCTTCAGCGACCAAGACCGGGTGGAAAACATCCGCCGCATCGGCGAGGTTGCCAAGCTGATGACTGATGCCGGCCTGATCGTGCTGACCGCCTTCATCTCGCCCTTCCGCGCCGAACGGGCGATGGTGCGGTCGCTGCTGCCCGACGGCGAGTTTTTCGAAATCTTCGTCGACACCCCGATCGAGGAGGCCGAGCGCCGCGACGTGAAGGGGCTCTACAAAAAGGCGCGCGCCGGCGAGATCGCCAATTTCACCGGCATCTCCAGCCCCTATGAGGCCCCGCTCGCACCGGAGATCCGCATTGACACCACCCGCACCACGCCCGAGGAAGCAGCCGAGCAGATCGTCGAGGCGATCATGGGCGTATGGAGTCCGATGCTGTGAACGACGCCCAGCTCGCCCATGCCATCGCCGAGGAAGCCGGTGCGCTGCTGCTGCGCATTCAGGGCGAGTGCGCTGGCGGCGCGCGCGGGGACCAGGAAGCCAATGCGCTGATCCTGGACCGGCTGCGCGCTGCCCGGCCTGACGACGCGATCCTCTCCGAAGAGTCCGCCGACGATCCGGTTCGGCTCGGCCGCAGCCGCGTGTGGATCATCGACCCGCTCGACGGCACCCGCGAATTCGCCGAGCGCCGCGAGGACTGGGCAGTGCACATCGCGCTCGCCATCGACGGCAAACCGGCGGTGGGCGCAGTTGCCCTTCCCCGTCTGGGGATGACGCTCGCCAGCGACACGCCGCCGGCGCTCGCCCCCGCGCAGACGCCGCCGCGCATGCTGGTCAGCCGCACGCGCGCCAGCCAGCTCTGCGCCGATGTCGGAGCGGCGATCGGCGCGGTACATGTCGGCATGGGCTCGGCGGGTGCCAAGGCGATGGCGGTCGTGCGCGGCGAGGCGGAGATCTACCTCCATTCGGGCGGGCAACATCAATGGGACAATTGCGCGCCGGTCGCGGTTGCGCTGGCGGCGGGGCTGCATGCCTCCCGCATTGACGGATCTGCGATCCTCTACAATCAGGCCGGAACCAGCGTGCCGGACCTGCTGATATGCCGCCGCGAATGGGCGGCGCCGGTGTTGGCGGCAGTCGGGGACTGCAATCGTTAGCATCGTTGAGAAAGCGTTACGGGCAAACCCGGATGGGGGTCGCCCCGAATGTTCGCCGCGCCGCGGCATGGCTATTTGAAGGGCACGCGATCGGCAGCGCTTCCCCCCGCTCCCTTCGCCGGTAACAGCGTATCGGCCGGTTCTGAACTGACGCAGAACCTAGCCATTCTGGAACAAGTCGGCGCCTCCACGAACCGATCCCCCCAGTGGGCCGCCGACTTGTTTTCCGAGTGTGAGAGAACTGCTTGCGCATGATGGGCCGGTCCGTTTCCCTCCCTTGGCGGACCGGCCTTTTTGTTCAGAACGCGTAGGACAGGTTGAACATATAGGTGCGGCCCACCTCAACATAGCCGCCCTTGCGATCCACCGAGAGCAGCGCCTTGCCGACCCCCGCCGTTGTCCAGTAACTGTGCGAATTGAGCAGGTTCTGTACCGACACGCCGGCGGTCAGGTGCTGGTTCAGCGTGTAGCTGAAGATCGCGTTCATCGTCGAAACCGGCTGGACATAGGTGTCCGGCTGCGACGAGCGAAGATCATACAGCTTGTTGCCGGTATAGGCGTAGTTCAGCGCGGCGTTGAAGCCGCCATGCACCCAGAACAATTCGGTGTTGAACATCACCTGCGGTGCCTGCGGCATGCGCTGGCGACGATAGCCGTTTGACACATAGACCGTCGCATCCGCCCGCTGCAGCGTGACGTTGCCCTGGAAGCCCAGGCCGTCCAGCATGCCCGGCAGCCCCTTCAGGCTATAGCGCGCGAACAATTCCACGCCGTACACGCTGCCCTTGCCGCTGGTATCCAGCGTCTCGATCTCGACGCCGTCGGGCGAAAGCTGCTTGTCCGGCCCCGTCCACACGTTGAGGTCGCCGCTCGCGTTGGTCGAGCCGGTCGAGAACATCACATGGTTCAGGCGCTTGTAGTAGAGCGCCGCGGAGAACAGATCGGTACCGGCCCCCTTATGCTCGATCGAGGTATCGACGTTCCACGCCTCCACCGCGTCGAGATTGGGATTCGGCACGAAGATCGAGGTGATCCGCCCGGTATCGTCGCGCGAGATGCTGGTCGGCCCGAGCAGCAGGTCGAATGCCGGGCGCGAATAGCTCTTGCGCACCGAGAAGCGATACACGGTGTTCGCACCGGGCCGATAGGAGGCGATCAGGCTCGGCAGCCACTGGTCGTAGCTGCGCTCGCTGGTGACGAAGCCAGCGCTGTTGCTGGTCGTCTGCCAGTACCGGCCCTGGAACCAGTTGTGCTCGAAGCGGAGGCCCGGCGTGAGGGTAAGGCCACCGAACGCAAGATTGGCGAGCACATAGCCACTGGCGCGGTGCTCCTTGCCGTCCAGCCGGTTCTCGTTGAGCTTCACCGGATCGATGCCTGGCAGCTTGGACAGCGACAGCCTGGCGTTCTGCGCCTCCACCCAATTGCGGTCGGGAATGAAGAACGGCACCTGTACGTTCTTCATGAAGCCGTTCAGCCGCTCGCCGGGTACCCCGCTCAGCCTGGTGAGGTTGGGATCGTTGGCGGTGAAATTATACTGCAGCGCGCCGTCGTCGCCGAGGCTGTTCGAATAGCGCTTGGAGGCCTCGTACTTGCCGCCCGCCTGTACTGACGTCAGGCCGTGGTCGCCGAAGCGCCAGGTGCCGTCCAGCCGCCCTTCCAGCTTGGACTCCCACGCATCCTCGAACTGCGCCGTGGTATAGGCCTGGGCGAACGTGTCGAAATTGGTGATGGCGGCGCCCGCGGCGTCGCTCAGCACCACCTGCGGGTTGGTGCGATCCGCCAGGCCGGTGATCAGCTTGTAGGTCGCCGGACCCGTGGCGTTGGCGCCGATATAGGTGGGGCTGCGCCAGCTCGCCTGGATCCGCAGCGGGTAGCTGGTCGCGCCCCGCGAATAGGCGCCGTTATAATCGAGCGTCAGGTCGCCCAGCCGGGTTTCGCCGCCCACTTTGGTGGTGAACAGCCGCTGATTGCTGTGCTCGGTGCGGAAATAGTTGCTGCCCCCCAGCCCGTAGAGCGCCAGATAGCCCGCGGCATCGTAATTGGCGCCGAGCGTGCTGCCGGCATTGGGGTTTGTCTGGCCGGCCGTGAGGTTCGAGCTGCGCGCCGCGGTCTGGTCCATCCAGCTCTTCAGGCGATATTCGCCATAGGTGGTGCGCGCGTACAGATCGGTGCTGTCGCCCTTCCATTCCAGATTGACCGTGCCGCCGAAGCGTTCGATCCGGTTCTGGAACACGTTCCAGAGCACGCCCACCGGCATGACGTTGTTCAGATTGTCGCGAACCGCGCCGGGCTGGTTGCCGTCAACCTTCACATAGTCGCGATGGATAGCCACCGCCTCGGCGAAGTTGTTCTTCCGCCCATAATAGGCCGACGCGAAAATGCCCAGATCGCCGAAGCGCTGCGCCGTCTCGGCCTGGATCGTGCCCCCCCAGGGATCCTGATCGCGCGCGGCGGCACGGCCGGCGATCAGGCCCTGCGCTTGGATCTGGAAGTGGTGTGCGCCAAAATCGAACGGCGAAGCGGTACGCAGGTCGATCACGCCGGCGATGGCGTCGCCGTCCTGCGCCGCGGTTGGCGCCTTGTCGACGCGAACCTCGGCCAGCGCGAAGGGCGACAGCAGGTTCATCGAGATCGCACGGGTGCGCGCGTCGGTCTGCGCCAGCCGGACGCCGTCGAGCTCATAGGCATTGTACGCGGTGTCTAGGCCGCGGATCGAGAGATATTGCGCCTCGCCGGTCGCGGCGGCGTTGCGCGACTGATCGACCGAGGAGTTGAGGCCAGGCAGACGGGTGAGCAGGTCTGCCAGGTTCTGCTGCGGCTGCGCGCGCAGTTCCTCGCCGGAGACGATGGTGACGAGCGACGGGCTCTTCACCTGTTCCTCCTGCACGCTCTTGATCGCGGCGCGCTGGCCGGTGACGACGATGGTCTCGTTTTCGCGCACCTGATCGTCATTGTCCGGCGCTGCGCTCGCCGCGACATCATCGCGCACGGTTGCCGCCAGCGCAGGACCCTGCGCGAGAAATGCAGCCGTGCCCCCGCCCAGGAGCAGCGCGATGCGCTTGTTCCAGTGTCCCATTGGTTATGTCCCTCATTGAATTTGGTGCCAGCCTGTGTCGACTGGTCACTGTCGCCGCTAACCCTATGGGACTGCACTTCCACGTCCTGCTCGTGGCGAATCCCGTACCTTGCGATGACAAAATTGCTGCACTGCAACGTAAAATGCGGAAATCGTTGAACAATACCAATTTTATAATTGGTATTCTTTTTAGTCACACAGCTTTCACGCGGCGCGGCTAGGCATGAGCCGATGCTCGCGTCCCCCACCCTGCGCCTCACCGCCGCCGCGCTCGCCCTGTTGCCCGCCGTCGCGCAGGCAGCCCCGCCCAAGACACAGCGTATCGAGCGACTGGTGCTGCTGATGCGCCACGGCGTCCGCGCGCCGCTCGGCGGGGAGGTGCCGCCCGGCACGCGTACCGGCGAGCCATGGCCGCGCTGGAGCGCTCCGGCCGAGCAGGTAACGCCGCATGGTGCCGCGGCGCTGAGCGCGCTCGCGCGGGCCGACCGGCGCTGGTTTGCCGCCGCGGGACTGCTCCCGGCGCGCGGATGCCCCGATCCGGCAACGGTTCGCCTCTGGACCAACAGCTCCCCGCGCACCATCGCCAGCGGCGCAGCCTATGCGGTGGGCTTCGCCCCCAGCTGCGCGCTACCCGTCGGCCACAAGCCGGAGGGCGAGAACGACCCGATCTTCGAGCCGCTCGGCGCCCATCCCGCAGCGTTCGATGCCCAGCGCGCGGTGGAATCGATCCGGCGCTACAGCGGCGGCGCGGATGCGCTGACGCAACGCCATGCAGCCGGACTGAAATTGCTGGAACAGATACTCGCCTGCTCCGCCGCACCGTGCAGCCCGGTCGAACCCTCGGCGGTACGGCCTGGCGCGGACGGCCATGGTGTGGACCTCAAGGGCCCGATCCGCGCCGCCTCGGGCACCGCCCAGGTACTGATGCTACAATATCTGGAGGGCATGCCGATGGCGCAGGTCGGCTGGGGCCGGGCGACACCGGCGCGGCTGGAAGCGCTGGGCGCGGTGCACGGCGCACTGTTCGACGTGTACAGCCGCCCGCCCTATATGGCAGCGTTCCAGATGGCACCGACGGTGGACCGGATCACCCGCGATCTGACCGACGCCGCTGCGCCGAAGATCGACGTGCTGATCGGCCACGACACCAATGTCGCGGCGCTGGCCGCAGTGCTGGGCGTACCGGTCAAGGCGCCGGGTTTCGCAACCAACGACCCCTCGCCGGGTGGCGGCATCGCCATCGCGCTGGTCCGGGCGCCGAACGGGCGGCAGGCGGTCCGCCTCTGGTATCGCAGCCAGAGCGCCGCCGACATGCGCGCCGCCCGCGAGCGCGCGGTATGGACACCGCTGCGGCTGAGGGGCTGCGACGAGGGGTCCCAGCATCGCTGCCCGCTGCCGCGCTTCCTGAAGCGGCTGGAAGCGGCGACGGCCGCCGCGCGCAGCTAGGCGGCCGGAGCGATGGGGTAAACGCCCCATGGTTGCCGGCATCCGAACGCGCGATCCACCGCGCGGGAGGCCGACTGCATGAAGACGATGGTTCGTAGCCTGATCCTGGCCGCCACGGCCATTGGTCCGGTGACGCCGGCATGGGCACAGCAGCCGGCCATGCCGGCGGCGCGCCCCGAGGCCGAGCGCGCATCACCGTTCATCCCGGCGAACGTCAACCCGCCCACGCTGGTGGAAGCGAAAACCTTCAAGCTGGTCCCGCTCGGGCCGGCGTTGGTGAAGATCGATTACGACGCCTATATGTCGTCGATCGAGCATCTGCAGCGGACCTTCACCCGCGGCACCGACTGGCCGCACGCCGGGATCACCGATGCCGATGCGATGCGCGACATGGCGGCCGAGCAGGCCCGGTTCCGAAACCGCCACTCCTTCGCCTATGCGGTGCTCACCCCCAACGGCCGGCGAGAACGGGGATCGGTGTATGTCTCGCCCAGCCCGGTACCCGGCCATGATGCGGTCGTGCGGTTGTGGGTGACCAAGGCGGAATATGACGCCGGGTTCGATGCGGCGCTGTACGCGTGGGTGACCGACTGGATTCGGCGGGACTGGCCATTTACCCGGGTCGCCTATCCAGGCCGTTCCATCGACTGGGACCGCTGGGACGCCATGGTTGCGGCGGCATCGAACGCGAAGTCGGCGGGCAATTGACCGGCGACGGCCCCCTGCCGCTGCTCACGGCGCCTCAGGCGGCGCGCGAATAGGCCATGGCGTGGTAGCTGGCGAACAGCTCCTCGAAATGCTGGTCCATCGTCCGCGTGCCCGGCGCATCGGCAGCGGCGCGCATGCGGTGGAACATCGGCGTCGTCTCGACGAACTGGGTCAGCGAATCGCGGAGCGATACCGGATCGGCGGCGCGGTACAGCATGCCCTGCCCCTCGACGAACTGATCGGCGGCGCCGCCCTCGTCCGGCACAATCAGCGGCAGGCCGCTCGCCCGCGCTTCGGCGGCGACCATGCAGAAGGTCTCGGCCTCGCAGCCATGGACCAGCGCGTCGGAGCTCGCCAGCACGCGGGCAAGCTGCTCGCGGTTGCTGGTCGGCTCGAACAGCTGCGCGTGCGGGTTGCGGCCGATCGCGGTGATGACCTTGGAGCGCGCGGTGCCGGTGCCGATCAGGATCAGCCCCATGGGACTTCGCCCGGCCGCCGCCTCCGCCGCCTCGATCACCATCGGCCAGCGCTTCTCCGCCGCCAACCGGCCGACGCCGATCAGCAGCGTCGCCTCCGGCCCCAGGCCGCAGCTCGCGAGCAACTCGGCGCGCAGCGCTTCGTCCCGCAATGCGGGACTGAAATAGCCGGGCTCGACACCCATCGGGATCGTCACCACCTTGGTGAGGCCGCCCTCGCGCAACCTTCGGGCAAGCCCTTGGCCCGCCGTCACCACCTGATCGAACCCGTCGTCGAGCCGGCGGAGATGCTGCCAGAAGGAGCTGAAGCCCTTGTCGATCGTCTCGCGGTTGGCGATCGTGCCGAACCAGCGATAGGCATAGGCGGCCAGCGGATCGGCGTGCATCACCAGCGCGCGCGCCGCCGACCCCTGCCAGCGCGCGACCATCGAGGCGCTGCGCCACGGCGACGACGCTTCGACAAAATCGGGCCGCCAGCGCTTGAGCGCGGCGTGCAGCGCCGGCTCGTCGTCGAAATAGCGATAGCGGCGGTCGAGCGGCAGCAGCGGCGCCGGGATCGTCGCCAAGATGGCGCCGTCGCGCTCCTCCAATATCTCCTCGCGCTCACCGGGGGCGAGGATGATGATCTCGTGGCCGAGCTTGGCACCAAGTTCCATCTTGCGACGGACATAGGTTTTCACGCCGCCGCCATAGGGGCTGTAGAAGGCGCAGACGTCGAGGATGCGCATCAATGCGTCTCCAGCAGTTCGCGATATTGGCCGAAGCGGCCGCCTCTGGTCAGCGCAGCCAGCGTCTTGTCGATGCTCTGCAGCAGCGCGGGTACGGTGACATCCCCCGGATGCACGCCGAGCCGCATTGCCGGGCGGCGGGGCAGCAGCGCGCGGGCGAGCGCGGCCACCGCCAGCGACGAGGCGATCCGGCTCTTGCTGCGGCTGGCCCAGGTGATCACCGGGCCCTTCGCCAGCACGCGATCCTGCTGCTGCGGCGCCCAGACGCGGAAATGGTCCTCGGCCAGCGCGAAGTCGAGGTCGCGCAGCGCCTCGCGGGCGCCGTCACCATAGAGCCAGGCGGGTGCGATGAAGCCGGTGACCGGGCGGCCGATAATGTCCTCCACCAGCGCCCGGCCTCGCACCATCCGGTCGCGTGCGGTGGCATAGTCGAGGCCGAGAAACTCCCCCTCGCCCGCCGTCATGTGCTTGGCCTTGAACCGAGCGCCGGCAGAGGCATGCTCGGAGACATCCTTGTGGAACCAGCCGTGCAGGAACATCTCGATACCGGCATCGGCCCAGCCGCGCAGCCGGGTGGCGAACGGACTGCCCGGGACCAGCGGTGCCGATCCCCAATGGTCCGGCACCACCAGCATCGCATAGCGCGGCGCACCGATATGCTGCAGGAACAGCTCGGAAAGCTGGTCCACCGCGCCCTCGGATCGGGGCCCGACATCGTGGATCGATGCAAGCAGGCTGGGGCCTTGGGGCCCTTGAGGGCGGGTAGTTGCGGTCATCCGATCGTTCTTTGCTGCAGGTGCGAGCGATATAGACCGCCCGAACGGGGCGGCAAGCGGGCCGAATTTCGTCTTTTTTGAACGCTTGAAACTTAAAGCGTTAGACGACGCGACTTGCATCGACCCGCACCGGCGCCGTCACAACTCGGCGCTACGGGCTGGCCTGCATGCATTCCCCCCCCCTCCGGGTGGAGCGTTAGCCGCCTATCACTCCACCGTCACCGATTTGGCGAGGTTGCGCGGCTGATCGACATCGGTGCCCTTGGCGACCGCGACATGATAGGCGAGCAGCTGCACCGGCACCGCATAGACCAGCGGCGCGATCAGCGGGTGGACCTTGGGCATGGTGATCGTCGCGATGCAGCCGTCGCCGGCCGCCTGGATGCCGTCATAGTCCGAGATCAGCACCACCTTGCCGCCGCGCGCCTGCACTTCCTGCATGTTGCTGACGGTCTTGTCGAACAACGGGCCCGAAGGCGCGATCACGATCACCGGGACGGCATCGTCGATCAGCGCGATCGGCCCGTGCTTCATCTCGCCGGCGGCATAGCCCTCGGCATGGATATAGCTGATTTCCTTGAGCTTCAGCGCGCCTTCCAGCGCCAGCGGATAGTCCGTCCCGCGCCCGAGATACAGCACGTCGCGCGCCGCCGCGATCACGCCCGCCATCGCCTGGATCGATTCGTCATAGGCGAGCGCGGCGTTGAGCGAGGCCGGCGCCTCGGCCAGATGGCGGACGATGCGGCGTTCCTCGGCCGCGTCGAGCTTGCCCTTGGCCTTGGCGAGATTGGCCGCCAGGGCTGCCAGCACCGCCAGCTGGCAGCTGAACGCCTTGGTCGAGGCAACGCCGATCTCCGGACCGGCATGGGTGGGCAGCAGCAGATCCGCCTCACGGGCCATGGTGCTGGTCGGCACGTTGACCACGGCGGCGATCGTCTGTCCCTCGCTGCGCGCATGGCGGAGCGCGGCAAGCGTGTCCGCGGTCTCGCCCGACTGGCTGATCACGATCATCAGCCCGCCCTCTTCCATCACCGGTGCGCGATAGCGGAACTCGGAGGCGACATCGATGTCGACCGGCACGCGGGCGAACTGTTCGAACCAGTATTTCGCCACCATGCCGGCATAATAGCTGGTGCCGCAGGCGACGATCGTGACACGCTTGATCGCCGAGAGGTCGAAGTCCGGAATCGGCAGCGTGACCTGCTCCTCCATGCGCTGGAGATAGGCGCGCAGCGTCTGCGCCACGACGATCGGCTGCTCGTAGATCTCCTTCAGCATATAGTGCCGATGGTTGCCCTTGGAGATCAGCTCGCCGGTGACGCCCGAGATGGTGATCGGCCGCTCGACGGGATTGTTGTCCTTGTCGAAGATATCGGCGCCGTCCTTGGTGATGACGACCCAGTCGCCCTCTTCCAGATAGGCGATGCGCTGGGTGAGCGGCGCCAGCGCCAGCGCGTCCGAGCCGAGATAGGTCTCGCCTTCGCCATAGCCGACGACCAGCGGCGAGCCGAGCCGCGCGCCGACCAGCAGATCGGGATGCTGGCGGAACAGGATGGCGAGGGCGAAGGCACCGTGGAGGCGCGGCAGCACCTCGCGCACTGCATCGGCCGGGGCCATGCCGGCCTCGACCTTTTCGCTGACCAGATGGGCGACGACCTCGGTGTCGGTCTCGCTGGTGAAGCTGCGGCCGCGCGCGGTCAGTTCCTCGCGCAGCGCCTTGAAATTCTCGATGATGCCGTTGTGGACAAGGGCCACCTCGCCGGTGGCGTGGGGGTGGGCGTTGTTGGTGGTCGGGCCGCCATGCGTCGCCCAGCGGGTATGCGCGATGCCGGTGGTGCCGGGCAGCGGGTTGGCGGCGAGTTCCTTGCCGAGATTGACGAGCTTGCCCGAGGCGCGGCGGCGCTCGATCCTGCCGTCTACGTCCGTCGCGATGCCGGCCGAATCATAGCCGCGATATTCCAGGCGCTTGAGACCCTCGAACAGACGCTCGGCGACGTCTTCCCTGCCCACGATTCCTACGATTCCGCACATCGCATCCGTCCTCCTGCCCCCGCCCTAGCGCGGGCGGGCGGTCGCGCCTAGACGAGGCATCGTTTCGACAAGCTGAACGGTCGCATGATCCCGAACGTCCGCGTGCGACGTTGAGCCTGGTCCGACATCACCGGCCGCCGATCGAAGGAAGAGTCACTCGCATGGTCCGTCGCAACATCGCGCTGTTCGTCCTTTGGCTACCGCTCGCCGGTTGCGGCGGCTCCGACCGCGCCGACACACCGGTGAACGAGGCGCGGCCAAGCCGCCAGGCGACCGCGACCCCGCCCGCGACGCCATCGGCGCCCGTGCCGCGCCCCTCGGCAACCGCTACGGAGGCGGCGATGGCGCCCCGCAGCTGCGCTGCAGAGATCGGCGCGGCGGCAGCGGAAAAGCGGGTGAAGATCTGCATCAACGTGTCCCCCGCGACGCACCCGCCCTGCAACGCCGCCAACAGCTGCGCGATGATCGAGGATGAGATCGCGCGGAGCTGCGCGCTGTTCGACGGCGACGGGGAGCCGGTGCCGGGCTGCGTCGTCGATCCCAAGGGCCCGCAGGCGGCCGCCGACGTGGTGCGCCGCTATTATGCCGCGATCGACGCCCGCGACTTTGCCACCGCCTGGACGCAATGGGGGGACGAAGGCAAGCCGGGCCAGACGCTGCAGGCGTTCGAGCAGGGCTTTGCCCATACCCGTTCGACAGGCGTCACGATCGGCAGGCTTGGGCCGAGCGAAGGTGCGGCGGGTTCCCTGTACCAGACGGTCCCCGTGACGGTGGAGGCGAGGTTGGACGACGGCACCGCCCAGCGCTTCACCGGCACCTACACCGTGCGCCGGATCAACGATGTCGACGGCGCGTCCGCGTCCCAGCGGCGCTGGCACCTCGATGCCGCGCAGTTGCGCCCGGCTGCCGCACGGTAGCGCCCGCCCCGCCGATCGTCTCAGTGCGGGAAGTTGGTGTCGATGAAGATCCGGGTGAACTCGCCCGGATCGGGCTCATGGCCCTGGGCTTCGACGAACTTCTGCCGTCCGTTCTGCCAGACCTCGAGGATGGCGCCCTGCATGCCGTCCTGGAACCCCAGCTTGTCCTCGACGATGTCGCGCCACGGACCCTCGGCTTCGAACGCCTCGTGGAGCTTGGGTTCCATCGCGGTCAGGTCGGCATCGGTCTTGGGATCGAGATGGCCGATCGCATCGAGCACATAGCAGTCGAGCAGCTTGAGGAAGGGCTTGTTGGTGTAGCGATCGGTCATTTGGCGGCCTTTCGTGCCTGCATGGTTGCACGGAAGGTCGTGGCCCAGCCCTGCTTCTTCAATGTTTCGGGCCGCGTAACGGCCAGCGCATCGGCTTCGACGTCGCGGGTGATCACCGATCCGGCGCCGATGATCGCCCCGTCGCCGATCGCCACCGGCGCCACCAGCGCGCTGTTCGATCCGATGAACGCGCCCGCGCCGATCACCGTCTGCTGCTTGAGGAAGCCGTTGTAATTGCAGGTGATCGTGCCCGCGCCGATGTTCGCGCCGGCGCCGATGCGGGCGTCGCCGAGATAGCTGAGATGGTTGGCCTTGGCGCCCTTGCCGAGCACCGCGTTTTTCAGCTCGACGAAATTGCCGACATGGGAGTCCGCCTCCAGCACCGCGCCGGGCCGCAGCCGGGCAAAGGGGCCCACGGTGGCGCCGCTGGCGATGGTCGCGCCCTCGATATGGCTGAACGCGCGCAGCACCACCCCGTCCGCCACGGTGACGCCGGGGCCGAACACGACGTTGGGTTCGATCGTCACGTCGCGGCCGATCTGCGTGTCGTACGCGAACCACACCGTCTCGGGCGCGATCAGCGTCGCGCCCTCGGCCATGGCGCGGGCACGGCGAGCCTGCTGCCACGCCGCCTCCACCGCCGCCAGTTCGCCCCGACTGTTGACGCCGGTGACTTCGGCGACGTCGGTCTCGATCACCGCCGCGACCCGCCCGTCGCCATTGGCGATCTCGACGATGTCGGTCAGATAATATTCGCCGGCCGCATTCTCGTTGCTCAGCCGGTCGAGCAGCGCGAACAGATCGGGCCCGCGCACCGCCATCAGCCCGGAGTTGCACAGGGTGACTGCGCGCTCCTCGGCGCTCGCATCCTTATACTCGACGATCTTCGCCAGCCGGTCGCCCCCCGCGACGATCAGCCGGCCATAGGCGCCCGGATCGGCCGGGCGGAAGCCGAGCACCACCACGGCAGGCGCGTCGTCGCCATGCAGCCGCTCGACCATCCGCCGCATCGTCGCGGTGGTGACCAAAGGCACGTCGCCATAGAGGATCAGCACGTCGCCCGCGAAGCCCGCCAGCGCCTCCCTGGCCTGGAGCACGGCATGGCCGGTGCCGAGCTGCTCGGCCTGGTGCGCCGTCTCCGCCCCCAGCGGCGTGACCGCGGCCTCGACCTGCTCGCGCCCCGCGCCGACCACCACCACTTCGCGCGCGGCGCCCAGCGCCTTCACGCTGTCGATCAGGTGGAGCAGCATCGGCCGCCCGGCGATCGGGTGGAGCACCTTGTGCGTGTCGGATTGCATCCGCGTGCCCTTGCCGGCGGCGAGGATGATCGCGGCGATGGGTGCAGTCACGTGGCCAGTCTCCGGTCGAAATGGGGTGCAACCCCTGCCACGCCGGACATGGCTTTTCCAGCGCGATGCTGCCATGCGGCGGCCCATGCCCCTTCCCTTCAAGACCATCGGCTTCGATCTCGACGGCACGCTGCTCGATACCAGCGGCGACCTCGCCGCGACGCTAAACCGCGTGCTGGCCGAGGAGGGCCGGCCGGCGCTGCCGCTGGATCGCATCCTCTCGATGGTCGGCCGCGGCGTGCATGCGCTGCTGGAACAGGCGGTCGCGGCGACCGGCGGCGGCGATGCGGCGGTGGTGGCGCGGCTCTACCCGCGCTTTATCGACACCTATGCCGCGCACAATGCCGAGCATAGCCGCCCCTATCCGGGCGTGGTCGACGCGCTCGAGGCGCTGGCCGCGCAGGGCATCGCGCTCGCGGTGGTGACCAACAAGCTCGAGGCGCTGACCCTGCCGCTGCTGGAGGCGACCGGCATGCGCCCGCGCTTCGCCACCGTGATCGGCGGGGACACGCTCGGCCCCGGCACCGCCAAGCCTTCGCCCGCGCCGATCCTGGAGATGGTCCGGCGCTGCGGCGGGCCGGCGGCGTTCGTCGGCGATTCGACCTATGACGTGCAGGCGGCGCAGGCGGCGGGCGTGCCCGTGATCGCCTGCAGCTTCGGCTTCTCGCAGGTGCCGGTGACCACGCTGGGCGCCGACGCGGTGATCGATTCCTACGCCGAACTGATCCCAAAACTAGCCCGAATCAGCGTTTGACACCATCCCCGGCACGGGCGAAACAGCGCGGCGTCGGAACGGGAGAGAATCCGCTCGCCGGATCGCCGAAGGAGCAACCGCCCCGGAAACTCTCAGGCAAAAGGACCTTCCGACCACCACATTCTGGAGAGTGGCGCCGCGCGCGCCCGCCGACGGGATAGCGATCTCAGGCAAACGGACAGAAGGGGCCCGCGAAGTTTCAGGAGACGGGTTCCGTGGCGATCAAGGGCGTTGGGCCGAATGCAGGGCCGATCAGCATCACCGACGTGTTCACCATCGGTATCGGGCCGTCGAGCTCGCATACGGTGGGGCCGATGCGCGCGGCGCGGGACTTCGCCGCCTGGGTGGTCGCCGATGGGCGTAGCGTCACCAAATTGTGCGGCGAGCTGTTCGGCTCGCTGGCGCTGACCGGCAAGGGCCACGCGACCGACCGCGCGGTGATCCTGGGGCTGGCGGGCGAGCGGCCCGAGGGAGTCGATCCCGATGCGGTCGAGCCGATGCTGGCCACGATCGCGGCGGAGCGCCGCATTGTTCTGGGCGGCAGCGCCTCGGTTTCCTTCGATCCTGACACCGACCTCAAGTTCCGCAAGCGCCAGTTCCTCCCCGGCCACCCGAACGGCATGAAACTGCGGGCGACCCTGGTCGACGGCACGGTGCTTGAGCGGACCTATTTTTCGGTGGGCGGCGGCGCGATCCGGCGCGAGGGCGAGGAAGACGTCTCCGGTCTGAGCGCCGGCACCAACCATCCCTTCGCCAGCGCGCGCGAGATGCTGCAGCGCTGCGACGAACTCGGGCTCGACATCGCCGGGCTGATGCTCGCCAACGAGCGCGGCTGGCGCGACGATGCCGCGACGCTCGCCTTTGTCGACGGCATTCATGCGGCGATGAACGCGTGCATGGACCGCGGCATGGCACAGGACGGCATCCTGCCGGGCGGGCTGGAAGTCCCCCGCCGCGCGCGCAAGCTGCACCAGAAGCTGATGGCCCGCGGCCCCCGCGTCGAGCCCGCTTCGGTGCTCGAATGGGTCAGCCTCTGGGCGCTGGCGGTGAACGAGGAGAATGCCGCCGGCGGCCGCGTCGTCACCGCCCCCACCAATGGCGCGGCGGGGGTGATCCCGGCAGTGCTGCGCTATTATGAATGCTTCGTCGGCAACGCGACGCAGGACGGCAGCCGCCGCCTGCTGCTCACCGCCGCGGCGATCGGCATCCTCTACAAGCGCCAGGCCTCGATCTCGGCGGCGGAGATGGGCTGCCAGGGCGAAGTGGGCGTCGCCTGCTCGATGGCGGCGGCGGGGCTCGCCGCGGCACTGGGCGGCAGCAACGCCCAGATCGAGAACGCCGCCGAGATCGGCATGGAGCATAATCTCGGCCTCACCTGCGATCCGATCGGCGGGCTGGTGCAGATCCCCTGCATCGAGCGCAACACGATGGGCGCGGTGAAGGCGATCAACGCCGCGATGCTCGCGCTCCACGGCGACGGCACGCACAAGGTTTCGCTCGACGCGGTGATCGAGACGATGCGCCAGACCGGCCTCGACATGCGCTCCAAATACAAGGAGACGAGCCTCGGCGGCCTGGCGGTCAACGTCGTCGAGTGCTGAGCCAAGGGCGTGGGCCGAGTTTCAGCGCCCTCCACAATACACGTCATCCCCGCGAAGGCGGGGATCCATTGCCCTGTGGGCTGGGGGAAGGAACCTCGGCATCAGCGCCAATGGATCCCCGCCTTCGCGGGGATGACGGTTGAAGCGAGGGATACCGTCGGATCCTACCCCAAACACCTCAAGGCTGGGCGGGCTTGAACTCGAAGTTCATCCCCGACACGCGGCTCGGCTGGAAGCCCTTCCAGATCGTCGATGCCGGTGCGCCGGGGCTGAACCCCGCATAGCGGCCGCCCGGCGCGCCTGGCCACTTCCCGTCGTTCGAGTTAGGCACCAGCCCGTCGATATAGGCGGCCTTGGCCTCCTCGCCCTTCACATAGCGGTCGAGGAAGGCGGTGATGAAATGCGCCTGCACCGCCATCAGCCGGTCCTTGCGCCACACCGCGTCCTCGAACCAGTCCAGGTCCCAGAAGCTGTCGCGCATCGCCGGCGGCGCGCCGATCAGCGCGATGCTGTGCGCCGCCTCGCGGAAGGTGAGCAGATAGCGCGGCGCATGGATTTCCTGCTCGAACAGCGGTCGCACGCCCTTTTCATAGCCGACGACATGGTCCTGGCTGCCGACGATGAACAGCGTCGGCGCGCGGATCGCCGCCACGCCCGGCGCAGCCCAGAGCGGGGTGCCGTAGAGGTTGCTGGCGGGCGAGATCGCCACCACCGCCTTCAGATCGCCCACCTTGAGGCTGTCCGCCTTCTCGGCTCCCGCGACATAGGGCGTGAGGGCGCCGCGCGTGGCGCCGGCCACTGCCGGATCGAGCGGCGCGCCCGCTGCGGTGAGCACGCCATAGCCGCCCATCGAATAGCCGATCAGCGCGGTGCGCGCGGCATCGGCGGCGGCGAACGCGCCCTGCCCGGCCCGTGCCCGCCGCTGCGCCTCGGCCGCGACGAAGGCGATGTCGAGCGGACGGCTGGTCAGCGGGCCGGCCCGCGCGGCAGGGGTGCGGATCGTGATCGGCGGATCGCGAAAGGCGGGTGCGACCACCACATAGCCCTTGCTCGCCAGATTCTCGCCGAGCCAGGAAAGCACCTCGGGCGTGTTGCTATAGCCATGGGCGAGGATCACCAGCGGGAAGCGCCCCTTGGCCGCCGCCGCGCCGGGCGTGGCGAGCCCCGGCACCTCGAAGGGCACGTCGCTGCCCTTCTCGCCCGGCAGCGCGGTGCGATAGCGCGTGCCCGAACCTCTGGCCGTTGCAGGATACCAGAGCTTGATCGGGATGTGCCGGTCGACGATGGCCGGCTTGTGCCTCCCTTGGAGCGGATCGGCCCGGCCCGGTTGCACCAATTCCATATCGGTGACGCCGATGCCGTAGCTGCCGAGCGCGGCCAGTTCCGGCGCATCGACACTTGGCCTGGCCGGCGCCTGCTGCGCGCGCCCCGCACCAATCGCAAACATCGCGGCTGCGCAAGCGCCCGCCGCGATCCCGATCCTGCCGATCATCCGGTCTCCTCCCCTGATCGAGGGGCGGGCGCATCGCGCTGCCCCCTCTTGTCCCTCCGCCATACTCTACACCGAAGCGCGCGCTTGCAAAGCGTCTCAACCCGCGCCGCAGCATCGAAGGGTCGGCGATCCGCTTGCCAAAATGGCCGCCGGACACGCCCCCGTAGGCGACATGCAAAGGGGGCGGAAGCATCGCCTCCGCCCCCCCCTTGCAGTATCCGATCGCGCGATGTCGATCAGTAATTCAGCCCGAACCGCACCCCGGCATAGCGCCGGAAATCGCGCGGCAGCACCGCCTGGGTGGCGAGCTTGTTGCCGAAATTGCCGTTGGTGTTGAGCAGCGAGGGATAATATTGCTTGTCGAACAGGTTGTTGACGAACAGCACGCCTTCCCAGCGACGCTTGTGATCGCGGACGCCGATGTTCAGGTTGAAGATGCTGAACGCGGGCTGGAAGGTCTGCGGGTCGCGCGAGACGTAATAGACGCTGGAGGTATATTGCCAGCTCGCCTGAACCACGCCGTTGAGCTTGTCCGTGAGCGCCGGCGTGAAGTCGATATTGGCCGACCCCTTCCATTCGGGTGCCTGAACCGCCCGCGTCCCGGTCAGGTTCTGGAAGTTCGGCGGGCCCTGAATACACCCTTGCGCCACGGTCTGGGTCGGGAAGCAGGGCGCCGCCGGGAACGACGTGTAGGTCGCGTCCAGATAGGTGACGGCGCCGCTGAGGGTTAGGTCACGGGTCACGCGGGCGGCGGTTTCGACTTCGACGCCGTTCGTGTTGAGCCCGCCCACATTGGTCAGACGGAAGTTGGAGACGCCGTCGATCGTCTCGATCGTCTGCGCCTGCAGATCCTGATAATCGGTGTCAAAATAGGTGACGTTGAACGTCATGCGCCGATCGAAGAACTGCGTGCGGATGCCGAATTCCTTGTCCTTCGACGTCTCGGGGCGGATCGGGCCGGCATTCGCGCGCGCGGTGTTGAAGCCGGTCGTCAGGTCATAGGTCTGGCCTTTGTAGCCGGTCGCGTAATTGCCGAAGACCATGATGTCCCGCGTCGCCTGGTAGCTGAGGCCCAGACGATAGGTGGTGGCGTTGTCGCTCGCATGGCCGCTCCATCGGCCATTGGCGATGTTGTCCTGGAAGCTGTACTCCACCCGCTCGTTCTGCGCGCGACCGCCAACCGTCGCGGTCAGGTTCTTGATGAATTCCCAGTCGATCTGGCCGAACGCCGCAATCTGGCGCGAGCCGGCGGTGGCATACCAGTTCGCAGGCGCGAACGCGGGCCCGCGCAGGAACGGCCGCTGGAACGCCACGTCCGCGAAATACAGGCCCAGGGCATAGCGGAACGCTTCATTGTCGGGGGACAGCAGGCGCATCTCGTGCGTGAACAGCCGCGACTTGAATGCGCCGACCTGGATGTTGTTGCCCACCGGCACCGTCGCCGACGTGTCGTCATGGTCGAGATAGTCGTCGAGGCGGAACTTGTCGTACGAGGTCAGCCCGAGCACGCTCAGCTTGCCGAGGTTGATGTCCGTGCGCAGCATCGATCCCCAACCCCAATATTTGGTGCGTGCGGGATAGTTGTTGCTGACCTGCTGATTGACCGGCCCCGGAGTCACGCCCGGCATGGTCACGTCGCGCGTCTGGCCGGCGACGTTGCGCAGCAGGGCGCCGTCCGCCAGCGCGATGAACGGCCGGCCGACGGTGGTGTTGCCGTTCATGTAGTTTGCGGTGAGGCGGAACTTCAGGTCCGGCGTCGCCGCCCAGTTGAGCTTTCCGCGGGCATTCAGGGTCTCGCGACCGTTCACGTCCTTGCCGTTGAACACGTTGCGGACATTGCCGCCCCAGTTCGAATAGCTGGCCGAGACGACATAGCCGAGATCCTCGTTGATCGGGCCCGTGGCGCTGAAGTTCGCGCCATATTCGTCGTCCGTCGTGACGGTGGTATTCGCCTTGATGTGGAAGTCCTTGGTCGGCTGGACCGTCATGATCTTGATGAGGCCCGCGGAAGCGGCCTTGCCGTACAAGGTGCTCTGCGGGCCGCGCAGCACTTCGATCATGGCCACGTCGGGCAGATCGGTGAACGCGCGCGCCTGGAAGGCGAGCGGAACGCCGTCCACCGTCACCGCCACGCTGGGCTCCACGCCGATCCCGAACGCGAAGGTGCCCACGCCGCGCAGCGAGACATTGGCGTTAACCGGGTGCTCGGCCGGACGGATGACGAGCGACGGTGCCACCTTCGTCAGTTCCTGGAAGTGCCGCACGCCCTGCGCCTCGAGCTGATCCGCGGTCAGCACCTGCACCGGCAGCGGCACATTCTGGATGTTTTCGAAGCGCTTCTGCGCCGTGGTGGTGACGATGATCTCGCCGTCGTCCTGCGCAGGCTTGCCGGCGGACTGCGCCGCTGCCGCACCCGCGGCGGCGGCAGTGACTGCGACGGTGTCGACAGTCTGCGCCTGCGCGACACCAGAAATGCTCGCGGCCGCCAAAGCAGCATGCGCCACGGAAACGTGATAACTTTTCATTTACTCTCCCCTTGCCCGGCAGGGTTCTACCCGCATTTCTTTTTTAGATGGCGCGACGATACGTTCCCCGACTGTGGGCGAAATATCGGGGAAACACGGTGTTCAATCGATTTTTGCAGCTAATCCCACGGATTCTGTTGCTTGGGCGCAACACTTGCCGCGGTGTGCCCCTCGATCATCATCTCACGATGGTCGTTTCTTGGTCGCAACAAGGTTATGTCCAAGTCGTCGGCCTGCCCGCCCGCCACGGTGAGTCGCACGCGAACAAGATCGTGCTGCGCCTCGCCCTGGATCTTCCAGCAACGGGGGGCACCGCGGCCATCGCCGGCATCCTCGAAGGCATCGCAGGCGAAACTGCCCGTGCGCGGCGGAAACAGGCAAAGCCCGCGTCGCGGCGGACCAGGGCGCCAGCCGCCTTCCGCCAATTCGACCAGCATCGCCGATCCCACGCGCGCGAACAGCGGCGGCGGCCCGTCCAGCGGTGCGGCGACGGTTACCCAGTCGCCGCCGGTAAAGACGTCGCCGGTCCAGACATGGGTCCAGTCGGCACCGGCCGGCAGATACTGGCGCCGCGCCGTCGCGCCCGCCTCCATCACCGGCGCGGCGAGCAGGTTGGGGCCCAGCAGATGCTCGTCGCTTTCCGCCCAGCAGTGCGGATCGTGCGGAAACACCGCCCAGGTCGGCAGCACCATCGGCGCATAATCGGCATGGTAGCGCAGCAGCAAATCGTAGAAGAACGGCACCAGTCGCTGGCGCAGCCGCAGCATCGCCTGGATCGCGGGCAGCACCTCGGGATACATCCAGGGCTCGTTGACCGTACGATCGTCGTTCCAGCTGTGGATGCTGAAGCGCGGCATCAGCACGCCCGCCTGCACCCAGCGCACCAGCAGCTCGGCATCGGGCGCCGGCCCGGCAAACCCGCCCACGTCGTGGCCGCTGTTCGACACGCCGGAGAGCGCCAGCCCCAGCGCCATGCGGGCGTTGTAGCGCAGCGTCTTCCATTCGGTGCGGTTGTCGCCGGTCCAGGTCTGGGCATAGCGCTGCAGCCCGGCCATGCCCGATCGGGTCACCACATAGGGACGCTCGTCGGGCCGCGCCTCGATCTGCGCGCGGCGCGAGGCGCGCATCATCAGCAGCGGCTGCACCGGCCGCATCGCGGCAGCCGGCACCGACGTGCCGAAACCGGCAAACCGGGCACGCGCGTCCCACACCTCATATTCGTTGTTGTCGTTCCAGGTCGAACGGATGCCCTGATCGAGCAGCGCCGACGTGACCTGCGCGCGCCACCAGGCGGCGGCGTCCGGATTGGTGAAGTCGATATAGCTGCCGACCTCGTCCCAGAATTGCGCTTCCACCGGCTGGCCATCGGCATCGCGGACGAAATAACCCGCCGCCGCCACTTCTTCGTAGCGCGGGTGGCTGCGCAGCAGCGCCGGCTTGATGTTCGGCACCAGCTCCACGCCCGCGTCGGCATAGCGCTTCACGAACGCCTGCGGATCGGGGAACTTGTCGCGGTTCCAGTGGAACACGTAGCGCTTGTCGCCGATCGAGGTGTAGCCGGACGAGAGGTGGAAGGAGGTGCAGCCGATGTCATGCTCGGCCAGCTTCTCCAGGAATCCGCCCATCTGCGCTGCGGCATCGGGCGCATCGGTATAGGTCATGGTCGAGCCCGAATAGCCGAGCGACCAGCGCGGCATCAGCGCCGGGCGGCCGGTCAGCCAGGTGAAGCGCCGGGTGACCGCCAGCGGATCGGGCCCGGCGATCATCCACAGGTCGACATCGCCGTGATCGGCAACCATGTGCCGGTAGAAGCCGTGGTAATTGTCGAGCTCGCGGCCGAAATCGAAGGCGACGTCGGCCACCGTGTCGTAGAAGGCGCCGTGGCAGCGCCCGGCCTCGTCCGCCACCAGCACATAGGGGATCGACTTGTACTGCGGATCGCTGGTCTCCGCATCATAGCCCATCGGATCGAGATTGGTCAGGCGGAAGCTGCGCCCGGCGCGGTTGGCGTCGCCGGTGCGGTCGCCCAGCCCGTAGAAGCGCTCGCCCGGGCGGCGCGCGACATAATGATGCGCCTTGCCGTCCCACCAGCCGAAATCATAGGCGTGGGTCGGGCGATCCTCGGCCATCGGTACCCAGGCGTCGCCGTCGCGCTGCTCCCAGCCGCAGTGCAGCCCGTGCAGACGCGCGGTGAGGCGGATGCGATCGGTCTCCAGCACCAGCTGCTCGGCATCGTGGTGCAGCCGATAGGCCGGGCAGGTGAAGCCGGAGACGTCCATCCGGTCGCGGCCGGGCTCGGCGATGTCTTCCTGCCCCGGTGCGATCGCCCAGCTCGGCGGGCTGGTGACGGTGCCGGTGGCGAGCAGCAGCAGCCGCACCATGTCCTGCTCGAGCACGAACAGGTGCGCGACGGCGCCGGTATCCGATTCCAGCGTGATCCGCCCCTGCCCTTCGCCGGCCACCGTGAAGCGCGGGGGATTGGAAAGCGTGGCGCGTCTCATTTCACGGGCTCCGGAAGGCGAAGATGGCGCAGGCCGGCGATCAGCACGACCGCGCCGAGGATGTCGAAGACGGAAAGCATGCCGAACAGCGGCGCATAGCCGACGGTATCGGCCAGCTGCCCGATCAGCAGCGAGAAGAGCAGCCCGCCGATCCAGCCCGCCTGGCCGATAAAGCCGTTGGCGGCGCCGACTTCCTCGGCGGTGAATACGTCGGCGGACAGGGTGTTGATCAGCACCGAGATCATCTGGTGCGCGAAGCCGCCGATGCAGAACAGCGCGATCGCGGTATAGGGGCTGGCGGCGAGACCGATACAGCCCGGCGCGATCATCAGCACCGCCGCCAGCGCCACGCCCGTCACGCGCGAGGCGATCAAGGGCAGCCGGAAGCGCTTGACCAGGAAGGGCGAGAGATAGCCGCCCAGCACGCCGCCCAGATCGGCGGCGAGGAAGGGCAGCCAGGCGAACAGCGCGATCTGCTTCAGGTCCATGCCGCGCTCGGTGGCGAGGTACAGCGGGATCCAGAAGCTGAAGGTCTGCCAGGCCGGCTCGGCCAGGAAGCGCGGCACCGCGATGATCCAGAAGCGCGCGGTGCCGAGGATTTCGCGCGCGGAGGCGCGGCGGGCAAGCGGCTTGGGCCGGCCTTCGGCGATCAGCGCGCGCTCCCGGTCGGTGATCGCCGGATGCGCGCCCGGGCTGCGATAAAAGGCCCACCAGGCGACCGACCAGATCAGTCCCACCGCGCCGGTCACCACAAAGGCCATCCGCCAGTCCGTGTAGATCATCACGATCGCTACAACCGGGGGCGCCAGCAGCGCGCCGAGCGAGGTGCCGGCATTGAACCAGCCGACCGCCACCGAGCGCTCGCGCGCGGGAAACCATTCCGCGATCGCCTTGATGCCGGAGGGGATGGCGGCGGCCTCGAACATGCCGAGCAGGCCGCGGAAGAACATCAGCCCCAGCCACCCCGCCGCCAGCGCGTGCAGCATGTTGGCGACCGACCAGGCCGCACCGAACAGCGCGAAGCCGGCACGCAGGCCGATGCGGTCGACGATCATCCCGGCGATCGGCTGCATCACCGTATAGGCCAGCTGGAAGCCGCCGACGACATAGCTGTACTGCTCGGTCGTCATGTGCATCACGGTCTTCAGCTCGGGCGCGAGCACGCCCAGCGAATTACGCGCGAGATAATTGGCAATGGTGCCGGCGCAGATCAGCCCGACGATCCACCAGCGAAGATGGGCAATACGCCGCATTCCGTTTCCTGCCCCTAAATGGAACGGCTTCGCGGCCGTTCTCGTGGTTGGATGCCTGGCCATCCTGCGATAATTGGCCTGACCAATCAAGCGTCTGTTTCGGTCACCCGCACTTGCCCTGCCGCGCAGGCCGCAGCGATGCCGGAATGTAGGAGCCGATCGGTGACCAAATGATCAATGACCGCCATCTCGGCGATCCGTACCGGCGCCGGGCGGCCGAACTTGGTCTGGTCCGTCGCCAGGATGACGGTGCGTGCCTGTTCGATGATCGTCTGCGAGACGCGCACCTCGTCCATGTCGAAGTCGAGCAGCGTGCCGTCACCGTCGATCGCCGAGGCGCCGATCAGCGCGTAATCGAGCTTGAAGCCGCGCAGGAAATCCATCGCGAGGGCGCCCACCACCGCGCGGTCGCTCGCCCGCACCCGCCCGCCGGCAACCACCACCTCGATGGTCGGCACCCCGCCCAGGATGTCCGCGACGTTCAGGTTGTTGGTCACCACCAGCAGATGGCGGTGCCGCACCAGCGCGCGGGCGATCGCCTCGGTGGTGGTGCCGATGTTGATGAACAGGCTGGCACCGTCCGGCACCAGCGCCGCCGCCGCGGTGCCGATCGCCGCCTTGGCGCCGGCCGCCACCTGGCGCCGCGCCTCGCGATCGAGATTGTCGACGCCCGAGGTCACTACCGCGCCGCCATGGACGCGCGACAGCATCGCCTGCTTGGCAAGCTGGTTGAGGTCGCGGCGGATCGTCTGGGGCGTCACGTCCAGCGCCGTCGCCAGCGCCTCGACGCTGACGCTGCCGGTCTGCCGCGCGAGCTCGAGGATACGCGCGTGGCGCCCCGCGACCAGATCGGGCAGATCCTCGGCCATCAGGCGGAACGCGCCAGCCGCGGATGATCGCCCGCCAGATAGGCCGTCAGCCGCGCTTCCGTCTCCGGCGGCACGTGCAGGCCCAGCTTGCTGCGCCGGTAGAGAATGTCCTCGGCGGTGATCGCCCATTCCCGCGTGCGCAGATACTCGATCTCGCGCACCGTCAGCCCGCCGCCCAGATCGATGCCGAGATCGGACGGCGTCATCGCGTCGCCGAGCAGCACGTGCACGCGCGTGCCATAGGCGCGGGCCAGCCGCCGCAGCAGATCGGCCGGCATGTCGGGGCGCGCGTGTTGCAGCCCGGCGACAAAGCGATCGAAGTCGCCGTCCGGCATATCGCCGCCCGGCAGCGTCGCCCCTGCCGTCCAGGCGCCGCGCGCATCGGGGAAAAAGCGCGACAGCTCGGCCATCGCGTGCTCGGCCAGCTTGCGATAGGTGGTGATCTTGCCGCCGAAAATGCTCAGCATCGGCGCGCGATCCTCGTCCCCGTCGAGGTCGAGCACGTAATCGCGCGTCACGGCCGAGGCATTGCCGGCCTTGTCGTCATAGAGCGGGCGGATGCCGGCATAGCTCCACGCGACGTCCTTCTCGGACGGCGGGTTGGCGAAATAGCGCGCCGCGGTGTCCAACAGGTAGCGTGTTTCCTCGTCGCTGATCTGCGCCTTGCCCGGCGCGCCTTGCCACACCTCGTCGGTCGTGCCGATCAGCGTGTACTTGCCCTCATAGGGCACGGTGAACACGATCCGGCGATCGGGGTTCTGCAGCATGAAGGCATGGTCGCCCGGATAGAGCCTGGGCACCACCAGATGGCTGCCCTTCACCAGCCGCAGCCCGCGATCGGCGACCACGTCGGGCACGCGGCCCAGCACGTCCGCCACCCAGGGGCCTGCGGCGTTGACCAGTGCCCGGGCGCGCACGCTGCGCTCGCCGGTGTCATCGGCGATGGTCGCGATCCACTCCGCCCCGTCGCGGCGCGCACCGCGCAGCGCGGTGCGGGTGCGGATGTCGGCACCCTTCTCCGCCGCATCCATCGCGTTGAGCACCACCAGCCGGCTGTCTTCCACCCAGCAATCCGAATAGACGAAGGCCTTGCCCCTGGCGGTCTTCAGGCCCCGCCCGAACGGCGTGCGCGCTAGGTTGATCGTGTCGGTCCCCGGCAGCTTCTTGCGCCCGCCGAGATGGTCGTAGAGGAACAGCCCCAGCCGCACCATCCAGGCCGGGCGCGGCGATTGGGTCTGCGGCAGCACGAAGCGCAGCGGCCAGATGATGTGCGGCGCCATGGCCCATAGCCGCTCGCGCTCGATCAGCGCCTCGCGCACCAGCCGGAACTCGCCATATTCGAGATAGCGCAGCCCGCCATGGATCAGCTTTGTCGAGGCCGAGGAGGTGTGGCTGGCCAGATCCTCCTTCTCGACGAGCAGCACCGAAAGGCCCCGGCCCGCCGCGTCGCGGGCGATGCCGGCGCCGTTGATGCCGCCGCCCACCACCAGCAGATCGAAACGCTCTTCGGAGTGTGCGGCCGCCATGCTTCGCCTCATGTTCGCTATTTTTCGTTTATAGCAGTAAGTGGACAGAAACGAAAGCGTTGACGCGCGAACGAAAATCTACGAGCGTCCGAACGAACATAGGAGGGGCTTGGTGGACCGGAACCACATTCTCGCGATCGATCAGGGCACCACTTCGACGCGCAGCGTGATCTTCGATTCGGCCGGGCGCCGTGTCGCCACCGCGCAGACAGAGTTCGAGCAGCATTATCCCGGCCAGGGTTGGGTGGAGCATGATCCCGAGACAATCTGGCGCGACGCGCTGACCACCGCGCGCGAGGCGCTGCTCAAGAGCGGCGTCGGCGTGGGCAGCATCGCCGCGATCGGCATCACCAACCAGCGCGAGACGACACTCGTGTGGGACCGCGCCACCGGCGAACCGATCCACCGCGCGATCGTCTGGCAGGACCGCCGCACCGCCGAGCGCTGCGCCGAGTTCAAGGCCGAGGGCGTCGAGGCCGAGGTGCGGGCGCGCACCGGGCTGCTGGTCGATCCCTATTTCTCGGCGACCAAGCTCGGCTGGATCCTCGATCATGTGCCGGGCGCGCGGGCGCGGGCCGAGCGCGGCGAACTCGCCTTCGGTACGATCGACAGCTTCCTGCTCTGGCGGCTGACCAAGGGCGCGGTGCACGCGACCGACGTGACCAATGCGGCGCGCACCTCGCTGTTCAACATCCATAGCGGCGAATGGGACGCCGAGCTGTGCCGGCTGTTCGGCATTCCCATGGCGCTGCTACCGGCGGTGCACGACAACGCGCATGTCTATGGGATGACCGATCCCGAATATTTCGGCCTGCCGATCCCGATCGCGGGCATGGCGGGGGACCAGCAGGCGGCGCTGTTCGGCCAATGCTGCTTCGCGCCGGGCACCGCCAAGTCGACCTATGGCACCGGCTGCTTCCTGCTGCTCAACACGGGCGACAAGGCCGTCGCCTCCGAGCATCGGATGCTCACCACCCCCGCCTACCGGATCGACGGCCGGACATCCTATGCGCTGGAAGGCTCGATCTTCGTCGCCGGCGCTGCGATCAAATGGCTGCGCGACGGCATCGGCGTGATCACCCATGCCCGCCAGACCAACGACATGGCGACGCGCGTGTCCGACAGCCACGGCGTCTACATGGTCCCGGCGTTCGTCGGCCTCGGCGCGCCGCACTGGGACCCCGAGGCGCGCGGCGCGATCTTCGGGCTGACGCTCAGCGCCACCCAGGCGCATCTCGCCCGCGCTGCGCTGGAGGCGGTGGCGTACCAAACCTACGACCTCGTCGCGGCGATGGTGCAGGATGGCGGCGTGCGGCCGGCGATGCTACGCGTCGACGGCGGCATGGCAGCCAATGACTGGCTGTGCCGCTTCCTCGCCGACATCCTCGACGTCGCGGTGGAGCGGCCGGACGATCTGGAGACCACCGCACGGGGCGCGGCCTTCCATGCCGGGCTTGCGGTGGGGCTGTGGTCCGATCTGGACGCCCTCTCGGCGATCTGGTCGCGCCAGGCCTGTTTCGAGCCGTCGATGGAAGCGGGGCATCGGACCACGCTGCTGGCCGGCTGGCACGATGCGCTGCGGCGGACGCTGGGATGACCACAACTTAGCCCCTTCCCTTCAGGGGAGGGGTTGGGGTGGGGCAGTGTCTCACCGAGACCAATGTACGTTCTGGAATCCCTCCACCTCAACCCCTCCTCCAAGGAGGAGGGGCTATTGTCGTCTTCCCTTGCCTTTCCCCTCGACTCGCTGCTACACTGAACCACATGGTTCAGTGTAGCAGCGCCGCGTTAGACACCGCGTTTGCCGCGCTCTCCGATGCCACCCGGCGTGGCATACTCGAGCGGCTCGGGCGGCAGGAAAGCTCGGTCTCATCGCTCGCCGACGCGTTCGACATGACCCTCACCGGCATGAAGAAGCATATCGGCGTGCTGGAACAGGCAGGCCTCGTCACCACCGAGAAGGTCGGGCGGGTGCGGACCTGCCGGCTGGGCGGCCAGGGCCTGCGCGCCGAGGCCGCCTGGATCGACGGCATACAGCAACTTTGGGACGCGCGCTTCGACGCGCTGGACGGAATCGTAGGGGAACTCAAACGCAAGGAGCAGTCGGATGGGCCTGAGCATGCATGACACCGCAACGTCGCGGACCAAGGTGGAGCGTATCTCGGACGTGGACATGGTGGTCCAGCGGACCTTCGACGCCCCCGCCCGGCTCGTCTTCCAGGCGTGGAGCGACGCCGCGCTGTTCCGCCGCTGGTGGGTCCCCGCCTCGGCCCCCGTCCGCCTGCGGACCTGCGAGATGGATGTGCGCACCGGCGGCAGCTACCGCCTAGAATTCGGCGCGGACGAGGGGCCGGTCCATGCCTTTTTCGGCCGCTATGTCGAAGTGGTGCCGGACGCGAAGATCGTCTGGACCAACGAGGAAAGCGACGACGGCGCGCTGACCACCGTCACTTTTGCGGAAACCGACGGCAAGACGCTGGTGACCTATCACGATCGGCACGGCTCGAAGGAGTCGCTCGACGAGGCGTTCGAGGGGATGGAGGGCGGGATCGCCGAACAGTTCGAGCAGCTGGCGGCGGTGCTGGCGGAGTGACGCGCTTCTTCTAAGCCCCTCCCCTTCAGGGGAGGGGTTGGGGTCGGGGCTGAACTGGAAGCGAATCCGCCGCTCGCACGTCATGCCCCACCCCAAACCCCTCCCCTGAAGGGGAGAGGCTTATACGCGTCACCTATAACGTCAGCGCAAACTTCAGCCCGAGGACGCCGACATCCTTGGCGTTCTTCACCCCGCCAGGCTGGTGGATCCACTGCACGTTCGGCTGCACCACCAGCCATTCGGTCGGCGAAACGCTGTAGTAGAGCTCGGCCGCATATTCCGCATCGCGCGCCGGCTTGCCCGCTAGTCGGTCCGCCATGTCCACCCGCCCGTTCACATTCGTTCGCGCTACCGCGAGCCCGATCACATCGCCCGGCAGGCTCGGCGCAAGGCCCTTGTAGAACAGGCCAACCGACACCTGGTTGTCCGTCAGCGTCGTCGCCCGGTCCGCGAAAGTAACGTTGGCGAACATGCTGAAGCCGGTCAGCGACCGCCCATCCTTCGAGGTGCCGGTAAGCTGCTGCTGAACGCTGGCGAACACGCCATAGCGGCTTGAACGCTGGAGCGGCGCGAGGCCCGTTACCGCACGCGGCTGGCGGTTCACGTCGAGCACCAGGTCGTCGCCATCGGCGGTCGAGACCCAGCCGCCGAGCTTGTACGAACCGACACGGCCCTCATCCCCACCGCGCGTCCAGCCGATCTCGGCGGGGACCAGCACGCCGGTCGCGCCCTTGAAATGACCGATGAAGAAGCTGGTTTCCAGGTTGCGGGGGTTCACCTCATAGGCGCCGCCCTGGACATAGACGCCGCGCCCCACGTCGACATGGACGTTCGCGCCCCATTGGCTGACCGGCCAGTTGTACCAATAATCGCCCGCCAGATTGCCCGGCTGCGCGCCGCAGAAGCTCAGATTCTGGAAGTGGCAGGAGAAGACGGCGAAATCCTCGCCCGGATTGGTGCGGCCCAGCTTCACCTCTACCTTGTCGCTCAGCTTCTGCTGCAGCCAGAGCTGCGTCACACGCACTGTCTGGCCGCGGCCATAGACCTCCTGCACTTGCTGAAGCGTATCGAGCCCTGCGGTGGTCGTCAGGTCGATGCCGCGGCGCCAGGTGACGGTTGTCTGCAGCGCCGCCCCGCCCCAACCGACCAGCTTGTCGAGATCGAGCAGCGCGCCGAAATCGAACTGGCCGGTCTCCGCGACGAGATCGCGGTCACCGCCGGTGAAGTTGTAGGCCGTCTCCGAGGCATAGCGCGCCGACAGGCCGATGCCGCGCTCGCCCAGGCGGGTGCGGATCTGCTGCCAGTCGCCGATCAGCCCCGGCGGCGGCGAACTTTGCGTGTCACCGGCCAGTGAGGATGGTGAGGGATCACGCAGGCGCAGGGCATTGCTTCGCGCGCGGCGCTGCGTATCGGCACGTGGGCCCGAGCCCGCATCCTGCTGCGTGGCGTCTGGCTTCGGCTTGTCGATCTCGTCCGCCGGCGGCGGTGGAGCGCCGACATCGACCTGCTGCGCGAGCGAGGGTAGCGCCGTGCCCATCGCCATCATCGCGAGCAGAGCCCCCTGCCCCACGCGCCAACTCCCACGCTTCATCCCGGATCCCTTTTCTGGTTGCGGCGCATCAAAGGGTCGAGCGGCCATTTGGTTGCGCAGAATCGCAAGCACCGGCAACCCGACCGGCAGCGACGCCGGAAGATGAACGCCGCCTAGCGAAGATCCGCGGCTCGGAAGAGCTATACGATGGTGGGATCCCCGCCGGCGCGGCAGGCCACCACGCTACGCTGCGATCAGCCTGCTTGCCTCGGCTCGGTCCGCGCAGACTTCGAGGATCTTCAGGAAACCGCTGATCTCGAACAGCTCGCGCACCGCCGGGGACAGGCCGCACAGCAGCAGCCTACCGCCCGACTGCTTGGCGCGCTTGGCCGCCATCAGCACCACGCGCAGTCCGGCGCTGGAGATATAGGCGAGCTGCTCCAGATCCATCACCAGCACCACCGCCACGGCGCCTTCGAACAGCGGCTGGATCGTCTGTTCGAGCGTACCCGAGGTCGCGCTGTCCAGCCGCCCTTGCAGGGCGAGCCAGTGAATGCCGTCCTCGGCGATCAGTTCGGAGTGAAAAGCCATGGCTGCTCCTACCATCTCCGCTACGCTTGAGAAGAGGTCGACGCCTGCAGCGTCTTCAACAGAATGATCAGGTTGCCGTTGCCGTCGCTATAGGCGTGGGCGATGTCCATCATCGTTTTGACGAGATGCACGCCCAGCCCGCCGATCGGGCGATCGTCCAGCTTCAGATCGAGGTCCGGCGTCGGCGCCTCGGCAAAGGGATCGAACTTGGGCGCGTCGTCCTTGACGATGATTTCCAGCCACGCCTCGGAGCGATTGACGAAAACCTCGATTTCATGATCCGGCGCGCCGCCAAGCCCGTGGACAATCGTGTTGGTAATCAGCTCTTCCAGGCAGACATTGGCGGTGAACGCCAGGTCCGGCCGATCGGGCAGCGCGGCTTCGACTGCCTCCGCCAGGCCCGCAAGTTCCTCGACGCGCGAGGGAAGCCGGTGGTGGAGCAATTCCACCTTGTCGCCTAGGATCACCGGCGGACGTGCTTCCGCACCAGAGGGGGGCGTATCTTCCATGCAGACTCCCGACTTTCGACACACGACTAGGCACGTCAAGTCGTCCGAGGCTTCCTCGCCGTCGACGAAGGCAGCGACGCTGGCGACCAGCGCCTCAACCAGATCGGCCGCCCCGGCATCGCGCGGGGTCGCCTCGAACCAGGCGTGGAGCCGCGGATCGCCATAGGCTACACCGTTCCGGTCGAACGCCTCAGTCACGCCATCGGTATAGAGCAGCAGGCATTCGCTGGTCTCGAGCCGCGCGTCGATGCCGCTATAGTCCATCGCCGGCAGCACGCCGAGCGCGATATCGCGCGCGCAGGGCAGCACCTCGGCGGGGCCGGCGGCGCGGCGTACCAGCGGCGCATGGTGCCCGGCATTGGCATAGCGCAGGCTGCCGTCGGCCGGATCGAACACCGCGTAACAGGCAGTGGCGAACAGCTCCATCGGGTTGCGCTCGCACAGCAGATCGTTGGCGCGGGCGAGTACCTGTTCCGGCGGCAGGCCGCACAGCGCCAGATCAAGGATCACCGTGCGCGATACCGCCATGAAGAAGGCGGCACCCACCCCCTTGCCGGAAACGTCCGCGACCAGCATGCCGTAGCGCCCATCGGGCAGCGCGAAGAAATCGTAGAAGTCGCCGCCCAGTTCGCGTGCCGGGTGCATCGCCGCGCTTACCGACCAGCTCGGCTCGTCGGGGAAGGTCTGCGGCAGGATCGCCTGCTGCATGTTACGGGCGAGGTCGAGCTCCTCGGCCACCCGCTGCGCGGCGCGGCGCAGCTCGCTGTTGCGATCGGCCAGTTCGGCGGTGCGCAGCCGCACCTGCGATTCCAGTTCGGCCTCGCGAGTTTCGTTCTGGCGCTTGATCACGCCCAGCAGCCGCCCGAACTCGGTAGCCATCGTGTTGAAGTTGCGCGCGACCAGGACGAGTTCGTCGTGCGTCTCCAGCGTGATGCGCGCGTCGAACTGGCCCGCGCAGAAGCGCTCGGTGCCGTCCGACAGGCTCTTCAGCGAGCGCAAGGTCGAGATGTAGATGCCCGCGAACAGATAGCCGATCGCCCCCAGCGCGCCCGCGATCAGCAGCCCGATCACCCATTGGAAGCGTTGCAGCCTGGCGGAGCGCCGCGCCAGCCGCGTGTCGACCTCGGCCTGCACGCGCTGGAGCAGTTCCTGCGCCGAGGCGACATTGGCCCGCGCGATCTGCGCCAGCTCACCCAGCGCCGAGGGCATGCCCAGGCTGCGATCGGCGGCGTCCTGCTGGCGGGCGATGCCCGCGAGCAGCCGGTCGAGCCGTCCGGAAAGCGAGCCGCCGCTGCCGCTAAGCTGCGCGATTCCCGCGCGCATCGCGGGTGCGCTCTCGGTCAGCACCACCTGCGCGCCCAGCGCATAGGAGGCGATATCGGTACCGCCGATCGCCAGCGCATCATGCTGCTTGCCCAGCGTGTCGATCACCACCGGCAGGCGATCGCTCAGCATGTCGAGCGCCGCATCCAGCTCTGGATCGACGTTGAGACGATAGACGCGTGCCTCGTCGCGGATCAACGCGAGCACGGCGTTGATCACGGCGGTCGAGGCGGCGAAGCGCACCTGCGGAGTGTCCCCTGCGCCCCCCGCGGTACGCCACGCCTGCTCCAGACGGTCGGCCCCCGCCGACAGCCCGTCGCCACGCGCCATCTTCGCCTGCGCGGACACCGATCGGTCCAGCGCAGACAGCGCCGGCGCGGCGCTGCCCCCGAGCAGCGCGCTTCGCCAGCGGATCAGATCGCCCAGCAACTGCGTCTGGGCGGCGATGCGATCGAGGCCCTTGCGCTCGGTCGCAGTGCTGTGGACGTCCTTTCGTAACTGATCGAGCAGCGGCGCGCTCAGCGTGCCCAGCGCCGCCAGCACCAGCAGCCCGATCAGCAGATATTTGCGCGGAAAGCTCAGCCGCCCGGAGATCCATACCGTCGGTCCGAAAAACCGGGCATAGGCCTGGTGCCAGGAGGAAGGCGCCGCGCCTGCCATGATGCGCTAGCGGCTCACGTCCAGCACGACCTTCACCGCCGGCGTCGCCGCCTTGCGGCTGACATAGCCGATCGCCCCCGGCGTGGTCTGCACCACCCGTGCGACGTCCGCCGCCGTTGCCGCCTGGCGGGGCCGGAAGCCCATGCCGGTGAATTCCTGCCGCGCCCAATAGGCGCGAATCTGGCCAACGCTGCGCCCGGTCACGCGCGCATAGAATTCGGCGCGCAGTGGCGATCCCTCGGCGACGTCGACCGGGGTGATCGGCTTGCCGTCGGACCAGGTCTGGATCTGCTTGAGGAAAATCTGCGTCGTCTTCTGGCTGTCGAGCCGCTCGACCGGCGCCGATCGGTTGGCGATCACCACCAGTTCGTAGCCGCCGCGTCCCGCGCCCGACTGGACCGCGAACACAGCCATGATGGGAAGGAAGAGGTTCATGGCTGGCGGCTCCTAGAAGACCAGGTTCAAGGCGAGCGTCGCCAGGTTGGCGGTGCGGTCGATCGGCAGTCTGGGCGCGGCGAACATGCCGGGCACGCTGGGAGACGGGGTGGTCAGCCGGTCAACTTGCAGCTTCACCGCCATGTTCGCGCGCAAATCCCAGCGCGCGCCGACGCTCAGCGAACGCATCGACAGGTCGGCGAAGCCGCGGGCGATCGCGAAGGCGCCCTGCAACTGCCCCAGCGCCGCGTCCAGCGCCGTATCAAACCCGGTCGCGCTCAGCGCGTTGGTATCCAGCGGCCCGTCGGTTCGGCGGTTCTTGGCATAGGTGACATAGGGCGTCACCGTGCCGATGCTGTAGCCTAGCGTGCCCTGAAAGCCTTCATATTTGCCGATCATCGGGGACTGCGAATCCAGCGCGGTCCACTCGCCGAGTACACGCAGCTTGCGGTAGGCGGCGTCGAAACCGATACTCGTATAGATCGGCTTGTTGTCGAACGGATTGGTCAGCGCCGAGACGCCGGCCGCCTTGGCGCTCAGTGCCGTCGCATAGGGCGCCGGCAGGAACGGGTTCGCCGCCGCCATCGACAGGCCGCCCGCAAGCTGGGCAAGCCCGGCATTGAGTTGATCGATGTTTGCCCCGCGCATCGTGTAGCGACGCGTCCAGGTGCGCGAGGCACGGATGGTGATCGAGGGCAGGATCAGGCTCACCGACGCGCCGTGGATGCCGATGATGCGGGCGCGGGCGGCGCTTTCCTGATTGTAGAACTGGTGGTCGTAGCGGGTGTCGCCGACATAGCCCTGCACCATGACCGCCGCGTTCCCCCAGCCGTGCCGCAGTTGCACGTCCCCGCCATCGAGCGATCCGACGCTGTTGACGATGCTGTAGAGCGGGATCGGCGGCCGCGCGGTCAGATAGGCATAGCCCACCTCCGCCACGTCGGAATCGAAATAAAGCGGGCTGCGGATGCGGCCCACGCGCACCGCGACGTTGCGGCCCAGTTCCTGGCGGACATAGGCCATCCGCAGATCGACGCGCACGCTGTCGCCGTCGGGCCTGGCGACGCCCTGCGCCGTCAGCGACGTGCCCGGCAGCGGGCGCCAAACCGCCTGCAGCCCCAGCACGGAATCAAGATCCGCGGAAATGCCGCGCCGGGACGGATGCGCGTCCGAATAGGCGGTGAGCACGCCCACGTCGCGATTGTCGTTGTAGACAAGCCCCGCGGTGGCGAAGCCGGAGACATGGAAGTTGCTCGCCGCCTTGTCCGGCGCCGGGGCGTCGGACGGGTCGGTCGGCACTTCCTGCGCGCATACCGGTGCGGACACCAGCGCGATCCACGCAACACTGCCGACGAGCCCGGCCACGAACTGCGCCGACCGGGAATTCACCCTGGCGCCCCGACCGGCGCCCGCGATGCTGTTCATCCGTTGTACTCGCCCCCCACGGGCCGGCGGCGTGCCGGCCTTTCTACGCTGCGGCGGCACCATCCACGTCCCATTGGAGCCGCCGCCTCTGTACGCGCCGGCGCACCACACCCCTAAACGCCGCGAAGCCGCACGGCAGCGCGCCATATACCCCGTGATGAACCGGCGCCGCCGTGTAGGTGCCATTTTATTACAGCACGGTTACAACAACCATAGTGAGAGGATTTGCAACGCTTTTGAGACGCCACGCCACAATCGTTACTTCTCCGATCCAAGCTGGTACTTGTTGTCGTCATATGGACGGCGCAGGAGAGAGCGCCGGACGCGGCCTAAAGCAATCGTCCGCGCCATTGCATTTTGGGATACACGCGCAGCATGGATTTCGTCGCCAGCCTATTTGCCGGCCTGGGGCTGTTCTTCATCGGCATCCGCTTGATCGGGGCCAATCTGAAGCAGATGGCGGGCCGCAAGCTGCGCCGGCTGATCACCCGCGCGGTGAGCGGCACCGGCTCCACCGCCGCCTTCGGCCTGCTCGCGGGCGCGATCATGCAGAGCGTCAACGCCGTCACCTTCGTGCTCGTCGCGCTGGTCAGCGCGGGGGCGATCGACAAGCGCCGCGCGATGCCGGTGATCAGCTGGGCAAATCTCGGCACCTCGCTGCTGGTGCTGGTCGCGGCGCTGAACATGCACGATTTCATCCTGGTGCTGATCGGCGCGACGGGGCTCGCCTTCTACTTCAACCTCGATCAGGCGAGCCGCTATCGCTATCTCGTCAGCGCGCTGCTGGGCGTCGGCCTGCTGTTCCTGGGCGTCGACCTGATCAAGACCGCCGCCCACGCACTGCGGGACTCAGAGATGCTGCGCACGGCGATGGCGATGTCGGCGCGGTTCTGGCCGGTCAGCTTCGCGATCGGGCTGGCGGTGGCGTTGGTCATCCAGTCCTCCACCACCGTCACCGTGGTGGCGATGGCGATGGCCGGCGCGGGCCTGCTGCCTTTCGCCGCGGGCGCGATGATCGTGATCGGCGCGGGTCTGGGGTCCGGCCTTTCCGGCCTCACCCTCGCCGGACGCCTTACCGGCAGCGCGCGTCAGCTGGTGCTGTACCAGATCGCCCTCAAGGCCGTGGGCGTCGCCGCGCTGATGCTGGTGTTCCTCGCCGACTGGATCGCCGCGGGCCGGCTGGTGATGCCGCTGCTCGACCATCTCGGCCTTTCCAGATCGGCCGAGCTGGCGGCGGTGTATCTGACACTGCAGGCCGCCTCGACGCTCTGCATCGCGCTCCTCGATGCGCCGATCAGCCGGCTGATCGAGGCCCAGGCACCGCCCTCGATCGAGGAAGTGCTCGGCAAGCCGCAATATCTCTCCGAGGCAGCAATGGGCGATGCCGATACCGCGATCCTCGTCGCCAACCGCGAGCAGGCGCGGCTTCTCGCCAGCCTGCCCCGCTATCTCGACGCGCTGCGCGAGGACGGCGACGCCGACGATCTGAGCGTCCAGGCACGCTGCGAGGTGGATCGCACGATCACCCGCGAGTGCAACATGTTCCTGGCGGAGCTGGCCGAACGCTACACCAGCCGCGACGTGCTGGACCAGACGCTGCGGCTGCGCGATCGCAACGAACTGATCGTGGCGCTCCAGACCTCGCTGGTCGAACTGGCCGAAAGCGCCGGCGGCGCCGCGTACGACAATGTCCGCGCACTGCTCCACAGCCTGGTCGAAAGCCTCCACCTCATGCTCGAGAGCCTGGCCGACGTTGCCGCGATGCCGGACGAGGAAGACCTGAGGATGCTCCGCATGCTGACGCATGACCGGTCCGAGTTGATGGATTCGATCCGCCGCCGGATGCAGGCCGAGGCGATGCCGCACGATGCCCAGCAGCGCGCCTTCGCGGCGACGACGATCTTCGAGCGGTGCGTCTGGTTGCTGCGCCGCTACGTCCTGCTGCTCGATCCTGCGGGGGAGGAAGAAAGCAATGCGCGCCCGTTCGAGGAGCCGAGCCGCGCAGGCCAGACGCTGGCGCGGGCAATGTAGGCGTGTTCAGCCGTGCAGCCGCAGAGCATCCATGGTGCGGATCCATTGCGGCAGCAGCACGTCGCCCGCCACCGCCTTCTCCGCACCCAACATCACACCGGCGCCCGAGCGCGCCTCGCTGGGGGTGATGCCGAACGCTGCCTTGAAGGCGCGCGAGAAGGTCGACCAGTCGGCGAACCCCCAGCCATAGGCGATCTCGGCGATCGACTTGCCGCGTTGCGCCGGGTCGGCCAGGTCGCTCAGCGCGCGTTCCAGCCGCTGGCGCCGGATGAAGTCGCCCACGCTGCCGAGCGGCGCAAAGGCGCGGTACAGCGTGGCGCGCGACATGCCCATGGCTCGCGCTACCATATCCGGGCCCAGTTCCGGATGCGCGAGATTGGCGCGGATGAACCGCTTGATGCGGAACAGGGCCGCCACCGCCACCGATGCACGCTGACCGCCATCGCGGATATGGGGTGCAAGGAGCCCGCCCATCATCAGTCCGGTTGCCCGCGCCACCGCCAGCGCGTCGTTCGCGCCAGCCTGGGGCAGTCGCTCCACGAGCATCCTGGCATGTTCGCCCAGCAACTGCGCGGCCAGAGTCTCGCGTCGGAGCAGGTTGCCGTGAAGGCGATTCAGCCGCGCTTCGTCCAGCCCCAGCGCGCCATGGTGCACGACCATGCTGATATTGTCGCATCCGTCGGTACGGGTGGCGAAGGGTCGCGTCATGTCTGCAATGCAGATGTCGCCGGGCCGCGTGACAATAGCCTCCCCGTCGTGCAGCCTCACATCGCCGCCGCGCGTGATGATCTGCACCAGCACCGCCTCGACGCCGGTCTGCGCCACCTTGCGGACGTCCCGATCATAGTGGAACGTCGCCCCCCACATGCGGGAGCGCCCGATCAGCACCGGGCCGGCGTTGAACCCGTCCAGGCCGACGCTGAAATCGCCCGCCACCGATTCGCGTCGCGTGTCGAAGATCGGATCAACCGATTCGGCATAGGCATCGAAACGCAGCTCGGGCGGCGCGTTGGAGACGTTGAAATAGGGTATGCCGGGCGTCTCCGCCCGGACCTCCACGTTACGCTGTTCGTGCACTGCCCCCATGTACGGGATTTTCGTAACGCAGGCGTAGTGTTTTGAACAGATCGGTCGCCACCGCCTGTCCCAATCCCAGACAGGGCTCGCTCAGGGCACCGGGTCCTTCGCCGTGAAGGGGGAACAGCATGGCTTCATCACCGCGCTATATTCCATCAGTTCCACCCGCGTGCCGTCCGGATCGTAGAAATTGGCCTGCCACTTGCCGTCCAGCCCCATCTGCGGGCCGTCGTGGCGCGGGCTCAGTCGATTCTCGCGATACAGCGTCGTCACCGCGGTCTGCATGTTGACCACGCCGAGCGACAGATGGTTCAGGACGCCGAGCTGCCGCGCATCGACCTTGTCGAGCGACACGTCCGATCCCTCGCCCACCATCATATATTCCAGCCAGTCGCGCCCGTCGGGCAGCTGCTGCGACACCCAGTCCACCTTGTCTTCGTGGAACGCGCCGAACCAATAGGGGCGGAAGCCGAGCAGCGTGCGATAGAATCCGTCCTGCTTCGCACGATCGTGCACTGCATGGCCGACATGAATGATTCGGCCGCTGATCGCGCCCTTTTCCGCCGTCGTCACGCTGCTGCCCGGCTGCACGAATTGGACCCTGTTGCCTTCCGGATCGCGCCCGCCGAACCACTGGTCGCCGCCCGGCCCGCGCTGCACCGGGGTGAGATCGCGAACCTCGTGGGCGACAAGCCAGGTCCGAAGCCCGGCGGCATCGGCGGTGGTATAGCCGACATGGGCAAGCATGCTGGGGCCATGATCCTTGGGCGCTGGGAGCACTTCGACGAACTGGCGCGGGTTGAAATAGTAGCGAATGCCGGCCGGGTCTTCGGGATCCGGCCCTTTCCGCGCACCGAGCACCACCCGATAGAAATGATCGCTGGCGGCCATGTCGGTTGCGTAGACGGCGAGGTGCGAGATGCCGGTGATCGCGGGGCGACCTGTCCCAGCCGGCATCGCGCCGATCATGGTGGCCGCAATCAGCGCGAGTGCGGCACAACGGCGCAGCGGCAGCGTGCGGAAGCTGGGCATGGTGTCTCTCCTGGTATCGAACGCTTTCGAGCGTCTTCCCAGAAGCATATCATGCCAGCCCGGCGTGTCACCGGGGGTTGGGCGCCGGGCCGGTGCTGGCACGGCGGATCAGCGCGTGATCCAGCGTCAGCTGCCGATCGATCGGCTCGCTCCCGCGCAGGATGCCGACCAGCAGTTCCACCGCGCGTTGCCCGATCATCGCCTTGGGCTGCGCGATCGTGGTGAGGGCCGGGTGGAAGAATTGCGCCAGCGGCAGATCGTCGAAGCCGATCACCGAAACGTCGCCGGGACAGGTCAGTCCCGCCGCTCCTACAGCGCTGATCGCGCCCAGCGCCATCTCGTCGCTGAAGCAGAACAGCGCGGTGACGCCTTCCGCCAGCAGCGCGCGCGCCGCGCGATGGGCCGAATCGGCCCCGTAATCCCCTTCCCGCAGGCGCAGCCGCTCCTTGAGGCCGTGCCGGTCTGCGGCCCGCAACGCCCCGGCGAGACGATCGCGGCTGATCGGGCTGATCGGCGGGCCGGTGACGACGCCGATGTCTCGGTGGCCGAGCGCGACCAGATGCTCGATCGCGTCGGCGCTCCCGGCGGCATTGTCGATATGCACGCTCGGCACGCCGATCTCGGGACTATATTCGCAGCCATTGACGATCGGCGCCGACGCGCCGAGCCGGGCGACCAGCGCTTCTAGGCTGGCGGGCAGACGGTGGCCGAGGAAGACGAGCCCGTCCACCTCGCGGCGCGACAGCATCTCGGCATATTGATCCTCGACCTCGGGATCGTGCCGCGTGTCGCCCAGCACCACCGCATAGCCGGCATCGCGCGCCGCTTCCTCGGCACCGCGGATGACGCTGGCGAAGAAGGGGTTGGAGATGTCCGGCACGGTCAGCAGGATCTTGGCGGCGCGCAGCGTGCGCAGCGTGCGCGCCGCGACGTTCGGCCGATAATCCAGCGCCTCGACCACTTCCATCACCTTGGCGCGCGTCGCTTCCGCCACCCGCGCCGGTTGGCTGAGCACGCGCGAAACCGTGGCGGTGGAAACGCCCGCGGCCGCGGCGACTTCGATAATCGTGGCCATGCAGATATCTTTGTCGCCTGCGGCGAGCCGTGTCGAGCCCCGGCAATGTAATCCTTTACATCATTACTCCGTCTGCATAGGCTGCGATTCGAACAGCGGCAAAGCCGCGCGGGGGAGAGGAAGCGCATGGCCGCTGCTGAAGGGATCGCCATGAACGGCACACAGCCCGTATCGGGCCTGCTCACAGGGCGCCTCAGCGCGCTGATGTTCATGCAGTTCTTCGTCTGGGGGGCGTGGAACGTCACGCTCGGCCTGGTGATGCAGACCGTCGGCCTTGGCAGCCTGATCGCCAATGCCTTCTCGGTCGGCCCGATCGCCTCGATCGTCGGCTCCTTCCTGCTCGGCATGGCGGCGGCGCGGTTCCTCAGCCCCAAGATGCTGATGGTGGTGCTCCATCTCGTCGGCGGCGTGCTGCTCTTCCTCCTGCCGACGCTGCTCACCCCCGAGCATGGCGCCAGCTTTGTCTGGCTGCTGCTCGGCTACATGATCCTCTACATGCCGACGGTGGGCCTCGCGAACACCATCGCGCTGAAGAGCTTCGGCGAGCGGGTCGACCGCTTCCCCTTCGTCCGCGCCTTCGGCACGCTCGGCTGGATCGTCGCGGGGCTGATCATCGGCTGGGCGGGGCTCTCCGCCAGCCCGCAGATCTTCCAGGTGGCGGGCGTCGTCTCGCTCGCGCTCGGCCTCTACAGCATCACGCTGCCCAATGTGCAGCCCGATGCGCCGCAGGGCAAGAGCCTGGTCGCCGAGGTGTTCTGCACCGAAGCCTTCGGGCTGATGCGCAACCGCTCGTTCCTGATCTTCATCCTCTGCGCCACGCTGATCTCGATCCCGCTGGCGATGTATTACGCCTATGCCTCGCCCTATGTGGGCGCGGTGGGGATCGAGAATGTCGGCGGCACGCTGGCGATCGGGCAGATGTCCGAGCTGGTCTTCATGTTCTCGATGCCGTTTCTCTATCGCCGCTTCGGGGTGAAGCCGCTGCTGCTCGTCGGCATGATCGCCTGGGCGCTGCGCTATGCCCTCTTTGCGATCGGCGACGGCGGCGCGGGCATCTGGGCGATCTATCTCGGCGTCGCGCTGCACGGCGTCTGCTATGACTTCTTCTTCGTCGCCGGCGCGATCTACACCGGCACCATCGCCACGCCGAAGGGCGTCAACGCGCAGGCGCAGGGCATGCTGACGCTGTTCACCTATGGCGTGGGCATGCTGCTCGGCTCGCAGATCGGCGGGCTGCTCTATGCGCAGCTGCCGGAGGGCGCGACCGTGGCCGACTGGCACCAGCTCTGGTGGTATCCGGCGATCGCCGCGGCGGTGATCGCTTTGCTCTTCCAGCTGACCTTCAAGAATCCTCGTCAGGAGACGCACGCATGACCGCGATGCAGGGCCCCGGCATCTTCCTCGCCCAGTTCATGGGGGACACGGCGCCGTTCGACACGCTGGACCATATGGCCGAATGGGCTGCCGGCCTCGGCTATGTCGGGGTGCAGATCCCGTGCGATCCACGCCTGATCGATCTGAAACAGGCCGCCGAAAGCCAGGCCTATTGCGACGATCTCCGCGCCCGGCTCGACAAGTTCGGCATCCAGCCGACCGAGCTTTCGACGCACCTCCAGGGCCAGCTGGTCGCGGTGCACCCCGCATATGACACGCTGTTCGACGGCTTCGCGCCGGCCGAGCTGCACGGCAAGCCCGCCGAGCGCCAGGCCTGGGCGGTCGAGCAGGTCAAGTTCGCCGCGCGCGCCAGCGCCCGGCTGGGGCTGAAGGCGCACGCCACCTTCTCGGGCGCGCTCGCCTGGCCCTATGTCTATCCCTGGCCGCAGCGCCCTGCCGGGCTGGTTGAAGAGGCGTTCGCCGAACTAGCCCGCCGCTGGCTGCCCATTCTCGACGTGTTCGAGGAGGCCGGCGTCGATTGCGCGTTCGAGATCCACCCCGGCGAGGACATCCACGACGGCGCCAGCTGGGAGCGCTTCCTGGAAGCAGTGAACCATCATCCTCGCGCGCGCATCCTGTTCGATCCGTCGCACTATGTGCTCCAGCAGCTCGACTATCTCGACTTCATCGATCGCTATCACGACCGGATTTCCTGCTTCCATGTGAAGGATGCCGAGTTCAACCCGACCGGGCGCAGCGGCGTCTATGGCGGCTATGAAAGCTGGGTGAACCGCGCCGGCCGCTTCCGCTCGACCGGCGACGGCCAGGTCGATTTCGTCGGCATCTTCAGCAAGCTGGCCCAGTACGGCTATCGCGGCTGGGCGGTGATCGAGTGGGAATGCGCGCTGAAGAACAGCGAGGACGGCGCCCGCGAAGGCGCACCGTTCATCCGCGACCATATCATCCGCGTCACCGAACGCGCGTTCGACGACTTCGCCTCGAGCGGAGTCGACAAGGGCGCAATCCGCAATTTGCTCGGTCTGGAGCGCGGCGACGCATGATCCGGCATCCGCTGAAACTCGGCATGGTCGGCGGCGGCGAAGGCGCGTTCATCGGCGCCGTCCACCGCATGGCGGCGGCGCTCGACGGCGACTGGCGGCTGGCTGCCGGCGCGTTCAGCACCGATGCCGGCAGGAATGCGCGGACCGGCGACCTGCTCGGGCTCGATCCCGCTCGGGTCTATACGACCTATGACGCGCTGCTGGCAGGCGAAGCGGCGCTGCCGGAGAGCGAGCGCATCGATGCGGTGGCGATCGTCACCCCGAACCATCTCCATGCCCCCGTCGCGATCGCGGCGCTGAACGCCGGCTTCCACGTCTTCTGCGAAAAGCCGATGGCGATGAACGGCGACGAGGCGCGCGCCATCGCCGCCGCCGCGCACGCCAGCGGCAAGCAGTTCGGCCTCGCCTTCACCTATAGCGGCTATCCGCTGGTCGAGGAGGCGCGCGCGCGCGTCGCCCGGGGCGACTTCGGCGCGATCCGGCTGGTGCAGGTGGAATATATCCAGGGCTGGCTGAGCGCGCCCCTCGATACGGCGGGCAACAAGCAGGCCGAGTGGCGCACCGATCCGGCGCGCGCGGGGCTCGGCGGCTGCCTGGGCGATATCGGCACGCACGCCTTCCACCTTGCCGAGCTGGTTTCCGGTCTGCGCGTGGCGACGCTTTCCGCAGAGCTTGCGACCCATGTCCCCGGCCGGAGACTGGACGATGACGTCAGCGCGATGCTCCGCTTCGAGGGCGGCGCGCGCGGCACGCTGAAGGCGACGCAGGTGGCCGCCGGCGAGGAAAACGGCCTGCGCCTGCGCATCCATGGCGAGCGCGGCGGGCTGGAATGGGCGCAGATGGAGCCGAACACGCTCACCCTGCGCTGGCTGGATCGCCCGGCGGAGACGCTGCGGGCCGGGGGCCCCGGCCTGGGGCCGAGCACCGCCCCGCTGCTTCGTACACCGGCGGGACATCCGGAAGGCTATATCGAAGCCTTTGCAAATCTTTATCGTGGCTTCGCGGCCATTGTTCGCGGCGATTCGGCGCAGGTGCCGGGCGTTGCGGACGGGCTGCGGACGATGGCCTTTGTCGAGGCGATGATCGCCAACGCGCAGGCCGACACCAAATGGACCGAGATCGTAACCGGAGAGCGTAGATGAAGTTCTGGATGGCACTTGCCGCAACTGCGGCGCTGACGGCGAGCGCGCCGGCCTGGGCGCAGACCGCCGCCCCGCCCGCCTTCGCCGCGTGCAAGGCGTGCCACACGGTGGAGAAGGGCGGCCGGAACGGCATCGGCCCCAATCTGAACGGCGTCGTCGGCCGTCCGGCGGCCTCGCTGCCCGGGTTCAACTATTCCACCGCACTCAAGAACGCGAAGCTGACCTGGGATCCGGCGACGCTCGACCAGTTCATCGCGGCGCCCATGAAGAAGGTACCGGGCACGCGCATGCCGATCGGGATGGCGGATCCGGCGAAACGGGCGCAGATCATCGCCTATCTGAAAGCGAACAGCGGCAAATGAGCGTGTCGCGCCGCACCGTTCTGGCCGGCGCCGCCGCGGCGCCGCTGGTGGCCTCCTCCGCCGCACGCGGCCAGTCGAACGCGGCGCGCTTCTCGCTCCATTACGCACCCCATGAGGGCAGCTTCGCCAGCCGCGGCAACCGGCTGGAGCAGATCGCCTTCGCCGCCGACCAGGGCTTCACCGCCTGGGAGGATAACGAGGCCGCCGGCCGCCCGGTCGACGAGCAGGTAGCGATGGCGAAGGCGCTCTCCAGCCGCGGCATGAAGATGGGGGTATTCGTCGCCTCCATGCCGAAATGGGCGCAGTCGCGGCCGATCCTGGGCGCCAATGACGGCGCCGAGCGCGAGGCGTTCCTGGCCGACATCCGCGCCTCGATCGACGTCGCCAAGCGGCTGAACGCGACACGGATGACGGTGGTGACCGGATTCCTCGATCCCAAGGTGCCGCTCGACATCCAGACCGCGCGGGTGATCGACGTGATGCGCCGCGCCGGCGACATCGTTGCGCCCCACAATATCGCGATGGTGATGGAGCCGCTCAACACCCGGACCAACCATCCGGGCGTGTACATGCAGAGCATCGCACAAGGCTATGCAGTGGCGCGCGGGGCGAACAGTCCGGGGGTGAAGGTCCTCGCCGACCTCTATCACGAGCAGATCCAGTCCGGGAATCTGATCCCGGTACTGGACATGTGCTGGAGCGAGATCGGCTATATCCAGTTCGGCGACAATCCCGGCCGCAACGAGCCGGGCAGCGGCGAAATCAACTATGCGACGATCGTCCGCTGGCTGCGCGGGCGGGGCTATGCCGGGGTGATCGGCATGGAACACGGCAATTCGATCAAGGGGCGCGCGGGCGAGGAGCGGCTGATCGCCGCCTATCGCACGATCGACGCCGTCTGAGGGGATAAGGATGGGCTTTCGAGACGACGCCCCACCAACCAACCACCGTCCTTCCCGCGAAAGCGGGAATCCATTGGCCCGTGGGCCGGTGGAAAGAACGGAGGCACCTGCGCCAATGGATCCCCGCCGTCGCGGGGATGACGATCGGGGTGGTGGTGCCGGGCGATCAAAAAAATACTGGGGAGAGAGAAGCATGTCGAGACGCACCTATGTGCTGCTCGCGGGTCTGGCGGTGCTTGCCGCGACGCCTGTAGCGGCACAGGAGAAGCCGGGGTTCAAGGACACTCCCATCCTGCCGGGGGACGGCAACTGGCACGTCCATGATTCGGACCGGCCCTATCCGATCGTCGTCACCCCCGCCGCGCAGCCCGGCGGCGCGCCCTCGGACGCGATCGTCCTGTTCGACGGCCGCTCGCTCGATGCCTGGACCGCGCAGCGCAAGCTGTGGCCGGTGGCGAACGGCGTGCTCACCGTGCCGACCCGCGCGAGCAGCGGCGGCGAGAATGCGCTGATCACCAAGCAGAGCTTCGGCGACGTTCAGCTCCACCTCGAGTTCCGCTCGCCCAATCCGCCGACCAAGAGCTCGCAGGATCGCGGCAACAGCGGCATCTGGTTCATGCAGCGCTACGAGATCCAGATCCTCGACGGCTATCAGAACCCCACCTATGCCGATGGCACGGTGGGCGGCGTCTATGGCTGGAAGCCGCCGCTGGTGAATCCGTCGCGCAAGCCCGGCGAGTGGCAGAGCTACGACGTGGTGTTCGAGCGCCCCCGCTTCGCCGCCGACGGCAAGCTGCTGCGCCCGGCCTATATCACCGCCTTCCTCAACGGCGTGCTGGTGCAGAACCATCAGGCGATGCTGGGCACCACCAACTGGCGCCACATCGCCGAATATACCGCGCATGCCGATGCCCTGCCGATCCAGCTGCAGGACCATGACTCGCCGGTATCGTTCCGCAACATCTGGGTGCGCCCGCTGCCCGAAGCAGCGATCGCGCACGACCTTCCCGGAGACCGCAAATGATCGTCGACCGTCGCGCCGCGCTTACCGGCGTGCTCGCCCTGTTCGGGGCCAGCGTGTTCGCTCCCATCGCCCGCGCCGCGCAGATGACCGCGACGCAGCTGATCCCCGAGGGGCCGCCGAGCGTCGCCGTGTTCAATCCCGCCCAGCGCGCGCTGATGACCGCGCTCAGCGAGCGGGTGATTCCTACCACCGATACGCCGGGCGCGATCGCCGCGGGCGTACCCGACTTCATCGAGAAGCTGCTCGCCGACTGGGCGATGCCGGGCGACCGTGTGCCGATCGTCGCCGGGCTCGACGCGATCGAGGCGCGTGCCCAGCAGGACTATAAGGTCTCCGCCGCCAAGGCGACGCCGGAACAGCAGGACGCGCTGCTCACGCTCGCGATGAACGACCAGATCCCGGGCGGCAAGACCTTCTTCGAGGCGTTCCGCCAGCTGGTGATCACCGGGTACTACACCTCGGAGATCGGCATCACCCAGGAGCGCGAATATCTGCCGGTGCCGGGCGAATATAACGGTGCCTTCCCCTATTCCCAGGTCAACAAGGTGTACAGCGCATGAGGATCACCCGTCGCACTCTGCTCGCCGGCGCCGGCGGCGTCACCGCCCTTGCGCTGGTGGACCGCCTGATCCCGCAAGCCTTCGCCGCACAGGTCCCCGCCGTCGGCATCCAGCTCTACACCGTGCGCGACATCTTCCAGAAGGATCCCGCCGGCACGCTCGAGGCGATCGCCAGGATCGGCTATCGCGAGGTCGAGTTCGGCGGCGGCGGCTATGACAGCATGGACCCGGCGATGCTCCGCGCCACGATGGACAAGGCCGGCCTGCGCTGCCCCTCGCTCCACATCGGCTATGACGCGCTGCTCGGCCAGTTCGACAAGTCCGTGACGATGGCGCGCACGCTCGGCGCCAAGACCGTCATCCTGCCCTACATGACCGACCAGCACCGCACCGAAGCCGGCTGGAACGCCGCGCTGCCGAACTTCAGGAGGTTCGCGACGCAGCTCAAGCAGGCGGGTTTCGACTTCGCCTATCACAACCATGATTTCGAGTTCACCAACAAGCCCGGCGGCGTGAGCCTGTACGACCGGCTGCTCAAGGAAACCGATCCCGCACTGGTGAAGATCGAGCTCGACCTCTATTGGGCAAAGCGCGCCGGCCAGGATCTGCCGATGCTGATCGACCGGCTGAACAAGCGCCTTTATTCCTACCATGTGAAGGACATGCGCGCCGACGGCAGCATGTCCGCGGTAGGCACCGGCACGATTGACTTCGCCGCGCTGTTCAAGCGCCCGTCGAGCGCGCATGTCCGCCACTTCTATGTCGAGAATGACGAGGCGCCCGCGCCCTATCTTCCGGACATCACCACCAGCTTCAAGACGCTGCAGACGCTGCGCTTCTGAATCATAACACGCCCTGGGAGAGGGAAACGAAATGGCTGCAACCAACAGGTTCGACGCGATCGTCATCGGCTCGGGCGTCAGCGGCGGCTTCGCCGCGAAGGAACTCACCGAGAAGGGACTTCGCGTGCTGATGCTCGACCGCGGCCGTATGGTCGAGCATGGCGAAGGCTATCCGTACGACGGCAAGCCCGCATATGACGTACCGGCGCGCAACATCATGCCCAAGCCGCTGCAGGAGAAGGATTATTTCATTGCCAAGCGCGGCTATGTGCAGCCGAGCAGCATGGGCTTCTACAACAACGACCGGCTGAATCCCTATGCCTTTGACGAGGGCAGCAAATTCTACTGGATCCGCCCCGGCGCCGTAGGGGGGAAGTCGCTGATCTGGGGCCGCTGGAGTTTCCGCTGGAGCCCGGAGGATTTCGAGGCGAACAAGCGCGAGGGCGTGGATGGCGCCTGGCCCATCGGCTATGACGACCTCGCGCCCTGGTATGCCAAGGTCGAGGATTATATCGGCGTCTCGGGCTCGCGCGAGAACCTCCCCTATCTGCCGGACAGCAACTTCCAGCCCCCCATCCCGATGAATGTCGCGGAGAAGTGGTTGAAGGAGCGGCTGGAAGCGAAGTTCCCCGGGCGCAAGCTGATCAACACCCGCCTGTCCAACATGACCGAGGACAAGCCCGACCAGGGCCGCACCAAGTGCCAGTTCCGCAACCAGTGCGGCAATGGCTGTTCGTTCGGTGCCTATTTCTCGACCCAGGCGGTCACCCTCCCCGCCGCCCGCGCGACGGGCCGCCTGACGCTCCAGTCGGACGCGGTGGTCACCAACCTCGAATATGACGCCGCGAAGAAGCGGGTCACCGGCGTACGCTATGTCGATGCCAAGACCGGCCAGGCCCAGGTGGTGAATGCGGAGCTGGTGTTCCTCTGCGCATCGGCGATGGGCTCGAACCAGATCCTGCTCAATTCACGACCGGCGGGCAGCGAGCGCAGCCATTTCGACAGCAGCGGCACGCTGGGCCGCTATGTGATGGATCACATCTTCCGCGTCGGCATCGACGGGGAAATTCCCGGCATGACCGACCTGATCGAATATGGTCGGCGCCCCGGTGGGGTCTACATTCCCCGCTTCCGCAACATCGGCGGCGAGGAGGGCGTCGGCTTCAAGCGCGGCTATGGCTATCAGGGCAGCGCCTGGCGCGTGCCTTCCGCGCCGGTCGGCTTCGGCGCCTCGATGAAACACGCGATGCGCCGCTATGGCCCCTGGCGGTTCAGCATGGGCGCGTTCGGCGAATGCCTGCCCTACAAGGACAATCGCGTCTCGCTCCACCCGAGCAAGGTCGACCGCTTCGGGGTGCCGCTGATGCGATTCGACGTCACCTTCCGCGAGAACGAATTGAAGCTGATTGCCGATGCCAAGGTACAGGGCGAGGCGATGCTGCGTGCGGCGGGACTGCAGAATGTGACGAGCAACGAAGGCGAACATGTGCCGGGCGACGCCATCCACGAAATGGGCGGCGCGCGCATGGGCGCCGATCCGCGCGCTTCGGTGCTGAACGGGTTCAGCCAGGCGCACGACGCATCGAACCTGTACGTCACCGATGGCGCGCAGATGGCGTCGGTTTCGTGCGTCAATCCGTCGCTGACCTTCATGGCACTGACGATGCGCGCCGCCGACCACGCAGTGAAGCAGCTGCGGGGCTGAACCGAAGGAGCGCGCCGACGACGGCGCGCTCCTTCGGTCGGCGATTCAAGGAAAGCTGGCTGGGGCGGGAGGATTCGAACCTCCGAATGACGGTACCAAAAACCGTTGCCTTACCACTTGGCGACGCCCCAACGGGAAGCGGGCTTATAGAGCCTCAGAACAGACGTTCAAGCCATCCGTGCGGGTCCGCCACCGTTCCGCGCTGAATTCCCACCAACTGCTCGCGCAGCCGCTCGGTCAGCAGGCCGGGGCCACCATTGCCGATCTGGAAGTCGAAGCCTTGCCCACGCACCGCGCCGATCGGCGTCACCACCGCGGCGGTGCCGCAGGCAAAGGCCTCGCGCAGGCGGCCGCTCTTGGCGTCCTCGCGCCACTGGTCGATCGAATAGCGCTCCTCGCGGACCTCGACGCCCGCGTCGCGCGCCAGCGTGATCAGCGATTCGCGGGTGATGCCCGGAAGGATCGTGCCCGAGAGGGGCGGGGTGGCGATCGAGCCGTCGTCGAAGACGAAGAACACGTTCATGCCGCCCAGCTCCTCGACATAGCGGTTCTCGACCGCGTCGAGGAACACCACCTGGTCGCAGCCCTGGCGGATCGCCTCGGCCTGGGCGACCAGGCTGCCGGCATAGTTGCCGCCGCACTTGGCGGCCCCCGTGCCGCCCGGCGCGGCGCGGGTATAGTGATCGGACACCCACAGCGTCACCGACGGCGCGCCGCCCTTGAAATAGGCGCCCGCCGGCGAGGCGATCACCAGATACAGATATTCGCTCGCCGGCTTGACGCCGAGGAAGGTCTCGCTCGCGAACATGAAGGGGCGGAGGTACAGCGAGGCGCCCTCGCCTTCCGGGATCCAGTCGCGATCGGCCTCGACCAGCGCGCGGATCGACGAAAGGAACAGCGCCTCCGGCAACGGCGTCATCGCCATCCGCTCGGCCGATTCGCGGAAGCGGCGGGCATTCTCGGCCGGGCGGAACAGCCCCGCACCGCCATCGGGCAGGCGGTAGGCCTTGAGGCCCTCGAAAATCTCCTGCGCATAATGGAGCACGGCGCAGGCGGGGTCGATCTGGAGCGGCGCATAGGGCTGGATGCGCGCGTCGTGCCAGCCCTTGTCGGCCGAATAGCGGATCACCGCCATGTGATCGGTAAATACCTTGCCGAAGCCGGGGTTGGCGAGGATCGTCGCGCGCTCGTCACGCTCGCGCGGATTGGTATGGGCTTCGAATTCGAAATCCAGGATCGTCGCGTCTTCCATCACTCGGTCTTTCTCGTCCCCAGAGCCTCGGGTTGCGCAGGACTAGGCGCGGTGGCAGAAACGGTCAACATGGCTGCCCCAATTCCTGCCTCTCCCCTCTTCCTGCGCGAACCCGAAATCCGGCGCGGCATCGAGCTGCTCTATTTCGGCTATTCGCATCTCACCCGCTCGATCGACGACGGGCTGGCGCGCCAGGGGCTGGGCCGGGCGCACCACCGCGCGCTCTATTTCATCGCCCGCAAGCCCGATTTGACGGTGAGCGAGCTGCTCTCGCTGCTGGCGATCACCAAACAGTCGCTGGGGCGGGTGCTGGGTGAACTGGCCGAGCGCGGGCTTGTCGAGACGCGTGCGGGAACACGCGACCGGCGGCAGCGGCTGTTGCGGCTCACGCCGGCGGGGGCGACGCTGGAAGCGGAGTTGTTCGAGGCGCTGCGCGAAAAAATGGCCGGCGCCTATTCAAGCGCCGGCCAGGGAGCCGTCGGGGGATTCTGGGCCGTGCTCGAGGGGCTGATGCCCGAGGACGAGCGCGGCCGCGCAGCGACGCTGGGGCGCTGACGCGCCCAGCATCGCCGCGGGGTTCAGGCGACCTTGAAGCCTTCCTTGTTCATCGAAAGCGTGAGGGCCTTGTTCTTTTCCTCGCTCAGCTGGGCGCGGAGCTCGGGAAACAGCTGGTCCTCTTCCTCGCGGATGTGCTTTTCCAGCGCGGCGCGGAATTCCTTCACCTTCTCCAGCCACTTGGGCGAGGTGCTCGGCATGTTCTCGAGTTCGTAGAGGAACTGCTTCACATAGCCGTGCTCGGCGTTGAGCTCATCCGCCTGCTCGGTCTTCCCCGCTTCGCGGAGCGCCGGATAGATGACATTCTCTTCCTCAATCGCATGCTTCATCAGCGCGTGCTTGATGTGCGCAAGCAGCATGTTGCGGCGGATCGTCGCCTTGTCGTCGGTCGCTTCGAGCGTGTCGAACACCTTGAGCACCGCCTTGTGCTCGGCCTTCAGCGCGTCGTCCCAGTTGCCGGCGAGCGCGCTCGGCGCCTGCACCGCAGCCTTGCGGCCCAGCATCGCGAGCAGGCCCAGCGCCGCGCCGCCCGCCGCCGCGCCGGCGATCACGCCCAGATTGGCGCCGTTGCTGCTCGTCTTGGCCGTGTTGTTCGCGGCGGTCTTGGTGTTCCGCTTCGGTTCGGTCGTGGTAGCCATGAAAGCCTCCGTCGATACGTGGGATCGGAGGCTTAACCGTTGGGAATACTAGGCGTTCCGTAGACGAACGCGCTATTTGCGCGCTTCGGCGGCCATTTCGGCGTTGCGACGCGCGGACGCCGCGATCGTCTCGCGCAGCAAGGTGGTCAACGCGTTGTCGCGATCGAGCACGTTCAGGCCCTCGCGGGTAGAGCCGCCGGGGCTCGCGACGCGATCTGCCAGCACGGCCGGGCTCTCGCTCGCAGCCGCCGCCATCAACCCCGAACCTTCGACGGTGGCGAGCGCCAGCCGCTGCGCCTGATCGGCGGGGAGGCCGAGCGCGGCACCCGCCTGGGCCAGCGCATCGACGAAGCGGAAGACGAAGCCCGGGCCGCAGCCGGCGAGCGCTGTCAGCGCATCGAGCATCGGCTCGCTCGGCACCCATTCGACCAGCCCGAGCGGCTGCATCAGCGTCTCGGCCGCCGCGCGCGCCCCGGCATCGTCGCTGGGCGTGGTGAGGCCGACGACGCCCTTGCCGATCGCGACCGGCAGGTTGGGCATCGCGCGCACAACGGTCTGCGCCCCCAGCACCTCCGCCAGCGTCGCGACCTCCACCCCCGCCAGGATCGACACCAGCAGCGGCACGCCCGCCACGAACGGCGCGAGTACCGGCGCGACCTTGTGGAGTTGCTGCGGCTTCACCGCGAGCACCAGCGCGGTCGGCCGCTCGCCCTCGGGCGGCGCGGTCACATGCCGCACGCCCTCGGGGATGGAAGGGCTGCCCGGATCAATGACGGTGATCGCGGCAGGATCGATTCCCGCCCCGGCCCAACGGCGGAGCATCGCCCCGCCCATATTGCCGGCACCGACCAGCCAGATCCGTTCGAGCAGCGCAGTCATCTCAGGCCTCGCCCTGGGTCTCGATCAGCGCCGCGGCGATCGCCTCGCTGGGCGTTTTGCCGCCCCAAAGGACGAACTGAAACACGGGGTAGAAGCGCTCGCACTCGTCGATCGCGCTTTCCACCAGCAGCTCGGCCTGGGCGAGCGTCAGCGACGCGCCCTCGTCGCCGTCGATCAGCGCGGCGTGGCGGAACAGCAGGATGCCGGTCGAGGACCAGAGCTCGAAATGGCCGATCCACAATTGCTCGTTGACCAGCCCGATCGTCTCGTAGACCAGCCCGCGCCGCTCCTCGGGGACGCGCACGTCGGGGAAGCCCATGAACTGGAGCACGCCGTCGTCCTCGCGCCAGATCGCGCGGAGTTCATACTGGGTCCAGCTGCCCTTCACCTTGGCGACGATCTCGTCGTCCTCGCGCTCATGGGTCCAACCATGCGCGGCGAAATAGGTTTCGAGCATGTCGATGGGCGCGGCGGCGTCGCGGTCGAATTCCGCTTCGTCTAGCATGCCCATTCAGCCCTCGGTCGTGTAGCCATGCCCGCTAGTGCCAAGCACGCGGACGGGGCACAAGCTTGCGCCCGCGCCCCGCCGTTTAAAGCTGTGGACAAGGAAAGATAGGCCAGCGTCACGCATTCCCTTGCGGGGTCAGCTTCGCCTCCAGCGCATCAAGGCGCGCCTTCAGCGCATCGGCCTCGTCGCGCGCGGCGGCGGCCATTGCCTTGACCGCCTCGAACTCGTCACGGCTGACGAAATCGAGCCCGCCGATCCATTCACGGGCGCGTTCGCGCGCACCGGCCTCGGCTTCGCGGGCCACCCCGGCGAAAGTGCCGGCGGCGCCATTCACCATCTTCACCAGATCGTCGAACAGGCGGTTGTCGGTCTGCATGTCAAAAAACCCCACTCAAAGCGTTTCGAGGTGGATGTGGGCGTTCGAGGCCGCCGACGCAATCTTTTCCGCATCCGGATTGAGGTCGCGGACCTGCGAGAACAGCACGCTCGCGAAGCACACCCAAGCCAGATAGGGCAGCAGCATCAGCCCGGCGAGCGTGCGGACGCGCCAGAAGGCAACCATGGTCACCGCGACGAGCACCGCCAGCGCGACGATCACGATCAGCGCGAGATCGAGCAGGTGGAAGCGGAAGAAGATCGGCGACCAGGCGAGGTTCACCGCTAACTGCACCACGAACAGCACCACGGCCGCCGCCCGGCCCCGGGCGCCGCGCGCACTCAGCACCAGCGCGAGCGCCAGCCCCATCAGCACGTAGAGGATGGTCCAGACGACCGGGAAGGCAATGTTGGGCGGCTGGATTGCGGGCTTGGCGAGCGCGGTGAACCAGGGGTTCTGGTCGCCCGCGGGCGCGACCATCGCCGATCCGAAGCCGAGCAGCACCACGATCGGCACCGTCACCAGCGCGCGCCGCCAGAAGCCCCGACGTAGTTGCGCCTTCGATGCCAGTGCGTTCACGCGATCTCCCCTGTCGTCATTGTCAGACCCGCGCCATGGCCTAGGCGATCGCGACACCGCTGCAAAGACGTCATGCATCGCGCAGCGACCGCGGCGTCGCGACCTTCGCCGCGGCAGCAACGCCAAGATGAACCAAAGATGACATCGATAGTACCTGGCGATTACAACGCGTCATGCAAAGTTTGTTCTTGAAACAACAGTGAAATCAGAGCAATTTCACGACATGCCTTTTCCCGCGCTGTTCCTTTCGCTCGCCGTTCCCGCCGCGCACGCGCAGGAACTGCCCCCGCCACCGCCGCCCTATCCGGGTTCGGGAAAGCCGATCGCCGCACCCAACCTGCTCCTCATCGTGCCCACCGCCGGCGAAGCGCGCTGCGAAGGTGTACCGGTAGCGCTGACGCACCGCGAAGCACCCTTCCCGACCGCTGTTTACAGCAACGGGAAAGCGCCGCTGCCGATCACCCTCAGCTTCCAGATCGATGCGCGGGGACGACCCTTGGACATCAAGCGGACGAACGCCGGCGAATGGAGCCCCGACCGCCTGTACTTCGCGGATACCGACGTGGTTCCGGCCTTTGCCGCATCGCGCTTCGCGCCCGGCGCACGCACGAACTGCACGATCCGTTTCGAACCGCAGCCGGTTGCCGCCATCGATGCGCCGCCGACAATGGCGATGCGGTATGTCGTTGCGCCCCATACGCGGCAGTCGGGCGAACCGGCGTTGTTCCGCCGGTTTCATCCGGCCGACACCAATTGCATCGGCGCCAATGCGCCGAATGTGCGTCTCCGTGCCTTTCCCGCCTTCGAGGAAATTGCCGTCGCCCCCGGCAGTTGGACCTATGCGATGACCGCGTTCGACATCGACGCAAAGGGACGGCCGGTGAACGTGCGGATCATCGGATCGGACGGGAACGCAGCACTCGATCGCGCCTCCGTGCAGGCAGTGCAGCAGTCGCGCTTCGCACCCGAGGCACGGCACGGCTGCACCTATCCCTATTATCGCCGTAGCGACGAGACGCTTGCCGCGCCGCCCCCGCCCGACAAGGCCAGTTTCCGGCCCGCGGACGCGCCGTGCCCGGACGGAGACACGGGCTGGAAGAGCATGCCGACGCTGCAATTCCCGCCCGGCTTCGCAGGGCGGCGGATCGAAGGCTGGGCGATCATCGGCTATGACGTGGCGCCCTGGGGGCAGACCGGCAATGTCCGCGTCCTCGCCGCCGAGCCGGCCGCGGCCTTTGGCGAAAAGGGGCGCGAAATCGTGATGCAGGCCCGCCAGGCACCTTCCACGAGCGGGCGCGTCGGTTGCGTCGACCTGGTGCGCTTCGTCATGCCACAAAAGGGCAAGGAGCCGCCGGACGACGATAGCTGATCGACAACGCACCGCGGCCGACACGGGGCGAACGCTTAGACCGGGTTCAGGCCGAGCCGCCCCGTACCGCGCCGATCAGGAACTCCACATTGCCCTCCGGCCCGGTGATCGGGCTGCGCGTTACGCCCAGCACCTGCCAGCCCTTGCCTTCCAGCCAGTCCGCGACCTCGGTGCAGACCCGCTCGTGCACCGCAGGATCGCGCACCACCCCGCCCTTGCCGACTTCCTCGCGCCCTGCCTCGAACTGCGGCTTGATCAGCGCCGCCAACCGCGCGCCCGGGCGAGTAAAGCCCAGCGGCACGTCGAGCACCTTGGCCAGCCCGATGAAGCTGGCGTCGCACACCACCAGGTCGATCGGCTCGGGGATGTGCGCCGCCGTTAGTATCCGCGCGCTGGTCTGTTCATGGACCGTCACGCGCGGATCCTGGCGCAGCTTCCAGGCGAGCTGATTGGTGCCGCTGTCCACCGCATAGACGCGTGCCGCGCCGTTGGTCAGCAGCACGTCGGTAAAGCCGCCGGTCGAGGAGCCGACGTCGATCGCCACGTCGCCGCCCACGTCCCAGCCGAAATGCTCGAGCGCATGGGCAAGCTTGATGCCGCCGCGGGACACCCAGGGATGGTCGCGCCCGCGCACCTCCACCGCCGCATCCTCGGCGAGCATCTGCCCCGCCTTTTCGATCTTGCGCTCGCCGGTGAACGCGAGCCCGGCCATGATGAGCGCTTGCGCCCGCGTGCGGCTCTCGGCGAGCCCGCGGTCGACGAGCAGTTGATCGGCGCGAAGCTTTGCCATGCCGACCCTTAGGCGCGAGTAACGCTCTGGCGCAACCGCTCCTCCGTTCGGCGCATGGCTTATTGTCCACTATTCGAATGGGAATTAAAAAAGGGGTCCGGCCATTCCCTCCCGAGGAGAGGAACCCAATGACGATCTTTTCGCCGATCGATGATCGCTCGCCGATCATCCTCACCGTCCCCGGCCTGGGCGGCTCCGGGCCGTCGCACTGGCAGACGCTGTGGGAACAGTCCCGCCCCGACACCCATCGAGTCGAACTCGGCATGTGGGACACACCGCATCGCAACGCCTGGGTGACCAAGCTCGACCAGGCGATCCGCAGCGCGCAGGCGCCAGTGGTGCTCGCCGCGCACAGCGTGGGCTGCCTCGCCGTCGCCTGGTGGGCGACGCTGGCGGGGCAGACCTTCGGCACGCCGGTCGCCGGTGCGCTGCTGGTCGCACCCGCCGATGTCGATCGCGACTCGGCGCCCGCCGAGCTGCACGCCTTCCGTCCGACTCCGGCGAGCCCGCTCCCCTTCCCCAGCGTCCTGGTGGCGAGCAGCGACGATCCCTGGATCAATATCGAACGTGCCGAGGATCTCGCCCGCGGCTGGGGCAGCCTGTTCGTCGATGCCGGACCGCAAGGGCATCTGAACGCGGCAAGCGGCATCGGCTGGTGGGAGGAGGGCCAGTCCCTGTTCGACCGGCTGCTCGACACGGCCGCTGCCAGCAGCGGTGGCGTCCGCACCACGGCGGAGGCGCGTTCGCTGCTGGCGGTCCATGCCACCGACGCAGCCCAGACCCATTACCTCGGCACCGCTGCGACGACAGGCATACAAAAGACGATCAATTCGGCGCAGGCGGACTGGTAAAATGAGGGAGAACAACCTATAGTAATCACCATGGGCATGGTCGGGTGACGTACCCTAGAGCGTCATCCGGCCTACCCTTTCGGCATGGCCTGAACTTCGCCCAAGTCGGAATACGATTTGGTGACCCGCAGTTGCAATTATTGCACTGCTAGCGCGCATCGTCATCAAATCGTCGTACATCGGCATGGCGAGGTCTCTCTGATGCATGGCCAAAGAGCGTGCTGCCTCGTCCGGCCAGGAAGGCGATTTGCCTGTATGCACATTAACCGCTAAATCGCGCATGATATATTGTACCTCCCGCTGCCGAGGCCTATATGGCGGCAATGTCGCTGAGTACCCCGATAGCCCGATGGTGGGCGGGCCTGGATGGCAGCTTTGATCGCATCGCGATCGGGATCAGCGGATTGTGCCTCATCCACTGCATCGCGACGACCGTGCTTCTTACCCTGCTCTCCACCGCGGGCGGGCTGCTGGACCCGCACATTCATGAATACGGGCTGGCGCTGGCGATCGGCTTCGGCATCTATGCGCTCGGTCGTGGCATATTGCATCACGGCTATATGGCGCCCGCCGCCGTTGGCGCGTTCGGGCTGGGCATCATGAGCGGCGCGCTGACGCTGCCGCATGGCGGGTTCGAGACCTTCTGGACGCTGGTCGGCGTGTCGCTGGTCGCGCTCGGCCATGACCTCAACCGCCGCGCGACCTATTGAGCACCCACTGGCGGCTGCTTGCCGGAATCGGCGGCAGCGCCTACATCGCCACCATGGCCGCGCATCATCATCACGAGCACCACGGAGCCGATCTCACCAAGGCGGCTCGCACCCGGCTGGAAGAGGCCGGCGAACAGTGGACCGCGATGCGCGAGCGCGTGTTCGAGGCGCTGGCCGGGTTCGACAAGCCTGCGAGCGCCTATGACATCGCCGAGGCGGTGTCGAAGGCGGAGGGGCGCCGGGTCGCCGCCAACAGCGTCTATCGGATCCTAGACCTGTTCGTCGGCTCCAATCTGGCGCGCCGCGTGGAAAGCGCCAACGCCTATGTCGCCAACGCCCATCCCGAATGTCTGCACGACTGCATCTTCCTGGTGTGCGACAGCTGCGGCCAGACCACGCATATCGATGATGATTCGATCACCAAGAACGTGCGTTCCGCCGCGCAACACGCCGGATTCTCGCCGGTCCGTCCGGTGATCGAGGTACGCGGCAAGTGCGGCAAGTGCGACTGACCCTCTGATTTGACCGTTCGACTTGCGCGAAACGATACGGTAACAACGCACATGGCTGACTTACCCAAGACGCCGCTGCTCGACACTGTCGACACGCCGCAGGAGCTCCGGAAGCTCGCCCCCGCCCAGCTGCGCCAGCTGGCAGACGAGCTTCGCGCCGAAACCATCAGTGCGGTGGGCACCACCGGCGGACATCTCGGCTCCGGCCTCGGCGTCGTCGAGTTGACGGTGGCGATCCACTATGTGTTCAACACCCCCGACGACCGGCTGATCTGGGACGTCGGGCACCAATGCTATCCGCACAAGATCCTCACCGGCCGGCGCGACCGGATCCGCACGATCCGCCAGGGCGGCGGGCTGTCCGGCTTCACCAAGCGTAGCGAGAGCGCGTACGATCCCTTCGGCGCCGCGCACTCGTCCACCTCGATCTCGGCCGCGCTCGGCTTCGCGATCGCCAACAAGCTGAACGAAGCGCCGGGCAAGGCGATCGCGGTGATCGGCGACGGCGCGATGAGCGCCGGCATGGCCTATGAGGCGATGAACAACGCCGAGGCCGCCGGCAACCGGCTGGTGGTGATCCTCAACGACAACGACATGTCGATCGCGCCGCCGGTGGGCGGACTTTCGGCCTATCTGGCGCGGCTGATCTCGTCGTCCGAATATCTCGGCCTGCGCGAACTGGCCAAGCGCTTCACCCGCAAGCTCTCGCGCCGCCTCACCGCGGCCGCCGGCAAGGCGGAGGAATTCGCCCGCGGCATGGCGACCGGCGGCACGCTGTTCGAGGAACTCGGCTTCTATTATGTCGGCCCGATCGACGGCCATAATCTCGAGCACCTGATCCCGGTGCTGGAGAATGTCCGCGACAGCGAGCAAGGCCCGATCCTGATCCATGTCGTGACCAAGAAGGGCAAGGGCTATGCCCCGGCCGAAGCCGCGGCGGATAAATATCACGGCGTCCAGAAGTTTGACGTCATCACCGGTGCGCAGGACAAGGCACCGCCGGGGCCGCCGGCCTATACCAAGGTCTTCGCCGACGCGCTGCTCGCCGAGGCGGAGCGCGACCCCGCCGTCTGCGCGATCACCGCGGCGATGCCCTCGGGCACCGGTCTGGACAAGTTCCAGGCGACCTTCCCGGCGCGCACCTTCGACGTCGGCATCGCCGAGCAGCATGCCGTCACCTTCGCCGCGGGCCTCGCCGCGCAGGGCATGCGGCCGTTCTGCGCGATCTACTCCACCTTCCTGCAGCGTGCGTACGACCAGGTCGTCCACGACGTCGCGATCCAGAACCTGCCGGTCCGCTTCGCAATCGACCGCGCAGGCCTGGTCGGCGCCGATGGCGCGACGCATGCGGGCAGCTTCGACGTGACCTATCTCGCCAGCCTGCCCAATTTCGTGGTGATGGCAGCGGCGGACGAGGTCGAGCTCGTCCACATGACGCACACCGCCGCGATGCACGACAGCGGCCCGATCGCGCTGCGCTATCCGCGCGGCAATGGCGTAGGCCTGGAACTGCCAAAGGTTCCGGAGCGGCTGGAAATCGGCAAGGGCCGCGTGGTCCGCGAGGGCAAGAAGGTGGCGATCCTGTCGCTCGGCACCCGCCTCGCCGAGGCGCTCAAGGCCGCAGATACGCTGGAGGCCAAGGGGCTTTCGACGACCGTCGCCGACCTGCGCTTCGCCAAGCCGCTTGACGAGGATCTGATCCGTCGCCTGCTCACCACGCACGAAGTGGCGGTGACGATCGAGGAAGGCGCGATCGGCGGCCTCGGCGCGCATGTGCTGACGCTGGCCAGCGACACCGGCCTGATCGACGCAGGCCTCAAGCTGCGCACCATGCGCCTGCCGGACGTGTTCCAGGATCAGGACAAGCCCGAGAAGCAGTATGACGAAGCCGGCCTCAACGCCGCGCATATCGTCGATACGGTGCTGAAGGCGCTGCGCTACAACGAGGCGGAGCTGGCCGACGGCGTGCGGGCGTGATTTCGATCCTCCCCGGAACGGGGAGGGGGACCAAGACGCGCAGCGGCTTGGTGGAGGGGGAGCGCAGCGGGCGAGTCCCTTGTGGAGCCCCCCTCCACCACCGCCTTCGGCGGCGGCCCCCCTCCCCGTTCCGGGGAGGATCCAAGCCCTACTCCAACCTTGAATCTCCAACATGCACATGCCATGTACATGTACATGGCAACACAGCTTTCAGAGACTCGCTCCAGCCGTGTCGTCGTGCTGGTATCGCCTGAGGAAAAGCGGCGCATTTCCGCCAATGCGGAAGCGGCGGACATGACGGTCAGCGACTTCATGCGCACCGCGGCCGAACGCTATACCGAGCCGACGCCCGCCGAGATGGCGCTGATGCGCGACCTGCTCGCCCAGCTTGAAGCGGCCAATGCCCGCACGGACGAAGCGTTCGCCCAGCTTGAGCACGCCCGCACCGCCGCCGTCGCGTTCGACGAGGATGCCTATCGCGCCCAGGTGCGCGAGCAGTTGCTGGCCGATTCCTCGATCGACTGGGATGCGCTCTCCACCGCCCTGTCCGGCTGGGCCCGCCAGTGAGCTTCTGGACCGACGCGCTGCGCGCCCTCCAGCAGGTCGCCCTCCTCCAGCACAAGGTCGAACAGGCGCTGAACACGGCCGAGGAGGCCCGCCGCCACTCGATCGAGACGCGCGAACGGGTGATCCGCCTGGAGACGCTGATCGACATCGCGATGAAGCGCCAGCCCGTTGCTCCGCCCGCACCGCCCGCGCTTCCCGAAAGTCCATCGGCGGGCAGCTAGCGCCCGCTTCCCCGAGCGCGTACATCGCGGTACGTGCTGAAAATGACCATTCTCCCCCTAACCGCCCGCCCCCGCGCGCTCGCGCACTGGCTGTTCGTCGTCGCCGCGATGATCGTCGCGATGGTCGTGGTCGGGGGCATTACCCGGCTCACTGAATCGGGCCTCTCGATTACCGAGTGGAAGCCGATCTCGGGCATCGTGCCCCCGCTCGATGACGCGCAGTGGCAGGCGGAGTTCGATCACTACAAGCAGATCGGCCAGTATCAGCAGCTCAATCAGGGCATGACGCTCGCCGGCTTCAAGGGCATCTTCTTCTGGGAGTACATCCACCGCCTGCTCGGCCGGCTGATCGGCATGGTGTTCGCGCTGCCGCTGCTGTGGTTCGCCATCCGCAAGCAGATCCCGCAAGGCTATGGCTGGCGGCTCCTCGCGCTGCTGGCACTAGGCGGATTGCAGGGCGCGTTCGGCTGGTGGATGGTGAAGTCGGGTCTCAGCCACACCCGCACCTCGGTCAGCCATTTCTGGCTGGCGACCCACCTGATGACCGCGCTGTTCACGCTGGGCGGCATCGTCTGGACGATGCTCGACCTGCGCGCGCTCGCCGCCAACCATGCCGAGCGCCCTGCCCGGCTGACCGGACTCGGCGCGGGCGTGCTGGTGCTGCTGGCGATCCAGCTCTTCTACGGCGCGCTCGTCGCGGGGCTCGACGCGGGACTGGTCACCAACCAGTGGCCGCTGATGAACGACCGCTTCTTCCCCGGCGTCAGCCAGATCGGCGAGGGCCCGCTCCATGCCGCGCTCTACGATCCGGCGATCGTCCACTTCATCCACCGCTGGTGGGCCTGGGTTGTGGTCGCGGGGCTGATCGTGCTCGCCCGCAAGGCCAAGGCCGCAGGCGACCGCCGCGCCTCGATCGCGATCCACTCGGCGTTCGGCATCCAGATCCTGCTGGGTATCGCGACGGTGATGACCGGCGTCAGCATCCATGTCGCCGCTACGCACCAGCTGGTCGGCGCGCTGCTCGTGTGCGCGACCGTGTGGGGCGTTCACGCCGTCGGCCGCACGCGGTGAGCGACACCGCGCTGCTCTACGTCACCTTCGCCAGCCGCGCCGATGCCGAGCGGGTGGCGGAGACGGTGCTGGCGGACCGGCTGGCAGCCTGCGTCAACATCCTCGCCCCCTGCACCTCGATCTATCGCTGGCAGGGCGGCATCGAGCGCGGCGAGGAAGTGCCGGCGCTGTTCAAGACCCGCCCTGCCCTGGCGCTGCGCCTGCGCGAGCGGATCGCGGCGATCCATGGCTATGACCTGCCGGTGATCGAGCAATGGCCCGTCGAAGCCGGCGCCGCCGTCACCCGCTGGATCGCCGAAGAGACACGCTGAACCGACAGGTATTATTTTACCCGTCAGCAAACCCACGCATTTCTTGACTTTCAGCCGCCAAATCGTCAGAGGGGCATCAATCGCGCTGCCGGCAACGGTGGCGCGTCTGCATTTCCTACGCGAAAGGTCACAGGCCATGAAGGCGCTGATGAAGACCACCAAGTCGGCCAAGCCGGCCGAGGTGGAGAAGAAGTGGCACATCGTCGACGCCGAAGGGCTCGTCGTCGGTCGTGCAGCGGTGGTGATCGCTAACGTCCTGCGCGGCAAGCACAAGACCAGCTTCACCCCGCACGTCGATTGCGGTGACAATGTCATCGTAATCAACGCGGACAAGATCCGTTTCACCGGCAAGAAGCTCGGCCAGAAGGTGTACTACAAGCACACCGGCTATGCGGGCGGCATCAAGGGCATCACCGCCGCCAAGGTTCTCGAAGGCCGCTTCCCGGAGCGCGTTCTGGAGAAGGCCGTGGAGCGCATGATCCCGCGCGGCCCGCTCGGCCGCCAGCAGATGCGCAACCTGCGCATCTTCGCCGGTTCGGAGCATCCGCATGAAGCTCAGAACCCCGAGGTTCTCGACATCGCCGGCATGAGCCGCAAGAACAAGGTGGGTGCATAATGTCTGACAACCGCCAGTCGCTTTCCGACCTGGGCGCCGCGCTGGGCCAGCAGCCCGCCGCGCCGACCGAAGGCCAGGCCGCCGCTCCGGCTGCCGCCGCTGCCGACGCCTATCTCGCCGGCCAGATCGACGAGCCGGCCGCCCCGACCACGCCGCTGCGTGCGCAGGAGCTGGACCAGTATGGCCGCGCCTATGCCACCGGCCGTCGTAAGGACGCCGTGGCCCGCGTGTGGCTGAAGCCGGGCACCGGCAAGATCACGATCAACGGTCGTGACCAGGAAATCTATTTCGCGCGTCCGACGCTGCGTCTCGTCATCAACCAGCCGTTCGGTGTCGCCGAGCGCGAGGGCCAGTATGACGTGATCTGCACCGTCAAGGGCGGCGGTCTCTCGGGCCAGGCCGGTGCCGTGAAGCATGGCATCTCGCAGGCGCTGACCAAGTATGAGCCGGTGCTGCGCGCGCCCGTGAAGAAGGCCGGCTTCCTGACCCGCGACAGCCGCGCCGTCGAGCGTAAGAAGTACGGCAAGGCGAAGGCCCGCCGCAGCTTCCAGTTCTCGAAGCGCTAAGCGTCTCGGCTTCGGCCAAGGAACAAGGGGCGGTCCGGCAACGGGCCGCCCTTTTTCGTTGCGGCCATCCCTTGTGCGCGGAAGATGCCGCTCCCGCCGCATGGCCGATACCATCGCTACCCATAATGGTGCGATGCACCCGCAAGATGACCTTCCGTCCACCCGCCCTGCCGCCCCATCACGGCCCCATACGCCCTCTGGATGCATCGGTTCCCAGAAAACCGCCGCAATGCGGCAACGGTCGACCGCAAGCCAAATCGGTTCGCCTGCGTATTATTCCTTTGAAAACCGATCGTTTGCATGATCTCGAAGGTTATCCCGCTCTGGGACAGCCCTTCCTAAAAATCGTCTATCCCCGTAAAGCTTGGGTGCAACGCGGCAAAATCTGCGGGCGGGGAATTCAGACATGCGACGGATATGGACGGCGGCTGCGCTTGGCGCGGCGGGCTTGCTGTCGGCTTGCGATGGCGGCAGCAGTAACATCAACCTGGCGGACAGCCGGATGACCAGCGGGCTGGTCGATCTGTCCGCTGCCAATGCCGGGCTTTCGCCGGCGCAATCTCAAGTCACGGACGGCATTCGGCTGGCGCGGCAGACGACCTTCGGCCCGACGCCGGAGGTGCTCGAAAAGATCTCCAAGCTGGGAACCGAAGGCTGGCTGGACGAGCAATTCGCCGCCCGGGGCAGCACCTATGCGGACCTCGCCGTGGCACGCCGCATCAACACCTGCAACGATCTGCCGTGCTCGCGGCGCTACTATAGCCGCACCCCGGTGGCGATGCGCTTCTATGCCAATGCCGTTTCCGCGCCCGATCAGTTGCGCCAGCGCGTCGCGTTCGCGCTTTCGCAGATGATCGTGGCCTCGGAGGTGGAACTGCGCCTGACCGGCGGCATCGCGGCGTTCAACCAGCTGTTCCTGGACAATGCCTTCGGCAATTATCGCACGCTGCTGAAGTCGGTGACGCTGAACCCGTATATGGGGCAGTATCTGAACATGGCGGGGAGCAGCAAGGCCGCCCCCTCCGAGAACTATGCCCGCGAGTTGCTCCAGCTGTTCTCAATGGGGCCCAACCAGCTGAACCTGAATGGCACGCTCCGACGCGACGCCTCCGGCGCCTCGGTGCCGAATTATGGCCCCGACGACATTCGTGGCATCTCCCGGGCCCTGACGGGCTGGGATCGCGCCCGGATCGGCAACGCCGCCATCACCGATGCCACCGCCGGCGACGATGTGAAGCCGATGATCCCCGTGCCGGAGCGCTATGATGCCGGCGAGAAGCAGTTCCTCGGCACGCGCGTGCCGGCAGGAGCAAGCCAGCAGGCGAGCGTGGACGCGGTGGTGGACGCGGCGTTCAACAATCCATCGACGGCGCCGTTCGTCTCGCGCCACCTGATTGTGCATCTCGTCACGGCCAATCCCAGTCCCGCCTATGTCGGGAGGGTCGCGGCCGTGTTCGCGAACAACGGCCAGGGCGTACGCGGCGACATGAAGGCGGTGGTGCGTGCCATCCTTACCGATCCCGAGGCGCGCGCCGCGCCGCGTGGCGATCGCGGCAAGCTGAAGGAGCCGGTACTCGCGATGCTGGGCCTCGCCCGCGCGATCGGACTTACCACCGATGGCGTTGCCTTCGTCATGCGGGATACCACGCTGGGCCAGCCGGTGATGCGCGCGCCCTCCGTCTTCAATTTCTATCCGATCGATTATCCGCTGCAGGGCAGCACGACGCTGTACAGCCCCGCATCGAAACTGCTCAACAGCAGCACGGTGATGCGGCTGCACAACTTCATGTACCAATGGACCGTGCAGACCGAGACTTCGACCGTCGAGTTCCAGCCATATACCGGGATCGTGCCCGCTTCCGGGACCAGGTTCGCATGGGCCACCTGGGAGGCTTTTGGCGACAATGTAGACGCGATGATCGCGGCAGTGGACGTACTAATGCTAGGCAATAGCATCACGCCGACGCAGCGCGTTGCCCTGCGGAATGCTGCGTTGGCGATAAAGGACAAGAATGCACGGACGCGCGCCCGCAAGCGCGCCAAGCTGCTGCTCTATCTCGCGGGTACCAGCCCGCAATTCCTGGTCGACCGGTAAGGAACCGATCCGATGACGCTTTCCCGACGCGATTTCGTGCGGCTCTCCGCCGGCACCGGCGCCCTTGCCGCCATGGCCCAGCTCGGCCGCACCGCCGCTATTGCCGCCCCCAGCGGCGCCTATCGGGCGATGGTGGGTATCTTTCTCTTCGGTGGCAATGACGGCTGGAACATGGTCGTTCCCACCGATGCCAGGCATGCTGCCTACCAGGCCGCACGCGGCGCCATCGCCCTGCCGCGCAGCAGCCTCACGCCGCTGACCAACAGCAGTTACGCCCTTCACCCGGCGATGGCGGCGCTGCGCCCGATCTGGGACGAGGGCGCGCTGTCGCTCGTGCTCAATACCGGGACGCTGTTCGCACCGCTGACCAAGGCAACCTACGGCTCCCGTCCGGACCTGCGGCCGAGCAACCTGATGAGCCACGCCGACGAGCAGGCGCACTGGCAGGGCCTTCGTGCCCGCGATGCTGCCAAGGACGGCTTCCTCGGGCGCATGGCCGATCGGATGCCGCAAGGCCGGCTGTCGCCGCTGATCTCGCTCAGCGGGTCGACGCTTGCTGTGATCGGGCAGCGCACCGTACCGCTGGTCATCCCTGCCTCGGGACTGCCGACGCGCGCGGGCTATAATGCCGCCGACACCGCCAGGAATCTGGCCAGCGCGGCGCTGGCGGCCAGCGATGGCGGCCCGATCATGGCCGGAGCCGAGAAGACGCTGCGCGAGAGCTATGACCAGGCCGAGCTTGCCGCCACCCTGCTCTCGGGCACGAGCAGCATCGCGCGCTACTTCGTCGATGCAAAGGGCAACATGCTGACCAGCGACATCGCCGCCCAGCTGCTCGCCACCGCGCGCATGATCGAGGCACGGGGTACCCTGGGCCATAGCCGCCAGACGTTCCTGGTGAGCATGGCAAGCTTCGATCATCACGCCAACCAGATCCAGCCCGGTAACCCCGCGGCCGGCACGCACGCTGCACAGCTGGGTGAACTGGCCGAAGCGATGGCCGCCTTTCACCGGGCGATGAAGGCGATGGGCGTAGGCGCGAACGTCACGAGCTTCACGATGAGCGATTTCGGCCGAACCTATGCCAGCAATGCGCAGAACGGCACCGATCACGCCTGGGGAAACAACCACCTCGTGATGGGTGGCGACGTCGCCAAGGGCGGAATCTTCGGCACCTATCCCGATCCGGTACTGGGCGGCGCAGACGATATCACCCGGGAGGGGCGCTTCGTCCCGGGCGTGTCGCAGGAGGAATATCTCGGCGCGATCGCCCGCTGGCACGGGGTTAGCGATGCCGACATGCCCTATGTCTTTCCCAACTGGACGACCTGGTCGACCGCCGGACGGGGGCCGCTGCCGCTGTTCCGGCGCTAGAGCGCGACGCTCGGTTCGCCGAGGAAGCGGGCACGGGTGGAGAAGCTCGCGCCGTCGACGGTGATCTCGTTGAACGAGGGCGGCTGGTCGCGGGTGCGTTCCGACAGGGTGCCGGCCCCGATCAGCCGCACCGCCCGCTCGCCGACGCGGTGCTCGATATCGAACGGATCATGGACATGGCCGCTCAGCACGGCATGCGCGCCGGCCTGTGCCAGCGCCTCCAGCGCCCGCTGACCGCCGCGCGTGCGCGACGTGGCGCGCGTGCCGGCATCGATCAGCGGGTGATGGGCCGCGACGAACACCAGGTCGCCCGCCGGCACCGCCTCCGCGAGCGCAAGCGACTTCTGCAACGCCCGCTTGCTCACATGCCCCTTCGACCAATTGGTGCGAAACTGGAAACGCGCGGTGGTCTTGAGCGGCACGATCGACACGCCGCGCACGTCGAGCGGCCGTTCGATCATCCGCTCCAGCGCCCGGTAGCGCCGATAGGGCATGGCCAGCCGGGCGAACGGGTTGAAATAGGGCAGGTCGTGATTGCCCACCTCCACCGTCACCGGCACGCCCAGCCCTTCGAGCCATTCGGCAGCGGCGGCGAACTCCTTCGCCCGCGCGCGCATCGTCAGGTCGCCGGTCATGATCACCGCCGCCGGCCGTTCCTCGCGGACGCGAGCGTCGAACCAGTCGACCGCTTCACGATCCTCCCGGCCGAAATGAACGTCGCTGACATGGAAAAAGCGGGTCATGCGGCCGGCGACTCCTGGCGGGTAGCAATGAAGGTCTCCAGGCTGCGCCCCGCGCGGATGGTGGTGCCTGGTTCCAGCGTCTCGGGCTCGCCGTCGAACAGCGCGAGGACCGGCTGGCGCTCGCCCAGGCGCAGCTGTTCGGTGCGGCTCTCGGTCACAGCCCGCGCGGCGACCCAGTCTCCCGTTACCCATTCCCAGCCGAGTTGCGCGATCGATCCCCAGTCGCGAGCGTCCACTGCCGCCACGTCCAGGCCCTGCGGCGTCGGCGTGACGAACACCGCCTGATAGCGATCGCCAAGCTCGCGCGCGCCGTAAACGCGCACCCCGCGCCGGTGGAAGGTGGAGCGCCATGCGCCGCGTACCGCGGCCACCAGCCTGCCGAAGCGCCCCTTGCGCACCACTTCGCGCGCGCGGAACCAACTGGCCGCAGGCCCGAGGATCAGGCCGACAAAGGCGCGATGTTCCCCGGCGATCACATAGGGCAGCGCTACCCGCCGGTCGCACCCATAAGCCGCATGAATGATCTTGTGGGGGTCGGTCTCGTCATGCAGCGCCTTGGCGAGCAGGTTCATCGTGCCCCCCGGCAGGATCAGGAAGGCGCCTTCCCAGTCCGCCAAGGCGCACAGGGCGGCGTTGATCGTCCCGTCACCGGCAAACAGCACCACCGTGTCCACGCCCGCGGCATCGAGTGCGGCCCCCTCGGGCAGCGGATCGGCGGGGAAGCGCGTACGCCCGGCAAGGGTCAGGCCGCGCTCCTCGAACACGGCTTCCATCGCGTCGCACTTCGCCTGGGACGTGGTGCCGGAATTCGGATTGGTGATGAACCACAGCGTCTGCATGGCCCTCGTAACGCCCGAGAAGCGATTTCGTGGCGTGGCCCGGCACAGCGCCGATTGCCCCGAACGACACAGCCCGACCACCACGGCCAAGCGCCACCCCGCCTCTATCGGCCCCGGAACTGCGGCTCGCGCTTCGCCAGGAACGCGGCGATCGCCTCGCGGCAATCCTCGGTCTTCGACGCGATGCTCTGGTGATCCGCCTCGATCTCCATGCTCTCCGCCAGCGTGCCGGACAGCGCCGCCGCCACCTGCTTGCGGATCAGCCCCAGCGCAACGGTAGGCATCGCCGCCAGCTTGGCGGCCAGGCCCTGGGCGACATGCGCCAGCGCACCATCCTCCACCACCCGCGTCACCAGCCCGGCCGCCAGCGCTTCCTCGGCCGGCATCCGCTCGCCGAGCAGTGCCATCTCCAGCAGCCGTGCCCGCCCCGCGGCCTTGCCGATCAGCCAGGTCGCGCCGGCATCCGGGACAAGGCCGATATTGGCGAAGGCGAGCAACAGATAGGCTGATTGGGCCATCACCACGATGTCGGCGGCGAGCGCGATCGACGCACCCGCCCCCGCCGCCGCGCCGTTGACGGCGCTGACGATCGGGATTGGCAGCTCGGCCATGGTCGCGATCACCGGATTATAATGCTGCCGCAGCGCCTCGCCCGAATCGCGCATGCCGACGCTGGCGGTGAGGTCCGCGCCCGCGCAGAACGCCCGCCCCTCGCCGGTGAGCAGCACCGCCCGCGCGCCGTCGTCGGCTGCCTGCCGTAGCGTCGCGCCAAGCAGATCGAGCATGTCGGGGGTCAGCGCGTTGAGCCGGTCGGGGCGGTTCAGGCGCACCACCGCGACATCGCCTTCCATCGCAAGCAGCACCGGCGCGTCGGACATCCTCATTTCTCCTTCTGGTTGGGAGCAGGGATGCCCGGACGGCGCGGCGCGTGCAACTCAAAGCTCCTTCAGCACCACCGCCGGGTCGGCGAGCGTCGCGGGATCGACGATCATCCGCTCCGCCACCAGCCGCTTGCCCTGCACATAGTCCCGCATGGCGTTGACGCAGTCGAGCGCGATCACCCGTCCCTGCTTGAGATAGATCACCGAGAAGGACCGCGTAGCCGGATCACCGCGCAGCACCGTCGCGTCGTGCCCGATCGACAGGCCCACCGTCTGCAGCTTGAGGTCATATTGGTTCGACCAGAACCAGGGCACCGCGTCATAATGCGCGTCCTGCCCGGTCAGCAGCTTCGCGACGACATTGGCCTGGTCGTTGGCGTTCTGCACCGATTCGAGCCGGATCTCGGCATGGTCCGCGTAGGCGTTGGCGTGCAGCGCGCAGTCGCCGATCGCGTAGACGTCCGGCAGGCTGGTGCGGCACTGCGCATCCACCGCCACGCCGTTGCCGCCCGCGGCGCCCGCTTCCAGCAGCGGCGCCACCTCCGGCACGATGCCGATGCCGACGATCACCATGTCCGCCGGCAGCACCGCACCATCTGCCAGCCGGACGCCGCAGACGCGGCCGTCCTGCTCCTCCAGACAGTCGACCAGCGCGCCGGTGCGGATCTCAACGCCGTGCGCGCGATGCTCGGCCTCGTAGAAGCGCGACAGCGGTGCGCCGGCGACGCGGGCGAGCACCCGGTCCATCGCCTCCAGCACCACCACCTGCTTGTCCGCCTTGATCAGCGCGGCGGCCGCCTCGAGCCCGATATAGCCGCCGCCGATCACGACGATCCGCCGGGTGGCGGGCAGTTCGGCTAGCAGCTGGTCGACGTCGCGGCGGGTGCGGATCGCATGGACGCCGGCGAGATCATGTCCGCTGCACGCCAGCCGCCGCGCGCTGCCGCCCGCAGACCACACGAGCGCGCCATAGCCGATCTGTGCGCCGGCCGCATCGGTGACGGTCTTCGCCGCCGGATCGACCGCGACGACGCGCCGCCCGGCGAGCATCGTCACCGCCCGCTCTTCCCAGAAGCCGGGCGCGCGGATCAGGATGCGCTCGAAGCTCTTCTCGCCCTTGAGATAGTCCTTGGAGAGCGGCGGCCGTTCATAGGGGAGCTCGGGATCTTCGCCGATCATCGCCAGCGTCCCCGCGAACCCCGCCTGCCGCAACGCCACCGCGCACTGCGCCCCGCCATGGCCGGTGCCGACGATCAGAATATCGAACCTGTCCAACCTGCTCTCCCCGCTCGACGCGCACGGCGTCCTGTCCGTTGCACCCACGGTGCTACCCGCGGAGCTGTAGCGCGCCCGTCCCGTCCCGCCAAATGCCGCGCAAGCGGCCGCTGCGTCGCACAAATTTTTCCGATTCGTAATGTTCGCGTCACAACTTTTCCGCACCTGCGGCCCTGCAGGAGGAATGGGAATTGGGCTCAGCGACATCACGCGGTTCGGCGGTCCGTCCGCAGGGCTGAGACCGCAGGCACGCGGCGGCACCGCCGCACGCCGCCATTCCATCGGCACATTGCATCCATGGGCGCTGGCCGGCGCGATCGCGGGGATCGCGCGGGGCCTGCGCAACCGCAATTACGATCAAAGGGGGAATATATGTACCAGAACGTCACCATGTGGCGCCGGCATGCCGGCCTGCTTGCCGGTGCCGCGGTCGCCGCGCTGATCGCGCAGCCCGCCGGCGCGCAGACGAGCCCGGGCACCGACACCGCGCAGGCCGAATCGGGCGAGGAAATCGTCGTCTCGGGCTATCGCCGCAGCCTGCAGGAGGCGATCGAGCTGAAGCGCGAGAATGTCGGCTTCTCGGATTCGATCATCGCCACCGACATCGCCGACTTCCCCGACCAGAACCTGTCCGAGGCGCTGCAGCGCGTGCCGGGCGTGACGATCGAGCGCAACAAGGGGCTCGGCACCCGCGTCAACGTGCGCGGCCTGCCCAGCGAATTCACCTTCGTCTCGATCAACAAGCTGGCCACCGCCTCGGGCTCGGGCGGCCGCGACGTCGAGTTCGACATCTTCGCCTCGGAACTGATTCAGTCGGTCACCGTGCAGAAGTCGCCGCGCGCCTCGGACGAAGAGGGCGGCATCGCCGGCTCGGTCGCGATCCGCACCGCGCGCCCGTTCGACACGCCGGGCTTCCGCCTCGTCGGCAGCGCCGAGGGTGCGTACAACTCGATCTCCGAGAAGATCGACCCCAATTTCTCGGTGCTCGCCAGCAACACCTTCGGTGATTTCGGCGTGCTGGTATCGGTCGCGCGGCAGAAGCGCAGCAACCGGACGGACAGCAATTCGGGCATCAACTTCCGCCCGATCTCCCGCTGGACCGACCGCGCCGGCACCAACCGCAACCAGGCGATCGCGGTGCTCGCACGCGATGCTGGCGTGACTTTCTCGGACGCAGACAAGAACAAGATCGTGTTCCTCGACAAGGTCGGCGACCGCGTCTATTTCAACGATCAGGACCGCCTCGGCGTCTCGGGCGCGGTGCAGTACAAGCCGAGCGACAAATTCTCGCTGAGCTTCGACGCGTTCGTCGGCTCCTACGACACGGTCGAGGACGAATATGACGCCGCCGGCTATTCGGCCTCGAGCAACTCGACGCTCGAGCGGATCTACGACGCCGACAAGACCACGCTGTCGCAGTCGGGCATCGTCGTGCTGCGCGACGTCGCCTATACCAACACCCAGCACGAATTCCTCAGCAAGGAATATCGCAACGACACCGATTATCGCCAGTTCGGCGGCGAACTGAACTGGGAAACCGGCCAGTGGCAGATCAACGTGCTCGGCGGCTATTCGGGCGCCAAGAAGACGCGCGACTATGCCAATCTGAAGCACGTCGCCTATGCGCCCTCGCGCACCCGCTACACCGAAACCGGCGGCGAGACGATCAAGAGCGACAACCCCAAGTCGATCGACATGTACAACGCGCCGTCCGCCTATCTGTTCGAGGCGTATGAGACGACGCTGGAGCGGATCAAGGACGACAAGTACGCGGCGCAGGCCGACGTCACCTATCTCGCCGATTTCGCCGGGTTCGAGGCGCTGAAGCGCGTCAATCTCGGCGCGCGCTATACCAACAAGAGCAATGAGCGCGAATATGGCGAGGAGAAGATCCAGGGGCCGACGCGCGGCAGCACCGCCTATGTCAACAAGCGCACGCTGGCCGACAGCCCGCTGCAGAACGTGATCGATATCGCCGGCGGCAAGGCCTATCAGGCGCGCGACCTCAGCTGGTCGCAGATCTCGAACGACTATGCGCGCAGCTTCTTCCGCCCGCAGGGTTTCGTCACCCCGTTCGATCCGGGCCAGTACTACAAGGTGCGCGAGACGACCTGGGCCGGCTATGGCATGGTCGATTTCGAGTTCGACGTCGCGGTGCCGGTGTTCGTCAATCTCGGCGCGCGCTACGTCCGCACGACGGTCAAGTCGGAAGGCTTCCACCAGGTGCAGAAGCCCAACGGCCAGACCGGCCTCACCGATGCGCCGGTGTCGAGCGAGGGCCGCTACAGCAAGCTGCTGCCGGCGTTCAACGCCCGCGCCGAGCTGACCAACAGCCTGTATCTGCGCGGCGCCGCCTCGCAGACGCTGATCCGCCCGGCGCTGACCAACCTCGCCTATAAGCGCACCGCCAGCTTCAACGACTTCCGCTATTCGGACGGCAACCCGAACCTCAAGCCGACCTATGCCGATCAGTGGGAAGTCGGCGTCGAGAAATATGTCGGCGACGGCGGCATCCTGGCTGCGTCCTATTTCTGGAAGAAGATCAAGGGCGTGGTGGTGAACAAGCTGACCGGCACGGTGCCGGACGTCACCAAGTACAACGCCAACGGCACGATCGACGGCGTGTACGACTTCGACGTCTACCAGCCGGTCAACGCCGAGGGTTCGTACGATGTGAGCGGCGTCGAGCTGAACGCGGTGGTGCCGTTCGGCATGCTGGTGCGCTGGCTGGACGGCTTCGGCGTCAACGCCAACTATACCTTCCTCGACAGCTCGCTGACCGGACAGTCGGACCTCAAGATCCCGACCGCGCCGATCGGCCTGTCCGACAACACCTACAATGCCACGCTGTTCTACGACAAGGGCCCGCTCTCGGTGCGCGTGTCGTACAACTGGAAGGGCGCCTATGTGGAGCGGATCGAGCGCAACTTCTATCCGGTCTATCGCTCGGCCTATGGCCAGTTCGACCTCGCCGCGAGCTATCAGGTGATGAAGAACTTCCGCGTGGAACTGCAGGGCATCAACATCGGCAACGCCAAGACCAAGGGCTATACGATGGATCCCTCGTTCCCGGCGATGTACGAACTGTCCGGCAGCCGCATCAGCCTGGGCGCGCGCGTTCAGTTCTGATCCCGTTCCTGCCCCTTCGCCGCGGCGAGGGGGCAGGTTCGCCCTCCCCGAGCAGCGCCGCAGCGATGTGCATGATCCTCGTTGACGAGCATGCACCGATTGTGGCACTCGCCGCTCAATAGCGCGATACGTCGCCGTTTCGCGGGTGTAGCTCAATGGTAGAGCAGAAGCTTCCCAAGCTGGCACGATCCGCGAAAAACCGTCGATTTCGTTGCAAAACATGCTTCGAAATATCGCAACTCGCTCAGTCAGTTACGAAGGCGCAGCAAAACAACATGCGCGGTTTCTGAGAGTAGCTTGCGGCAAAACGATGCGAAGCTCGCTGTCCGCTTTCCTTGCTTCGTGCATAGGCGCAACCGCCATCATTCTCGCAGGCGGTTTCGAGATCTGCTGGGATGGTGGCAAGTACCGCTCGACGCTTCGCACGTCCAATTGACAACCACACCTCTCGCGCCGAGGCTTGTGTCCAATCGGAGGCCTCAGGAGGCTTGCATGCCAGAGATTATGAGTAATTGCCCACGCTGCCAGACAAAACAGGTGTCGCTTGAGATTAAGGGTGACGTCTTAGTGGAAACGGGCTTTCAATATTCGGATCATGAAGTTTTAGCCAAGTGCCGGATTTGCGGTCGTACGTCGATTTTCTCGATGCGTCATAACCATTCCCGGGGTACAGTTCTGTACAATCACGACGGCGCAATCACGGCATATAAGGGCGGCGCGGATCAATTATATATTCGAAGCGTGGTAACGATTTTCGATGCGAGCCCACCACTACCACCGCCTAATGTGCCCCGCGAAATTGAAGTCATTTTCAACGAAGGCGCGTTGGCGTTCGTCTACGGCTGCTTCAATGCGGCTGGGGCAATGTTTCGCCTAGTTCTGGACCTCACTAGCAAGACCTTGCTGCCTGATGTGAATTCCAACGAAGATCAGCCGAACGCCAAACAGCGGAATAATCTGTTCGACCGCCTAGGATGGCTATTCGATTCTGGCAAACTTCCTAAGGATCTCCGCGCCATCGCCGATTGCGTCCGTCAAGATGGGAACGACGCTGCACACGATGGGTCACTAGCGAAAATCGATGCAGAGGACCTACTTGATTTCACCGCGGCCATGCTTAGCAGAGTATTCACCGAACCGGCGAGGATCGCAGCCGCCGAAGCGCGTCGGAAGGCTCGGCGAGAGAGCTGATTGTGGGCTCGGCAGGAAAACGGCAATTAGCCAGCTTCAAGCACTTAGCTTGCCCACCCGTTCGGAAATCACGCGCGAACGCCTGAGGGCGGTTGGAAATTTGCCTAACCTTTTCGGCCAAACGGCAGCGAATCGTGAACCCCTAACCGCCCCCGGCGAGATTTCGGCAGAAACGCTGCTGAACCTCCCGCCATATTGCGTGTGGCGGCCAAGAGCCGGCATTGCCTCTATCGTTCTAATCCGCACCCCGACGCGCCGCGCGCAGCGCATCGAGAAACGCCGACGATCGCTCGACGCCGACTTGGCGCGTGATGGCGTTGACGGCGGCGGTCATCTCCTGGCTGCGGCCGAATGCCGTCGCCCCCTGCCCCGTCTCCGATCGTCCGACGGCAGATCTCCAGAATTGATCGATCCAGTTACGCTCCGCGCCGCACAGGTGCAGGAACGCGAGCGCCAGGCGGAGCGCGGCCGAGGCAGGCACCGCGCCCTCCCGGGCGCGCTCCTGCGCTTCATCCACCACGCACAACGCGTGGAAGATCGCTCGATCTCTGGCGACTCGCATTGGCGGAACATGACGAGAACATATGTCGGCGTCCAGATCAGGAATCGGCCTGAGCCGGCTCCAGCCGGTACACGCCGTACTGCGCCCGAGACAGCCGCCAGACGCCGCCGGTGGCGTCCGCCACCAGCTTCCGCACCCGGTAGGCGAGCGGTCGCGCGACATTCGACGACGTGTCCGGCCGAGCGGCCGCCATCGCTTCAATCTGCTCGATCGGCGCCGAGCCCGACTGCCGGATCAGCAAGGCAAGCAGGGCGGCCGCGCGCCGCGTTACCGACAGCTGGCCGCCCTCGTAGAAGATCGCCGGGTTGCGGCTATGGGCATGCCGCGCGCGCCACGGCCCCCAGGTGACGGTCGGAGGCAGGTCGCACCGGCAGCGCTCGCAGACTGCCATCAGCCGGCGGTCGCCTCGAGGAGCTTCTCGATGCTCCATGCTACCCGCGTCGATGGCGTACCCGGCTCGGCAACGATGAACCTATCGCGCCGCTGCCAGACCATGTGGCCGGTCTTCATGGCGAAGCATACGAGGCCGGGGTGGGAATCGAACGTCATCGTTACCAGGATCGACTGCAGGAAAGGCAGCATCCAAGCGGCGACAGCGTCACCTTGGTCTACGTTCATCAGTTTCTCCTAAGTCGTCGCGACATTGAGCCTGAAGGCGGCTGAAGCCCAGGCGTAATGCGAACGGCACGTTTGCCCGCGCGTTCAAGTTCATGAGATCGAGCAGAGGTCGGACGCAGCACCAGGACTGCGCTGGCCGTTAAATCGACCTCGCCTCGCATGTCCGCAGCTTGGCGGACATGCCGTGTCCGGTTTGGAGACGCTCCGGGAATCTACTTTGTTGCGGACCGTTTCCGAAACGATTATCTCTCATTCTGGGCAAGGCACAGAGCTTCGGCTCTAACTTTCTGGGGGATTGCGTGGGTCACGCATCGCTTTTCGATGTCATCACTGTCGGGCTGATCATAGCGTTCCTGCTCGGCATGATTGTCTACAACATCAGGAACATCCGCTACGGCGAGTGCAAAGACTGCGGCGCGCAGGTCGGTGACGCCGAGAGTGAGTGCGCAGACTGCTACGCCGAACGCTGCGGCTACCCCCGCACTGGCAATGGCCGCTTCGGCATGCAATCGAACGATGCGACGTCTACGCATAGCGTTAAAGCGGTCGAGCCTATCGCTGACAATTGACAGATGACGTGCGGCGATGCGCCTGCCGGCGGGAGGAGCAATTATGCTCCCACCAAGTAGGTCACGTTTGAATCCGCCTTTTTGCCGTATCCAGGCCGGGCCAGATGGATCGTGTCGAAACGGTCGGCGGTGACGAACGATAGCGTGGTGTAGTCCAACACCGGGGAAAGGCTCAGCGACGACGCGACAGTGTCGACGGCCGTCAGGAAATCAGATGTCAGGGTGTAGTTGCTGCCTGGGGCTCCCGTGTTCGTCTTGACCGGTACGATGTTGGCCGACGGCGTGATCGCCTTGATGCGGTTCATGATGTTGGTCAGCGCCGTCTGATAATCGGCTGCCGCAACGCCCAGGTTCTTGTCGTTTGCGCCAAGCTCCACGAACCACGCATCCGCATCGATCGCACCGATCGCATAGAAGGCCGCCCACGCATTCGCTGCGCTAGGCGTGGTGTAGGGGGACCAGTTGCCGGCGGTGTCATAGGCCTTGGAGCCAGGCCAGCCGATATTGATGATCTCCAGGCGCGGGCTGGTCGTGTCGTACGGGACAATCAGCGCAATATAGATATCCCCGCCCGCAGAGGTGATGCTGATCGGGTCGAGAGAGGGCCCGCCCGATCGGGTGAAGCTGGTACGGCGCATACCCGAGTTGCCGTTGAGGGTGACATTTGATCCGGTGACCGCCCGACAATCCACGGGGCTGGGGGAAAGCGGGCCGTTCGCGTCGCTCACCGTCATCGCGGAGGCAAGGCTGCCGAACGTGGCATAGATGATGTCGAACCTGTCTGCCGGATATTGCGGCGTGTAGCCGAAGCTGCCGAACGTCGAGCCGGTGAACCACACCATGAAGCCACCGAACGACAGGTTCTTGAGCGTCCACCCTGTGCCCATCGTGATGTTCGGGTTGGAAGCAGACAGATCCGCAACGACGTTGTTGATCATCGAAGAGCAGAAGGCATCTGCCCGCGCCGGGATGCCTCGGGCGTTCAGCTTATCTGCTACTTGCTGCGGATATGCATTGGCGCGAAGGAAGTTACCGCCTGATCCCGCACCAGTGCCGGAGGAAGTGCCTAACAACGCACCACTGCCCCATCCGGCCGTAAGGCTGTCGCCCAGGTAGACAGCGATCTGCCGCTGGTTCGCCTCTTTCTTGGCCTGGAGCGCAGGCAGCGTGAATGTCGGCGAAGGTGTCGGCGCCGGGATGATGGCTGAACCAGTGCTGGCGCCAACGCCGAGCGAGACCGCGATCGCCGCCACGCTAGCCGGCACCACGATACGACGCATCCGCTTGGTGGTGCTGTCTTCCAGTGCGATCTCCGTCGGCTGTCCGCGATCGAGGGCTCCACCGACGTTCAGGGCAGCAAAGTCCGCCGCGTTTGCAGGTGCCGCCAAACCAGCGCGCACCGCCGCCGAGGCGAAAGCGTCAGCCACCGACATGCGATAGGGATTACGGTCCGGGTACCGCAGGTCCCAGAGCAGGATGTCTTTCATCGGAGTATGATCCTTGCGGTTGGAGGCGTGCGCTCAGCGCAGATCGGTCGCAGAAGCGGCCTGGTCGTCCGCGGCGTGGTTCGCGGCTATTCCGGCCCAGAATGCCTGCCAGCCGAGGGCGATGGCGGTGTTGCGCTCGGCTTCCGCGAGGAGGGTAAGAACTTCGTCACACGGAGCGGCGAAGTGAGCGCGGCAGGTGGCGTCGGGATCCTCGGCGCCTGCCGGCGCTCCGCCACCACCCTGATCGGCTCGGGCCGCGGCGAGCTCGCGCATGCGCTGAGCAGCGAGAGCGCGAGAAGCAGCAAGCTCAGCCTGCACGCGATCGAATTTGGCGAGAACATCGGATGATACCTCCTGGTTGGTGCGCGCGTCGGCGCGCTCGACGTTGATGACGTGGGCTTGGTCCTTGGCCTTCGCGTCCGCGCTGGCCTGCCGCGCGTCGTCGATGGCGGCGCCGAGAATGCGGATCTGGGCGAGCGCATCCTTGGTGGAGAGGGTGAGCGGGTTGCCGCCCTTGTCGCGGGCGCGCACCGCGACCGAGGTCGTCGAGCGAAAGGCATCGACCTTGTGGGAGAGGTCGCCGATCACGGCGAGCGCGACGGCGAGCGCCAGGGCGAGCCCCAGCGACACATATTTCAGCGCATTCATGGCAGACTCCCGTTTCAGGCCGCGCGGGGGGCGCGGCGCTTGGCGAAGGCAGCGGCGAGCCGCTCATCGTACCGGTTCTCGCGATACGCGGTGCCGTTGTACCCTCGGGCAAAGGCTGCCCAGTCCTGGCGCCGCAGCGCGGCCGCGAGGCCCTTCGCCTCGACAAAGCGAAGGAAGGCGGCGAGCTGGTCCGCTTCAGTCTGCGCCTGCTGGCGCGCGAACGCCCAGGGCGAGATCGCGCCGCAGACGGCATAGTTCTCGCCGAGGATCTGGAACCCGCCATAGCTGGCCGAGGCGAAGCCGGCGTCAACATCCAGCGACACCGCCTCGAGCAGCTGCTGCCAGCGGCCCGCCTGTTTGCCTGGGTAGAGGGCTCGGTTCCAGGTGCGCGACGAGATCTTCGGATGGCTGGCATCGAAGCGGTGCGCGGTCGCGCGGCTGAAGCGATGCGGCTCGAACAGGATGGTCGGCCGGCCGTCGATGAACGGCGCCGCGCTGCCTTCGACATCCCAAACCGCCCAGATCGCCGCCTCTTCAACCTTGAGCTGGTCGGCGGCGTCCTCGATGTCGTGGTCGCTGAGGATGTAGTCGGGCCCGTCGGTGAGCGCCGAAAGGATCGCCTCGCGATCGGCAGCGCCGAAAGGCGCGCCCGCGGCGCCCGGCTGATAGCCAAGCGCCATCAGCCGCCGCCGCAGCGTCGTCATGTCCATTGGTCTTCTCCGGGTTAGGAAGGGGTCAGCCGTCCAGCTTGGGGGCTTGAGGGTGCGGCTTCAGCGCCTTGTATTCCGGATGCAGGCGACCTTCGCGCGCCGCCTCCTGGATCGCCGCGGCGGCAAGTTCGGATTGGGTGGTGTTGCGGGCAGTGCCGACGATGTTGTTCGCGATTGCGGCCGCCTCGCTGTCGACCCGCTGGAGAAAGCGATCGGTGAGCAGCTTGACCAGACGGTCGGCGCCGACGGTGGAGAAGGCGGAGAACAGCGCTGCCGCCTCCGCCTCCACCCCCGCGCGCGTTGCCATCCAGTAGGCGATCAGCGCCACCAGCGGCAGCAGCAGGAGATCGGCGAAGACAAGCCGGGCCTTCACCTGCACGCCGCGCTTCAGCAGCATCGCATATTTTGCTGCGAACCCGAACGTGATCCCGATCAGGATCCAGCCGTATTTCGCCAGCACCGTTTCAACCGGCGTCATCGGCATAACCCCTTTCATGGTGTTGTTCATGCGCCGGCCCCCGGCCAGCCGGAATCGATGTCGATCGCATCCAGCTCGGCGCGCGTCGTCGCCTCTTCGATCTCGACCAGCAGGCCACGGCGGCGCGCCTCGATCGCGGAACCCGCCGCCACCCAGGCGTCGGCCTCGGCGATCACCAGCGCCGCGAGATCGTCGATCGCCATACCCGTCGCCGCTGCCTCGGCCGCAAGGAATGGCACTGCCGAAGGGTCTCCCCCGCTCGACCAGGCCCGCGCCTCACCTTCCTTGCGGGTGTAGGTGATCGCCATGCCCGATCCAGGCGTCAGATAGAGGTTCCTGACCGCTTCTGCCTTTTCGCAGACGCTCGTCCGCAGGCCGGCCTTCAGATCGGTGAGATCATCGACGATGGTGAGGCTGTCCCAATCGACCGCCCTTCCCGTCCAGGACCAGCCCTCCGGCACCGAGATCACCGTCGCGGCGGCAATGTCATAGCCTTCCGTGTTGCCGTCCGGTCGATGCAGCTTCTCGCCCGTAGCGGGCCACAGAATTACGCAACCCATCAACCTCTCCATGTCGCGTGAAGGCTACCGCCGAAGGAGCCGAAATCGTTCGTGTTCGTCTTCCGCATCTGAACCCGAAGCATCACGGTCTGTTTGCTGCTGAGACCGATCTCGGTGCCGATCAGCGTACCGGTCACCGCCCAGTCGCCGCCATCGCCGTTGCCGGGCACCGAAGCATTGCCGACGAACGAGCTGGCATTCGTCCACGTCGAGCCGTTCAGGCTGTAGTCGACGGACCCCGCGACATTGATCGTGCCGGCGCCGTTGGATGTATCGAACCCGCCCGAGGTATCGAACTCGATCGTGCCGGAAGGCCCCATCAGCAGCGAGAGCGTTGCAACCGTGGCGAGGCTGGTCGAGGCCGGCGCACCGACATTGACGCTGCCGTCCACATACGCCGCCCCATCCAGCGCCTTGTTGTAGACCAGCCGCACCACCTGACTGGCGCCATCCTTGGTCACCGCGATGTCGGCAAAGCCGGTAAGCGCCGATGTGCCGCCCGCGATGCCGGTCACGGACACGACACCGTCGCCACTCACCGACACGCCGGAGAGATTGGAGACGTCACCCACCGCGTAGCCGGCGGACCCGGTCACGTCGGCGGCTCCCTTGAACACCCGGAGCTGTGCCCCGGGCAGCGCCGCCTTCGGCGTGCCGCCGGCGGTGCATGGCACCGGAACCGCGGAAGGCGCGATCGACACGCTCAGCGCATCGATGCCGTTGGAACCATCCTGCGCCATGATCTGCGGCGCGCTCCATTCGCCAGGCGCGATCGTGTCCGATCCGGTCGTGCTGACGGCAGTGGCATTGATCTGCCATCGATACGGTCCGCCGGTCGCCGGCAGACTCTGCGTCCAGCCATTGTTGATGCCCGAGGCGATCGCCGTTCCGAAATCGTAGCTGACGTTTGAACTGGGCACCGCCGGCGCGCTGGGCGAGCTGGTCCGGTTGTACAGTAGCACCGGTGCGGAGCTTGCCGCGTTCGCGCCGTTCGTAGCGATCTGGACGGCGCCTGCCCATTCGGTCGCCGCGATCGTATCGGTGCCGCTCTGGCTCGCAGCGGTTGCCGCAGACTGCCAAAGCGGCGCACTTCCCGCCGGGATGGTGGTCGACCAGCCGTTGTTCAGGCCGGTCAGGGTCTTGGCCGCGAAATCGTAGGTCGTGGTAGCGCTCGGCAGCGCCGGCGCGCTCGCGCCCCGCTGGAAGATGTTGATCGTCGCCGTGTTGAAGCCATCCGCCCCCGCCGCGCCCGAGGCACCGAATTTCAGGTCGGAAAGGCGCGAGTTCGGCACGTTCAAGCTGCTGTCGAGGAACAGGCGCAGTCCGCCCGCCGCGCTTGCGGTGCGGAGCAGCTCGCCGTCCCGGTAATATTTCACGCTCCTATTGTCATAGACGATCGTCAGCTTGTGCCCGACCGTCCAGTTGCCCAGCAGCGTCAACGCCCCGCTTTCGGCGGCGTACAATCGCTGCAGGGCGCCGAACTCGACGTAGAACCCGAAGTCGATCGATTCCCAGCCGGCGGAAGACGTGGGATCGGTATTAAGGCCCAGGATGGTCCCGGGCGTGCTGCTCGTCACGGTCTGCGACAGAAATGCTCCGCCGACAAAACCCTCGGACGAGTATGCACTGCCGTCCCACGCCGTGTTCGTGCCGACCTTGACGATATAGTCCTGCCCCACGACGCAGTCATTGTAGGGCACCAGCCCGAACGCAGCCGGCCCCCGGTAGATCGACCACTGGTAGTCGCTTGGGTTGGCGCTCTCGATCGCCCCTGTCTTGTTGATTGCCCGGCCCTGATAGCCTCGCCCATCCGGCAGGCCGGTCGTGAAATTGACGGTCCCGTTGGCGCTGTCGGAATAGGCGATCCACTCGTAGAGCGTCTGTCCATCCGCGCCGGGGCTGCCCGGCGCCCCTGGATCGCCCTGTGGCCCCTGTTGTGCGAGCACGGTCCACCAGGTGTTGCTTGCCGTCGGCGGCGTGGGCGGCGGATTGCCGCTGCCCGGTGCGGCATCGCTCTTGTAGCGCCAGGTCGCGCCGGCCCACTGCACGATGTTACCCGGCCGATAGTAGGAGCCGTTGTTATACACCCCCATGTCGACCAGCGGATCGGCAAAGGCGATGTCGGCCAGCGCATGCACCGTCCACGCCCGCTCGGCCGCGACCGCGATCTTGGAGAAGGGTGCCGCGACCTCCAGCTGCTCGACGCTGCGCACCGGCGGCAGCGCGGAGCCGTCCGCCGCCAGCGTCATCGTCGCCGCGGCCAGCCCCACCGGCACCACGAACAGTTTGCCGGTCCAGCTGACGCCGGCAACCGCGTTGACGCTTGCTGCAACGCTCTGGATCACCTGGCGCGCAGTGGTCTGCTGGTCGAGGTAGATCGACAGGTTGTAGGGCCGCGCTGCGTCCAGGGCGTTAAGCGAAGCATCGTGGATCTTGCCTGCGCCACCTGAGAGCAGCGCGAGGCGGCGGATCTGCTGGCCGGGCTTCCGCGCCCAGCCATCCGGTCCGGCAACGTCGCCCTGCACAAGGAACGAAATCTGCCCATTCGTCGGCGCGCCGAATCGCGCGAGGCCCTGCGCGTTGCACGTTGCCCAGGCCCCTGCCGGGATCGCCGCAGCCACAAGCGCGGCGTATGTCGGGTAATTCGCTACCGGCGCGCCGAACCGCGCCAGCCTCTCCAGCGCCGCCTCGAAGCCCTGCACCGCGCCATAGGCGGAGACCTGAAACACGTTGTTCACGCTGTCGATCAGCTTGCCGGCCACATACCGCGGCGCACCCAGCGCCAGCGGCTTGGGCTGGCCTTTCAGCCCGGCCGGCCCCTCGACGCCGGTTGTGCCCGCATAGGGGGTGAGCAGCGGCTTATCGAGCCAGCTATCGTCAACCTTGATGCTGATCTCGGCCTGTCCGCTCCCGATCTTGGGCTGGGCGGTGGCTCGGCCGTCGAAGATCGGCTCCGCAGCGATGTCGGTCCACACGCGCACCCGGGCGTCGGCGATCGCGTAGCGCGCGAAGTTCGGCCACGCCTCGATCTGCACCGCGAAGTCCGTCGTGGGCGCGGTGATCTCGCCGCCGAACGAGCCGTCGAACAGATCGTACCGCAGCACCGGCGCCTTGGCGATCACCGGCCACCAGGGGCCGCCTGCGGCCATGCATGTCGCGGGATCGTCCATGTTCGCCGCGCGGAGCGTGATCGCGGCGCCGGCACCGGGATCATAGGCGTCGATCTGGATCCAAACCGGCATCACAGGATCCCCAGCAGATTGACGGGAACCTTATGGCCCGCCGCGGTCGCCCAGGTGCGTCCCAGATCCCCCACCAGCGGACCGAAATAGCATCGGCTCTGTCGTTCCGCGTCGGCGGCTGGGTCCGTGCAGAGCGCGATGCACTCGGTATTCCCGACCTGCTCGAGCATCTTCTGCGCAACCCCCTCCGCCTCCTGCCGGGTGAGCGCGGGGAAGTTGATCGAGACCGTTCGCAGCTTTTTGCCGCGGTGGCGCAGCAGCACGCCCCGAGCGTTCACATCCAGCGAGCCCAGATCGCGCACACCGAACTGCGCGCCATATTCGAAGTTGATCGCCGGCTGAAATCTGGCCCCCACCACCACGCGGGCGATGCGGATGCTCTGACCGGACGATGGGGCCAGCCAACGAAGCCGAACATAGCGCGCCGTGTTCGGCGAGCTTTTGTACAGCATGGACACTCCCAAGCCGGAAGTCGGCAGGATCGCGCCGGCGTACGCGCTGCCCAGCTCGTTGGTGTAGGTCGAAGTGAAAGGCCCCTCCGCGGCGGTGGCCATCTGCACCCAGAACTGTCCACCCGATTGGGGAAAGCCCGAGACGCCGAAAACCATCACCGTGTCGATCGGCGTGTCGGCACCGAGATCGAAGATCAGGAGAGCCGCATTGTCGAGGCCGTCACAGGCCAGCGTCACGGTCACGCCCGCATAGTCGTTGAACGCGTGCGCGGGCTGGCCCGCCGCGACCGTCGTCGTTGCGTAGGGCGTTCCCACCGGTGCCAGTGGCTTCAGGAGGAAAGCTTTCGCCATCAGCCGAACACCTCCAGGCTGGTGCGATCCTGATCGAGATCCACCTCGACGCGCGCGGCAAGCATCGTGGCGTTCAGCGCCTGCTCGATATCGATCACGCGCGCCTGCGGCACGCCGTTGGTCGGATCGATCGCCAGCGCCTCCTCAACCACCACGGCGAAGCGGCGGCGCTCCGTACCGATCAGCGCACCGCGCGCATTCGCCATCGCCTGCGCGTCGGTGAGGCTGTCGAAGTAGCCGGCCGCCGGGTCGAGCGAGCCGTCGCGGGCCGACGGGTAGCGCGCCGCGATGGTCGCGCTCGACCAGGTCGCCGTCACCACGTCGCGCGACGCGGCGGCGATGTCGCTGTCAGTTGCAGGCACGGGTCACCTCGTTGCGAAATTTCGGGCGTCGGAAATGAAGCTGTTGGCGCCCGCGCTGCCGCCGGCGATCTGGGCGAGCGTGTCCGCGATGCGGGCCAGCAGCGCGTTCGTGTCGTCGGTCTGCTCGGTCAGGGTCGCCGTGTTCTTGGCAGTGCTGGCGGTGCTGCTCGCCGTCGCGCTGGCGAAGGGACTGTCGACGGCGGCCGAGACCGGCGCGGCGTTGTCGATCGAGCTGATCGCCTTGTTCGTCGCCCCCTGGATTAGATCCAGGAAGTCGAAGAACTGCTTGGTGCTGCCATAGATCTGCCGCTCGATGTCGATCGCCGTGTTCGCGGCCGACTGGTAGGCGCTCTGGTCGATGCTCTTGCCCAGCGCGATCTGATCCAGGAAGGGCTGCAGCTTGGCGAGGGCCTCCCGTTCCTGATCGCGCAGCGAATAGGGCGAGTTGCTGCCCAGCTTCAGGCTCGACTGGAAATCCTTAAGGGTCTGGCTCGCGCTCGCCGTTGAAGCCTTCACCTGCTCCAGCTGGAGATTGTAGAGCTGCTGGGCCTGCGCCATCTGCTCGGCCGATGCCCCGCCCTCCTTCAGCGCGTCGACGGTCTTCTTGAAGTCTCGGTTCAGATCGTCGATCGCGGCACCCACCGGATCGAGCAGCTTTTTCAGGTTCCGCGGCACCGCCTCGATCAGCACCGCCTTGTTGATCGCCGATTCCAGATCCTTGCCGCTGGCCAGAATGCGCTGGGATGCATCGCTGATGCCCTTGATGGCGCCGTCGGCCAGCGCGTTGGCGATCGCCGCGCGCACGGCGCCCTCGGGATCGTTGTCGAACTTCAGCACGCCGTCGTTCGTGCCGTATTTGCCGCCCACGCTGGTGCCGCCGTTCGGATCGACGCGGTAGCTGTCCTTGTACTTGTTGATGCTGACCGCGAACCGGCCCACGTCCGCGCCGAGCGCGTCGGCAATCTGCCGGATGCCGGTCTGCACATTCGTGGCAAGGCCGCCCAGGTCGGACTGGACCGCAGAGTAATTGCCGTTCACCACCGCAGCCTGGTCGACGCCGGTGATCTGCGCCGAACCCCGCTCGGTTTTCTGGAACAGCCCTCCGACGACGTTGCCCAATATTCCGCCGGCGATCGCGCCGAGCGGCCCCGCAATCCCGCCGAGCGTCTTGCCGAGCGAGCCGCCGATCTCCTTCGTGATCGTCTTGCCCAACTCCTTGCCGCCATACTCGCCGAGGATGCCGCCGATGCCGCTGGCCGTCTTGTCGGCCTTGCCACCGCCCAGCGCCGAGAAGACCGAGCCGCCGATGCCGCCGAAGGCCGCGCCTTCCAGGAGGGTTCCCAGATTCCCCTTCAGGCCCTTGGTGATCGTCTCCGGCACCGTAATGCCGAGCTTCTCCATCCGCTTGGCCCAGCCGTCGATCGCGATCTCGAGCACCTTGCTGGAGCGGACCAGGCCCAGCGCTTCACCCGCGCCCACCTTGCCGGTCACGACGATATCATTGTCGTTGGCGCTGTAGCCGCCACCGCCGAAGAACTGCGATACCGCCGGCGCCGCCAAAGCCGTCGCCGTCCGCACGGAGGCCGGATCATAGCCCCGGATGCGGACCGTCGCATCGGCGAGTGCATCGACAAAGTCGTTGACCGTGTCGCGCAGCACGACGGCCGCGCCCTTCGCCTGATCCTGCAGGATCTCCGCGGGCGTCTGCTTGCCCGTCATCTTGCGGATATAGTCCTCGATCTCGCGATCGATGCCGCCGAACAGCGCATTGCTCAGCAGATCCCGCTGCAGCTTCTGCGCTACGCCGGTGATGCCGCCGGCATTGCCCTGGATCTTGGCGAACACGCCGTCGACCTGGTCGAGAACCCCGCCCCAGGCATTTTCGTAGATACCGACGATCCGGCGCTGATCCTCCAGCAGCCGGTTGATGGCCTGGTGCTGCTGCGCGAGGCGATAGGCGGTCTGCACCTGCGCCTCGTTCAGCGGCCCCATTTGCTGCTGAAGGCGCAGGATGTTCTGCATCGCCTCGGCATCGGCATCCCTGCCGGCCAGCACCAGGCGGCCCACTTCCAGGCTTTCCTGCTGCGCTTCCACGAACTCGCGGAAGGGGCGATCTATGCCGTCCTTGATCGATTCGCGGGCCTGGTCGATCAGGCCAAGCAGCTTCTGCACCTCGGGCGTCAGCTCCCGCTTGCCCAGCTGCTCGGTCAGGTTGTCCAGCTTCAGCGTGGCGAGGCGGGCCTTGTCGATCAGGCGCGGCTGATCGTCCCACTCGGCGTTAATGGCTGCTATCGCCTGCTCGGCCGCATCGTCGGAGCGCGAATAGTCTTTCGGCTTGGGCTCCCGCTTCGTTCGACCCGGCTTGTCGATGCGCAGGCCGTCGGACAGCTTGCCCGTCTTGATCGCTTCCAGAACTTCGCTGTTCGCCTGCCGGTCGTTGATCGTGGTGCCGAGCGCGAGGATGGCCGCCTTGGTGTCGATCAGATCGCGGCTCGCCAGCTTCCCCGATTTGCCCGACTTGCTCAGTTTGTCGAGGCGCTCCAGCGCGGCATCCAGACCAGCCGTCAGTTGCTCGGGCTTGGCACGCGGATCGTTGACCAGGTTCACATAGTCGCCGAGCACCGCCTTCAGCGGGCCCAGGCTGGCTGTAAGCTTTTGCGCCTGATCCTGCGCGGCCGATCCATTCGCCGAAAAAGGAGTGCCGGCGCCGGTAACACTGAGGCGTTCCAGAAAGCTGGGCGACGCAAGCCCCTTCAGCGTCTTGGCCGCCTCTTTCTGCTTCTTTTCAGCAGCGAGAATGTTGGACTGGGCCTGCAGCTTGATTTGCTGGATCAACACCTCGTTCTGGGTCTTCATCTTACCAGTCGTCAGATCCATGATCTGGCCTAGCAGGGACTGGGCAGCACCATAGGAATCTGCCGCCGAGGTTGCCTTCATGAGCTTTTCGGCTTGCTGATCAGCAGCCTCAGCCCCTTCCAACAACTTGCTCACCAAGGGCACCGCGACCACGGTGGCGACCGTCAGCGCGGCGCCCCAGGGGCCGGCAAGAAAGGCGGCGAAGCGGCCGAAACGGCTTCCGGTGTTCTCTACCTTCTCGGCGATGCCTGTGACCTTCTCGCCCATCCCTTCGATATTAGCGCCCGCGTCCTCGGTCGCGGCGCCGGTAGCGGAGACGGCAGCACCTGCCGCCTTCCCGCTGTCCGCAAAAAGCGTCAGCGCACCGACCGCCTGCGGAAACTGCTGGGCGAACGCGGTCAGGGCACTTTGACCGGAGACCACCTGCACCGCGAAGTCGGACGCCTGCTGCCCGATCTGCTGCATGCCCGCCCGCGCCGCATTGCTGGTTTCCACCAACTGTCGCTCTTCCTGCGATAGGGTGCGGGTGCCGCTAGCGGTTTTGGACAACTCTGCCTGGAGCTCTTCATAGGCCCGGATCTTCGAGCGAATTGCGGTCGCCTCTTCGATCGATGCCCGTTCCGCGACCATAGCCGCATCTGCAGTAAGGCGCTGAGCGGCAGCTGATTCCCCGCCACGAGCGGCAACCGCCGTCGCCGCAGCCGCCAGCTCGCGCTGCGCCTGCGCGCTGTTCTGCGCTGCGGCTTCCTGCGCCTTCAGCTGGGCAATCTCCTGCGACAGATCGAGCCCGCCGCCGGTGGTGCGCGGCAGCTGCAGCGCGGTCTGGGCGGTGCGCTGCACCTCCGCGAAGGTGCCAAGGAACTCGCGGCGCACATCCGCAGCGGCCGAGCGCGACAGGTCCTTCAGGCGCGTCATCGCCGCGCCGGTTTCGGACGTAAACTGCTCAGCCTTCAGCTGCAGCCGGGCGATGATGTCCGTCTGTGCCACAAGGCTACCTTTCCAACAGGGTTCAGATCAGCGCGGCGCGATGCCGCGGATTGCGTCGAAGAATTCCCGCGCCAGCTCGCCGTCTGCGGCGTTGACGATCGGTTCGATTGCGAAGGCGTTGCGGAAGCGCACCACCGGGATCAGGACGAAGATCGGCACCACCGAGCTTTGCAGCGGATTCGGCCCGCCCCGCCCAGCTCGCTGGCGCCCGCTGGTGAGTGGGCGAAAAGCGCCCGAGCGGGCATTCGTCGTGCCCCCGGTCGCCACCAGCAGCGAATAGTTGCCGGCGCGGTAGATGAACCGGAGCCGCTGGCCGGTCCGCCGCTCCCACTCGCCGGGGGTGAGATCCCGCCCACGCCCGCGCGCGCCCGCCGACGGGAGCGGCACGGCGAGATATTGACCTCGCTTGCCACGGATCTCGCCGGGCTGCGTCCAGAAGCTGACGGCACCACCGGTTCGGCCATCGGCGCGGCCTTTAAGCCAGACGGTCGCGGTGGGGTTCCGCGCTGGCCCCGATCGCGGAAACGCGCTCGACTGCCACGCCCGCCAGAGCTTCCCCGGCACCGCCGCCTGCGTTGCCGATTCGAGCCGCCTCTCCAGGTTGCGCGCGGCGCCCGACACCGCCTTGGTTCCAGCCGACAGGAAGTCGCGAACCAGGCGGTCGGAGGTCGCGCCCAAAGCCTTCTCATCGATGACCAGATCTGCGGAGTTTGACGCCATCGGTGGTTCCCCCGATCATAAGGGTGGAGGACGAATCATGAAGCTAGTTGTTGTTGCCACCGCCCTGCTCACGATGCAGGCCAACTATTCCCGCACGTTCCACCGCGATCCTAATTCCTTCTGGATATGGTGGTCTCAGAAAGACGCGATCACCGATAAAACAAATGCCGAGATCAGGCTGCCATCTACAGATCAGTCGATGACAATTGCAGTATCCTGTTCAAACAGGCGAGACAGGCCGTCGCTCAGCGTATCGATCGAAAGCCGGGCAAGAGTATTATCTTCAACCGAGGTGACATTCCGCTTTGACGACGCTCCACCAGAGACTTCCATGTGGGATACGAATGGCACCGACGTGTACAGCTTTGATGCCCAGAAGCTTGTCTCTAAGATGTTGAAGTCCACGCGGTTCATCGTACGGGTAGATGATGGCCGGGTGCCATCCAACGATGGGCGCTTCCTGCCAGGTAACGGGGAGGCGCTTGCCGAGATGGTATTCAGCGCCTGTGGTAAGTCGCTGAAGATTTAGGCCGTCATCCACCCTTCTGCTCTTCCATTCCCTCCAAAAGCAGAAACGCATCCATCAGAGCAGCCGGCTGTTCCCCAACGCTGCCGGGGCAAGGCAGCACCCGACCCGTCAGCGGCGAAGCAAAGCGGCGGCACTGGAAGTAGAGATCGACGACGGCCCAGATCCAGCCGGGCAGAACTATGCGGGGGTTTTCCTTCCACCGCGTGCCTTCGATCTCCCAGCCTTCGCCCGCGGTGAGGCCGCCTTCGAAGTCTTCTGGCCGCCTTCGGACGAAGACGGCCGCTCGAAGTTTTTTTCCTCTCCCCCGCCGAACTGCAGGTTGAAGGCGCGCGAGCCGGCGAGCTGCAGATCCAGTTCCTGGAGCCGCCGGAGCGCGCGATCGGCGACATGGCCGTTCTTGTCCGTCTCGAACGGGATCTCCGCACCCTTATCGTCGCGGACGTTCTCCCAGCCTGTGCAATAGCGGGGGAGCGCCACGATCGGCACCAGCGTGCGGCGACGCTCCATCTGGGCAACGAGGTCGGCATAGGCCGGCCAGTGCTTTACCAGCAGCGGATCAACGGCCTCGGCAAGCTTCTTGTCGTCGTCGCTCAGCTGCTCGGCTTCCTCGCCTTCGGCTGAGAAGATCGCGACCAGCCGGTCATAGTCGGGATCTTCGGCGAACAGCGCGTCGATGCCCTTCAGCTGGGCCTCGCGCAGCTGGTGGCTCCAGACCTTGGCCGCCTGCAGCGGGCCATCCAGAAGCGCGGTCATCTGCCCGCGTTCGATCGTGGAGCCGGCGCGCAGGTGGAACACCGGCGCGCCGGGCGTGCCCTGCACCCAAGGGTGGGTGTAGGGCACGGTTTCGGTGGTGGTGGTGACGATCATGGGTGCCCCGATCAGTAGAAGCAGAGAATGCTGTCGGTGTCGCGGCCATAGGCATCCTTGCCCTGACTGATCGCCTGCGCGGTGATCTGCTCGCCGACCAGGTTTTCGCGCTGCGTGTCGCCCTCGCCCGCCGCCTGCGCGATGGGGGTGGTGAGCGCCCAGCGGTTGCCGGCCTGCGTGCCGTAGCGGAACGATGCCGGCACCAGCGCGCCGGACGCGATCTGTGCCAGCACGTCGCGATTCGCGACCAGCGTCGCGAGCGGATCCACCGTCAGCACCGGCGTGCGCTGGCCGATCTCGCCCGCGCCGAAACCGACGGTGGTGTTCGGATCCTCGCTCGAGGTGACGCTGGCGCCATCGTTGAGCGACCAGGTGGAAATCGCCAGCGGCTTGCGGTTGAACAGCACGACGTTCGAGGAATCGGTGCCGCGCGCGAGGTTCGGCGGGGCGTGCTGTTTCAGCGCGGCCAGGCTGGGCATCGCCGCATCGCTCTTGCCAGCGAAGATGCCGGAGAAGTTGAAGCCCCCGATCCCCGGACGGGCCGAGCGCCCTTCCAAGTTCAGCACGCCGCGGCAATGCGTGTATTTGAACAGCACGCCGTCGCGGTAGAAGGCGATCACCGCCATGGGCTGGTCCGTTGCCTTGGCGGCGGCGTCTGCCGGCGACGTGCCGGCATAGGTCCAGTTGGCCGGGATCGCCGCCTGCTCGGTGGTGAGCGCGGTATCGAAGTTTTCGGAGAGCGTCGCGACGCGACCCGCCGTGTAGCCGGTGATCAGCGGGATTCGACCGCTGTTCGCGCCCGAGCTGAACAGCAGCGGCATGCCCACCAGCGCGCCGGCGGTCGCCGGGAAGCTGGTGGCGAGCGTGGCGCTGGTGGCGCTGCCCGCCGTGATGGCAGCGGCGGCGACTGCTGCCTGGAACTGCGCGCGTTTGCCGCAGGCGGACAGCGCGGCGTGCAGCGGCGGCTTGACCGTGGAGGTATAGGTGACCCCGGGGCCGGCGCCGCGGAGGCGCGCGCGGAAGGCGAAGGTTGCAGCCTGGCCGATCACCTGCGCCGCGCCGGAGACCAGCGAGCCGGTCGCCTCGTTCGACTGTTCGGTGGTGAAGGGCGAGCCGCGAGTGATGCCGTCCAGCTCGATGACGATGAAGTCGGTCGCCGGATCGGGAAGCGCGGTGTCATTGTCATCGGCCATGAGTCGGATGCCCACGGCGATGAACGCCGAGCGCTGCGTAGGATCGGACATGTTGGGTGCCTCCTTTAGGCGGGCTGGCTTGGATCGCCGCGACGGGCGGCGAAGGTGATGGGCAGGTCGAGCGCGAAATACATGCGCGGGGCCGAAGCCAGCGGCGCGACGCCGATGGCCATACGGCCTTCGTCGATCGTTTCGACCAGGCCGTCGAGCTGATCGTCCTCGCCCATCACGGCGAAGACAGCGGCGGCATAGAAGGCATTCAGCTGCGCATAGGTCTCCGCGCCGCCGTCGCTCTCGAAATAGGCCTCCAATCGCGGCGTCAGGCCGATCATGGTGGCGGACGCCTGCGCCTCGATCGGATCGTGGCCGTCATCGAACAGGTGGAAGGCCGGGAAGGCCATGGGATCAGTGGAGGGCATTACCTCCACCTCGGCGATGCCCGGCACCAGGCGCAGCCGGCGCTCGATCTCCGCGACAATGGCGGCGCGGCGAGCGGTCATGCGACCTTCTCCAGCACGGTCTGCCAGGCGTCGACATTGTCGTCGTAGGTTGCCTGCTTTGGCTGCCAGGTGATGCCGTCGCGCTCCAGTCGGTCGGAGCGGGCGGGCCTTTCGGGGAGATCGGCGCAGGCTATTTCAGCCGTTACCGTGCGGGTAGTGCTGCCGGGCCCTTGAAACGGGTCACCGGGGGCATCGGTCCAGATGACGCGAATTTCGATCGGCTGTGTGAGCCCGCCCCCGGTGTACATCACGGTATCCGGCGAGGCAGCGCGGATATCTGCCGCCGCCTGCTGCCAGGGATCAGGCATCGGAGCTGGTCGGCGCCGGTGCGCCCGCGCCGCGCTTGGCGGTGTGGGCCTTAACCAGCTCGCTCGCGCGATCGGCGGCGATCTGCTTCGGCTTGTCGCCGATCGTCACGTCGGTGCCCGCGTCGATGAACGATCCATCGTTGGCCGTTGCCGGGCCATGAAGGTGAATGACGGACATATTGGTCTCCAAAAAGGCGCGGGCGGCGCGCCGAAGCATCGCCGCCCGCCCAGGTCGGGAGGATCATGGGTTCAGATGACGGGAACGAGCCGCACGTCGATCGAGGCGGCGCCGGAAGTGGCGGCGCCCATGAAAATGCCGATCTTGATGTTGTTCGTGGCCACGTTGGTGACGACACGGTTGGTGTTGTCCCAATAAGCCACCGTCTTGCGGGTGATCGCCACGGCCGCCTTGGGCAGCGTGAACACGCCGCGCACCACGCCCACCACCGGGGCGCCGGAGGCTGCGTCGGCCGAGGCGACGGCGAATTCTGCGCCGTCCAGATAGCCCTGGCCGCTCGCGACGGCATAGGGCGCGACACCGGTGATGTTGTCACCGTTCTGCACGAAGTTCTTCATCGGGGATTACTCCTGCGGGCGATCGGCGCGCGCGATGCGCGCCTCGCGGATCTTGGTGAGGATCTCGTCCTTCCTGGTCGCGTCGCCGAGGTCGATTTCCTCGGCCGCCGCGATCTGCTTCAGGTCGGCGACTTTCATGCCGTCGAGATCCTCGGCATCGGCATCGGCTTCGATCTCGGCGGGTTCGGCCTTGCCTTCGGCGATAAGGCGATCGGCGTAATCGTCGTCGGCGACCGAGATCGGACCTTCGACGGGATAACGGGAGGCGCCGGCGATTACTGCCGGCGCGAGCAACAGGATAAGCTTCATGGGGGGCACTCCTTAGCGCGCCGGGATCAGAGGCCCGGGTTCTTGTACATGCCGCGATAGTCGACGATGGCAGCGCCGACATCGAGGCGAGCTTTGGTCTTGACGCCGTCCACGTCGAAGCCCGGCTGCGTTTCGATGAACACGTCTTCCTGGCCTTCGAGGTGCGACAGCTCGATCGTGTCGATCGCGGCCTTGTCGGCGAACAGGTACCAGCTCTTGTCGGTGATCCTCGGCTCGACGATCAGCGTCAGCGTGCCGACGAACGGATTGACGTTCGACGTTTGCGCGGCAGCGACGGCGGTCAGGAACTGCTGCGCCTTCGTCTCCATCTGCGGGCCGACCACCAGGTAGGCGGGGCGGACGATGATGAAGCCACCCTCGACGCTCTTCTGCTGACCCATCGCGGTACGGGCGAGCGTCACCGAATCGATGGTGATGTCGGCGGCGGCGCCGAGGTTGCCGTGCTGCGCGGAGAACAGCGCGAACCCGTCGCCCATCGTCGGGTTGCTCAGCACCAGCCCCCAGACGAGATCGCTTTCGAGATCGCGGGCCTTGTAGCCGAACTTGTCCGGCACGCGCGCGAACAGGCGCTTGTCGTCGTTGATGATGGCCTGCCGGGTGATCGCGATGATGCGGCCATAGGTCTGCAGACGGTAGGACATGCCGGTGTCGGCCATCGCGCCATAGGTGAACTCGGCGTTTTCCTGCACCAGCAGCAACTGCGGTGCATCGCCCAGGCCGATGATATTGGTCGGCTTGAAGTCCGGGAGGGTGCCCTGCATCACCAGCGGGCCGAAGGTCTGCGGCGCGGCGAGATAGGCCTGCCGCACGCGCTTGCCGGTAGCGCTGGAAAGCGCGTTGGCGAAGTCGCTGGTGGTATGGGCGCCATAGCGCAAGCCGAGCGCGGCGCCGGCGATGTCGAGGCGGCCCATGCCGGCGGTGGAGATGCCGGTGCGCTGCAGATAATCGCGCGACATCTCCATCAGGGTGAGGCCGCGCAGTTCACGGGCCCGCTCGACGTCGGCCGCGTCGAAACGCGCGCTGGGATCTGCGCGCAGGGTGACCGCAACCTCGACGGCGCGGCGATAATCCTCGCTCTCGGTGCCAGCAGCGCCGACGCGCACGTCGATTCGCGGCTGCTGACGCTGATCGAGCAGGCGATCGCTGATCGCGCGCTCGAATTCGGCCTCACCCAGCGGCGTGGTCTCGTTCCGCTCGATCAGCTCGAGTGCGAAGTCGCTGCCCAGGTCGGTCGAGCGCGCGCAGCGTTCGCGGATCTGGCGGGCGGTGATTCGAACGGGCGCATGGGGCTCGGTGCGAGTGCCGCCGTCCTGATCGACGACGGTCGTGGTTGCCGCCGGTGCGGCGGGAGCGGCAGCGGAAGGTGCGGCCGCAGCCGCGCCGCCGGGGAGGTTGCGTCGCATATCTTCATCCTCTTGGGTGGTGCCGTGTTGCGGAGTTCCGGTTGCAGACCGAACCACGGCGTTCGGATCGGCGGGAACGGGCACGAGGCTGGCTTCCAGCAGTTCCCAGGCGACTGCGCGCCAGGTCTCGTGGTCATTTTCATCGGTGGCGGTGATCTGCCACTTGGTGACGCGATATCCGATCGAGATCGCGCGCAGCTCGCCCGCGGCGACACGCGCCTCAATCGCGCGGCCCCCGTCGGTATCGGAAAAATGGAGTGTGCCGATCAGCTGGCCGCCTTCAATCCGCACATTGGAGATGCGGCCGATGACGGCGTTCAGCTCGCCCTGATTGTGGGTGTCCAGCAGCGGGCAGATGCCCGCGGCTACGCGGCCGAGGTCGATCGCCGCTTCGCTGATCTCCAGCTCTTCGGTGAAATAGTAGCGGCGTACCGCGGTCCCGGCGGAGAGGATGGCTTCGACCGTGCGCGCGGTGGCGTCGTAACTCTCCGGGGTGACCGAGAGATCGCGAGTACCACGGCCGTTCGCCTGCGGCTGGCGGCGTTCCTGCGGGTCGCCTTGCTCAGGTGCGTTTCGCGTCAGAAGGCCCGCGATCGCCGCAGCGGCCGCGCCAACCAGCAGCGCCTTCTTGCCGCGCTTTGCCGGTGGCAGCGGCGTGGTTACAACGCGACCTTCCGGGCGCGCCTCTTCGGCGGCGCCCTGCGGCGCCGGTTCGGACTTGCTCATGATGGTCTCCTTGCTAGGCGGCCGTGGAACCGGCATCCGCGCTGGCCGCGGCGTTCTGGGCTGGGCTGAAGGGATCGCCCTTGTAGTAGAGTCCCTTGCCCTGTTGATTTTTCAGGTCGGTGGCGGTTTCGTCCATGAACACGTCATGATCGAGGCCGCGGGAGGCGAGCAGGCTCCGCCGGTTTTCCAGACCAGCCTGCATTTCGAGAATGTCGGCCTCGGCATCGCCCTTGCGATCGATGGACTTGCGCGGCGGCGGCGCCCAGCGGATCGGATAGGAGCGCTTGCCGGTGCGGCCGAACTCATAGGCGGCCTGGCAGAACCAATCCCACACGCGGTTGAGCGCTACCGGGATCAGCGTGTTCCACTGGAAGCGCGACATGAATGTATCGAACTCCAGCGCACCGGCCCGATAGGACGAGAAGTTCACGTTGGACAGGTCACCCGTCATTTGTTCGTAGGTCACCGACATGCCAGCTGCGGCGGCGAGCAGGTTTATCTTCACCGCATCGCCTACGCCGCCCACCGGCTTCGGATCGCTGAACTTGATGTCCTCACCCTGCTCGAGTGTGAACACCATGCCGGGTTCGATATTGTCGATCGGCGGCAGGCCGCCCTCCCGTTCCTCCCTTTCGCCGAGGGGACGCTCCTCCGCGTCCGCACTCAGCGTGCGGAAGCCGGCAAAGCAGGCATCGATCTTGCGGCGCACCAGATCCGCGTCGAGCGTTTCGTCGATGTCGTCGAGCCGCTTCACCACCGGCTCGAACACCGAAATGCCGCGCTTCTGGCCGATCTCCTCTTCGACGAAGAGGTGGATCACGTCCTCGGCCGCGAAGAACACAGGCGGCCTGAAGCCGCGATATCGCGCCCGCGCCGGGTGGAACCAGTAGCCGGCGACATTGCCGTCTTCGTCGTACTGGATGCCGCCCTCGATGTTGTCGCCAAACTTCTCCGTGGCGAGCATGCCGCCATCCACCAGCTGGATGCGGAACGGCAGCACCGCCGCATCCCGCACCCACCGGCGGAGGATGAACACTTCGCCCTGACGGAACATCGTTCGCACGCCCAGTTCCTGCTGGCCGTAGAAGTTCAGCCGGCCGCGGAAGTCGCTGACTTCGACCCAATCGAGCCAGAGCTGGGCTAGCGCCTTCGGCCCCTTGGGCGTGCCGGTGATGCCCCAGCCCACGGCGTTGTTCACCAGCGCGTTCAGCGCCTTCTTGCCGTAGGGGTTCTGCGATGCCAGGCGGATGACAGTTGCCCGATCGAGCGTGCGGCGCGGCCTCGCGTCGTTTGGATCGCCAGTGTTGATGTCGAAATTGGCCGCGCTGGCGCGTGTGCGGCGGCCCTGATGGCGCTCTACGGCCGCGAGCTCTTGGACGCGCACGCGCGCCATGGCGCGGCGGGCGGCCATCCCCGGCGCGACGGCGGCGATCGAGCGTTCGAACCAGTTCATCGGCGACAGGTCCGAAGCACCACCGATCGGGTGCGGCGGCTTCCGCGCGCGGCGGCTTGCTCCAGCTCGGCCTTGATGGTGTTGCGCACGCTCAGCAGCGCGTCCGAATTCTGGTACTCGGTCGAACGGCCGTCGGCGAACGTCACCTTGCGCACGTTGCTCTTGAGCGCGGCATCGACCGCGTCGAGATCCTCTTGCGTCCAGGCCATCAGCGTTTTCCGATCCAGTTCCCGCTACGCTTCGTGAAGCGATTGACGGGGTTGCGTTTCGAGGCGGGCACCTGCGGTGCCTTGGGTTTCGTCGGCACCGGCGGCGGCGAAGGCTTCGTGACAGCGGCCTTCGGCAGCGCTGGCGCTGCTGGAGCCGGATCGGCACCAAGCGGCAGCACAGCCTGGTCCGGCACCCGATAATCCCTCGGCACCCACCGCATATGCGTACGGGCTTGTGCGAACGGCGGCCGCAGAAGAGAGGCGTAGCCGTAGACCAGAAGATCCCAGGTCTCGTTGCGAGGCCGGACCTTCTCCCACTTCCCCTTCTTCAGCTCTTCGGCCGTGATCTCCTCGACGTGGTGGTCGAGCAGGCGGCCCGTCGCGCCCTCGTCCTGCCCAGCCTTCAGCGGGCCACCCCCGGTCTTGCCGCCGGGAAGGTGAATATAGCCCGGACCGGGTTCGGCGCGGCGAAGGCGGGCATCGATGACGCCCTTGATCCGATGTACGTTCGGCAACCACAGCTCGGCCGAGGTGCGCTTGGCGCCGCCGCGCCGCTTCTGCTCTGCGAACTTGGCGCGCGGCATCAGCTCGCCCGTCATGCTATTGCCACCCTTGGTCAGGGTGATGCGGTTCTTCTGGATGCCCGCCGCTCGCGCCATTTCCCATAGCGCCTTGGCGAACTCCGCCGCGCCCTCTCCCTTCACGCCGCCGCCGCCAACGTCCAGCTGTACGGTGAGCGGCGGCGGCGACATGCCCGAGCCGTCCGCCAGGGGATAGCGCCGGTCCCACAGCGGCAGCATCACACGGGCGTGTTCGGGGTGGCTGAACGGCGCCAGCGAGGTGATCCCGTCTTCCAGAACATCGGTCGACCAGCGATCGACGATCCAGCTTTCGAGGCCCTCACCGAAGGCGAGTGACATATGCTCCAGGCGGTTGGCCTGCGTGTCGGTCAGGATCACCCAGACCTTCGCACCGCGCGGCATCACGCCGAGGTGCAGCCCCTGCTCACGCCGAAGCTTCAGCGTGTCGGTTTCGACCGGCTTCTCGCCCGAGTGCTTCGATCGATAATTCTTGCCGCCCTGCGTGTTGATCACGGTGCGCAGTGCGCTTTCATCCTGCCGCACCTCCCATGCGATCTGGGCGTCGCGCCACTTGCGCGCCAGCGTCGGCCAGCTGGGCAGCGCCATCAGGCCATCCACCCGGAAGGTGCGACGCCGCTTCGAGACACCATGATTCGCCTGCACGAACCCATGGTTCGGCAGTCGACTGCAACTCTCGTGCAGCTTGCGGCGATCGCTAGGCTCCAGAATGCAGCCGTTCGTCGGGCAGACGACGTGCGCAGTGGCCTCGGCCTGGTCGGCGGTACCGTCGGTGTCAAAGCGGAGATCGCGCAGGAAGTCGATTTCCCAGCGCTCGCCGCAATGCGGGCACTCCGGCCAGATGCGTTCATCGGTGCCGTCAGCGACAAACGCTTCGATGCCGCTCTTCTCGTCCTTCGCGGGCGAGCTGCTGATGTACTTCTTCTCGCGGCCTTCGTGGCTGATGAAGCGGCCATCGAGCAGCGCAATGCCGCTGCCCTGCCCGCCTTCGCCGCCAGTCTCGCCGATATTGTCGTCGTACTGGTCGTAGTCGTCGAGCCAGCCGAACCGGATCGACAGCTGCGTGAACTGCGAGGCTACCGGCCACACCGTCGTCAGCATCATGCCGTGGAAGAGCTTGATCCACTGGTTGTTCGCATTGTCGGCGGGCCGAAGCTTCGTCTGCACCGCAGACGTGCCGGCGATCATGGGATCGAGGCGGCCCTTGACGAACTTCTCTGCCATCAGCCGATCAGGCTGGCAGACCAACGTATCCGACGGGTCGCTCTCGACGATCCAGCCCAGCCAGTCGACGCCGATCGTCGTGGCGCCGCACTGCGCCGGCTTGATGATGCCGATTTCGGACGTGACCGGGTCCGACAGTGCTAGGCGAAGCTCGTTCTGCCAGGGCAGCGTATCCGGATCATAGCCGCGATGGCGGATCGACCATTGAAGCAGGTTGAGCTTGTCCCGCGGGCGGTAGCTGGGCGCCGCGCGTCGCAGGATGTCGCCCCTAGTCGGAAAGGGCGGGATCACCCAGCGCGGCGGCGGGATCATGGGCGCCGTCGCCAAATTCGTTGCTCCAGTTTTCCATCATCGTGGCCAGCTGCTGCTGATCGTCGTGCATCAGCCGTTCGATCGCAGTCAGTTGGTCGCGGGTGAGATCGATCTTCTTCGCCAAGCGGGCGGTGAACGTGGCCTGTCGCTGCTGGAAGCGGCTGAGAATGTCGCCGATCGCGCCGACCACTTCCACGAAGGGCACCAGCTCCCGGCGCTTCTCCGCCAGCTTCGTGGCGATCACCTCTTCTTCGAGCAGCTGCTTCCGCTCGGCGATCGAGAACCCGGCCATGGGCTGGGCAGTCACACCAACGCCGAGATCCAGGCCGAGCTGGCGCAGATCCTCGGCACGCTTCCGCGCTTCCTCGGTCTTTCGGGCTTCCTCGGCATTCCATGCGAGGATCGCGCCCTTGATGTCGATTTCGTAGGCGTCGCCGTTCGAGCCGCGCTTGATGATCCACGGCTGATCCGGCTGCGCGGCGATCCACTTCCGGATCGTCGGTTCGGACGCCAACCCCGTCGCCGCGAGATCAGCCAGGTTACCGAGCATCAGACGGACCCAAACCGAAAGAACAAGAGGAAGCCGGCAGAAAATACACGACACTCGCACGCGCCGCGCCTTTGGCCCCCGCATAGCGAGGATGCCGGGGAAGGACCCAAGCCACCCCCACCCCTCGCGCCTGATCGGCGGCATCCGCGCAACGATGTTGCGCCGCCTCGCCGCTTTCGAGCTGCGCGCTGAAATAATATTGCGCCTCCGGGAGAAATCCGGTCGAGGATGCGCTCCCCTGCAGGTCTGCCGCCGCCTTTCGGTCGAGGCGGCACCGCCCCTGCCCCGCATGCGACTGCCCCAAGGCTATCTGCTGGATAGCCCAAAACTGCGCCGAGGCGGACAACTGATATTTGCTCGACATCACATTCTACCCCTTGCGTGCCTCTACCCTCGATTTTCTGCGGCGTTCAGCGCCTGACAGATGCGGGTCACCGCGCGGCCGTACCGCTTGCGATAGGCGTCGGGCTCGGCCACGTTGCCGAACCGACGGGCGATCCAAGCCCACTCAGGCCGCGCGGCGCGCTGCAGCTGGGCCAGTACCAAGCCGACCAGCTTGCGATCGCGCTCAGGCACATGCTGGAGCCAGCCCAGTGCTTCCTCCATCTGGCCCACCTCGACCGACGACAGGCCGGGGAGCCGAGGGCGAGCGTCCACATCCATGTCGCCGTAGTCACCGAACGCATGGTGGCGCCGCACGTCCGGCCAGGTGGCCTGCACCCGAAGCCACCCCGCCTCGCGATCCGGCAAGCGGGCGAGGAAGGCCCACGCCTCCACCAACCGCTCTTGCACCGCGTCGAACGTCCAACCGAGATCGCCACCAAACTCGCCGTTCCGCGCCTTCGATGCGTTGGAGAAAGTAGAAGAAAGCATTTTACCCTCTTTGATTTTTAGGAACGGACAGACAGACGGATGAAGGGATATCGCGCATGCATGAGCGCACATATGGAGAGCTTAGGACCGAAACAGTCTGTACTGTCCGTACCGTCCGTAACTCAAGCTTTTCTGCTGGTTCTAGCCACGGACAGTTAACGGACAGACGGACGGTTTCAACAATGCTTGCATCAACTTGACCTTCTTAGCACACTCGGCCCACGTTCCAATCCGCGCCACGCCCCTGAAAATCACGGACAGTATGGGCAAACTGTCCGTGAACTGTCCGTTCCTCACAGCGGTTCGCCGTCATCGTCGGCGCCCGAAGCCGGCTCGGCAGCGCCCGCCGGAAGGTCGCCCGTGCGGCGCAGGCGCGCGCCACGGCGGAGCTTCAGCCCCTTGCTGTCCTTGCCGCACATGATGATCTGCAGGTCGCCCAACGCGCGCCCGAAGCGGGTGGAATTCATCACCTCGCCGTCGCTCAACCCCTCGGCCTCGCACCATTCCTTGTACGATTTGTACAGGTCCGACGACAGCTCACGCGCCAGCGGGTCGCTCATGTCGAGCTTCGCGTGGGCCCACTCGGAAAAAGGGTTGGCGGAACGCCGATACTCCTCGATCGCGTCCACCACCTCGGGCGGCTGTTCCAAGCCATCGTTCAGATAGCCGATCACGCCCGCGATGATCCAGTTCAGCACGCCCGAGGCGCCGCCGGGATCGTCCTTCAGGATGCGTTCGTGCATCCCCTTCACGATCGCGCCGCCCTTGAACTGGTGCCGCCACAGCATGATGATGATGCGCCGCCAGATGCCGTCGTCGTCGCCGCTGATGCGGGGCCGCTTGTTCGCCTCCATCACCACCTTGCCGCGGGGCTCGAACTCGCTCTCCGCGCCGTAAAGCGGTCGATAGGGCACCGGAGAGCCGCCGGTGAACTGCTTCACCCGCTCCTCGGCCATCGCCTTGCCCCGCTTGGGCTCCTGGATGGAGATCAGCCGCGTATCGCCCACGAAGCGCACCAGCTCGGGCGTCGCCCCGCCGGCATCGGTATCGGGTCCGTCGAGGAAGGTCTGCACCTTGCCGGAGACGCCATAGCTGCCCAGCACGATGCGGATCGCGTTCATCGCGGTCGATTTGCCGTCGCCGCCCTTGCCCTGCAGGATGACGAAGATCTGCTCGACGTTGAGGCCGGTGGCGCAATAGCCGATCAGCTTCTGGAAGAACCACCGCACGTCCTTGTCCGGCAGCACCGTCTCCATGTGCTTCAGCCACATTTCGTTCTTCACGTCGGGCCGCCACTCGGCCGCGCACTGCCTGGTCAGCAGGTCCGCCGGATCGTGCGGCGCATCCCGCACCTCCCAGCCATCGGCACCCTGCCGGAATCGCAGCGTGCAGTTGCGCGCGTTCAGCGCCAGCGGATCCGCATCGAATTCCTCCTCCCGGCGGTTCAGCACGTCCAGGTTCGCCGCCTGCTCCAGCATCGCCTTGGTGCGGGAGCTGTCGCCGGATTTCGTCGCGTGCTTCGATAGCGCCTCGATCCGCGCCTCCAGAAAGTCCTCGCTCATGCCGTCCGGCAGCGGCCGGCGCTGCAGCCGCGCCTCCAGTTCCTCCATCTCGGCGCGAATGCCCCGCGCCACGTCCATGGCCTTCAGCCGGGCAAGCCGCTCGCCATCGTCGCGCGACCAGTGCCCGTCCTCATAGGCGAGCCAGCCCCAGCTGCGCACATAGATCAGCAGCCCCTGCGCATGCGCGACAAGCCGATCGGCATTGCCCTGGTCGTTCAGTTCCTTCCACGCCAGCGCCCACGGATCCACCACTTCCACGTCAAACCCCGTCCTAGCCGCCATGGCGCTTTCCCTTCCCGTCGATGTTCACGGCGCGCGCCAGCATCAGCGCGGAGCTGACGCGCTTGCGGCGGGCCGATTGTTTCTGTTGCTGCCGGTCTTCCCCGGCGAATTTCTCGAACAGCGCACGGTCCCGCTCGGTCGCCATGCCGGCCTTCACCTGGTGGGCCTCCACCGTGCCGCGATACAGGCCGAACGTCGCTTCCCCGGCGCGCATCGCCTCCTCGCCATGCTTGGCCACCTTCTCGAACCAGCGAACCACAAGGGCGAGTTGCTTGGCGTCGAAACCCTCCTCTTTGGCGAGCTTCCGCCGCGCCGATTCCTGCGCCCGCAACAGCGCGATCTCGGCGCGCAGATCCAGCAGGAACAGCACATGCTCCACCAGCATCGTCGCCTGGTTGCCGTCCTCCAGCGCCACGATCTCCGCCGTCAGCAGATCCAGCGCGATCGCCGCCGCATCGGGCCGCAACGCGGTGATCGCCGCGCGCGCCTCGGCATCCTCCATGCCCAGCGCTGCCTCGTATGTCGCCAGCAGCGCCTCCGCCTCGGCGCGGTGATGCGGCTCCATCGCCCGCCGCGCGATCAGCTGGCGGATCGTCTTGACGTCATAGCCTTCGGCCTTCGCCTCGGCATACACATCGCGAATGTCGCCGGTGATCCCGGCACGCTCCTCGAGCAGCCGCTCGATCCGCTCGACATACAGGCGCAGTCGATCCCCGCTCACGCTGCGGCACCTTCGAACAGGCTATATTGACGATTGGCTTCCTCGATACGCCGACAAGCGATGTCGAAATAGGTCGGGTTCAACTCGATCCCGATAGCCGTCCGACCCATAGCAATCGCCGTTGCTGCGGTCGTGCCGCTTCCCGAAAAGGGGTCGAGAACGGTATCACCCTCGTTAGTCGAGCAAGCAATACAACGTCGTGCTATTTCATCAGTCATGGGTGCCGGGTGGCTACCGCTTTCCGGCCCGATGGTGGGATGAACATGCCAGACTGAGCTTGCGAACCAGCGCTCGCCAGGGTTGCGCACGCGGCTGCTCTCGCAAGGGGTAAGCAGAAAAACGTAGCTGTGCGAGACCGAAGGGCGGTCAATTCTAGGCGGCTCGGTAGCAACCATCTTATCCCAGATGATTACCTTGCGCAGATACCAACCATCAGCCCGCAGCCGATCAGCAACGTGAAAGGGCGTGAGGGAAAGATCCTTATCCTTGTACCCAGGCGGCGCAGCGCGCCAACCGGTTCGCTGCTGAATCGATACCAACTTCCGTCGCTTGGCGGCTCGCGATCCACCACCCCCATTCCCGCCAGATGCATAGGTATCGCCAAGTTCCAGCCAAACCGACCCGTCGTCGGTTAGCGCTGGCCGCAGATCGCGCATAATATTAACGAGGCTATTCGCAAACTCTGCCGGCGTGCGCTCAAGTCCCAACTGTCCCGTTTGATCATAGTCGCGCTGACGCCAGAATGGGGGCGACATGATAATAGCGGCTACAGATTTGGCAGCGAGAAATTTACCGCCGACTGCAGCATCCCCCAGATACAGCGTCGCCCGCCCGATTACTTCCTTGCGCTGATACGTCATTGCGCAGCCCTCACCATGTCGTTGAAATCCATCCCCATCGGCGGGCGCTCGGCGCGCACCAGTCCGGCGCCGGCATGTCGCCAGTGCTGCACCGCCGCCGTCGCGCAGATCCGCGCGCGCTCGGCCTGGTCGATCGTGCCGCGCTCCCAGCGCATCGCGCGCCGCAGCTGCAGCTTCTGGTCTGTCAGCGGCTTCATGTCGGCGTCGACCAGCACCACCACTTCCTCGGCGCGCTCCACCAGGAACGGCGGCCGGTCGAGATCGGCGCGGATGTTCCACAGCGGCCACACCCCGTCCTTGCGCACGATGCCGCCCTGCAGATTGTCCAGGCTCAGCGCCGCCGCCGCAGAACCGTCCCAATCGTTGCGCTGCACCCAGCTCCACACGGTCTCGATGCCCTCGCCCACCGCGATCCGCGTGCCCACGGCATCGCCTGGGCAACCGTGGAGCCACACCGCGCCGCGCTGCAGCGCGCCCCACATCTTGCGCTCGATCTTGTCGCTGCCGTCCTGCCGCAGATAGGTGGCATGCACGCCGATCGGCAGGCCGTCGCGATCGACGATCAGGCCCAGCATCGCGGGCGCCCGCCGCCGCACGTCGCCCGCCATCGCCCCTACCCGCCACGGCGACACGGCGGCCCGAGGATGGAAGCGCAGCGACAGCAGCATCCGCGCCTGCCGGATCCCGCCCAACTGCAGCCCGCGCGACAGCAGATAGCGCTCGACGATCGAGCCCAGCGCCGGCTGCGACGTCCGCCACAGCCACCGCGCCACCTCGGCCGAGGGCACGAACGACGCATCCTCCCGCCGGCGGCTGTCGCGCTGCGCGATCGGCGCGGCGGCGGCGATCGGCTCACCTTCGCTCAGCCGCGCGATCGCCTCGCGGAAATCGACATTCTCGGTTTCCATCACCCAGCGGAACAGGTCGCCATGCGCGCCGCAGCCATAGCAATGATAGGTGCCCTGCCCGTCGCGCACCTCGAAGCTGGGCGTCTTCTCCTGGTGAAACGGGCACAGGCCCTTGAAGCCGCGCGCCGTCTTCTGCAGCTTCACGCGCTTGCCGATCAGGCCCGAAAGCGAGTGCCGGCGGCGGATCGCTTCCAGGTCTACCTTGCTGGTGGGTGACGGTGACACGGTTTCCCCCCGAAATGGGCTTGTTGTTCTGGTTGGGGTGCCGGGTAATGGGAGACGCCACCCGGCGAAGCGCTAGGGCACGGGGTGTCCGCCCCGCTCTCCCGATCAGGTCGGCACGGGCTCCGCGCCATAATACGGATAGTCGCCGTCCCGCTCCAGCCGGGCACGGCAGGGCTTGATCCAGCGCAGCCTTGTATCCCCGGGCCAGAAGCCATCGGCGCCGCGCAGCCACACGATCCAGCAATAGCTGGTGGCCGTGCTGGCCTTGCGGCCCTCCACCTCGGCGAACGGATCAACGGCGTTGGCGCGGATCAGCCGACCCTTCAGCATCACCACGCGCTCGGCGAACTGCAGCACATAGCTGGGCGGGTTCGCGGTAAAGAGCCCCGTGACGCGCCCCTCCGATTCGAGGAACGCCGTCCGCACCAACATCGCCACCCCGCGCCGCGCCGCATCGAACGCCGTGGCGATGAACGCTTCGGCCAGGAAAAACGGCGGATTGGTGATCACCCAATCGGCCTTAGGATAGGCCCAGCCAAACGATGGGAAGTCGATCAGGTCATGCGCGCCATAGGCCTGCACGTCGCTGGCGATCACCTCGGCAAAGCGCTCGCGCAGCGGTCGCACCATGTGCATTTCGCCGCACGCCGGCTCCCATGCCGTCTGCAGCTCCATCTTCTCGCCCAACTCGGCGTCCAGCCACTCGGTAAGCGCCCGCGTCGCCCAGGGCGGCGTCGGGAAGTAGCCGAGCGTATCGCCCGCGCGCTTGGCGCCCAGCGAGGAGGTGGGGAGCGTGCCGACCGCCATCAGACACGCACCGGCATCAACACCATACCGAAGTCGGCATCTACATCATCGGCCAGCGATACGGGATCGCCGCTGCCGCTCAGGCCCATCGTCAGCCGCTCGCCGCGACATGCATCAAGGCAGTCGAGCAGGTACCGTCCGTTGAGCCCAATCTGATACTTGTCCGTTACCGCCGATCCATCGAGCAACGGCACGCGCATCTGCAGCGCGTTGACCTCTTCACCCCACTGCGCATTGATCGAACACAGCAGCGATTTGCCGTCGACGACGAAGCGGATATTCGGCGCCTTCCACCCGCTCCCGACCGTCAATGCCTGCATAGCGCGCCGCATGGCGACAACGTCGACGATCACACGATGGTCGTGCCGCACAGGAATCACCCGCTGATAATCCGGATAGGTCCCGTCGATGGTTTTGCCGCGGAAGGTCACCGCCAAACTGCCCAAAACCGCGCCGAAAGCCGATCGAGGCACAACGTTGGGCGCCGGCGCCGTACCTTCCGCGCTCGAAGGAGAGTTCGCTACGGCCGGCGATCCGATCACAAGCGCAACCTCGTCGCACCGCCGAAAACGCGCCAGCACGCGCTGGATCAGCCCGCGATAGAGGATCACCGGCCGGAAGCTGTCGCGATGGATCTTCGCACCCGGCACCTTCAGGTTCGCCCAGAAAAGGCGGTGACCATCGGTCGCGACGGCGCGCAGCGTCCAGTCGTCCACTAGGTGGAGGTAGATCCCGTTCAAGTAGTAGCGGGTCTCTTCGGTCGAAATGCCGCGCGCCACACGCGCAAGGGCCGCAATCTCACCCGCACCCAGCACGCAACTCAGCATCTCATGCGCAAAGCCCTGCACATCATGCTCGGGGAAGTCGCTCGCCGAGGTTCGCGTGCCTGCATCCAGGCTCAGATCGCCAGCCGTTACTTTCAGCGCCTCATAATCTCCGCGCACCGGCTCCAGCCGCACCGTGCCGGCACCGGCGTGGCCCACCGCCTTGCGAATATAGCCCGGTTCCGGGAGCATGAAGGGCGGCTGCGGCTCGCCCGAATAGGGCAGCTTCACTTCGCATGCTACGTCCAAGTCAGTGCCCGCGACGGCCAGAGAACCATTGGCATGCAACCGCAGCTGCCGCAGGACCTGGATAGGCGAACCGCGCCGAAGCACGGATCCTGCGATGTCCATCGCCTGCACGAAATTGCGCGTCTCGATCTCGATCATTGCACGGACTCCGAAGCCAGCACCCACTGGCCGCAGGTCGTGCAGCGGCAGCTATGCGGCGGTTGGGGGTAGAGGGCGTCGAACTTGGCCTTGTTGCGCACGCGCCAGGCGCGGGCATAGGCGAGCCCCTCGGCGCGCTGGGCACGCGTGGCGGCATGGGCGGCGCGGATGCGCTCGGCGGTCTGCGCGGCGTCCATCACTCCACCTCCAGCATCTGGGCCGATGCCTTGAAGGTGAACATGGGCGGCTGGCCGTTCTCGGGCCGGATCGCTTCGACGTTGCTGACCGTGAAGGGATCGAACTCAAGCGAGAACAAGCCCTCCGCCGCCGCGCGATTGATGGTCAGCGTATAGACCTCGTTCCGCCGCCCCTTGCGCGCGAGGAACGTCCCGTTCTGCTGGTCGAGCGAGACAGCAATCTTGCCCGCGTCAGGCCCGGTGCCAAACAACAGCCGGATCTTGTATTCGTCGGCATGAAACCGCGCTCTCTTTGCGAGCACCCCTCCAACCTTTACTTCGATGAAGCGGATGTCGTTCATCGCCCGCCGCGTCTTCACCAGTACGCCGTCTGCCGGCACCGCCGACTTGGAATAGACCGGCTTCACATTCTCGATCGCTTCCCAACCCATGGCTTTCCTCCGCTCAATATCGACGCGGCAGGGGCGGCCAGGGCTCGCGGCAGGGGGCGCACTTGCCCTCCACCAGCCTTGGCGTCTCGTCGCCGCACTCTTCGCATTTGCCGGACACCCAAGCTTCGAAGGGCTCCCGGCGCACCTCGGCCAGCGCACGGTCGATGTGCGCTTGCTCGATTTCGCTCGCATCATCGACCTGGTCCGCCATCAGAGCGGCGCCCGCACCGTGCGCTTGTCGGCGCTCACCAGCACCGCCACGCGTCGTTCGAACGGACCATGGTCGACCAGCTCGATCTTCCCGTTGCGCACCAGCTTCCGGAGCCGGTAGCTGGCCGCGATCGCGCCACTCAGCCCCGCGCCCTCAGCGAATTCGGCATTCGTCGGGCACGGCTGGCCGAGGCGGATCGCGTCTCGGATCATCCGCAGGATCGCGCTCTCGGCGCTGGAGCGCGGATGCACCCGGCGCACCTGGCGGCCGGCGCGGAACGTCGCCGATCGGCGCTGGATCAGGAACTGCCAGCAACCGCCGTCGCGGCGGCGCGTCAGATCCACCAAGCCTTGTTCTTGGAAGCGGCGCGCCAACTCGGCCACCGGCCGTGATATGGTCTCGCCCCGCGCATATACGGCCATGTCGCCCGCCTTTGCATTGCGCACCCATTCGGTGATGCCGGCAGCATCAAGCATGGGCGTCTCGTTGATCGGTTGAGGCGAGCCGAACCGCCGAGGGCGGGGGGAAACGGCTCGGCTCGCCAAGGCGCGCGTCTTCAGTGCGACCCGAGGGCCGCGCGCCGGTAACTGGAATGATGTTGTTCCCCCCCGCCATGATCAGGCCGCCGCGGGAACCCGAGGATTGAACCACCCGGTCGGGCGATCACCCCACCATCCGCGCGCCGGCCGGCGCCAGTCCTGCCGCTGGATGGTGCCCATGCTCCACAGCTGGATCTCGGCCGCCATCACCGCGCACGGCACCACCTCACCGGATAGCACCCGATCGAACATCGCCACACCGCCCACGGCTTGCCCAAAGCGCTCGATATCGTCGGCCGGGTGCGCGGACGTGCCCACGATCCAGGCGAGCTTGTGGGCGCCAAGGCTGGGCACGGTCGCCTGCAGGTGCATGATGGTCATTTTCCCTCCGCGATGATGGCGCGCATCTGCTCGTCCAGGGCGGCGAGCAGGGCCTGCGCTTCTGCAATTTGGGTCCGAACCCCGTGGGCCTCGCGGGCATCGATCTGCCCATCGTCGGCCAGCGCCTCGCAGATGCCCTGCGTCACATCGCCGGCCTCGCGGCCCAGCGCGCCGGCACTGCGCAGAAAATCGCCGCGATCTGCCGGGGCGCTGGGAAGCATCACGAAGGTGCCGCCCAGCTCACGGCACAACGCGCGCGTGACGTGCGGCCACCCCTCGCGCTCGCGCGCCAGCGGCTCCAGGTCCGCGATCACGTCCAGCGTGGGCCATCGATCGGGACAGTTGATGTTCTGCGCATCGCCCAGCGCCGTCTTGCCGACACGGCAGAACGTTGCCGCCGCCTCCAGGCCGCCCACGCCCTTGATCGTCTCACCGAAGGCGCGCTTCAGCGCCAGGCGCTCGGGCTTCATGCCTCAGGCCCTCCGGGGAGGGCGCTTGCCGCTCCCTCCCCTTCGGCTACAGTCGGAACGGACTCACAACCGACTGGAGACTGAACATGGCCGAAATCGTCGTTACCCCCCAGGGCCGCGAGGCCATCAACGTCGGAACATTGATCGACGATGATGGAGCGAAGTTCGTCTGCCTTGCCTTCGAGCGCCCCAACGATAGCCGAGCAATCATCACTTTCACGCCTGACCTCTTCCACGATCTGGTCACCCACATGGCAGATGTCTCGCGAAGACTTCGGGAAGAGGGTTTCTAACCCTCGGTCTGCGCCGAGTGCAGGCGCCTTGTTCGACTGAACGGCGATCCGGCACAGCGGCAACATCTCGATGCGGCCTTTCGGCTGACGGTTGCTGGCAGTGGGCATGCGAAATGCCGGATGCAGGCCGCGAAGTGCGCTCACGCTCATGCCTCCGGCCCTCCGGGGAGGGCGCTTCGGATCAGGCTGCATCGGACGCACCATCACGCCACCTCCCGTTCATCGCTGTCGGAAATTATCGTTTCGCTTCCGCATGACGCATGCTGCACCTGCGAGTTATCAGCCTCAGCATGATCACCCGCTTCCGCCGCCAACTCGGCATCTTTGGCGTCCATGAACGCCTTGACCCGGTGCAGCAGCGCCAGCCTCGGCGAGCGACCTTTTTTGATGCTCGCGATAAGCTGCGGCTCACCCGTGGCCAGCGCGCCGAAACGCGTCGGTGCCATGCTATGCCGATCCAGAAAGCTCTGGAACGTGGATAGCAGCTCTTCGTTCGTCGGCAGTTCCATGGCGACGCTGCATAATTCAGCATTCGCTTACATTGCAAGCGATTTGTGTAAGCGTTCACTGAAATCGACCGCCAGCGCTGATTTAGTTATTGCTGAAGCCATGGCAGCAGACCCAATATCGTTGTTCGACCGCCTGATGGCAGTGAAGCCGGAAAGCCTATCGGCGAACGCCTGGACCGAGCGGGCAGGCGTCAGCCGGCAGGCACTTTCCGACATCAAGCGCCGTGGCAATGCAAACCACAGCACGATCGAGAAGCTGCTCGACGCGATCGGCATCACCTTCACCGAGTTTGAAGCAGGCCTCCGCCAGACCTTGAAGGAACCGCCGGCACCAGCTGCTCGCGCCCCTCGCATGGCGTTTCAGGGCAATGATCGCCCGCGGGACATTCCCGTCCTCGGCACGGCCGAATGCGCAGACATCGACTTTACAGAAGATAGCCATATCCACCACATAGAGGCCATGTCTCTCGATTTGGACGAAGTGATTGACCATGCTCGCCGACCGGCCAGCCTCGACAATCGCCGTGACGTGTACGCCATCTACTTCCGGGGCCACTCGATGGCGCCGCGCTACGAGAGCGGCGAGATCGCATATGTTGACCCCCACCGCCCGCCCAAGGTTCGCGACTACGTGATCGTCCAGATGCGCCGCCCGGACGGCGATGAAGAGCGCGTGTTTGTCGTGCTGGCCAAGCGCCTGGTGAGGATCAGCGCCAGCTATTTTGAGCTGGAGCAGTTCAACCCCGCAACCACCTTCCGCGTGCCGCGCGCGGACGTGAAGCACATTCACCGCATCATCCCATGGGACGAAATCGTCGGCTTCTGACGTTGTAAGCGAAAGCTGAATAAGCATTGACTTTAAGCGAACGCTGAATGTAAGCAACGCCTCCATCACGCATGGAGGCGACGATGCACGATTCCCCACGATGGACACGCGTCCACCTAGAAGCTGATCAGCGCGAACCCTTCGCGCCGTCGTTGCCGCGACGCGCCAGCGAGCTGGCAGACGCCCACCCTGTTTCGCTGCCGCTTCTCGCTGGCGTGATCGTCGGCATGATCGTGATGCTCGGCATCGCGGGGACGCCGTTCTGATGCGCCGCGACGATCACGATCTCGCGCCCGAGGCCTGCGGCGGCAGCCGCGCGCTGGGCTGGACCATGCTGTGGATGCTGGCGCTCACCGTCTGCGGTGCGATCGCCCTTGCCATCGCCTGGAGCCCGGCGCTGTGACCGCCCGCCGCTACATCTGCAAGCGCCGGGGCTGCTCCGGCCAGCGCGAGCTGCGCCACCTGCTGTGCGCGGACTGCTGGGCGCTCGTCCCCCAGATCCTGCGCAGGGGCTATCTCGGCGCCCGCCGCCGACGCCTCACCCGCATGGCGAAGATCGCCGGCGAACACATCCTGAAGGCGCTCGGCCCCCGCCGTGCGGAGGAGCCGAACGGCCCCGCCGCCCGCGCTGCCCGCGCCTACGCCCGCACCGCCGCCCAGCTGGGCGAACGCATCGATCTGGAGGCTGCAGAGTGACCGACGTGGCCGACACCCCCGACTTTCGCCGCCTTGTGCTGGCCGCTGCATCGCAGGCCGCAACCGCGCTGGCGGATATCATGATGGCGGCAACCGAAGGCCCGCTGAACGTCCACACGCCGTACGATCAGGAAGCGATCGAGAAGCTGGCTGATGCGACGAAGCTGGCGATCGAGGCGAGCGTCGCCAGCGGCGAGTTTCTCGACGATGGTCGCGGGCAGCTGCTCGGTGCCCTCACTCGATATCTGGAGGGCTGGGCATGAGCAGTCCTAAGCCAACGTTGGGCTTCCCCACCCGCACGGCAGCGATCGAGCATCTGCGCACCGAAGGAATTACGGCAGCCCAGATCGCGCGGAAGATCGGCATCGACGTGAAGTCGGTCTCGGCGCTGGAAGCAAGCGCAGCCCGGAAACGTGGCACCGAGCGCCCCATACGCCAGGCCGCACCATCTACGTCGAAGCAACACACCGTCTGCATCGACAACGACGTGCTGCGCACCCTCCGCCCGCATGCGGCGAAGCGGGGCCTCTCCGTCAATGCGCTGGCTCGGCTGTTGCTGGCCACTGTTGCAGACGACAATCTGGTCGATGCGTTGCTCGACGATGGTGACGCGTGATGAACCGCACCGACGAAGTCGCCCGCGACTGGCGCGGCCTCGCGCAGGAAGCCGCCCGCCTCCGCGCGGCGCGGGAGCGCCACGCCGATCAGCTGGCGAAGGCCGGAAAGGCCGAGCAGGCCGCAGCCGCGGCCGATCGCGCCCGCGTGATCGGCGCCCTCGCCGCCATGTGGCACGCGATCGTCAGCCACCAGCCCGAGCCCGAGCTGCAGGCCAGCCATGCGGAGATCCGCCAGGATCTCGCCGGCATCCGCGAGACGCTGGCCCAGCGAATCGCCCGCGCGCCGGACGAGGCGAACGCCGAGCAGCTCGCCCGCATCGATGCGCTGATCTGCCACCACCAACCGTGGTGGCCCGGCGCCGAGCGCCCGCACATCCTGTTCCTGCACTCCGTCAATCAACAGGCGCGCCGCCGCTGGTCGCGCCCGAGCGTTCAGAGGGAGCATATTCATGCCGACTGAAGCGTTCGTCGCCCGCGCGTTCCAGCGGGGAAGTCTCGCTATCATCGACCAAGCCATTGCGATTATCGATGAATACGCCGAGCAGGGCTTCACGTTGACCCTGCGGCAGCTATACTATCAGTTCGTTGCGCGCGATTTGATTGCGAACAAGCAAAGCGAATACAAGCGCCTCGGCTCCATTATCAACGATGCTCGCTTGGCGGGCCTAATCGATTGGAGTTCGATCGAGGATCGCACGCGTAACGTGCGGACTGTCGCAGCGTGGGATAGCCCTCAGTCAATCATTCATGCAGTAGCGGAACAGTACCGCGAAGACCTCTGGTCTGGTCAGCCGCAGCGAGTGGAAGTCTGGATCGAAAAGGATGCCTTGATCGGCGTCGTGGAACCGGTGTGCGAGCGCTGGCGCGTGCCATTCTTCGCGTGCCGCGGCTACACTTCTCAGTCCGAGCAATACGCCGCAGGCAAGCGCTTCAGCGCACTGCTCGACCGCGGCATTGAACCCATCGTCCTGCACCTCGGCGATCACGACCCTAGCGGCATCGACATGACTCGCGACAATCGCGACCGGCTGTCCATGTTCGCTTGGGCGCCTGTAGAAGTCAGGCGCCTAGCCCTCAATTTCGACCAAGTGCAGCGCTATCGGCCTCCGCCCAACCCTGCCAAGGAAACGGATAGCCGGGCTGGCTCATATATCGAGCGCTTCGGTGCGAAGAGCTGGGAGCTTGATGCTCTCGACCCGCGTACGATCGACCAGCTGATATCGGACGAGATCAGCGGAATCGTCGACCGCTCATTGTGGAACGCGGCTGCTGCTCATGAAGCTCAGAATAGGTCGATCCTTTCGGCTGTTCATCAGCAGTGGGGCGTCGTGGCTAGCACCTTCGGTGACGGACGGTGAATAAGCGTGTGGCTCCACCCTTGTTACAAGCGTGCTCTCCGCGCGTCAGCAACCGCATGCCGGGGCAACAAGTGGGTGGCTGGCCACCGCGAGAGTGCCCCGAGTGCCGCAAGCTGTTCGAGCCCAACCGCGCCAACCAGCTCTTCTGCACCAGCCAGCACAATGCCGACTGGAACAACCGAGCCACGGCGCGCGGCCGGGTGCTGACGCCCTTTTCGATCGTCGCCCGCACGACGCGCAACGGAACGCGCGGCACGCCCGAGGCCCGCGACATCGGCAAGAAGGCCACCAGCCGGCACAATGCCCTGATCCAGCAATATCGCGACGAAGATCGCGCTGCCGGCCGCATGGAATGGGCCGAATACATGATCCACCGCGTCCGCCTGGGACTGGAAACCCGATGAACGCGCAGAGCAGCAATCGCCGCGCCAGATGGGCACGCCGCGAGAAGATCGCCGAAGCGGTCGAGATCGCGCGCGAGCTGGGCCTTGACGTTGCCGGCTTCCAGATCTCTCCTGACGGTTCGGTCAGCGTGTTCGAATCGCGAGCTACGCCCACCCCGGTGCCCGGCGTCGCCAGCAGCGACTTCGATCGTTTCGAGGCCCAGCTATGAGTGTTCAGTTCATCAAATCGGCCCGCCCCGGCAAGCCCGTCACCTGGTACATCTACGCCTATCGCGGCGGCCCACTGATCCGGAAGGTGCAGAGCCCGCGCAAGCCGGCGCTGACGCGCGCGGATCATGCCGCGATCGCCGCCGCCCTGGTCGACGAGACCAGCGTCGCGCCCAACCTGTTCCGATGGGTGATCCGCCAGTGGTGCCCGTCCAATCCACAGGACGACGACAACCCTGCCAAGGCGAGCCCCGAATGGCGCGCGCTCGCCCCCTCCACCCGCCGGGTATGGCGCGGCCATGTCGACCTGATCGAGGAACGCTGGGGCAAGTTCCCCACCGCGATCTTCGCCGATCCGCGCATGACGGCCAAGGTGGTGAAGTGGCGCGACGATCGCGCCGGCACGCCGCGCTCGGCCGATATCGGCATCACCGTGCTGTCGGCCCTCCTGGAGTTCGCCCGCCTTCGCGGCCATGTGCCGCTGAACGTCGCGCGCGATATCCCCCAGCTCTACAAGGGCAGCGACCGCGCCGAGATCATCTGGACGCAGGACGATATGGCCGCGTTCGAATGGCACGCCTGGGAGGAAGGCCGCCCCTATCTGATCGACGGCCTGCAACTGGCGGCGGTCACCGGCATGCGCCGGCAGGATCTCGTCTCCCTCACCTGGGATCAGGTGGGCGAATTCGCCATCGTGAAGCGGGCGCTCAAGCGGAGCCGCGGCAAGCGCCGCCGCGCCGTGATCCCGCAGACGCCGCAGCTGGAAAAGGTGCTGGACGAGCTGCGCACCCGCTACCGCGCGCCAGGCGTGAACAACGTGCTGGTGAACAGCCGGGGCGAGCCATGGTCGGGCGACGGCTTCGGCGGCAGCTTCAACAGGATCCGCGACGCCGCCAACATCGCCCACGTCGATGAAGACGGCAACGCTCGGCCGAAGCACCTGCACGACGTGCGCGGCACCTTCTGCACGATGCTGCTGACGGAATGGGAACTGACAGACCAGGAAGCAGCGGACATCATGGGCTGGTCGCCAGATCGCGTGGCGCACATCCGCAAGGTCTATGTCGATCATACCCGCGTCGTGGTCGCCCTCGGGCAGCGCATCGCCGCCCGCACGGCGCGCGATAGATGAACGGAGTCCAGGTGCAGCTGGTCGGTCGCACCGCGGGCGCTGTGGCTTGGGTAGATGAAGCCGACCTGGACTTGATCGCGCGCCACCGCTGGCGCCTCCTCAAGCCAAGCCGCAGTCTCACGGCCTATGCCGTCACGAGTATCGAAGGCCGCACCGTTCTGATGCATCGGCTGATTATGGGTGACGCGAATGGAACCGTCATCGATCACATTGACGGCAATGGTCTGAACAATCGGCGGCAGAATCTACGCCACGTCACCCAAGGCGAGAATGTGCGCGCGGGCGTTGCGCGCCGTGCATTTGATCGCTATCAGGACCTCCTCTGAACCGGCCTCTGCAAAAAATCTGCAAAACAGATTTGGCTAGATCAGAAAAAAGCGCATTAATTCAGCGCGTTGCGGGTGTAGCTCAATGGTAGAGCAGAAGCTTCCCAAGCTTACGACGAGGGTTCGATTCCCTTCACCCGCTCCAATTTCCGATTTCACTAGATCCCATACCGCTTTGTAAACCGCTGAAATCTGCGGGGTGCGTATGTACGATCCGGCGTTTTGGTCGCTCGGTCGTGCGATCCAGGCGGAGGGGCGGTCTGCTCGCCACTCGTGCGCCCGTTCGAGCGCAGCCCTGCCGATCGCGGCGCTCGGGTCGAACGGCTCGAGACATGGCTGCGCGGTGGCTGGCAACGCGCTGGATCGAGGCGCGCCAGAGCCCGGGTTGCAGGACGCCTTATGCCTGATGCTGATCGCGCCGCTGCCTGCCCTCAGCGCCCCGACATGGGGAGCAGCAGGCCCTCAGCGTCCCGTCGCCAGATCCGGATAGCGTTCGAGCAGCGCGCTGGTCACCCCGTTGGTCCAGCCGAAGCCGTCCTGCAGCGGATACTCCCCGCCGCCGCCGGGAACCTGCTCCTCGACGTCATATTTCTCGAGCATCTTGCCCGTCGCGCGATAGGCGCGGTCGACCGTCCCAAGCCAGCGCCCGGCAATGTCCTTGGCGAGGTCGCGCTGGCCATAGCCGGCGAGCCCGTCGATCGCGACCCATTGCAGCGGCGCCCAGCCATTGGGCGTATCCCATTGCTGGCCCGTCCGATTGCCGGTAGTGCGCAGGCCGCCGGGGGCGACCAGCCTGGCGCGCACGGTGGCGGCGACGGCGCTCGCCTGTTCGCTGCCCGCCGCGCCGACGAAGAGCGGGAACAGCGTCGCGGCCGAGAGCACCGGGGTCGCGCGCCGTTGGCGCCAGTCATAATCGGCGTAGCGCTGCTCGGGCGCCAGCCAGAGATAGGTGTCGATCGCCTTCCGCCGCTGGGCGGCGCGGCGGGTGAAGTCGGCCGCGCAGTCCGCATCGGCCAGCGTCGCGCAGCGCTGCGCGATACCGCGCTCCATCGCCCAGAGCAGGCTGTTGAGATCGACCGGCACGATGTCCGTCGTGTGCACCGTCGCCAGCGTCTTGCCGTCGGCGAGCCAGCGCGAGCTATAGTCCCAGCCGCTTTCCGCCCCTGCCCGCAGGTCGCGATAGACCGCGGTCAGCGGACGTCCTGCCGCCGCCTTGGCGGTGTTGACGTCCTCGCGGTAGCTCTCGTCACGCGGCGTCTCGCGCGCGTCCCAATAGCGGTTGAGCAGGCTGCCGTCGGCCATCCGCACGACATGCTCGCAGGCGGGCTGCGCCGTGGTGAGGCAGCCCGCCCCGCGCATCCAATAGCCATATTCGCTGCGCAGCGCCGCCAGCCGCGTGCGCAGCACCGCCGGATCGCGTGCATCCGAGAGGTCGAGCATCAGCGCGAAGAAGGGCGGCTGCGATCGGCTGAGATAATAGCTGCGGGTGCCGTTGGGGATATGACCGTAGCGATGGATAAGGCTGACGAAATCGTCGAGCATGTGCTCGACCATCGCCTGCTGCCCGTCGACCTTGAGGCCCAGCATGGTGAAATAGCTGTCCCAGTAATAGATCTCGCGGAAGCGCCCGCCCGGCACCACATAGGGCGCCGGCAGCGGCAGCGCCGAGCTGCCCGGCTCGGGGGCCAGCGCCGGGCGCGACAGCACGGGCCACAGCGCCTGCACATGCCCACGCAGGCCCAGCTTCTCCTGGGGTGCGGGCGCGCCATTGCCCTCCGCCGGCAGCGTGAAATGCGCCTCGACAAAGGCCTTCAGCGCCTCCCGCGTCCTGGGCCTGGCCTTGCGATAGGCCGCGAGGATCGCCGCAGGCTCCTCCCTGGGCACCGCATCGACGAAGGTCTTCGCGTCGGGGAACACCTGCGCCATCTGCACCGCATCGAACAGCGGGCCGAACAGCTGGGCCGGGCTTTGCGGCGCGGGATCGGTCGCGGCGACGCAGAGCAGGGCGGCGAGCGGGAGCAGGCGGCGGATCATCGGGTCATCCTCATCGGGCGCAAAACGCACGAGGCCGGCCGAGCGCTGCGCCCGGCCGGCCCCTCGGGGGTGTTCAGAAGCGGTAGGATGCGCTGAACAGCGCCGACCGCCCGAGGATCGGCCGCGCGAGGATCACCCCGCTGCCCTGCGATCCGATCGTGCGCGGATTGCCCTCGGTCAGCCCGATCGTGTTGGTGATGTTGTCCACCGTGGCCTGGAGCGTGATCCGCTTGGTGACGTCCACGGTCAGCCCGGCGTCCCATTTGTAATAGTTGGGCAGCAGCTGGGCGTTCTGCACGTCGGAGAAGCGATCGCCGATATAGGTGACCGAGGTGAACAGCGTCGCCTTGCTCTCGGACCCGAAGTCCACCGAATAGGCGGGCGAGACGCGCCACTGCCATTTCGGCTGGCGCTGCACCCGGTTGCCGGTGAGATCCGTCGCCCCGTTGTCGGTGAAGAAGTCGCGATACTTGCTGTCGAGATAGGTGCCGGAGAAGCCGATGGTGAGGTTGCGCACCGGGCGCAGCTCGCCTTCCAGCTCCACGCCGGTGGCGCGCGCGCCGCCGATCGAGGCGATCGGCGCGCCGCTGGTGATCACCGTGGTGGCGAGACCATCGAAGTTGTTGTGGAACACGGTGAAATAGGCGCTCGCCAGATCGGTGGAGACCTTCAGCCCGCCCTCATAGGTATCGACGCGCGGCGCCACGGTGATGCCGTCGCGCAGATTGTCGAAGAAGGGGAAGCTGTTGCCGCGGCTGTAGCGCAGGAACAGCCCGATCGCGCGGGTGAAGTCGTAATTGGCGCCCGCCGTCCACGACCATTTCTCCCCGCGATAGCGGATCGTCGAGAAGGTGCCGTTCAGCACCGCGTCGCCATTGTCGTAGAGCGTGTTGGGATTGCGATCGAGCCCGCCCGCCGGGGCGGTGCCGTTATTCTCCAGCGTGCCGTCGATAGAATGGTGCTGGTAGCGCAGGCCCGCGTCGAGACGCAGCTGGTCGTTCACCTGCAGCTCGTCGACGGCATAGACGGCCGCGTCCTTGCCGTCATAATCGGCATTGACGTTGAAGGTGGAGCCGCTGCTGAAGCCGTTCCGCGTGACGATGCGGCCATCGGCGAGCGTCAGGTTCAGGCGCCGCGCGTTGGGCTCGGCGGTGAGCAGCTGGCTGTTGCCGAGGTTCCACAGGTCGCGCGACGAATAGGCCGCATAATAGACGCCCGCGGTGAAGCTGTTGCCGCCCTTCTTCCATTCGAGCGCGAGATCGTTGGAGAAATTCTCGATGCTTTTCTGCACGCGCCACAGCCCTGCCTCGACCACCTGGGTCGTGCCGGGCACCGCCTGGCCGCCGTTGACGAAGCTGAGGCTGCCGATCGTGCCACCCTTGCTCGCGGCATAGGCCGAGGCGCTCTGCGGCGGAGTGCCGCCGGGGACGAGCCCGGTGGTATCGGCATCGCCCTTCAGCCAGCTCAGGCGATCGCGCAGCTTGACGCCGTCGCCGAGCCGATATTCGAAATTGCCGCCGAGATTGACGACATCCGCCCCGCGCCCGTCGGCCAGGTCCACCCGGGTGCCGTCGTTGAGTACGCCCAGCCGCGTCTCGCCGCCCGCCAGCGTGCCGCTGCCGGCATCGAAATTGCCGTACTGGCTGATCTTCTTGCCGTTCTGCACCACCGGGATCGGCAGCAGCCACTGGCCGCGATCGTTGAGGTAGCGGCCGAACACCAGCACCGAGCCATTGTCGAAATCATGCCGGACATTGGCGGTGATCTGCCCGCCCTTCTCGGCGGTGAAGCGCGGGTTGCGCACGCCGTTGCCCGCCGAATAATAGCCGCCGACCATATAGGTCGTGCTCGCCCCGATCGGCCCGGAGAGATAACCGTCGGCGCGCACGTCGCCATAGCTGGCGACGCCGAGCTTGAGCAGGTTTTCCGGCGTCGCGCCGCCCTCGCGCTGGACGAAGTTGATCGTCAGGCCCGGCTGGCCCGAGGAAAACAGCGCGCCGGTGCCGCCGCGCACCGCTTCTACGCGCTTCAGCGTGGAGTCGATGCGGATCAGCTGCGAGTTTTCGAGAAAGGAAAGCGTCGGCGGCGAGAAGATCGGCACGCCTTCGGACTGGATCGTCACATATTCGGCGTCGCCGCCCGAGGGGTAGCCGCGCACGAAGATATTGGCGCCGTTCTTGCCGCCCGAACTCTCCACGCTGATGCCGGGCACGACGCGCAACACTTCGGCAGTGCTCGCCGGTGCGAGCCGCTCGATCGCGGCATCGTTGATCGTGGTGACGGCGAACGACGCATCCTGGCGGCGCGTGCCCGCGCCGGCGGTGCCGGTCACGACGATCTCGGGGTCGTTGGCTGCGGGTTCCTCCTGCGGGGCCGCCGCGGCGACCTGTGCTTGCCTGGCCCGCACGGCGGGTGCAGCCGCCGCTCCCTCGGTGCCGCCTTCGACGACGAAGGTGCCGCTGGCAGTGGTGCGGTAGCGCAGGCCGCTGCCCGCAAGCAGTATCGCCAAGGCGCGGTCGACGCCGTAGCGGCCGCGCAGCTCGGGCGCGCGCTTGCCGCGGACGAGGTCGGGGGCGAACAGGATCTGGCGGCCGCTCTGGCGCGCGAATTCGGTAAGCGCGGCGCCGAGATCGCGGCTGCCGATGGCGAGGCTGACGGTGGGTTCGGGCGCGGGCGCGGCGAGCGCGGGCGTGAGGGCGCAGGCGGCGACGCCGGCGAGCGCCAGGCTGCCTACGAGCGTGGAAAAGGTGCGGGGCATCAGGATCCTCCCAAATCGGTTCACGAGGCGCCGTCTGGTGCAGCGCTTCTACCCGCCATGACGCAGCCCGTCCGAAAACCCGAACCTGCCCCGCGCAAAAAAATCTCAACGGTGGCTGGAAAGCTCGATTGTGCCGTCGCTGCGCGTCACTGACTGGACGGGAAAGCTTGTTTCCAGTGCCTCGGCGAAGGCGGCACTTTCGCCGGTACGGAAGGCGCCGCTGATGCGCACCGCTCCCGCCCGGGCATCCTTCACCACCAGCGCGTGCGGCGCATAGCGGTTGAGCTCGGCCACGGCCTCGGCAAGCGGCGTGTCGGCAAACACCACCAACCCCTCGCGCCACGCCTCGATCTGGCGGGCGTCGCCGTCGTGCCGCAGGGTCAGCCGATCGCCGCGCGCGACCAGCAGGTCGTTCGGCACCATCGCTACCTTGCCGACGGTCACCTTGCCCTCCACCAGCAGCACGGTAGTCCGGTCGGCATCCAGCCGCACGTCGAAGGCAGTGCCGTGCGCGATCACGTCGTGCGCACCGGCGGTGACGCGAAACGGCCGCGGCTGGCCCTTGGCGACCTCGAACCAGGCCTGGCCGCGCTCCAGGATCAGGTGGCGCTCGGTCGGCGTATAGGCGACCCGCACCGACGTCGCGGTGTTGAGCGTGAGCCGCGAACCGTCATCGAGCATCATCGACAGTCGCTGGCCGACGCCGGTGCTGAACAATTTTGTCTCGCTGCTTGCCACGGCGGGCGCAGACGCGCGATGCTCGGCGGCATACCAGCCGGCCAAGGGCAGGGTTACCAGCGCCAATGCCGCGAGCGCTGCCCCGGCCCGCTGCTTGCGCGCCGCCGATCGTGCGCGATGCACCGCTACACGTGTCGCGGTCGCCTGCCGCAACGCCAGCAACTCGGGATGCGCGGCGAGCGCACGGGCGCTTGCATGCGCAGCGTCGATCTGCGCGAACGCCTCGGCATGGGCAGGGTCCGCCGCCCGCCAGCGCTCGAAGGCTGCGGGTGGCGCGGCTTCGGGGTTGCGCGCCAGCCGCTCGTGCCAGAGCGCCGCTTCGGTCGCGATCGGTGTCGCGGCGGTAGAGTCAGTCGTCACGCCACGCCTCCAATGCCGCGGTCACATGCGCCATCGCACGCGCCACATGTTTCTCCGTCGCCCGGGTCGAGATACCGACCAGCCGGGCGATGTCGCCGATCTTCAGCCCCTCCAGCACCCGCAGCACGAAAATGTCGCGGGTGCGCTCGGGCAGTTCGAGCAGGGCGTCGCGCAGCCGAAGCACCGCCTCCCTGCCTTCCAAGACGCGCTGGGCCGAGAAATCCGAACCCGGATGTGCCTCGTCGTCCCAGCTTTCGTGTACCGCACCGCCCCGCGCCGCCTCGCGCCGGGCGCGATCGCGCAGTGCGTTGGCGGCGGTCACGAACAGGAAGCGGTCGGGCTGGTCGATCACGCTCGGATCCCGCATCCGGCTGAGCTTGAGAAAGACGTCCTGCACCAGATCGGGCACGTCGTCGCGCACCGTCACACGGCGTTCGAAGAAGCGCGCCAGCGGCCGCGCATAGCGGCGCGCGAGCTGATCCAGCAACGCGCCGCGATCACCCTGCAATCCCCTCGTCCTGTCCGGCCGCATCGTTCTCGTGCTCCCTGACCGGCGCTTTTGCGCGTGCGCGGCGGGCTAGGCAAGGGTGGCGATCAAGGCCGGCATGCGTCGCGGGCCTCGAACACAATATGGGCGGAGCGTCGACGCGCGCGCAGCGGCGCACGAAAGCTGCGGGCCCTCTCGGGCAGACGTGCGGCGGTTGCGCAGGGGGGTTGGCCTCCGGTCGGACCGATTCGGGCGGTCGCGGGACCCGTGCAGCAAATCCCGTTCAGTTGTACGCCGCTGACACGGTGAGAACGCCCGTGTAGTTCCCGGGCTGGGTCGTGCTCGCAAGCGCCACGCTGCCGCCTACGCGAACCTCGAGCGATCCTGCGGTTTTGGGCGAGCCGCTGAGCACCTGGGCCGCCAATGCGCCGGTGAGATTGCTCGTCGTGGTAACCAGCAATGCATGCGTGCCGCTGCTGAGGGTAATTACCGGCGGGATCTGGATCGACAGCGCGCGGCCACCCGCACCCGCGACCGTGAACCGGGCAGCCTGCGGCGTATCACCGGCGCTCAGCGCCTGAACCCCGTCCGTGACGCTGCGCGCGCCGGTCGTGGATATGGCGACCGACCCGGTGGTCCACGGCTTCACGATGCTGCCGAACCGAAGGTCCGCGTCCTTCGTGATGGTGAGCGGCTGGACGATCGTCAGCGATCCGGTCGCTGTCTCTGCGACCTGCGCCAGCGCGGCATGGGGCAGAAGAAGCGCGAGCGCCGGGCATAACCTACGGAGGAGCATCCATCATTCTCGTTTGTATGGCAGCCGATTTCCGGTCCGCCTGCGACCACGAGAAACGCGGTAGACGCGCGTCGGTTACAAATGTCTGGTTGAAAATGGTTATTCGGGTAACCTGCCCGAAAGGACAGCCCCTTACGCATCAGACGAAATCCGCGGTCACGCTGTAGCGTGTCACGGTCGCACCCCGCTGCCCCGGCGCAACCGTGATGTCCATCCCGAACTGGATGACGACGACGTTGCCCAGCCCCATCGGATTCAGCTGAAAGTTCATCGTGCTTGCCGCCGCCGGCGGCCCACCGCTGAACGTGGTCCCCGAAACTGCCCCGACGCGGAACATCGTCACCGCGGCGAGCGTGCCGCTCACCTGAGGTGCCATGGTGATGCGGATATTGCGGACGAGGCACAGGCTGGCCAGGTTGAGCAATCCGCATGTCAGCCGCATCGTGGGCGGGGTTACCGGTGCATTGCTGAGGCGCACGGCGTCGCCGGAGATTCGCGTCACCGAGCCGTCCACACCGATGCGGAACACCGTGGGCAGGGTCCCCGCCACGATCTCGCCGAGCGCAGGCGTGGTCGGCGCCGGCAGGGTCACGGTCACCTCGGCGGCGGCGGGAGGGGCCACGAGGCATGACAGCGAAGCGGCGATGCCGCCCAACCTCCTCGAACAGCGCATCATCCGGCGTCAACCCAGCGCGCCAGAATGGGTTTCATGCGCAGAAATCCTCCCTCCGGCGGCACTTCGATCACGCCCGGCGCATCCAGAGTCAGATGCAACTGCGCCGCCTGGGCCGGGAGCAGCCGCGCGTGATAGCGGCCGGGCGGAATGCCGCCGAACATCGCCGTCCCCAGATTGTCGGTCCGCGCGGGGAAGGATCTGCCGTCCTGCTCGGCGACCAGTTCGATCGTTACCGCGGTGAGCGGCTGGGCGCCGTCCGCGGTCGCGAACAGCAGCTTCGCCTCGACCTCGCCGGCGGCGCGCAGGGGAATTTCCAGCGGGGTCGTGCGGCCACGGCGTGGCACGAGCCGGATCGCGCCCGGCATCTCGGCAAGGTACAGTTCGCTGCTCTGCGATGCGTCGACCCGGATCTGCGCCGGCAGCGTATCGCCGAGGTCCTCGGCGACGACCTGCCCGTGCGCATCGGTGGTCGCGGCACCCGCGGGCGTGTAGACCTGGACGCCGGCCACCGCCTTCTCGCCGGGCTGCCAGTGGCCATCCCCATTGGCGTCCAGAAAGGTGCGGATCGCCGCGCGGCCGCTGATCGCCGCGCTCGACGGCGCGAGCCCGTAGCCCCGGTGCGCGGTAGATGCGAAGACGAAGGTGAGTTGCAGCGCCGCACGCCAGCTCCGCGTCCGAAGATCATATCCCGCCGCCGTCGTCAGATCGAACCGCGACAGGCGATGGCGATACGACGCATCCAGCCGGAGGCGCGACGGCGTGCCGCCCTGCCGCGATACGATGAGCTGCATGTCGCCCCGCGGCGTCGCGATCTGGGTCGACACATAGGCGCTCTCGATACCGGGACGACCGGTGATCCGATAGGACAGCCCCGTGCGCAGTTGGAGAGCGGGGGCAAGCGGCGTCGACGTCTCGACGGCGGCGACGTGCTGGGCACCCGCCACCGCACCGGTCCATCCCTGGCGGCTGACCATCACGTTGACATAGGTGGTGGCGAGCATGGCCGAAGCCCGCGCATTGAGTTCGATGCGGCGCGCGCCGTCCCGCTGCTCGACGCGGCGAATGTCGAAGGCGAACGGAATACGCTGCCCGCCGGGCAGCGGCGCCGTCAGATCGATCTGCGCCTCGCTCGCGCGCCGCAACGCCACGCCGCCGGACATCGGATCGCGCGTTTCGTCAACGAACCCGCCGGCATATTCGGCGTGCAGCATGCGCACGGAGACGCCCCGGATGCGCGAGCCAAGCAGCAGGCTGGCGGCGCGCCCGCCCCGGCTGTCCAGGCCGACGACTCCGTCCAGGGCAGCACCCGCCAGCATCGCCTTGATCCCGGCGGTGCCGGCAAGCCGCTCCTGCCCATACCAGGGGCGGAACCGGGTGAGACCCGCATGCGCGGTGAACCTGCGGCTCAGGCCGCGATCGACCAGGGCCACGATCCGCAGGGCATTGCCCGTGCGAGGCCAGGGCCCGTCCTCCATCCGCAACAGCGGCTGCTCCGGCTGGACCATGCTGAACCGCACCGCGGTCTGTCCCGGCTGGAGCAGCCCGGAACCCAGCTGAAACGACCGGACATCCTCGCGCACCTGTCCCTGCGGGCCGTAGAACAGGATGCGGACCTGATGGTCGCCGATCCCGAGCGCGAGATTGTCGAACCGGTAGCGGCCGCCCGCCGCCGCGGCGCGCGCCGCGCGGAGCGTGCCGTCGACATAGACTTCGATCTGCTCGCCATCGGCCACATCGCCTTCGAGAACGAGAGGATGCGAAAAGTCGAACGCCTGCAGCGGCGCCGACGAATAGTAGATGCCGCGCCCCGCCACGCTGCGCGCGCCGAGCTGGGTATCGGGGGTCGCCACGTCGCCGATGGCGAACCGGCTGCCGCCGAGCGGACCAAGCGCGCGATTGTCCGCGCTGGTGCGCTCCAGGGTGAGCTGGACATTGGTCGCCCCCGCCGAGTCCAGGCCGACAAAGCCGCGAAACCCAGCGAAAGCGAGGTCGCCGGCAGCACGAACCCCCAGCCAGCGCGATTGCAGGGCATCGCCGCTGCCGAAGCGCTGGCCGGCATTCACCTCCACCGCAGGAATGCTGAACAGGCGATAGGGATCGTCGACCAGCATCGCAGTCTCGGCAGGCGCCAGCTGCGACAGGGCGGCGCGACGCTCCGCGACCTGCCGGTTGCGCACCAACGGCAGCATGCCCGTCGGCGTCACCTGCAACAGCTGCGCGTCAGCAGCGACGCGCAGGCGCACCGGCAGCAGCTTCTCCATCGTCTGAGCGGCAAGGTAGATGTCGCCCTTCCGCACGCACGCGCCGGGGCCGAGGGCAACCGTGGCGGCGCCCACCTGTGCCGTACCGGCGTCGAGATCGACGGTGACGCGAGTCCGCGGATCGATCGCGCCGCTGGCATGTCGGCCATCGGCAGCGACGACGATCCCGAGGTCGAGGATGCGCGCGAACTGGCCGAGCGGCAACAGCGTGCCGCCCGCGCCCGCATAGGCATCCATCGTCTCGGCAAGCAGATCGGTGTCGGTGCGCACCTCCAGCCAGAGGAGCATGTCCTCGGAGGGGCAAGCGATCACGCCTGCCTGGCCATTTGCCGATGCGCTGGCCATTGCCGGCGCGCTGATCGTGGTGAGGAGCAGCCCGCATCCGGCCGCCCGGGCGGCTTTCACGGGATCGTGAGGCTCGCCGAAGCGACCTCGATCGACCCCGGCGCTTCCCGGTTGCTGAACACCAGTCGGGCGACTTGGCCGGGCGTTACCGAGGGCGCGGCCAGCTGAACCGTGCGGTGGTCCGTCTCGGGGTAGAGCGCGATGCCGCGCATGCTGCCGAGCACGCGCTGGTCCCGGCCGCGGCCGGACACCAGCTCGACATCGCCATAGACCGATCCCGGACCGTCGCGGACCAGGTCGAAGCGCAGCACGGCGCCCGCGGACATGCCGCTGCGCGCCACCTCCAGCTTCTCGATATGCGCGGCGGCCGCCTTGGCATTGGTGCGTACGACGATCGGGATGCTGACACTGAATAGGGTGGAGATCTGCACCGCAACGCCGTTCGCCACGCCATTGTCGATCGGCGCGATCGTCGGCGCGGCGTCGGCTCCGGGCAAGGCAGTGATCGCGAGATGGCTGCGCAGCTCGCCCGAAGCCTCCGGTGGCCGTACCCGGATCCGCACGGCCTGGCTCTGCTGCGGCCCGAGCAGGACCCGACGCGGCGTGAACTCCAGCACGTCGCGCGCCGAATGCTCGGGCATGGGCGCGTCGGCAGCCACCGGGCGGATCACGCCGTCGCTGGACATCGTCATGTCGATCAGGTCGATCCGGAACGCGGCGGGCACGTTGCCGCGGTTGAACAGGTAGATGGTGGCGGTCCGCGACGTGCCGTCGAAGACGACGCGGTGGTGCGACAGGCCGAGATTGCCGGCCTGCGCCGCCGCCGGCGCTGCCGCGAGCAGCATCGCGGTTCCGACCGCGACGCCGCTCAGCTGCAAAGCCCGGGAGACCACCGGCATCTTAGTTGTACGCCGTCGAAACGGTGAAGGAGCCGGTGTAGAGGCCCGCCGGCGTGGTCGTCGCCAGTGCGACCGTGCCGCCGACGCGCACGTCCAGCGTTCCCGCGCCGCCCGCGGTCCCGCTGAGCGTCTGTGCGCTGAGCGCCCCGATAAGATTGTTGGTGGTGGTGACGACCAGCGACTGCGCGCCGTTGGCCAGGGTGAACGATGCCGGGATCGTGACCGACAGGGCGTGGCCGCCCTCCCCCGAGATCGTGAAGCGTGCGGCCTGCGGCGTATCGCCCGAGGCCAGCGCCTGGATGTCGCCGGTGACCGTGCGGGCACCCGTCACCGCCACCGCAACCGACCCGGCGGCCGAGACCGGGCGAACGACGCTGCCGAACTGCAGATCCGCGTTCTTGGCGATCATCAGCGGCTGGATAACGGTCAAAGAACCCGTACCGGAAGCAGAAGTCTGCGCCATTACCGCCGAAGGCAGCAACATTGCCGACATACATACAAACAGTCGTGCAAACATTTTGATGAGCCCCACTAAAGTCTGTGGCGGAGGCATTGGCGGCCTGCACCCACAAAGACTTATAGCGGGCAATTGGTAAATATACGGCGCTAGGTATTTCTACGATTTTTGTTGCACTTGGGCATCGATGTTGCGAAACTCGAGGTGCGCCTACAGGCAAGATGCCCTGCCCGCATTACTTGACGGTTTGCAGCGGGATCATCGCAGGAGACGGCGCGGCGAAGCCCCCGCCGATCGTTGTAGCTGCTTGCCACGGCCGGACGCGACATCGACCGCATCGCCTCGCTCTTGATCCTTCGGTTCCTGCTTGCGCTACAGCCAGCCCAACGCCCGGAAACTCGCCGTGCAGCCGCCGGCCAGCACCAGATGATCGACCAACCGCACGTCTACCGGTCCGAGCGCGAGCAGCAGCCTGCGCGTGGCGTCCCGGTCGGCGGGGCTGGGCCAGGGGTCGCCGCTGGGATGATTGTGCGCCATCAGGACCGCCGCCGCGTCGAAGGCGAGCGCATCGGCGACCACCCGGCGGACAGGCACGTCGACCGCGTCCACCTCCACCCCGTGCATGTGCCGCATGCCGAGCAGCCGACCGTCGCGCGCCAGATAGGCGAATGCGGCCACCTCCATCGGCGCGCTCGCCAAGGGGCCGAACAACGCCTGCGCGGACGGCGCATCCACGATGTAGGGGGCCTGGATCACATCCGCCATTTCCCTGCCCTGCCACCACCACCCGGCGGCCCCTAAGCCAATCCGATCCGATGCGGAGCAACGCCGGGGCGCGCGAAGGCGGATGACTCGCGCGTCGGCGGCCGCTAGGCTCGCCGCATGCGTCAATATCTCGATCTGATGGCCCGCGCGCTCGCCGACGGCGTGGAGGTGATGGACCGCACCGGCACCGGCACGCGCAGCGTGTTCGGCGCGCAGATGCGCTTCGACCTGCGCGAAGGCTTCCCGCTGCTGACCACCAAGAAGCTCCATATCCGTTCGATCTTGATCGAACTGCTCTGGTTCCTGCGCGGCGACACCAATGTCCGCTGGCTGCAGGATCGCAAGGTGAGCATCTGGGACGAATGGGCGGACGAAAACGGCGATCTCGGCCCCGTCTACGGCAAGCAGTGGCGCGACTGGGAGACGCCGGACGGCCGCCATATCGACCAGATCGCCGAGCTGATCGAAACGCTCAAGACCAACCCCGCCTCGCGCCGGATGGTCGTCTCCGCCTGGAACCCGGGCGAGCTGGGCGCGATGGCGCTGGCGCCGTGCCACTGCCTGTTCCAGTGCCATGTCGCGGGTGGCCGGCTCAGCCTGCAGCTCTACCAGCGCTCGGCCGACATCTTCCTCGGCGTGCCATTCAACATCGCCAGCTACGCGCTGCTCACCCATCTGCTCGCGCAGCAGGCAGGGCTGGAAGTGGGCGACTTCATCTGGACCGGCGGCGACTGCCACCTATACCTCAACCATCTCGACCAGGCGCGGGAGCAGCTGTCCCGCACGCCGGGCCCGCTGCCGCGGCTGGAGATCCTCCGCAAGGCTCCGTCGATCGACGCCTATGCCTATGAGGATTTCGCGATCCACGATTATGTCGCGCAGCCGCACATCAAGGCGCCGGTGGCGGTATGATCAGCTTCCACCTTGCCCGCGCCGACAATGGCGTGATCGGCCGCGACGGCCAGCTGCCCTGGCGGCTCCCCGCCGACCTCAAGCGATTCAAGGCGCAGACCGTCGGGCGGCCGATGATCATGGGCCGCAAGACCTTCGAATCCTTTCCCGCCCCCCTGCCGGGCCGTCGCCATATCGTGCTCACCCGCGACAGCGGCTGGCAGGCGGACGGCGCCGAGGTGGCGCATGACGTCGACCATGCCTTGGCGCTGGCGGGGGAGGACGTGGCGGTGATCGGGGGCGCGGAGGTCTTTGCCCTTTTCCTCGATCGTGCCGATCGCATCGAACTCACCGAAGTGCATCTCGACGTCGAGGGTGATGCGCACGTCCCCGCCTTCGATCCGGCAATCTGGGCGGAAATCGCTCGGGAAACGCATCCGGCTGAAGGCGATCGCCCCGCCCATGACTTTGTGACGCTGGCGCGGCGCGGATGAAGCGTCCGATCCTGATCGGCCTTGGCGCGGTGCTGGCCATCGCCGCCTTCGGCTTTTTCGGGATCGCGCCCGCGGTGGTGGAAGCAGGGATGAACCGGGTCGTCCCCGCCCCCCTGCCGCGCGTCACCGCGCAGACGCGGGCGCTGCACGCGGGCCTCGCCATCGCCGACCTGCACGCGGATACCCTGCTATGGCGGCGCAGCCTGCTCGATCGCGCGAACCGGGGCCAGGTCGACCTCCCCCGGCTGCAGGCGGGCAATGTCGCGCTGCAGGTCTTCTCCTCGGTCACCAAGACACCGCGTCACCAGAATTACGACGCCAACGCCGCGGACAGCGACAACATCACTCTTCTCGCGATCGCGCAGCTCCAGCCGCCGCGCAGCTGGGGTTCGCTGCTCGAACGTTCCTTGTGGCATGCGGCGAAGCTGGCGCGCGCCGCTGACTCGTCCAGCGGCCAGCTCCGGCTGATCCGCAGCCCGGCCGAACTCGACCGGCTGCTCGCCGATCGCGTCGCCGGGCGGAGGGTGACGGGCGGCCTCCTCTCGATCGAGGGGCTGCACGATCTGGAGGGGGATCCGGCCAATCTCGACCGGCTCTACGCGGCCGGATTCCGCATGGCCGGATTCGCACATTTCTTCGACAATGAAGCGGCCGGGTCGATGCATGGCGAGGCCAAGGGCGGCCTCACGCCGATGGGTCGGCAGGTGCTGCGCCGGATGGAAGCGCTGGGCATGATCGTCGACGTCGCGCATGCCAGCCACGCGGCGGTGGCGGACATCCTGGCCATGGCGCGCCGGCCAGTCGTCTCCAGCCATGGCGGCGTACAGGCGACATGCAAGGTCAACCGCAACCTCACCGATGACGAGATTCGCGGCATCGCCCGTACCGGCGGCGTGATCGGCATCGGTTATTGGGAAGCGGCAATCTGCTCGACCAGCCCCAAGGCGGTGGCCGAGGCGATCGCCCATGTCCGCGACCTGGTGGGGATCGACCATGTCGGGCTCGGCTCGGACTTCGATGGCGCCGTGACGACCGGCTTCGATGCGTCGCAGCTGGTGGTGGTGACCCAGGCGCTGGTCGATCGCGGCTTCTCCGAGCAGGAGATTGCCAAGGTGGTGGGCGGCAATGTCCTGCGCGTGCTGCGGACGGGAATGCGGCGACAACTACAGTAAGCCCTACCCTTCCGACACGCACGGTGCATGTGATGCGGGATCGGGGTGCGTCCATGTCTCGACGAGACCGCTTATCGGTATGGGAGCCCGCTAACCCGAGCCCTCAGTCCAGAAGCAGGGGTGCAACTGTTATCCCCCAGCCCATTGGCATCCCCCCGCCCAATCCCTATAGCCACCGCCATGCAGCGGCTGGATGGCGGCTCGGCGGTTCCACCTCCTCTCCGGGGCGCAATCGTCGCGCTGGGGAATTTCGATGGCTTCCATTTTGGGCACCAGGCGGTGGTCGGCCGCGCGCTGGAGCGTGCCCGTGCCGAGGGGAGGCCGGCGATCGTCGCAACCTTCGATCCGCATCCCCGCCGCTTCTTCCAGCCCGACGCCCCGCCCTTTCGCCTGACCACGCTCGACCAGCGCGAGCGCCTGTTCGCGACGGCGGGCGCGGCCGGCATGCTGGTCTTCCATTTCGACGCCACCCTCGCCCGCCTGACCGCGCGGCAGTTCGCCGAGCAGCTCGTCGACACGGTGGGCGCCGCCGGGGTGGTAACCGGCGAGGACTTCACCTTCGGCAAGGGCCGCGAAGGCGATGTCGCGATGCTGGCGGCACTCGGCGCCGAACTGGGCTTCGCTGCCGAGACGGTGGCGCCGGTGACGCTGGACGACACGACCGTCTCGTCGAGCAGGATCCGCGCGCTTCTCCAGGCCGGCGATCCGCGCGGCGCGGCGCGGCTGCTGACCCGCCCCTTCGCGATCGCGGCGGAGGTCGAGGGCGGCGCCAGGCTGGGCCGCCAGCTCGGCTATCCCACCGCCAACATGCGGCTCGGCAACTATCTCCGCCCCCGCTACGGCATCTATGCGGTGCGCGGGCGGCTCGCCGACGGGCGCCTGCTGAACGGCGTTGCGAATCTCGGCATCCGCCCGAGCTTCGATCCTCCGACCGAGTTGCTGGAGAGCTTCTTCTTCGACTTCAGCGGCGACCTTTACGGCCAGACCGTGGAAGTGGCGCTGATCGAATATTTGCGGCCCGAGGCCAAGTTCGACAGCCTCGCGGCGCTGACCGCGCAGATGGATCAGGACGCCGCGCGGGCACGGGCGCTGCTGGCCGAACCCGCCTGACCACGGGACGCCATCCAGTCTCTTCGCACGGGAAGCGACATCGAGACACGGGATCGGTCTGCGCCGCGCCGACCGGGGCGAGGCAACAAGGCCGCACGATCGAAACATTTGGCAACATGCAGCGACAAATCGCCGAACGCGTAACAATGCGTTTCCCGGCGACGACAGCGACCGATTGAACCGTGTTGCATGCGCCACATGGCGCGAGAAAGCCGCACGCGGCGGCAGGCTGCGACTTTACACTTCGGTTACACCGGCCCATTCGAGCCGCCTGTGTCGTGGTTAAGCATTGCTTTCGACACGATTTAGGGAGCGCGGGCGCCGTTGGCCCAGGCCGGGCGCGCGCAATAAAGGATGAAGCTAAGTATGTCTCGTTTTGCGTACGCCCTCCGGGCCGGCACCGCGCTGGCAGGATTCGGCGCCATGGCGATGTTCGCCGCGCCTGCAATGGCACAAGATCAGGACGATACCGCACAGCAGGGCGGCGCCACCGAAATCGTCGTAACCGGCTCGCGCATCGCGCGCCCCGATCTCCAGGCTTCCACCCCGGTCGCGGTCGTGACCGCGGAGCGCATCCAGCAGACCGGCGCGTCCAACATCCAGGACGTGCTCGCCACGCTCCCGGCGGTCGGCCAGAATGTCAGCCGCACCAGCTCGAACTTTTCGAACACCGGCAACGGCACCGCGACGGTGAACCTGCGCAACCTCGGCTCGTCGCGCACCCTGGTGCTGATCGACGGCCGTCGTACGCTGGGCATCGCCGGCACTTCGGCGGTCGACGTCAACAACATCCCGACCGACCTGGTCGAGCGCATCGACGTCGTCACCGGCGGCGCCTCGGCGGTCTATGGTTCGGAAGCCATTGCCGGCGTGGTCAATTTCGTCCTCAAGAACGACTTCCAGGGCCTGCGCGTCCGCGCGCAGAACACCGTGTCGGACAAGGGCGATGCGCCGCGCCAGTACGTCTCGATCACCGGCGGCCAGAATTTCGGCGGCGGTCGCGGCAACATCACCGCCAATTTCAGCTATGACAATGATCACGGCCTGCCCTCGCGCAACCGCAGCTTCTCGGCGACCGACGTTCCCAACCGCAGCTCCTATGCGGCGCAGGGCCTGTTCGACGTCAGCAACCCCAATCAAGCAGGCTTCTCCCCGACCAGCGGCCGCACCTTCACCTTCGACGGCGCGAACAACCTGAAGGGCTATCAGAGCGCGAACATCGACGGCTACAACCGCAACGGCGATCGCCTGCTGTCGGTGCCGGTCGAGCGCTACCAGGGCGCAGTGCTCGCGCATTACGACTTCTCGGACGCGTTCAAGCTCTATGCGCAGGGCCAGTATTCGCGCACGAACTCGAACGCATCGCTCGAGCCGTCGGCAATCGACAATGTCAGCGCGGGCGCAGCGCTGAACTTCGACGGGTCCGCCTATGCGGGCATTCCGATCAGCAGCCCCTATGTGCCGGCCGCGATCCGCGCAGCGGCGCTGGCCAACGGCGTCGACGTCATCCAGTTCCGTCGTCGTTCGAACGACATCTTCAGCCGCAGCAACAAGAACGAGCGTGATTTCTATCGCGGCGTGATTGGCGCGCGGGGTCAGTTCACCGCCGGCACCAACTGGTCGTACGACATCTACTACGAGCACTCGGAAAGCCGCGATCACACCACCGCGCAGTCGATCTACACGCCTAACTATGGTGCGGCGCTGAGCAACGAGATCGGCCCCGATGGCCAGGTGCGCTGTTCCGACGCGGCGGCGCGTGCGGCAGGCTGCGTGCCGATCAACATCTTCGGCTTCAACACCGTCACGACGGCGGCTTCGCAGTTCCTGCAGAAATATACCGGCCCGACGCGCACCGTGACGCTGGTCGACGGCAACACCGTCCAGCTCGTCAACGGCACCAACGTCGCCTACGATTACTTGGCGAAGGTCAACCAGGACGTCGTCTCCGGCAGCATCAACGGTGACCTGTTCTCGCTGTGGGGCGGTCCGATCGCCATCTCGTTCGGCGGCGAGTATCGCCACGAGAAGAGCAGCGAGGTCTTCGATCCGTTCACCCAGGCAGGCCTGAGCGCGGGCAACCAGATCACCAACACGCAGGGCAGCTTCAACGTCAAGGAAGGCTTTGTCGAACTGGTCGCACCGATCGTCGAGGACCGTCCGGGCCTGAAGTATCTCGGCCTCGAGGGCGCGGCCCGCTACGCCGACTATTCGACCGTCGGCGGCGTGTGGAGCTTCAAGGGCGGCGCCACCTATGCACCGACCTCGGACATCCGCTTCCGCGGCGTCTATTCGCGTGCGACCCGTGCGCCCAACATCGGCGAGCTCTACTCGTCGCTGAGCCAGACCTTCCCGGCGATCAAGGATCCGTGCGATCGCGGCGGCGGCAACGGCGACGGCGCCGCAGTCGGTGCACCGAACCCCGCCTGCAGCAACATCCCGGGCACAAGCGCCAATTCGTTCGTCTACTCTACGTCGCAGATCCAGACGATCGACGGCCTGCTGGGCGGCAACCCGAACCTGCGCGAAGAAACGGCCGACACGCTCACCGCTGGTGCCGTGATCACGCCTACCTTCTTCAAGAACTTCAGCATGACGGTGGATTATTACACCATCAAGGTGAAGAACGCGATCGGCATCGTCGGTCAGCAGGTCTCGGTGGATCAGTGCGTCAACACGGGCAACCCGGTATTCTGCAATAACGTCATCCGCAACAGCAACGGATTCATCACCCGCGTCAATGCGCTCAACCTGAACACCGGCTCGTTCCTGGTTTCGGGCATCGACGTCGACGCGCGCTATGCGATCCCCGTCGGTGCCTCGCGCTTCGACTTCGCCGTCCAGTACAACCACCGCCTGAAGCAGCAGCAGACCCCCTTCCCGGGTGGTCCGGTGCAGAACGAACTGGGCCAGGCCGATTGCTATAGCTGCGGTCGCCTCGGTTCGGGTTTCAAGGACAAGGCCGTGGCGAACCTGACGTTCAGTGCCCCGAAGTTCCAGCTGAACTACCGCATGGACTATTTGGGCCCGCTGACCGACAATCTCGGCGATCCGGATGCGCAGCGCATCTCGGCCTATTTCTACCACAACCTGCAGGGCAAGGTGATCGTGGGCGGCAAGCAGCAGATGGAGCTGTATGCCGGCGTCAACAACCTGCTCGACACCAAGCCGCCGGTGTTCGGCGACACCAACCAGGTGACCTTCCCGGGTACCCAGACGGTGGCGAACACCTACGACCTGTACGGCCGCATGCTGTACATGGGCGCGACCTTCAAGTTCTGATCCCGCCCGCAAGGGAGGATCGAACGGGGGCGGCACTCTTCGGAGTGTCGCCCTTTTTCTTGTGATTTGCAGCCAAGCGACGCGCGGGCGCGGCAGCGCGGCCGGCGGTCAGATCCCGCCGTCGACCGCCTCGTAACCGCGGGCTTCCAGCCCCTCGGCAAGAATCGCGATACACCGATCCACCACGACGGCATCGGTCGCACGCACGACGAAGTTCGCGCCGACGCGCCCCTCGCGAAAAAACGGATAACTGCCGATCGACACGCCTTCCTGCGCCCGCTCGGTCTCGCCCAGCAGGTCGGCGATCTCGCTTTCGGCGACCCAGCAGCCGATCGTGCGCGACACGACGGGCAGCCCGCCCTCCAGCGTGCCGGTCAGCGCATCGAGCATGCCGGCGGCGATATGCGGCACGCCCGCCAGGATGAAGATGTTGCCCCAGCGAATCCCCGGTGCGCCCGACATCCGGTTGACGATCAGTTCGGCGCCTTCGGGCACCCGCGCCATCCGCAGCCGCGCCTCGGTAAGCCCGCCCTTGCTGGCATAATAGGCCTCCAGCGCGGCGCGGGCGCCCGGGTGGATCACGACCGGCACGCCCAGTGCCGCGGCAATCGCGTCGACGGTGATGTCGTCATGCGTCGGGCCGATGCCGCCGGTGGTGAAGCAATAGTCGTTGCGCGCCCGCAGCGCGTTGACCGCCTCGACGATCGCGTCCTGCCGGTCCGGCACGACCCGTACCTCGGCCAGGCGGATGCCCTGCGCGTTCGCCCAAGTGGCGAGCTGCGCGATGTTCCTGTCCTGGGTACGGCCCGACAGGATTTCGTCGCCGATCACCACCAGGGCCGCTGTCCAGATCCGCTCGTGCATGCGCCTAGCGCTACGCTCTCGCAAAGGCGGGTGCAAATGCCTATATGGCCGTCATGACCGAATATGTGAACGTCACCGCGGATATGCCGCAGGCGCGCAGCCATGCCATCAAGCTCCATGGTCCCGAAGGTTTTGACGGCATGCGCAAGGCGGGCCGCCTTGCCGCCGAGATCCTCGACGCGCTGGTGCCGCACGTCGTACCGGGCGTGACCACGCAGGAACTGGACGACATCGTCCGCACGATGACCGTCGCGGCCGGCGGCGTGCCCGCGACGCTCGGCTATCGCGGCTATACCCACAGCTGCTGCATCTCGATCAACCATGTCGTCTGCCACGGCATCCCGGGAGACCGCGTCCTCAAGGACGGCGACATCGTCAACATCGACGTCACCCCGCTGCTCGGCGGCTGGCACGGCGATACCAGCCGCATGTACCTGGTCGGTGACGTGCCGATCAAGGCGCGCCGGCTGGTCGACGTGACCTATGAGTGCCTGATGCTCGGCATCGAGCAGGCCAGGCCGGGTAACCATCTGGGCGACATCAGCCACGCGATCCAGCGCCATGCCGAAAAGCATCGCTACGGCGTGGTCCGCGATTTCTGCGGGCATGGGCTCGGCCAGGTGTTCCACGACGCGCCCGAGGTGGTTCATGTCGGCCGCCCCGGCACCGGGCCGGAGCTGCGGCCGGGCATGTTCTTCACGATCGAGCCGATGATCAATATCGGCCGACCGGACGTGAAGCTGCTCGACGACGGCTGGACGGCGGTGACGCGCGACCGCTCGCTCTCGGCGCAGTTCGAGCATTCGATCGGCATCACCGAGACCGGCTGCGAGATCTTCACCACCAGCCCCAAGGGCCTGCACCAGCCGCCGTACTGAGGCGTCGGGCCGACACCGAACCCTCGTCATTCCCGCGAAGGCGGGAATCCATTCGCCTGTGCGCTGGGGGCAAGAACCCTCGATTCAGCGCCAATGGATCCCCGCCTTCGCGGGGATGACAATGAAGGGGTGACGCGGGCGCCACCAACTACAGGCAGCGCTCCGCAACAATCTTGCGCCCTCCCGCAACTTCCGCTATCCGCCCCCCAGCATCAAGAGTCGGGCCGACGCCCGGCACCAACCTGCCCCGTGCAAGGTGGTGCCTCCATGACCAAGTGGAGGGATGTGGCCGAACCCGGCAACACGGTGTCCACGCCACATTTCCTGTCGTCGCCCGCCTCCTGTCTCACAGGAAGAAGGCCAGTAGCGCGTGACGACCGAAGCACAGCAATTCGCCAGCGACAATTATGCCGGTATCTGCCCCGAGGCATGGGCAGCGATGGAAGCCGCCAATACCGGCCACGCACCCGCCTATGGCGATGATCGCTGGACCCACACCGCCGCCGACGCCTTTCGCACGCTGTTCGATACCGATTGCGAGGTGTTCTTCGCCTTCAACGGCACTGCGGCCAATTCGCTGGCGCTGGCGGCGCTCTGCCAATCCTATCACAGCGTGATCTGCTCGGCGGCCGCGCATGTCGAGACCGACGAATGCGGTGCGCCCGAATTCTTCTCCAACGGCTCGAAGCTGCTCGTCGCGCTGAGCGAGGATGGCAAGCTGACCCCGGCGGCGGTGCGCGCGGTGGCGACCAGCCGCTCCGACATCCATTTCCCCAAGCCGCGCGTGGTGACGATCACCCAGCCGACCGAGACAGGGCAGGTCTATACGGTGGAGGAAGTGAAGGCGCTCTCCGCCGTCTGCCGCGAGCTGGGCCTGAAGCTGCACATGGACGGCGCGCGCTTCGCGCATGCCGTGGCGACGCTGGGCTGCGACCCCGCCGACATCACCTGGCGCGCGGGCGTCGACGTGCTCTGCTTCGGCGGTACCAAGAACGGCATGGCGGTGGGCGAAGCGGTGTTGTTCTTCGATCGTGCGCTGGCGCAGGACTTCGACTATCGCTGCAAGCAGGCCGGGCAGCTCGCCTCCAAGATGCGCTTCCTGGCGGCGCCCTGGGTGGGCATGCTGGAGAACGGCGCCTGGCTGCGCAACGCGCGCCACGCCAATGGCTGCGCGCAGCGGCTGGCGGCGCAGATCGCCGGGCTGCCGGGTATCGAGCTGATGTTCCCGGTGGAAGCCAACGGCGTCTTCGTCCGCGCGCCCGAGCCGGTGCTGGAGGGGCTCCGTGCGCGGGGCTGGCGCTTCTACACCTTCATCGGCGGCGGCGCGCGATTCATGTTCGCCTGGGACGCCGATCCCGCGCGAGTGGACGAGTTGGCCGCTGACATTCGCGCGGTGAGCGGCACGACGGCGCTCGCCGCCTGAGTATCAAGTGTTTCCTCCCTCGGAGCGCAGCTCCGGGGAGGGGGACCATTTGCGCAGCAAATGGTGGAGGGGGCCATCCCGGCGGCGGAGGGATTCCCCCTCCACCACCGCCTTCGGCGGCGGTCCCCCCCCCCCGCTTCGCGGGAGAGGAAACGCCGGGTGGGAAACGCCCTCAGCCCTCAGCCGACGAATGCCCGCTCGATCACGAAGTCGCCCGGCGCGTTGTTCGAGCCTTCCTTGAAGCCCTTGCCTTCGAGCAGCGTGGCGAAATCGCGGATCATGTCCATCGATCCGCACAGCATCACGCGGTCGGTCTCCGGGTGGAGCATCGCATCGCCCGGCACGCCGTCGAACAGCTTGCCGTTCTCGAGCAGCGTGCCGATCCGCTCGCTGGTGTGGAACGGCTCGCGCGTGACGGTCGGCACATAGTGGAACTGCGCCGCGGCCTGCTCGCCGATCAGCGGATCGTCGGCCAGCTTGGCGGCGAGTTCGTCGTGATAGGCGAGGTCGCTCACCCGGCGCACGCTGTGCACCGCGATCACCTGCTCGAAGCGCTCGTAGATCTCGGGATCGCGCGCGACGCTGAGGAACGGCGCCAGGCCGGTGCCGGTCGACAGCAGGAACAGCCGGCGGCCCGGCAGCAGCGCGTCGGCGACCAGCGTGCCGGTCGACTTCTTGCCGAGATAGATGTCGTCGCCCGGCACGATCTTCTGGAGCTTGGAGGTCAGCGGACCGTCCTGCACCTTGATCGAGAGGAATTCGAGCTCCTCGGCCCAGGACGGGCTGGCGACCGAATAGGCGCGCATCAGCGGCTTGCCGCCCTCGCCTTCCAGCCCGATCATCACGAACTCGCCCGAACGGAAGCGGAAGCTGGCCGGCCGCGCGATCGCGAAGCTGAACAGATGCTCGTTCCAATGGCGGACCCACAGCACCTTGGCGGTGGCGAAGGCGGGGTGTTCGGGAAGCAGCGCGGGCGCGCGCGTGTCGACGGTCATGAAGGTCGGTCCTCGTAACGCTCTTATTGCCCGGACGGCCGCGATGCGGGCCGGGAGGGAAAAATATGAAGGCGGCCCTGTGCCACCGGAAGCGATCCGCGTCCAGAAAGTAGCGCTTCGGGCCGCTAAACGCCGCGTCCCACCGGGGCACCGGTTGTCCAGTGGTGGAGCAGGGCGCTGGCATCATCCGCATCCAGCGTGCCGCCCGCAGCCTCGATCCAGCAATCGCTGCGCTGCGCGGGCTCGACCGCGCATAGGCCGTGCACCATCAGCACCAGCGAGCCGCGCGCGATCGTGACGATGCGCACATTCGCCGGTGCAACGGCATCGACAATCCGTCGCCGCAACTCGGCTGGCGCATGCATCGGCGGCAACCGCATCTGAAACCCCCTGCCGGGCATGAGACTACAACCCCTCCCCGCCCGAGGAGTTTCAGCCGCAAATGTTCGAAGATTTGATGGGCAGGTGTCGTAAACCTGTCATCAAACACTAATCGCTCGTTTACCCACATCCCCTACCGGGGGCGTCGATGCTCGATACGCCCGCCCATCTCCGCTTCCTCTTCGAATGGCTCACCGCCGCCGAGCGCGCGCCGCCTTGGCTGACGCTGGAGACGCCGCTCGGCGAGGCCGTGCGTTGCTTCCAGGACGATCCGTCGCTGCGCCTGCTGCCGGTGCTCGACTCGGCGCGCCGCCCGCTGGGGGCTCTGTTCGAGAAGGACGTGCGTCGGCTGCTGCTCAACCCCTATGGCCATGCACTGTTGCGCAACCCCGCCTATGGCCGGCGGCTGGAATCGATGGTGCGCCCCTGCCCCACCGCCGATTACGCCCAGCCGCTGCGCGCGCTCGTCGACGCCTATGCCGCTGCCGAAGGGCAGGAAGGCATGATCCTCACCCGCGGCGGCCAGCTGTTCGCCGCGATCAGCAACCGCAGGATCATCCAGCTCGCCGCCGAGGATCGCGTGCGCGAAGCTGCGGCGCAGACCGAACGCGCCCGCCGCATCGAGCGGGCGAGCGAGCGGATCGAGGCCGAGGTGGGGGCGATGGCGGGGCACCTGCGCGATCTGGCGAGCACATTGCGGTCCAGCGCCGGCGCGACGGCGGAACGCGCGACGGCCAACAGCGCCTCGGCGACCGCACTCGCCGCCGCCGTTGCACAGAGCAGCGACAATCTGGCCGCGATCGCGCGCGATTCGGACGCATTGGCGGCGACGCTGGAGGCCATCGCCCGCGACACGGTGACGGCGCGCGCCTCGGCCGCCGAAGCGGTAGCACTGGTCGAGGACAGCCGCCTCGGCACCGCCGAGCTCGACGCTTTCGCGCAGACGGTGGGTGCGGTCACCTCGACGATCGGCGAGATCGCCGGACAGGTGAATCTTCTTGCGCTAAACGCGGCGATCGAGGCCGCGCGGGCGGGTGACGCCGGACGCGGCTTCACCGTCGTGGCCAACGAGATCAAGGCACTCTCGGGTCAGGTTCGCAACGCGGCGCACAGCATCGGCACCAAGGTCGCCGATGTGCGCGCGGTGGTGGACCGCGTCGCCATCAATCATGGCCGGGTGGAGCAGGCGATCACCGGGATCGCGGGGCTCTCCGCCAGCGTCGAGCACGCCGTGCGCGCGCAGCATCATGGCACCCACAGCATCGCCCGCAACGTCAACGACAGCGTTGCCGCGACGCACGGCGTGCAGGACGACATCGAGCGCGTTCGCGCCTCCGCACAGGCCGCGTCGGGCAGCGCCCACACCATCGCCGATCTTTCCACCGCCCTGCTCACCGGTGCCGAAGCCCTGTCGGCGGGGATCGACCGCTTCCTGGTCGAGGTTCGCGCCGCCTGATCTGCCGCGCGATTGGGCAGGCACTGCCTGATAATCAGGCAGATTCCTGCGCCGAAATCCGTTCGGCGCGTGGGGCCACGCTGGCTATTCCCGTTCTGGCATGCAGGTTGCTAAACACCCAGGAATCAGACCTGTCGCGGCCCGAAACCGCTGCCTGGGGGAAAACGTGAAAAAGATCGAAGCCATCATCAAGCCGTTCAAGCTGGATGAAGTGAAGGAGGCGCTGCACGAAGTGGGCGTCTCGGGGATCACCGTCACCGAAGCCAAAGGGTTCGGCCGCCAGAAAGGCCATACCGAGCTCTATCGCGGCGCCGAATATGTCGTGGACTTCCTGCCAAAGGTGAAGCTGGAAGTGGTGGTGGAAGACACGCTGGCCGAGCGCGTCGTGGAAGCGATCGCCGCCGCCGCGCAGACCGGCCGTATCGGCGACGGCAAGATCTTCGTGATCCCGGTCGAGACAGCGCTGCGCATCCGCACCGGGGAGCGGAACGAAAACGCCGTTTGACGGGGACGTACGCGGCGGCGATGAGGCCGGCGCACGAGAAATTTTATTGCCCGATTCGTCGGGCAGACGAAAGAGAGCGAAAGGGCATTACCATGGCGAATTCGGCCAGTGACATCCTGAAGATGGTGAAGGATCAGGAGATCGAGTGGATCGACCTGCGCTTCACCGACCCCAAGGGCAAGTGGCAGCACCTGACCATGGTCGCGTCGGTCCTCGGCGAGGACGAGCTGACCGACGGCCTGATGTTCGACGGTTCGTCGATCGAGGGCTGGAAGGCCATCAACGAGTCCGACATGATCCTGAAGCCGGATCTGGACGCGGTGTGGATCGATCCGTTCTCGGCCACCCCGATGCTGATCCTGGTGTGCGACATCGTCGAGCCCTCGACCGGCGAACTCTATGCCCGCGACCCGCGCTCGACCGCGAAGCGCGCCGAGGCGTATCTGAAGACCACCGGCATCGGCGACACCATCTATGTCGGCCCCGAAGCCGAGTTCTTCATGTTCGACGACGTGCGGTTCGAGAACAGCTACTCGACCAGCTACTACAAGATCGACGACATCGAGCTGCCGGGCAATTCGGGCCGCGAATATGAAGCCGGCAATCTCGGCCACCGTCCGCGCGCCAAGGGCGGCTATTTCCCCGTTGCGCCGGTCGACTCGGCCGTCGACATCCGCGGCGAGATGGTCTCGACCATGCTCGAGATGGGCCTGCCCTGCGACAAGCACCACCACGAAGTCGCCGCCGCGCAGCACGAGCTCGGCCTGACCTTCGGCACGCTGGTGCAGACCGCGGACCGCATGCAGATCTACAAGTATGTCGTGCACCAGGTCGCGCAGGCCTATGGCAAGACCGCGACCTTCATGCCGAAGCCGATCAAGGAAGATAACGGCTCGGGCATGCACACCCACATGTCGATCTGGGAAAAGGGCAACCCGCTGTTCGCCGGCAACGGCTATGCGGGCCTCAGCGAGACCTGCCTCTATTTCATCGGCGGCGTGATCAAGCACGCCAAGGCGCTCAACGCCTTCACCAACCCGACCACCAACAGCTACAAGCGCCTGGTGCCGGGCTATGAAGCGCCGGTGCTGCTCGCCTATTCGAGCCGCAACCGCTCGGCTTCGTGCCGCATCCCGTACGGCGCGGGCAGCAAGGCGAAGCGCGTCGAGTTCCGCTTCCCGGACGCGCTGGCCAACCCGTATCTCGCCTATGCGGCGCTGCTGATGGCCGGCCTGGACGGCATCCAGAACAAGATCCATCCGGGCGACCCGATGGACAAGAACCTGTACGATCTGCCCCCGGCCGAACTGGCCGAGGTGCCGACCGTGTGCGGTTCGCTCCGCGAGGCGCTGGACAGCCTGGAAGCCGATTTCGACTTCCTGCTGAAGGGCGACGTGTTCTCGAAGGATCAGATCGAGGCCTATATCGAGATTAAGCGCGGCGAAGTCGCGCGCTGGGAAATGACCCCCAGCCCGGTCGAGTACGACATGTATTATTCGAGCTGATCCCAGAAGGATCCGCTGAAGAAGGGGCGCCCGGAGCGATCCGGGCGCCCCTTTTTTGCGTCTGCCGGATCAGGTGCAACGAGCGCTTCGCAAGCCCGATGTCGGAGATCGCCGATAGGCCCGAAACGGTGGATTTCCGAAAAAAGCGACATTCCACAATTCAGTGCCTTAGCGGCGCAAGTGCCGGAATAATATCCGGTCCGAACCTAGCAGCGTCTATCTCTGCCAGAATAGGTAGCAACCCCCTTGCAACTCGCATATCTTCACGCGGGGGCAATTGAACAACATAGCTATATCTGGAGAGACCTGATGCGGCATTGGAAATGCGCATGGATCGCACCTGCGCTCGTGATGGTGTCCACCCCGTTCGCCGCGCGAGCGGACACCTGCATCGGCAATTGCGGCACCGCCAGCACGGCGGACGGCGCCGTCACCGCCCCGCCGGGGGGCGCGACCAGCTGGAACTGGATCTCCACCTATCTCGGGCAGCAGGGCGCGGCGAAGATCACCGGCTACAGCAGCGATGCCACCAACGGTTCCGAACTACGCTCCTCGGCCTTCGCCGCGCGGGTCGGCGACAAGGTGTCCTTCTACTTCAACTATGTCACCTCGGACGGAGGAGGCTTCGCCGACTATGCCTTCGCGCAACTGCTGACCGCGGGTGCCGCCGACGACAGTCAGGCGATCAACCTGTTCACCGCCCGCACCAAGCCCAGCGGCACGATCGTGCCCGGGCAGAGCATGCCGGCGGTGAATGCGGTGCTCACGCCTTCGGTGGTGCCGATCATCAGCGGCGGGCCGGTCTGGGCCCCGCTCGGTCCCAGCAGCGGCGACTGCTATGACGTCGGCTGCGGCTATACCGGCTGGATCAAGTCCGAATACACCATCACTGCTGCCGGCAACTACCAGCTGCGTTTCGGCGCCGCGAACTGGGGCGACGATTCGTTCGACAGCGGCATGGCGTTCACCGGCGTGTTCGTGAACGGCACGCAGACCGGCAGTTCGCCATCGAATCCATTCCAGCCGAGTGCGCCGCAGAACCCGGTGACCAAGGCCTTCACCTTCGATTTCGTCGCAACTCCCGCCACGCCGATCTTCATCGATCCGGACTATGCGACCGGCTATATCTACAATGTTCTCTCCGGGCCGAACATCACCAGCGCGCTGTTTCCCACCGTTCCAGGCGATGTGGACGGCTATGACGTCTACGGGCTGGACGACGTGCTGCTGGCGCACGGCGTGTACAGCTTCGATTTCACGAGCCTGTTCGCGGGCGGCGTCACGGGGTTCAAGCTGAAGGACATCGACCTGACCGCAGCGCTCGACCCCACCGACAGCGGCGCCTTCGTCACCGGCCTCACCTTCATCGCCGGGGGCGCCGTTACGATGACGCAGACACCGATCGTCACCACCACCGGCGTACCCGAACCCGCAGCCTGGGCGACGATGATTCTGGGCCTCGGGCTGGCCGGCCATGGCTTGCGGCGGCGGCGCCCGCGACCCGCGACGGCGTGATCGCGGCGCATCGATCGGGGCAGGTGCCCCTGTCCCGATCGGGCAGCCCGCGCGGGTGCCGGAAGAATTGAGTCGTACCCTTCAGCGTGGTAGCGGGATAGATCACTTCGAGGACATTCCGATCCATGCGTCTCCCGCGTATCGCAGCGCTGCTGCTCGGCACTTCCCTGCTCGCTTCCCCCGCTCTCGCCCAAACCGCCGCCACGGCCAAATACGGCAATTGGGGCGTCGACCTCACCACCATGGATCGCAGCGTGAAGCCGGGCGACGACTTCTACGTCTTCGCACTCGGCAGCTGGCTGCGCGATGCGCCGATCGCGCCGGACAAGGCCCGGATCGGCTATAATTACGACCTGCCGGACGAGACTGAGATCGAGGTGCGCAAGCTGATCGAGGATGCCGGCACCGCGCCGAGCGACCCGGTGCTTCGTCAGGTCGCCACCTACTATCATGCCTTCCTGGACGAGGCCGGAATCGAGGCGCGCGGCACCGCCCCGCTCAAGCCCTATCTCGCACGGATCGATGCGGTACAGGACCGCCACGCACTCGCGCTGCTGATGGCCGATCACGGCTATGCCAGCCCGATCGGCATCGGCATCTCCGCCGATGAGAAGGACCCGACCCGCTACACGGTGATGGCGGGTCAGGCGGGCCTCGGCCTGCCGAGCCGCGACTATTACCTGTTGCCGGGCGAGAAATACGAGACGATCCGCAAGGCCTATCGCGCCTATATCGTCAAGATTCAGCAGCTGGCCGGCATTTCCGATGCCGAGGCCAAGGCGGATGCGATCCTGGCGCTGGAAACCAGCCTCGCCAAAGACCAGTGGACGCCCGAGGCGCGCCGCGATCCGCAGAAGACCTACAACCCCATGGATCGCGCCCAGCTCGCCAAGCTGGCGCCCGAGTTCGACTGGAACGCAGTGCTCGCGCATCAGGGGCTGGGCAAGATGCCGACCGTGGTGGTGCGCGAAACCACCGCCGTCTCCGCCGCCGCCAAGCGGCTGGGCGACGTGCCGCTCGCAACCTGGAAGGATTGGCTGCGCTTCCGCTTCATCAGCGACCATGCGTCCTTCCTGCCCAAGGCGTTCGACGCCGCGCAGTTCGATTTCTACAGCCGCACGCTCCGCGACGTCCAGGCGCAGTCGGAGCGCTGGAAGCGCGGCGTGCGGCTGGTGAACGGCGCGCTGGGCGAGGCGATCGGGAAAATTTACGCCGAGCGCCATTGGGGCCCGGCTGCCGAGGCGCTGTCGAAGGAACTCGTCGAGGATCTCCGCGCCGCCTATGCCGACAAGATCCGGGCCGCGACGTGGATGGACGCGCCGACCCGCAAGGAAGCACTGGCCAAGCTGGCCGCGTTCGACCCGCGCATCGGCCATCCAGACAAATATATCGACTATGCGGCGATGCCGGTGAGTGCGACCGATCCGCTCGCCAACGATCTCGCCTCGGACAGGTTCGAGTGGAATCTGGAGTTGTCCCGCCTCGGCAAGCCGGTAGATCGCACCTTGTGGGCGATGACTCCGCAGACGGTAAACGCCTATTACGACCCGGTGATGAACCAGGTGACCTTCCCGGCCGCCCAGCTCCAGCCACCCTTCTTCGATCCCGCCGCTGATCCGGCGGTTAACTACGGTGAGACGGGTGCTACGATCGGCCACGAAATGGGTCATGGCTTCGACGATGAGGGCCGCCAGTTCGATGCCAGCGGCAAGCTGCGCGACTGGTGGACGCCGCAGGCGGCCGAACGCTACACCGCGCACGCCCAGGCGCTGGTCAAGCAGTTCGACGCCTATGAGCCGATCCCCGGCGTCCACATCAAGGGCCAGCTGACGCTGGGCGAGAACCTCGCCGATCTCGGCGGGCTGGAAGTCGCCTATGCCGCCTATCGCCGCTATGTCGCCCGCCATGGCGAGCCCAAGGTGCTGGACGGCCTGACCGGCGACCAGCGATTCTTCCTTGCCTATGCCGCCAGCTGGCAGGGCAAGGCGCGCGAGGGCGCGGTGCGGGCACAGCTGCTCTCCGATCCGCACAGCCCCGACAAGTATCGGGTGAACGGCATCGTCCGGAACATGGACGAATGGTACCAGGCGTTCGGCGTGAAGCCGGGCGACGCGCTGTACCTGGCGCCCGAAGCGCGGGTCCACGTCTGGTAAAGGGGTAGCCGGGGGCGCCCTGCCCCCGGGCCTCACCCGGTGCGATAGGCGAACACGCCTGCCGGCTTGGCCGTGCCGGTTTCGGCGACGGCATCGCGCGCCAGGAGCGTCAGCCGCTCGACCGGCAGCGGCGCCCGCCACGGATCGCCGACCAGCACCTGCAGCCCTGACGCCACGCAGCGATCAAGGAAGAGGGTGACCCGCGCCGCCACCTCGGGCGCATAGAAGACGTCGCCGACGAGCAGCAGATCGGCGTCCGGACCCGGCCCGTTCGTCATGTCGCCCAGGATGTCGGCGATCGGCACCGCGTTCAGCGCGGCATTGCACGCGATCGCGATCCGGGCATGGGTATCGATCTCGGAGGCGACGACCCGGGCCGCGCCCGCTCGCGCGGCGGCGATGCCGACCAGGCCAGAACCCGCGCCGAGATCGATCACCCGACGCCCCGCCACCCATGCCGGATGGTCCAGCACGTACCGGGCCAGTGCCAGCCCGCCCGCCCACCAATACGCCCAATAGGGCGCCGCATTGCCCAGCCGACCGACGCCGCTCGCCGGCCCCGCCTTGTGCATCCGCAGTTCCGGCACGCCGGGCACAGGGGTGACCGGCAGGTTCGCCCGGATGAATGCTGCAATCTCGCTATCGTCGCTCACAGGGCGCGCCCAAGCCAGGCAACGCGGCCGATCAGCTGGAAGTGCCCCGCGCGGGCCAGCCGCACCGGGTAGGCCGGATTGTCGCTCAGCAATTCGACGCCGCCGACTGCCGGGCGCAGCCGCTTGACGAGCAGCTCGCCCTCCACCCGCAGCACGAAAATGCCCCGCGCATCGATCCGGCAGCGATCGCGATCGACAAGGATCTCGTCCCCGTCATCCAGCGTCGGCGCCATCGAATCGCCCGTGACACGCACCATCGACGCCGCCTCGGGCCGCACGCCGAGCTGGCGAAGCAGCGGCGGCGGAAAGGCGAACGGCGCCTGCATCGTCTCCTCTTCCGCCCAGCCGCCCGGCCCTGCCGACGCGCGCAGATCAATGCGCGGAACGGTGACCAGCGCCGCCGGCGGGCGGCCGCCGAGCAACATCTCGTCCACCCCCAGATACTCCGCCAGCCGTGCCCGATCGCGCTCGGGCAATTCGCGGGGCGACCCGCGCATCAGATATTGCTGAAGATAAGCCGGATTGCGCCCAAGCACCCGCGACAAGGCGGCGAGCCGCAGCCCGCGCGCTGCCACCAGCTTCGCGAAATTCGCCCGTTGTACATCGGCTTCCATACCCTCTTTCCTACACTTAGGATTTTTCCTACGCAAGGCTCAGATGAGAACATATCGTGATCATCCGAGTCGAAGGAGGAGCACATGGGTGTCCTTGCATGGAGAAATCGAGGCGTTTCTGGAGCGGACGCAAATGCCGGCGACGCGGTTCGGGCGGCTGGCGGCGAGAGACCCGCGCTTGGTCGGGGATTTGCGGCTGGGGCGCGTACCGGGGCCGGCATTGGCGGCACGGCTGCGCGCCTTCCTTGCCGCCCCGCCGGAATGGCAGCCAGGACGGCGCGGCGGCGCGATGTCGGTGCGCGGCTCGAACGCGCGCTGATCGCCGCGGCGGCGGCGGAAGCTTGTGTGCTGCTTATCGTCGAAGCGCGTTGGGTGCCTTGGGCGAGCGTCACCTTCAACGGTGCCCGGCACCGGCTTACGGTGCAACTGGACGAAAGCCTTGTCGCCAAGGCCTGGCTCGTCGCGCTTCCCGAACTGGAGCTGGGGATCAGCGGCCATCTTGTCGCCGACCTGCACGTCGCGACCTTCGCGGCGACGGACGGCGTGCTGTGCGCCACGATCGAGGCGCTCACCGTCGAGGAATGCTGATCGGCGCTCAGGCCTGGCGCGCCAGGCTCCGCAGCGCCGCCAGTGCATCGTCCAGGCCGCGATCGGCACGCACCCGACCGCGTGCCTGCACCACCTGGTTTCGGCGAACCACGCCCCGCTCTAGCCGCTCGAGCAGAGCATGGACGGTGGCATCGGTTTCAGGGCGGACGAGCCGATCGGCGGGGTCGCGGCCCGACGGCGTACGCAAGGCGGCGCTCGCCGCGCGGTCGCGGCGCGGCGGCACGGGGGGCGGCAGCGGCACGGTGGGGATCGCCATCGGATCGAAGGCGGCGAGCGGCTGATTCAGGTCCGCGGGCAGGTCGCGCTCGGCGGCGGTCGGCATCTCGACGGGAACGATGGCCCAGGCGGGGATGTCGAGTTCGTGCGCCGGGCGCAACGGCGGTCGCGGCCGCGCATCGGGATGCGCATCGGCCCGTCGGATTCGCGGCGTCGGCAATATCTCAAGGCCGGACAGCGTGGCCGGGGCGCGCGTCGATCGCCGCAACCGGTGGGCGATGCCCGCCCCCGCACCCGCACCGATGGCACCGGTAGCAATTGCGGAAACGAAACGAGGGACTCCGCCCAGCAACGCCACGGCCGTAGCGACCCAGCCCATGCCGTCGTCTGCGGAAACGATAGCCGTCAGCCCCGTCGCCGGAAGGGCGAACGTTGCCAGAGCCGAGACACCGCCGAGGAGTACGGCGGCCAAGGGTACGAGCGGCATCTTCATGCATTCACCCGGTACGTGTGCGACCACGTGGTTCTCATGCCATCTTTATGGCAAGGTTTTCATACAAACCGTCATAGACTGCAACATTTACACGCCAGTTACGCTCTGCCTCCACATAGGCACGCGCACGCATTTTTCTTGTATTCCATTGATTTTGAACGCGAAAAAGTTTTTCGAGCGCGCTCGCCAGGGCCTGGGGATCGTCCGCCCGGAACAGGGTGCCGGTGATTCCATCGGCAATCAGCTCGCGGTGCCCGCCTACATCCGACGCGGCGACCAGGCGATTCTGCGCCATCGCCTCCAGCGGCTTGAGCGGCGTGACCAGGTCGGTCAGGCGCATCTTCTTGCGCGGATAGACCAGTACGTCGATCAGGCTGTAGTAGCGTTCCACCGCCTCATGGGGCACGCGCCCGAGGAACTGGATGCGATCACCGACCGGTGAGGCCGCGGCCTGCGCCCGCAGCGCGGGCTCCGCGGGACCGTCGCCGACGAGCAGCAGGCGCATCGTCGGCCGTGCCGCTACCAGCGCGGGCATCGCGGCGATCAGCACGTCCAGCCCTTCATAGTCGTAGAAGCTGCCGATGAAGCCGATGACGTCTGCCCCGCGCAGCCCCAGCGTTTCGGCAAGCGCGCCGTCCCGCGGCACGGGCGCGCCGAACATTCCCATGTCGACGCCGTTAGGTGATACCGCGATCTTTCCCGGATCGATTCCGCGGGCGATGAGATCGTCGCGCAGGCCCTGGCAGATCACTGCCAATGCATCGGCCTTGCGCACCGCATGGGTCTCGAGAGCGCGCGTGACACGATAGCGCAGACTGCCTTCCCGACCGGTGCCGTTGCCGACCGCCGCATCCTCCCAGAAGGCGCGAATCTCGTAGAGCAACGGAATGCCCGTCCAGCGGCGGGCGCGCAGACCCGCCAGTGCGCACAATACCGGCGAATGCGCGTGCAGCACGTCGGGACGGAATTTTCTCACCACCTGCTGAACGCGCCGGGCGAAGGCATCGATCTCGCGCCATTCGCCCACCCCAGGCAAGGCGGAGGCGATGGGCCGGGTGCGGAAGAACCGCAGGCCGTCGATCGTCTCCTCGCCCGCGAGCGCCAGACCCTGACGCGGCCCGGTCACCGCCGCCACGTCCCAGCCGCGGTCCAGCTCCGCCTTCAGGATCGCGCGGGTACGAAACGCATAGCCGCTATGGAGCGGCAAGCCGTGATCCAGAAGGTGCAGGACTCGCATGGCCGCCTGCATGCCACGCCGCGCTTAACGGCACGTCAACCGCGCCTCGGCTATCAGGTTTCCGGAAGGAACTCCCGCTCGATGATCGACAATCTATCGCTTGCGCTCACCCATGGGCTGATGCTGCTGGCCGCCTTCCTGCAGCTCCGCCGCCCCGATCTGGATCGCGAGCAGGCCGCACCGCCCCCCGACAGGAAGAGGCGCGCGCCCTGGGGCAAGCGCGGTGCGTGACTGGGTCTTCGTCCTGTTCCTGGCGGCCTTCTTCGGGACCGGCTTTCGCAAGCCGTTCCTGTTCGTGCTGGTCTATGCCTATATCGACATCGTAGCGCCCCAGCGGCTGACCTATCTGCTGCTCAATTCGCTGCCGATCTCAGCGATGGCGGCAGCGCTGGCGCTCGGCGGCTTCCTGCTGTTCGACGACAAGCGCGACGTGCGCGTGGCACCCCGCCAACTGCTGATCGTGGCACTGATCGGCTATTGCTGGTTCACGACGCAGAACGCCGATTTTCCAGCCGAGGCCAGGGACAAATGGGACTGGGTGTGGAAGGCGCTCGCCTTTGCCGCCTTCCTGCCGCTCACCCTGCGCACCCGGTTGCGGATCGAGGCGCTGCTGTTGTTCATGGTGCTGTCGGCGAGCTCGATCATCATCGTCGGCGCGATCAAGACGATCCTGTCGGGCGGCGGCTATGGCGAGCTGAACCTGATGGTCTCGAACAATTCGGGGCTGTACGAGGGCAGCACCATTTCCACGGTGGCGATCGCGATCCTGCCGCTGATCCTGTGGTTCACCCGGTACGGCACGCTCTTCGCGCCGGACTGGCGAACGAAGACCTTTGCCTATGCGCTTTGCTTCGCCTGCCTGTTGATCCCGATCGGCACCTCCACGCGCACCGGGCTGCTGTGTATCGGGCTGGTCGCGGTGCTGATGCTGCGCGATTCGCAGAAAAAGCTCCTCTATCTCGGCAGCGTGGCGGCGATGGCGCTGCTTGCCCTGCCCTTCCTGCCCGCCGCCTTCACCGAGCGGATGGGGACGATCAAGACCTATCAGGGCGATGCCTCCGCCTCCACGCGTCTGGCCGTATGGCAATGGACGATGGACTATGCGCGCGAACATCCGCTCGGCGGCGGATTCGAGGCCTATCGCCAGAACCAGATCCGCTATGAGAAGATTGCCGTCGAGGACCAGGGCGGCGTCGCCGTTGTCGATCGCTCGCTGGAGGTGGACAAGGCGCGCGCCTATCACAGCGCCTATTTCGAGATGCTGGGCGAGCAGGGCTATCCGGGGTTGGCGCTGTGGCTGGCGATCAATCTGGGCGGGCTGTTCCGCATGGAGGTGCTCCGCCGCCGCTATGCGCGTGCCGGAGGCGAGCAGGCCTGGATCGCCCCGCTCGCCGCCGCGCTGCAGAACGGGCACCTCGTCTACCTGCTCGGTGCCGCGTTCGTGGCGATCGCTTTCCAGCCCTTTGTCTACATGCTGATCGGCGCACAGATCGGGCTCGACACCTATTGCGCCCGCAAGCGCGCGGCGGCCGACTGGCGGCCGCTGCACACGCGGCGCACGCGCTCCGCCGCCACGGCGTGAGCAGCAAGGCGGAACTGCGCGCGCTTACCGCCGCACGCGGCATCGCGGCGTGGTGGGTGGTGCTGTACCATATACGCGGTTCGTTTGCCGGGCTGTCCGGCACTGCCGAGGCGGTGCTCGCGAAAGGTTATCTCGCGGTCGACTTTTTCTTTCTGCTCTCTGGCTTTGTCCTTGCGCTCCGCCACGGCGAAGGGCTGCGCACCGGCGGCCGAGCGGCCTTCATGCCCTTTCTTCGCCGGCGGGTGGCGCGAATCTGGCCGCTCCACGCGGCAATGCTCGGCTTCGCGCTGTTGCTGGTCCTACTGCTGCGGGCAAGCGGCCGCACGACGCAGGACTTCCCGATAGCCGCGCTGCCTGCACACCTGCTGCTCGTGCAGGCCTGGGGATTCGCCGACCCGCTGTCCTGGAACGATCCCGCCTGGTCCATATCCTGCGAGATGGCCGCCTATCTGCTGTTCCCGCTCTGGGCGCTGGCGATCGACTGGCGCCGCCGCCCGTTCCTCGCCCCGCTGGCGACGTTGGTGGCCCTGCTGGCGCTGCTCCATGCCGCCTTCGCGCTGCGCGGCGCGGCCGATCTCGGCCAGGATATTGCCCATCTGGGGTGGGTGCGCTGCCTCCTCGAATTTGCGGCAGGAACCCTGCTGTACGCCCTCTGGGAACGTCAACCCCGAGCAACCCTGTTGCCGCTCCTGCTGGCGGTAACCCTCCCGGCGATCGGCTGGGTGGCGGGACTGCCCGAAACGGCGGTGGCGCCCGCCGCCATGGCGGCGCTGCTGCTGGTGCTGGCGACAGGCGCGGGGCGGCCGGGTAATCCGCTGGAACGCCCGGCGCTCCGTCGGCTCGGCACGGTCAGCTATGCCACCTATCTCAGCCACTTTCTGCTGTGGTTCGCGTTCAAGCTTGCCTTGGTCCGCACCGAGGAAATCGGCTGGCCGCTCGCGGCGCTGTATCTGCTGCTGGTACTCGCCGCGTCGACGGCGCTCCACCGCTGGGTGGAGCGCCCCGCGCAGCGCTGGATCAACGCCCTCGGGTTCAGGCCGGGGCGGTCACGTCTTCCAGCGCGGCGATCACCGCGCGGTTGAAGGCGGGGATATCATCCGGCTTGCGGCTGGTGATCAGGTTGCCGTCGGTCACCACTTCCTGATCGACCACATCGGCGCCGGCATTGGCCAGATCGGTGCGGATCGAGGGCCAGCTGGTCAGCCGTCGGCCGGCGACGACATCGGCTTCGGCGAGCAGCCAGGGCGCATGACAGATCGCCGCAACCAGGCGCCCCGAGTCCATGAAGGCGCGGACGATCTCGACCGCCTTGGGCTCCATCCGCAGCTTGTCGGGATTGCCGACGCCGCCCGGCAGCACCAGCGCATCAAACTGATCGAGCTCGATCTGGTCGAGCGTCGTGTCTGGCGTGACGCTCTTGCCCTTCTCGCCGCCGGTCTCACCGGTGATCGGATCGGTCTTGATCGAGGCGAGCGTCACCTGCGCGCCGGCATCGAGCAGCGCCTGGCGCGGTTCGAACAGCTCCGATTCCTCGAAACCGTCGGTGGCGAGCATCAGCACGCGCGCATTCTGCAGATTGGCCATGGGGGCATCCTTTCCCGTCGTTCGGAATATGCCGGGCCAACCCGGAGCCCCCTTTCCTTGTTCCGGAACGAATTGTTGCTGCGGCGCATTTGCCCAAGCTCTGCCCCAAGGAACCGCGATGGACAGCGCCGACATCGTCTATGTCGAAGACCAGGCCCCCGGCATCACCCGGCGCAAGATGCGCCACGGCTGGGGCTATTTCGACGCGGACGGCACCCGCATTACCGACCGCGACGAAATCGATCGGCTGAATGCCATCGGCCTGCCCCCGGCCTATGAGAATGCCTGGTTCTGCCCCGACCCCAACGGCCATATCCAGGCGACCGGCTATGACGTGAAGGGCCGCAAGCAATATCGCTACCATATCGGCTTCCGCGAGGCGCAGGAGGCGGCGAAGTACGATCGCTGCGGCATGTTCGGCGAGCGCCTGCCCCGCCTGCGCCGCAAGGTGGAGGCCGACCTGCGGCTGCGCGGCCTGTGCAAGGACAAGGCGGTCGCCGCCGTCGTCCGCCTGCTCGACCTCGGCTCGATCCGCGTCGGCAACGAGGCCTATGCGCAGGAGAATAAGAGCTTCGGCGCCACGACGCTGCGCAAGCGGCACGTGAAGGTGGCCGGCGGCACGCTCAAGCTCCAGTTCCGCGCGAAGTCGGGCAAGCTGCGGGTGATGACCGTTTCGGACAAGTCGCTCAGCCGCTTCGTCAAGCGCTGCCAGGATCTGCCCGGGCAGCATCTGTTCCGCTGGATCGACGATGCCGGCGAGGCACATCCGGTCACCTCCAGTGACGTCAACGCCTATATCCGCGAGGCGATGGACGCGCCGTTCAGCGCCAAGCATTTCCGCACCTGGGGGGCGAGCGTGATCGCCTATCGCACGCTGGCGCAGGCGGCCGAGCCGATCGGCCTCAAGACGCTGCTGGAGCCGGTGACCGAGGCGCTGGGCAACACCCCCGCCATCGCCCGCAAATCCTATGTCCATCCGCGGCTGATCGAGCTGGCCCGCGACAAGGCCGCCCAGGCGCTGTTCCGCGCAGGGTTGCGCCTGCCCCGTACGACGCAATATCTCGACCGCTACGAACGCGGCCTGATCGTCTTCCTGGAAACCGATGCGGCGCCGGCCGCGAAAGCCGCCTGATCGAAGGAACTGCATGCCAAGCCCCAGCCCCACGCCGTCCCCCGTTCACACGCTGTCCCAGGCACAGATCCAGCAGAATGCCCAGCTGTTCGTCAGCCAGAGCCGCATCTGGCTGGAGGCGCATTGGCTGCAGGTGCTGATCGCCTTCGGCATCGGCGCGGCGATCGTGGCGCTGCTGCACTGGGTGCGCCGCTGGGGAATCAAGCTGTGCGCCCGCAAGCCCGGCATCACCGGCTGGGGTTCGATCATCGGCCGCGCCGTCGCCCGCACCGGCAATTTCTTCATCGTGATGACCTCGGCCAAGCTGGTCTCGGGCTATGCCTATGCGCCGGAGGTGATCGAGAATACGGTGCGCTTCCTGTTCACGATCGCCGCCGCGTTCCAGGCCGCGATCTGGGCGCGCGAGCTGATCCTCGGCGCCATCGAATATCGCACCCAGTCCGAAGGCTATCAGGGCGAATCGCTGCTCAACGCGCTGGGGCTGATCCGCGTGCTGATCTCGTTCGCGCTGTTCGCGATCGCGCTGGTGGTGGTGCTCAGCAACGTCGGCGTGAACGTCACCGGCCTGGTCGCCGGTCTCGGCGTTGGCGGCATCGCGATCGGTTTGGCCGCACAGGGCATCTTCGCCGATCTGTTCGCCGCGCTGTCGATCATCTTCGACCGGCCGTTCCGCCGCGGCGACAAGGTGCAATATGACAGCACCATCGGCGTGATCGAGACGATCGGGTTGAAGTCCACCCGCATCCGGGCGTTCACCGGCGAGCAGCGGATCATCTCCAACCGCAATCTGCTCGACAAGGAAATCCAGAACATCTCGAACCGCGACCATGTCCGCATCCAGCTGGACATCGGCGTCGCCTATGAAACCCCGCCCGAGAAGCTGGAGGCATTGCCGGAAATGCTGAGCGCGATCGTCGCCGAAACCGGCATGACTGTGGCGCGTGCCAGCTTCGAAGGGTTTGGCGGCAGCTCGGTGGATTTCAAGCTGTGGTTCGACGTGCCCGGTGACGACTGGCCAAGTGCGCACAAGGCCCGCGACAAGGTGATCATCGGCATCCTCCGCCGCTTCGCAGAGGAAGGCCTGTCGATCCCGTTCCCCACCCAGACCACCTACACGGCCGGGCCGGACGGTACGCTGATCATGCCCTATCCCGAGGTGCAGCCGGTGCGGCGAGTGGACAAGGACGAGGGGGAGCGCTGATCCCTCCGTTAAGTCCGCCGCCCCTCCCGAGAAGGCAGGAATCTATTTGCCAGGACGTTGCGGGCTGGCGCCGACGATCCAGCGCTGATGGATGCCCGCCTTCGCGGCAATGACGGTTTGAGAGCGAGGACCCCCTCACCCCTCAATTATATTTCGTCACCAGCCAGCTCCACACGCCCCAGGCGAGCAGCGCCCAAATCCCCAGCACGATCGCGATGCCGCCCCAGCTCACCGGGCGGTCGTGTGCCGCCTCGGCTGCGGCACGGTGCTCCTGGAACTGCGCGGCGGGGATCAGTCGCTCGAACAGCCACACGCCGAGCGGGATCAGGATGGCGTCGTCCACCAGCCCCAGCACGGGGATAAAGTCGGGGATCAGGTCGATCGGCGACAGCGCATAGGCCGCCACCAGCATGCCAACGATCCGCGCAGCCATGGGCGTACGCGGATCGCGGATGGCGAGCCATATGGCATGCGCCTCGGTGCGGACGCGGTGCGCGAGCGAAGGACCCATGCCCCTGAATCGCCCAGCCGCGTGCGCCGGTCAATGCGGCTTCAGCCCTCGGCGGTCGTTTCCACCTTGGCGTGGCTGCCAGTCTCGTCCGACTTGATCTTGCCGCCGAACAGCATCTTCACCTTGCCGGTGAGCGACATGTCGGTTTCCCAAAGCTCGGCATCATCGATGTCGACGCGGAGCAGCGCCAGGTTGGGGTCCTGCTTGCCGCCTGGAAACCAGGCTTCCACCTGGTTGTTCCACAGCTTTTCGATCATCGCGAAATCGTTGTCGATCCGCGCCGTGCCTGCCAGGCAGGCGAAGAAGTCGTGGCCCTTCGACACGAACTGCAGCATCGCCGGACCACCCTTGGCCATGCGGTTGTCCTTGCCGATGAAGAAGAAGATCGTATCGACCTGATCCTCGTCCAGCTGCGCCGTCAGCGGTGCGCTGTGCTCGCCACCCTGCAGCCCCACCATCATGAAGGGACTGTCAGCCAGCTTGGACCAGAAATGCTTCTTCAGTTCGACCGTGTCGGCCATGATCGTCTCCCGGTGTTGGATGTGCCCGGGTAAACGTGCGGGTCGGCTCAGGCGTTCCGGATTGCCGCAGCGGCGCCGATCAGCTCCAGATCGTTGCGGTTGACCAGTGCCACGGGGGTCTCGGCGAGCTGGCGACGAAACGCCGTGCGGGCCTCCATGCGGCGGCGAAAGCCCGGCTCCTTCAGCTGCGGCTCCAGCGCACGGGCAACGGCGCCGGTCAGATACACGCCGTCCCACGCATCGAAGGTGAGCGCCAGATCGCCGACGAACGCGCCGAGATGCTCGACGAACATCCGGACCACCGCATTGCTGATCGGATCGCGCCCGACATTGCGGGTGACGTCTTCCGGCGAGGGCAGACGCTTGCCGCCGGAGAGCGCTTCATAGGCGAGCAGCAGTCCGTTCGCGCTGAGCAGCGTTTCCACCTCCACCAGACCGCCCCGCGCCTTGCAGAAAGCCGCGAACCGTTCCTCGTCGCCGCTTTGCGGTGCGAAGCCGATATGCCCGGCCTCGCTCTGCACCGGCACGTGCCGGCCGTCGGCGCTGATCAGCGCCGCGACGCCCAGGCCGGTGCCGACGCCGATCACCGCATAGTTGCCGCCTTGCGAGATCGGGCGCAGCGGGGCGCCGGGCAGCGCGGTAAACGCTGTCGGCGGCAGACGGGTGAGCGCCAGCGCGTTGGCGGCGCACTCATTGAGCGCGACCGGCTTCTCGCGCAGCACTGCCTCCACACCTGCAAGCGAGATATACCAGCGACTGCCGGTAAGATTGATCAAGTCGCCGCGCACCGCGCCTGCGACCGCCAGCACGCTCGGCAGGCGCGCATCCCGCAGGCCGACTCCGGCAAGATATGCCACCAATGCGCTGGTGAATGTCTGATGGTCGCTGTTGGAAAAGCGCTTGATCTCGCGCGGCTCCGTGCCTTCCGCCCCACCGGCAAGCCCGAACCGAACCGATTGCCGGCCGATATCGGCCACCAGTGCAACGCCATTTTCCATCGAGCCCTCTCTCCCTCGCCGGCTTCTTGTTGAAGCTCGGACAGGCGGTATCGATAACAATGGTTACCGGAGCAATAAATAACTTCCGATTAGTGTGGTTCCCGCATGTTTTTCAGGCGGCGCGCGGGTCCATGCCGAAGCGGTTCACGCCGATGGCGGGCGACCAGTAGAGCGCGACTACAAGGATCGCGAGCGCGACATGGCCGGCAGTGGGCAGCATCGGCACACCCGGATGCAGCCCGATCACGGATCGGGTCCGGTCCAGATCGCCTGCCACGCCGATCGCCGCAAGCAGCAGGCCGGGAATCGCCGGCAGCCCCACATCGTGCAGCCGCCGCACGATCAGCCCGATCAGCGGCACGAACAGCGCCAGCGCCAGCGCTTCTTCCACCGCCACGCGGCGCCAGAAGAGGGTGACGCCAAGCGGCGTAGGGGGATGGAAGAAGTGGAAGGCGAGGAACAGCAGCACTTCGCCCATTGCGATCAGGATCAGCGCACTGGTCAGTTCGCTGCGCGTCGAGCGGCCGCGAAACACGAAACTTTGTCCAATGGCGCGAAGGCCGGTGCGCAGCGACACCCCGTCGCGATAGCTGGCTGCTGTCATGGGGCGGAGGGTGCAGCGCACCGCACCCTCCGGTCAACCCCTTAGTCCGGTGTTCGAAACCGGGATGGATCCCGTTTTCAAACGGCGCTTACAGGACCTCGAACAGCCCCGCCGCGCCCATGCCGCCGCCGATGCACATGGTGACAACGACATATTTCGCCCCGCGGCGCTTGCCTTCGATCAGTGCGTGGCCCGTCATCCGCGCGCCCGACATGCCGTAGGGGTGGCCGATCGAAATCGCGCCGCCGTTGACGTTGAGCAGATCGCCCGGGATGCCGAGCTTGTCACGGCAATAGAGCACCTGGACGGCGAACGCCTCGTTGAGCTCCCACAGGCCGATATCGTCCATCTTCAGGTTGAAGCGCTCGAGCAGCTTGGGGATGGCATAGACAGGACCGATGCCCATCTCGTCGGGCTTGGTGCCCGCCACCGCCATGCCGACATAGCGGCCGAGCGGGGTAAGGCCGCGCTGCGACGCGAGCTTCTCTTCCATCAGCACGCACGCCGAGGAGCCGTCCGACAGCTGGCTGGCATTGCCTGCGGTGACCGTGCCGTTCGGCACCACCGGCTGCAGCGCCTGCAGGCCTTCCAGCGTTGTCTCGGGGCGATTGCCCTCGTCCTTAGAGAGGGTGATCTCCTTCTGCGAGACTTCCTTGGTCTCCTTGTTGACCAGGTTCATCGTCGCGCTGACGGGCACGATCTCATCATCGAACTTGCCCGCGGCCTGCGCGGCGGCGGTGCGCTGCTGCGACCGGAAGGCATATTCGTCGCAACGATCGCGGCCGATGCCGTAGCGCGCGGCGACCACTTCGGCGGTCTGGAGCATCGGCATATAGGTGTCGTTGTGCAGACCGATCAATTCGCGATCGGGTTCGACGCGCATCTGCGGGGTCTGGACGAGGCTGATCGATTCGACGCCGCCGCCAAGGGCGATGTCCATGTTGTCGACGACGATCTGCTTGGCGGCGGTCGCGATCGCCATCAGGCCCGAGGCGCACTGGCGGTCGATCGACATGCCGGCGACCTCCACCGGCAGGCCTGCGCGGAGCAGTGCCAGGCGGGCGATGTTGGGCGCCTGGCTGCCCTGCTGGAGCGCGGCGCCGAAGACGACGTCGTCGACCTGGCCCGGCTCGATGCCTGCCCGCTCGACCGCGGCACGGATCGCGTGCGCGCCCAGCGTCGGCGCCGGCGTGGCGTTGAACGCCCCGCGATAGGCCCGGCCGATGCCCGTGCGGGCGGTGGAAACGATGACTGCGGAGCGCATTGTGGTTCCTCTCTTCTGAATTCTTAAGCCCCTCCCCTTCAGGGGAGGGGTTGGGGGTGGGGCACTTTTTAACAGCGTAGGGCTGGTGGATCGGTCATCCCCCACCCCCAACCCCTCCCTGAAGGGGAGGGGCTTTGTGTCCTTCAAACATACACCAGCGCGATCCACTCGGCGATCACCGCCGGCTTCTCCTCGCCTTCGATCTCGAGCCGATATTCCTGCACCTGTTCCCAGACGCCGGGCTGGCGTTCGACGAACTTCTTGAGCGTGAACCGCCCGCGCACCCGCTTGCCCGAGCGTACCGGAGTGAGGAACCGCACCTTGTTCCCCCCATAATTCACCCCCATCCGCGCGCCCTCGATGGCGGGTGCATCGGTGCGCGCCGCGAGCATCGGCATCAGCGAGAGCGACAGGAAGCCATGCGCGATCGTGCCGCCGAACGGCGTTTCCGCCGCGAGCACCGGATCGACATGGATAAACTGGTGATCGCCGGTCGCTTGCGCGAACTGGTCGATCATCGCCTGAGTGACCTCTACCCAGTCCGAGACATGCTCGGTGCCGACCCGTTCGGCCATCTCCTGCGGGGTGACGGTCGCTGCCAAGACTATCCTCTCGCGCAATTATCTTTCATAGGCTCGCATATCTAAGGGGGCCACCGGCCTCCCTGCAAGCTTTAGCCGACCGGAAACTGGAAAATGCCGACTGCCGTACCGTCACACCACCGCGAATTGATGGCCAAGCTGCACCGCGCGGCCGAACCCGATGTTCTAAAACCGCTTCTGGAGCGGGCGCGACTCACGCCTGATTCGCGTGAGCGGGTGATGGATCATGCCCTCGCACTGCTGGCGGACCTGCGCGCCGCGCAGACCCGCGGCTGGGTGAACCAGTTCCTCCAGGAGTATCGGCTGAACTCCTCCGAAGGCGTGGCGCTGCTCAGCCTCGCCGAGGCGTTCCTGCGCGTGCCGGACCCCGAAACCGCCGACCTGCTGATCGCCGACAAGCTGGGCGATGCCGACTGGAAGGCGCATTCGGGCAAGTCCAACTCGGTGCTGGTCAACTCGGCCACCTGGGGCCTGATGCTCGGCCGCGCGCTGGTGGGTGACGAGAAGACCGGCGCGCTCCGCCGCCTGATCTCGCGCGCCGGCGAACCCTTCGTCCGCCAGGCGGTGGGCGCCGCGATGAAGCGGATGGGCGAGGTCTTCGTGATGGGCCGCACCATCGACGAGGCGATGAAGCGGATGAAGAAGCCCGAGAACAAGGGCTTCACCGCCAGCTTCGACATGCTGGGCGAGGCTGCACGCACCAAGGCCGATGCCGAGCGCTATTTCCAGGCCTATTTCGAGGCGATCCGCGCGGTCGGCCGCGATCCCAAGGCCGGCCATTCGATCTCGGTGAAGCTGTCCGCGCTCCACCCGCGCTACGAAGTCGCGCAGTATGATCGCTGCGTGCCCGAGCTGACCGACATGCTGGCGCAGCTCGCCTCGGAGTCGGCGGCGCAGGGCATTCCGCTCACCGTCGACGCCGAGGAGAGCGAGCGGCTGGAGATGAGCCTCGACATCATCGGCTCGGTCGCACGCCGGCCGGAGCTCAAGGGCTGGAACGGCTTCGGGATGGCGGTGCAGGCCTATGGCAAGCGCGCCCGGGCGGTGATCGGCTGGGCCGACGATCTCGGCCGCCCGATGCATGTCCGCCTGGTCAAGGGCGCCTATTGGGACAGCGAGATCAAGCGCACCCAGGTGGAGGGCCTGTCCGATTACCCGCTGTTCACCCGCAAGGCGGCGACCGACGTGTCGTACCTCGCCTGCGCGCGCGACATGCTCGCGGCCCGGAACATCGTGCCCGCCTTCGCCAGCCATAACGCCCTGACCGTCGCGACGATCCTCGACTGGGCCGGCGATGCCCGCGACTTCGAGTTTCAGCGCCTCCACGGCATGGGCGAAGGGCTGTACGAGCGGCTGGTCAACGAGCAAGGCTATCACTGCCGCATCTACGCGCCGGTGGGCGGGCATCGCGACCTGCTCGCGTACCTAGTGCGCCGTCTGCTGGAGAACGGCGCGAACTCCAGCTTCGTCCACCAGCTCGCCGACGAGCAGCTGAGCGAAGCCGAATTGCTCGCCGATCCGGTGGAGAAGATCGCGGCGGTGGGGGGCACGCGGCACCCGAGCATTCCGCTGCCGGTGGAATTGTTCGGCGCGTGGAAGAATTCGGGCGGGATCGATCTCGCCGGGCGGACGATCCTGGCGGAGACTGCGGCGGCGATTGCTTCTAAGCCCCTCCCCTTCAGGCGCGCTGGGTCGGCTCTGCCCCCGGCAGAGCCTGAACAGCGCGGGGCGCTGTTCACCCAGCACGGGGTTGGGGTGGGGCCTGTAACCTCAAGCGCCGGAGTCGCTTCCAGTTCATCCCCCACCCCCAACCCCTCCCCTGAAGGGGAGGGGCTTGTACGCGGTGCCATCGACCGCGCCACGGCCGCCTTCCCCGGCTGGGCAGCCACGCCCCTGCCCACCCGCGCCGCGATCCTCGAGCGCCTCGCCGACCTGCTCGAGGAAAACCGCATCGAGCTGATGGCGCTGGCCGTCAAGGAGGCCTTCAAGACCCTCCCCGACGCGCTCGGCGAGGTCCGCGAGGCGGCCGATTTCTGCCGCTACTACGCGCTCCAGGCCCGCACCGGCCTTGCCCCGATCACCCTCCCCGGGCCGACGGGCGAGCGCAACGAGCTGCGCATGGAAGGTCGCGGCGTGTGGGCGACGATCGCGCCGTGGAACTTCCCGCTGGCGATCTTCCTCGGCCAGACCGCCGCCGCGCTGGTCGCGGGCAATGCGGTGGTGGCCAAGCCCGCCCCGCAGACCCCCGAGATCGCCCGCGCCGCCGTGCGCCTCGCGCATCAGGCCGGCGTGCCGGAAGATGCGCTGGTGCTGGTAACCGGCGGCCCGGAGGTGGGCGCCGCGCTCACGTCCGATCCGCGCATCGCCGGCGTCGCCTTCACCGGCTCGACGCCCACCGCCAAGAAGATCGCCGCCGCGCTGCTCGAAGGCGAGGACCGCCCGCTCGTCCCGCTGATCGCCGAGACCGGCGGGATCAACGCGATGATCGTCGATTCCACCGCACTGCCCGAGCAGGTGGTGGCCGACGTGCTGACCTCGGCCTTCCGCTCGGCCGGCCAGCGCTGCTCGGCGCTGCGCCTGCTGCTGCTGCAGGAGGAGATCGCCGAGGGCGTGATCGAGATGCTGCGCGGCGCGATGGAGCTGCTGATCCTCGGCGACCCCGCCGATCCGCGCACCGATATCGGCCCGGTGATCGACCAGGCGGCCTATGACAAGCTGATGGTCTATCGCGACAGCGCCAAGGCCCAGTGGATCAAGACCGTGCCGGTGCCCGCCACCGGCCTGTTCGTGCCGCCGACGATGATCCGCATCGACCGGCCCGAGGATCTGACCCGCGAATGGTTCGGGCCGATCCTGCACGTCGCCACCTGGAAGGCGGGCCAGCTCGCCGAGACGGTGGCGCGGGTCAACGCCAAGGGCTTCGGCCTGACCATGGGCCTGCACAGCCGCATCGCCCGCTCGGCCGAGCTGGTCGAGGCGGAAGCGCGGGTGGGCAATCTCTACATCAACCGCTCGATGATCGGCGCGGTGGTGGGCTCGCAGCCTTTCGGCGGCGAGGGCCTGTCGGGCACTGGCCCCAAGGCGGGCGGCCCGCACTATCTGCACCGTTTCTGCGCGGAGCGGGCGGTATCGGTGGATACGACCAGCGCCGGCGGCAACGCGACCCTGCTCAGCCTGGACGAAGGGGGGATTTGATCCCGCAGCGCGCATCCTCCCCCTTGACGGGGGAGGATAGCGTAGCTTGGCGCTTTAGCGCCTAGCGAAGCTTGGAGAGGGTGAGCGGCGGCGCAGCCGCCGCGCGATTTGCTCCGCAAATCGCCCCCCTCTCCCTCCCACTGCCTTTGGCAGCGGGCCCCTCCCTCCCCCGCAAAGGGGGGAGGGTGAAAGAGGATCAATTCCCGTGCGTCGCCATCCACTGCTCGACGACCGGCGCGATGCGGTTGCGCCACTTCGAGCCGTTGAAGATGCCGTAATGGCCGACTCCTTCGGCCATGTGATACTGCTTGAGCGGTTCCGGCAGATTGGTCGCCACCGTCAGTGCCGCCTTGGTCTGGCCGATGCCGGAAATATCGTCGCGCTCGCCTTCGATCGCGAGGATGCCGATATCGGTGATCGCAGCCGGATCGACCTTGCGGCCGCGGTGCAGCATCTCACCCTTGGGCAGCGCATGCGTCTGGAACACCACCGAGATCGTCTGGAGGTAGAATTCCGCCGTCATGTCACAGACCGAGCGATACTCCTCGTAGAACTTCATCGTCGCGTCGGCGCTCTCGTCATCGCCCTGGACGAGATGCTTGAACATCTCCCAGTGTGACATGAGATGGTTGCCGAGGTTCATCGTCATGAAGCCGGCGAGCTGCAGGAAGCCCGGATACACCTTCCGCCGCGCGCCCGGATAGCTCATCGGCACGGTGGCGATCACGTTCTGCTCGAACCAGCTGAACGGCCGTTCGGTCGCCAGCGTGTTGACCGCGGTGGGCGCCTCGCGCGTGTCGATCGGGCCGCCCATCATGGTCAGCGTGCGCGGGCGGTTGGGATGCTGGTCGGCGCTCATCACCGCCGCCGCCGCGTAACAGGGGACGGAGGGCTGGCATACCGCCAGCATATGCGGCCGCGGATCGCCCTCGCCGCCGATATGCGCGAGGAAGTCGATCACATAATCGACATAGTCGTCGAGGTCGAACTTCCCCTCGCTGATCGGCACCAGCTTCGCGTCGCGCCAATCGGTGATGTAGACATCCGCCACCGGCAGCATCCGCTGCACCGTGCCGCGCAGCAGCGTGGCATAGTGGCCGGACATCGGTGCGACGATCAGCAGCTTCGGCCCGCCCTCGACACCTTCGCGCACGAAGCGCTTGAGCTGGCCAAACGGCTTGCGGAGGACGATTTCCTCACGCACCTCGACCCGACGCCCATCGATCTCGGTGAAGTCGAGTCCGAAGGCCGGCTTGCCGCGAGGAGCGGAGGCATGCGCGAACACCTCCAGCGCCGAAGCCATCACCGGGCCGCCACCGAAATAGGCGAAGGGATTGGCCGGATTGTTGAGCAATCCCGCGCCGAAATTGGCCAGAGCACTCGCCCCGGCAAGCATGGAACGCTGAAGTTCGTAAGCGTCGTACAGCATAGAATCCCTTCCCCGTGCCCCGATCCCTGCAGCGGGGGTTGTCTTACCACTCATATAGACGGCGGCGTTGTGCGCCGCAACGTCGTACCTATGCGGAACCGAGACATGCACAGGTAGTTCCCCTGCTCCGCGAACCGCGCTACGCGCTTCGCCCATGGCCGACACGAACCCGCCGCCGCCGGCGCCGCGCCGCAAGCTCAGCAGCCTGCTCGTCATCTGGCGCTTCACGCGCCATTACCCCCTGCAGCTCGCGATCGCGACGGTCGCGCTGCTCACCTCTTCCGCCGCGACGCTGTGGATCCCGCGCACCTTCAAGCAGATCGTCGACAACGGCTTCGCGGCAGGAGCCGATACCAGCAAGATCGGCATCTATTTCCAGGGCTTGCTGGCAGTCATTCTGGTCCTGTCGATCGCCACGGCCGTACGGTTCTTCTTCGTTTCCTGGGTGGCGGAGCGAACGGTGGCGGATCTGCGCGTTGCGGTGCACCGCAACCTGCTGCGCCTGCCGCCGAAATGGTTCGAGGAAAATCGCCCCTCGGAAATCGCCTCGCGACTCACCTCGGATACCGCGCTGGTCGAGCAGGTGGTCGGCTCCACCGTCTCGATCGCGCTGAGGAACCTGCTGACCGGCATCGGCGGCGTGATCTATCTCTTCGTGCTGGCACCCAAGATCGCGGCCTATCTGATCGTCGGCATGCCGCTTACCGTGCTGCCGATCGTCTGGCTGGGCGGGCGCGTGCGGCAATATTCGCGGAACAGCCAGGACCGGGTCGCCGATATCGGCGCCATCGCCGCCGAGACGCTGGGCGCGATGCGGATCGTTCAGGCCTTCGGACAGGAACCACGCGAGGGCCAGCGCTTCCACGACGCGGTCGTGCGCAGCTTCGCCGCCGCGCAGCAGCGCTTCGCCCTGCGCGCGGTGATGACCGCGCTGGTCATCGGCCTGCTCTTCACCGCGATCACGCTGATCATGTGGGATGCGGTGTCCGGCGTCGCGACCGGGCAGATCACCGGCGGCGCGATCACCGCCTTCGTGATCACCGCCGGGCTCGTCACCGGCTCATTCGGCGCGCTGACCGAAGTCTATGGCGACCTGCTCCGCGCCTCGGGCGCCGCCGGCCGGCTGGCCGAACTGCTCCAGCAGGAGCCGGATATCGCCGCCCCTGCCCATCCGGTGGCGCTACCCAGCCCGGCCGAGGGCGCGATCGCGTTCGACGCCGTCACCTTCCGCTATCCCACCCGACCTGAGGTATCGGCGCTGCAGGACTTTTCGCTGTTCGTGGCCCCCGGCGAGACCGTGGCGGTGGTCGGCCCCTCGGGCGCGGGCAAGTCGACCTTGTTCCAGCTGCTCCAGCGCTTCTACGATCCCGAGGCGGGCGAGATCCGCATCGACGGCATCGCGGTCCCCAAGGCCGATCCGGCCGAGATCCGCGCGCGTATGGCGATGGTGCCGCAGGAGACGGTGATCTTCGCCGCCAGTGCCCGCGACAACCTCCGCTACGGCGCGTGGGACGCGAGCGACGACGCGATCTGGGCCGCAGCCGAGGCCGCCAACGCCGCCGAGTTCCTGCGCGCGCTGCCCGAGGGTCTGGATACGTTCCTGGGCGAAGGCGGCGCCCGCCTGTCCGGCGGCCAGCGCCAGCGCCTCGCCATCGCCCGCGCGCTGCTCCGCGACGCGCCGATCCTGCTGCTCGACGAGGCGACAAGTGCGCTCGACGCCGAGAGTGAAAAGCTGGTGCAGGACGCGCTCGAGCATCTGATGCAGGGCCGCACCACGCTGGTGATCGCCCATCGCCTCGCCACGGTGCGGGCCGCCGGGCGGATCATCGTGATGGACGGCGGCCGGATCGTCGAGACCGGCACCCATGCCGAGCTGGTCGCCAAGGGCGGGCTCTACGCCAGGCTGGCGGCGCTGCAGTTCAACGAGGCGGGGTAGCCATCCGGCTCCCGCCGCGCGGCGCGGGGCAGGAACCGGTCAAGCCGCCAAGGCCTTCCCCGCCGCGACCCACTCCGCGAACGCCGAAACTTCCAGCGGCCGCGCGAACCAATAGCCCTGTGCCTCCTCGCAGCCCAGGCCGGCGAGCAGCGCCGCGGCGGCTTGGGTTTCCACGCCTTCCGCGACGACACGGCGGCCGAGCTTGTGGATCAGCACGATCATCGTCTCGACCAGCACGTGATCGGCGCCCCGCGCCGCATCCATCCCACGCACGAATGCCTGATCGATCTTGACCACCTGCGCCGGCACCCGCTGGAGATAGGCCAGGCTGCTGTGGCCCGTACCGAAATCATCGATCGCCAGCGCGACGCCGACATCGGCCAGTTCGCCCAGGATCGCCAGCGCCTTTTCCGGTTGCGCCATCATCGCGCTTTCGGTGAGTTCGATTTCCAGCCGCTCCGGCCGCAGCTGGCGGCTGAGCAGCGCCAGCTGGATGCGCTGGATCAGGTCCGGCTCCATCAGATTGGCGGCGGAAATGTTGATCGACAGCGTCAGATCGAGCCCCGCCGCCTGCCATGCGGCAAGCTGGTCGAGCGCGCGGTCAAGCACCCATTGAGTCGTTGGCCGGGCGAGCGCGGTCTGTTCGATGATCGGGATGAACTCGGCCGGCGACACCTCGCCCAATGTCGGGTGGCGCCAGCGCAGCAGCGTCTCCGCGCCCAGGCAGCGCCCGGTGGCGAGATCGACGCGCGGCTGGTAGACCAGGCGCAGCTGGCCCTCTGTTTCGAGAGCGGCGCCGAAATCCTGCAGCAGGTCGTAATGGCGGCGCATCTCGCTATCCCGCGCCGGGGAAAAGAGCGCGATCGCACCGTCGGTGCGGCGCGCGTCCTGCGCCGCGCTGGCGGCACCGCGCAGCACGTCCTCGGCCGGCACGTCGCCGAAGCGGAACGGCCGCAGGCCGATCGCGACGCTCGTCACGAAGCGCACGCTGGACGTGGCGCGGATCGCCGTGAAGCCCTGCTCCAGCAACGGGACATAGGTGTCCACATCGACCTCGGGCGCCGACAGGAAGGCGAATTGGGTGGTACCGACATGGTAGACGGTGCGATGGGGGCCGAGCGCGGTCTGGATCGCTTGAGCCGCCTCGCGCACCATCTCATCCAGCCGCGCCGCGCCCATTGCGCCGACAATCTTGGCGATCTGGTCGTCGCGAGCGAGATCGGCGATTACCGCGATACGGAACTGGCCCGGGCAATCGCGCGCGAGATCGAAAAAGTCGTCGCGGAACTGCGCGCGCGTTGGCAGGCCGCTGATGGGATCGATGCGCCCGAAGGCGTGCTGCAGTTCGATCTGCGCCATCACCATCGCGGCCAGATCGGTCAGCGCCGCACGTTCCTCGGCCGTCGCGATGCGCGGCTCGCCACCCAGCACGCATAGCGCGCCCAGCCCATAGCCGTCGCTGGTGACGAGTGGCGCGCCGGCATAGAAGCGCGTGCCGTTGCGGGCGAGCAGGCTATCCGCATAGCAGGGATGGGTAGCGAAATCCTCGATCACCACGAGATCGCGCGTGTCGGCGACTTCGGCGCAGGGCGCCTTGTGGCGCGGGATGCTGCAATGTTCGACACCGACGCGCGACTTGAACCATTGTCGGTCCCTGTCGGTCAGCGACACCGCCGCGATCGGCAGACCGAAGATCTGCGCCGCCATCCGCGTGATGCGATCGAATTGCTCGCTCGGAGGCGTGTCGAGCAGCTTCAGTTGATACAGCGCGTCGAGGCGCGCGGCTTCCTGATAATCCTGCACAAACCTTCCCTTCGCCTCCCATTATAGAAGCGGAGGGCGAGCAGATTCTCCAATGATCGAAATACGATGGTTAATCGGACAATATGCTCTTCGCCATCGCCTCGGCGACCTTGATACCGTCGATTGCGGCCGAGAGGATGCCGCCGGCGTAGCCCGCGCCTTCCCCTGCCGGGAACAGCCGCGGCGTGTTGAGGCTCTGGAAATCAGCGCCGCGCGTGATGCGGATCGGCGAGGAAGTGCGTGTCTCCACGCCGGTCATCACCGCGTCGGGATGATCGTAGCGGGCGATCTGGCGGCCGAACACCGGCAGCGCCTCGCGGAACGCCTCGATCACGAACTCGGGCAGGCAGGCGGCAAGGTCAGTGGGCGTGACGCCTGGCTTGTAGCTCGGCACCACCTGCCCGAGCGCGGTCGACGGGCGCCCGGCGAGCAGGTCGCCGACGAGCTGGCCCGGCGCGTTATAGTTGGAGCCGCCGGCAATGAACGCCGCATCCTCCCATTTGCGCTGCAGTTCGATCCCCGCCAGCGGACCGCCCGGATAGTCACGCGCAGGGTCGATCGCCACGACCAGCCCGGAATTGGCGTTGAACTCGGCGCGCGAATATTGGCTCATGCCGTTGGTGACGACGCGGCCCTCCTCGGAGGTCGCCGCCACCACCCGCCCGCCCGGGCACATGCAGAAGCTGTAGACGGTGCGGCCATTGGCGCAGTGGTGCGACAGCGCATAGGAGGCCGCGCCGAGATCGGGATGCTTGGCGCAGTTGCCGAAGCGCGCTTGATCGATCCAGCCCTGCGGATGCTCGATCCGAACGCCGATCGAGAAGGGTTTGGCCTCGATATGCACGCCCATGCGGTGGAGCATCTCGAAGGTAGGCCGTGCGCTGTGGCCCACCGCCAGCACGACATGATCGGCCTCCAGGAAGCTGCCGTCGTGCAGGTGCAGCCCGCGCATGCTGCGCTCGCCGTCCAACTCGATCGCATCGACACGGGTCTGCCAGCGATATTCGCCGCCCAGTGCCTCGATGGTGCGGCGCATGCTCTCCACCATCGAGACGAGGCGGAAGGTGCCGATATGCGGATGCGCCTGCCACAGGATATCGTCGGGCGCGCCGGCTTTCACGAACTCCTCCAGCACCTTGCGGCCGAGGAAGCGCGGATCCTTGACCCGACAATAGAGCTTGCCGTCGGAGAAGGTCCCCGCCCCACCCTCGCCGAACTGGACGTTCGAGTCCGGGTTGAGCTCGGCGCGACGCCAAAGGCCCCAGGTGTCCTTGGTCCGCTCGCGCACGATCTTGCCGCGGTCGACGATGATCGGGCGGAAGCCCATCTGGGCGAGGATCAGCCCGGCGAACAGCCCGCATGGGCCTGCGCCGATCACCACCGGGCGCAGGCCGGTCCAGCCTTCGGGCGCGTGGACCGGCGGGCGATAGGTCATGTCCGGCGTCGGCCGCACGTCCTTGTCGCCGGCGAGCCGCGCCAGCACCTCGGCTTCGTCCGTCAGCTCGACATCGACGGTGTAGACCAGCAGGATCGCATTGCGCCGCCGGGCATCGTTGCCGCGCTTGAACACGGTGAAGCTGCGCACCTCGACCGGCGCCACGCCCAGCCGCGCCGCGATCGCCGGGGCAAGCGCATCGGCGGGATGATCGAGGGGCAGGGAAAGTCCGGACAGGCGCAGCATCGAAACGGGGGTTCCAGCAGATTTGGGGGGTGGTTGCACCCCTTAGCCGGATAGGGCCGCGCGGCAAACCGGGGATTGGTCCGTACGCCTTACCCCCGCGCCAGCGAGTCGCGCAGGGCCTGTGCCTCGCGGTTCAGCGCCGCCAGTCGTTCGAAGGTCAGGTCCGTCTTCGCCACCACCGCTTCACCCAGGCAGCCGCACTCCTCGCGAATCGATTGGCCTCTTGCGGTGAGGAACACCTGCACTTGCCGCTCGTCCTGCGGATTTCGGCGGCGCTCGACGAGCCCGGCCGTTTCCAGGCGCTTCACCAGCGGCGTGATCGTGCTCGATTCGAGCGCCAGCCGCTCAGCGACCGCGCCCACCGTGCGGCCATCCTGCTCCCACAGCGCGTGGAGCACCAGATATTGCGGATAGGTGATGCCCAGCCGATCGAGGATGGGCTTGTAGACGCGCGTGATCGCCATGCTCGCGCTGTAGAGCGAAAAGCAGAGCTGGCCGTCGAGCGGAAGCGGGGCGGGCATGGCTATGAACTCCTTCCCGCCAACCGCGGGATAAAACGTATATCGCGATAACGAATCCTCTGGACAAGGGGTGCAACCGCCTCTATCTAATATTTATCGCGATATCTTTTACCGCAGCATTAAAGGAGACGCACCATGTCGGTCGATGTGAAATACACCACCAAGGCAATCGCAACCGGCGGCCGCGACGGCAGCGCGCGTTCCGAGGACGGCGTGCTCGACGTAAAGCTGTCGACCCCGAAGGAGCTGGGCGGCGCCGGCGGCGAGGGCACCAACCCGGAACAGCTGTTCGCGGCGGGCTATTCGGCCTGCTTCATCGGCGCGCTCAAGGCAGTCGGCGCAGGCATGAAGATCAAGGTTCCGGCCGACGTGACGGTCACTGCGACCGTAGGCATCGGCCCGCGTTCGGAAGGCGGCTTCGGCATCACCGCCGATCTGCTGGTCAGCCTGCCGGGCCTGGACCGCGAAGAGGCCCAGAAGCTTGTCGACGCCGCACACCAGGTCTGCCCGTATTCGAACGCTACACGCGGCAACGTGGATGTCGGCCTGACACTGGCCTGAAGGCGTAGCGCCCTCTCCCCCGGGGGAGAGGGCTGCACGTCCTAGACGCGCATATCCAGCAGCGAACCCATCATCTGGTCCTCGGTCTTGATCACCGAGAGGTTGGTGCGAAAGGAGAACAGCGCCTTGCGCTGTTCGACATCCTCGCTCGCGAAATCCACGTCGGGCGCCTCGATGTTACCATCTTCATCGGCATCCCGCGATTCCGGGTCGTAACGGGGTGCCGTGCCCGGTACTGCAGGCACCGGCTTTGCATTGACGCCGCCGCCGGCAGCCGCCGCCTGATACAGCGCGATGGGCTGATAGGCATGGTTGACTGTCTTGCCGATCGCGTTGGCAGCAGTCACCGCCTTGGCGGTCTCGCCGGTGGTGTTGGCGTTGGCGACGTTCTGCGCGCTGACATTGATCCGCGCGACGCTGGCCTGAACCCCGGTAAGGGCGATGTTGGTGGCGATCATGGCGCTGCTCCGATGCGGCAGTGTCGCAGCGGCGTGTAAACGAGCGGTTGCCGAACATGCTTACTCATCCGCACACCGGAAAAGGCCGCGCCCGCCCGGACGGCAGACGCGGCCCGGAATGGCGCGCGCGACATAGGCCGCGACTACGCCGCCGCCGGTGGAATGGCCGATATGCACCGCATTCCGCAGGTCTAGCGCCTCGGCCAGTTCCAGCATGTCGGCGGCATAGGTCGCCATGTCGTTGCCGGTGCCGGTCTGGGTCGAGCGGCCATGGCCGCGGCGATCTTGCGCGACCACGCGGTAGCCCTTCCCCGCGAAAGACAGCATCTGCGCGTCCCAATCGTCCGCGCTCAGCGGCCAACCATGGTGAAACACGATCGGCTGGGCAGTTCGGGGACCCCAGTCCTTGTAGAAGATCCTCGCGCCGTCCTTGACAGTGATCATCGCCCCGCCCGCCGCAGGACCCAAGGATCTGCGATGGACGTGAGATGCTTCAGCATCACTATGTCAGAAAAAAATGCCTTCGGATTGATCGCACTGGCTGCGCGATCCGGGGGGAAATGGTGGAGCCGAGGGGGATCGAACCCCTGACCTTCGCAATGCCATTGCGACGCTCTCCCAGCTGAGCTACGGCCCCATTCCCCGGGAAGGCGGCCCCTCTATAAGGGCCTTGCGGGGTTGGCAAGCGCCTTTTTCGCGCTTGCCAAAATTTTTTGGAGCTTACTGTTCGTCGTCGTCGCTGACGGTCTCGACACCCAGGTCGTCGTCGCCGCCCAGATCGACGTCGTCGTCCGGCGAGGGCTCCTCGTCGTCTGCGCCGATGTCCAGATCGTCATCGCCCACCAGATCCGAATCCTCGGCCTCGGGCTTGTCGGCATTGGCCTTCACTGCCTCGAACGGCAGCGGCTGCTTCGACTTCAGGATGGGCTCGGGCTCCCAGGCGAAACCGCAGTTGATGCAGGTGACCGGTTCGTCCTTGGTCAGATCATAGAAGCGCGTACCGCACTTCGGGCAGCTGCGCTTGGTGCCCCATTCCGGCTTCACCATGTGTTGCCTCTTCGCCTTTCGCTGTGTTCGGAGATTTCGGGATGCGATCCCGGAAAGTGGGGCGCGCCTTGCCATGCCGCAAGCCGCCTGTCAAAGCCGCGCCCATGTCGAACACCGATCCCCGCCCTCTCACCCTCGCCGCCCGTGGTCCGCTGCGCGGCACCGTCACCGTTCCCGGCGACAAGTCGATCAGCCACCGCGCGATCATGTTTTCCGCGCTCGCCGTCGGCGAAAGCCGGATCGAGGGCCTGCTGGAAGGCGAGGACGTGCTCGCCACCGCCGCGGCGATGCGGGCGATGGGCGCGCAGGTGGAGCGCGGCGACGACGACATCTGGCGCGTCCACGGCGTCGGCGTCGGCGGGCTGCAGCAGCCGGCCCAGGCGCTCGACATGGGTAATAGCGGCACCTCCACCCGCCTGCTGATGGGTCTGGTCGCCAGCCATGGCATCACTGCGACCTTCACCGGCGATGCGTCGCTTTCGGGCCGCCCGATGGGCCGCGTGATCGAGCCACTCTCGCAGATGGGTGCCGAGATAACCGCCAGCCCCGGCGGCCGCCTGCCGCTGATGCTGCGGGGCATGTGCCCGGCGGTGCCGATCGAATATACGCTGCCCGTCGCCTCGGCGCAGGTGAAGTCGGCGGTCCTGCTCGCCGGGCTCAACACGCCGGGCATCACCCGCGTGATCGAGCCCGTCCCCACCCGCGACCATAGCGAGCGGATGCTGCGCGGCTTCGGCGCCGAGCTGACCGTCGAGGACGGGCCTGACGGCAAGATCATCAGCATCACCGGCGAGGCCGAGCTCAAGCCCCAGCACATCGTCGTGCCGGGCGATCCTTCGTCGGCCGGTTTCTGGATGGTCGCGGCCTCGATCGTGCCGGGCTCGGACATCACCATCGCCAATGTCTGCATGAACCCGACGCGCACCGGCCTGATCACTGCGCTGCGCCTGATGGGCGCCGACATCGCCGAGACCAATGCCCGCACTGTCGGCGGCGAGCCGGTCGCCGATCTCGTCGTCCGCCACGCGCCGCTCAAGGCAATCGAGGTGCCCGCCGATCTCGCCCCGAGCATGATCGACGAATATCCGGTGCTGTTCGTAGCCGCGGCGCTGGCCGAGGGTCGCACCGTCGCCCGCGGCGCGCACGAGCTGCGCGTCAAGGAGTCGGATCGCATTGCCGCCATGCGCGCGGCGCTCGAAGCCTGCGGCGTGGTGACCGAAGAGTATGAGGACGGTCTCGCCATCCAGGGCTCGGGAGGTGCGCCGCTCGCCGGCGGCGGCACGGTCGCGACATTGCTCGATCATCGCATTGCGATGAGCATGACCGTCGCCGCGCTCGCTGCCACACAACCGATCGCGATCGACGACGTCGCGCCGGTGGCGACCAGCTATCCGAATTTCTTCGCGACGCTGGACGCACTGACCGCCGAATGATCGCGCGATTTCGCGGCAAAGCGCTTGACCTTGCTCGCGATGCTGGCGAGTGGACCGCATGATTATCGCAGTCGACGGCCCGGCAGCTTCGGGCAAGGGCACCATCGCGCGCGCCCTCGCTCGCCAGTACAACTTGCCGCATCTTGATACCGGCCTGCTCTATCGTGCAGTCGCCGCGACGGTACTGCGCGAAGGCCTGGACCCGGCGAAGGAAGCAGACGCCGTCGCGGCCTGCGGGTTCGACGATTCGCTGCTCGCCGATTCGTTTCTGCGCACCGACGATGTCGGCCAGGTGGCGTCGATCGTCTCGGCACATCCGCTGGTGCGCGCCGCGCTGCTGGCGCGGCAGAAGCGTTTCGCCCAGCAGCCCGGCGGGGCGCTGCTCGACGGGCGCGACATCGGCACGGTGATCGCGCCCGACGCCGAAGTGAAGCTGTTCGTCAAGGCGACCCCGATGATCCGTGCCCAACGCCGGCATCTGGAATTGCGCAAGAACGGCATCAACGTCAGCCTCGACAAGGTGCTCGCCGACATCCGCGCCCGCGACGAGCGCGACTCCAAGCGCAGCGAGGCGCCGCTGGTGCAGGCGGTGGACGCGGTGACGCTGGACACCAGCTTCCTGTCGATCGACGCGGCGGTGCAGCGGGCGATCGAGATCGTCGAGAAGAAGCGGGCGGCAGGGTGACCTAATCTAAGCCACTCCCCTTCAGGGGAGGGGTTGGGGTGGGGCAGTGTCTCACCGAGACCGACAGATGTTCTGGAATCCCTCCACCCCAACCCCTCCTCCAAGGAGGAGGGGCTAAGTAAAGCAGTCGGCCGCGATCCCGCACCTGACCAGCCCCGCGCCTGGCGGCGCGGCCCCTCCACAATTGGCTGCGCCAATGGTCCCCCTCCCCGTGCCGGGGAGGAGTTTCAGGCCCCGAAAACCTTGCGTTTCCACCCCATCCGGAGTAAGCCGCGCGCATCCTGCGGGCGGGTGCTCGTGGGGGATGGCGCTGGAAGCCTTCTTCCATGCGCCCTTTTCGCGTATCGACGCGACTTGCTCGTCCTCCACTGGAACCCGTGCGAAGGATGTCGCGACCGGCATTCGGCCGCCGCGGCATTTCTGGCCCACAAGACCGCCGGATCCAACCGGTTGGCCGGAAAAAACGAACGTTAGGAACCACTTTTCTATGGCCACTACGGCAACCCCATCCCGCGACGATTTCGCGGCACTGCTCGACGAAACCTTCGGTCAGGCGGACGGCTTTGAAGGCCGCGTCGTGATCGGCACCGTCACCGGCATCGAGAACGACCTCGCCGTCATCGACGTGGGCCTCAAGTCCGAAGGCCGCGTGCCGCTGCGCGAATTCGCAGCGCCCGGCCAGAAGGCGGACCTCAAGGTCGGCGACGAAGTCGAAGTCTATGTCGACCGCGTCGAGAACGCGAACGGCGAAGCGATGCTCAGCCGCGACCGCGCCCGCCGCGAAGCCGCCTGGGACAAGCTTGAGGCAGAATTCGCCCAGAACACCCGCGTCGAAGGCGTCATCTTCGGCCGCGTCAAGGGCGGCTTCACCGTCGACCTCAACGGCGCCGTGGCCTTCCTGCCGGGCAGCCAGGTCGACATCCGTCCGGTGCGCGACGTCACCCCGCTGATGGACATCGCCCAGCCCTTCCAGATCCTCAAGATGGACCGCAAGCGCGGCAACATCGTCGTGTCGCGTCGCGCGGTGCTCGAGGAAACCCGCGCCGAGCAGCGCTCGGGCCTGATCCAGAGCCTCGCCGAGGGCCAGGTGATCGACGGCGTCGTCAAGAACATCACCGATTACGGTGCGTTCGTCGACCTGGGCGGCATCGACGGCCTGCTGCACGTCACCGACCTGAGCTACAAGCGCGTCAACCACCCGTCGGAAGTGCTGAACATCGGCGACACCGTCCGCGTTCAGATCATCCGCATCAACCGCGACACGCAGCGCATCTCGCTGGGCATGAAGCAGCTCGAGAGCGATCCGTGGGATGGCGCGAGCGCGAAATACCCGGTCGGCGCCAAGCTGTCGGGCCGCGTGACCAACATCACCGAGTACGGTGCGTTCGTCGAGCTGGAAGCCGGCATCGAGGGCCTGGTCCACGTGTCGGAAATGAGCTGGACCAAGAAGAACGTCCATCCGGGCAAGATCGTCTCGACCTCGCAGGAAGTCGAAGTCGTCGTGCTCGAGGTCGATCAGGAAAAGCGCCGCATCTCGCTCGGCCTCAAGCAGGCCCAGCAGAACCCGTGGGAAAAGTTTGCCGAAGAGCACCCGGTCGGTTCGACCGTCGAGGGCGAAGTCAAGAACGCCACCGAGTTCGGCCTGTTTATCGGCCTGGACAACGACGTCGACGGCATGGTCCACATGTCCGACATCGCCTGGGGCATCTCGGGTGAAGACGCGCTGGCCCTGCACCGCAAGGGCGAGACCGTCACCGCGATCGTGCTCGCCGTCGAAGCCGACAAGGAGCGCATCTCGCTCGGCATGAAGCAGCTCGAGCGTGGCGGCGTCGCCGCTGCCGGTTCGACCGGTGGCGCCGATCGTCTGGGCAAGAACTCGGTCGTCACCGTCACCGTCCTCGAAGTCCGCGACGCGGGCCTCGAAGTGCAGGTTGGCGACGATGGCGCGACCGGCTTCATCAAGCGCACCGATCTCGGCCGCGACCGCGACGAGCAGCGTCCGGAGCGTTTCCAGGTCGGCCAGAAGTTCGACGCGATGGTGACCGGCTTCGATCGTTCGAAGAAGCCCACCTTCTCGGTCAAGGCGATGCAGATCGCCGAAGAGAAGCAGGCCGTGCAGCAGTATGGCTCGTCCGACTCGGGCGCGTCGCTGGGCGACATTCTGGGTGAGGCGCTCAAGGCCCGCAGCCAGAACAACTAATCTTGCGACCTGAAGAGGGGCCCGGGCACTGCGAAAGCGGTTTCCGGGCCCTTCTTTTTTGATTTTAGGACACCATCAACCACATCTTCTGGTTGATGCAGATTGGAAAAAAGCGCTAGAGTTTCCTTGGGGATAGCCGTTTCGCGGCCATTGGGGGGCGCGTTTCGCCAAGGGAGGGGCCCGGATGATCCGGTCTGAGTTGGTTCAATTGCTGGTACAGGAAAATCCCGGTCTCTCGATCCGGGAAGTCGAAAAGATCGTCTCGATCTTCTTCGACGAGATTGTCGGCCGGCTGAGTGAAGATGGTCGCGTGGAGTTGCGCGGCTTCGGGGCATTCTCGACCCGCGCGCGCGATGCCCGCGTCGGTCGTAATCCGCGGACCGGCGAGTCCGTCGAAGTGGACGCCAAGCGCGTCCCCTATTTCAAGCCGGGGAAGGAGATGCGCATCCGCCTCAACATGTGATGCGCGCTTGACACGCGGCGTGCGGCAGCGTCTTGGCTGCCGCCCTCGCGGACGTGGCGGAACCGGTAGACGCCGGAGACTTAAAATCTTCTGCCCCTCGGGGCGTGCGGGTTCGAGTCCCGCCGTCCGCACCATGCCTGTCGGTGGTCACCAGTTCTCGGCGACCGCGCGCCCTTCTCGCCACTCGGCGAGCCGGCGCGCGGTCCCGCTGGTGATCTCGAACGGGAGCGCATCCAGATCGAAGGCATGCGCCTCGACGATTTCCAACGACGGTCGGAAAACGAAGGTGACCTGCTCGACCAGCACGAGCGTCACGGTGTCGCGGCGAAAATTGGGCCGATGCTGCAGCGTACCCAATATGCGGATCACCCCGTGCGATACCATGCCGGCCTCTTCGCGCAGCTCGCGTAACGCCGCTTCCTCGGCACTTTCGCCACGCTCATGGCCGCCACCGGGTAGATGCCAGCCCTTGATGTAGCTGTGCCGAACGAGCACCACCTGCCCCTGCGGCGTGATCGCGATGGCGCGGACTCCGCGCGTCTGCGGGCGCGTGACGAACCAGCCGATACTTCGCACCAGCATATAGCCGCGCAAGGCGCCGGCGATCGCGGCGGCGGCAACGGGATGCGAGCGGAAACGGGATAGCGTCATCCCGCCTTAGTAGGCGCGGCCGCACGCGCGCGGAAGCCTCCGGGCTTGGCAGCACGTGCCCGCTCCCATAGAGCTTGCGCTCCGCCGACTGGGACCCGCCGATGCCACGCCCGCGCCTGCCCGTGATCGCCCTCCTGCTGACCGTCGCCGCGTGCGGCGGTCCCGAAGGCCAGCGCAAGGACGACGCGCCGGTGGTGGTCAGCGCGATCGGCAGCGACCGGCTGCTGGTGGACCCAAGCGCGACCACGATCGACCATGCCCAGGCCGTCGCTCTCGGCGCTACCGCCCAGGGCCTGGTGCGGTTCGATCGCAACGGCCAGATCGAGCCCGCGCTGGCCGAGCGCTGGAACGTGTTCGACGATGCACGCAGCTATATCTTCCGGTTGGGCGAAGCGACTTGGCCCGGCGGCCAGCCTGTCACCGCCGGCGAGATCGTCCGGGTGCTTCGCCGAGCGGTGGCCGCAAACAGCAAGAGTCGGCTCGCCCCTTATCTCGCGGTGATTGACGAGATCGTCGAGATGACGCCGCAGGTGATCGAGGTGCGACTGAAAAGCCCGCGCCCCGATCTGCTCAACCTCTTCGCGCAGCCGGAAATGGCGGTGTTCCGCGCGCCCAGCCTTGCGGGATCCGGGCCTTTCCGCATCGTGCCGGGCAAGCGGGACGGCCTGTTGCTGCGGCCTGCCGAGCAACCCGGCGACGATCCCAGGGCGACCCCCGCCCCGCAGGAGCTGGTGCGCCTGCGGGGCGAGCGCGCCGCCGCCGCCATCGCTCGCTTCCGCGACGGGGCCTCCGATCTGGTGCTCGGCGGTACGCTTTCCGATTGGCCGATCCTGGCGGCGGCGGGAATCGCGCCCGATAATATCCGGGTCGACTCGGCAGCCGGGCTGTTCGGCCTCGCCATCCTGCGGCGCGACGGCTTCCTCACGACCCCGCAGAACCGCGCCGCCATCGGCATGGCGATCGATCGCGGCGCGCTCACCTCGGCGATCGCGCCGGGCTGGGACCCGGCCGAGACGATTCTTCCCGCCCAGATGGATTCCTCGGCTCCGCCCGCACCCGGTAGCTGGATGACCGTAGCGCCCAACCAGCGCCGTGCGCTCGCCGCCCAGCGCGTCCGCGAATGGCAGAGCGTGCATCGCGGACCGGTGGAGATCACCCTCGCGCTTCCCTCGGGCGCGGGCGCGACCCTGCTATGGGGGCACCTCGCCTCCGCCATGATCGCGATCGGGATCACCCCCAAACGCGTCGGGCTGGGGGATCCCCGCGCCGACCTGGAACTGGTCGATGCGGTCGCCCCTTATGATAGCGGCCGCTGGTATCTCGCCAATGCATGCCGGGCGTGCTCCGACGATACCGCCACCCTGATTGCCGCCGCCCGCGATGCGCCCGACCTCTACAACCGGGGGCACCGCATCGCCGAGGCGGACGCCATGCTGGCAAGCGACGTCGCCTTCCTCCCGCTGGCCCAGCCGCTGCGCTGGTCGATCGTCGCGCTGCGCCTGTCGAACTGGCAGGGGAACGCGCGGGCCTGGCACCCGTTGAATCACCTGCGCAAGCAGTGAGGTCAGCGAATGGCACGGGCGACAAGGTTGAATGAAGATGTCGCGCAGCGGCTGCCGATCGGCACCGATGCGATCGCGGTGCGCCAGCGGATCGAGGGGATGGAGCGGCTGCTGGAAGGCATGGTGACCATCCCCGGCACCCGCCGCAAGGTTGGGCTGGACGTGCTACTGGACTTCGTGCCCGCGGTTGGACCGAGCGTGGCGGCGGCGATGGGCGCCTATCTCGCCTGGGAGGCGCGCAACCTCGGCATGCCGAAACGCACCATCGCACGGATGGCGGGCAATATCGGTGTAGACTGGGCGCTGGGCATGATCCCGTTTGTCGGCGCGATCCCGGACTTCTTCTTCCGATCGAACACGCGGAACCTGCGGCTGGTCAAACGATATCTCGACAAGCATCACCCAGCGAGCGTGGTGATCGAAGGATAAGGTTCCATCTTGCGCCCCTCGCCTGGAGGGAGGGGCTCAAAGCCATCAGCTCCGCGTCGCCGATCCCGAACCTCCCAGAGGCATCGTTTCCGCGATCGTTTCCATCCCAGCGATCAGCGGCCGCCCCCTGCCGATCGCGGTGCGCACCGCCGGTAACGCGAGCGCATTAACATGCGCGTCCTTCGACTCCCACACTTCGGTGATCCACAGCACGTCGCCATCGGTCGCGTCGCGCGCGACAATGTAGCTGAGGCAACCGGGCATCGCCGCCGTGCCTTCGATGAGGATCGCGGCAAGGGCATCGCGCTGACCGGTCTTCGCCGTCATCTTGCCGATCAGGCCATAGCGCGCGCCCTGCGCTGCGACACGGGCAGCGGCGGGAGTCGCTACGGCCAAGGCCGCCGCGCCTGCGAGAAAGCTGCGTCGCTCCACCGTCATGCCGATCATCCCCGCCAGATCTTCAGGGGCGTATCGTCGCCCACACCGCCGGTGCCCGCCTCGCAGCGATGATAGCGAAAGCGGGTGTCGAGGCACAGCCACAGCTCGTCCAGCCAGCCTTCGCGGGTCGTGGTCACGCGAATCGCGGCCGCCGGGATTGCGCGGTTGCGAGCGGCGAAGGCGCGCTTGAAGTCGCCCACGGTCGGCGCGCCGCGCGACAGCGCCTCCATGTCGGGATAGCGGATCGCGCGGTAAAGCTTGGTCGAGCGCTGGAAATAGCCCGCCGGTGTCGTCTGCATGCAGGTGCCGTGCTTGGCCCATTCGTGCTGGATCAGTTGTTCGGAGGGCGTGGCGCACATCGTCTTGCGGATCAGCGCAGGCGGCAGGATCGGCGTCGCCTTGCAATATTGCGGCCAGGTCTTGCCCGCCGCATCCGGCCACAGGCCGTGCAGGGTGAAGCCGAAGCGGTTATCGCCGCCGCAGCGGAAGCCGCTGTCCGGCGTGTCGCCTCGCGCGCGGCACAGGCCCGGCGACCAGGTGAGCGCCAGCGTGTAGCTGCTGATCGGCAGCACGCGGCGCGGCTCCTTCGCGCTGGGCAGATCGGGCAGCGGCCGCGCAACCTTGCGCGGCGCAACGCACATCTGCGCCTGTGCCAGCGCCGCGCCCGGCAGCAGCGCCGCCGCCAGCGCCACGCTTCCCACCACCCATTTCATGCCCGTCTCCCTCAAACGCTCGCGAAATCCAGTCCGATATCGGCCGCCGGTGCCGACTGGGTCAGCCGCCCGACGCTGATAAAGGTGACCCCTGTCTCGGCGATCGCGCGGATCGTGTCGAGGCGAACGCCGCCCGATGCTTCGGTGGGCACCCGGCCCGCCACCAGCGCCACCGCCTCGCGGAGCACCGGCGGGGCCATGTTGTCGAGCAGCAGATGCGTCGCGCCAGCGGCCAGCGCGGGCGGGATCTGGTCGACCCGGTCGACCTCGACGATGATCCGCGCGATTCCTGCCGCGACGGCGCGTGCCACCGCCGCTTCCACCGATCCGGCGACCGCGACATGGTTGTCCTTGATCATCGCCGCGTCCCACAAGCCCATGCGATGATTGGTCGCGCCGCCCATGCGCGTGGCATATTTCTCCAGCACGCGCAGGCCGGGCAGCGTCTTGCGGGTATCGAGCAGCGTCGCGCCGGTGCCGGCGATCGCGTCCACATAGCTGCGTGTCATCGTCGCGATGCCGCTGAGGTGCTGGACCGTGTTGAGCGCCGAGCGCTCGGCGGTGAGCATTGCCCGCGCCAGGCCGCGCAGCCGCAGGAGCGCGGTGCCCGGCGCCGCCGACGCGCCCTCCTCCACCAGCCGTTCGATCTCCACGGTGGGATCGAGCGCACGGAAGAAGGCCTCGGCGATCGGAAGGCCCGCCACGATGATCGGGTCGCGGCTGTCCATCACCCCTTCGAACCGTGCTTCCGCCGGGATTACCGCAGCGGCGGTGATGTCGCCGCCCGGGCCGAGATCCTCAGCGAGCGTGGCGCGGACGAACGAGTCGCAATCGAAGCCGGGGAGCAGCAAGGTCATGACCGGGCTGTAGAATCCCCGGCCGCGCGCGTCTACGCGATCTGCAGCGGCTTGGGCCGACGATCACGATAGTTGGCGGCGGGATCGTCGAAGCGGAAGCCGCCCGCCGCGAGCCGGATCAGGATCTGACGGACATGCAGCATGCTCGTGCGGCTCTCCTCGATGCGGTCAGGATCCGAGAGCGCCTTTTCCGCCACCACCACGCCGCGCGCGCGCCGCACCAGAATGCCCGATTCGATCATCACGGCGACGCGGCGATGCGCGGTCGAGGGCGGCAGGCCCAGCGCACGCGCGATCGACCCGGTGGAGACGGGTTGCAACAGCGCATCGGGCGGCGCGGGGCCGAAATTGGCATAGGCCAGCGCCAGATCGCGGTTGTGGCTCAGCGGCCGCGCATTGGCGCAAAGGATCGCATTGGCCAGTACCAGATCGGTCCAGGACTGGAAGCGATGCGCGTGAAATTCGATGCCGGTCAACAGCACGTCGTGCGCAGCGGCGAGCCCGGTATGCCAATCATAGCCGATATGCGGGCGCGTCTCCGGCAGCGGCACGCCGAAGTCGTGCATGTCCTCCACCATACGGACCAGCGCATCATGGTTGCCGCGGAACAGTGCGACGATCTCGGCGCGCCCGTGCACCGCTTCCGGCACGGTGACGCCGGCGGGGCCACGCGCGCACAGGCCTGCCGCGCACAGGGCGTGAATGTGCCGCCGCATCGTCTCGAACGGACGTCCCAGCGAGGCAGCGAGCGCGTTGATGCTGATCGCCTTGGCCGCACGCCCCTCGCCGCCGGCATGGCCCGCCCCGTGCGGGGACAGCATTTCGCTGGCGCGCGCCACGACCATGAAGATGATCGCCCGATCCAGGTCTCCGTCCAGTGCCCGCACGCCGGCCGCCACCATGCTGGTCTCCAGCTCGGCGATCAGACGCACGATCAGCCGTCCGAACGGCGTGGCGGCATGTTTGCGGTCGCTGGCGGGCGCAGATCGGATCATGTCCTGCATCAACAAAATCGGCCCCAGCGGGAAAAATACCACAAGTCTCCATTCTCCCCACCCAGAATGAGTACCCTGCGATTTGCGAATCGTTACTAGCCCAGATCAATGCGCTGGTCGACGCTCCTGAGGTCGCCGTATCAAAATGACGCATCCGACGCTGCCCGAAAGCTGGCCGGAAAACTGGATCGCTGCCGCCACCCTGCTGCGATGCCGCCGGGAGGCGCTGGGCATCTCGCTGGACGCCCTGGCAGATCGCACGCGCGTCAGCCGCAGCCATCTGGCGGCGATGGAAGCCGCGCGCTTCGATCGCTGCGGTGCGCCGATCTACGCCATTGGCTTCGCCCGCGCTGCGGCGCGGGCACTAGAGCTGGCGGACCCACCGGTTACCAGCGAAGTGCGCGCGGGCTATGCCGAACGCGCGCCTGCGCCTGCGCCGGCCGCTGTCCTCCCGGCGCGGCGTCTGATCCCCAATCTGGGGATCGCAACCACGGCGGCGCTGCTGCTGTCGTTGCTGTCGGTGGTCCGCTCCTGAGCGATCAGGCCGGCACCGGACCCAGATCGCCCTGCCCGACCGTGCCGCTCGCCAGCGCGAGCATGCGATCGAGGCTCTTCTTCGCCTGGACGCGCAGCCCCTCCTCGATTTCGATCTTCGGGCTGAGGTCGCGCAGTGCGAGGTAGAGCTTCTCCATCGTGTTGAGCGCCATATAGGGGCAGATGTTGCAGTTGCAGTTGCCGTCCGCCCCCGGCGCGCCGATGAAGTTCTTCTCCGGCATCGCCTTCTGCATCTGATGGATGATGTGCGGCTCGGTCGCGACGATCAGCGTGTCGCCGGGCATCGTCTTGGAAAAGTCGAGAATGCCCTTGGTCGAGCCGACATAGTCGGCGTGATCGAGGATATAGGCCGGGCATTCGGGATGCGCGGCGATCGGCGCGCCGGGATGCTCGGCCTTGAGCTTGAGCAGCTCGGTCTCGCTGAACGCCTCGTGGACGATGCACACGCCCGGCCACAGCAGCAGCTCGCGGCCGGTCTTGCGCTGGAGATAGCCGCCCAGGTTGCGATCCGGGCCGAAGATGATCTTCTGCTCGGGCGGGATCTGCGCGAGGATCTTCTCGGCCGAGGAGCTGGTGACGATGATGTCGCTGAGCGCCTTCACCTCGGTCGAGCAATTGATGTAGGTCAGCGCGATGTGGTCCGGGTGTGCCGCGCGGAAGGCGGCGAACTGGTCGGGCGGGCAGCTGTCTTCCAGGCTGCAGCCGGCGTCCATGTCGGGCAGCACGACGATCTTGTCGGGCGAGAGGATCTTGGCGGTCTCCGCCATGAAGCGCACGCCGCAAAAGGCGATCACGTCCGCGTCGGTCTCGGCCGCCTTGCGGCTGAGGTCCAGGCTGTCGCCGACGAAGTCCGCCAGGTCCTGCAGTTCAGGCTTCTGGTAATAATGCGCGAGAATCACGGCATTGCGTTCTTTCCGCAGCCGCTCAATTTCGGCGCGGAGATCCAGTCCCGCCAAGCTGCCGCCGATGCCGTTGCGCGCGTCCATCCCTAAACTCCCGTTGTGCGCCCGCCACATGGCCCGGCGCGCACCCCGGATCAAGGGCGTGCGGCCATGCGCCTACCGTCGTGCGTACATCGCCGTTCAGCGATCGACTTCGCGCGGCATGCCACAGCTGTCCTCACCTGGTCATCCGCCCAAGGGGGTGGAGGGAAATTGCGGCGTCATCGGACGATGGCTGCCGGCCGTTCCTGCCGTGATGCGCTGGGCAAGCCCGGTGCCCAGCGGACTGAACGCGACCACATCGGCAAGGGCCTGGACCCCCAGCATCATCGCGATGCCCCAGAACCAGGCGGGGTGGACGCGCCCCGCCCGCCGCTGGTCCGCGATCGCGCCGATCACCGGCAATACCAGCACCGCGGCCACCACCACCCACCAGGCAAAGGGCATGAACAGCGGCATGGGCAGCAGCCTCCCCAGTCCGGGTCCGCAAAGGATCGCCATGCCGCAATACATCAGCCGGCGGTGCCACCCAGTCTGCCGACGCATCGTCAGCGCAGCGCCGACAAAGCCGGCAAAGAGCAGCAGTTGCAGCGGGTTGCTGATCAGGAACTGGCGTACGTCGAAGAAGAAAGGCGCACCATGCTGCACCGACAGCACGGTCATCAGCGTGCCCAGCACTACCATCACTGGCACCCAGAGCAGCGCCACCCAGCCGAGCCTCCGATGCAGCGTCACCGAACCGCCATCGACCAGCAGATTCTGCGTGATGTACAAGGCGATCCAGCCGAAAAACACCAGGGCGTGGAGGTGAAAGATTGCCGGCACCGCGAAGCTGGACCGGCCGGCGACAATGCTGAGCGAGAAGCCGGCGACATCGATCGCGCCCATCACGAATGCCATGACCAGGAAAAACCGGGTATCGCCCGAGCGCACCCGGGGAAGTCCCTGTACAATCGTTGCCATGTGCCCACCCCCTCCAATATGGAGGCAGCATAGCTATACTTGGTCGATTCTACAATCAATTCACTGTCGACTACGACCGTTACGGAGTATTACTCGGCGCGCAACCGCCAGCCGTCCGGCACGGGCGCGACGCGTCCGCGCGTCTCGAGATCGAGCAAATGCGCCAGCACCGAGCGACCTGCCGCGCCGTGCAGCCGCGGATCCAGCCCCACATACATGCGCTCCACCATCGCCGGGACCGCCTCCACGCCCTCTGCCAGCAGCCGGAGGATCTGCCCCTCGCGCTGCTTGCGATGTCCGGCCAGGCCCCGCACGAACCGGTGCGGATTGGCCACCGGATCGCCATGCGCCGGATAATAGATGCGGTCCTGTGCGCGGCCCATCAGCGTTTCCAGGCTGGCCATGTACGCCGCCATGTTGCCGTCCGGCGGCGCGACCACGGTGGTCGACCAGCCCATCACATGATCGCCGGTGAACAGCGCGCCGCTTTCCTCCAGCGCAAAGCAGAGATGGTTGGAGGTGTGCCCCGGAGTCGCCACGGCGGTGAGCGTCCAGCCCTGCCCCGCCACCTGCTCGCCGTCCGCCAGCACCGCATCGGGCGCATAGCCGAGATCGAAGGACGCGTCGGCGCGGGGGCCGGCGTCCTCCAGTACCAGCGGCGCGCAGCCGATGATCGGCGCGCCCGTCGCCGCCTTCAGCGCGGGCGCGGCGGGGCTGTGGTCGCGATGCGTGTGCGTGCACAGGATCGCCCGCACCGGCCGGCCGCCGATCGCCGCTTGCAGCGCCGCCAGATGATCCGCCTCGTCCGGGCCGGGATCGATCACCGCCACGTCGGTGGTCCCGACCAGATAGGTCTGCGTGCCCGTGTGGGTGAAAGGCGAAGGATTGTTCGCGAGCACCCGTGTCACCAGCGGTTCGAGTGCGATCGCGAGGCCCGTGGGCGCGTCATCGGTCATGCAACCGCATGTGGGCATTTCGCCCGGCGAGGCAAGCGCGGGGTGCGGGACCGGCCCCGAAGGAGTAGGCCGGCCCCGCCGAGAACGCCGCTGCGGGGCAAACTGCAGCGACGCGCTACGCTTAATTGTCGCCGTCGTCCTTGGCATCCTCGCGCAGTTCGGCGAGCGCTTCGTCGATTCCCTTCAGCGCCTCGGCACGCTGCGAGGGGCTGAGGCTCGACTGGGCGTCGATGGTCCGGCGGGCGTGCTGCAGGCTCATCAGCGCGCTGGTCATCGCCATCTGCTTGCTGTGTACGGCCATCCGGGCGGTGTGCTCGGCATCGAACGCCGCCATCCTGGTGGCATTGGAACTCATCGCGGCGATGCGATCGCTGCAGATGATCATCACCTGCTTGTTGCCTTCGCTGCGGTGCTCCACGGTGGGTTCGCCGCCCTTGCCGCAGGTGCCGTTGCGGATCTCCGGGATGCTTGCCTGGATCGCGGCCATATCCGGCATGTCGATTTCCTGGCGCGATCCGTCGCGCTGGATGATCACCATCTTCTTGATGCTCTTGCCGTCGCTGACCGTCCGATCGATGCGGACGACATGATGCTTCCCGACCGGCTTCTCAGGAACGGCCGGTGCGGCGGGGGACTGCGGCGCGCGCGGCGCGGCGGGAGCAGCCGGCGATGCCGGGGCCACGGGCGCGGCGGGCTGCGTCGGCACGTCCTGTGCCTGGATGGCGGCGCTCATCTCGACGCGGATCCGGTCGGCTGCCTGGCTACCGGAGGCGGTGAGCGCGAGTGCTACCAGCGAAATGGTGGTGATCCCGGCCAGCCCCGCGCCGATGCGGATGGGGGAAAGCTTCCGGTGGATCGAGAGCATGCGTAATCTCCCTTTGACGTCGTTGATGGTGTGGAGGTGACAAGCCGCCGAGACCGCGCCCCCATGCGCGGACTTGACGATCGCACGGCCATAGGCATGGCGCAGTGCCTGGGCGCGGCCGGCGAGCACCAGGGCGTCGCAGGCCATTTCCTGGTCGGCCCGAAAGGCGCGGAACGCCCGCCATGCGACCGGATTGAACCAATGGGCGGCCAGCACGATCAGCGCGGCCCAGTTGGCGATCAGGTCGCCGCGCAGATGGTGGCCGAGTTCGTGGGCGAGCGCGAGATCGCGTTCCACCTCGTCATAGCGATCGGCAAAGTCGCGCGGGAAGGCGACATATTTGCGGAAGATGCCGAAGGCGAGCGGACCGTGCGCGGCATCGGTCTCGATCACCCGCACCCGCCCCTCGGCCACGGTGCGGTCCACCCGCGCCCGCGACAGCAGATTCCGGCAGAAGCGGCGATGTGCGAACAGGTGATAGCCGAGAAACAGCAGCGCGCCGATCGCCCACAGGCCCAGCAGCAGCAGCGCGACGCTCGGCCCGCCGGGCGCATGGGTGGGCGCAACCAGCGCGGCCGGCACATGCTGGCCCGCAGCGCTCAGATCGATCTCGAGCACCGCGCTCTTGTCGATCGCCGGCGGCAGCACGGCGGGGTTCATCACCCCCATCACCACGCCCTGCCCCTGCTCGGCCGAGCGGGTGAGCGGCGCCAGCAGCTGGCTCAGCTGCCATTGCCCCGGCAGCGGCGGCAGCAGCATCCGCGCGGCGGGCAGCACCCACAGCGCATAGGCGAGCTGCGGCCCGAAGGCGCGGCGCACCGGTCCGCGAAGGGCGAGCGCGAGCAGCATCAGCAGCGTGCTGGCCGCGAGCGTTTCGATCCACCAGCCGATCATTGCTTGAGCGCCTTCAGCAGCGCCTCGATCTCGGCGATGTCCTGGTCGGTGATGGCGTCGCGTTCCGCCAGATGCGCCACCAGCGGGGTCAGCCGACCGCCGAACAGCCGGTCGATCAGCTTGCGCGATTCGCCCACGACATAGTCGCCGCGGGCGACGAGCGGGCGATAGCGATAGCGCCGCCCCTCTTCCTCATGCGCGATGACGTTCTTGGCGAGCAGCCGCCCGAGCAGCGTCTTGACGGTGTTGGCGCTCCAGTCGCGATCGGCGGGCACCCGCTCGGCGACCTCCTGCGCGGTGAGCGGCGACTCTTCCCAGAGCACCTCCATCACCGCATGTTCGGCTTCGCTGATTCGCTCGGTCATACACCCTCACTGACTACGCATGTAATCGCCTTGATTACGTGTGTAGTCAAGGTGCTGAATACGGGATGAACCGGATGCGGCACCGCTGAAACCGTCGGGGGAATTTACACCCGTCGGGCCAGGTTAACGGCGCTTCACCATCGCACCCCGCACAACGCCGTGGATCCCGAAAACTGGCACGCGCCCTGCAAAGTAGAAGGCACCCGGAGCATTCCCCAAAAATGCTCCAGCGTCCCCCAAAGACGCTTCAGGGCGGGTCGATGGTTCACCGGCATGGCCATCGACCCGCCCGCACCGGGGTTTTTCCAAGCCCCCTACAGCCTCATGCCCTCCCCTCATCCTGCGCCAACCTCGCACACCGCCGTCATCCCCGCGAAGGCGGGGATCCATTAATGGGCCCGGCGCGGCTCTTTCGGTGACGTCCTGGCAAATGGATTCCCGCCTTCGCGGGAATGACAATCATTGCGTGAGGGCGGGCAGCGTACGAGAACGCGCAGCGCACAAACGAAAAGGGCCCCCGCCATCGGCAGGAGCCCCTTCCCTTCACCCGTACGAAGCGCGTCGTCAGGCCGAAGCCGCGACGCCCTTGTCGGCCATCAGCTGGGTCAGCTCGCCGCTTTCGTACATTTCCATCATGATGTCCGAGCCGCCGACGAACTCGCCCTTCACATAGAGCTGGGGGATGGTCGGCCAGTCGGAAAAGGCCTTGATGCCCTGGCGGACGCCCTGGTCCTGCAGCACGTCGACGCTGTCGAACTCGACGCCAAGATGGTTGAGGATCGCCACCGCGCGGCTCGAAAAACCGCACTGGGGGAAGAGGGGGCTGCCCTTCATGAACAGCAGCACGTCGCTGCCGTCGACCAGCTGCTGGATGCGGGCCTGGGTATCGTCGGTCATAGCTTACTCCTCGGGCGTCGCTTCGGTGGTCAGCTGGAGCGCGTGGAGCACGCCGCCCATCCGTCCACCCAGCGCCGCATAGACGGCCTGATGCTGCCGCACGCGCGGCATGCCCCGGAACATGGGGGCGACGACCCGCGCTGCATAGTGGTCGCCGTCGCCGGCGAGATCGGTGATCTCGATCTGGGCGTCGGGGATGCCGGCGCGGATCAGCGCCTCGATCTCGGCAGCGGGCATCGGCATGTTACTTTGCTTCCATCAGCTGGCGGCGCGCCTCGACGGTCTGCTCCTCGATCGCCCGGCGCACGGTGGCGTCGTCGATCTCGACATTCGCCGCGAGCATGTCGCCGAGCAGCTTGCGGATCACGTCCTCGTCGCCGGCTTCCTCGAAATCGGCCTGGACGACCGCCTTGGCATAGGCGTCGGTTTCTTCGGGGGTGAGACCCATCCTGGCGGCGGCCCACTGGCCGAGCAGCTTGTTGCGGCGCGCGATAATGCGAAACGCCATATCCTCGTCGCGCGCGAACTTCGCCTCGAACGCCCGTTCGCGATCGTCGAATGTGCTCATTACATGCCCCTTAGCTGAACTCGGGCCCGAGATAGGAGGACGGGGCCGTGCTGGCAACGGGGGTGGTTCCGGATGGTGGGGTTGTGGTGGTTCCGTCCTCTCCCGCCATGGCAGGGCGGCCTCACTGGACAACAAGGTCCTGCGGCGCCTCCAGACTATCGTCATTCCCGCGAAGGCGGGAATCCATTCGCCTGTGCGCTGGGGTATAGAACCGCGGCTTCAGCGCCAATGGATCCCCGCCTTCGCGGGGATGACGACGTATTTTGACTATGTACAATTGCCCAGCCCCGCACGGGGAGGATTGATATGGAAACGGGCAGTCAGATGCTTAGAGCGGCACCGATCATCGCCGCGACGATTAGAAACGGCGCGAGGAACGCGGCAACACCGCCGAGCCAGCCCCATTTCCTGTAAGCGCGCCCAATCCCGAACTCCCAGAAAAACTGAAGGACTGGCTCCACTATTTCCGCCATCGCATCACCTATCCGGCCGAAGCGTAGGAAATGGCGGCCCAATCGGACCGGCATTGGCGTCGACTAGCGTTTTGACCTCTTTGAAGCCCGCCCGGGCTACCATTCGGCGGGCGAGGTCGATGCACCGAGCCGGGACGTGCCGATCGTGGCGAATAACGATGCTGCCTCGGGGATCAAATCGATGCTTGAGATCGTCGACAAACATCGGGGCAGTCATCGCGACATCCCCGGTCCAAAGCACGCATTTACCGTCGTCGAAGGTCACCGCCACACCATAGCTCGGCCGTTGCTGGGGCACGGCTACCGCAGGCGTTGTGCCAAGCAGGACGCTTATCATGGCGATGAAGGCTCTTTCACCCATCGTCAAATTCTGCACCTTGCCTCGGTTGCATGCAACCTACCCAGCAACCCGCACCACCACCTTCCCGATCACCGACCGCGCCGCCATCTTGGCGATCGCGGCGCCGCCCTCGGCGAAGGGGAACACCTCCGTCACCTGCGGCGCGATCTTGCCCTCGTTCCACAGCCGGAACAGCGTGTCGACATGCGCGCGGTTGGCCTGGGGATCGCGCGCGGCGAAGGCGCCCCAGAACACGCCGCACACGTCGCAGCTCTTGAGCAGGGTCAAGTTGAGCGGCAGCTTCGGGATGCCCGCCGGGAAGCCGACCACCAGATAGCGCCCTTCCCAGCCGATCGCGCGGAGTGCCGGCTCGGCATAGTCGCCGCCTACGGGGTCGTAGATCACGTCCGCGCCCTTGGGGCCGACTGCCGCCTTGAACGCCTCGGCCAGCGCCTTCGAGGCTTCCTTGTCGAGCGGCCCGCGCGGGTAGACCAGCGTCGCATCCGCCCCCGCCGCCCGTGCTGCCTCGGCCTTTTCCTCGGAGGAGACCGCCGCCACCACCGTCGCGCCATAGGCCTTGCCCAGCTCGATCGCCGCGAGCCCGACGCCGCCGGCCGCGCCCAGCACCAGCAGCGTCTGCCCGGCCGTCAGCCTGCCGCGATCGAGCAGCGCATGGATCGTCGTCGCATAGGTGAGCAGCAGCGCCGCCCCGTCCTCGAAGCTGCGACCCTCGGGCAGGCGGTAGAGCTGCGCCGGGCTCAGCACCAACTTCTCGACCAGCCCGCCATGGCCCGGCACCGCGATCACCCGGTCGCCCGGCGCCCAGTCGGTGACGCCTTCGCCCACCGCTTCGACCATGCCGGCGATCTCGCCGCCCGGCGCGAACGGCCGGGGCGGCTTGAACTGGTAGCGGTCCTCGATGATCAGCACGTCGGGATAGTTGATCGCGCAGGCGCGCACCGCGACCAGCACCTGGCCCTTGCCCACTTGCGGATCGGGCAGCTCTTCCAGGCTTAGAGTATCAGGTCCGCCCGACGCCTTCGACAGCAACGCCTTCATGTCCGCCTCCTGGAGCGATCCACGGGCGTTCATGCGCAGCCGCGGACTCGAATTTCGAAATCGCGGTATCTTGTGCCAGCGTCATGCCGATCTCGTCCAGCCCCTGCATCAGGCAATCGCGGCGGAACGGGTCGAGCTCGAAGGCGAAGCGGTCCTGGAAGTCGGTCGTGACGGTCATCGTCTCCAGGTCGACGGTGATGGTGTTGGCGGTCGCCACCTGCACCAGCCGGTCGATCGCGTCCTGCGGCAGCACCACGGTGACGATACCGTTCTTGAAGGCGTTGCCCGAGAAGATGTCCGAGAAGCTCGGCGCGATCACCGCCTTGATGCCCATGTCCGCCAGCGCCCAGGCGGCATGCTCGCGGCTGGAGCCGCAGCCGAAATTCTCGCCTGCCACCAGGATCGGCGCGCCCGCATAGCGCGGATCGTCGAACAGATTGCCCGGCTCGGCGCGGACGCTTTCAAAGGCACCCTTGCCCAGCCCCTCGCGCGTCGTGGTCTTCAGCCAGTGCGCGGGGATGATGATATCCGTATCGATGTTCTTGGCGCCCCAGGGGTAGGCGCGGCCCGCAACCTGCTGGATCGGCTCCATCAGCGGCGCTCCGCCGACACGGTGTTCAGATGCATGGACACAGCTTTCCTAACGAATGGCCGGCGGCCATCCCGAATTTCCGGCAATCGGCCGCCCGCGTCAGCGCGGTGCGACGACAGCCCGTTCCAGCGCCGGCGTGGTCTTGATCGGAGTTTCCGGCCGCGGATAGGCACCCGCATAGGCAGCGGCGACACCGCTCAGAATCGTTCCGGCAATCAATGCGACGAGCGCCTTTTTCACGGCGTCTCTCCCCTTATCAGTTACGCGTTGTCCGCCATCAACTCGCGAACGTCCGTCAGGTGCCCGGTCACCGCCGCCGCCGCCGCCATGGCAGGCGAGACGAGGTGGGTACGGGCACCCGGCCCCTGCCGTCCTACGAAATTGCGATTCGAAGTGGAAGCACAACGTTCTCCGGCGGGAACCTTATCGGGATTCATCGCCAGGCACATCGAGCAGCCGGGCTCGCGCCACTGGAAGCCCGCCTCCACGAAGATCCGGTCGAGCCCTTCTTCCTCGGCCTGGCGCTTGACCAGCCCCGAGCCCGGCACGATCAGCGCCTGGCGGATGCGGTCGGCCACCTTGCGACCCTGCACCACCGCCGCGGCGGCGCGCAGATCCTCGATCCGGCTGTTGGTGCACGATCCGATGAAGATGTGCTCGACCGGAATATCCTGCATCGCGGTGCCGGGGGTGAGGCCCATATAGTCGAGCGAACGCTGCGCGGCGGCGCGCTTCGAGGGATCGGCGAAGCTCTCCGGATCGGGCACGACGCCCGTGATCGGCACCACGTCCTCGGGGCTGGTGCCCCAGGTGAGCGACGGTGCGATGTCCGCCGCATCCAGCGTCACGACCTTGTCGTAGCGCGCGCCCTTGTCGGTCGGGAGCGTCTGCCAATAGGCGATAGCGCGGTCCCATGCCTCGCCGGTCGGCGCCATCGGCCGCCCCTTGAGATAGTCGAAGGTCTTCTCGTCCGGCGCGATCAGGCCCGAGCGCGCACCACCCTCGATCGACATGTTGGAGATCGTCAGCCGCCCCTCGATCGAGAGGTCGCGGATCACCTCGCCGGTGAATTCGATGACATAGCCGGTGCCGCCGGCCGCGCCGATCTTGCCGATGATCGCCAGCACCACGTCCTTGGCGCTGACCCCGTGGCCGAGCGTGCCGTCGACGCGGACTTCCATCGTCTTGGATTGCTTGAGCAACAGCGTCTGGGTGGCGAGCACATGCTCGACCTCGCTCGTGCCGATGCCGAAGGCCAGCGCCCCCAGCGCGCCATGCGCCGAGGTGTGGCTGTCGCCGCAGACCAGCGTCGTGCCGGGCAGCGTGAAGCCCTGTTCGGGCCCGACGACATGGACGATCCCCTGCCGCGCATCGAGCGCGTCGATGTAGGGCACGCCGAAGTCGGCGACATTGCCGCGCAGCGCCGAGAGCTGGCCGGCGCTGGCCGGATCGGCGATCGGCAGCGGGTTGCCGGCGGCATCGACGCGCGGGGTGGTCGGCAGGTTGTGATCGGGCACCGCGAGGGTAAGGTCGGGGCGGCGCACCGTGCGATCGGCCGCGCGGAGGCCGGCAAAGGCCTGCGGGCTGGTGACTTCGTGGACGAGGTGCCGATCGATATAGATCAGGCAGGTGCCATCGTCTCGGCGCTCGACGACATGGTCGGCCCAGATCTTTTCGTACAAGGTGCGGGGTTCACGCGGCATGCGCGCGCTTTAATCGAATCGTGCGCGGATGCAAGGCTGAGAGACATTTTCTACCCCATCGCGCTCGTATGCACCAAAGGCAAGAGCAGTGCCCTGTGCCGAACATACCGAGTCTGCCGGGAAGAGGGAAGCGACCCCGTCGCGGACGACTCGAGGTGATGCAGCGCGAAAAGGCCCGCAACGGGATTGCGAGATAGTGGCGATGTCGTTGGCTGAGCGTGGCTCGTGCGGGATCAACCCGCCGCTTCCTTTGGCGAGACATAGCTGGGGTCATGCGCGAAGGGCAGCGGCGCACCGTCGCGCAGCGCCGCCAGCACCGCCGCGAAATCGGTCTCGCAGCGGAAGCCCAGCACGCGCTCGGCCAGCCCGGCATCATAGACCCGGCCGATGCTGGCGGGCAGCTCCCAGCCGCGCGCGGCATAGAGCGCTGCCGCCGCCGGAAAGGTCCGCGCGATCACCGCCGCCGCATCGCGCTTCAGCTCGGCGCAGTCCTCGCGCACGAACGGCGTCGGTGCGGAGATCACGAACACGCCGTGCCCCAGCAAGGGCGCCCGCTCGAGCGCGACCAGATGCGCGCGCGCCGCATCCTCCACCGTCAGCCGGCGGTGGAGCAGTTCGTTCGCCTTTAGGTTCTCGCCGGAGGGGACTGCATTAGTATCGTCGTCCTCGGGGAAGAAGCGGCTGGTGCGCAGCACGATCGTCGCCAGGCCCTGCTCGGCCGAGGCGATCCGGCACAGCCCCTCGGCGGCAAGCTTGGTGACGCCGTAGATATTGCGCGGCACGAGCGGGCCGCTCGCTTCGTCGAGCCACACCGCCGCATCACCGGCTTCGTTGCGGATCGCCTGGCTGATCATCAGCGAGGTGGTGGAGGTGAAGACAAAGCGGTCATGCCCCGCCGCCTTGGCGCATTCGAGCAGGTTGAGCGTGCCCGCCACGTTCACGTCGATAAAGGTCTGCGCCGGGTACCGCACGATGTCCGGCTTGTGCAGGCCGCCGGCATGAATCACCGCCTCAATGCCGTGCTCGGCAAACACTCGCTCGACCAGCGCGCGATCGGCGACCGAACCCAACACCTGCGTATCCACGCCAGGCGCCACGTCGAGGCCTGTCACCGCGTGCCCCGCATCGCGCAGCATCGGCGCGAGGAAGCGCCCCAGCCAGCCCGATGATCCGGTGAGCAGCACGCGCATCAGCTGCGCGCCCCATATTTCCGCGCCAGTACCGCGCAGACGAACAGCTGGAGCTGGTGGAAGATCATCAGCGGCAGCACGATGAGGCTCACCGCGCCGCCCGGAAACAGGATGGTCGCCATCGGGATGCCGCTCGCCATGCTTTTCTTTGAGCCGCAGAAGACGATGGCGATCTCGTCCTCCTTAGGAAAGCCGAGCTTGCGGCTGCCGATCATTGTCGTCGCGATGACGATGCCGAGCAGGACCGCGTTGAACGCCAGCACCAGCGCCAGATCGGTCGGCGACACGCGGCCCCACACCCCTGCCACCATGCCCTCGCTGAACGCCGCATAGACGACGAGCAGGATCGACCCGCGATCGACCACCATGGTGAGGGTACGATGCTTGACGATGAAGCCGCCGATCAGCGGCCGGGCGGCCTGTCCTGCCGCGAAGGGCAGCAGGATCTGCATCGCGATCGATTCAAGCTGGCCAAGCGAAAAGCCCGTCCCGCTGCCATGCGGCAGCAGCGCTGCCACCAGCAGCGGCGTGATGATCACCCCGATCAGATTGGAGAGCGAGGCGCTGCACAAAGCCGCCGGCACGTTGCCGCGCGCGATCGACGTGAAGGCGATCGACGATTGCACGGTGGAGGGCAGCAAACAGAGGAACAGGATGCCGATCGCGATGCCGCTCGGCAGCACCTGCTCCGCCAGCGCATAGGCGCCGACGCCGAGCACCGGGAAGAGCAGGAAGGTGCTGAGGAACACCGTCAGTTGCAGCCGCCAGTTCGACAACCCCGCCCAAATCGCCGCGGGCGCCAGCCGTGCGCCGTAGAGGAAGAACAGCAGCGCCACCGCGATCGTCACTGCCTCATCGGCGATGCTCGCCCACATGCCCCGTGCGGGCAACAGCGCAGCGAGCCCCACCGTGCCGAGCAGCAGCAAAAGATAAGGATCGATCCAGCGACGTAAGGCGGCCATGCGGATACTCGCACCATGGAGACTGCGCACGCCCATGCGCGCCGCTCCCCTGCGGCGCAAGCGCTCAGGCCGCTGCAGGCATTTGCATCGGGCGCAATTCCTCGCGCGCGTCCGCCCAGTCGGTGCGCCGGCGCACGAAGGGATTGAGGAACAGGAGGGGCAGCTTCACGAACAGCAGCTCGGAATGGATGAAGCTGTCCACCGCGCGCTCCCACCAGCGCGGATCGCGCTTGCCGTGCGCGCGCAGCCAGCCGTCATAGGGTGCCCAGTGGCTCGGCTCGTCCTTCTCGATGATCCGGAAGATGCGGGTGAGCACCTTGTCGCGCAGCACCACCGGATGGTTGAGCAGCACATGCACCTGGCGATGGCCGCGCTGTTCGGTGAGGGAAATGACGCGGCACAGCTTCTCGAATTGCGCATCGTCCTCGATCAGCTTCCGCGTATCCAGTTCATCGATGCGCCGGCCGAACATGATCTCGACGAAGCGATCGATATGGCCGCAGGTCCGATCCACGCGGAGCGGCATCCGGCCCTGCAATTCGAACCAGCGCTTGAACATCTGGTAATGCTTACGCTCGTCGGCGCGGTGCTTCTCGATTGCGTCGATCAGCGCGTGATCGTCGGGAGATCGGGCGCGGACCGCCTCCAGCACACGATCGATGCTCGTGTAGCCGCGATGCTCGTTGTAGATGTAGATCGATCCCAGCAGGTCGAGATAGCGGCGGCGGAACGCGGATAACATCGCCGGACGCTATGCCGCCGGCCCGTGCCGGTCAATCGGCGGGCTTGACGAAGAAATGATCGATCACGTCCTTGGCGAGCCGCGCCGGGCGCTTGGTCTCCGCATCCAGGCAGCACCAGCTGGACTTTACCTCGGCCAGCACCTCGGATCCGCGGCGGATGATCGTCTCGTAGAAGGCCCGTGCGCCCTGCACCTTTTCGAGCAGCACGGTAGCGACCACGTCGTCCTCCAGGAAGGCGGGACGGCGATAGGTGATCTCGTGCTTGAGCGCGACCCACAAATGCTCGGCCACCGCCTCGACCGGGGCTAGCGCCTGCCAGTGGCTCACCACCGCCGCCTGTACCCATTTGAGGTAGGAGGCATTGTTGACATGCCCCATAAAGTCGATGTCGTCCTGGGCGACGTCGACCCGGAATTCAAAGGGAATCGCGGTGTTGCTCACCCTACCATCATAGACGAAGCCGACGCGACAAGCGACCCGGGGACACGTGAAAATACGCGGAATCGGGACAAGTATGGCGATCCACGCATGCCGTAGCGGCAGACGTCACGCCGGACCGATTTCCAGCCGCTTCGCCAGCGTGTCGCGGCGCGCGTCAAGCTCGTGCCGGGCGCGTTCCAGCAGCTCCAGTTCGGTCGCCTCCAGCAGATCGTCGACCACGCCGCGCAGGTGCCGCCGCATCGCCGCCCGGGCGCCGTGCGGATCACGGGCGTGGAGCGCATCGAGGATCGGGCGGTGCTCGTCATAGCGCGGGTTCACGCCGTTGCGGCGCGCACGATCGAACATGTTGGCGCAGAGCGGCGAGCGGGTGCGCAGCTCCCACAGATATTCCACCACGCTGCGGATGGCCGCGTTGCCAGTCGCGTTGGCTACCGCGATGTGGAAGCGGTGATCGGCATCGAACAGCGTCGCGTTGCCGGTAGCGGGATCGGCCATTTCCTGGGCGATCTGGTCCAGTTCGGCCAGTTGCTCGGCGGTGATCGACACCGCCGCCAGCGCCGCCGCCTCACCCTCGAACAGGATGCGCGCCTCGGTGAGGTCGAAGGCACCGATGTCGAGGTTCAGCGCGTCCTCGCGCAGCCCGCCCGAGCTGTCGCGGTGGGTGACGTAGAGTCCCGAGCCGTGCCGCGCCTCGATCCAGCCCTTCATCTCCAGCGCGATCATCGCCTCGCGGATAGTCGGCCGACTGACCTTATATTCCTCGGCGAGATCGCGTTCGCCCGGCAGCCGCGTGCCGGGGGCCCAGCGGCCGCCCTCGATCCCGTCGGCGATCGACGCGGCAACGCGCTGGTAGAGTTTGCTTCGATTGAGTTTCATCACCCTTTCTCATAGGCGAGCGACGGATTTTCGCAAAGCCTTTGGCCTTACCAATCATTCCCGGAAACGATCAGGAAGATAGCGGCCGGGGTCCAGCGCCGGAGACTCGCCCCGCAGCAGCCGGCTGGCCAATTCGGCCGCGGCCGGTGCGGTCTGGATGCCGAAGCCGCCTTGCCCGGCGCACCAGAAGAAGGCAGGCGTCACTGGATCGAAGCCGTAGACGGGGCGGCGATCGGGCGCAAAGCTGCGCAGCCCGGCCCAGCGATGCTCGAGCGCGGCAACGCGCCAGTCCACCACCTGCTCGAAGCGATCGATCGCGGTGGCGACGTCGATCTCCTCGGGCGCGGCGTCGCAAGGTGGGCTGTCCACTTCGTCATGTGGAGTCAGCCACAACCGCCCCCCGGCTTCGGGCTTGAAGTAGAAGGTGCCGCCCAAATCGCTGACCAACGGGGTGCCTGCGGGGGGCGCGGGATCCGTACGCAGCTGGACCATGGTCCGGCGATAGGGTTGCAGCCCGATCGGCTGCACCCCGGCCAGCGCCGCGATCTGGTCCGCCCAGGCGCCTGCGGCATTGACCAGAAGGTCGGCGGCAAACACCCCGCCGCGCGTCTCCAGCCGCCAGCGCCCGCCGTCGCGCGCGGCGCCGATAAGCGCGGCCGAACATTGCAGTGCGGCACCCGCTGCGCGGGCACGGGCGAGGAAATGCTGATGCAGCGCCGCCACGTCGATATAGGCGCAGCCCGGTTCGTGCACACCCAGCGCCCAACCTTCGCGCAAGCCCGGCAGCATCGTCCGCGGGTCCACCGCGTGAAGCAGCACTCCGCGCCCCTCGAACGCGGCGAGGAAGGCATCCACCCGGCGCTGGTCACCGGTGCGGGCAAGGTGCAGTTCGCCCAGTGGATCAAGGAAGCCGCCATCGCGCAGCATCGGCCCGGACGCGGTGGTGAGCGGCTGGACGTCGGGCCCGCCATAAGTTTCGGACCAGAAGGCTGCCGACCGGCCCGTCGCGTGATAGCCGGGCCTATCCTCGGCCTCGAGCAGGAGCACCTGCGCGTGCGGTGCCAGTTCGGCGGCGAGGCTCGCGCCCGCGATACCGGCGCCGACGATGGCGACGTCGAACCCGCTCACGGACGCGGCGCCCGCGCGGCCAGAAAGCCGTCGATCGCCGCCAGCGCCCGGTCCCGCACCGGATCGGCCTCGCGCAGGATCTCGTGCGCGCTGTCCGGCCCGAAGCGGAGGACCGCAGCGTCCGGCAGGCGCGACGCAATCCGCAGCGCGGCGCGCGCATCCACCAGCCCGTCCGCCTCGGCGATGAGCAGCAGCAGCGGCGTGCCCACCGCCTCGATTGCCCCCGCTTCCAAATCGGCCATCGATCGGAACGCCGCGACCAGCCATTGCCAGCTCGGCGGGCCGGTCAGCAGCGCGCGGTCCTGCGCCTGCCACCACAGCTCGTCCGCATAGCGGGCGGGATCATGGGTCAGCAGATTGGCGCGGGTTTCGGTGGTGTAGGGCTTTTCGTTGCCCCTCCACGCCGGGCGACGCGGATCGCCGAGCCTGGACAGAAAGCGCGCCATCGGCGCCGCCAGCCTGCCCAGCGCGCTGCGCACCCCCAGCATCGGCGCGACGAGCACCGCCATGTCGGGCGCGATCGCGCCTTCCGCAAGTCCGCGCAGCACCAGATGCCCGCCCATCGAATGGCCCATCACCACATGCGGGCCCGGCGTCTCCGCCATCCACTGCGCTGCAAAGGCGCGCAGATCTGCGATATAGGTGCCGAAATCGTCGATATGGCCGCAATTTGCCTTGGGCGTCAGCCGTCCGGATCCGCCCTGCCCGCGCCAGTCAAAGGCGGTGATCGTCCAGCCCGCTGCGTGCCAATGGACGAAGCTCTCCAGATATTTCTCGAACACGTCGCCACGGCCGGTCTGGAACAGGATGCTGCCGCGCGGGCTGCCTTCGGCGCGCCAGTGGAAGCGGCGGAGCGGCCAACCGTCGGGCGCTGTCCAGCGGTCGATCACCGCGTCTTTCGCTATCGCACGCGCAAAATTCCGGGAAACTGCCATGCAGCGTGGTTACGGTTTCGTAAGCCGGTCCGTCTACCCATTTGGGCCATGGGGGCGATGTTCCAGCTCGGTCTGCTCGGCGCGCTTGCGCTGCTCCTGGTGTCGGCCGGGATCGAGGACATTCGCTTCCGCACCATTGCCAACACCAAGAACGCCGCGATCGCGCTCGCCGCGCCGCTGTGGTGGTGGACGACGGGCATGCCGATCTGGCCGGACATCGCCGTCCAGATCGGATGCGCCTCGATCGTCTTTGCGGTGTTCGTCGCGGTGTTCGCCTTCGGGATGATGGGGGGCGGCGACGTGAAGCTGATCGGCGCGCTGGCGCTGTGGCTGCCGCTGGTCCCGCTGCTGCGGATGCTGGTGCTGATGTCGCTGCTCGGCGGGGCGCTTACCCTCGGCATGCTGGTCCATGCCAGGCTGCGCCGCCCGCGACCGGATGCAGCGATCGAGGTGCCGTACGGCGTCGCGATCGCCTTGGGGGCGCTGATTGTCCTGTACGAACCGATTCTTAACCGGATCGGATGATACTTAACGCCGCCACAACCGGGTCGGCCAAAGAATTCGAGAAGGCGTAATTCCGCATGGACGCACGTAGGCTGTTGCTGCTCGTGGGAGCGTTGGTGATCGCGGCGGTGACCGCGGTCATGGCGCGCAGCCTGGTGCTCGGCGCCGGCGCACCCACTGCCGGCGCGATGGCGCCGGGCGTCGCCGCCGCCCCGCCGCAGCCGGTCAACACCACCGAAGTGCTGGTCGCCAAGCGCGCGCTGCCGGTGGGCACCATTCTCGATGCCACCGCGCTGGAATTCCGTCCCTGGCCCAAGGATCTCGTCGAGGGCGCCTATTATGTCCGCGGCCAGAGCGAGCCCGCCAAACTGCAGGGCACCGTCGTCCGCTTCGCCATTCCCGCCGGCCAGCCGGTGACGCAAGGCGCGCTGGTCAAGCCCGGCGACCGCGGCTTCCTCGCCGCCGCGCTCGGCCCCGGCATGCGCGCCGTCACCGTTCCCGTCTCGGCGCAGAGTGCGGTCGCCGGCTTCGTCTTTCCAGGCGACCATATCGACCTGATCCTGACCCAGACGGTGAGCGGCGAAGGCCCGCCCCTGCGCGCCTCGGAAACGGTCCTGCGCAACCTGCGCGTGCTCGCCACCGACCAGCGGACCGACAAGCAGACCGACGACAAGGGCAAGACCGTCGTCACCGCCTATTCGACCGTCACCGTCGAGGCGACGCCAAAGATCGCCGAAAAGATCGCCGTTGCGCAAACGGTGGGCACGCTCTCGCTCTCGCTGCGCTCGCTCGCCGACACGCAGAGCGATCTCGACGAGGCGATCGCCAGCGGCGCGGTCAGCGTGCCCGACGACCCCAAGAATGAAAAGGCGTTCCTCGCCCGTGCCACCAGCCGACCGCAGGACGACAGTGACTCCTATGTCACCGGCGCCGACGTCTCGCGCTTCCAGCGTCGCAGCGTCCCGGCGAAGGAATCCGCATCTGGCGGCATGATGGCCTCTGCGCCCGCGCCGGAGGCCGGAGCCCCCGTGGCGGCGCAATCGATCGGCCCGGTGGTGCGCGTCGTGCGCGGCAGCGAAGCCAGCCTGGTGCCCGTGGGCGGAAAGAACTGAGATGCAGCGCACCCTTCCCCTCGGCACGGCGGTCCTTGCCGTGCTGCTCGCCGCCCCACACGCGCTCGCACAGAGCCGAACCAGCAAGCCGGTTGCCCGCATGGCGCAGCTCCCCGCCGGCAGCCAACGCCCGGCGCGCGAGGTGCTGCTCTCGATCGGCGAGGGCGAACTCGTCACCCTGCCCGCCGCCGCCGCCAATGTCTGGACGTCCAACCCCGGCGTCGCCGACGTCTATGTCGCCAGCACCCGCCAGATCCACCTGTACGGCAAGGCGTTTGGCGAGGCGACGGTGTTCGCCACCAGCGCCAGCGGCGCGATCGTCTATTCCGCCAATGTCCGCGTCAGCCAGAACATCAGCAGCATCGACGCGATGATGAAGGCGGCGATGCCCGATTCGGACATAACCGTCGCCACGGTCGGTCAGATCGCCGTGATCAACGGCACTGTGCGCTCGCCGCAGGACAGCGAACAGGCGCAGCGGCTGGTCACCAGCCTCCTCAATCCAGGCGTAAACCCCAATGATGCCAATGCCGCGCTCAAGATCGGCGTGGTCAACCGGTTGCGTACCGCGACGCCGCTGCAGGTGCAGCTGCAGGTCCGCTTCGCCGAGGTGAGCCGCAGCTTCGTCAAGAACCTCAACGTCAACCTGACGAACCGGGACCAAGGCCGCTTCCTGTTCGGGATCAACCAGGGCAAGCAGGGCACGATCAGCACCTATACCGGCACGGGCGTCGATCCGGCGACCGGCGCCACGGCGGGCGGCAAGGTCTACACCTTCCCCACACCCAGCACCGGCAACACGCTGCTTGGCGCGGCGGGGCGCTTCCTCGGCACCGATCTGCTTGCCAGCCTCGATTTCGGCGAAACGATCGGGCAGGTTTCCACCCTTGCCACGCCCAGCCTCACCGCCCTTTCCGGCGAGACCGCCAATTTCCTCGCGGGCGGCGAGATTCCCATCCCGATCGCGCAGGCGCTCGGCACCACCACGGTGGAATACAAGCAATACGGTGTCAGTCTGGCCTTCACCCCCACCGTGCTGGCCGACGGACGCATCTCGCTGCACGTGCGGCCGGAAGTGTCGCAGCTCTCCTCGTCGGGTGCGGTGACGCTGGCCAATACCACCATCCCGGCGCTCACCACCCGCCGCAGCGAGACGACCGTCGAGCTCGGCTCGGGCGAGAGCATGGTGATCGGCGGCCTGCTCCAGAACACCCACAACAACTCGATCACCAAGACGCCGGGCTTGGGCGACATGCCGATCCTCGGCACGCTGTTCCGCTCGAACGCGTTCCAGCGAAACGAGACCGAACTGGTGATCGTGATCACGCCCTATCTGGTCCGCCCGGTGAACGCGAACCAGATCCGCCTGCCGACCGACGGCTACAAGGCGCCCAACGACTTCGACCGCATCTTCATGGGCGAACTTGCCGGCGGCAAAAGCGGCGGCGATCGCCCGATGCCCAGCATGGCGCCGCCCAGCGCCGCGCCGACGAGCGAAGCCCTGGTCCCCGCCCCGATCGCGCCGCTCCCCCCGGCGCGCAAGTCCAAGAATGCTGCGGCCGCACCTGGCTTCGGTCTGTGATGCGCCCCTCGAGGAGAACCGCCTTGTTCCCGCGTCCCGCTCTCGCCCTTCTCGCCCCCGCGCTGCTGCTGGCGGGCTGTGCCGGCTATAATGGCGGCCTCGACTCGGTGCATCAGCCGGTCGTCAGCCGCCAGGACTTGACGCTGGATCTGCAGGCCGATGGCGGTCGACTCGCGCCCGGCGAAGAACGTCGCCTCGCCGATTGGATGGGCGCGATGAACCTGCGGTACGGGGACCGCCTGGCCATTGATGACGGCGGCGAGGGCCGCACCGGCCGCGCCGAAGTTGCGGCGGCTGCCGGTCGTTACGGCCTGATGCTTGCCGATCGCGCGCCGGCGACCGGTCGCCCGAACAGCCCGGACAGCGTGCGCGTGGTGCTCACCCGGACCAGTGCGGCCGTGCCCGGCTGCCCCGACTATTCGCACCCGAGCGGAATGACGGCCGACGCCAGCACCAGCTCAAACTTCGGCTGCGCCACCGCATCCAACCTCGCCGCGATGGTAGCGGATCCCGCCGATCTGGTGCGCGGCGCCCCAGGCTCCCCCACCGCCGATCCGCTGACGATGAACAAGGCCATCGGCGCCTATCGCGCAGCCGCACCGTCCGGCGCCGGCGGTGCGACCGTGAAGAATGATTCGGCCGGGGGCCCCAAGTGAACGCGCCGTTCAATCCTGCGCGCGCCGGCAGTCGCGAGCCGTTTGCCGGCTTCGTCTGCGACGAGGCTACCGCAGAGCTGATGCGACCGATTGCCATCGAACTCGGCTGGTCGCCGGAAAAGGTCAACAAAGGCGGCCTGCGCAACGCGGTGCAGACGCTGGCCGTCTCCGCCAGCCCGCATATCCTGTTCGTCGACCTCTCCGAATCGGGCGATCCGCTCAACGACATAAACGCGCTTGCAGAAGTGTGCGAGCCCGGCACGATCGTGCTCACCGCCGGCGCGGTGAACGACGTGCGACTGTACCGCGACCTGATCGCCAGCGGCATCCAGGACTATCTGCTGAAACCGATCAACCCGGACATGCTGCGCGACGCGTTCCTCCAGGCGCAAACCGCGCTGGCCGCGCCGAAGCAGAGCAACCCGAGCGCCGGTCGCCCCCATTCGGCGACGGCGGTGATCGGCACGCGCGGCGGCTGCGGCGCGACCAGCATCGCCACCTCGCTCGCCTGGCTGATGGGCGAGCGCGAGGGCCGCACCACCGCGCTGCTCGACCTCGACGTGCATTTCGGCACCGGCGCGCTGGCGCTCGACCTGGAACCCGGGCGCGGGCTGACCGATGCGATCGAGAATCCAAGCCGCATCGACGGGCTGTTCATCGAACGCGCGATGGTCCGCGCCTCGGAGCGGCTGGCGGTGCTCTCCGCCGAAGCGCCGATCAACGCGCCGATGACCGGCGACGGCGCCGCCTTCTACCAACTGCAGGAAGAGATTCGCGGCGCCTTCGAATGTACCGTCACCGATCTGCCCCGACAGATGCTGGTCCAGCACCCGCACCTGATCGCCGACGTGCAGGTGGCGGTGCTGGTGACCGAGCTGACGCTGGCCGCAGCGCGCGACACGATCCGCATTCTCAGCTGGTTCAAGTCGAACGCGCCGCAGACCCAGATCTTCATCCTCGCCAACAAGATGCAGCAGCCCGCACTGCTCGAGATCAGCCGCAAGGACTTCGAAGGCTCGATCGAGCGCGCGATCGACTTCGTGGTGCCCTTCGAGGCGAAGATCGCCAGCCAGGCCGCCAAGCTGGGCAAGCCGATGGCCGAGGTAGGCCGCACCCATCGCGGTCTCTCTGCGATAGGCGAACTCGCCCGGAAAATTCTGGAGATCACCGACGCCGGCGAGGAAGGCGAACGGAAGGACTCGGCCAAGGGCGGCTCGCTGCTCAGCAAGCTGGGCGACCTGAAGGCGCTGATGGCGAGCAAGAAGAAGTAGACGCCGATGCCGCTGCTGCCGCTCCTGATGCTGGGCCTGGGCGCCGTCGCGACGCTGGTGCTGCTCGTCTTTGCCCTGTCCGGCCCCTCGGCGCAGCGGGCGAGCGCACGACGGCTGACCTCTCTGCGCGACCGGCACCTGGTGAGCACCACGGGCGCCAACGCGATGGAGGCGCAGCTGCGCCGCATCTCCACTACACAGGCCAGCGGCTTCGAGCTCACCTTCGCACGGCTGCTGCCGAACCAGGAACAGCTCGAAAAGCGGCTGGCAATGACCGGCAAGAGCTGGACGCTGGGCCAGTACGGCCTTGCCACGCTGGGAATCGCGCTCACCGTCTTCGCGCTGCTGGCGTTCAAGGGCGCGCCGTTGCTGCTCTCGCTGGTCTTCGGGCTGTTCGTCGGGTTGGGCGTGCCACACTTCGTCGTCGGCTTCCTCATCAAGCGGCGCGTGGCCAGGTTCACCACCAACTTCCCTGACGCGATCGACCTGCTGGTGCGCGGCCTCCGCTCGGGCCTGCCGGTGACAGAGACGATCGGCGTCGTCGGCGCCGAGATGCCCGGACCGGTTGGCGAGGAATTCCGCGCGGTCAGCGACAAGATGAAGATCGGCCGATCGCTCGACGCCGCGCTGCAGGAAACCGCCGACCGGCTGGCCACCCCGGAATTCCAGTTCTTCACCATTACCATCCAGATCCAGCGCGAAACCGGCGGCAACCTCGCTGAAACGCTGAGCAACCTTTCCGACGTGCTGCGCAAGCGCGCGCAGATGAAGCTGAAGATCAAGGCGATGTCGTCCGAAGCCAAGGCCTCGGCTATCATCGTCGGGGTGCTGCCGTTCATCGTCTTCGGGCTGATCTGGTCGATCAACAACGAGTATATGATGAAGTTCTTCCTCGATCAGCGGCTGATGGTCGCCGGCGGCGGCGGGCTGATCTGGATGGCCTTGGGCGCCTTCATCATGGCCAAGATGGTCAATTTCGAGATTTGACGGCGATGGAACCCACCGGCCCCACCCTGCTCGGCATCGACGTCACCTGGGTCGCGACGATCCTGTCGGCGATCGCAACCTTTTCCGTGCTCGTCGCGATCTACGCCGCTACCACGGTACGCAATCCGATGTCGCGCCGGGTGAAGGCACTCAACGAACGCCGCGAACAGCTCAAGGCCGGCATCGCCGCCACCCCGTCCAAGCGCCGCGCCAAGCTGGTCCAGCGCAGCGACACGACGGACCGGATTCGCAGCCTGCTCAGCACGCTCAAGGTGCTGCAGGACGAGCAGGTGAAGGTGGCGCAGGTGAAGCTGCTCCAGGCCGGGATCCGTCGCCGCGAATGGGCAGTGGGCGTCATCTTCGGCCGGCTGGTGCTGCCGATCGTGATCGGCGGGCCGATGCTGTACCTGGTCTACGGCACCGACATGTTTTCGGACTGGACCCCGCTCAAGGCCTATGGGCTGGTCGCCGGCAGCTTCATCCTCAGCTACAAGGCGCCCGACCTCTACCTAAAGAACCGCATCCAGAAGCGCAGCGACGCGATCCGCAAGGGGTTGCCCGACGCGCTAGACCTGCTGGTGATCTGCGCCGAGGCGGGCCTGACCGTGGACGCCGCCTTCGGTCGCGTCGCCAAGGAACTGGGCCGCGCCTATCCCGAGTTGGGCGAGGAATTCTCGCTGACCGCGATCGAGCTCGGCTTTCTCACCGATCGCCGCGCCGCCTTCGAGAACATGGCGATGCGGATCAACCTGGAAGCGGTCCGCGGCGTGGTGACGACGATGATCCAGACCGAGAAATATGGCACGCCGCTCGCCTCCGCGCTGCGCGTGCTTTCGGCAGAATTCCGCAACGAACGGATGATGCGCGCCGAGGAAAAGGCCGCGCGCTTGCCGGCGATCATGACGGTTCCGCTGATCCTGTTCATCCTGCCTGTGCTGTTCATCGTGATCCTCGGCCCCGCCGCCTGTTCGATCAATGACTCGCTGATGCATTGACGCGCACGGAACCTTGCGCCGCCTAGCCGGTTGTCGGCGGGATGCCGGGAGCCTGACGCATGAACGACTTGCCCTATACTACGCCGCTGCAGTTCATCGGTCTTGCGCTTGCCCTGCTGGCGGGCTGGTTGCTCGGCATGGCCAGCAGCAACGGGAGCCGCCGCTGGCGCGAGCGCTATGAAGCCGAACGCGATACCCACCAGGCGCTACGCGAGGAGCTGGCGACCGCCAACACCCGTATCCGCGACCTCGAAGCCGCGAATTCGAAGCTCGAGCGAACGCTCGTCGACCGCCGCCCCGTCGATCCGGTGGCGGATGGCACGCCGAACAGGCGCGACTCGGCGATCCGCAGCTGGTTTTATGGCGGTACCGACGTGCTGGCTCGCATCCGCGGCATCGACGAACACCGCGAACGCCAGCTGAACCAGCTCGGCATCCAGCATTTCCGCGACATCGAGGAACTGCCGCGCGGTGACGAGCGGCCGCTGGAGGAGCGACTAGGACTGCCGCACGGCACGATCGTGGACGAGCGCTGGCGTGAACAGGCAGCCCTGCTTCGCGCGGGCGAGACCGACGAGCATGCCCGCAGATTCGGCCACCACGCCTGATCCGACGGTTCACGACATCGACCGGGTTGTCCGGGCGCAATGCCCGGAGGCACCTTGGTAGGTGCGGATCGCCCCGCATGGTCGGCACCGGCCTCTCGTCGCAATGCCTCCCGCCCGACATGCGCAATGGGGACCCCACGCGCCGCCGGTTTCAGAACAAGCAACGGGACGCCCGAACACCCTGAGCCCGCTACCCGCCCGGCTCCATATAGGGAGATCGGTTATGAAGTTGCTTGCGGGGAAAACGGCTATCGTCACCGGGGCCAGCTCAGGCATCGGTCGCTCGGCGGCGCTTCTGTTCGCCGCGCATGGCGCATCGCTCGTGCTAGTTGCGCGGCGGCGTGCGCGGTTGGACGCGCTGGTAGCGGAGATCGGCGCATTGGGCGGCAACGCCATCGCGGTGGCCGGCGACATAGCCGATGGCCAGACGCATGCGGCAGCCGTTGCAGCGGCGCAGGCACGGTTCGGCGGCCTGCACGTCGCTTTCAACAATGCCGGAATGGTCGGTCCGATGCAGCCGCTGGCGGACATCGACCTGCTCGACTGGGAGGCGGTGCTGGCGACCAATCTAACTGCGGCCTTTCTCGGCGCCCGCGCCCAGATCCCCGCCATGATGGCGAGCGGTGGCGGCGCGCTCGTCTTCACGGGCAGCTTTGTCGGGGCGAGCGTGGGGCTTCCGGGGATGGGCGCCTATGCCGCGGCGAAGGCAGGGCTGCTCGGTCTGGTCCGCGCCATTACCGCCGACTATGCGACCGACGGCATCCGGGCCAATGCGCTGCTACCTGGCGGCACCGCTACCGACATGGCGGGCGATGACGCGCAACGGGAGTGGGCGGCAGGCCTGCACGCGATGAAGCGGATCGCCGAGCCGGACGAGATCGCTCGGGCCGCGCTCTTCCTGGCGAGTGACATGGCAAGCTTCGTGACGGGTTCGGCCCTCTGGGCGGACGGTGGGAACGCCGCGGTGAAGCTGTAGCCTGCCCAGCCTACCGCAACAGCGCCGTCGTGTAATTCTCGACAACCTCGGCCAGCGGTCGCCCCTCGCCGTCCAGCACCAATGCGCGATGACGCAGAACATAGGGCGCAATGCCCGTCATCAGCTGCTCCAGCGGCTTGCGGTGCGGGTGCAGCGGGCGAATGATCGCGCCGAACGGGATATCCCCCTGCTCCAGCGCGGCGTTCATCTCCGGGGTGAGCCGCGCGGGGACGTACCAGTTCTCGGCCACGGATAGCGTAACGCCCGCGCAACCGAGCACGACGCTGCGATACACAACCCGCTCGTCGGGCCCCACGCCCAGCCGTTTGCGCTGCTCCGGCGTGGGTTCCCTGTGCACCGCCCGATCCACCTCGGCCCGGATCGGCCCGCCGCAGCGGCGCTCCAGCACGGCGGTGGCGGTAGGGCTGGCGAGAAGGTCGCGGCTGAGAGCCGCCGCATCGTCCGTCGCTACCGCTACCGCCACTACCAGCATCACTTTCCTCGAATTACCGCCTGCGCTGCCGCGAGCCGCGCGATCGGCACGCGATAGGGCGAAGCCGAGACATAATCGAGCCCCGTCTTCTCGCAGAACGCGATCGACGCCGGATCGCCGCCATGCTCGCCGCAGATGCCGAGCTTGATGTCGGGCCGGGTCGCCCGGCCGCGCTCGGCGGCGAGCGCGATCAGCTGGCCGACGCCCTCCACGTCAAGGCTCACGAACGGATCCTTGGCGTAGATGCCCTTCTCGACATAGGTCGTCAGGAAGCGCGAGGCGTCGTCGCGGCTCACGCCCAGCGTGGTCTGGGTGAGGTCGTTGGTGCCGAACGAGAAGAAGGCGCCCACCTCGGCGATCTCGCCCGCCATCAGCGCGGCGCGCGGCAGCTCGATCATCGTGCCGACCAGATAGTCGATCGTGCGACCCTTCTCGGCGAACACCGCCTGCGCCGCCTTGTCGACCACCGTCTTCATCAGTTCCAGCTCACGACGCGTGCCGACCAGCGGAATCATCACTTCGGGCACCGGCGCCGCGCCCGACTTCTCGGCGACCGCAATCGCCGCCTCGAAGATCGCGCGCGCCTGCATCTCGTAGATTTCGGGATAGGTCACGCCGAGGCGGCAGCCGCGATGGCCGAGCATCGGGTTGAACTCGTGCAGCTCGGCCGCGCGGCGCTTGAGCGTGTCGACGTCCACGCCCGCCGCGGTTGCGACCTCGGTGAACTCGGCCTCTTCGTGCGGCAGGAACTCGTGGAGCGGCGGATCGAGCAGGCGGATCGTCACCGGCAGGCCCGCCATCACCTCGAAGATCTCGAGGAAGTCGCTGCGCTGTTCGGGCAGCAGCTTCTCCAGCGCGGCACGACGGCCGGCCTCGTTCTCGGCGAGGATCATCTGGCGCACCGCGGTGATGCGCGCCGAATCGAAGAACATATGCTCGGTGCGGCACAGCCCGACGCCCTCGGCGCCGAACTCGCGCGCGGTGCGGCAGTCGAGCGGCGTCTCGGCATTGGCGCGGACCTTGAGGCGGCGGACCTCGTCGGCCCAGGTCATCAGCGTGCCGAAATCGCCCGACAGCTCGGGCTGCACGGTCGGCACCTGGCCGGCCATGACTTCGCCGGTCGCGCCGTCGATGGTGACCATGTCGCCCTCGCGAACTTCCCGGTCGCCGACGCGCATCACCTTCTCGCGCGCGTTGATCGACAGGCTGCCCGCGCCCGATACGCAAGGGCGCCCCATGCCACGCGCGACGACCGCCGCATGGCTGGTCATGCCGCCGCGCGCCGTCAGGATGCCGCGCGCCGCGTGCATACCGTGGATGTCCTCCGGGCTGGTCTCCACGCGGATCAGGATCACCGAATCGCCGGCATTGGCGCGCTTTTCGGCCGTGTCGCTGTCGAACACCGCGAGGCCCGAGGCGGCGCCCGGCGACGCCGGCAGGCCCTTGGTCAGCACGTCGCGCGGCGCCTTGGGATCGAGCGTCGGGTGGAGCAGCTGGTCGAGCGCCGCCGGATCGACGCGCAGGATCGCCTCCTCGCGGGTGATCAGCCCCTCATTCGCCATGTCGACCGCGATCTTGAGCGCCGCCTTGGCGGTGCGCTTGCCGCTGCGGGTCTGCAGCATCCACAGCTTGGCGCGCTCGACGGTGAACTCGATGTCCTGCATGTCGCGGTAATGGGTTTCGAGCCGGTCGAACACCGCCGCCAGTTCGGCGTACACTTCCGGCATCGCCTCTTCCATCGAGGCGGGCTTGGCCCCTGCTGCCTCGCGCGCGGTCCGGGTCAGGTACTGCGGCGTGCGGATGCCGGCGACGACGTCCTCGCCCTGCGCGTTGATCAGGAACTCGCCATAATAGGCGCGCTCGCCGGTGGAAGGGTCGCGGGTGAAGGCCACGCCCGTCGCCGAGGTGTCGCCCATATTGCCGAACACCATCGCCTGCACGTTCACCGCCGTACCCCAGTCGGCGGGAATGTCGTTGAGGCGGCGATAGACCTTGGCCCGCTCCGACTGCCACGAACCGAACACCGCGCCGATCGCGCCCCAGAGCTGGTCGTGCACGTCCTGCGGAAAGGGCTTGTTCCACAGCTCCTCGACGATGCTCTTATACTCGGCGACCAGCGCCTGAAGGTCGCCGGCCGACAGCTCGGTATCCAGCGTGAAGCCGCGATCTTCCTTGGCGATCTCCAGCGCTTCCTCGAACCGGCCGTGGTCGAGGCCGAGCACCACATCGGCATACATCTGGATGAAGCGGCGATAGCTGTCCCAGGCGAAGCGGTCGTCGCCGCTGGTCGCGGCCAGGCCCTGCACCGTCTGGTCGTTGAGGCCGAGGTTGAGGACGGTGTCCATCATCCCCGGCATCGACACGCGCGCGCCCGAGCGGACCGAGACCAGGAGCGGATCGCCCGCATCGCCGAACTGCTTGCCGGTGATCGCGGCGATATGCGCGATGCCGTTGGCGACCTCGGCCTTCACGCTCTCGGGGAAGGTCTCGCCTTCCTCATAATAACGCGTGCACATCGCGGTGGAGATGGTGAAGCCCGGCGGCACCGGCAGCCCGATCGATGCCATCTCGGCAAGGTTCGCACCCTTGCCGCCGAGCAGATTCTTGTCGCCCGCACCACCGTCCGAAACACCACCGCCGAAGCGGTACACATATTGCGTCATTCTGATCCCCTTCCGATCGAAGCGCCCCGTCAAGACAGAAAGGGCGCTACCGCAGGTGCGAAGAAGGCGGAACCGCTGACTACGTTGTCGGTATCCGATTATTTCGGGACGATGGCAGTTTCAAGCCAATTCACGGGATATTAATCGTACAATTAAGCCCCTCAACCTTCGATCTTGGCGAAGTCCGCCACCTTGTGCACTGCGTCACGCATGCGCGCCAGCAGGGCCAGGCGCGCGGCGCGCTTGGCGGGATCGGCGTCGTTGACGGTCACCTGGTCGAAGAAGGCGTCGATCGGCGCGCGCAGGATGGCGAGCGCGGCCATGGCATCCTCGAACTTCTCGGCTTCGATCGCGGCGGTTGCCTTGGGCTCGGCCGCGTCGAGCGCTGCGGCGAGCGCCGCCTCGGCGGGTTCGGGGGCGGGGTTGACGGCGCCGGCTTCCCATTCCTCCTTCTTGAGGATGTTGGCCGCGCGCTTGTAGCCGGCGAGCAGGTTGGCGCCGTCCTCGGTGCCGACGAACGCCTGCAGCGCCTTCACCCGCGCGAGCAGCCGAACGAGATCGTCCTCCCCGCCGAGCGCGAACACCGCGTCGATCAGGTCGTGGCGGACACCCGCTTCGCGCTGCTGGACCTTGAGGCGGTCGGCGAAGAAGTCGAGGAGCGAGATCGCTACTCGCTTGTTCCTGATCGCTGCGCGAATGAAACCCTTCTCCCAAAGCTCAGCCGCCTCCTGCCCGTAAGCAGAACGAACCTCGTCGCTTGTCTTTTTGTCCACTGTTCCAGAAGCTTCGAGGAAAGCAGCTATTTCATCCCGCCGCGCATAAGCCTCCGAAGAGGGCCATTTGGCTTGCACCATGGTAAATTGACGGGCGTGAACCATAATCGCGTTTCGGAGATTAAGCCGCACACCGTTATCAAGAAGTATTGCAATGATCGCTATACTCGCCCGGCGTAGAGCAAACGGATCCTTAGACCCGGTCGGGAGGAGATCCTCTAAGAAAAATCCGACCAGCGTATCCAGCTTGTCCGCCAGCGCCACCGCCACCGTCACCGGATCGGTGGGGACGTCGTCGCCCTGCCCGACCGGCTTGTAGTGGTCGCGGATCGCCGCGGCGACCGCCGGGTGCTCCCCTTGCGCGGCGGCGTAATAGCCGCCCATCAGGCCCTGCAGCTCGGGGAACTCGCCGACCATGCCGGTGACGAGGTCCGCCTTGGCAAGCCGCGCGGCACGTTCGGCGAGGGAAGCAAGATCCTCCCCGGCACGGGGAGGGGGACCGCCAGCCGCAGGCTGGTGGTGGAGGGGGGGCTCAGCAGAGGACGCCGCCTGTGGGAGCCCCCCTCCACCATCGGCTGGCGCCGATGGTCCCCCTCCCCGTTCCGGGGAGGATCGAACCACCCCACTCTCCACCAGCCACCTTGCCAGCTTGGCCACGCGTGCGACCTTGTCGGCCACCGTGCCCAGCTTCTCGTGGAAGACGATCTTCTCGAGTTTCCCCGCCTGATCGGCGAGCGGCACCTTCAGATCGGTCTCGTAGAAGAACCGCGCATCGCTCAGCCGGGCCGCCAGCACCTTCTGGTTGCCCGCGACGATCTTATCACCGCCATCGGCCGCGTCGATGTTCGCCACGCAGACGAAGGCATTGGCGAGCTTGCCCTCGGAATCGCGGCAGACGAAATATTTCTGGTTCACCCGCGCGGTGAGCTGGATCACCTCGGGCGGCACCGCCAGGAAGGCCTCGTCGAACCGGCCGAGCAGCGGCATCGGCCATTCGGTCAGCCCGGCATTCTCGAACAGCAGGCCCTCATCCTCGATCAGGCTGAGACCGGCCTTCTGCGCCGCCATCTTGGCGCCCAGCGCGATGATGTTGCGCCGCTCGGCACCGTCGACGATGACATGGCACGCCCGCAGCTTCTCGACATAATCGTCGGCCGAGCCGATCGTGATCGTACCCGGATGGTGGAAGCGATGTCCCACCGTCGCCGCACCGCTCGTCACGCCGGCGATCTCGCAGGGCACCACGTCGCTGCCGAACAGCGCGACGATGCCCTGCAGCGGGCGCACCCAGCGCGGGCTTTCGGTGGAGAGCGACGGCGCGCCCCAGCGCATCGACTTGGGCCAGGGGAAGGCGCGGATGATCCGAGGCAGAATAGCCGCGAGCACGTCCTTTGTCGGACGGCTGGGTTTCTGCCGCTGTACAAAGTACGTGTTCACACCCTTGGCATCTGGGCGCTCGAATAGCTCCTGACGCGTGGCGCCCGTTTTCTTCAGAAATCCTTCGATCGCAGCATCGGGAGCGCCGACTTTCGGCCCCTTGTGTTCTTCGAATTCGGCTTCCGTGGCCGCCGCAAGCCCGCGTGCGATAAGCACGAGGCGCCGGGGCGTCGCATAAGTCGTCACTTCGCCTTGGTGAAGACTGCCTTCGGCACGTATCTCGGTTTCATACAGCCAGCGAAGATCCTCCCGCGCCTTTTCCTGCATGCGCGCCGGGATTTCCTCCGAGCGGAGTTCGAGAAGAAAGTCAGTCATGGGCAATTCCAAGTGCACCGGCGTTGCCAAGTGCGCAGTGTTGGAGAGCGAGCCGCTTGGGGCTCTGGGCTCCTGCTTCCGCAGGAGCACGAAGGGGGAAGCGGCGGCTAGGCATCACGCCGTCCAGCCGGGGTACGCGGCTTCCCATTCGGGAGTCTTCTTCTCGATCCACGCCGCACAAGCCCCCTTCGCCAGATCGCGCACCCGGCCGATATAGGCCTGGCGCTCCGCCACCGAGATCACGCCGCGCGCGTTCAGCAGGTTGAAGATGTGGCTCGCCTCGATCGCCTGTTCATAGGCCGGGATCGGCAGCTTGGCCTCCAGCGAGCGCTCGCACTCGGCCGCGGCCTTGCGGAACAGGTCGAACAGCGCGTCGGTATCGGCGATCTCGAAGTTCCACGTCGACATCTCGCGCTCATTCTCCAGAAACACGTCGCCATACGTCACGCCCGCGTCGTTGAAGGCGAGGTCGTACACGCTGTCCTTGTTCTGGATGTACATGGCGAGGCGCTCGAGCCCGTAGGTCAGCTCGCCCGCGACCGGCTTGCAGTCATAGCCGCCCATCTGCTGGAAATAGGTGAACTGGGTGACTTCCATCCCGTCGCACCACACTTCCCAGCCCAGGCCCCAGGCGCCGAGCGTCGGCGATTCCCAATCGTCCTCGACGAAGCGGATGTCGTGCTTGGTAAAGTCGATGCCGATCGCGGCGAGGCTGCCGAGGTACAGCTCCTGCAAGTCGGGCGGGCTCGGCTTCAGGATCACCTGATACTGGTAATAATGCTGGAGCCGGTTGGGGTTCTCGCCATAGCGGCCGTCGGTGGGGCGGCGGCAGGGCTGGACGAAGGCGGCGTTCCACGGTTCCGGCCCCAGCGCGCGCAGCGTGGTGGCGGGGTGGAAGGTGCCGGCACCCATGCGCATGTCATAGGGCTGCAGGATCAGGCAGCCGCGCGTGCTCCAATAGTCATGGAGCGTCAGGATCATGCGCTGGAAGCTGAGAGGTTCGGACAAAGCTGGTCACCCTGTAAGGTTTGGGCGTCGCTTTGGCGCAGGCCGCGGAGGGGGTCAACCGGGGGCCATGGCGATCCCCTGCGGAGCAGACAACGCCGTCGCTCTCGTCCCAATCCACCGTCATCCCCGCGAAGGCGAGGATCCATTGGCGCTGAAGCCGAAGTTCCTGCCCCCAGCGTCCTGGCGAATGGATTCCCGCCTTCGCGGGAAGGACGATGGAATGTAAGACGCCACCGCAGACCCGAACGCAGGATCGTTGAACTTGGCCGCGCCCTCGCCCACAAGGCCGCATGTTCCGCGCGCTCCTCCTCGCCGCCCTGTTCCTCCTCGGCAGCTGCGGCGCAGCCCCCCGCGAGGCAAAGCCCGCGCTGTGGGCGGTGCGCGACGGCGACACGACCGTCTATCTGTTCGGCACCGTCCATCTGCTCCGCCCGGACCTGCGCTGGTTCGACGGCCCGGTGCGCACTGCGTTCGATGCCAGCGACACGCTCGTCCTCGAACTGGTGATGCCGCCCGAGGCGGAAACCCAGGCGCTGCTCGACAAGCTCGGCCGCACGCCCGGCGACCCGACCGTCGCCGCCCTGCCCGCCCCCGAGCATGCCAGGCTGGAAGGCGCGCTCCGCCAGGCCGGGCTCTCGCCGCAGTCGCTCGACCGCGACGAGCCATGGCTGGCCGCGCTCACCCTGTCGCTGCTGCCGCTCCAGAAGCTAGGCTATGACGATGCGAGCGGGGTCGAGCAGGTGCTGCAGGCCGCGGCGACGAAGACGGGCAAGCAGGTGGCGGGGCTGGAGACCGCCGAAGAGCAGTTCGGCTATTTCGACCACCTCTCCGCCGCCGCGCAGGGCCGCCTGCTCGGCGACACGCTGACCGGGCTGCCGGAGACCGGCGCCAATATCGACGCCGCGGTCGCCGCCTGGAGCAAGGGGGATGCCGATGCGCTGGCCCAACTACTGAACGCCGATCTCGCGCCCAATCCGGAGCTGCGCGACACGCTGCTGCTCCGCCGTAACCAGCGCTGGGCGGCGTGGATTCAAGGCCGCATGCAGCGCCCCGGCACCGTGTTCGTCGCGGTGGGCGCAGGCCATCTCGCCGGCAGCGAGAGCGTGCTGGCGATGCTCGCCAAGGCCGGGCTGAAGGTCGAGCGGCTCCAGTAAGCAGCAGCCCGCCTGCCGCCCGCCCCGGCGCTCAGTCCTGCGGCGCGTCGATCACCACGATGCGGGTGAGCGAGGTCAGGAAGTCGATCCCGTCCCAGATCGCGTTGAAGTTCAGCGCGTGGCCGAACGGCACGATCCGGTCGATCCCCTGCGGCTGCGCACCCAGCAGGAACGTCTGCCAGTCGCCCTTGGGCACGCCGAAGCTGGCGACCGTCTGCCAGTTGCGGCGCGCGCTGGCCCCGAGTTCCTCCAGCGCCGCGACATGGAATTCGCGGAAGAAGCCGCCGCCGGTGCCGTTGGGCTCGCCCAGCAGCGAAATCGGGCAGCGGACGACGCTGATGAAGTTGGTCTCCAGCGGCACCACGCTGGCACGGACGCTCACCGCATTGTCCTGCTCGGCGAGCAGCTTGGCGACCGCGCCGGCATCTTCCCAGCCGAGATTCGCCTCGCGCGCGCCGGCTTCGACATGGTGCCAGAAATCGGTGCTCGCCGCCGCGATATCGTCCGCAGACCCGCGCCAGACCAGCGCGCGGGGGGACGAGCAGGCCATCTGGCCGAACCACAGCGAGTCGTTGACGAAGTCGCGGGCGAGCGTAGCCTTGGTATCGCTGCCCAGCCAGGCCTTGGCGTCGACCACCGCGAGCGAATATTTGTTCGGGAAGGTAAGCTCGGTGCCGCCTGGCGAGAGCGGGCTCTTGCGGATCAGCTCCACCGTGCCGTCGCCGCCCCACACGACGCGGACGTCGCAGTGGCGCGAAAAGGCATCGGTGATCGACTGGTCATGCTCGTAGCGGACGATACCGATGATCCCGCGCAGCCGCTCGCTCGACGCCTCGACCACCTGCTTGAGGATGTCGTTGAGCAGGTCCGACTGCTGCGCCGCGCGCGACGACATGCGCACCAGGTTCACATTGCCGGCGAGCATCGACAGCAGCAGCGAATAGACGAAGATCGTGTCGACATTGGACGGTGCGATGTGGAACGCCAGCCCTCGGGCGAGCCGCAGCGCGTCCGGGTACTGCGCGTCGAATCGGTCCTTCATCCGCTTGATGTTGGCGCCGCGTGCCCAGAAGCCGAGCGCGACCAGCTCCGGATGGCGGCGGGCCTGCGGGCTGGCCATCAGCGCCTTGCCCAGCCGCTCGATGAACTCGATCACCGCCGGATCGAACGGGGCGAGCGGGCGCTGCGCCAGCAAAGCGTCGATGTTCGCGCCCTCGGGAACGACGAACCGCACTTTGTCGAGACTGTTCATAGCTTGGCACTCACTCGCATGGTTCGATCGGGTCACTGGTTGCTGGCGAAGGTGTCGCTGCAGCCGCGCACTTCGGCCTTGGGCAGGCGGCCATGGACCGCGAAATACTTCCCCTTGCGGCCACAGGCGCAATCGTCCTCGCCGAGCAGCGTGCCCTGGTCCTCGGTCAGCAGCGAATGGCCGGGATAGCTGCGCGGCAGCACCGAGACGACCTGGATCACCCCGGTTTCGCCGATGTCGCATTCGCTCCAGTCGACCGGACGGCGGATCACCACGTCGGCGAAGACCGGCGCATGGAGATGCCCCGCCTCGCACTCCACGAAGATCGAGCCGGTCTGCTCGACCATGCCGTAGAAATTATGGACGCGGCCGAACCCGGCCAGCTCGCTCGCGCGCTGCTTGAAGTGCTCGTTGGAGACCTTCTCGGCCTCCAGCTTCTTCCAGCCACCCGAATGGATCAGGATCGCGTTGTCGAACGGCAGCTTGCGGCCCGACTGCTCGAGCTGCTGGATGAAATAGCGCCACACCATGAAGGTGAAGCCGAAGGCGAAGATCGGCTGGCCGGCATTGGCGGCGGCGAAGGTCTCCAGCGCCTCCCAGTCCAGCTCCATCGTCTCGTCCTTCAGCGCGAAGACGTGCTGGCGGCCGAAGGTCATCATGCCCAGGATGCCGGCACCCCGCGCGCTGAAGGTCCGGCGATCCTTCACCACGCTGGGATGATCGATGATCAGCATCGGCAGCCGCTTCGGCCCGATGAACGAGGTCATGATCTTGGTCAGCGCGCGGGTCTGCAGCCGGGCAGTATCGGCGTCGAGGAAGATCCGCGAGGGGCGCTGGCCGGTGGTGCCCGACGAGGTCATCGTCTTGAACACCTGGTCCTGCGGCACCGAGGACAAGTCGTGCAGCTTGAACATGCTCACCGGGATCAGCGGCGCATCGGCCCCGCCCGGCAGGTCGCCCGGGCCATAGGCGTCAAGGATCGCGCGATAGCCTTCGCATTCGGTGCCGTGGAACGCCGTCAGCTCGCGCAGCTCGGCCTGAAGCAGCGCATGCTTCTCCGCCTTGGGGAGGTCGTAGACGGGAACCTCGAAAAAGGACTCAATCATCGCTTCAACTCCTTTTTCCGCACCGACAACGCTATCGGCCCCGACACCCGGCCGATATCTGGCGTCGGCCAGGGCTGTTCAAGTCACGCAGGCTTCGACGCCTGCTCCCATGCCGCCTGCAGCGCCGCCGCCGTCACCTTGCCGGAGGCGGTGCGTTCGACAAGACCGCCGCTGCGCACCTCGATGCCGCGCGGGGGCAGCGAGAAGGCATCGACGATCGCCTTGCGCACCTCGACCGGATCGAGGCTGCCATGAATCAGCACCTGCAGCTTGTCGTCGGCGCCGAAGCAGAACACCTCGGCCTCGGGCGTGGCGATGCGGCGCTCGACCTCGTCGAGGTTCACGCGCAGGCCGAACACCTTGAGGATCCGCGAGCTGCGCCCGACGATCCGGAGGAGGCCATCCTCGCCCCGCTGCGCCAGATCGCCGGTGGACAGCACGCCGCCCAGCTCGTCACCCTTGGCGAGATCGGCGCGGTCGAGCGCATAGCCCATCATCACCGCGGGACTGTGGATCCGCATCTCGCCGGTCTCGCCCGGTGCGGCCGACGTCCCGTCGTCCTTGACCAGATCGATCGTCACGCCGGGGATGGCGACGCCGATCGCATCCGGATGCGCCGCGGCATGTTCGGGCGGCAGATAGGCGACGCGCGGGCCGGCCTCGGTCTGCCCGTACATCACGAAGAACTTGCGATCGGTCCGCGCCGCCCAGTCACCGAAGAAGGACACGACGCGCGGATCGAGCCGTCCGCCTGCCTGGGTTAGCGTCTTGAGGCTCGGCAGGCTCAGCTTCTCCTCGCCGAAGCGGCGGAGCGTCGTATAGTGGAACGGCACCCCGGCGATCGAGGTCGCTGCGTGCTGGCGCAGATCGTCCCAATAGCCGGGCTCCATCACCGTCTTGCGGGTGACGCAGATGCAGGCGCCGACGGAGAGGTGCGAATGGATCACCGACAGGCCGTAGGAATAGCTCATCGGCAGATGGAGCAGCGGCCGCTCGTCGGCGGTCAGCGCCAGATACTCGGCGATGCTCTCGGCATTGGCGGTGATGCCGGCGAGGCGCTGGCGCACCAGCTTGGGCGAGCCGGTGCTGCCCGAGGTGGTGAGCAGCAGCGCGAGATCGGCATGGAGCTCGGCCGGAGGCGCATCGGTGACGGTCACGCTGCCCGCCACCGGATCGACGATCGCGTTGGGCTGGTAGACCGCATAGAGCTGCTCCGACAGCAGCTCGGAAAGATCGGCTTCCAGGAGCAGCGGCACATGGCCCGCGTGGAGCAGCGCCACATAGGCGGCGATCGATTCGGCCGAGACGCTGCACCGAAGCACGACCAGCGACCGCGCCGCGGGCAGGCCCGCGATCAGCCGCTGCCCGAGCGCGAGCGTCTCCGCATAGCTGAGCACCCGATCGCCATCGGCGATGCAGGGATTGCCGGCAAATTGCTGGAAGACCCGATCGAACATGCGCCTAGACCATCATCCCGCCGTCGACGCCGATCACCTGGCCGGTGATATAGGCAGCGGCATCGCTGGCGAGGAACACGCTGAGGCCGGCCACATCCTCGGGGGTACCGAGGCGGCCCATGCCGATCGACGACACGGTCTCCTGGCGCTTCTCCTCCGACAGCCCCTCGATCAGCGCCGTGTCGATCGCGCCCGGCGCGATGGCGTTGACGCGGATCTGGCGAGCGGCGAATTCCTTGGCGAGGCTCTTGGTCACGCCGATCACGCCGGCCTTGCTGGCGGCATAGACCGCCTGGCCGGCAAAGCCCTGCGCGCCCATGATCGAGGTGAGGTTGATGATCGACCCGCCGCCGTTGCGCGCCATCAGCCGCGCCGCATATTGCGAGGCGACCAGCACCGAGCGCAGATTCACCTGATAGGTCTCGTCCATCATCTCGACCGAGGCCATCTCGATCATCGAGGCCTTGAGGATGCCGGCATTGTTGACCAGCACGTCGAGGCGGCGATCGGCCTTTTGGATGGTCCCGAAGGCCTGCTTGATCGCCGCCGGATCGGCGACGTCGAAGTACAGCGCGCGCGCCTCGCCCGCGCCGAGCGCGTTGAGCGTGGCGAGGGTCGCATCCAGTGACCCTTCGGTCCGCGCCGCGAGCAACACGGTGGCGCCGGCCTCGACCATGCTCTTGGCGATCGCCGCGCCGATGCCGCGCGACGCCCCGGTGACCAGGGCGACGCGGCCGGCGAGCAGGTCAGGCCTCGACATCATATTTCTTGAGGATTTCGCGAATGGTGCCGACGCTCGACATCGCGACGATGTCGTCGGTGTCCAGCATCACGTCATAAGCGGCTTCCAGCTCCGCGATCAGCGCCATGTGCGCCACCGAGTCCCACTCGGGGATCGAGTTGTACTTCAGATCGTCGGTGATGGCGGAGCGATCGAGCATCAGCGCGCGCGCAACGATTTCGTGCAGGTCTTCGGCCATATTTAAATCCTTGGTGCGTAGAGAATGAAATTATGCCGCGGCGCCAGGCGCCGCGGCTGTGGCCGGAGCGGCAGCAGCATCGGCGCTCGCGCGCGACAGGATGAGGCCCCACTGCCCGGTAACGATGCCTTTTTCCATCACGCGCGCGGGATTGCCGCCGGCGAGGCAGCCATCGGGGATGTCGCGCATCACCACGCTGCCGGCGGCGATGATGCAGCCGTCGCCGATCTTTACGCCCGGGAAGATGATCGAATGCGCGCCGATCTGGCACCGCTCGCCGATCACCGTCTTGAGATGCATCCGGCGCACGAAATCGTGCGTCAGGATGGCCGCGCCGAAGCTGACCGCCGTATCCTTACCGATCCAGACGCCGTCCGGATGGGCCTTGTCCAGCTTCGAGGACAGTGAGATCGCGCAGCCCTCGGCGATGTGCATGCCCCAGAAGTTGTTCAGATATAGCCGGTAGATCTCAACCGCATAGCGCCTGAGCTTCCGCCGGATGAGAGCCGCAGCCCCGAATTTTGCCATCTTAATCCCCCGAGCGCCATGTCACCCAATCAACCCTCGCTGCCGTCGATCGATTGGCCCAGATCACCACAAAACCGTTCAAGCCGCCCCCACGCCACAACGCACATGCACAAGGACTGCAAACGACCGCGCCTCGCCGCTCTTTTAGTCAGCGACCTTCCACTGCCGCAAGCGCCCATGTTGATCAATTGGTATCTACTTGCGCATTTACCCTTGGAATGTGACCGTTCGTCGTAACGGTTCAGCACGCCACCTGGGGGCAGCGGGCGGCGTGATATAACACCTGAAACCTTCTTCGGCTCCCGGAAAATGCTGCGTCGCACCATTAGCACTTCCCGGGGTGGGACGATATTGCGATTTCTCCGCACTTCCGTTATAGGCGCGCGCTTGCCGTGGCAGGGTCATCCCTGGAGGCCTGCCGCTGCATGCACGTTGAAACATTTAGCGCATTGGAAATCGACACATGAGCGACACGCTTACGCTGTCGGCCGAAACGCGCGACCGGGCTGGCAAGGGAGCCTCCCGGGCGCTGCGTCGTGAAGGCCGCGTCCCCGCCGTCATCTATGGCAACAAGCAGGATCCGCTGAGCATCCACGTCAACGAGCGTGAGCTGCAGAAGCTGCTGAACACCGGCCACTTCTTCAATTCGGTGATCATGGTCAACGGCGAGCGCACGCTGGCCAAGGACGTCGCCTTCGACGTCGTCACCGATCGTCCGCTGCACGTCGATTTCCTGCGCATCTCCGAGCACGCGACCGTCACCGTCGAAGTGCCGATCGTGTTCGTCGACGAAGACGAGGCCCCCGGCCTGAAGCGCGGCGGCGTGCTCAACGTCGTTCGCCACGAGCTGGAGCTGGTGGTCGACGCGGCAGAGATCCCTGACCAGATCGAGATCTCGGTCAAGGGCCTCGAAGTCGGCGATTCGCTGCACATCTCGGCCGTGACCCTGCCCAAGGGCGCGACCCCCGCGATCACCGATCGCGACTTCACCATCGCCACCGTCGTCGCGCCGTCGGCGCTGAAGTCGAGCGAAGGCGAAGCGGAAGCCGAGTCGGCCGAGGGCTGATCGGCCTTCCCTTCACAGGTTCAAAAGATCGCCTCCGCACCCTAGGTGCGGGGGCGATTTTCTTTTTGGGAGTGTAGGTGATGCAGCTATGGGTGGGTCTCGGCAATCCGGGGCCGCAATATGCGATGCACCGCCACAATGTCGGGTTCATGGCGCTGGACGCGCTGGCCGAGGTGCACGGCTTCTCCGCGCCCAAGAAGCAGTTCCAGGGCTGGACCCAGGAAGGCCGGATCGGCACCGACAAGGTCGTGCTGCTCAAGCCCGGCACCTTCATGAACGAAAGCGGCCGGGCGGTGCGCGCGGCGATTGATTTCTACAAGCTCGCCCCGGAGGACGTCACCGTATTCCACGACGAGCTCGACCTGTTGCCGATGAAGGTCAAGGTGAAGCGCGGCGGCGGCACGGCCGGGCATAACGGCCTGCGCTCGACCGACGCGCATCTCGGGCCCGATTTCCGCCGGGTGCGGCTGGGCATCGGCCATCCGGGGCACAAGGACCGGGTGACCGGCTATGTGCTGGGCAACTACGCCAAGACCGAGATCGAGCCGCTCACCGACATGCTGGGCGCGATCGCGGCGGAGGCGTCGTGGCTGGCGGCCGGCGACGATGTCCGCTTCATGAACGAAGTGGCGCGGCGGATGCAGGACTGAGCGGGCACGCCTGTCACGTCGCGGTGGAGCGGGCGCGGCCTTCGTGGCATCCTGGACCGACCTCGATGAAGGAATATCCGATGCGCCTCGCCCTCCCCGCCCTGCTCGCCCTCCTGCCCATCGCCGCGCCCGGGGCGGCGCAGACCGCCACCCCGGCGCAGCAGCCGGTGTACGAGCTGCGCATCTACTATCCGGCGCCGGGCAAGGCCGAGGCGCTCAACGCCCGCTTCCGCAACCACACGCTAAAGCTGTTCGCCAAGCACGGGATGCGCAACATCGCCTATTGGAACGAGCTGCCCCGCGCCGACGCGCCGGACGGCCGCGTGGTCTATGTCCTCGCCTATCCCAGTCGCGCAGCGCGCGAGGCGGACTGGAAGGCATTCGGCGCCGATCCCGAATGGCAGAAGGTGGTCGCCGAGTCCGAGGCGAACGGCAAGATCGTCACCAAGGTCGAGAGCATCTTCATGACGATGGCCGATTATTCGCCGCCACTCGCCGCTCTCCGGTGAGCGGCCCCCACCCCGTCGATGCGTTGATGGCGCGGTGAGGCCGGGCGAGGCCTTCGGCACGATCGCGGCGCTGGCGCTCGCCGGCTGTGGAGGCGCGCAGATGCCGTTCGACAGGGCGGCCTGGGCGGCCGAGCGGGGCAACTATGATGGCGAAAGCCGCCGGGGCGCGATGGTACTGCAGCTCGGCGGTGCCGGTATCGTGACCGGCGCATCGCGCAAAGCCGTGCACACGCTGCTGGGCAACCCCGATTCGACGGGCTCGGCAGCCGACATCTATTATCTCGGCCGCAGCGCGACCGGGCCAAGCTTCGAAATTTACCGCATAGACTATGACGCCGCAGACAAAGTGCAGTCTGCACAGATCCGGCGCGGCTGATCACCGCATGAACGGAAAAGGGGCCCGGTTTCCCGCGCCCCTCTTCGTCTGGGCTTATTGCTGCTTCACGCCGACGACTTCACCGACGATGCGGGTATCCGCTCCGTTGATCGTGCCCGCGGCACCGAAGACCATGCCCATGTTCACGCCCTTCGAGCCGTAGAAGGAACCGGCAACCGTGCCGGTCACGCCGTTGCCGCCCGAAAGGCTGCCGCTGAACTGGTTCTGGCTGATCGGAATGCCACCCTGTACGGTCAGCGTCACATAAGCCGTCGCCGCGCCGCTGGTGGGCACCGTCGTCACGTTGAGCGTCGTGGTCACCAGGCCTGTGGCAAAGTTCACCGTCACCGTTGCCGTGCCGCCGACGCGGTTCAGCGTGGTGGCGTTATTGGCGACGCTCACCGCGCGGCCGACAATGCGGGTGGTGTAGGTAGCCGTGCCCGTGGTCGGCATGTCGTAGGACAGCGTCGGATAGCCCCAGACCGAATAGGTCAGGCGCTTCTGACCGGTGGTCGAATCGCCGCGCCACCAGTTGGCATAGCTCAGCACGGTCAGCTGGCTGAGCAGGCTGTCGCTGGTCACCACCGCAGGCGTGGTGCTGGTAGCGGTACGCACGCCAAGGTTGTTGAGCACCTCGAGCTGGGTGAAATTGCCCGGAAGTGCGCCGGTGGCGGTGCTCACGCTGCGATAGACGAACTCGGTGACCGTCGGGGAGGCCGTCGTCACCACGTTGGTGCTGGTGAAGCGCGATTCCTCAGAGGCCTCGTCCATCACGAAGGTGCCGGCGGAAAGATCCGCGGTGGCGGCAAGCTTCACGCGACCCGTCGGGGTCTGCGTTTCGGTCGCGACAGCGCTGAGCGTCACCGCCGAGGTGGCCGGATCGCCGGTATAGTTGGTCGTCGCGTTCAGCGTGTTGAACTCGGTCGCGGTCGTCAGCGGGAAGGCGGTATAAGTCGGCGTCGGCGACGGAGTGGGCGTCGGCGAGCTGGTCGGCGTCGGCGTGGGCGTCGACGAGGAGTCGTCGCCGCCGCTGCAGCTTGCCAGCGCGGCCGCAGCCGCGGCAGTGCCCAGAATGACATAACGGCGAATCATACGAAAACTCCTCGAGAACCTGCGCGCGACAGGAAATGACTTGGCCCCCTGTACCGCAGGTGAACGGGCCTGCGTCAAGGCTAGACGCGCGGATGGTTGCGTCGCACTGGAAAAAGCCGCCGCCTACGCGTATCGAGCGCCGCATATCGCCGGCGCGCCCGCCGGCCCCTTCACGACAGGATCGAAATACAATGGGTTTCCGTTGCGGCATCGTCGGCCTGCCCAATGTCGGCAAGTCCACGCTTTTCAATGCGCTGACCGAGACGGCCGCGGCGCAGGCGGCCAATTATCCGTTCTGCACGATCGAGCCGAACGTGGGCAACGTGGCAGTCCCCGACCCGCGCCTCAACAAGCTGGCGGATATCGCCGGCTCGCAGAAGATCATCGAGACCCAGCTCGGCTTCGTCGACATCGCAGGCCTGGTGCGCGGCGCCAGCAAGGGCGAAGGGCTGGGCAACCAGTTCCTCGGCAACATCCGCGAGGTGGACGCGGTGGTCCATGTGCTGCGCTGCTTCGAGAATGACGACATCCAGCATGTCGACAACAAGGTCGATCCGATCGCGGATGCCGAGACGGTCGAGACCGAGCTGATGCTCTCCGACCTCGAAAGCCTCGAGAAGCGCGTGCCCAACCTCGCCAAGAAGGCGGCGCAGGGCGACAAGGAGGCCAAGGCGGCCGCCTCGGTGCTCGGCCAGGCGCTCGACCTGCTGCGCGACGGCAAGCCCGCGCGGCTGACCGTCCCCAAGGACGAGGACGAAGCCCGCCATCTGCGCCTCGCCCAGCTGCTCACCGCCAAGCCGGTCCTGTACGTCTGCAACGTCAACGAGGAAGACGCGGCGAACGGCAACGATCTCTCTGCAAAGGTGTTCGCCAAGGCGGCGGCCGAGGGCGCGCAGGCGGTGGTCGTCTCGGCGGCGATCGAGGCCGAGATCGCGACGATGCCGCTCGACGAGCGCGGCGAGTTCTTGGGCGAACTCGGGCTGGAGGAGACCGGGCTCGCCCGCGTGATCCGCGCCGGCTACACGCTGCTCGACCTGCTGACCTTCTTCACCGTCGACCCCAAGGAAGCGCGCGCCTGGACCGTCCATCGCGGCGCCACCGCGCCCAATGCGGCGGGCGAGATCCACAGCGATTTCGAAAAGGGCTTCATCCGCGCCGAGACGATCGCCTATGACGATTTCGTCGCGCTGGGCGGCGAAGCCAAGGCGCGCGAGGCCGGCAAATTGCGCGCGGAAGGCAAGGCCTATGTCGTCCAGGATGGCGACGTAATGCACTTCCTGCACAGCTGAGGACATTCATAAGCCCCTCCTCCTTGGAGGAGGGGTTGGGGGTGGAGGTATTCCAGAACGGCTGCTGGTCTCGGTGAGACACTGCCCCACCCCAACCCCTCCCCTGAAGGGGAGGGGCTCGCATTGCTCCCTACCCGCACGCCTTCACGATCAGCATCGCGAGATGCTCGCGCAGGAACGGCTTGGCCAGCACCGGTCGCTCGCGATAGGCGCCTTCCAGCCCCAGCGCGCCATAGCCGGTGGCGAAGGCATAGGGGATCGCGCGCTCGGCCAGAATATCCGCCACCGGGAAGGACCGATGGCCGTCGAGATTGACGTCGAGGATTGCCAGATCGGCCTCCACCCGCCGCGCCGCCTCCAGTGCCTCGGGCAGCCGCATGGCGATCTCCACCACCTCATGGCCAAGATCCGCCAGCATGTCCTCGATCAGGAAGGCGATCGTCATCTCATCTTCGACGATCAGGACACGCACGGCACGATCCTATTCCACGGTGACGGCAGCGAGCGACGCCTCTACGGTACAGCGCAGCCCCTCGGGCTCAAAGTAAAGCGTCACCTTGCCGCCAAGTTCCCCCGCCAGGCCACGTTCGATTAACCTTGATCCGAAACCGCGCCGCGACGGTGCCGCGACCGGCGGCCCGTTTCGCTCCCGCCATTCCAGCCGCAGTTGCTCCTGCTTGAGCGACCAGGCGATCTCCACCCGACCAGTGTCGTTCGACCAAGCGCCATATTTCACCGCGTTGGTGGAAAGCTCATGCATCGCCAGCGCCAGCGCCAGTGCGGTCTTCGGCGAGATCCGAACGTCCGTCCCGGTCAGCATGCAGCGCGCCGGATCATGCTGGTGCGGCCGCACGGCCTGATCGATCGCCTCGCGCAGCGACGCACCTGCCCAGCGCTCGCCGGTGAGCAGGTCGTTCGCCTGGGCCAGCGCCACCAGCCGCGCGGCAAATTGCTCCTGCGCCACCGCCATGTCGGGCGCGGCGCGGAAGGTACGCATCGCGATCGCCTGCACCATCGCGAGCGTATTCTTCACCCGGTGGTTGAGCTCGTTGATCACCAGCCGCAGATGCTCGTTGGTGCGCCGCTGCTCGGTTATGTCCGAAGCCGCGCCGAACCATTCGACCAGCGCGCCGCCCTCGTCGGTGAGCGGCACCGCGCGCGAGGCGACCCATCCGATGCTGCCATCGGCCTGATGCACGCGGTGTTCCAGTTCGAGCGGTTGGCGGGTCGCCACCGCCTCGGCGATCGCCGCCTGGACCCGCTCGCGATCCTCTGCGGCGATATAGGCGTCCATCCATCCGGGCAGCGTCTGGCTGGCATGGGCCAGGAAGGTGCCACCGTCGAGGTGAAGCAGCTCCGACCAGTCGGGGCTCATCCGGTATATCGCGTCCGAGGTCGCCTCGACGAAGGCACGCAGCCGTCCTTCGCTCTCGCGCAGCTGGCGCTGGGCGAGCACCTTCTGGGTCGTCTCGACGACAATCGCGATCACCCCCGCCGGCGTTCCCGATTCATCGAGCACCGGCGAATAATCGAGGTTCATCCACACCGGCTCCAGCTTGCCGCGCCGCTGCAACGCCAGTTCCTGATCGCGATAGGCCAGCGTCCGGCCGCTGAGACCGGTGCGCATAACATGATCGTTGAAGTCCGCGATTTCGGACCAACCCTCGCGCACCTTCGATCCCAGCAGTGCCGGGTGCCGGCTCCCGGCGAATTCGGAATAGGCGTCGTTGTAGATCATCACGCCGTCTTCGCCCCACAGCAGCACGATGGGCACGGGTGAAAGCAACAGCATCTGGGTGACGGACTTCAGGCTCTGCGGCCAGATCGCAAGCGGCCCGATCGAGGTCGCGCCCCAATCGAAATCGCGGATCATCTGTCCCAATTGCCCCCCGCCGATCGGGTAGCCCGCATTGCCCATCATGCTCCTCCACCTTGCGGATCGCGCCGTCCCTCGGCGCAACACACAATGTTTCCTGCCCGCCATGGTTCATTCCGGCCGCGCCGGCGAGAATCGATGTTCTTCAAAGCGTGTCGTCGCGGAGGGCATCACAACAAAATGCACAACGCTGCCCGCAACGGGCTGGAAATAATCCTACAATGGGCCCGTTACGGGGGCAGTACGCGCTCGGGGGGACACGCATGACGATTACCGCGCGGGTACGCAGCGGCGCGATCGCGCTGATTCTGCTTCTGGGCATTGCCTTCGCCGTTTCGGCGTGGCGCATTCACGCCATTCGGATGGGCGGGCCGATGCACCGCGCATCGATGCAGATCGCCGATCTGAACGCTGATATCCTGCCGCCGCCGGAATATATCATCGAGCCCTATCTGGAAGCGACGCTGCTGCTCGATCACCCCGAGCGGCTGTCCACTGCCCGTGCGCGGCTCGTGGAACTGCGCAAGCAATATGACGATCGGCACAGCGTCTGGGCCCAGTCCGACCTGCCCGATCGGCTGAAGCGCGCGATCCTTGCCGATACGCACACACCGGCAATGCGCTTCTGGCAGGAGGCGCAGGGTCCGTTTCTCGCCGCCATCGCCGCGAACGATCTCGCTGGCGCGCGGCGCAGCTATGCCCAGCTGACCGAGGCCTATGACGCGCACCGCAAGGCCATCGACGCGCTGGTCAAGGCCACCGGCGAGGAACAGGCCGCGTTCGGCGACCGCTCTTCCCAGTCGCTCGGCGTATCGCTCGGCGTGCTGGCGGTGCTGGCGCTGGCGCTGTTCGGGACGATCGGCTGGTTCGCCTGGTGGCTGATCGGGCAGCTGGCGCGGCCGCTGTCGCAGGTCGCCCAGGCCACCACCACGCTGTCGCGCGGGCAGGACATCGCGGTCCCCTATCGCGACCGGACCGACGAACTGGGCGAGATCGCCCAGGCGGTTGCGCGCTTCCATGGGGCGGCGCGCAGCCGCGCCGAGATGGACGCCGCGCATCTCGCCGAGCAGGAACGCGTCGGCGAGATGCTCGCCGCCGCGCTGGCCGCGCTGGAAAAGGGCGACCTGCGCCACCGCATCACCACCGTTTTCCCGGGCATGTACGAGCCCGTGCGCCTCAGCTTCAACCGCGCTGCCGGCGCCCTGTCCGCGATGCTGCGTACCGCGATCATGAGCGCGCGCAACATCGGCACCGGCTCCGGCGAGATCGCCACCGCCTCGGAGGATCTTGCCCGCCGAACGGAAGGGACCGCGCACTCGCTGCAGGAAGCCAGCAGCGCGATCCAGCTGATCGAGAACCGCCTGAAGAGCAGCAGCCAGTCGGCCGAGACGACGATGGCGCGCGCCGAGCAGGCAGGGGCCGCGGTGCATGCCGGCCGCGGCACCGCGCAGAATGCCGCCGCGGCGATGAACAACGTCTCCGAACGCGCCGACGCCATCGACACCGTCGTCGAGGGGCTGGACAAGATCGCCTTCCAGACTCGCGTCCTTGCCATGAACGCGGCGGTGGAGGCAGGCCGGGCCGGCGAGGCCGGGCGCGGCTTCGCGGTGGTCGCCGATCTCGTCTCTGCCCTCGCGCTGCGTGCCGAGGAAGAAGCGAAGCGCGGCCGCGAGTTGATCAACGAGACGCAGGTCGACGTCGCCCGCGCCGCCAGCGAGGTGCGCGCCGTCGATGTCGCGCTTGGCGAGATCGTGCAGGATTTCGACGGCGTGCAAGCACTGCTCCAGGCGCTGCGCGAGGACAACCATTCGCAGGCGAACGCCATTTCGGAAATCACGCGCACGGTGATGGAGATGGAAGCCGCCACCCAGCAGAACGCAGCGATGGTGGAGCAGACCTCCGCCGCTGCCCGTTCGCTGGACAGCGAGGCAAGCCTGCTGCTCCGCAATGCCGAGGCCTTCCGCGTGGAGGAGGACACCCCGGCGCGCAGGCAGGCCGCTGCCCCCGCCTTGGCGGTGGTGCACTGAGAGCCGGGGACCGCCTCCCCTATCCCTCGAACGCCGTGAGGATCGGGCACGGCCCGGCGCTGCCCGATCCGCATTCCCGCGCCAACCGCGCCAGCCCCTCGCGCGCCTGCACCAGCTCGGCGATCTTCTCGTCCAGCGCGCCGATCCGCGCCTGCGCCAGCTCGCGCGCCCGGGCGCGATCATCGGTCGCGTCTAGTTCGAGCAGTTCGCCGATCTCCTCCAACGTGAATCCGGCCGCCTGCGCCGAGCGAATGAAGCGCAGCCGCCGCACCGCCTCCTCGCCGTATCGGCGCACCCCCGAATCCGGCCCGCCGCCGCGCGCCGGCGTGGCGAGCAGCCCGCGGCGTTGATAGTAGCGCACCGTCTCCACCCCTACCCCGCCGGCATCGGCAAGTTTTCCAATCGTAAGCTGCGACATCGCTTGACTCCGTACCATGGTACGGAGCCTATAGCGGCAGCGGAGCCAAGGAAAGCCCATGCCATCCGCCGCGAACAAGACCGCAATTCTCTATCGCATGGTGCAGGGCGCGCATGTCTGCCCCTGGGGCCTGCGCGCCCTGCACCTGCTGAAAAGCCACGGCTATACCGTGGACGATCGCCACCTCACCACCCGCGAGGAAACCGATGCCTTCAAGGCACGGCATGGCGTGGCGACCACCCCGCAGATTTTTGTCGGCGAGCAGCGGATCGGCGGGCACGACGATCTCCGCCGCTATCTCGGCCGGAAGCTCCGCGACCCCAAGGCGAAGACCTACCGCCCGGTGATCGTGCTGTTCGCCATCGCCGCGCTGATGGCGCTCGCCGCCTCTCGAGCCGCCTATGCCACGCCGTTCACGCTGCGAGCGGGCGAATGGTTCGTCAGCTTCTCGATGTGCCTGCTGGCGATGCTCAAGCTGCGCGACGTGTCCGGGTTCGCGACGATGTTCCTCGGCTACGACCTGCTCGCCCGCCGCTGGGTGCCCTATGCCACGATCTACCCTTTCGCTGAGGCGACAGCGGGGCTGCTGATGACCGCCAATGTGCTGCCCTGGTTCTCGGCGCCGCTCGCACTGTGCGTCGGCGGGATCGGTGCGGTTTCCGTGTTCAAGGCGGTCTATATCGATCGCCGCGACCTCAAATGCGCCTGTGTCGGCGGCGACAGCAACGTGCCGCTCGGCTTCGTGTCGCTCACCGAGAACCTGATGATGATCGCGATGGGCCTCTGGATGCTCATGCGCACCGTACCGGGAGCCTGATCGTTGCGTACCGTCTTCACCGCTCTTGCCCTGCTCGCCCCGCTGCCCGCCTTCGCGCAGGAAGACCACAGCATGCACGACATGGCCGGCATACCCGCCGAACCCACCCCCCAGGACCATGCGGCGATGGGCCACACGATGTCCGGCATGACGACGAAGCAGCCCATGGCGATGATGCGCATGGGCGGCTCCGACCATGCCGCGGGCGGCTCTGGTACGTCGCTGCTCCCGCAGGCCGACGGACCGATGCGCGGGGTGATGCTGAGCCATGGCGAATGGATGGTGATGGCGCACGGCTATCTCTGGGGCGTCTACACCGATCAGGGCGGCAAGCGCGGCAGCGACGCGGCCTTTGTCGAATCGATGGCAATGCTCAGCGCCACGCGCGATTGGGGCAACGGCACCTCGCTCCAGCTGCGCGCGATGGGCAGTCTGGAGCCCGCAATGGGCCAGCGCGGCTATCCCAACCTGTTCGCCAGCGGCGAAACCGCCAACGGCATGCCGCTGGTCGATCGCCAGCATCCGCACGATCTGTTCATGGAACTGACCGCGCGCATCGACACCCAGGTCGCGCCGGATACCAAGCTGTTCGTCTATGGCGGCCCCGTGGCCGAACCGGCACTCGGCCCCAGCGCGTTCATGCATCGGCGCTCGGCCCGCTATTTCGCGCTCTCCCCGATCGCGCATCACTGGTTCGACAGCAGCCACATCACCTATGGCGTGGTCACCGGCGGCGTGCAGGCCGGACGCGTGCAGCTGGAAGGCTCCTGGTTCAACGGACGGGAGCCCGACGAGCATCGCTGGGACATCGATCCGATCAAGCTCGACAGCTGGAGCGTCCGCGCCAGCTGGTCGCCCAGCGATCGCTGGGTGGCACAGGTCTCGACCGGGCGGCTCAAGAACCCCGAGGTCACCCACCAGGGCGAGGACGAGCAGCGCACCACCGCCAGCCTCCATTACAGCACCGGCAAGGTCTCCGCGATGGTCGCCTATGCCGCCAAGCACCGGCTGCCGGGGCCAGTGCTGAGCGCGTTCACGGCGGAGGCGAACTGGGACGTCACCAGCCGCCACAGCCTGTTCGGTCGCGTCGAGAATGTCGCCAATGACGAGCTGTTTCCCGATCACGACTCCCCGTTGCATGACCGCAAGTTCCGGATCACGCGGTTCGAAGGGGGCTATGCCTATCGAATCCCGCTCGCGCACCAGACCGAGCTGGCGCTGGGCGGATCGGTGGCGGCCTATGCCAAGCCGAGCGCGCTCGACGCCGCCTATGGCAAGGCGCCGGTGAGCTATACGCTGTTCGCGCGGCTGGCGCTCGGGCGGTAAGGGCGCCCCGGTCTTCCCCCCGCAACAATCCCGGCGCATGGAGCCGCCATGCGCTGGACCACCCGTATCGCCGCCGCCGCCCTTATCGCGATCCTTCAGGCGTGTGGCACGCCGCCGCTCCAGGCCCCGCCCCCGCCCCCCGCGGCGCTCGAAGCCCGGCCCGCGGTGACGATCCTGATCTCGATCGACGGCTTTCGTGTCGACTATCTCCAGCGCGGCGCCACCCCCAATCTCGCCCGGCTCGCCGCGCAGGGCATCAGCGGCCCGATGCGGCCAAGCTTCCCGAGCAAGACCTTCCCCAATCACTGGACGCTGGTGACGGGTCTGGTGCCGGACCATCACGGCATCGTCGGCAACCGGATGGAGGACCCCGCCCGCCCTGGCGAGACCTTCACCACCGCCAGCGACGCGCCCTACTGGTGGAACGCCGCTCCGCCCATCTGGGTCGAGGCGGAACGTGCGGGCATCCGCACCGGCACGGTGTTCTGGCCCGGCGCCAATGTCGCCTGGGGCAGCACGGTACCCCGGCCCGATCACGGCGACTATGCCGGCGGCACGCGTCCGCGTGATTGGCTGCAGTATAATCAGGCGGTGAACGATACCCAGCGGGTGGATACGGTACTCGACTGGCTGCGCCGACCGGCGGGTAGCCGCCCGCGCTTCGTCACGCTTTATTTCGATCGGGTCGATGTCGTTGGCCATGCCCAGGGGCCGGATTCGCCTCAGGTGACGCAGGCGGCCGCCGAAGTCGATCAGCGGATCGGCATGCTGGTCGACGGGCTGGCAGCGCTCCACCAGCCCGCCAACATCGTCGTTGTCTCCGACCATGGCATGTCGGAAACGAGCGACACCCGCGTAATCCCGCTCGGCCTGCCCAGGGACAGCTACCAATTGATCGAAGCCGGACCCTTCGCCGCGCTCACCCCGCTGCCCGGCAAGGAAGCGCTGGTCGAACAGACACTGCTCGGCCGCCACCCGCACATGGAATGCTGGCGCAAGGGGGAGATCCCGGCGCACTTCCGCTACGGCAAGAACCCTCGCATCGCCGCGATCTTCTGCCTCGCCGAACCACGCTGGACGATCGCCGAGAAGCTGCCCGCCGCGCCCTTCACGCGCGGCGAGCATGGCTATGACAATCGCTCCGCCGACATGGCCGCGCTGTTCGTCGCTGCCGGCCCGGCCTTCCGCCACGGCACGGTTCCGGCGTTCGACAATGTCGATATCGCCCCGCTGCTGCGAGACCTGATCGATTTGCCGCCCAAAACGGGGCTGGACGGCAACGACGCACCGTTCAGAGGGCTGCTCCAGCCGCGCTGAAAGCGCTTGCCAGGGAAAGGTTTCTGATCGAAACTCGTCATCATGCGCTATTTCGACGATATTCAGCCCGGCGATCGCGCCAGCTTTGGCCGCTATGAGGTCACCCGCGACGAAGTGCTCGATTTCGCCCGAAAATATGATCCCCAGCCCTTCCATTTATCGGACGAGGCGGCGGCTGCCACGCATTTCGGCCGACTGGCTGCAAGCGGCTGGCACACCAATGCGATGACGATGGCGATGCTGGTCGCACACTATCAGGAGGAACCGATCGCCAGCCTGGGCGCAGCCGGAATCGACGAACTCCGGTGGCTGAAGCCCGTGTTTCCGGGCGACGTGCTTCGTTGCGAAACCGAGGTGTTGGAGGCCCGCGCCTCGCAAAGTCGACCGGAAATGGGCATCGTTCGCAGCCGGCTGACCACGTTCAACCAACAGAACGAGCCTGTCCTGACCTTCATCGCCAACGCCCTGATCGCCCGGCGCAAGGAGGGCTGATCCGACCCGACCGAGCTGCTCGCCGCTGGGCAGCGTGGAAGGGCAGATCAGGGCCGAGGCCCGCGCATTCAAAGGAACGGAACCGCCACCCGGGCACGTTGAAGCCCGGCGGCGTCCACCGGCAGCGCCGGTGCCGAATCCCCGTCTAAACGATCCGTTGATGGGCCGCCCGCGCCCGCTGTCCTACACCGTTGGCCCTGAACGGGAGCGAGGGACAGGGCCATGAATCAAGCCGCCGGGGTACAGTCGAGCACCGATACCGCCACCGCCATTCGTGCCGCTAGCCCGCCGCTGCCCGCAAGCGCGCTGGTCCGCGCCGCCACCGATCCGCGCACCGGCACGGTCGACACGCGCCAGCTCGCGCAATTGCTCGTCGATGCGGGGCGCAGCGATCCCGGCAAGGCCAATGCCGCCTACCGGGCGATCGAGCAGCAGTTGTCGATCGCCGATCGCGCGCGCCTCGCACAGGATACGCGTGCCGAAGGCACACGGCAGAGCGACGCGGTGCGGGGCCCCTCGATCACGGGCGCGGCGCAGGGCGCGCTGGGCCGCGGCAACCATGTCGCGGCACAGGGAAGCGCGATCGCTGCCCAGGGAACGCGCGCGCTGGTCGAAAACCCCATCCTTTCCATCCAGTGGGAAAACACCCGCAGCGCCTGGACGAACGATGTCGGGTTCTCCCAGCCACTGCAGGACGCGCTGCGCAGCGCCGGAATCGCGATCAATCCGCCCAATCTCGTGCCGCCCGCCGGCAGCGTCGGCCCGCTCTCCGGTCACACCCCGGCCCAGGCCAACAACCGCAACGGCGCGGCTGCCGAGCAGTCGATCGCCGCACGGCTGCGCAGTCAAGGCTACACGGTCACCACCGCGCCGGGGACGGCGAACGCCGTCCAGAATGGTACCCGCATGGTCGACGTGGTCGGCACGCGCGCCAGTGCCGATCCGCGGATGCACGAGCGGATCGAGATCGAATCCAAGGTCGGCCGCACCAGCTACAGCGGCCCCGCGGGAAGATCGGCAACCCCGCAATATGAGGTGGCGAAGGATGCGGAACGGCTCGCCGCCAACCGCGCCGCGCGCACCGGCGGCCTCGCGATGGAGGCGCGCGGGGCCACGCTGGCCGGGGGCGGCAAGCTGCTGGCCGGGATCGGCCGCGTCGCCCGTCCGGTCGGGCTCGTGCTGGATGCCGTCGAGGTCGGCACCGCGTTTCAGGCCGACGGCAACCGTATCGGCCAGCACACCGGGCGCGCCGCATCCGGCCTCGTCGGCGGTGCGCTTGGCGGATGGGGCGGGGCAACGGCCGGTGCGGCAATCGGCACCGCGATCTTCCCGGGCGTGGGTACGGTCGTCGGCGGCGTTATCGGCGGCATCGGCGGGGCGCTGGGCGGCGACACGCTGGCGCGCGGAGCCTTTGACGCGATCAAAAGCTGGTGGTGAGCCTGACAGGCGCTGTTCCGGGCGATACAATGCGGGGATGACAGGCTTCTGGGACAGGCTGCGCGGCAAGGGCACCGGTGGGCAGGGCGCCGACGATCCACTGCGTCGTCTGTTCGGCGGCTATCCGGTGAACCTTCAGCCGCATCAAGGGCCGCCCGAATCCTTGCGCGCCGCGCAGCAGGAAGAGATTCTCGCCGCCTTTTTGCGACGCCGCGAACATCGCTTGGCGGTCCTGCTCGAATTTCTCGACGGCCATGGCATCTCGGCGGCCCCGCTGCTCGATGCCGCAGGGGACGGAGCCGCTGCCGCAGGCGCTATCGATTTCTGGCTGAACGCTGCCTTGCCGCGCCGCGCCTTCTCTATGGTTTCGGGCGACCCGCAGCCCAACCCCGATCTGCGTGCGTTTATCGCCGGCGATCGCGCAGCCGATGGCGGCTATTACAGCTTCCTCGACGATCTGGGGCTGCTGGAAGGAGAAGCGATCCGGCGGCGGGATCGGCGCTTCGACTGGGCGATCAACCAGTTGCCCGAACAGGCCGAACTCGACAGCTACGGGCGCATCTGCCTCATCAAGCCCGGCACGCTGGACTGGCCCCCCCTCGCGCTGGACGTGCCCGTACATCTGCTGTCGGTCTGCCACGCCAAGATGGCACCAAATGGAGACTCCACCGGCCACCGCTTCGGCGAGTTGCTAGCGGGCGCCCTTGCCGGCGCTTTCGATCCGGGCGGTACCGCACGCTGAGCGTGCTCCGCCGACCTGCGGCGTGGCCGCCCGGCGCGAGCGATGAGGTTGGCTGCAGTATCACCGGACAAAGGGTGACAACCACCAGCCACCTCACCAACATATCAACGGCTATCGGCGGCGCCAGCCTCCGGGGCGCCCGCGGAAGTCCCGCCAGTTGCTCCGCCACCGCTGATCGCCGCGCCACGCCCCGCGACGTTGCTCCCAATAGGCGCGCTGGCCGCTGTTCCACGCGTGACGATGCCGGTAGCGATCATATACATAGGCGCCGGTGCCGGGATAATAATAGTCGCCGTACCAGCCCCAGTACGGGCTGCCATATCCGCTGCCATAGCCGACAGCAACGCGCGAGCCGCCATAGCCATAGCCGTCGTCCATGCAACCGCCCAGCACCGCGGCGCCGCCGAGCAGGGCCGCCCCGAATATCGTCCTCACACCAATGTGCATTGGTAACGCTCCTTCACAGGAGGCGGTCGGCAGGGCTATGCCCCAGGCCGAACCCCTCGGGCGAAGAAGCGCGCAGGAGAGGCGGCGGGTTCCGTCAGTGCCCCTCGAAAGCAACGAGCGCCGAGACGTTGATCCCGTCGCTGCGCAGGGCATCGGCACCCCCCAGATCGGGCAGGTCGACGACGAAAGAAGCCTGCACCACTTCCGCGCCCGCCTTGCGCAGCAGCCGCACCGCCGCGCGCGCCGTGCCGCCGGTGGCGATCAGGTCGTCGACCAGCAGCACGCGGGCGCCGGGCACCAGCGCATCGGCGTGGATCGCGATCCGGTCGGTGCCATATTCAAGCGCATAATCCTCGGCGATCGTGGCGCCGGGCAGCTTGCCGTCCTTGCGGATCAAGAGCACGCCGGTGCCCAGCCGCACCGCCAGCGCCGCGCCGAACACGAAGCCGCGCGCCTCGACGCCGGCGACCAGGTCGACCTTGCCGTCCACCTGCGCCGCCATCTTCTCGATGGTCAGCCGCAGCCCCTCGGGGTCGAGCAGCAGCGTGGTAATGTCGCGGAACTGGATCCCCGGCTTCGGAAAGTCGGGGATCGTGCGGATGCGACTACGGATGTCTTCGTTCTGCTGGTTGTCCATCAATGCTTCATGCCGCGCCAAACCGTGAGGTACGCGCCATAGGCGAGCCCGGTGGCAAACAGCAAGAAGATCACGACCGCGAGACCCGCCTGGTGCCGCTTCTGCAGCGTCGGCTCGGCCGTCCACACCAGGAAGGCGGCGACGTCCTTCGACATCTGGTCCACCGTCGCGCGGGTACCGTCGTCATACTGGACCTGGCCCTCGCTGGTCAGCGGCGGCGGCATGGCGATGTTGAGATTGGCGAAATAAGGATTGAAGTGCATGCCCTCGGGCGTCTTCGTCGCCTCCGGGAACCGCGCCGCCTTGGCCGGATCAGGCTTTTCGCCATAGCCGGTCAGCAGCGAATGGACATAGGCCGCGCCGTCGTGCCGCGCCTTGGTGATCAGGCTGAGGTCCGGCGGATTGCCGGTGGCGGCGTAATAGACCTTCGGGATGCGATCCGACGGCAGATTGTCGCGCTCGCCCCAGGTGCCGGCCTTCTCGTCGAACACCGGCTGCTTGACCGCCCATTCCTTGGCGATCTTCTTCACCTGCGCCTCGCTATAGCCGAGGTCGCCCAGGTTGCGGAACGCCACCAGGTTCAGCGAATGGCACGCCGCGCACACTTCCTTGTACACCTTGAACCCGCGCTGGAGCTGGCCCAGGTCGAACTTGCCGAGCGGCCCGTTCGAGGCGAGTTCCAGCTCCTTCGGATGCTTGTGCAGCGCCTGTTCCGCGGTTTCCTTCGGCGGCTCCTGGATCAGGCCGGTGATGCTGCCGATCAGCGCCAGCAGCAGCACGAACACGAAGCCGGCACCGATCAGGAACTTGATCGAGCGAAAGAAGATCGACGTCATGGTTCCCGGCCCCCTTATGCCGTCGCCGCGGTGGCGGTGATGCGCGATCCGCCCTCGCCCTTCAGCACCGCCTCGGTGATCGAGTTGGGCAGCGGGCGCGGCGTCTCGATCCGCGAGATGATCGGCACGATGATCAGGAAATGCGCGAAATAATAGGCCGCCGCGATCTGGCTGATGATCACGTACTTCGGCTCCGCAGGCGAACCGCCGCACCAGCCGAGGATCACGACATCAAGGACCAGCAGCCAGAAGGCGATGCGATACATCGGCCGGTAATGGGCCGAGCGCACCGGCGAGCGATCCAGCCAGGGCAGGAAGAAGAGCAGCAGGATCGAGCCGAACATCGCCAGCACGCCCCACAGCTTCGCATCGAGGATGAAGTCCGCGGTGAAGGCGCGCAGGATCGCGTAGAAGGGCCAGAAATACCATTCGGGCACGATATGCGCGGGCGTCGAGAGCGGGTTGGCGGGGATGTAATTGTCCGGATGGCCCAGAAAATCGGGATAGAAGAAGATCAGCGTCGAGAACAGGATCAGGAACACGCCTACCCCGAAGCCGTCCTTGGCGGTGTAATAGGGGTGGAAGGGCACCGTATCCTGCTCGCCCTTCACCTCCACGCCGGTGGGGTTGTTCGACCCCGGAATGTGCAGCGCCCAGATGTGCAGGATGATCACGCCGGCGATCACGAAGGGCAGCAGATAGTGGAGCGAGAAGAAGCGGTTGAGCGTCGCGTCATCGGGCGCATAGCCGCCGAGCAGCCACACGCGCACCCAGTCGCCCACCACCGGGATCGCCGAGAAGAAGCCGGTGATCACCTGCGCGCCCCAGAAGCTCATCTGCCCCCAGGGGAGCACATAGCCCATGAAGGCGGTGGCCATCATCAACAGGAAGATGACGACGCCGAGCAGCCACACCATCTCGCGCGGCGCCTTGTACGATCCGTAATGGAGCCCGCGGAAGATGTGGATATACACCACCACGAAGAACATGCTGGCGCCGTTGGCATGGGCGAAGCGCAGGAACCAGCCCGCGTTCACGTCGCGCATGATCGTGCCGTTCACCGATTCGAAGGCGCCGGCGGCCGAGCTGTGGAAATGCATCGCCAGCACGATGCCGGTGACGATCTGGATCACCAGCGAAAGCCCGGCGAGGATGCCGAAGTTCCAGAAGTAATTCAGGTTGCGCGGCACCGGGTACCCGGCACCGATCGCATTATAGACGAACCGCGGCAGCGGCAGCCGATCGTCCACCCATTTCATCACCGGGTTCTTCGGCTCGTAATGGCGCGCCCAGGGAAAGCTCATCCAGGTCTCTCCTCACCCAACAACGACGACCGTGTCGGACGTGAAATTATATTTTGGTACTTCGAGATTCTTCGGCGCCGGACCCTGGCGGATACGGCCCGCAGTATCATAGGCCGAACCGTGGCAGGGGCAGAAATAGCCGCCGAACGGCCCCTTGTTCTCGCCCTCGCCCGCGCCCAGCGGCACGCAGCCGAGATGGGTGCACACGCCGAGCGTGATCAGCCAGTTCTTGTGGCCCTCCGCCGTGCGCTGCTCCAGCGTCTGCGGGTCGCGCAGGCTGGAGACCGGCACCGCATCGGCCTGGGCGATTTCGGCGGGAGTCAGGTTGCGGACGAACAGCGGCTGCTTGCGGAAGCTGGCCTTGATCGCTTGGCCCGGCTCGATCGCCGCGAGATTGACCTCGGTGGTGGACAGCGCCAGCACGTCCGCCGACGGATTCATCGAGTTGACGAGCGGCAGCACCACCACGCCTGCCCCCACTGCGGCCACCGACGCGGCCGCGTAGGTGAGATAATCGCGACGACGGGGATTCTCGATGATTTCGCCGCCTGGGCCTATGGTCTGATCGGGAGTAACGCCTTCTTCAAACGTTGCCATGCTCTAGCCCTTGCACTTCGGAACTCTTCCGCGAGAAAGCCGCGGAGAGAGGAACGCGGACGAAACGAAGCTCAGTGCCGGCCGGGTTTCCGGTGGCTATCCCAAGTTTGATAGACGGCGCGATGCAGCTTTGCCAACAGGGTTTTTCATCTTCTCGTCTCCAAGGCCTTAATGTTGCACTGCAAAATGACTTCCTCCGCCACGATCCGCATCGCGTTGTTCCAGCCTGAAATTGCAGGGAATGTCGGCACGATCTTGCGGTTGGCGGCATGCATGGGGGTGGCCGTAGACCTTATCGAACCTATGGGTTTTCCCTGGGGCGATCGCGCCCGCAAACGCGCCGCGATGGACTATGCGCCCGAGACGGTCCGCCACGCCGACTGGGACGCCTTCGAAGCGCGGGTGCCCGGCCGTCTGGTGCTGTTCACCACCCGTGGCGGCACCCGTCTGCCGGAGGCCCGCTTCGAAGCGGGCGACACGCTGCTGTTCGGCGCCGAGAGCAGCGGCGTGCCCGATTTCGTCCACGCCCGCGCGGATGCCGGAGTACGGATTCCGCTCCGGCCGGAGCTGCGCTCCTTGAACCTCGCCGTTGCCACGGGCATCGGGCTGGCCGAAGCACTACGCCAGACGGAAGGATTCCCGGAATGATCGAGCTCGACGAACAGCAGCAGCGGGCGCGCGCCTGGTTCGAGGGCCTGCGCGATTCGATCTGCGGCGAATTCGAGGCGATCGAGCGCGAGGCCGGCTCCGACGCGACGTTCGACTATCTCGCCTGGGAACGCAGCGACGCGAGTGGCGCCCCCGGCGGCGGCGGCGTGCGCGGGGTGATGAAGGGCCGGGTGTTCGAGAAGGTGGGCGTCAACGTCTCCACCGTCGGCGGTGCGTTCGAGGGCGATTTCGCCAAGACCATCCACGGCGCGGGCGAGGATCCCAGCTTCTTCGCCACCGGCATCAGCCTGGTCGCACATATGGCCAACCCGCATGTTCCCGCCGTGCACATGAACACGCGGTTCCTGACGACCACCAAGCGCTGGTTCGGCGGCGGCGCCGATCTCAACCCGCCCTTGCCCTATGCCGAGGACACTGCCGACTTCCACGCCCGGCTGCAGGCCGCCTGCGACGCGCACGATCCGGCCTATTATCCCCGCTTCAAGGCCTGGGCGGACGAGTATTTCTACATCCCCCACCGCCAGGTGCATCGCGGCGTCGGCGGCATCTTCTACGATCACCTGGAAGGCGATTGGGAGGCGGATTTCGCCTTCACCCAGGATGTCGGCCGCGCGTTCCTCGACGTCTATCCCAAGCTGGTGCGGCGGCGGATGCACCAGCCGTTCGACGCGGCCGATCGCCAGCGCCAGCTCGAATGGCGCGGCCGCTATGCCGAGTTCAACCTGATCTACGATCGCGGCACGCTGTTCGGCCTCAAGACCGGCGGCAATGTCGATGCGATCCTGATGAGCCTGCCGCCGATGGCCGCCTGGAGCTGACCCCATGGGCCTGTTGCCCGTCGCCGACGATCACCTCGCCACCATCGTCACCGCCCTGGAAATGCGGGAGAGACCCAAGCCCCGGCCGCAGCCGCCCGCACCCTTCCGGCTGGTCCACTGGCCCGCGCCGGACAGCGACAAATATCGCGCGCTGTTCCGCCGGGTGGGCGGGCCGTGGCTCTGGTATTCGCGGCTGGTGATGGACGAGGCACGGCTGCGCGGCATTCTGGAGGATCCGCAGGTGCTCGTTCACGCCGTCACCGATCGCGCCGGCGTCGAGCTCGGCATGCTCGAACTCGACTTCCGCACGCCCGCTACCTGCGAACTTTCCTATTTCGGGCTGGTGCCGGAAATCACCGGCAAGGGCCATGGCGACTGGCTGATGGGGCAAGCGCTCGCCTTTGCCTGGCGAAAGGACGTCACGCGGGTGGGCGTGCACACCTGCACGCTGGACCATCCCGCCGCGCTGCGCTTCTACCGCCATCACGGCTTCGTGCCGGTCAAGCGCACGATCGAGACCTTTCCCGATCCGCGCCTGCTCGGCGTGCTACCGGCGGAAGCGGCGCCTCACATTCCCCTGCTCGGCTCGGTCGCGCGATAGGCGGCGACGCGGAGGATCACCAGCGCGGTCCAAACCACCGCGCCGATCGCCGACAGCAGCAGATAGCCCAAAAATTCCGGCACCACGCCGCCGCCCAGCGCCGTCGCGATCAGACCGGTGACGATGCTCGCCACCGCCATCGCGCCGATGCCGCCGGCGAACACCATCGCCGCGACGAGCAGGAACAGCAGCCAGGTCATCCCGCCGCTGCGCAGCCAGCCCTGCTTGAACGCCTCGATCAGCCCAGCCCCGGGTCGCGCCGCGTAGGCGGGGGCGACAAGCCAGGTCCGCGCGAACAGGAACAGGCCCGGCGCGATGAACAGCGAGAAGCCGAGCTGGAAGCCCAGGCTTACCGCCACCTCGATCGCCAGGAAGGGGAACAGCCGCCGCAGCGTCTCCCCCAGCACCTGCCCCAGGGTCTGACCGCCGCCACGCAGATACAGGTTGAACAGCGCGAAGATGCCGTAGTCGACCGCCAGATAGGCCAGCATCAGCGGCACGACATTGGCTTCGACGAACTTGCGGTAGAAGGCGAGCAGCGCCGCCTGATCGGACAGCGATTCGATCTGCGGCGCCCCCTGCGCCAGCAGCAGCAGGAGGCCGAGGCTGGGCAGCAGGAAGAACATCCCGGCGACCGGCAGCACCAGCGTGCGCTCGCGCTGCCACAGGATTTTGGCGTCGGCGAACAGGCCGGCGAGGCGCAGCGTCATGCCCGCCACACCGAATCGGCGGTCGTCAGCGCGGCATAGAGCCGTCCCTGAAAGGCGGCCAGCAGCACCATCACGATCGCCTGCACGCAACTGGTCGCGATCGTGGTCAGCACGAAGGCGGTGGTCACGCCCTGCCCCCCGCCGGCCAGCAGCGTGAAGACCGAGCCGAACACGGCCTGCGCGGCGAGCTGCGCGATTCCGCCGATCATGCCGAACAGCAGCAGCATGCCGAAGATCCGCCAGCCATGCTTGCGGGTAAGCACCCAGGAGCGGCGGATCGCGCCGAACAGCGCGTCTTCGCGCAGCACCACCGGGCTGACCAGGATCAGCCGGGTGAAGGCGAACAGCGCCACCGGCAGCAGCAGCAGCACATACAGCGCGACTAGGCTCGAGGTCCGGGGATCGACGACGACGGCACCCGCCCGCCCCGCCGCGATCGCCGCCAGGTCATAGCCGCCCGCCGCGAGGATCACCGCCACCGGCAGCATCGCCAGCGCCGCCGCCAGCCCCAGGACGATCGAGACGAGGATCGCTGCCGGCAACCGCCGCAGCGCCAGTCGCCCCGCGCCCGCAAAGCGCTCCTCGCCGGTCGCCAGCGCGATGACGGCAAGCGATCCCCAGATCGAGGGCAGCGACAGCAGCAGCACCAGCGCGCCCAGCCCCCAACGGGCACCACTGCCTGCGGTCAGGGCCAGCGCCTGCGCGCAGTTGCCGGCCACGCCCGGCACGACGAATGCCGCCAGCGCGATCGGCAGCAGCACGCCGAGCCGCTCTCCGGCGAAGGCGGCGGTCCGATCCCAGACGATACCCATTTTTGCCATGCGGCGAAGTCCTTGCGTGAGGGGCCCCGGGTGTTAGCCGGGGGGCGCCGCCTTGCCAATGCTTGCCTTGCGGCCCGGAAGGGCGCAATCGGCGGCGATCATGCACGATACCATCGAATGGCGGGTCGAGCCCCGACCGATCGACTATGCCGAAGCCCATGCCGCGATGGAGGCGCGCGCCGCCGCCGTGACCGCGCGCACCGCCCGGGAACTGGTCTGGCTGCTCGAGCATCCACCCGTCTACACCGCCGGCACCAGCGCCGATCCCGCCGAGATGCTCGACCAGCGCTTTCCCGTGCACCGCACCGGGCGCGGCGGGCGCTATACCTATCACGGCCCGGGCCAGCGGATCGGCTATGTCGTGCTGGACCTGCGCGACCGGCTGCGCGACGTCCGCAACTATGTCCATGCGATCGAAGGCTGGGTGATCGCGGCACTGGGCGAATGCGGCATCGAGGCGTTCCGCGCGCCCGGCCGCATCGGCATCTGGACGCTCGATCGTGGCGTCGAGGCCAAGATCGGCGCGATCGGCGTGCGAATCCGCCAATGGGTGACGCTACACGGCTTCGCGATCAACCTCGATCCCGATCTGACCCACTTTACCGGCATCGTGCCCTGCGGAATTGCGGAATTTCCGGTCACCAGCGCTGCCGCCCTGGGCAAGCCGATTGCGACGGACCGCTTCGATGCCGCCCTCCAGGCCACATTTTTGCCATTTTTGGACGGTCTGGATCGCGCGGGATAAATTCGAGTCTTGAGGGTGTCCCCCGAACCGTCTAATGTCCAGCACGGTTTGGGTATTAACGGCGTACAAGCGTCGTCCAAATCCATTATCTAGGGAGCTATTACATGCGTGCAGTCCTTTCGAAGATCGTTGCTGGTTCGATGATCGCCGGTGCGGCCCTCCTGGCCTCGGCGTGCACCAACAACGAGACCACCAGCGTCAACAACACCACCGAAGTCGTGGCTCCGGAAAACACCACCGACGCTTCGGTCACCAACGTTGACGTCGCCGCTCCGGTCGACAACGGCATGATGGCCGACAACGGTGCGATGAACGCTTCGAACGCGATGTAATCATCGCGCTTCGGCGTGAACTACGAAAGGGCCGTCCGGGCGACCGGGCGGCCCTTCTCGTTTCCGCCGCCCCCACGCCTTCCCGCACGGCACGGATCGTCGCGTTTGGAAAAAAGGGGCTTGGGCGACGAATCGAAACGCCCTAACGAACATTCCTCATAGCGGTATCAAGAGGATGGGATGCTCGGTCGGCGTATCACTTTGGGCATGGCTGCCCTCGCGGCATTGTGCGTTTCGGCGCCTGCTTCGGCGCAATTCTTCTTCAAGCCGGTGGATCTCTCGGCGCCGCCGGTCACCGGCAACGAGCCCGGCATGATTGCCCAGGCGATGCCTGGGGCTTCCCCCGCCGAGCTGCGCGCGGCGCTGGTCTGGAGCCTGCGCGCCGCGCTCAACGTTGCTGCATTGCAATGCAAGTTCGAGCCGACACTCCTCGCCGATGACAACTATGTCGCGGCTCGCAAAGATCATGATGACGAGTTCAATAAAGCATACGGTACGCTTGAGAAATATTTCCTAAAAACCGCGAAGACCAAGAAGGCCGCACAGAACGCGCTCGACGTGTTCTCGACCCGCGTCTATTCGAGCTTTTCCACCGTCTCCGGACAGCTGTCTTTCTGCCAGACGGCGGCCTCAATCGGCCAGGACGTGGTGTACGCACCGCGTGGAACGGTGGGCGACGTGGCGATGCGCCGCATGCGTGAGCTGCGCGAGAGCCTGAAGGCCTGGGGCGAGCAGCATTTCCGCACCCGCCGGACCAATTTCGTGTGGCCGGTGCTGCGCCCGCTCCCGCAGTTCGGCGAGGAGAAGTGCTGGCGCAAGGGCGAATATCAGCCGCGCAAGTGTGGATCCTTGGGCTAAATCAACAAAGGGGTGGCGGAAACGCCGCCCCTTTTCCTTATCAGCGCAGGCCCAGCAACTTGTGGGTCTGCAGCGTCAGCCGCCAGCGCGGGCGCTCCATCGCCACCGCGATCGCCGCACGCATATTGGCTTCGGCCTCGGCACTGTCCATCGGCTGGATCAGAAAATGGGCGAAGTCCCAGCCCTCGATCGCATCGATATCGGTTCCCGGCTGCGGCCAGACCAGCTTGAGCTCGTCACCGCGTCGCTGCACCACCATGCTCCCCGCCTTGGGGCTGATGCACACCCAGTCGATGCCGGGATGCACCGCCAGCGTGCCGTTGCTCTCGATCGCGATGCGGAAGCCGCGGGCATGGAGCGCCTCGACCAGCGCATCGTCGATCTGGAGCATCGGCTCCCCGCCGGTGAGCACGACGAAGCGCTGGTCCTCGCCGGCACCCCAATGGCCCTCCACCGCCGCCGCCAGCGCCGCGGCATCGGCAAACCGACCGCCGCCCAGTCCGTCGATCCCGACGAAATCGGTATCGCAGAAGCGGCATACCGCCGTCGCCCGATCCTCCTCGCGGCCCGACCACAGGTTGCAGCCGGCGAAACGGACGAACACCGCCCGCGCACCGGCATTGACCCCCTCCCCCTGCAGGGTGAGGAACATCTCCTTGACGGCGTAGCTCATGGGTGGACGGCGTAGCGGGTCGGATCGGGCAGCCCGGCTTCCTCGAACCCGCGCGACCGCAGCCGGCAGCTGTCGCAGAGCCCGCAGTGGAGCCCTTCGGGGGTCGGATCGTAGCAGGACCAGCTGAGCCCAGCATCGAGCCCCAGCCGCGCCGCCTCGCGGACGATATCGGCCTTGCTCATGTTCTGAAGCGGCGCCTGGATGCGGAAGGGCTGGCCCTCTACGCCCGCCTTGGTGGCGAGTTCGGCGAGCTTCTCGAACCCGGCGATGAACTCCGGGCGGCAATCGGGATAGCCCGAATAATCGAGCGCATTGACGCCTATATACAGGTCGCGCGCACCCGCCGCCTCGGCCCAGCCAAGCGCGAGACTCAGGAAGATGGTGTTGCGCGCCGGCACATAGGTGACCGGAATGTCGCTGCCGACGCCGGTCTTGGGCACATCGATATCCGCGGTGAGCGCCGACCCGCCGAACGCGCGCAAATCGAGCGGCAGCACGACGTGGCGCTCGGCGCCGAGCAGCGCGGCGATCTTGGCGGCGGCGTCCAGCTCGACCTTGTGGCGCTGGTTATAGTCGATCGACAGCGCCAGCAGGCGGTGGCCGTCCTCACGGGCACGCGCGGCGGAGACCATGGAATCGAGTCCGCCCGAAACCAGGGCGATGGCAATGCTTTGAGTCATCGGCGGCATGTAGGCGCTCAGGCCGGCAAAAAAATGGCCGCCCCCGAAGGGACGGCCGGAAAGGATAGAAATGGGAAAACCAAACCAGGGAGAGACACCTCCCTGGCACCCCATCCTTGTACGACCGAAGGGTTAACGAATGGTAACCGGCGGGTTCAGGAACATTCGCCAACGCGCTTCGCGTCATAGGTCTCCGAAAAGGGCTGGCCGTCGATCACGCCCTGCATCTCCACCGTCACCTGGCGCGGCGTATCGACAGTGAGGCGGGTGAGCATGGTGCCGTGCCCGGTGCAGGTGGTGCGTACCGTCGCGCGGCTGGAGGCGCTTTCCATCAGCACATGCTGGCACGGCGTGGTCACGCGCTCGGGCCGCAGGATCTGATAGGGATCGCGAAGGCAGATGCTGCGCTCGCCGCCCTCGGTGTCGCGCACGGCCCATTTGCCCTTCTGGACGATGTTGAGCGCGGGCACGTCCACCGCCCGGTGCGCCGCCGGACGCGGCTGTTGCTGCGCCGCCGCGCCCGCCGTCACCAGTCCCAGGCCCGCGACCGCCGCGAAAAGCACCCACGCCACTCGTTTGCTCACCCGTTCAAACTCCACTGTCGGCGGCGGCACCGCTCCCACGGCCCGTACACCTAGCCTCATATCATGGGAGCATTACGGCTTTACAACGACGGCGGAACGAAATCGGCAAGCGCGACCGGGAACTGCTTGGAGCAGAAGGCGCAATCGACCTTGATCACGCCGCCCTCGTCGGCCATCGCCGCGCGCTCTTCCTCCGGGAACTTGGCGAGCACCTGCTGGATATATTCGGCCCCGCAGCGGCAGCCGCGCGACAGATCATGCCCGGCGAGCATGCGCACCTCGCTCTCCTCGTTGAACAGCCGCCACACCAGCCCTTCCAGCGGGATCGCCGCATCGGCCAGCTCGTCGGCACCCATCGTGCCGCCCAGCGCCTCGACATGCTGCCATTCCGGATGGTCGAGCCGCACGTGCAGCCGCTCGCGCCCCACCTCGCCCTCGGGCAGATGCTGGAGAAACAGGCCGCCAGCGATCACCTTGCCGGTCGTCTTGTCCTTGTGCACGCCCAGCCGCACCAGCGTCGGGATCTGTTCCGACTGGAGGAAGTAGCTCTGCGCCGCCTCGGCGATCGAAGCGCCCTCCAGCGGCACGATGCCCTGATAGCGTTCGTTGGTGAGCGCCTGGTCGAAAGTCACCGCCAGATAGCCGCCGTTGAACAGCGCGCTGAGCGACGGGTTCTTGCCGAGCTGGCTCAGCCGCTTGGCATCGAACTGCACATAGCCGCGCAGCTCGCCATTCTTGTAGTCGCACACCATCAGGCTGACGATGCCGCGCTGGGTCTGCGCCTGGAGCGTCATCTGCCCCTCGGCATCCTTGAGTGTGCTGCCGAGCAGCGCGGTGAGGGTCAGCGCCTCCGCCAGCAGCTTCTCGATCGGCGCGGGATAGGCATGCGCCGAGAGGATCTCGTTCAGCACCGGCCCCAGCCGCGCGACGCGGCCGCGGACATGGCGCTGGGGAATGGCGAAGCCGGTCACGCGATCGAGATCGGCGGCGGGAACGGGGTGAGTCACGTCAAATCTCCGGCATTCGCTTGCGGCCGCGAGAAGTCGGGGGACTCCGCGCGTTCGGACGAACGCATTGTCTGGGTTCGGGTGCGTAGATAGGGGCTTGCGGGCGGGAAACAATGTGGGGGCTCTGCGGCAGCGTGCGACAGCCCGTCCCTTATCGGCCAGCCTGCGCAGCCTTCACAAGCGCGCCGCCGATGCCGCGCGCGCCAAGGCCGACGACGACTTCAAGAACGAGGCCCGCAGCGCAAGTCCGCGAGCGCAAGTGCGCACTGCGCCGCAAGGCCCCCGAGCATCGCGACGAGGATCTTCGGGAAGGCGGCGACCGGCGGTCGGCGGAACAGCCGCTGGCCTCGGTCGAGCAGGCGGTCGGCGCGCTGCCGATGGCCGATATCGCCGCGGTCAGCGCACTGGCTGGGATCTCAAGCCCTTCCCGCCTTTGGTACTGCACCTCCCCCCCCTCGACGGGGGAGGATAGCGAAGCTTGCCGCTTCAGCGGCTAGCATAGCTTGGAGAGGGTGAGCGGTTGCGCAGCACCCGCGCGATTTGCGGAACGCACATCGCCCCCTCTCCCTCCCCACCCTTGCGGGGGAGGGAGAGAACATCAAATCTGCCCGAAGCACCAGCGCAGTACCGACTTCTGCGCGTGCAGCCGGTTCTCCGCCTCGGGCCAGATCAGCGATTGCGGGCCGTCGATCACAGCGTCGGTCACTTCCTCGCCGCGGTGGGCTGGCAGGCAGTGGAGGAACTTCGCGTCGGGCTTGGCGGCGGTCATCAGCGCCTCGTCGACCTGGAAGGGCATCATCGCCGCGAGCTTGGTCTCGGCATGCGCCTGGCCCATCGAGATCCAGGTATCGGTGACGATGATGTCGGCGCCTTCCACCGCCTCGCGTGCGGTGCCGACCACGCGGGCGCGGCCCTTGCCCTTGGCCACCTCGGCATCGCTCGGCTGATAGCCTTGCGGGCAGGCGGCGACGACGTCGAACTGCATCAGCCCGCCCGCTTCCATGATCGAGGCGAGCACATTGTTGCCGTCGCCCAGCCAGGCGACCTTGAGGCCGGGCAGCGCCTTGCCGCTTTCGAGGATGGTCAGCAGGTCGGCCATGATCTGGCAGGGATGCGAGGCATCGGTGAGGCCGTTGATCACCGGCACGCTGGCATATTTGGCCATGTCGATCACCTTCTGGTGATCGTCGGTGCGGATCATGATCGCGTCGACATAGCCCGAGAGCACGCGCGCGGTATCGGCGATGCTCTCGCCGCGGCCGAGCTGCATCGAGCCGGCGTCCATCACGATGCTGGTGCCGCCGAGCTGGCGGATCGCCATGTCGAACGAGACGCGGGTGCGCGTGCTGTTCTTCTCGAAGATCATCGCCAGCACATGGCCGGCGAGCGGGGCATCGGCGTCGGGCTTGCCCTTGGGCCAGCCGGCACGAGCCTGCTTGCGGGCCATCGCGTCGTTGAGCATCGCCGCGATCGCGTCGGGGCCGGCATCGGTGAGATCGATAAAGTGGCGGGTCATTACATCCTCCCCGGCACGGGGAGGGGGACCGCGACGCGGAGCGTCGGGGTGGAGGGGCCCCTCCACCAGCGACGCCCCTTGCGGAGCCCCCCCTCCACCATGCTTCGCATGGTCCCCCTCCCCGTCCCGGGGAGGATCGGTTCAGTCCTCAGGCCGCAGCCGCCGGTGCGAAGCTGCGCGCACCCGCGCTCAGCTTGTCGACCGCCTCGGCGATGTGGCTCTCGTCGATCACCAGCGGCGGCAGCACGCGGAACACATTCTCGCCCGCCGCCACGGTCAGCAGCCCGTGATGGTCGCGCAGATGGGCGACGAAGTCGCGGCTCACCACCGTGTCCTTCATCTTGATGCCGAGCATCAGGCCCTTGCCGCGAATCTCCTCGAACAGGTGATCATGGTTGGGGAGCAGCTGCTCGAACGCCTGGCGGAGACGCTCGCCCATGCGGGTGACATGCTCGAGGAAGCCGGGTTCCTCCATCACATCGAGCACCGCCATGCCTGCTGCCATCGCCAGCGGATTGCCGCCATAGGTGGAGCCATGCGTGCCGGCGACCATGCCCTTGGCCGCTTCCGCGGTGGCGAGGCAGGCGCCGAGCGGGAAGCCCGCGCCGATGCCCTTGGCCGAGGTCATGATGTCGGGCGTGATGCCGTAATGCTCATAGGCCCACATCTTGCCGGTACGGCCATAGCCGCACTGGATCTCGTCGAGGATCAGCAGCAGGCCGTGCTCGTCGCAGGCCTTGCGCAGGCCCTGGATGAACTCGGGCGTGCCGGCGGTCATGCCACCCTCGCCCTGGATCGTCTCGACCAGGAAGCCCGCGGTCTCGTCGTCGATCTTGGCGATCGCACCTTCGAGATCGTTGAACGGAACATAGTCGAAGCCCGGCAGCAGCGGCTCGAACCCGTCGCGCATCTTGCCCTGGTCGGTCGCCGAGATCGCCCCCAGCGAACGGCCGTGAAAGGCGTTCTTGAAGGTGATCAGCTTGTGCCGCTGCGGATTGCCATTGGCATAATGATAGCGGCGCGCGACCTTGATCGCGCACTCGATCGCCTCGACGCCCGAATTGGTGAAGAACACCGTGTCGGCGAAGCTGTGCTTCAGGATGCGTGTCGCCAGCGCCTCGCCCTGCGGGGAGCCGTAGAGATTCGACACATGCATCAGCGTGGCGGCCTGGTCGGCGATCGCCTGCACCAGATGCGGGTGGCCATGGCCCAGCGCGTTGACGGCGATACCGGCGGCGAAATCGAGATAGCGTTCCCCTCGTTCCCCGATCAGGTAGCAGCCCTCGCCTCGCACCGGCCGCACACCGCACCGCGGGTAGACGGGCATGAGCGGGGTGATGGTCATGGGAACGATACTCCTTACGAGAAAAAGAGGTGGGAAACTCCAGAAACGCAAAAGGGCGACCTATCCGGGCCGCCCTCTCGCATAATTAGAGCCGCTTGGGCCCGCAGGTCAACCTGTCTCTAGTGCGGGCGTGCGGCGCTGTGATTCCATTGCCGCGCAACGCCGCGCGAGCGGCCGTAATCGGCGGTGCACGCCATGTACCAGGGATAGAATTGCAGCGGTTTGGCCTGGGCGTCGATCGCCTGCCATGCGGCGCAGCTCTTGCCGTTGAACACATGGTCGTCCGGTGCCTGCCCGCCAGGGATGCCGGCGTTGCTGAGATAAGCCATGTCCAGCCCGCCCCGGGCGATGCCGAGTTCCTCCACCTGCGCAGCGGAGAAGCGATAAACCTGCGTCTCCATCAGGTCGACGGCGCGCAGCGCGGCGGTGACCGCCGACCAGCGCTGCGTCGGCTGGCCGGTGCCGCTCCACGGCCCCACCGCCATCGTGGTGTTGACCAGCAGCGTCACCTGCGCACGCCCGTCGTCACCGGCGCCCCGCAGCGCCGCCGTCACCGGCTCCAGGAACATGCCGAAGCGCGCGCCGCCGTCCATGTACATCTCCGTGCTGCGCGCGGTCTGCAGCGTGATCGGCGGGACGCCCGGCGGCACCGAGGAGGAGGCGAGCATCGCATCGACATAGCAGCCCTGCAGCCGCGCCAGCTCGGTCGGCGAATCGGTGGCGAGCGTGCGTGCGGCCAGCTCGGTCATGTCGATGCCATAGCCTTCGCCGTCGTCGAGGTTGCTCACGCCCACGAACAGCTGGCGCTTCTGGTCCCGCCATTCGCGGCCCACCGCCTGCAGCGTGCCGATGGTCATGATCTTCAGCAGCCGCGCGCGCAGCGGCGCGAAGCTCGCGGTCGATCCCTTCAGCACCACGCCCAGCGCCGCGCCGCCGCTGCGCTTGCGCAGCAGATCGGCCTCGCTCGCGATCGAATAGGCGAGCACCAGATCGCCGACGTTCGAGCTGCCCGGCTTCACCACCAGCCCGGTAGCGCCCTCCTTGCCGGACATCGGACCGTCGACCCAGCCATAGTCGGTGCGATCCGCCGGTACGGGCTGGTTGGCGAGGAACAGCAGCGTGCTCTGGAGCGAGCCGGTGCTGACGCCGGTGACAATGTCCCAGCTGGGCAGCGTGCCCATGCCGTAGAAGAAGCCCGCGCCGAACGCGCCGTGCTGGCCGCCGCCGCTCAACGCCAGGAACTGGTCGACCGGGGCTTCGGCGCGGCTCGCCTGCGCGGCCCCCAGCAGCGTCACCCGCCGGGCGCGGCGCTCGCGCAGCATCTCGCCCAGCCTTGCGCTCGCCGCATCGCCTGCCTGCGCGCCGGCGGCGCCGAGCGCGTCGAGTCGGAGTGGGGCCTGCCGCCAGCGCGGGCTGACGGTGAGCGGGACGACCTGATAGTTGCACCCGAGGATCGGCTTGGGACGCGGCTGACTACAACCGGCCAGGAACAGCCCGGCCGCGACCAGCAGCCCGAACGAATCGAGAAAACGCATGTGATGCCCCCACGACAGCCTGATTCCGCCCCCGCGGAACCTTCGGCCGTGGTAGTATGCACCGAATGATTAGTATTCCGTAATGGTTTTACGGCGGATCCGGTTCAGCTTTTGATCTTCCAGCCTCGCCGCAGCAGCGCGTAGCAGAACAGTCCCAGCACCACATCCAGCGTCAGGATCACCAGGCTGCCGATCAGGATCGGCGAATCGGCGACGCCCAGAAAGCCGAAGCGGAACCCGGAAATGATGTAGAAGAACGGGTTGGCGTGGCTGATCGCGCGGAACACCGGCGAGAGGTTCTCGACCGAGTAGAAGGTGCCCGAAAGCAGCGCGAGCGGCGCCACGACGAAGTTGGTCACCGCCGCGGCATGGTCGAACTTCTCCGCCCAGATCGAGGTGAGAACCCCCATCAGCGCAAGGAACAGCGAACCTAGAAAGCCGAACCACAGCACGGCCCAGAAATGCGCGGGCAAGACGTGGACGCCCCACAAGGCCATGGCGAGCCACACGGTCCCGCCGACGCAGAAGGCGCGCGTCACCGATCCGCCCGTCAGCGCGGCCAGCATCTCGCCGGTGGAGAGCGGCGGCATCAGATAATCGACGATCGTGCCCTGGATCTTGCCGACCAGCAGCGAGAAGCTGGCATTGGCAAAAGCGTTCTGCAGCATGCCCATCACGATCAGCCCGGGCGCGATGAAATCGGCATAGGGGATGGCGACGCGGTCCAGCACCACCACGCGCCCGCCGCCGCCCAGCGCGACCGTGAAGATCACCAGATATAGCAAGGTGGTAACCGCCGGTGCCCACACCGTCTGGAGCTGCACCTTGAAGAAACGGCGCACCTCCTTGATATAGAGGGTGCGCAAGCCTCCCCAGTTGACGTTGCGAATCACCGGAACGCCCGGCTCGGGAAGCTGTGAACCGATTTCGGGGTGGCTGCTCATGGCGCGATCGCGTACCCGCTGACGCCGCCGCCCGCAAGACGAAGGAACCGAAGTGAGCTGGACCGACGAGCGTATCGAGACGCTGAAGAAGATGTGGGACAGCGGCCTGACCGCGACGCAGATCGCCGAGGAACTGGGCGGCGTGTCGCGCAACGCGGTGATCGGCAAGGCCCACCGCCTCGGCCTGCCCTCGCGTCCGTCGCCGGTGAAGTCGAACGAAGCCAAGGCCGCGGCCGCCCCCGCCGCGCCGGCCGAACCCAAGCCCGCGGCCGCGCCGAAGCCTGCCGCCCCCGCTCCCGCCGCGCCGCGTGCCCAGGCGGCGACGCCGGCGCCGGCACCCCGCCCGGCGCCCCCTGCACCCGCTGCGGCTCCCGTGGACGATTCGGATATCGATGACGATGCCGCCGAGCCCGCGACGCCGCGCACCCCCCAGCCCGTGCTGCGCTCGGTCGGCCCTGGTGGCTTTATCCGCCAGAATCCGGGCGAGCAGGCTCCGCCCAGCGCCCCTGCCCCGCCGCGCCGCCTCGTCCCCGCCAAGCCGAGCGAGGCGATCGCCGGCAAGACGACGCTCCTCGATCTGAACGACAAGATCTGCAAATGGCCGCTCGGTCATCCGGGCGAGCCGGACTTCCATTTCTGCGGCGAAAAGGTGAACCCGGGCTTTCCCTATTGCGTCGAGCATTGCGGCCACGCCTATCAGGCGCAGCTGCCCCGGCGCGACCGGCGCCCGGCCCCGACCATGCCGTTCGGGGGCACGCCGCGCCCGCGCTAAGCCGCAGCGCCAGACAAGCAAAAGGGGCTCGCACCGGGAAGGGTGCGGGCCCCTTTTTCATGCACTGGGAACCGGGGTCAGCGCGGCGCGAGCCGGTCCGCAAGGCCGGCATTGCCCTGCGCCGCCGCCACGCTGGCGGCCGTCCGCCCGCTGGCATCGGCAATCGCCGGATCCGCACCCGCCGCAAGCAGCAGCTCGACCTGGCGGGCCCGCCCGAACAGCGCCGCCATCATCAACGCGGTCTGCCCCGCCTTGTTGCGGGCATTGACGTCGCAGCCCGCCTTGAGCAGCCGTGCCGCGATCGCGTCGTCGCCCTTGAAGGCCACGCCCATCTGCGCGGTGTTGCCCTGGCCGCCGTCGGCGAGGCACGGATCCGCGCCGGCGGCGATCAGCGCCTCCAGCGCCGCCGCCTGGCCATTATAGGCGGCGAGAATCGCGGGCGTGAAGCCGCGGGCGTCGCGGGCATTGGGGTCCGCCCCCAGCCGTACCAGCCCAGGCACCAGATCGGCCCGGCCGGCGCGCGCCGCATCGAACAGCAGCGCCTGGCGACGCTCGGGGGACGGCAGCTCGGTCGCCGCCGTCTGGGCAGCGGCCATCGGCGCCGGAGCCATCACCGCCCCGGCCAGCAGAAACAACAGGGTACGCATCCCATGACTCCGATAGCGCGAATGCCCGGGCCGGTACGTGCCGGCCCGGGTCTTCGGGGGGACCTCAGTTGGCGGCGAGCTGCTCGGCATGGGCCGCGCGATACTCGGCGACCGCCTTCTCCACCTCGGCCAGCGGCACGTTGACCGCCTTGGCGAGCCGCGTGCCATAGTCCTTGTCGGCCTGGTAGAAGTAGCTGACCATGATCGTCCGCGTGCGCGGCGACACGACCTTGCCCAGATCGCCCGACAGGTTCTTGATCAGGTCCGCCTTCTCCGCCGCCGGCAGCGCGCGGTAGAAGACGCCCGCCTGGGCGAAGTTATTGGTCTTGGCGATCGGCTTGGCGGCGACCATGGCGTCCACCGCATAGGTGGAGGCGCCCGCCTCTGCCGGGGTCGTCTTGGGTGCCAGCGCGGCGGGGAAATAATTCACCCGCGAGGCACGGCCGGAGGCGTTGAGCTGGCCGTCCTGGCTGTTGTTGACCACCGTGACCCGCGGCTTGTTCACCGGCAGCGCCAGCGCGTTGGCGCCGATGCGATAGCGCTGGGTGTCGGCATAGCTGAACAACCGCCCCTGCAGCATGCGATCGGGCGAGGCCTCGATGCCCGGCACCATGTTCGACGGCGCGAAGGCGGACTGTTCGGTCCATTCGAAGAAATTGTCGGGCACCTTGTTCAGCGTCATCTCGCCGATCTTGCGGAACGGCACGCCCAGCCACTCCTTGGTGTCGTCGAACGGATTATAGTCGAGCTTGGCGAAATCCTCAGGCCGCATCACCTGCACCATCAGGTCCCAGCTCGGATGATTGCCCTTGGCAATCTCGGTGTAGAGATCATGGGTGTGATAGTCGAACGCCTGCGCGCCCGCCTGCGCCGCGGTGAGGTTGTGGACGCCCTGGCGGCTGATCCAGCGGAACTTGGCGAACACCGTCTCGCCCTTGGCGTTGACCAGCTTGAAGGCATGGACGCCGTTGCCGTCCATCGTGCGGTACGAGGCGGGCGTTCCCAGGTTCGAATAGAGCTGGGTCAGCATGTTGGTCGATTCGGGCGTGGCCGAGAAGAAGTCGAAAAAGCGGTTCGGATCCTGGCGATTGGTGGCCGGGTCGGGCTTCAGCGAATGCACCATGTCCGGGAACTGCATCGCGTCGCGGATGAAGAAGATCGGCAGGTTGTTGCCCACCAGATCCCAATTGCCCTGATCGGTGTAGAACTTGGTTGCGAAGCCGCGCGGGTCGCGCAGCCATTCGGGGCTGTCCTTGCCGTGGATCACGCTGGAGAAGCGCACGAACACCGGGGTTTCCTTGCCCGGCTGGAACAGCGACGCCTTGGTGAGATCGGAAAGGTCGGCGGTCGCGCGAAACACGCCGTGCGCGCCGGTGCCGCGGGCGTGGACGACGCGCTCGGGCGTACGCTCCCGATCGAAGCGCGCCAGCTTCTCGATCAGATGCGAATCCTCGAGCAGCACCGGGCCGAGATCGCCCGCCGCCTTGGAATTGCGGTTGTCGCCCACCGGGGCGCCATTGTCGCGGGTCAGCACCGGCGCGGCGCCGGATTCCGCCTGGATGGGGGTATCGGCCTGGGCGCTGACCGGCGCCGGGCTGGTGGTCATGCGGGTGGAGACCTGGGTCTCGGTCTGGGCGGCCGCCACGGCAGGCACGAGGGCGCCGCCGAGCAACGCGGCCATCGCCGCGCCGCTCCGGGTGGAACGAAGCATGAGGAAACTCCCTTTTCTGGTCGGCGGCGGCGCGTCGGGCGCACCGCATCACCTGAAGACATCTATGCAGGCACGAGGATACGAAGGGGAAACGCAAAGACGCGTTCACAGAAATCGAGCGGACCGCTCAGCGCAAAGGAGTCGCCAGCTTGCACGGCGCGCCCCGCACCCCCTATACGTTCCGCATGTCCGAAGACCTCTTCGCTGCGCCCTCCGTCCCCTCCGGCACCTATGACGCCTCGTCGATCGAGGTTCTCGAGGGGCTCGAGCCGGTGCGGCGGCGCCCGGGCATGTATATCGGCGGCACCGATGAGCGCGCGCTCCACCATCTCGCCGCCGAAATCCTCGACAATGCGATGGACGAAGCGGTCGCCGGCCACGCCAACCGCATCGAGGTGACGCTCGCCGCGCCCAACCGCATCACCATCGTCGACAATGGCCGCGGCATGCCGGTCGATCCGCATCCGCGCTTCCCGGACAAGTCGGCGCTCGAGGTGATTCTCTCGATGCTCCACTCGGGCGGCAAATTCTCGGGCAAGGCGTACGCCACCTCGGGCGGTCTGCACGGCGTCGGCATCTCGGTGGTCAACGCGCTGTCGGTGGACACGGTGGTCGAGGTCGCACGCGACAAGCAGCTCTATCGCCAGCGCTTCAGCCAGGGCCAGACGCTGGGCCCGCTGGAGAAGATCGGCGGCACGCCTAACCGGCGCGGCACCAGCGTCGCTTTCACCCCCGATCCCGAGATCTTCGGGGAGATGCTGTTCAAGCCGGCGCGGCTGTACAAGCTCGCCCGCTCCAAGGCCTATCTGTTCGCGGGCGTCGAGATCCGCTGGAAGTGCGATCCCAGCCTCATCACCGACGATACGCCCGCGGAAGCCGTGTTCCAGTTCCCCGGCGGCCTCGCCGACCATCTGAAGGAGCAGGTCGGCACGCGCGAATGCGCCACCGCCGATTTCTTCGCGGGCACCCAGGAATTCCCGGATGCACAGGGCCGCGTCGAATGGGCGGTCGCCTGGCCGCTGTGGAGCGACGGCAGCTACAGCTGGTACTGCAACACCATCCCGACGCCCGACGGCGGCACCCATGAGCAGGGCCTGCGCCAGGCGCTGGTGCGGAGCCTGCGCAGCTTTGCCGATCTGGTCGGCAACAAGAAGGCCAAGGACCTCAACCCGGACGACGTGGTGACGGGCTCCGAGGTGATGCTGTCGGTGTTCATCCGCGAGCCGCAGTTCCAGAGCCAGACCAAGGACCGCCTTACCAGCCCCGAGGCGACCGCGCTGGTCGAAAAGGCGATCCGCGACCATTTCGACCATTTCCTCACCGACAATATGGAGCGCGGCAAGGCGCTGCTCGGCTATGTGCTGGAGCGGATGGACGACCGCCTGCGCCGCAAGCAGGAGCGCGAGGTCAAGCGCAAGTCGGCAACCTCGGGCCGCAAGCTGCGCCTGCCCGGCAAGCTGACCGACTGTTCGGCGGACAGCCCCGAGGGCACCGAGCTGTTCATCGTCGAGGGCGATTCGGCCGGCGGCTCGGCCAAGCAGGCGCGCGACCGCAAGACCCAGGCGATCCTGCCGATCCGCGGCAAGATCCTCAACGTCGCCAGCGCGACCTCGGCCAAGATCCTCGCCAACCAGGAAATCGCCGACCTGATCCAGGCGCTGGGCTGCGGCACCCGCAAGGATTGCGACGCGACCCAGCTGCGCTACGAACGCATCATCATCATGACCGACGCCGATGTCGACGGCGCCCACATCGCGACGCTGCTGATGACCTTCTTCTTCCAGGAGATGCCGGATCTGGTGCGCAAGGGGCATCTCTACCTCGCCCAGCCGCCGCTGTACCGGCTGACGGTGGGTTCCAAGAGCCTCTACGCCCGCGACGACGCGCACCGCATCGAGATCGAGAAGACGGCGTTCAAGGGCAAGAAGGTGGAGGTCAGCCGGTTCAAGGGTCTCGGCGAGATGAACCCCAACCAGCTCAAGGAAACGACGATGGACCCGGCGACCCGCGGCATGCTGCGCGTCACGCTGCCCCAGGAATATGAGGAGCGCGCAGGCGTGAAGGATCTGGTCGACCGGCTGATGGGCAACAACCCGGCGCACCGGTTCGCCTTCATCCAGGAAAATGCGGCACGGCTGGACGAAGAGGTGATCGACGCCTGAGAGCATTCCAATCTGTCGACGCGATGAAAGACCATCGACATCGGTCCGTTCCGGCGCCGTGCACCGAAGCGACCAAGGTCGACAGCTACGTTTTTTTCATGATGTAGTGGGCGAGCGTATCCGTATCGGGAGGAGCAGTATCATGCGGTTCCCTTTGTTGACGGCTGCAGGCGCTCTTGTCTGCGCTGCACCTGCCGCGGCGCAGACTGCGCGGGACGGCTCCGATATCATCGTCACCGCAACACCGCTCGACCAGACAGCGCGGCGGCTTGCCGAATGCCTGGCCAGGAACTGTCCGCCGAAAGAGGATATCGACGCGTCGCTGGCTCATGCCGAGAACCAGTTCGTCGCTGGCGATTATGCTGGCGCGCGGGGTACCCTGTCCAAGGCCGTCCGTCGCAACAATGGCTATCGCCGCGTGCTGCCCGTGGAGGTGTCCGATCTCCAGCGCGCCTACGGCCGCATGATCGATGTGGGCGGCCGGCCCGATGTCGCGCGAATCCTCCAGATCGATTCGCTGGACACCCTCAAGGAGGGACTCGACGGCGATGATCACCGTGTATTCCTGCAGCGGGCGCTGGTCGCGGATCAGTTCGCGCAGAATGGCCGGTGGCGCGCTGCCGAGGACATCTATGCCCAGATCGAACGCAAGGCAGCGGCGGCGGGATTGCCACAGGTGTCTGCCTATGCGTTGCTGCGGAGAGCAAATCTGCTTGGCGCACTTGCCGCAAGCGACGAAATGTACGCGCCACGCTACCGCGCGTTGTTGAACCGGCTGGAGAAGCTTCCGGGCGATGCCTTGACGCGGTACCGCCTCGCAGCGACGTTGCTTCGCGCCAAGGATGCGGCGCAACGCCACGACGATACCGCGCTGGAAGCGATTGTCGCAGGCATCGATGCGACCAGGTTCGCACAACCCCATCTGCTGTATGCGCCGACGATCGTTCTTGGCAGAACCAGTCCGAGTCAATTGCCGGAGAGCGGCGCGACGGTTCCGCCACAATGGGCGGATTTCAGGATTACGATCGGGCAGAATGGACGCGTCGAAAGCGCCGAAATCCTGCGCCAGTCGCCGCATCTGGAGCAGCGCTGGATTCGCGAGGTTCGCAACAGCATCGTGCATCGGCGCTACACGCCCTATACCGGGGACCCGACATCCGCGCCGGCGACGCGCATCGAGCGTTTCTCGTTCGTCCAGGATTGGGCGAACAATGACCATCCCATGTCGCGCAGCTCCCGGATCCGAGGCCAGAAGGCCGATGTCCGCGTGGCCTGGATCGACCTGACCCCCACCGACACCCCGCCCGCCGCCGCCCCAGGCAATGCCGGGACCTAAGCGTCCCCCTCAATAGCCGATCCGCAGCGATGCCCGCACCGTGCGCGGCGCGCCGGGATAGACCCACAGGCTGCTGTACGAGCTCATCGCATAGTGCGCGTCGAACAGGTTGTCGGCCTCCAGCCGCACGCTAACCCGGCGGGAAAAGGCGTATTCCGCGGCCGCCTTCACCTTGACATAGGCGGGCAGCACCAGCCCGCTGCCGTCAATCGCGCCGGTGCGGTCGCCGACAGTGGCCACCCCGCCGCTCACGGACGGCCCACGCCCGTCCGCGTCGAGGAAGCGGCCGAGCAGGAACACCGTCCCGGCATGGGTCGGCACATCGAGCACGCGGTCCGTCGCGAAGCTGCGGTCGAGCGTGCGGGCGTGGGTCCAGGCGTAATTGGCAACGATTTGCCAGTTGCGGCCGAGCCTGGCCGATCCGTCCAGCTCGATGCCATGGCTGCGCAGCTGGCCGACCGGCGCGTTGAAATTGGGATCGACGGGATCGTTGGTCAGGATGTTGCGCTTTTCGATAGCGAACCAGCTGACCGACACATCCACCCCCGGCAGCCGCGCCGAAGCGCCGAGCTCATAGCCCTTCCCCGTTTCGGGCGCGAAGCCGCCACCGTCACGCCCCGTCCCCGAATTGAGCACGAAGTTCTCACCCCAATTAGCATGGAGCGCGAAGCGGGGGTCGAGCCGGTATTGCGCCCCCACCCGGAAGTGCACCGGATCGTCCACCGCTCGCCCCACCGCGCCGGTGCGGGCGTTGGCGATGCGCTGGCGATAGGGATCGTAGCGGACCGCGCCGCTCAGCGTCAGACGATCGGTGACGTCCCACAGATCCTGTACATAGACCGTAGCCGCCCAGCGCTTCTCGCGATTGTCGACGGAGGGCGCCAGCGGCAGCGCGGTGCCACCATATACGGGCGCGAACACGTCGATCGCATAGGGCGCCGCCGCCGTCGGATTCCGGCGGAGTAGCAATTCGTGATAATCGAGGACATAGCCCTTCACGCCGAAGCTCAGCCGGTGCCGGGCGACGCGGCCGGTCAGCTCCATCCGGGCGGAGACGTCGTCGACGGTGTAGCCGCGCTCCCGCCGCTGGCGCCACAGGCTGGTGCCGACCAGTCGCGACTGGTCCGCCGAAAAGCCGTTCAAAGAGCCGGTGCGCCATGCGACGCCGCCGTTCAGCGCCCAGCCGCCGCCGAGCGTCACCTCCCCGGTCAGTTGGTGCCGCTCATTGCGGAAGCGGGTGACGCCGTTGGCGGGCTCGCCGAAATAGCGGTTGCGCGGCAGTGCGTTGGCATCGCCGCCGATGGCGGGCAGGCCGCGATCGAACGGCGTGTCGAAGCGGGTGATCTCGCCGACATAGGTCAGCTGCACGCCGTCCGCCGGCCGCCAGAGGAGCGAGGGCGCGATCGCCCGGCGCTTCAGCGTCACGAAATCGCGCCAGCCGTCGCTGTCCTCCACCGCGCCGGCCACCCGCACCGCCAGCGTGCCGGTGAGCGGCTGGTTGAGATCGAGCTCGACCCGTTTCGTGTCGAACGTGCCATAGCTCAGCGTTGCGCTGCCCGTTGCGATGAAGCCCGGCGTCTTGCTGACCAGGTTCACCCGCCCGCCCGGATCGGCATCGCCGAACAGCGCGCCCATCGGGCCCTTGAGGAGTTCGATCCGCTCGGTCGTCGCAGGGTCGCGCGGCGGCGCCATGCCGCGATTGGCGACAAAGCCGTCGACATAGAATTCAGCGCCGCCGTCCGGCGTGCCCAGAAAGCCGCGGATCGCGAAATTGTCCATCACGCCGCCGCGGTTGTTCTGGTTGCTGACGCCACTGACCAGCTCCAGCGCATCCGCAAGGCGATAGGCTCCGGCGGCGGTGAGCAGGTCGCGCTCCAACACGCGGCTCGATCGCGACATGCGCTCGGTGGCGGGATCGGCAGAAAGCGTGCGATCGCTGTGCTGCTCGCGCGTGCCGAGCACGACGATTTCCTGTCCGGCAGGATCAGCATCCGTTTCCCGGTCGTCAGCCGCCGCCGGAAAAATCGCAGCGAGCGAAAACAAGGAGGCCGTGGCGAATGTTGCGCGCAAGATGGGTTGCCCTTTTTGTGATGTTGTATCATTTCGCTGCAACATGAAGCGTACATTGTCAACCGAGGCCGGCGTGCCTGGCCGTCCCCGCATCCGCTCAATCGACGCCCTGCGCGGGCTGGTGATGTTGCTGATGCTGGTCGATCACACCCGCGAATTCTTTTATGCACGGGTGCCGGTGCCCGATCCGCTCACGCCCGGCACGCCGACCGCGCTGTTCGTCACCCGACTGACGGCGCATTTCTGCGCGCCGGTGTTCGTCTTCCTCACCGGGCTGGCGGCATGGCTCTATGCGCGCTCGCGCGGCGGGGCTGCCGCGGCGTCCGACTTTCTGTGGAAGCGCGGGCTGTTCCTGGTGGTGCTGGAACTGACCGTGGTCAATTTCGCCTGGGGCTTCGATCTCACCCCGGCGATCCTCTATTTGCAGGTGATCTGGGTGATCGGGCTGTCGATGCTGGCGCTGGCCGTAATGGTGCGCCTGCCACGCCCTGCCCTGATCGCGCTGGGACTGGCGATCGTGCTCGGTCACAATCTGCTCGACAGCGTGCATGTCGCGAGCGAGCCGGCCCACACGCTCTGGGCGGTGCTGCACGAGCGCACGATCCTCGATCTGCCCTGGGGCGGACGTCTGCGGATCAGCTATCCACTGCTCCCCTGGATCGGCGTCATTGCGCTCGGCTATGCGCTGGGGCCGTGGTTCGCGCCCGAGGCCGACGCCGCTGCGCGCCGGCGCAAACTGGTGACGACGGGCCTTGCCGCTCTGGCGCTGTTCGTGCTGCTGCGCGCGACCAATCTTTATGGCGATCTCCACCCCTGGCGTGCAGGCGCGAACGCGCTCGGCACCGCGCTGCAGTTCGTCAACCTCACCAAATACCCGCCCTCGGCAGACTTTGTGCTGGCGACGCTGGGCGTGGGGCTGATCGTGCTTGCGGCATTCGAGCGGTTGCCGCAGCGGATCGCGGAACTGCTCGCGGTGCTGGGCGGCGCGCCGCTGTTTTTTTACCTGTTCCACCTCTACGTGCTGAACGGCCTTAACCGGGCAGGTCGCCTATTGCTCGGCGTGGAAGGTCCGGTGAGCGTGCCGAACGTCGTCGCGTTGTGGCTGCTGGCGGCGGCGATCGCGGTGCCGTGCTGGTTCGCCACCCGCGCCTTTGGCCGGATCAAGCGGCGGAGCGACGCCTGGTGGATGCGCTACCTATAGCTCGCCGCGCATCCGCCGCTGGTGGTATTTCACCCGCACGGTGATGCCGAGCACCATCAGGAAGAAGGCGAGCCCCAGCACCGCCGCCGGCACCGCGATCGGCATCGGCCACACCTTCGCCCGCAGCGCCGCGAGCAGCGCGCCGAGCACCGCCAGCCATACCGCCCCCATCCGCAGCGGCCGCGCGATCTGCTTCAGCTCGGCCTTATAGGCGGCGCGTTGGGCAGGATCGTTCAGGTTCGGCGGGGTCGGCATGTCCAGTCTTCCTTGAGCAGCCCGTAGAGCGTGGTGTCGCGGATACCGATATGGGTTTCCCATTCGGCGCGCAGCACGCCCTCCAGCCGGAAGCCCAGCCGTTCGAGCAGCCGGCGCGAATACACATTGTCCGGGTCCGTGTCCGCAAAAACCCGCCGGTGGTCCTCGGTGAGAAACAGCCAGTCGAGCACTGCGGTCAGCGCCTCGTCCGCGATCCCCCGCCCCCAGTGCGGCCGCGCGAGCAGATAGCCGATCTCGCTGACCGCCGGCCGCTTCTCGCCCACCGCGACATAGCCGATCGCGATGTCCTCATCCGCAAGCGTGATCGCCCAGACCCGCCAGGCCGGATCGCCGCGCGCCAGGCTGGCGCGGGTCTCGTCGAGGGTACGGTGGGGCGCGTGACTCCACCAGGTCATCAGCTCTGGGTCGGACAGGCTGGGGAACAGCGCCTCGGCATCGTCCACCGTGCGCGGCCGCAGGCGCAGCCGCGCGGTGGCCAGCACCGGGGTTTCGGACATCTCAGCGATTGCCGCCGATGAAATCGCCCAGGCCGCCCAGCACCGAACCTTCGCCGCGATTCTGCCCGCCGCCCATCGCCGCCGCCATCATTCGCCCGGCCAGCCGCGCGAAGGGCAGCGACTGGATCCACACCTTGCCGGGCCCGCGCAGCCGCGCGAAGAACACGCCCTCGCCGCCGAACACCATGCTGCGCACGCCGCCGACCGAGACGAGGTCGAAATCCACCGATGGCGTCAGCGCCGCGAGGCAGCCGGTATCGACATGGAGTTCCTCGCCCGGCGCCAGTTCGCGCTCGACGATCGCGCCGCCCATCTGGACGAACACCCAGCCGTCGCCGTCGAGCCGCTGCATGATGAAGCCCTCGCCGCCGAACAGCCCGGTCATCACCCGGCGCTGGAAGGCGATGCCCATCTGCACGCCCTTGGCGGCGGCGAGAAAGGCGTCCTTCTGGCAGATCAGCGTGCCGCCGACATCCGCCAGCCGCAGCGGCACGATCGCGCCCGGCACCGGCGAGGCGAAGGCGACGCGCGCCTTGCCGCTGCCCTGGTGGGTGAAGACGGTGGTGAACAGCCCCTCGCCGGTGACCAGCCGCTTCCCCGCGCCGAGCAGCTTGTCCATGAAGCCGCCGCCGGCGTTGCTGCCGTCGCCGAACACGGTTTGCATCACGATCGGCGCATCCTTCCACACCATCGCGCCGGCCTCGGCCACCGCGCTTTCGCCGGGATCGAGTTCGATCTCGACGAACTGCAGCTCCTGGCCCTTGATCTCGAAATCGATGTCGTCGGCATAGCCTTCGCGGCGCGTGTGCGACCAGGGGCTCATCGGCGGCATGGGCGTCTCTCCTGCGTGTGTTGCAGCGGCGTACTACACCAAAGCCGATGGGGAGCGGAAGCCTCCCCACGCGCCCGTCGTCATTCCCGCGCAGGCGGGTATCCATGTGCCAGGACGCCTGGGATGGCGCCGCGCGGTTCACATCAATGGATCCCCGCCTTCGCGGGGATGACGACGGGTCGGGTGGGAGGAACACCCTCCGGGGTGACATGCCGGACGCGCTGTGTCATTGCGCAACTTAATTACAAGGCATGAGTCGGCGTCCAGCCGATCCGCAGGAGAGTATGATGCGTGTTATCGATCATGTGATCGTCGGCCATTCCGGCGGCGGCGCGGGCCGCATGTCGGACGTTTTCGATCCCAATAGCGGCGCCGTGCAGGCGCAGGTGGCGCTCGGCACCGCTGCCGATCTCGACCGCGCGGTGGCCGCCGCGATGGCCGCCCAGCCCGGCTGGGCCGCGACCAACCCGCAGCGCCGCGCCCGGGTGATGTTCCGCTTCAAGGAGCTGGTCGAGGCGAACATGGACGCGCTCGCCCACATGCTCTCCGCCGAGCATGGCAAGGTGATCGCCGATTCGAAGGGCGACATCCAGCGCGGGCTCGAGGTGATCGAGTTCGCCTGCGGCATCCCGCACGCGCTCAAGGGCGAGTACACGCAAGGCGCCGGCCCCGGCATCGACGTCTATTCGATGCGGATGCCGCTGGGCATCGGCGCGGGCATCACCCCGTTCAACTTCCCGGCGATGATCCCGATGTGGATGTTCGGGGTGGCGATCGCCTGCGGCAACGCCTTCATCCTGAAACCCTCCGAGCGCGACCCCAGCGTGCCCGTCCGCCTCGCCGAGCTGATGCTGGAAGCCGGCGCGCCGCAAGGCATCCTGCAGGTGGTGCAGGGCGACAAGGAAATGGTCGATGCGATCCTCGACCATCCGGCGATCGGCGCGGTGAGCTTCGTCGGCTCGTCGGACATCGCCCATTATGTCTATCGCCGCGGCGTCGAGGCGGGGAAGCGCGTCCAGGCGATGGGCGGCGCCAAGAACCACGGCATCGTCATGCCCGATGCCGATCTCGACCAGGTGGTGGCGGACCTGTCCGGCGCGGCGTTCGGCTCGGCGGGCGAGCGCTGCATGGCGCTGCCCGTGGTGGTGCCGGTCGGCGACAAGACCGCCGATGCCCTGCGCGAAAAGCTGATCCCCGCGATCGAGGCACTGCGCGTAGGCGTCTCCACCGACGCCGAGGCGCAGTACGGCCCGGTGGTCAACGCCGCGCACAAGGCCCGGGTGGAAAACTGGATCCAGACCGGCGTCGACGAAGGCGCCGAGCTGGTCGTCGACGGCCGCGGCTTTTCGCTGCAGGGGCACGAGAACGGCTTCTTCATCGGCCCGTCGCTGTTCGACCGCGTGACCCCGGCGATGAAGAGCTATCAGGAGGAGATTTTCGGCCCGGTCCTTCAGATCGTCCGCGCCCCCGATTTCGAGACCGCGCTGCGCCTGCCGAGCGAGCACCAATATGGCAACGGCGTCGCCATCTTCACCCGCAACGGCCACGCCGCGCGCGAGTTCGCCGCCCGGGTGAATGTCGGCATGGTCGGCATCAACGTGCCGATCCCGGTGCCGGTGGCGTACCACAGCTTCGGCGGCTGGAAGCGCTCGGCGTTCGGCGACGTCAACCAGCACGGCATGGAAGGCGTCCGCTTCTGGACCAAGGTCAAGACCGTGACGCAACGCTGGCCCGACGGCGCACCGGACGGCAGCAACGCCTTCGTCATCCCGACCATGGGGTGACGAGGGGTGGCGGGTTTCCCCTCGATCCTCCCCGGCACGGGGAGGGGGACCGCGCGGCGCAGCCGCGTGGTGGAGGGGGGGTCGCCACACCGGCATCCCTTGCCGAGCTCCCCCTCCACCATGCTTCGCATGGTACCCCTCCCCGTTCCGGGGAGGATCTCTTCCGATCCAACACGGCTGAACCCATGACCCACCAGTTCGACCTCACCGACGACCAGCGCCAGATCCAGGAGATGGCGCAGAAGTTCACCGCCGATGCGATCACCCCGCATGCGGCCGAGTGGGACGAGAAGCACGTCTTCCCGCGCGACACGATCAGGGCCGCCGCCGAGCTCGGCTTCGCGGCGATCTACGTGTCCGAGGAATCGGGCGGCATCGGCCTCGGCCGGCTGGAGTCCGCGCTGATCTTCGAGGCGATGGCCTATGGCTGTCCGTCGACCAGTGCGTTCATCTCGATCCACAACATGGCCGCCTGGATGATCGATCGCTTCGGCGCGCAGGCGGTGAAGGACAAGTATCTCCCCAGCCTCGTCACCATGGACCGGCTCGCCAGCTACTGCCTCACCGAACCCGGCTCGGGCTCGGACGCCGCGGCGCTCAAGACGCGGGCGGTCCGCGACGGCGACCATTATGTCGTCAGCGGCACCAAGCAGTTCATTTCGGGCGGCGGTGAGAACGACCTCTATGTCACCATGGTCCGCACCGGCGAGGACGGCCCGAAGGGCATCTCGGCGCTGGTGATCGAGAAGGACATGGCGGGCGTCAGCTTCGGCGCGCAGGAGCGCAAGCTCGGCTGGCATTCGCAGCCCACCGCCCAGGTGAACTTCGACTCCGTCCGCGTGCCGGTCGAGAACCTGATCGGCAGCGAAGGCGAGGGCTTCCGCATCGCGATGATGGGGCTGGACGGCGGCCGGCTCAACATCGGCGCCTGCTCGCTGGGCGGGGCGCAGCGCTGCCTCGACGAGGCGGTGCGCTACACCCAGGAACGCAAGCAGTTCGGCAAGGCGATCGCCGAGTTCCAGAACACCCAGTTCACCCTCGCCGACATGGCGACCGAGCTGGAGGCCGCGCGCGCGCTGCTCTACCTCGCCGCCGCAAAGGTGACCGCAGGTACGCCGGACAAGACCCGCTTCGCCGCGATGGCCAAGCGACTCGCCACCGACACCGGCTCGGCGGTGGTTGACCGCGCGCTGCAGCTGCACGGCGGCTATGGATACCTCATGGACTATCCGATCGAACGCTTCTGGCGCGACCTGCGCGTCCATTCGATCCTCGAGGGCACCAACCAGGTGATGCGGATGATCGTCGGCCGCGATCTGCTGAAGGATTGAGGCGGAAAATGCTTTCCTACAGCACCGCGTTTATGCTTTGTTCGCCCCTGTCCGGCGCGCGGACCAGGAAGGAAGCCGGGTTGATGTCGCTTTCCCGGAACTTTCGGAACTTTCGCCCCCAGATCCTCCCCGGCACGGGGAGGGGGACCGCGCGGCGCAGCCGCGTGGTGGAGGGGGGCCGCCACACCGGATTTCCTTGCTGCGCTCCCCCTCCACCATGCTGCGCATGGTCCCCCTCCCCGTTCCGGGGAGGATTTTGCTGATGGACATCCTCACCGCCATCGACGGTCCCGTCGCCCGTCTCCGTCTCAACCGCCCCAAGGCCCTCCACGCGCTCGACACCGCGATGTGCCAGGCGATGCTCGACGCGCTCGACGCCTGGGAGAAGGATGACGCCGTCCACATCGTCCTGCTCGACCATGCCGAGGGCCGCGGCTTCTGCGCCGGCGGCGACATCCGCATGATCGCGACCAGCGGCGCGAGCGACGGCACGCAAGCGGCGGACTTCTTCCGCACCGAATACCGGCTCAACCACCGGCTGTTCACCTATCCCAAGCCGATCGTCGCCTTCGCCGACGGTATCGTGATGGGCGGCGGCGTCGGCATCTCGCAGCCGGCGCGCTACCGGGTCGCGACCGAGAACACCAGGTTCGCCATGCCCGAGACCGGCATCGGCCTGTTCCCGGACGTCGGCGGCGGCTGGTATCTCTCGCGGCTGCCGGGGCGGATGGGCGAGTATCTGGCGCTGACCGGCCACCGGCTCGACGGCGCCGAATGCCTCGCGCTCGGCCTCGCCACCCACTATTTGCCGGCCGAGGCGCTGGCCTCCGCCAAGGCGCAGATCACCACTGCGCCGGACAAGGCGCTGGCGATCCTCGACGACCTGTCGATCGAGCCGCCGATCGCCGAGATCCTCGCCCACTATGCCGATATCGACCGGCTGTTCGCGGGCGACACCGTGGAAGCCATCTTCGCCGCGCTCGACGCCGAGGACAGCGAATGGGCCGCCGCGACGCTCGCCACGCTGCGCAGCAAGTCCCCGCAGGCCTGCAAGGTTTCGCTGCGCATCGTCCACGAGGGCCGCAATATGCCCGATTTCGCAGCGGAAATGGCGCAGGAATATGCCGTCGCCAGCCGCGTCTGCCGCCTGCCCGATTTCGCCGAGGGGGTGCGCGCGGTGATCGTCGACAAGGACAATGCGCCGCGCTGGTCGCCTTCTACCCCGGAAGCGGTGGACAGCGCCGCGATCGATGCCATCTTCGCCCCCCTGCCGCCCGCGCAGGCTTGGGCGCCCTGAACGGAGAACGCCATGTCTTCCTACGAAACCCTTCTCGTCGAGCAGCGCGGCGCGGTGACGCTGATCACGCTCAACCGGCCCAAGGCGCTGAATGCGCTCAACAGCCAGATGCTGACCGAACTGCTCGAGGTGATGCGCGCCTTCGATGCCGATCCGTCGCAGGGCTGCGCGGTGCTCACCGGCAGCGAGAAGGCCTTCGCCGCCGGCGCCGACATCAAGGAGATGCAGGCACAGGGCTTCGCCGACATGTACGGCCATGACTTCTTCGCCGGCTGGGACGCCTTCACCCGCACCCGCAAGCCGATCCTCGCGGCGGTATCTGGCTATGCGCTGGGCGGCGGCTGCGAAGTGGCGATGATGTGCGACTTCATCCTGGCGGCAGACACGGCGAAGTTCGGCCAGCCCGAGATCAAGCTGGGCGTCTCGCCGGGCATGGGCGGCTCGCAGCGGCTGACGCGTGCGGTTGGCAAGGCCAAGGCGATGGAAATGTGCCTCACCGGCCGGATGATGGACGCCGCCGAAGCCGAACGCGCCGGGCTGGTCAGCCGCATCCTGCCTGCCGCCGAACTGGTCGAGGAAGCGGTGCAGACCGCCGCGACGATCGCCGCGATGCCGCCGCTGGCGGTGAAGGCCAACAAGGAGATGGTCAACGCGGCGTTCGAGACGAGCCTCGCGCAGGGCGTGCAGTTCGAGCGCCGCCTGTTCCACGCGCTGTTCGGCACCGAGGACCAGCAGGAAGGCATGACCGCGTTCGTCGAGAAGCGTCCGGGGAACTGGACCGGGCGTTGAGGCACTGAACCACTCCCCCTCCCGCACGCGGGAGGGGGCCGGGGGGTGGGCCCCCGGCATCCGCGACACCATCGCTTGTGGAGAGGGAGCGCCCACCCCCAGCCCCTCCCGCAAGCGGGAGGGGAGTACCTGAATGGCACGCGTAGCATTTATCGGCCTCGGCAACATGGGCGGCGGGATGGCGGCGAACCTCGCCAAGGCCGGCCACGACGTCCGCGCCTTCGATCTGTCCGCCGAAGCACTGGAGCGCGCGAGGAAGGCCGGCTGCCTGCCCGCCGCCAATGCCGCCGAGGCGATCGCCGGCGCCGAGGCGGTCGTCACCATGCTGCCCGCCGGCGCCCATGTGGAGGCGCTCTACACCGAGACGCTGCTCGACCATGCCGAGGCCGGTGCGATCCTGATCGACTGCTCGACGATCGACGTCGCCACCGCCCGCCGCGTCGCCGAAGCCGCGACCCAGCGCGGGCTGCTCGCGGTCGACGCGCCGGTGTCGGGCGGGATCGCCGCGGCGACGGCCGGCACGCTCACCTTCATGGTCGGCGGCGCGGTGGCGGCGTTCGAGCGCGCCGAGCCGTTCCTCGAGGACATGGGCAAGGCCGTCATCCATGCCGGCGCCAGCGGCGCGGGCCAGGCGGCGAAGATCTGCAACAACATGATCCTCGGCGCGACGATGGTGGCGACCTGCGAGGCCTTCGCGCTCGCCGAGAAACTGGGGCTCGACCAGCAGCGCTTCTTCGACATCGCCTCGGTCTCCTCGGGCCAGAGCTGGTCGATGACGAGCTATTGCCCGGTCCCCGGCGTCGGCCCGGAAACCCCAGCGGATCGCGACTATCAGGGCGGGTTCGCAGCACCCCTGATGCTCAAGGACCTCAAGCTGGCGCTGGAAGCCGCGGCGAGCGTCGGCGCGCAGGTGCCGATGGGCGAACGCGCCGAGCAGCTCTACGCCGCGTTCGTCGCAGGCGAAGGCGCAGGGCTCGATTTTTCGGGGATCATCAAGACGCTGCGGTGAGGGGGCTCATTGGCTACACCGCTTCCGCACCTACCGCGTCATCCCCGCGCAGGCGGGGATCCATTTGCCAGGACGGTTCGGCGCCTTCCGCGACGCACAGGCCAATGGATCCCCGCCTGCGCGGGGATGACGGTAGGCGGATGGCGAGCGAGCCCCTCACCCGCGCTTGGCCCGGCTCGCCAGTAGATCCTGGGTCAGGACCTGCGGCAGCACCTCGGGGGCGTCCTGTCCCGGCTTGTACCAGAGGTATAGCGGCACCCCGGCGCGGTTATGCGCCTCGATGAATCGGCCGAGCGTCGCGTCGCCACTGGTCCAGTCGCCGACCAGCACCGCGACCTTGCCGTCCGCCAGCGCCCGCTCGACCGCGGCGGTCTCGATTACCGCCTTCTCGTTGACCTTGCAGGTGAGGCACCAGTCGGCGGTGAAATAGGCAAACACCGGCCGGCCCTGCGCCCGCAGTTCGGCGAGGCGGGCCTCGCTGAACGGCTCGGCCCCGGCCATGGCGGCGGGTGCGCTCGCCGCGACCGGGCGGACCAGCGCCACGCCGCCCAGCGCCAGCAGCACCAGCGGCAGCGCCGGCAGCCAGGCGCGGCTCCGTCCCCTCGCCTGCCGAGCCCCCGCCCACCACAGGCCTAGCGTCGCCAGCAGCGTCGCGGCGAGCCCGATCGTCATGCCGTCGACGCCTGCCTGCTTGCCCAGCACCCAGGCAAGCGCCAGCGCGGTGAGGAACATCGGGACCGACAGGATGTGCCGCATCGTCGCCATCCAGGCACCCGGCTTGGGCAGCCTGCGCCGGAACGCCGGGACGAAGCCGAGCAGCAGGAAGGGCAGCGCGATGCCGAGCCCCAGCCCGCCGAAGATCGCCAGCCCGGCGAACCAGGGCAGTACCAGCGCCGCGCCCAGTGCGGAGGCCATGAACGGCCCGGTGCACGGCGTGGCGATGAACGCCGCCAGCGCCCCGGTGGCGAACGCACCGCCATGCCCCGTGCTCGCCGCACGGTTGACGAAGGCCGGCGTGGTGATCTCGAACAGCCCGGCCAGGTTGAAGGCGATGGCCGCAACCAGCAGCAGCAGCACCAGGATGACGCGCGGATCCTGCAGCTGGAACGCCCAGCCCACCGTCGCCCCCGCCGCGCGCAGCCCGAGCAGCAACCCGCCCAGCGCGAGGCACACCGCCACCACGCCTGCGGTATAGGCAAGCGCCTCGGCCCGCGGGCTGCCTTCGTCGTTATTCGCCTTGGCGAGGCTCAACGCCTTGAGGCTGAGGATCGGGAAGACGCAGGGCATGACGTTGAGGATCAGCCCGCCCAGCACCGCTGCGAAGAAGGCGCCGATCGCCGCCAGCCACAGCGTCGCCGCCGGCTTGGCCGCCGCAACGGTGCCAGGCTTGGCGGTGACCAGGAGCCCCTGCCCGTCGATCGCCAGCACGCCTTCCAGCGCCACCGGTGCGGCGCGGGCCTTGGTTTCGAGCACCAGCCGGTCGCCATCACGGGTGACCGCCTGCGGTGCGGCATAGTCGACGGCATTGGCGGTCAGCGGATAGAAATACACGTCCTTCGCAGTCGCCCCCGCCGGATAGGGCACCGCGATCCGCAGCGTGCCGCCCTCCGCCTGGAACGTCGCCGGCATGCTCAGCGGCTTGGGCAGCTTCGCCCGCCAGCCATCGAACTTTGCCCGCGCCGCTGGGTCGATCGCACCATCGCCGATGGTGAGGCTCGTCTCCAGCTCGGCCTTTTCCGGCACGCACAGCGTATCGGTGCACACGAGGTAATCGAGCTTCAACTTCACCGGCAGCACGCCCCTGGCATCCGCCGGGATATGCAGCGTCGTCAGCCGGACGAAGGTGCCTTCGTACACATAGTTCATCAGCCCGGCGATCAGCAGCCGCTGCGGCACCGGATAGCGAAACGCATCGGCGGCGGCCCCCGCCGGCAAAGTCCAGTGCGCCTCGGCCGGCAGGCCCGCATCGCCAGGATTCTGCCAATAGGCGTGCCATTTCGGATCGGGCGTCGAGACCAGCGCCAGGCTAACGTCGCTCCCCGCTTTGGGGTTCGCCGTTTCGGCCACCAACTCGCTGCGGACATGGGGACCCTTGGCGAATCCTTGCGCCATTGCGGGCACCCCGTGGCCGAGGAGCAGCAGGAGCGACATCAAAGCGAAACGGAGCTGGGCCATGGCGCCGTCCTTGCCCAGTTCGCCCCGTTCGACAATAGCTGGGTGTACCAACGTCCACCCGTGCCCGGAGCCGGCCCGAATGAAACTGCTTGCCCCCCTTGCCGCCCTAGCGCTGGCTGCCTCCCCTGCCCTCGCCCAGCAGAGCGCGCCTGCGCCTGCCGTGCCGGCCACCCCGCCCAAGCTGGTGGTGGTGATCTCGGTTGACCAGTTTTCGGCCGATCTGTTCGCCGAATATCGTGCGCAGTTCACCGGCGGCTTCGCGCGGTTGATGGCCGGCGCCGTCTTCCCCTCGGGCTATCAGAGCCATGCCGCGACCGAGACCTGCCCGGGCCATTCGACGATCCTCACCGGCGATCACCCGGCGCGCACCGGCATCATCGCCAATGACTGGATCAGCTTCGCTGCGCCGCGCGCCGACAAGACGGTCTATTGCGCCGAGGACGAGTCCGTGCCGGGCAGCGATTCGAACCACTACACCGTTTCCGACAAGCATCTGAAGGTGCCGACGCTGGGCGAGTGGATGAAGCAGGCCGATCCGCAGTCGCGCGTCGTCTCAGTCGCAGGCAAGGACCGGGCCGCGGTGATGATGGGCGGCCACAAGGTCGACGAGCTCTGGTGGTGGGACGGCAAGGCGTTCGTGTCCTATGCCGGCCGCACCGCGCCCGAGGCGGTCACCCGGATCAACGCCGCGACCACCGCGCGCATCGCCGAGGCACAGCCCGCGCTCGACCTGCCGGCGTTCTGCGCCCCCCGCAGCCGCGCCATTCCGCTCGGCGGCAACAAGACCGTCGGCGACGGCCGCTTCGCGCGCGCTGCCGGCGACGGCCGGGCGTTCCGCGTCTCGCCCGAGTTCGACGATGCAGTGCTGGCGCTTGGCGCCAAGCTCGCCACCGACATGAAGCTCGGCCAGCAGGGCCATACCGACCTGCTGATCCTCGGTGCTTCGGCAACGGATTATGTCGGCCACAGCTATGGCACCGAAGGCAGCGAGATGTGCCTGCAACTGCTCTCGCTCGACCAGACGCTGGGCCGGCTGTTCGACGCGCTGGATCGCACCGGGGTCGACTATCAGGTCGTGCTGACCGCCGACCATGGCGGCCATGACCTGCCCGAGCGCCACCGCGAACATGCCGCGCCCACCGAGCAGCGCATCACCGCCGATGTCACCACCACCAGCATCAGCCGCGCGCTGGCGGGCAAGCTGGGGCTGACCGGCCCGGTGCTGGTCGGCGGCCCGGCGGGCGACGTGTATGTCAGCCCCTCGGTCCCGCAGGCCAAGCGTGCGGCGGTACTGGCCGAGGCGGTGAAGCTCTACACTGCGAACCCGCAGGTGCAGGCGGTGTTCACCCGCGCCCAGATCGAGGCGACGCCGATCGTCCATACCCCGCCCGAGACCTGGAGCCTGATCGAGCGCGCCCGCGCCTCCTATGATGCGCAGCGTTCGGGCGACCTAATCGTCGCGCTGAAGCCACGGGTGACGCCGATCCTCGATCCGGTGGGCGGCTATGTCGCGACGCATGGCAGCTTCTGGGACTATGACCGCCGCGTGCCGATCCTGTTCTGGCGCAAGGGCATGACCGGCTTCGAGCAGCCGCTGTCGGTGGAGACGATCGACATCGCGCCCACGCTGGCCGCGCTGATCAAGGTGCCGGTGCCGGTGGCGATCGACGGGCGCTGCCTGGATCTCGATGCGGGTGCGGCGGATAGCTGCAAGTGATCAAATCCTCCCCGGCACGGGGAGGGGGACCAAGACGCGCAGCGGCTTGGTGGAGGGGGAGCGCAGCGAGGGAGTCCGGTGCGGAGAGCCCCCTCCACCACCGCCTTCGGCGGCGGTCCCCCTCCCCGTGCCGGGGAGGATCTTAGCGCTTCTCGAACGCGCGCATGCCGGTGAGCCGGTTGTTCGCCACCGTGATCCGCCCGCCGGAGAGGTCCGCCACGAACGCCGGGTTGGCCGGTGCCCCCGGCGCAAGACCGGCGATATTTTCCTCCACCCGCAGCCCGTCGGTCGGATAGGTCCGCGCCTCCGCCGCGACGACGATCAGCCCCGAGCGGTTCTCCTTCGCGGCCCCTTGCACGAACATGTTCTGCGCGATGACCCCCGTGCCGCCTTCGGAAAGGTCGATCATGTAGTTGGTCTTCCGCCCCGCGCTGTCGTCGAAGCTGTTGCCGGTGATCGCCACCCGGCGCGCGCGCAGCTTCACATAGTGCCCGCCGGTCCCGCGCTCGAAGCGGCTATGGGTGATCGTCACCAGCCCGTCGACCGACAGATACACCGAATGCGCGCAGTTGGGCGATTCGTCGCATTGGCCCAGCCCGGCGAAGCTCGAGCGATCGATGGTGATGCTGCGCACCGTCGGGTGCCCGCCGCCCAGGATGCCCTCCTGGCTGTCGAGAAAGGTCGAGCGGGTGACGGTCAGGTCGCCCATCTCGATGCGGATCCCCGCGCCGTTGCCGTCGCGCACGCGGAACTTCCGGAAGACGACGCCGTCCACCGTCGCCCCGCGTCCGCGCAGCACGAACGCCGCCTTGTCCTCGCACACGGTCCGCTCGAAGATCGCGGCGCCCGGCCGCACCGCCTTGTAGGTGATCCGCCCGGCCGCCTGCACCACGCACTGGTGGTAGGTGCCCGGTGCGATCAGGATCGTCGCGGTGCCGTCGCGCACCGTGGCGACCGCCGCGTCGAGCGTGGCAAAGCCCTGCCCCGTCTCGGCAATGGTGAAGGGCATGGCGACGGCGGCGAGGGCGAGCGGGAGCGACATCGCCGCGATCATGCCAGCCGCCGGTTAAAAATCCGCAGCGCGCAATCTTGCAACATTCTCGGCTTGTGCGCCGCAACGAAGCATTGCAGCATGCATCCAATCGGACACTCGGGCATTTGGGAGCTTCGATGGGATCACTGGAGGCGTTCGACGAGATTTGGGGGCATGGCGGTCCGGAAGCGCCGCGCGCGGCGTTCACCGCACTGTCGCAATGGATTGCGGACACGCCCCCCGAAGAGCTGCAACGCCGCCAGCAATCCGCCGAAGCCGCCTTCCGCCAGCTGGGCATCACCTTCGCCGTCTATGGCGAAAGCGACGCCGCCGAGCGCATCATCCCCTTCGACATCGTGCCACGCCTGTTCCTGCGCCACGAATGGGAGACGTTGAGCGAAGGGCTGGTCCAGCGTGTGGAGGTGATCAACGCCTTCCTCGAAGACATTTACGGCGCGCGCCGCATCCTCGACGAAGGCATCATCCCGCCCGAATTGATCCTGCGCAACGAGCAGTTTCGCCCCGAAGTCGCCGGCATCCGCCCGCCGCACGGGGTATGGGCGCATATTTGCGGGATCGACCTGGTGCGCACCGGCGCGGACGAATTCTACGTGCTGGAGGACAATGCCCGCACGCCCTCCGGCGTCTCCTACATGCTGGAGAATCGCGAGGCGATGATCCGGCTCTGCCCCGAGCTGTTCCGCGATTTCCGCGTGGCACCCGTCGACAGCTATCCGGACATGCTGCTGGAGACGATGCGCTCGGTAGCACCCTCGGGCCGGGCGCGGCCGGTGTGCGTCGTGCTGACGCCGGGGCATTTCAACTCGGCCTATTACGAGCACAGCTTCCTCGCCGATTCGATGGGGGTCGAGCTGGTCGAGGCGGCCGATCTCGTGGTCGACGACGACGTCGTCTATATGGAGACGATCGCCGGCCGGGTGCGTGTGGACGTGATCTACCGCCGCATCGACGACGACTTCCTCGATCCCCTGGTGTTCAAGCCGGACTCGCTGCTCGGCGTGCCGGGGCTGATCGCCGCGTACCGCGCGGGCAATGTCGCGCTGCTCAACGCGCCGGGCAACGGCATCGCCGACGACAAGGCGATCTACAGCTACATGCCCGAGATCGTCCGCTTCTACTCGGGCGGCGAGGCCAAGCTGCCCAATGTCGAGACTTGGCGCTGCCGCGAGCCCCAGGCGCTCAAGTACGTGCTCGAGCATCTGCCCGAGCTGGTGGTGAAGCTGGTCGACGGATCGGGCGGCTATGGCATGCTGGTGGGGCCGACCGCTACGAAGGAGCAGATCGAGACCTTCCGCGCCGCGCTGATCGCCGAGCCGCACCGCTATATCGCGCAGCCTACCCTCGCGCTCTCCACCGTGCCGACACTGACCGAAAAGGGCCTTGCGCCGCGCCATGTCGACTTCCGCCCCTTCGTGCTGACGGGCAGCGACAAGGTGCGCGTCGTCCCCGGCGGCCTCACCCGTGTGGCACTGCGCGAGGGATCGCTGGTGGTCAACTCCAGCCAGGGCGGCGGCACCAAGGATAGTTTCGTGCTGCTGGGGGATGCGGCATGAGGGCGGTGCTCTTCTTCAATCCTCCCCGGAACGGGGAGGGGGACCATGCGAAGCATGGTGGAGGGGGATCGCAGCGAGCAATGCCCTTGCGGAGCCCCCCCTCCACCACCGCCTGCGGCGGCGGTCCCCCTCCCCGTGCCGGGGAGGATCTGAAGGCCCTAACTCGGGAAGCATGCCCATGCTGATGCTCTCCCGCACCGCCGCCGCGCTCTACTGGCTCGGCCGCTATGTCGAGCGCGCGGACTTCATCGCGCGGCTCGTGGAAGCGACGATCCGCCTCGACGCGCTTTCCGCCCGCCCCGCCGGGGAAGCCGCGTGGCAGAGCGCGCTCACCGTCAGCTACACCGACGAGCTCTTCGCCGCGACCGGCCACCCCGCCACCCAGGCGCATGTCGCGCGGTTCCTGACGCTGGAGGCCGACAACCCCGGCTCAATCACCCGCTGCCTGGAGATGGCGCGCAACAACGCCCGCGCGGTGCGCACCGCGCTCACCCGCGAGGCCTGGACCGCGATCAACCGCGCCTGGTGGCTGTTCGCCAACCGCGCTTCTACCGGCGGCGCCACCGAGACACTCAACCTGGTCGAGCAGGTCAAGGGCGAGACGCGCGGCTTCGAGGGTGCGATTCACCGCATGATGCGCAACGAGGCGACGCTGCTGATCCAGCTCGGCGCCGCGATCGAGCGGGCGGACAACACCGCGCGGCTGGTCGACGTCAAATACCATCTGCTGCTGCCGGCGGGCGAAAGCGTCGGCGGCGCGGTGGATCGCGACCAGTGGACGACGATCCTCCAGACCGTTTCCGCGGTCACCGCCTATCGCTGGCTTTATTCGGAGGGGCTGCGGCCGGACAACGTCATCGACCTGCTGGTCAGCCGCGCCGAGCTGCCGCGCAGCCTGGCGGCCTGCGTCGAGGAAAGCGTGATGCTGCTCAGCCAGCTCGCCAAGCGCACCGGCCTCCAGGGCGAGGCCGATCGCATGGCCCGCGCCCGGCTCGCCCGCGTCCAGAAGGCGCGCACGCCCGACATCATCGTTGGTGGCCTGCACGAATATCTTGAGCGTTTCATCACCGAGAACGCGCTGCTGGACGGCGCGATCGCTCGCCAGTTCCGGTTCCTCTGATGCGCATCGCCGTCGAACATCGCTCCATCTACCGCTTCACCCAGCCCCAGGCACGGATCGTGCAGATGCTGCGCCTGACCCCGTGCGACACGCAGCATCAGACGGTGGTGAGCTGGATGGTGGGCGTCGATTGCGACGCGCGTCTGCGCGACGCGGTGGACGGCTATGGCAATGCCGTGACGATGCTCTATGCCGAAGGACCGATCGAGACGATCGAAGTCGCGGTCACCGGTGAGGTGCTGACTCAGGATAACGCCGGCGTGCTGCGCGGCACCGCCGAGCCGCTGCCGCCCGCCCTGTTCCTGCGCACCACGCCCCGCACCGCACCGAGCCCTGCGCTCGCCGCGTTCGCAGCGGACGTCAGTGCGGGTACCGCGGATCCGATCGAGAAGCTCCACCGGCTCAACCAGGCGCTGCACGCCCGTTTCCGCTGCGTGCCCGACGTGCCGGACACGGGCCTGACCGCAGCGGAGGCCTTTGCCGGCAAGGCCGAGGCCTCGCGCGACGTTGCGCAGATGTTCGTAGCCGCCGCGCGGACTCTGGAGGCCCCGGCCCGCTACGTCTCCGGCTATCACCTGAACGATACCCAGCAATGCGCGCCGCACGCCTGGTGCGAGGCCTGGCTGCGAGGGCTGGGCTGGGTAGCGTTCGATCCCGTCACCGGCATGTCGCCCGACGACGGCTATGTGCGGGTTGCGGTAGGGCTTGATTCAGAAGGTGCCGCCGCCGTCGCCGGCCACCGCATCGGGCATGGCGAGGAACAACTCGCCGTCGATCTGCATGTCGATCGGCTGGGGAACGAAGAATAAACTTCCCCGCTGGGAGGGAAATTCAGAGTCACCGCCGATGCATCGGCACCTGAACGACGAGCAGTGTTTCGGCCGGATGCGACGCCCTGCCCCCAGGAGGAGGAGCGCGGCCCTCTCAGGCGAGCGTCGCCGCCATTGCAGTCGGCATGGCGCCAACCGCGTTCTCGTCGTCGAGCAGCGACCAGCCCGTCGGCCCCAGCACTTCGATCGGGCGGTAGCGCGTCTTGTATGCCATGCGCGCGCTACCCTTCACCCAATAACCCAGATAGACATAGGGCAGCCCCGCCGCGCGCGCACGCAGGATGTGGTCCATGATGATGTAGTTGCCCATCCCCGGGCGCGCCTCGTCATCGGTGACGAAGAAGCTGTAGATCATCGACAGGCCGTCGCCCTGCTGATCGGTGATGCACGCGCCGACCAGCCGGCCGCGCTCGCCGTTCACCGATGGCTCGCGATATTCAACGACGTAGGAACTGACCGGCGACTGTTCGACCATATCGGCAAAGTCGCTCTCATCCATCGCCGCCATGCCCCCCCCGGGGTGGCGCGAATCGAGGTAGCGCTTGAGCAGCTCGTACTGTTCGCCCGTGGCCCAGGGCTTGCAGGCGGTAACCTCGAGGTCGCCATAGCGCTTGAGCAGCTTGCGCTGGGTAGCGTTGGGCTGGAAGCCCTCCGTGACCACGCGAACCGAAGCGCAGGCGGTGCAGCCCGCGCAGCTCGGCCGATAGGCGACTGACTGGCTGCGGCGAAAGCCGATGCGGCTCAGCGCGTCATTCAACTCGCCGGCATGCTGGCCGGAGAGTTCGGTGAAGATCTTCCGTTCCTGACGGCCGGGAAGGTACGGGCAGGGCGACGGGCTTGTCACGAAGAAACGCGGGAATCGAGATAATGCGGTCACCGCTCAGCCGTCCTCTGCTCCATCGGGCCGTCCCGATCGGCCCCTCTTACGCCGTTATGGGGTTGGATTTGGATGATGAAAAGCGCGTTTACCATCAATCGGGGCCATTCCCGCGCGGTCTGGTTTCCCGAGTGACGCGGAACGGGACGATTCGACCCCATGGTAACCATCTATCGTCGCGAGGCGGCACCGCGCACGGGCGCGAATGCCATACCGCTTCCCGGGCGCACAGCCCGCGACTCGATTCGCGCCGCGTTGGTCAGCAGCCGATCGGGCCGAGCCCCAATGCGTCCAGTGCCTGGTCGACGCCGTCTTCCGCCCGGATCGCCGCCCCCGCCCGGCGCGCACGTCCGGCGATCGCGGAATCCGCCAGCAGCCGCGAGATCGCCGTCGCCGCGCGCCTACCCGTGTAGCGCCGCTTGGGCAGCGCCATGCCAAGTCCGGCGCGCACGATCCGCGCGGCATTGTCGAACTGGTCGCCGAAAATCGGGCAGACGAGCTGCGGCACGCCGGCGCGGATCGCCTGGCCGGTGGTGCCGATGCCGCCATGGCCGATCACCGCGGCGGCGCGCGGGAAAAGCTGGGAGTGCGGAGCGTAGCCCTCAATGAGCACGGTGTCCGTGCCAAGGTGCCGGTGCTGCGCCAGCAGATCCTCCCCCACCAGCAGCACCGCGCGTCGTCCCAGCCTGCGCGCCGCCTCGACACTGGCTGCGTAGAAGCCGTCCTCGGCATAGACCGCCATGCTGCCCAGCGTGAAGACGAGCGGCGGCGGTCCCGCCTCAAGAAAGCGCTGCAACGCGTCGGACAGCCCTTGCCCCGCGAATCCGCCATCATAGAAGACGAAGCCGGTCTGCCGGAAGCTCGACGGTGCGTCGCCGGGCGCGGGTGCGAAGGGCGGTGACCACAGCCCGATCGCGCAGTCCACCGCCAAAGGTCCGGCGAGCAGTTCGTTGCCTGCGAAGGGCGGCGCGCCGGCGGCTTCGCGCATCGTGGCGAACGGCCGCAGCCCCGCCGCATAGCGCCGCTCGGCCGCGCGCAGCAGCGGCCGCACCGCGCCCGCGCCGAACCAGCGCCGCAGCGTGACCAGCAGCGTCTCACCCCGCGTCAGCACCGGCGGATCCTCGGCCGAGAGCAGGGTGATCGGCTGGAGCAGCGCCGAGGCGAGCGGCACCCCCGCCGCCTGCGCCGCGATCCGCGCATGGATCGAAAAGCTGCTGGCAAGCACGAGATCCGCGTTCGCGACCACCGGCTTCAGGTCGGCCAGCGTCACCTCCGCATAGGGAACCAGCACCCGGTTGATGATGAAATCGAAGTCGACGGCAATCGCCCGCGCGATCGCACCTTCGTCCATGCCGGTATCGGCGATCAGCTGCGCACCATCGGGACGGATGGGATGGAATTCGATACCATGCCGCTCGGCGATTCCCCGCACCGCTTCCGCACCGGCGAACACGGGCACATGCCCCCGCGCCTGCATCCCCAGCGCCAGCGCGATGAACGGGTGCACGTCGCCCAAGGTACCGAGTGTCGCCAGTAGTACGCGCATCGCATTCCCCCTTTTTGACCGGTCCCTGCGACGGCTCGGCACCCTGCCCAAGGAAACAGCGCCGCGGCCCCCGGCCACCGGCCTGATCCCCTATAATGAATGCGACGCTAATACACGTTTTTGCGGAGCAATTGTTGTGGCACCCGGCACCTTCATCGAACCCGACCTTCGCTTGGCGGACAGCCCCGACCCCAACGCCGCACTAGGCATCCCGGTATCGCACCATCACCATTATCGCTACGCCTCGCATCTCGCGGGCCGCAGCAGCATCTTCGACAGCATCATCGCGCGGCTGGGACAGCTTGACTATCCGTTCGATGACCAGTGCACGCTGCAATATTATTTCGACATCGTCCGCGTGCTGCGGGATTTTGCGGGCGAGTTCGGCCGGGTGGTTGAAGTCGGCACCTATATGGGCGGCTCGTCGGGCTTCCTCGCCGGTTGCATTAGCCGCTTCGACTATGATCTCGACCTGATCGATATCGACGCGCGCCGGCTGCGTTCGGCCTATGAGCGCGTGCGTCGCAGTTTCCCCGAATCGATCCACCGCGTCCGGATCTTCCACGGCGACCTACCGACCTATGTCGCGCGGGTGCTGGCGCAGGAGGAATCGGGGAAGGTGCTGGTCCATCACGATGGATCGCACAGCTTCAACCAAGTGGTGAAGGACATGGCTTCGTTGTTCTTCGTGCGCGACAAGCTGCTTGCCGTCATCGCGCAGGACACCAATCTGCGCGGCGGCATTCATGGCGACATCTTCGTGGATCTGGCGCTGTACGCTGTCTTCGGCAGCGAGGTACGCTATGCGCCGATCGGGACGGCCTGCGAGGCGCACGAAGCGCGTACGCGCCCCGACCCGGACACGGGACTGTACTTCCTGCCGGGCGTCCCCGAGGGGGTGGTGATACCGATGGCGAGCAACAGCTTCCACTATCCCCACCCGCATATGACGTTGGCGGAGATCCTCGGCGACAATCAGGCGGCTTCAAACACCGCCTGATTGTCGCGCCTCAATACGCCCGCGCGACCAGGATGCGCTCGACCGCGGGCTTGCCGGTGAACAGGCAGGTGCCTTCCGCTGGTGCCGCATCGCCCGGCACGTTGCGGAAGGTCAGCTTTAGCGCCTTCAGGCGCTCGACCACCGCATCCAGCTCGGCGCCGGTCGGCTTGGCCCAGCTGACCTCGGCCCAGCCGGGGAACTTCTCCGAATCGGCGAACATCGCGGCCAGCGTCTCGAAATCGGTCACGTCGCGGCGGATGCTGGTCTCCAGCCGGTCGCGCGCGTCGAGATAGAGGCCCTGCTGAATGCTCTCGAGGATCGCTGCGGCCTGCGCCACGAAGTCCGCGCGCGGCAGGATCTGCGAGTCGAGCTTGCCGTCCTCGCGATACAGCTTGTCGCGCCGGATCACCGAGACGTTGCCGCCGGCGACGTCACGCCCGCCGACCTCGATCACGATCGGCGCGCCCTTCTTCACCCAGCCCCAGCGCTTGGTCTGTGCCTTGACCGCCTTCAGGTCGAGCAGCGCGCGCACCGGCTCGCCCAGCGCGGTCAGCTTGGCGAGCTCGGCCTGGAGCGATTTGCAGTATTCGATCGTCGCTTCGTCCTCGGGCTGGTCGCGCAGCATCGGCACGATCACGACCTGCCACGGCGCCACCATCGGCGGCACGCGGAGGCCGTCATCGTCGCCGTGCACCATGATCAGCCCGCCGATCATGCGGGTGGAGACGCCCCAGCTGGTCGTCTGCGCCAGCTCGAACTGGCCTTCCGAATTCTGGAACTTGATGTCCTGCGCCGAGGAGAAGGTGGTGCCCAGGAAGTGCGAGGTGCCGGCCTGCAGCGCCTTGCCGTCCTGCATCATCGCCTCGATCGAGAAGGTCGATACGGCGCCCGGGAACCGCTCATTCTCCGGCTTCTCGCCCGCCACCACCGGCATCGCCAGGCAATCCTCGGCGAAGCTGCGATAGACCTCGAGCATTTTCAGGGTTTCTTCCTGCGCCTCTTCCACCGTGGCGTGGGCGGTATGCCCTTCCTGCCACAGGAATTCGGCGGTGCGCAGGAACATGCGGGTGCGCATTTCCCAACGGACGACGTTCGCCCATTGGTTGATCAGCACCGGCAGGTCGCGCCAGCTCTGCACCCAGCGCGACATCGCCGCGCCGATCACCGTCTCCGAGGTGGGGCGGACGACCAAAGGCTCTTCGAGCTTCGCCTCGGGATCGGGGACCAGCCGGCCGTCCTTCTGGACGAGGCGGTGATGGGTGACGACCGCCATTTCCTTGGCGAAGCCGTCGACATGCTCGGCTTCCTTCTCGAAATAGGACAGCGGGATGAACAGCGGGAAATAGCAATTCTCATGGCCGGTCGCCTTGATGCGATCGTCGAGCAGGCGCTGGATGCGCTCCCAGATGCCATAGCCCCAGGGCCGGATGACCATGCAGCCGCGCACGCCCGAATCCTCGGCCATGTCGGCTTCGCTGATGACGGTCTGGTACCATTGCGCGAAATCGCCATCGCGCGTGACGGAAAGGGCGTGCTTGATCATGGGTGAAGCGCTTAGCGCACGGGCGCGCCGACGCAAGGGCCGGCACGCGGCCGGCTTATCGCGCGACCGCACCCACGGGCGACTCCGCGTCAACCGGATTGCCGAAGCTGTCGAACGGGATCAGCGGCTTGCGTCCCATGCGCAACTGCCCGGAGAAAGGCTGGTAGCGTTCCTCCTGCCCGAACTGCAGCTGTGCATCACGCGCCCGGCCGAACTTGCCGCGCACGCTGCCGCGCAGGACATGGGCGTGCTCGATCCGCAAACCCCAGCGCGGCAGCTCGCCGGTATCGGAATCGATGCGGCTGCATAGGTTGAAGAGCTGGACATGGTTGCGATGGCCGTGCCCCGGGAACTTGTTGCGGAAGCTAAGGCAGAGCGGCTGGCTGAGGAAGCTGTTCTGCGCGAGCAGGAAGTTGCGGTGCCCATGCTGGAACTGCCCCATTTCCGGGGTGCTGCCGGTCTTGCGGAGAATGGAGAGCGCCATCACGAAGTCGGTCACCGCCTTCGATCGCGCGATGGGCACGTTGGCCTGATCGGCACTGAACGGATCGAGCAGCACGCCCGAGCCGCTGGCCATGTCGAAGCTCTTGACGATGCGATACTCGCCGGACTGCGGACCGCCCTGCAGCTGAAGCAGATCGTCGGGCAGAATTTCGTTCTGCCCGGCTGCGCTCGAGACGCGGAAGGCGGTGCCGGTGGCAGTGATCACCGTGCCCGGCTGCAGGGCCACCCAGCCTTGGGTGAGGAACAGCTGCGCCGTCGGCCCTTCGGCGCGGTAGCGGAAGATCGTGAGATTGTGCATGCCGCGCTGGCCCGGCCGCACGACACCGCCCTGCTGCATGAAATCGACATGCCAGATGCGGTAGCACATGATTTCGTCGCCTGGCTTCAGCGGGGCGGCCATCGAGCCCTCCACGACAATGCGACGCGCCGGCGGATCGGACAGCACAAGTGCACGCGGCTTGCCGCCCGCCGCAGCGCCGGACTCGACGCGAACCTGCAGGTCCCACTCCTTCTTCAGCGCGGCCATGCCGCCCATATCACGCACGGTGATGACGGTGTTGCCCTGTCCGTCTCGCGCCACCGTATCCACGGTCAGCGTGGCCGGCAGATGAAGCCGCAGGGAAGCAGGCTCGCCGATCACCGCATCATAGCCGTCGATCACGACATCGTCATAGCCCGAGCCGCCCTGTAAGCTGTCGGTCGTCAGCTTTGCGGTCACGTTGCGGAAGAGGCGCGGGCCTATCGTTGCAGCCGCGTCGAACAGCGTTTCCAGCAGATAGAAGCCCATCCCGGCATAGGGGAAGATGGGGAAGATGTCCCATTGCCGCGGATCGCCGTTGCTGATGTTCAGGCCCATGCTCCGGCCCGTCGCATCCTTGTCGCCGTACATGCGACCGCGATCGAGCAACTGGCAGCCGAAAAAGCCGACTTGGGTAGTCCGAGCGCCCATGATCCTGGGGATCTTCGACAGATCGATGGTCACCGCATGGAAATGCACTCGCCGGGCGTTGATGATCCAGCGAGCATCAGGAAGATAACGATGGGTTCGTGTGACCATCACCTGATCGGCACGGAGGCCTTCGGCCGGCTTCACCTCGATCGCTCGAACATTCTCGATTCGGCGTGTGCCGGGGAGGCTGTTGCGGTCTTCGACGTAGCGGCCGGGACGTGCCAGAATCAGCAGCCCACCATCGCCCACGCCCCGGTCGCACAGCCCGCGACCGATCGTCTTCCATGGCGCGGATTTGGTCCCAGCGGCGCCATCGTCGCCGGCAATCGGATCGACGAAACGCGTGGGGCGCTCGGCATCCAGGCTGCGATCCACGTTGATCACCAGCGGCAGTTCAATCCGCCGCTCCAGCCCGTGCTCGCCCCGCAGATAGCAATACAGGATCGCGTCGCCGGCGGTTACCGCCCCTTCGCCCGCCCCGATCTCTACCGAGAAACCGATCGACCCCTGCGGCACCATGCGGCCGTCATACAGTCGAACCGGCGTCTGGTTGACGCTCCATTCGGTTACGGTGACGGTGTTGCCTTCCAGGTAGAACACCGCTTCCTTGAAATAGTTGATCTCGCTGCTGTCCGCCGGCTGCGGCGGCAGGCCAAGCGCGGTGATGCGAATGCCCTCGCCATGGACCCACTGCCCCGGCGCAGCGGAAAAGCCGCCGGTGAAGCGCTCGTCAGGTACCAGCGTGCCCAGCGGCACGTCGCTTTGCGCAGGCGCCGTGCCGCCGCTGCCCGCCACGCCCTTCCAAGCGCGCCCCGGCCGCAGGACGCCCGGCTTGCCGCCCGTGGCCGAATGGGCCGTGCTCGCCGCGCCGGAACAGGCCGCGGGAACAAGCGAACTCATCAGCAGGCCACCCAGGGCGCCCCTTCGCGTGGCATCGATCACAGGCTTCTCCAGAATATTTTGGCCGGGCTCAGGCCCTGCGATGCGCAGCCCCTCCCGCGCCCTTGCGAGCGCCGGGAACCCAGCCCGCGAGGCGCTTGGCCGAATAAAGCGTGCCCAGCGCAAGCGCGAACAGAGTCGTGAACAGCGGGTCGTTGTCGTTCTGCGCCAGCACGATGCGGGTGGTCACCAACACGATCAGCGCGCTCGCGATCGCGAACTCTGCCGGATAGGCAGCAATGCGGTCCCGCAACCCTGCCCGCACGAGTTCGAAGGTCGAGAACAGGATAACGACCATGTAGCTCATAAAGGCGAAGATTCCATAATCCGCCGCCAGCGCCACCAGTCCAAGGTCGATCGTCAGGAAGCCTTGCGGCGTCTGATAGTTGATCGCCCGGGCGCCCTGCCCCGGCCCGTAGCCGAGTATCGGGCGCTTGGCGATCACCGGAACCGCCATGTGGAACTGGATCCCGCGCGCATCAGTGCTCGCCTGTGCCACGCCGCCGCCTACCACGCGGACGCGCAACGCCGGCACGAACAGCACCGCCAACCCCAGCAAGACGAGGAACGCGGGATACATCATCGTGGCCGAGATACCGAGCAGATCACTGCGTCCGTTCCGCCAGCGCCGAACGCCCCACAACAGCCCGAACAAAGCATGCGCCACCAGAAAGCCCACCATCGCCAGGCGCGCGGTTGACAAAACGGCGGAATAGAACACCGCAAGGTCAAACGCCGCCCAGAAGATCCGTGCCGGCCAACCGCTTGCGTTCATCAGCTTGTAGAGCACGAACGGCGTGGCTAGCGCGAGCAGCTCGCCGTAGGACAGCGCCGTGGTGTAGGTGGTGACGACGCGGTACCAGCCGCGGATGGTGGGCGCGGTTATCTGCTGCAGCGTCTCTTCATCGATCTTCAGGAAGCCGGGTATATGCCCGACCCACAGGATGTGCTGCGCACGCGACTCAAACAGGCCGATTACCATCAGCACCGCAACGGCGATCAGCAGACGGTTGGTGAACCACTTCACGTCCTTTCCGCCAGGCCCGAACACCCACAATGCCGCGAAGCATGCCGCGGTCGAGGTGAAGGCAATGTTCACCCACCGCCCGATCGACACCGCCGGATTGACCGAGGCGATGGCCGCCAGGGCCTGCAGCACAAAGAAAGCGATAAGGCACCGCGCGATCAGCGGGTAAGCCTGCAGCACGTCCGACATGTCCCGCCGGAACTGCCGGGACGTAGAGACGCAGATCAGCAGCAGCAGCGTCAGGAATAGGCCCACCAGGCGGCGCAGTGAGATCCAGGGAAGCCCCCCGACCGATACGGCGAGGTAGTTGGGCCAGCAGATCGTGACGAAGAGGAAGGCGCTGACGCTGTAGACGAGCAAGCGTGTCGGCGCGGCGGGAGCCTCGGGCAGCGCCCAGACCACGAGTAGCGCAAGCAGCCCTAGCGGGGCCGCCGCAACGATCAGCAGCGAGGGTGGCAGGATCGCGCAGGAAAGGCCGTAGATGACCGCCGCGAACAGGATACCGAGGACCAGACCCAACCGGCGCGCGGCGATGGCCCAGCCGGGCAGTTGCTTATGATAGACGGGCAGGACGTCCCGCCCGGGACGCAGCAGCGCCCGAAACGGGGCGCGCAGATCTGGCGGCCCGAGCCTGAAACTCGTTTTCGAACGCCGCATCGCGCCTGCCAACCAAGCCTCCTTAAAAAATCGAAACACCGAGGCGCCGGACCGCGATCATGGACGCCAGCCTCAGGAACAGCAAGGGTCCAAGGATGGCGATGGCCGCGCCCAGGGCGCCATAGGGCGGAATAAACAAAAGCGCGAGCACGGTGCCGATGACCGCCGAAATGGTTGTCAGCACCACCGTCAGGCGTTCGCGGCTGGCCATGGTCAGCACACTGCCGCTGGAGGCGAACACCAAGCTAAACACCTGGCCCAGCACCATGATCTGCATGGCCGTCGCACCCGCGGTGAACTGCGCCCCGAAAATCCGCATAATCCAGGTCGGTGCGACCAACACTGCGATCGCCAGTGGCGTCGAGGCGACCAGCAGGCCGATGATGGTGAGGCGCAGGACCCGACCAATCCGCTTGAGGTCACCCGCCTGATAGGCGACGGCGAACACAGGCTGCAGGATCGTCTCCGATGTGGTAGAAAACAATTTCAGGGTGGCGGCGATCTGGTAGCCGACCCGGAACAGGCCAGCTTCGGCGGGCCCATGAGTGGCTGCGAGCAGGATCGTCGCGAACCAGTCCGTGAACAGGTTGTTAGCGTTGGCCACTAGGATCAGGAAGCCGGGCCGCACCAGCGATTCGGTGAGCGGCTCACGCGGCTGCCACGATTGCACAGCGCGGCGGTACAGATAGGTCGCAAGCACCGCGGTAACGATCCAGCCGCCGAGATACAGCTGCGAGGGGAATACGGCACTCACCGGCAAACCCATCACCAGCACCACCGCAAGTACCAGGCTACCGATCGAGGTTGTCAGCGGGCCGTCGATGAACTGCGACATGCCAATCCACTTCACCCCACGCAGCACGGTTGAGATCAGGCGGCAATAGACCATGATCGGGATGATCAGGGATAGGATCATCAGGCTTTTCGCGATCGCCGGGCTACCGATCAGATCGACGGCAATCTGCCAGTGGAAGATAACGATGATGGTGGCCAGCGAAATGCCGGCGGCGGTGCCGATCCGAATGGCGTGCCGCGCCGCGGCGCGGGCGCTGCCGGTGCGCTCGTGCGAAAGGTGGACCGACACCGAACGAACGAGGATGGCGTCCAGCCCAAGCAGCGAGAGGGTGACACACATCTGCACGGTGGTGAGCGAGGTGCCGAAGGTGCCGACACCCGCCGCGCCCGCAATGCGGGCGAGCAGCCATGTAAACAGGAAGCTGGTGGCGGCTCCGAGGCCTTTGACCCCGAAGCCCATCACCATCTGGCCGCGCACGCCGCGCAGATGAGCCTTTTGAACTTTCAAAGCGAGCGCCCCCAGCAAGATGCCCCGCGCTTACGGCAAGCCTCGGCGCGCGGCAACCCGCCCGGGGGCGACCCGTTTTTTACACGTGGTACAGTTCGAGCGCTGCGAAGCGCGAGGCGGTGAGCGACGAGAAGGACGTGCTGCCCGCCGAGAGCGTCCCGGTCCCGCTCGCGCCGGCCAGCGCGGCCGCCAGCGGCGACGGCGACGCCGCCGAGGTGCCGAACGCGCCGGCAAGGCTGAGCGTCGCCGGCGAGGACATCACGCCGCCCCAGCTGTTGTTGCCGCTCAGCAACGCGGCACTTTCCGCCACGCCCTTGGCAACCATCACCTTCAGCGTCTCGGCCGCCTTGGCGGTGTCGGTCACCGTGCTGCTGGTGTTCAGCGCGACGATCTGTGCCGCGCTATAGGCCGTGTCGCGGATCTCAATGTCGCCGACCGACCCGCTGAATGCGGTGAAGAACGGATCGCCGACATAAAGGCCCCAGGACTCCACCTTGCGGGTAGAGCCGGACATTGTCGCCGTGCCGCGCGCAACGCCGTCCACGTACAGCGTCGCCGAACGGCGGGTGCTGTCGTAGCTGAGCGCGATCTTGTGCGTCGCGGTGTCCTTGATCTGCGCGCCCTTGGTAACCAGCGTCGAGGTTACGCCCGCATCGTTGGTCATCGTGAACGCCAGCTCGCCGTCTGCGCGCAGGCTCACGCCCCAGCTCTTGTAGATGCCGATGATCTGGCCGACGGACGCCGTCACGCCCGAACGCTTCATGTCGAAGTTCAGCGTGAAGGCCGAAAGCCCGAACAGCTGCCGCGAGGTGCCGCGGCTCAGTTCCAGGCCGGAGCCGGTCTTCACGTTGAGCATGTTGTTGCTGATCGCGCCGGTGGCCAGTGCCTTGACAGGATCGTCGGTGCTCCAGCCGGAAGTATCGACCACGCCCTGAGCGTTGAAGTTCAGATCGAGCAGCAGCTTGGGGCCGGCGGCGGGAACCAGCGCCGCCGCTACCTTCTGCGCGTTGACCTCTGCCGCCATCGCGCTGCCGGCTACCGGTGCATAGCCGATCCCCGGCACCATCAGGCCGTACACGGTTGCCTTGGCAACCTTGTTCAGGTCCGTGATGCTGCGCATCACCGCCGGGTTCTTGATGAGTTCAACATTGTTGCTGGTGGTGATGTTGTTCGTGCCGCCCAGCATGATCTCGTCGGTCAGGTTGTTCGTCACCGTGCCGGTCACGTCCTCGACGCGGATCCAAGTCGATTTCTCGTCCGGCGCGGAGAGGATCGTGTTGGAGTCGATCGTCACCCCCACGCCGTTCTTCACGTTGATCCCGTGATACCAGCCACTCAAATAGACCAGGTTGTTTTTGATCGTGACGTTATTGTACTGCATGCCGATCTCGTCGCTCAGGAAGAGGCCCTGAGTCCCGCGACCGCCGCCCTGCAGCACGACATTGTTGGAGATCGTCACGTTCGAGCTGCCGACCGTCGTACCGGTCGTCATGAACTGCACGGCGTCGGGATGCTCGTCGCCTACCGGATACAGACCCTCGAACTTGTTGTTGTCGATGACGACATTGGTCATTTGCGCGAAGTTGGTGTGGTCACGCCGATTGTCGTGGAAATAGTTGTTCTGCACCAGCATGTCGGTGCCGTTACGAACCGAGAAGCCAATGACATAGTGATCGAACGAGGAGTTGATGACCTTGTTGCCCGTGCCATCCCTCATCCAGAGGCCGGTGCCGAGCGCGTTGCTGGGATCGCCGCTGCCGCCGCTGAACCGGACGCCATCGATAGTGATGTCGCGGGAGGAGATGATCTGGTTCGCCACTTCGAACTCGCTGGCCGGCGTCGTCGTGCGGATGACATCCAGGCCCTTGAGCGTGAGGTTGCTGCTGGCGTTTATCTTGACCGAACCGATCACCGCCTTGTTATTTGGGTCCTGCGACGTGATGGTAATGTTCGCAGCCGGGTTCAGGCCGTACACGAAAAGCGACGTGTAGGTCCCGGGCGCCAGCAAGATCGTGTCGCCGCTTTTCGCGGCCTTGATCGCGGCATCTAGTTCGGTCTGGTTCTTGACAACCGGCATGTTGCATTACCCTTACAGTTACTGGTCGACCCCAAATCGACACACGATTCCCTCGCTGCAAAGAGTCCCACAAGGCCATGAAATAGTAGTGTAATTGCGTGGTGTAGAAGTGCTTAACGGCCAACCGTGGCCCGCGCCTGCCCCGCGCCCGCATACACTCGCCAAGCGTCCATATTGCAGGTGCGAGAAGAAAGCTGGCGGAGCACCGCTTCCGGAGGGCGCGGCGGGTCGACGCACCGCGGCTTTGGCGGTAGAGACGCGACATGGGAAACGAAGAATCGCCGCAAGTCTCCGTGTTCGTGGTCACCTACAAGTCGACCCGCTACATCCGGCAATGCGTCGCCGGAATTGCGAACGCAGCTGCGGAATCTTCGTATGAAATCCTAATGATAGACAATGGCGATGGCGATACCGAGGCGGTGGCGCGCGCCGAGCTGCCGCAGGTCAAGATCGTACCCTCCGAAGGCAATATCGGCTTCGGCGCCGGCAACAATCGTTGTGCACTGCACGCACGCGCGCCGCTGTTCATGCTGGTCAATCCGGATGCGGTGCCGCAGGCCGGTGCGATCGACCGGCTGGTCGCGCTGGCGCACGCTACGCCCGACGCAGCCGCCTGGGGTGGACGCTCCTATGATCCGGCGGGCAACCTCGACAACGCCAATTACCTGGCGCTCCCGACCCCGGCCGACTTCATCCGGTTCACCGTATCGAGCAAGAGCCTGCGTCGCGGCGGCCTGCCGCCCAGCGCCACCACGCTGGGCGAGGTCGACGTGCTCAACGGCGGCTTCATGATGGTGCGCGCAGATGTCTGGCACGAAATCGGCGGCTTCGATGAGAGCTTCTTTCTCTATTCGGAAGAAGTCGATCTGTTCAAGCGTATCCGCGACCGCGGCTACACCGTTCTCGTCGATCCCGACGTGAAGGTTACGCATGACTCGGGCAGCGGCAACGCCTTGTCGCCCCGGCGCATGATGCACATGACGATCGGCCGGATGCATTATGCGCGCAAGCATTTTGGCAAGTCGGGCGTGATGGTGGCGGGCTGGGGCATGTGGATCGCGGCGCTGCGCTATGCCGCGTTCGGTGCGCTGATGGCGAAGCTGCTGCCCGGCCAGCGCGAGCGGTTCACCAAGATCGCCAACGCCTGGACGCCGATCGTCCGCGAACGGCAGCGCTGGTGGCACGGCTATCGCACAGGACACGAAGGCCGCGGCTGACGCGGCACGTGCCCGCGAGGCACGGCGCGTAAAGGGGTGGAAGCGCCGGCACCCACCCCCCTTCTCGCATTACTGGGTCACGTTCTCCGCCGGGACCGCGCTCGGGGCGGTCGGCGCGGTTGGCGCCGGAGAGGTCGCGGGCGCGTTCGACGCACCGCCGTTCAGCTGCGGCGGCGCGCCATAGCCGGGCTGATATTTGACCGTCGCGCGCGCCTTCTTGAGCCGCTCGTTGAGCTGGGCGTCGGCCGCCTTGCTGAAGCGCTCGTTGCGCAGCGCATTGGCCGCCAGTTCGCGCGCCTGATCGGCGGGCAGAGGCTGCACCGTCGTTGCGGTGATCACGTTGGCGGTGAGGCCCTGCTGGGTCGGCAGGATGAACATCTCCGCGGCCGGCAGCGCGGCGATCTTGCCGGCAATCTCCGCGGGCATCGCCGCCGTGTCCAGCTGGGTCGGCGCACGGCGGAACTGCACGCCGTCCGCGGTCAGCTTGGCGGCAAGCTGGTCCAGCGTCTTCAGCGGCGCGAACTGCTTGAACTTCTCGGCCGAGCCGGGCGGCGGGAAGACGATCTGTTCGACGGTGTAGATCCGGCGCTGTGCGAACCGGTCCGGATGCGCCGCCTGATACTGGGCGATCTCCGCCTCGGTCGGCTGCGCAATGCCGCCCGCGATCTTGTCGCGCAGCATGGTGGTGAGGATCAGCTCGTCGGCGCGGCGCTCCTGGATCAGGAAGGCAGGCGTCTTGTCCAGCTTCTGCTCGCGCGCGATTTTGGCGAGAATCTTGCGCTCGATGATGCGCTGCAGCGCGAGCTGCTCGGCGAGCTTGCGATCGGTACCCTGGGGCACGGACGAGGCCTGCACTTCGGCATTCAGCTCGAAAATGGTGATTTCCTCACCGTCTACGCTGGCGACGACCTGCCCCTTGTCGAGCGCGCCGCCCTTGCCGCCGCATCCGGATACGGCCAGCGCGGCCGCAGCCGCCGCCGTCACCAGGAACCATTTCTTCATGAAAACCTCCCCGTCGCCGCGGAATTGCGCGCGACACAAACTTCTACTTGAACCTATTCGGGCGGGCGGGCATCCGCAATAGTGTTGGCAGTGCAGCATGGCTCCCGCCGGGAGACAGATGGTGCGAGGGGGACAGATGGCAGACTCGACCGCGACGGAACGAAATGCGACGAAGCCGCTGAAGATGTGTCTGGCAGCCTCGGGCGGCGGCCATCTTCGGCAAATCCTCGATCTGGAATCGGTGTGGAAGGAACATGACTATTTCTTCGTAACCGAGGATACCGCGCTGGGCCGCAGCCTGGCGGAGAAGCACCCGGTCGAGCTCGTCGAGCATTATGCGATCGGCCAGGCCAAGCTGGGCCACCCGCTGCACATGCTGGGCGGCGCCTTGCGCAATTTCCGCCAGAGCCTGTCGATCGTCCGCCGGCAGAAGCCCGATGTGGTTATCTCGACCGGCGCAGGGGCGGTGTTCTTCACCGCGTTGCTCGCCAAGTTCGCAGGTGCAAAATTCGTCCATATCGAGAGCTTTGCACGCTTCCACCATCCCTCCGCCTTCGGCAAGATGGCGAAGGGCGTCGCGACGATCACCTTCGTGCAGTCTGCCGCGCTCAAGCAGACCTGGCCCGATGCGGAGCTGTTCGACCCGTTCCGGATGCTCGACACGCCGCGCCCGCCCAAGCAGGAACTTACCTTCGCGACCGTCGGCGCCACCCTGCCCTTCCCGCGGCTGGTGCAGGCGGTGCTCGATCTGAAGCGCGCCGGCGGCCTTCCGGGCAAGCTCGTGCTGCAATATGGCGACCAGGACTTGGCGGACCCCGGCATCCCGGACGTCGAGATCCGGCGAACCATCCCGTTCGACGATCTCCAACTGCTGCTGCGCGATGCGGACATGGTGATCTGCCATGGCGGTACCGGCTCGCTCGTCACCGCACTTCGCGCCGGTTGCCGGGTCGTCGCCTTCCCGCGCCGCTTCGATCTCGGCGAACATTATGACGATCACCAGGAGGAGATCGCGCAGACCTTCGCCGATCGCGGCCTGCTCCAGGCGGTGCGCGACGAAAGCAAGCTCGGCGAGGCCGTCGCGGCTGCCAAGGCGGCCGAACCCAAGCTCGCGACCACCGATCAGACCGCGCTCGCCAACCGGCTGCGCCAGTTGCTCGCGACCTGGGGGGCCAAGCGATGAGCGCGCCCCGGATCAGCGTCGTCCTGCCCCATTACAACGATCTGCAGGGCCTCGCCCTCTGCCTCGATTCGATCGATCGGCAGACGCTCGACCGCGACGCCTATGAAATCATCGTCGGCGACAACGCCTCGCCCTGCGGCGTGGCGGCGGTGGAAGCCGTGGTCGCCGGGCGGGCGCGGGTGGTGACGGTCACCGAAAAGGGCGCCGGCCCGGCCCGCAACGGCGCCGCGGCGCAGGCGCGCGGAGAGATCCTCGCCTTTATCGACAGCGACTGCGTGGCCGAACCCGGCTGGCTCGCGGCCGGCGCGGCGATGGTGCAGCCGGGCACCTTCATCGGCGGCCACATGTTCGTGCTGCAGCCGGAGGGCAAGCTCACCGGCAGCGCCGCGGTCGAGCTGGCGCTGGCCTTCGACAATGAAAGCTATGTCCGCAATTCGCAGTTCACGGTTACCGCGAACCTGTTCGTGATGCGCGCGGATTTCGAACGGATCGGCGGCTTCCGCACCGGCGTGTCGGAAGACATCGAATGGTGCAATCGCGCCGTCCGGATGGGCATGAAGATCGATTATTGCGGCGGCGCCTCGGTCGGCCACCCACCCCGGCCGGATTGGAGCGCGCTCCTCAAAAAGACCCGCCGGATCCAGCGGGAGCTGTTCCTGCTGAGCCTGGAGCAGCCGCGTGGTCGCCTGCGCTGGGTCGCGCGCTCGGCGATGCAGCCGGTATTCATTCCCGGAGATTATGCGCGAATCCTGCGCACGCCGGGAACCAAGGGCGCGCGCGGCCGGGCGATGGGAGCGTTGATCGCGCTCCGCCTTTGGCGCGGCGGCGCTGGGCTGCTGCAGGCGATCGGCGTGTCGATCTGAGCTATTCCTGGGGCGAGAGAGGCGATCGCCTCCCTCGCCGCAGCGAAAGCATCGTCAGGCGGTGGCCAGCACGTCTTCCAGCGTGCCGCTGTCCAGCCGCAGGCGCCCCACCATCAGCCACAGATAGATCGGCAGCGTGTCGTCACTGAAGCGGAAGCGGCGCTCGCCGTCCTGCACTTCGGTGTCCAGGCCCAGCTGAGTCGTAAGGCCTGCGAGTTCCTGCTCCACCTGCTGCGCCGTCACGGTCGCGCCGGGCAGCAGATCCACCACCGCGCGCCCGCCGAACCAGCCGTCGACCGAACGCGAGGCTTCGCCCAGCGCGGCGAGGAGCGGATCGTAGCGGCCACCGACGAACTTGCGCATCTCCGCCACGGTCCGCGGCGACATCCGCCCTTCCATCTCGACGATCGCCGAATCGAGCGCGCGGCGCAGATGGCCTTGATCGACGGTCAGCCGGCCCTGATCGAGCGCCTCCACCGCCGCGTGGTGGCACAGCAGCCGCGCGAAATAGGGCGAACCCAGCGCCAGAAGATGGATGATCCTGGTCAGGTTCGGATCGAACCGCACGCCGGACGCCGTTTCGCCCAGGCCAATCATTTCCTGCACTTCGCTCTCCTCCAGCCGCGGCATCGGCAGGCCGATGACGTTGCGGCGGATGGACGGCACATAGCCGATCAGTTCCTGGAGGTTGGAGGCAACGCCAGCGATCACCAGCTGGACACGCGCGGAACGGTCCGACAGATTCTTGATCAGTTCGGCGACCTGCTGGCGGAAGGCAGTGTCTTCCACGCGGTCATACTCGTCGAGGACGATCAGCACGCGGGTGCCAGTGATGTCGGCACACAGGTCCGCCAGTTCGCCGGCGCCAAAGGCCCCGACGGGCAGGCGGTCGGCCAGGCTACCGCCGCTCTCCGCCTCGCCGGCGTTCGGCGCAACTTCACGGTGAAACAGCAGCGGCACGTCCTGCAGCACCGCGCGGAAGAGCTCCGGGAATTTGGCGTTGGCGCCGCACGTCGCGTAGCTGACGATGTAGCTGCTCTCCCGCGCGACATCGGCGAGGACATGCAGCAGCGAGGTCTTGCCGATGCCGCGCTCGCCATAGAGCACCACATGGCTGCGCTGGCTCTCGATCGACGAGATCAGCCGCGCCAGCACGCCAAGGCGGCCCGCGAAGCTCGAACGATCGGCGACGGGCTGGGTCGGCGTGAAATAGGTCGACAGCGCGAAACGGGCGCGAGTGATCTCCCGCCGCTCCTCGCGCAGCCGATCCAGCGGCCGGTCCAGCGCAGAGGCCCGGAAGGTCGGGAAGTCGGGTCGGGTGCGGCTGCCGCCATGCGCGTCCCGGTGCGGCACCACAGTCGCGGCGATCGGGAAATAGCCTTCGTCGTCAGGCATGTCGCGGCGCCCGAAAGGCCACAAGAACTTCAGCGCGGAACCTAAAGCCACTCGATCACCTCTTAATAAATCCGCCGGCGGAAAACCGCGGCCACCCCGGGCTCGTGCCTCCGGGCATCCTCTTCGCGAATCGGCAGCGCCTTGTTCAGCGGCGCTTGATGAACTCGTACGGCTTGATCACGAACGCGATATACGCAAGCACCAGCAGGATCGTGAGGATCGCGAAAACGTGGTAGTTCTCGTTCCCCAGATAGTTCGCTACCGCGCACCCTATTGCCGGCGGCAGATACCCGATCATTGTATCGCGGACAACCGAGTCGGCCTGGGAACGTTGCAGAAAGATAACGATCAGGCCGGCGAATATCGCAATAGTGACCCAATCATAGGGCGTCTGCATGCATGTCCTTTCCATTCGCCGTAGGAATCAAATGATTTCCCGCGTCGTTCGCACCTGCACTAGCAGCGCCGGGCGCAACTCGCTAGATGCCCGAAGATGTGATAAGGCACCGTTAAGCAACCACCGCCTCGAAATGGGAGTTTGCGCCTGGCTCGACGCTACCTGCATGGGGAGCGGTCGGGGGACAGAGTCAGGGCAGGTTCCGGCGCCTTTGCCAAGGCGTTGTCCGGTTGCTTGTACAGGAGGCCATTGATAATGAAGCGAGCACCCGGGGGGACCATCGTGCAACCACACGACATTCGACAGGCTGAAAAACCGCGCCTTTCCGGGCGTATCGCACTGCCGTGCCGCATCGTCGCGCTTTTCGCGACTGCAGCATCGGCGCAGCCGGCCTTGGCGCAACGCAACGCCTTCACCAGCCGCCCGAGCGGCGCCGAGCGGCAGATCGACGTGCGGGCGACCGCCAGGATCGAATATAACGACAACGTCGTCGTCAACGACCCGCGGATCAGCCAGGGCAGCAGCACGGACGATCTCATCGGCTCGCCGTCGCTCGATCTGAACGTCGTCCTGCCGCGCGCGACCGGCACCACCTATCTGGCGGGCTCGATCGGCTATCAGTTCTACAACAAGTTCACGAGCCTGAACCGCGAGAACATTTCGCTCACCGGCGGCGCCGACCAGCGGCTTGCCTCGTGCCTGGTGCACGGCGAAGTCGGCTATCAGCGCCGGATCAGCGACCTCTCGAGCCTGTACGTGCTCGATGCAGCGAACAGCTTCAACAATACGGAGGAATCCCGCCGCTACAGCGCCGACATCGGGTGCGGCGGTCCCTATGGCCTGCGCCCGGCGGTCGCCTATTCGCGCACTGAGGTCCGCAACAGCCTGGCGGTGCGCGAATATGCGGATTCGAATACCGACACCGTCACCGCCCAGATCGGCCTGCAATCGCCGTCGCTGGGTACCATCTCGCTCTTCGGTCGTTATTCAGATAGCGTTTACATCAATCGCCGGCCTGTCGTCGGCAGTGCCGGGCGGGATGGCCTGAAAAGCTATGCCGTGGGCCTGCAGCTGGAACGCAGCGTGTCCAGCCGCCTGAATCTGCGCAGCTCGGTGAACTACAGCAAGGTCGATCCCAAGCTGCCTGGCACCAACAGCTTTTCCGGCATCGGCTTCGACCTTTCGGCGCTGTACAATGCCGACCTGTTCACCGTCCGGCTCACCGGATCGCGGGCGCCCCAGCCCTCGGTGATCTACTTTACCAGCTACGAGATCCTGACGGCCCTTTCGGGGACGATTTCGCACGATCTCTCCAGCCGCACCAGCGTGTCGCTCACCGCGTCGAGGACCTGGCGCGAATATGCTGCGTCGTCCCTGTACCCGGATGCCCCAAATTCGGGCAACGACAACATGTTGTCGATCGGTGCGAATGCGACGTACAATGCCACGCGGCGCCTGCGGTTCGTGCTGGGTGCGGGCTATGACGAACGGACGTCGAATATCCGGCTTTTCAAATACCACGCCAAGCGCATCAATTTGACGACTTCGCTGGCGCTCTGACAAGGGCCGTATCCATGTACGACAAAAGTAGGTTGATGTTTGTTTCCGCGCTCGCCGGCATGACCGCTCTCGCGGTTCCTGCCGCGGCGCAGATTGCCACGCCGGCGCCGTCGCGCCCGCGCGCTGCGGCGCCCCGTCCCCTGCCCCAGCAGCAGGCGGCGGAGGCTCCGGTTCAGACGAGCACCTCGCCCGCGCCGATCCCCTCCGGATCGGCGCCGGAAGGCTACAAGATCGGCGTCGACGATGTGCTCGAGGTCGACGTGCTCGGCCAGAGCGACTTCAAGACGCGTGCCCGCGTTCAGTCCGACGGCACGATCACCTTGCCGTATATCGGTGCCATCCCGGTCAAGGGCGAGACGTCGGTGTCGCTCGTCAAGAAGATCGAGGGGTTGCTGAAGGCCGGCGGCTATTACGCCAAGCCGATCGTCAGCGTGGACATCGTGAACTTCGTCAGCAACTATGTGACGGTGCTGGGCCAGGTCGGCACGGCGGGGCTGCAGCCGGTCGATCGCGGCTACCACGTGTCGGAGATCATCGCACGTGCCGGCGGGCTCAAGGCCGACGCCGCCGATCACGTCGTGCTCACCCGCGCCGACGGCACCAGCCGGAAGCTCGACTACAAGAAGCTTGCCCAGGGCGGCCCCGAGGACGACCCCAGCGTCGCAGCCGGAGACAAGGTCTTCGTGCCCGAAGTGGAGCGTTTCTACATTTATGGCCAAGTGAACGCGCCTGGCGTATATCCGATTCGAACGGACATGACGCTGCGCCGTGCGGTCGCGCAGGGCGGCGGACTGGCGCCCGCCGGCTCGATCAAGCGGGTCAAGGTCACGCGCGATGGCCAGGAGCTCAAGTTGAAGCTGGACGATCCGATCAAGCCCGGCGACACGATCGTCATCGGCGAGCGGTTGTTCTGATCTAGGCAATGTTGGCAGCTGACGAGGCGCACCAGTGAATATCGTACAATTTTTCCGCATTCTCTGGGCGCGCCGGTGGATCATCCTCCCGGCGTTCCTCGTCTGCGTCGCCACCGCCACGATCGTGGTGCAGTTCCTGCCCGAGCGCTATCGGGCGACCACGCGGCTGGTGCTCGACACCTTCAAGCCGGATCCGGTGACCGGACAGGTGATGAACTCGCAGTTCATGCGCGCCTATGTCCAGACCCAGACCGAGCTGATCGAGGATTACGGCACCGCCGGCCGCGTCGTCGACGAACTGGGCTGGGCCAATGATCCGGCGAACATCGCCGCGTTCAATGCCTCGACTGCGGCCAGCACCGGCGATATCCGCCGCTGGCTGGCCAACCAGATCATCCAGAATACCGATGCGAACGTGATCGAGGGGAGCAACATCCTCCAGATCTCCTATTCGGACGGCTCGCCCGAACGCGCGGAGCGGATCGCCAACCTGATCCGCACCGCGTTCCTCGCCCAATCGCTCTCGGCCAAGCGGGCGGCGGCGGCCAAGTCGGCCGACTGGTATGCGCAGCAGGCCGAATCGGCCCGCCAGGCGCTGCTCGCCGCGGTCGAGGCGCGCACGGCCTATGTGAAGAAGTCGGGCATTGTCCTCACCGATACCGGCTCGGATCTCGACACTCAGAAGCTCGCCTCGCTGCAGGGCCAGGCGGCCGTGCCCGCGGCGCCGGCCCCCGGCGGCGGCATGGGCCCGGCGCAGCTCCAGCTCGCCCAGCTCGACCAGCAGATCCAGCAGGCCGCGACCAACTATGGCCCGAACCACCCGGCGTTCCAGGCGCTCCAGCGCCAGCGCGCCGTCGTCGCCAAGGCAGCCGCGCAGGAGCGCGCGCAGGCGGGTGGCGGCGCAGGCTCGGCGCAGAGCGTGCTCGAGAGCGCGGCCAACGCCCAGCGCGCCCGCGTTCTCGGCAACCGTCAGGACGTCGATCGGGTCGCCCAGCTGCAGCGCGACGTCACGCTGAAGCAGGACCAGTATATGAAGGCCGCGCAGCGCGTCGCGGATCTCCGCCTCGAGGCGAGCAGCAACGACACCGGCATGACGACGCTCAGCGAAGCCAGCGCGCCGGACAAGCCCTATTACCCGAAGGTGCCGATGATCATCGGCGGCGCCGCCGGCTTCGGCCTGGGCCTCGGCCTTCTCGTCGCGCTGCTCGTCGAGCTGCTCGGCCGGCGCGTCCGCAGCCCCGAGGATCTCGAATCCGCGGTCGATGCGCCGGTGCTCGGCGTGGTGCAGAGCCGCGCCGCGCTCGCCGCCCGCCTTCGCCGCGCCCATGAAACTCTCGGCGAAACCGCCGAATCGCACGGAGCTGCAGTAAACTGATGGACGCGATGACCACGCCCGAACCGCTGCCCGAAGGCGATCGTCCGAGCGCCGTGCCGACCACGCCGGATACGACCGGCGCGCTCGAATATCAGCTCGTGCTCTCCGATCCGACCGGCATCGAGGCGGAAGCCATCCGCGCGCTGCGGACCCGCATCATCGCGCAGCACCTGCGCGAGGGGCGCCGGGCGCTGGCGCTGTGTGCCGCCTCCGAGGGCGCCGGCTGCAGCTTCATCGCCATCAACCTCGCCACTGCACTCGCGCAGATCGGCATCAAGACCGCACTGGTCGACGCCAACCTCCGCGCGCCTTCGGTGGGGCCGGCCTTCGGCATCGACGCGGCCAAGCCGGGCCTTGCCGATTATCTGTCATCGGGCGAGGTCGAGCTTGCCTCGATCATTCACCCGACCGGGCTCGATCAGCTGTCTGTCATCCCCGCCGGCCATGTCGAGCACAGCCCGCAGGAACTGCTCTCTTCCGAACAGTTCCGCGACGTGACGACGCAGTTGCTCCGCGAGTTCGACATCACCATCTTCGATACCACGGCGTCGAACACCTGCGCGGACGCGCAGCGTGTCGCCAATGTCGCCGGCTATGCGATGATCGTCGCGCGCAAGGACGAGAGCTATATACGCGATGTAAATACGCTGACCCGTACGCTGCGCGCCGACCGCACCAACGTCGTTGGCTGCGTGCTGAACGGATATTGATTTGGACCATATGACTGCGACCGCTTTCGAGCGGCAGCGAGGCAGGACGGGAGGCGGCTATTGGTTCGCCGTCGCCGGCCTGCTGGCGCTGGCCATCCCCACGTTCGTCACCCTCGGCCGCCAAGTATGGAGCGCCGAGGGCGGCGTCCATGGGCCGATCGTGCTCGCCACCGGCATCTGGATGCTGGCTCGCCAGCGCAGCGCGATCGAGGCATTGCGCGCACCGGGCAGTCTCGCGCTCGGCACGCTGTTCCTCCTGCTGTCGCTGCTGGTCTATTCGCTGGGCCGCATCTTCGACTTCATCAGCATCGAGGCGTTGGGCCTGGTGGCCGCGGTAATCGCCGCGGGCTATCTCTATTTCGGCGGGCGCGCCCTCCGCGCGGCGTGGTTCCCGGTGCTGTGGCTGCTGTTCCTGGTGCCGCCGCCCGGCTGGGCGGTCGACCGGGTCACCGCACCGCTTAAGGAGTTCGTCTCCTATGCCGCGACCGGATTCCTGTCCTGGCTGGACTATCCGATCCTGCGCCAGGGCGTGACGCTGTTCGTCGGCCCCTATCAGCTGCTGGTGGAGGATGCCTGCTCCGGCCTGCGCTCGCTCTCCAGCCTGGTCGTGGTGACGCTGCTGTACATCTACATCAAGAACAAGCCGTCCTGGCGCTATGCGCTGTTCATCGCCGCGCTGGTGATTCCGGTGGCGGTCGTCACCAACACGCTGCGCATCATCATCCTGGTGCTGATCACCTATCATCTGGGCGACGAGGCGGCGCAGAGCTTCCTCCACGTCTCCACCGGCATGGTGATGTTCGTGGTCGCCCTGCTGACCATCTTCGCGATCGACTGGATGGTTGAGCAGGCCCAGCTGTTCCTGCGTCGGAGGTCCCATGTTCAACCGGCGTGACCTGCTGATCGGCGGCGGCTGCTTCGCCGCGGCCGGCGCCTCGCTCGGCCTCAAGCCGCGTCGCCGGATGGACCTGCTCGGCGCGACCAAGCTCGACGCGCTGATGCCCAAGGCATTCGGCGCGTGGAGGGCCGAGGATACCGGCGCGCTGATCGCGCCGCCGCGCGAAGGCAGCTTGGAGGACAAGCTGTATAACCAGGTCGTCAGCCGCGCCTTCTCGCGACCGGACGGCGTCGCGGTGATGCTGTTGATCGCCTATGGCAATGCCCAGACCGATCTGCTGCAGCTCCACCGGCCGGAGGTCTGCTACCCCTTCTTCGGCTTCACCGTGCTGGAGAGCCACGCGCAAACGATCCCGGTGGCCGATCAGGTGGCGATCCCAGGCCGGGCGCTGACCGCGACCAACTACAACCGCACCGAGCAGATCCTCTATTGGGCCCGGGTCGGCGAATATCTGCCACAGTCGGGCAACGAGCAGCTGATGGCGCGGCTGAAGAGCCAGATGGCCGGTTGGATCGTCGACGGCGTGCTGGTTCGCATCTCCACCGTCGCCAGCGATGCGGCCGAGGGACTTGCCGCCAATCTCGATTTCGCCCGCGAGCTGGTCAAGACGCTCGACCCACGGGTGCTGCGGCCGCTGCTCGGCACGCAGATGACGGCGGCGATCGAGCCACACCACCGCGCCGGCGCCTGAACGCAAAAAGGGGGGGCGCCGGCGTCCCCCTTCTTCTATTCCGATCCTCCCGTAGCGGAGAGATCCGCCTCAGCCGGGATACGGGCGGAAACCGGCAGCGCGATCCGCGCTGCCCGGCACCCGGCTCGGCCTTAGCGCGCGACCGTGCGCACGTGCCGGCGGCGGCGCACCACCGCGCCCAGCGCGCCGAAGCCGAAAAGCAGCATTGCCCACCCAGCCGGTTCGGGCACACCCGAAGGCGGCGGCAGGAAGCTGTCGGTGCCGTTGTACGTGCCCAGATGGATCTCGCCGTTCAGCGTGAAGTTGCGCGCGACGATGCTGCCTTCCAGCGCGCTGCTGTTCGAGACGCTGGCGTTGGGCGCCAGCACGCTGCCGTGGAAGCCCTTCAGCGACAGGCTCTGCGCCGTGTTGAAGTTCCAGATCACCGACTGGTTGAGCAGCTTGCTGTTGAGGTTGCCCTGCTCGACCAGGTTCGTGCCCAGCACGTTGATGATCGTGGTCACGCCGCTGGGCATGCCGGTGAACAGCGTGTCGAAATTGGCGTTCTGGTTCTCGAACGCCGCCTCGCTCATCGTGAACACGGCGACGCCGTTCTGCGCACCCGAATAATCGAGCGCAGTCGCCGTCGAGGTGATCGTGGCGAGCGACGGCATGGCTGCCAGCAAGTTCGACAGCCCGGTCAGGTTCGCCTGCAGCGACCCCATCTGCACCTGCAGCGCCGCCGCCACGTCGTTCGCGCCGCCGGCGGCGAGGCTGGTGTCCTGCACCGCGCCGTTCAGGCCGCCCACTGCGGTGCCGCCATAGCGCACGCTGTTATTGTTGATGTTGAACGAGGACGTGAGGTTGCCGCCCGCGATCAGCGCGCCGTTGACCCCGCCGGTCGTGTTGAAGTCCATCGCGCCGACATTGCCGCCGACGCGCGCGGTGGTGCCGACAATGCCGTTGGCGCCGTTCTGATAGCCCGCCTTGAGGCGGAACGATCCGGTGGCGTTGCCCACCACGCTCAGCACGTCGAAGGACGACGTCGCGGCGCCCTGGCTGCTGTTGCCGATGCCGAAATTGGTGAAGTTGGCGGCGACGAGCGTGCCGACGAAGGTGCGCCCCTCCACTTCCTGGCCGTTGGTGGTCAGCGTGTCGAACACCACCAGGTTCAGTTCGCGCAGTGCCTGCAGGCCGGCGGCGGGATCAGGTGCGGCGGCAGCGGGCGATGCGGCGAGCGCGGCGGCAAGAGCCGCGATGGAAAGCAGACGCATGGGTTCCCCTCCTCGAACGAAGCCCAGGCTCTTCCCCATGAAGATGGCCGTGCGGCTTTGGTGCGAAGACGGCCGCCTAACGTGGTTCGCGCACTAGAAATATCTGCAATATCTGATCAATTTCCTATTATGACACGAGCGGGACAGATGCATTGCAGTTTTACGGAATTGCCGGCGCACGCCCATCCCGCGCGCCGGCAATGTCTCAAGGTTCCGGATTACCGCTCGTGCAGCGCGTCGCTTCCCGTTTCCAGCACCGGGCCGACCAGATAGCTCAGCAGCGTCCGCTTGCCGGTCACGATATCGGCGCTGGCGATCATGCCCGGGCGCAGCGGCACCTGGCCGCCATGGGCGACGACATAGCTGCGGTCGAGCGCGATCCGCGCCTTGTAGACCGGCGGCTCGCCTTCCTTCACCTGCACCGCCTCAGGGCTGATCCCCACCACCGTGCCGGGGATCATGCCGTAGCGGGTATAGGGGAACGCCTGAAGCTTCACCTTCACCGGCATGCCGGTGCGGACGAAGCCGATGTCGCTGTTGGCCACCATCACTTCGGCCTCCAGTCGCGCCTTGTCCGGCACCAGCGAGAGGAGCGGCTTGGCGCCTTCCACCACCCCGCCCTCGGTATGGACCTGGAGCTGCGAGACGGTACCGCTCACCGGCGCGCGAAGTTCGCGGAACGAGCTGCGCAGCGTTGCCTTGGCGACATCCTCGCTGCGCGCGCGTATCTCGGCTTCGGCCTTCACCAGCTCCTGCAGCACCTGCGCCCGCGCCTCCTCGCGCGTCTTGGCAGAAAGGCTGCTGGCGCTGTGCGACTGCTGGCCGAGCTTCGCCACCGAAGCGCGCGCGGCGCTCAGGTCCTGCCGCTCGGCGATCAGCTGACGGCGCAGTTCGACGACGCGCAGCTTGGAAACATAGCCCTTGGCGGCCATCGCCTCGTTGGCGGCGACCTGCTGCTCGAGCAGCGGCAGCGCCTGTTCCAGCTTCTTCACCTGTGCCTGCGCCTCGGCGGCAGCGGAGACGGCGGCGCCGCTGTCCGAACGGCCGCCGGCATAGGCCGCTTCGATCTGCCCGAGACGCGCGCGGGCGAACTCGCGATGCGTCGCCGCCTCGGCCGGGCTGGCCCCGGCGGGTGCCGCGAAGCGGAAGCCCTTGCCGTCTAGCGCATCGATGATTGCCTGGTTGCGCGCCGCATCCAGCTGCGCGGTGACCAGCGCCACCTTCGCCTGCGCTGCCTCGGCCGCGCTCATCGTCGGGTCGAGCGTGATCAGCACCTGCCCCTTCGCCACCTTCTGCCCCTCGCCCACCAGGATACGGCGGACGATTCCCGATTCGGGCGACTGGACGATCTTGGTCTCGCCGATTGGTGCGATCCGCCCCTGCGTCGGCGCGATCACGTCGACGCGTCCGATCGCCAGCCAGGCGGTGGTGATCGCCAGTCCCGCCAGCATCACCTTCGCGGTGAGCCGCGCAGTGGGCGACACCGGCCGTTCGATGATCTCGAGCGCGGCGGGCAGGAAGGTGGTATCATAGTCAACGGTGCGCGCAGGGAGCACGGTGCCGCGGATCCGCGACAGCGGGCTGCGACGGCCCATGGTGACGACGGCGTTCATGCTGCAATCTCCCCATAGCCGCCCTGGCGGCGGTGCAAGTCGGCATAACGGCCGCCCAGGCGCAGCAGTTCGTCATGACGGCCACTCTCGACGATGCGGCCTTGTTCGAGCGTGATGATCCGGTCGCAACCGCGCACCGCCGAGAGGCGGTGGGCGATGATGACGAGCGTGCGGCCGGCGGAGATCGCGCGCAGATTGTTCTGGATCAGCTCCTCGCTCTCGGCGTCGAGCGCCGAGGTCGCCTCGTCGAACACCAGGATGCGCGGATTGCCGACCAGCGCGCGCGCAATGGCGAGCCGCTGGCGCTGACCGCCGGAAAGATTCACACCACGCTCGACGATCTCGGTGTCATAACCGCGCGGCTGGCGCAGGATGAAGTCGTGTGCGCCCGCCAGCGTTGCCGCCGCAACGACGTGCTCGAACGGCATCGCCGGGTTGGAAAGCGCGATATTCTCGCGGATCGTGCGGCTGAAGAGGAGGTTCTCCTGCAGCACCACGCCGATCTGGCGACGCAGCCAGGCCGGATCGAGCTGCGCGATATCGACCTCGTCGACGAGCACGCGGCCGTTGCTCGGCAGGTTGAGGCGCTGGAGGAGCTTGGCCAGCGTAGACTTGCCCGAGCCCGACGAGCCGACAATCCCGAGCGAGCTGCCCGCCGGGATATCGAGCGTGATGTCGCTCAGCACCGGCGGCTGGTCCTCGGCATAGCGGAAACTGACATTCTCGAAGCGGATCGCGCCGTGCAGCGTCGGCAGGGTCGCCGCGGAGGCGGGACGCGGTTCGACGGGATGGTTGAGCACGTCGCCCAGCCGCTCGATGGCGATGCGCACCTGCTGGAAGTCCTGCCACAGCTGCGCCATGCGAATCACCGGGCCCGAGACGCGCTGCGCGAACATGTTGAACGCCACCAGCGCGCCGACGCTCAGCGCGCCGCCGATCACCGCCTGCGCGCCGAAGAACAGGATCGCGGCGAAGCTCAGCTTGGAGATCAGCTCAATCGTCTGGCTGCCGGTGTTGGCGGTGTTGATCAGCCGCTGCGACGAGGCGGTATAGGCGGCGAGCTGACGCTCCCAGCGGTTCTGCCAATGCGGCTCGACCGCGGTCGCCTTGATCGTGTGGATGCCCGAGACGCTCTCGACGAGCAGCGCGTTGCTCGCCGAGCTCTTCTCGAACTTGTCCTCGACTCGGGCGCGCAAGGGTCCCGCGACGCTGAACGAAACGATCGCGTAGAGCACCAGCGACACCAGCACGATGCCCGAAAGCATCGGCGAATAGACCAGCATCGCGGCGAGGAAGACCAGCGTGAACAGCGGATCGACCATCACGGTGAGCGAAGCGTTGGTGAGGAACTCGCGGATCGTTTCGAGCTGGCGGACGCGGGTGACGGTGTCGCCCACCCGGCGCTTCTCGAAATAGGAAAGCGGCAGCGCGAGCAGATGGTGAAACAGCCTCGCGCCGAGCTCGACGTCGATCTTCTGCGTCGTCTCGGTGAACAACCGGGTCCGGATCCAGCCCAGCGCCACTTCCCAGATCGAAACCGCCAGAAAGGCGAAGGCGAGCACGCTCAGCGTACTCATGCTGTTGTGAATCAGCACCTTGTCAATCACGCTCTGAAACAGGAGCGGCGCGGCGAGCCCGAGCAGGTTGAGCGCCAGGGTGATCCCCAGCACTTCGAGGAACAGCTTGCGATACCGCATGAACTGCGCGGTGAACCAGGAGAAGCCGAATCGCAGCGGGCGCCCCGCCACCGCACGGGTGGTGAGCAGCACCAGCGTCCCGGACCAGATCGCGTCCAGCCCGTCGCGATCCACCTGCTCCGGCGCGTGGCCCGGCCGCTGAATGATAACGCCGTGCTCGGTCAGCCCGCCAATGACGAACCAGCCGTCCGGCCCGTCGGCGATGGCGGGCAGCGGCTGGCGAGCGAGCCCCCCGCGCGGCACGTCGACGGCCTTGGCACGCACGCCCTGCTGGCGTTTGGCGAGCAGAATCAGGTCGTCAGCGGTCGGCGCCTCGGCATGCCCCAGCGCATGGCGCAGCTGTTCGGGCGTGATCACGATGTTGTGGACGCCGAGCAGCAGCGACAGCGCCACCAGCCCGGAATCGCGCAGCTCGGCCTCGCCCTGGGCGGCCGCCGGGCCGGCAAAGGCGTTCTGCAGGGTGGCCTGCATCTCGTCGCGTGTCATTTCCGGAACTCTGCCTCCATGGCGCTACTAACCGCCGCCATGATGAAGAAGGCTGGTAAAGACTCGATTAAGCGAGAAGTTTCTGTGGTTTATGCGTAGCGCGAAACCGGCGGGTCGAACGCCGCCGCTGACGGACGCGGCAGGCACGGGCGCGAGCTCGATTAGACGATCTTAACACCGGAACGCGTAGGGACTCGCGCTTCAACCGCGACGGACCGAGGGAAATTTACGGTGCACCGCAGCAATTTGCTGTCAAAATCGCGCTGCAAACGCGAACAGAACCCGGATCTGGCGGACAAGGCGGCGACCGCTCCCCTTGATCATGCCATAAAGTTGCGGATACACGACTGCCGGTCGCATTCCGGTCGAAAAACGACAAATAATGTTGCGTTTGAGGGGATATTTGGCCGGGGGTCGCGCGTATGTGCGGATTGGACCTTTGTCTTGGCCAACAAAGCAGGGGTGCGATCTTGTTGAGTCCGGGTCCCAAAAACGTACCGTGCGCCGAAAACGGAGACTTTCGGATAGCCGCTCGTCCCATTATAATGCAGTGCAACAGGCCGAATCGGCCGCTGTCAGCGTACAGATTCCGTTGAAGGAGCCCGATGAGGCCATGAACGCTTTCGAAGCACAGCGCGCCTTTGAGGAGCAACTTCGGGCGCACGCCCGAATCGATCGGGCGGACGCTCCCGTCTGGCGCCGTTCGACGCTCCGCATGATCCTCTATACCGAGCTTCTCCTGCTCGACAGCATCGCGATCCTGGCAGCCTTCTACATCGCCGCTTGCACGCGCGACGGGAATTGGCTGTCGCTCGCGGGAATCAATGTGGGCGTGTTCCTGCTGCCGATCACGCTGGGCACGGCGCTCGCCAGCGGCACCTATTCGCTGAACTGCCTGCGCTACCCGGTCAGCGGCGTGAAGAATATTGTTTCCGCCTTCTTCTTCTCGATCTTCGTGGTGCTGCTCGGCAGCTACCTGCTCACCGCCGAACTGCCGCTCTCGCGCTTCCAGCTGGGTGAAGGTGCGGTCCTGTCGCTCGTCTTCCTGATGATCGGCCGTCTGCTGTTCCGCCGGCACGTTCGCGCGGCGACCGGGGGCAAGCTGCTCGACGAGCTGGTGATCATCGACGGCGTGTCGCTGGACGTGGCGGGCAACGCTGTCGCGCTCGACGCGCGAATCATCAACCTGTCGCCGAACCCGCGCGATCCCCAGATGCTCCACCGACTGGGCACCACCGTGATCGGCTTCGATCGCGTGGTCGTCGCCTGCACCGAGGAACATCGGGCGGTGTGGGCGCTGCTGCTCAAGGGCATGAACATCAAGGGCGAGATCCTCGTACCTCAGTTCAACGCACTCGGCGCGATCGGGGTGGACTCGTTCGACGGCAAGGACACGCTGGTCGTTTCGCAAGGCCCGCTGAACATGCCGAACCGGGCCAAGAAGCGCGCGCTCGATCTCGCCATCACCGTGCCCGCCGTTCTGGCGCTGGCGCCGCTGATGGTGATCGTCGCAATCATGATCAAGATGGAGAGCCCGGGGCCGGTATTGTTCGCCCAGGACCGGGTCGGCCGCGGAAACCGGCTGTTCAAGATCCTGAAGTTCCGCTCGATGCGCGTGGCGCTGTGCGATGCGAACGGCAATGTCTCGGCCAGCCGAGACGACGACCGCATCACCAAGGTCGGCCGCTTCATCCGCAAGACCAGCATCGACGAGCTGCCGCAGCTGCTCAACGTGCTCCGCGGCGACATGAGCGTGGTAGGCCCGCGCCCGCATGCGCTCGGCTCGCGCGCCGCGGACCATCTGTTCTGGGAAATCGACGAGCGCTACTGGCACCGTCACACGCTGAAGCCGGGCATGACCGGCCTTGCGCAGGTCCGCGGCTTCCGCGGCGCCACCGATCGCCGCGTCGATCTGACCAACCGCCTCCAGGCGGACATGGAATATATCGATGGCTGGGACATCTGGCGCGACGTTACCATCCTGTTCAAGACGCTGCGGGTGATCGTGCATTCCAACGCATTCTAACGCACCTCGGCGCCAATCATCACATCAGCGGATTGACATCCGCGTCACTTCCGCATTTGTCGTTTCGTAATCGTTGCGGGCGTTGCCCGCCCCATGGGGGATCATTGAATGAAGGGAATCATCCTTGCGGGGGGCAGCGGCACGCGCCTCTACCCCGCAACGCTGTCTATCTCGAAGCAGCTGCTTCCCGTTTATGACAAGCCGATGATCTTCTACCCGCTGTCCGTGCTGATGCTCACCGGCATCCGCGACATCCTGATCATATCGACACCGCGCGACCTGCCGATGTTCCAGGCGCTGCTGGGCGACGGGTCGGCGTTCGGCATCAATCTCAGCTATGCCGAGCAGCCGTCGCCGAACGGCCTTGCCGAGGCGTTCATCATCGGCGCGGATTTCGTCGGGAACGATCCCAGCGCGCTGATCCTCGGCGACAACATCTATCATGGTGAAAAGCTGGGCGAACGCTGCAAGGCAGCCGCCGAACAGGCGTCGCAAGGCGGCGCCAATGTGTTCGCCTATCATGTCGATGATCCCGAGCGCTACGGCGTGGTCGCCTTTGACCCCGAGACCGGCGTCGCCACGAGCGTCGAGGAAAAGCCTGCCAATCCCAAGTCCAACTGGGCGATCACCGGCCTCTATTTCTACGACAAGGACGTCGTGGAGATCGCCAAGTCGATCCAGCCCTCGGCGCGCGGCGAGCTGGAAATCACCGACGTCAATCGCACCTATCTCGAACGCGGCGACCTGCACATCACCCGGCTGGGCCGCGGCTATGCCTGGCTCGACACCGGCACGCATGACAGCCTGCACGAAGCCGGCTCGTTCGTCCGAACGCTGGAGCATCGCACCGGCGTGAAGATCGCCTGCCCCGAAGAAGTAGCCTTCGAGAGCGGCTGGCTTGATGCCGATTCTATTCTCAAGCGCGCCGCCGGTCTCGGCAAGACCGGCTACGCCGCCTATCTCCGCAAGCTGGTGACTGCAGCATGACCCAGGTCCATCACCACGAGCTGTCCGGCGTGATCGAGTTCACGCCGCCCAAGTACGGCGATCATCGCGGCTTCTTCTCCGAGGTATTCAAGCAGTCGGTGCTCGATGCCGAGGGCGTCGAGGTCCGCTGGATCCAGGACAATCAGAGCTTCTCCGCCCAGCCCGGCACAATCCGCGGCCTGCACCTGCAGGCGCCGCCCTTCGCCCAGGCCAAGCTGGTGCGCGTGCTGCGCGGCGCGATCTACGACGTGGCGGTCGACATCCGCCGCGGCTCGCCCACCTATGGCAAATGGGTCGGCGTCGAGCTTTCGGCGGAAAAGTGGAACCAGCTGCTGGTCCCCGCCGGCTATGCGCACGGCTTCATGACGCTCGTCCCGGATTGCGAGATCCTCTACAAGGTCAGCGCCAAATACGCGAAGGACGAGGAAATGGCGATCCGCTGGGACGATCCCGACCTCGCCATCACCTGGCCGGACATCGGCGTGGAGCCGGTGCTGTCCGAAAAGGACGCGGTCGCAACCCCGTTCGCCGAGTTCAACACACCCTTCTTCTATCAGGGCTGAGCCATGCAGCAGCAGACCTTCCTCGTCACCGGCGGCGCCGGCTTCATCGGCTCGGCCGTGGTGCGCCATCTGGTCCGCCAGGGTGCGCGCGTCATCAATCTCGACAAGCTCACCTATGCCGGCAATCCGGCCTCGCTGACTGCGATCGAGAACGCGCCCAACTACCGCTTCGTCCATGCCGATATCGCCGACACCGCGACGATCCTGCCGCTGCTGCGCGAGGAACAGGTCGATGTCGTGATGCACCTCGCCGCCGAAAGCCATGTCGATCGTTCGATCGACGGCCCCGGCGAGTTCATCGAGACCAACGTCGTCGGCACCTTCAAGCTGCTCCAGGCGGCGCTGCAATATTGGCGCGAGCTGGAAGGCGAGAAGCGCGACGCGTTTCGCTTCCACCACATCTCCACCGACGAGGTGTTCGGCGACCTGCCGTTCGACAGCGGCATCTTCACCGAAGAAACGCCCTATGATCCCTCCTCGCCCTATTCGGCGTCGAAGGCGGCGAGCGACCATCTGGTGCGCGCTTGGGGTCACACCTATGGCCTGCCGGTGGTGCTGTCGAACTGCTCGAACAATTACGGTCCGTTCCACTTCCCCGAAAAGCTGATCCCGCTGACCATCCTCAACGCGCTCGAGGGCAAGCCGCTGCCGGTCTACGGCAAAGGCGAGAACATCCGCGACTGGCTGTACGTGGACGATCACGCCAAGGCCCTGGCGACCATCGCGACGACCGGCAAGGTTGGCCAGAGCTACAATGTCGGCGGCCGCAACGAGCGGACCAATTTGCAGGTGGTCGAGACGATCTGCGACCTGCTCGACCAGCGCATCCCGCTGGCCGACGGCCGCAAGCGCCGCGAGCTGATCACCTTCGTCACCGATCGTCCCGGCCATGACCGTCGCTATGCGATTGACGCGACCAAGCTCGAGACCGAGCTAGGCTGGAAGGCCGAGGAGAATTTCGACACCGGCATTTCCGCGACCATCGATTGGTATCTCGACAATGAATGGTGGTGGGGCCCGATCCGCTCCGGCAAATATGCCGGCGAGCGCCTGGGCCAGACGGCCTGATGCGCATCCTTGTCACCGGGCAGGGCGGTCAGGTCGCCCAGGCGCTGGCCGAACAGGCAAAGGGCCACGAACTGGTGTTCGCGGCGCGTCCCGACTTCGACCTCTCAAAGCCGGAGACGATCGAAGCCGCGGTGGCACGGATCCAGCCGGAGCTGATCGTCTCGGCCGCCGCCTATACCGCGGTCGACAAGGCCGAGAGCGAGCCCGAGCTGGCGATGGCGATCAACGGTGACGGCCCCGGCGTGCTGGCGCGCGCTGGGGCGAAGATCGGCGCGCCGATCATCCATCTTTCGACCGACTATGTGTTCGACGGCAGCCTCGACCGCCCCTGGCGCGAGGATGACCCCACCGGCCCGCTTGGCGTCTATGGCGCCACCAAGCTGGCGGGCGAGCAGGCGGTGCAGGCGTCGGGCGCGGCCCACGCGGTGATCCGTCTCGCCTGGGTCTACAGCCCGTTCGGCGCCAATTTCGTCAAGACGATGCTGCGCCTCGCCGAGACGCGCGATTCGCTGAACGTCGTCGAGGACCAGCGCGGCTGCCCGAGCTCGGCGCTCGACATTGCGACGGCGATCCTCAAGGTGGTCGAGCATTGGCAGCGCGAGAGCGGGAACAGCGGCCTTTATCACTTCGCCGGCGCGGGCGAAACGAACTGGGCCGAGTTCGCTCGCGCGATATTCGCAGAAAGCGCGAGGCATGACGGTCCGACCGCCGATGTCACCGGCATCCCGACTTCGGGTTACCCGACGCCTGCCCAGCGCCCGTCCAATTCGCGGCTGGATTGCACCCGCTTCGCCGAGACCTTCGGCTATCGCGCGCCGCCGTGGCAGGAGTCGCTCGCGGTGGTGGTGAACCGCCTGCTCGGCTGAGCCGCGCGGCTCAGCGGACGACGATCCGCCGCGCCACGCCCTCGCCGATCCGGGCTGCGGCGGCGGCCCGAAGGTGCAGCCCGTCCCACTGGGGCGGCACGGCCAGCCCGTGGAGGAACGACGCTACGCGCCCCGCCCATCAAATCCTGCAAATCAAGTCGACGTAGCGAAAGTCGAGTGCAAAGGGTTGCCGGGCCAGGGGCTTGCCCGTAACGCAGGCCGCGTGCCCGAAGCCCGACCCGATCGCATCGCCACCGGCCTGGCGCTCCGCCTCTTCGCCATCGCCTGCATGTCGACGATGTCGGCGCTCATCAAGATGTCGGAACTGCGCGGCGCCTCGCTGATCGAGACGATGTTCCACCGCCAGCTCTGGGCGGTGCCGCTGGTGACGCTGTGGGTGGCGATGGGACCGGGACTGCACTCGCTCAAGACCCAGCGCTTCGGTGCGCACGTCTGGCGCACTGCGGTGGGCCTCACCGGCATGATCTTCACCTTCGGCGCGGTAATCCTGCTGCCGCTGGCCGAGGCGCAGACCTTCCAGTTCACCGTGCCGATCTTCGCGACGTTGCTCGGCGCGCTTATCCTCGGTGAGCCGACCGGCTGGCACCGCTGGGGTGCGGTGATCATCGGCTTTGTCGGTGTGCTGATCGTCGTCCAACCGGGACAGGAGGCGATCCCGATCTTCGGCGCGTTCGTGGGCCTGATGGCGGCGCTGTTCGTCGCGATCGTCGCGATCACGCTGCGCCAGATCGGCCGGACGGAGAGCGCCGGCACCACGGTGTTCTGGTTCTCCGTGCTGTCGGTACCGGTGCTCGGCGCCATCTACGCCTTCCACTACAAACCCCATGACGCCGAGACCTGGGCGATCCTGATCGCCACCGGCCTTGTCGGCGGCGTCGGCCAGCTGGCACTGACCGGCGCGATGCGCTTCGCCCCCGTATCGACGGTGGTGCCGATGGACTATTCGGGTCTGATCTGGGCGACGCTCTACGGCTGGTTGCTGTTCAACGTGTTCCCGAGCTTCTCGACCTGGCTCGGCGCACCGGTGATCATCGCGAGCGGGCTCTACATCGTCTATCGCGAGCACAAGCTGGCGCGCGGCCAGGCTAGCTACGCCGAATCACAATTATGAGGTTGTTGGCGGGCATCGCCACCCGCCGATCGAACACCAGCCCCTCCGCTGCCGCCGCCGCCACGACATCGTCCAGCAGCCGCAGCCCCCAGGCCGGGTTGCGCGCGCGCAGCGACTGGTCGAACGCCTCGTTCGAGGGTGCGGTGGCCACGCCCGCCTCGCGATAGGGCCCGTAGAGAATCAGCGGCGCGCCCGACGGCAGCAGCCGCCCCGCCCCCGCCATCAGCCCCAGCGTCGCCGCCCACGGGCTGATATGCACCATGTTGATGCAGAGTATCGCATCGGCGTGCGCCACCGGCCAGCGGGCCGCAGCCGCGTCAAGCGCCACCGGCGGGCGGACATTGGCCAGCCCGTCGCACCACGACGCGATCGAGGCGAGCGCATCGGGGTCAGGGTCGCTCGGGTGCCATTCGAGCCTGGGGAAATGCTCGGCGAAATAGGCGCAATGTTCGCCGCTGCCGCTCGCCACTTCGAGCACCGCGCCGGACGCGGGCAGCAATTCGCCCAGCATCGTCGCAATGGCAGCACGATTGCGCAGCGTTGCGGGGGCGTGGCGCCGCACGCCTTCGGGCGGGGCGAGCCAGCTGCGCTCGCGGTCGCTCATGCCGCCCCCGCCCGCGCCGGGGCAACGGGGTCGGCGAGGCGTGCGGCGATGCGGTAGCGGCTCGGGTGCGGCGTATCGAACGGCATGCGGGTCCCCTTTGGGAGGCGATGCAGTGCAACATAAGGGCAAGTGCGGCGGCGTCAAAATGCCGCCGCGCCTGGCTCAGGCGTTACTTGCCGGACTCGGGCCTCACGATGCTGAACTGGTTGGGCGGGGTAGCGCCCATCAGATGCTCGACAAAATAGTCCCAGCGGCGCCGCATCATGTAGTTGGATTGATCGCCATAGCCGTGGCGGGCGCGTGGAAACAGGATCAGATCGAAATCCTTGTTGGCCTTCTGCAGCGCATCGACGACCAGCAGCGTCGACGACACCGGCACATTGTCGTCGAGCATCCCATGCGCGAGCAGCAGCTTGCCCTTCAGATTCTTGGCGATGTCCTGATTGGCCTGCAAATCATAGTTCGTCTTGTCGCCGTTGCGCTCCAGCAGGCCAAGATACTTCTCGTAGAAGTCGTCCTCATAGTTGCGGTTGTCGTGGTTGCCGCTCTCGGCGATGCCGACCTTGAAGAAATCGGGATAGAGGAACATCGCGGTCGCAGTAGCATTGCCGCCGCCCGAATGGCCCCAGATGCCGACGCGGTCGGTGTCGATCCAGCGATAGCGCGTCGCGAGGTCCTTGATGCCGCTGGCCTGGTCGGGCACCGCCTGCTTGCCCATGTCGCGATAATAATGGTCCTGGAAGGCCTTGGAGCGCCGCGGCGTCCCCATCGCGTCGATCTCCACCACGGCGAAGCCGAGCTGCGCCAGCGCATTGGCATCTCCATAAGAGGCGGAGAATTGCCGCGAGGGGATCGTCCCCATGAACGGGCCCGGATAGACATAGTCGATCACCGGATAGGTGCGCTGCGGATCGAGCCCCGCCGGCTTGAACAACAGGCCATGGCACAAGGTCTTGCGGTCGCTGCACTGAACGGCGATGCTTTCCGGCGCCTGCCAGCCTGCCGCCTTGAGCCGGGTCACGTCGCCCTTCGCCAGTCGCTGGACGACCGATCCGTCTGCGCGCCGCAGCACCGCCGTCTGCGGTTCCTGCGGAGTCGAATAGATGTCGACGAAATAGCGCCCGTCACTGGACGGAATCGCGATATGATCCTGCTTCTCGGGGGTCAGCAGCTTCGGCGCCCCGCCCTTCAGGTCGATCGCATAGATGCTGCGATAATAGGGATCCGTGCCCGGCTCGCGCCCGACGCCCGCCACCAGCATCTTGCCGCTGCGCTCGTCGATGAAGACCGGGTGGTCGACATTCCACTGCCCCTGCGTCACCTGGCGGATCAGCGTGCCGGTGGCGGCGCTGTAGAGATAATAATGGCCCCAGTCGTCGCGCTGCGACCACCACAGGATCTCGCCGCGCTCGGACAGATAGCGCCAGTTGATCCCCTCGTCATTGTAGCCGCTGTCGAACCAGGTCGGCACCGTCTCCGTGAACAGGTCGCGCACTGCGCCGCTGGCGGCATCCGCGATGCGCACGGTCTCTACCTTGTGGTCGCGCGAGGTCGACACGAAGGCGAGCGTCTTGCCATCCTTGGCCCATTGCATGTCCTGCGGGCCCTCGCCGCAGACCACGTCGTCGCACAGCGAGGAGCGATGCGGCTCCGCCGGCATCTTGAGGCGGATGACCTGGCCAGCGTCCACATCGACGATGACGCGCTGGATCTGGATGATCTCCTTGTCGCCGACGAACGGGTATTTCCACGTCTCGACCTCCGAATGGCCGACCTGGGTGGTGGTGGTGGAGAAGTCGGCCACCTTGCGCTGGTCCTGCTGGAACGTCGCCAGCTTGCTGGAGTCCGGAGACCAGATCACGATTGCCTGATCCGAATGCTTCCAGCCGGCATTGTCCGTCGCGTAGCCGAAGTCCTTAACGCCATCGGTGGTCAGCTGTCGCTCCGCACCCGTCGCCATGTCGCGGACCCACAGATTCCAGTCGCGGACGAACGCGGCGCGCTTGCCGTCGGGTGAGAGCACCGCGTCGGCCGGGCCCTGCTGCGCCAGATAGCCCGCAAGCTGCCCGGCGCTCGGCGCTGCCGACTCCTTGCAGCCATAGGGCTGCACCAGCGCGCAGGTATAGCGCTTGCCGCTGACGCTGAGGACCGCGCTGTTCCGGGCGAGATCCGGCGCGAAATCGCCGATGGCCAGCTTCGCCGGGTCCTGCGTCTTCAGCCCGGCCGCGTTGAGCGAGGCGAGCAGCGCCTTCGTTTCGAACGCCGCCTTTTTCGTCCGCTTGGCAGCATCGACCAGCAGGATCGTCGGCACGCCGTGATCGGTATCGACATACCAGAAATGCCGCGCGTCGATCCAATGCGCCGAACGCACCGCGTGATCGACCAGCGGCGCCGTCCACGGGCCCAGCTGGTGCATCGCGCGGCTATAGTCGGCGTCGGTCAATACCGGCCGTTGTTGCGCGGTCGCGGTGCCGGCGGTCAGGGAAGCCAGGAGGCAACAGGCGATCAGGCGCATCGAGAGACTTTCCGAAGGAGAGGATCCGGCCATCCGCAGGACAGAAGGTCTTCGGCACGTCACCGGCCCCCCGCGCGGGCCCGGCGCGATGCGCACGGGCGCAACCTGTATGCAGAGCGCTGACAGGGATCGCAATAGCCCCGGCACCCTCCCCAAAACGCAAGACGCCGGCTGGAAGCGGGGGCTTCCAGCCGGCGTGTGCGACCCTCTCGGGGGGTAACGGGTGGGGCGCTTACTCGGCCGCTTCGGCGGGTGCTGCGTCCTTGTAGGCCAGCACCGGCTTGCGCGCGGCGAGCGTCTCGTCGAGCCGGCGGCGGGGCGCGAAGTGCGGTGCGCTCTTCAGCGCCGCCTCGCCCTGCTTGGCCTTCGTCGCGACATTGCGGAACGCGCCGATGAACTGGTCCAGCGCCGCCTTGCTCTCGGTCTCGGTCGGCTCGACCAGCATCGCGCCGTGGACGACCAGCGGGAAATACACCGTCATCGGGTGATAGCCCTCGTCGATCAGGCCCTTGGCGATGTCGAGCGTCGAGAAGCCCTCGGGCAGGCCCTTGTCGCTGAAGATCGCCTCATGCATGCACGGGCCGGTCTTGCCGAAGGGCGCGTCGAGCACGTCCTCCATCGCGCGCAGCACGTAATTGGCATTGAGCACCGAATCCTCGGCGACCTGGCGCAGGCCGTCGGCACCGTGGCTGAGGATATAGGTCAGCGCGCGGGTGAACATGCCCATCTGGCCATGGAAGGCGGTCATGCGGCCGAAGGTGCCGGCATGATGCTCCTCGGCATTCTCTTCCTCGACGATGCGATAGCCGTCCGCGGTCTTCTCGACGAAGGGCAGCGGGGCATAAGGCGCCAGCGCCGCCGACAGCACGACGGGGCCCGAACCCGGGCCGCCGCCGCCATGCGGGGTGGAGAAGGTCTTGTGCAGGTTGATGTGCATCGCATCGACGCCGAGGTCGCCCGGGCGCACTCGGCCGACGATCGCGTTGAAGTTGGCGCCGTCGCAATAGACATAGCCGCCGGCCGCATGGACCGCGTCGGAAATGTCCTTGAGGTCCGGCTCGAACAGCCCGCAGGTGTTCGGGTTGGTGATCATCACGCCGGCGATGTCCGGCCCCAGCCGCGCCTTGAGCGCCGCCACGTCGACCCGGCCTTCCGGCGTCGCGGGGATGTCCTCCACCGCGAAGCCGGCGAACGCCGCCGTCGCCGGGTTGGTGCCGTGTGCGCTCTCCGGCACCAGCATGATGCGGCGCGCGGTCTCGCCCTTGGCGTCGAGCGCGGCGCGGATCGCCAGCACGCCGCAGAGTTCGCCGTGCGCGCCGGCCTTGGGGCTCATCGCCACCGCCTGCATGCCGGTGAGCGTGATCAGCCAGTGCGCGAGCTGGTCGATCGCCTCCAGCGCGCCCTGCACGGTGTCGACCGGCTGGAGCGGGTGGATGTCGGCGAAGCCCGGCAGGCGCGCCATCCGCTCGTTGAGGCGCGGATTGTGCTTCATCGTGCAGCTGCCCAGCGGGAACAGGCCGAGGTCGATGGCATAGTTCTGGCGGCTGAGGCGGGTGTAATGGCGCACCGTCTCCGGCTCGGACAGGCCCGGCAGGCCGATCGCCTTGGAGCGCTCCATGCCGGCGAGGCGCGACTTGCCCGCGGGGGCCTCGCCGAAATCGACCCCGGTGGTGTCGGTGGAGCCGATCTCGAAGATCAGCGCCTCTTCCAGCATCAGCGCGCGGTTGCCGGTGAAGGTGGCGGCGTCGCTTTCGCCCGCCTGCGGCGTGGTGGGGCGCCGGCCCGACTGGTTGATCGTGCTCATGCCAGCACCTCCTCGAGTGCGGAGGCAAGCGTCTCGACGTCCTCCTCCGTGGTGGTTTCGGTGACCGCGACGACGAGGCCGTTCTGGAGCTCCTCGACGCCCGGATAGAGGCGGCCGAGCGACACGCCGGCCAGGATGCCCTTGTCGGCCAGCTGGCGGACGACCGGACGCGCTTCCTTCGACAGCTTCAGCGTGAATTCGTTGAAGAACCGGTCGGTGACCAGCTCCACCCCGTCCACTTCGGCCAGGCGATCGGCGGCGGCGCTGGCGCCGACATGGTTCAGCTCGGCGAGCTGGCGCAGGCCCTTCTCGCCCAGCAGCGTCATGTGCACCGACATGGCGAGCGCGCACAGCACCGAGCTGGTGCAGATGTTCGACGTCGCCTTTTCGCGGCGGATATGCTGCTCGCGGGTGGACAGCGTCAGCACGAAGCCGCGCTTGCCGCTGGCGTCCACCGTCTCGCCACAGAGGCGGCCCGGCATCTGGCGGACCAGCTTTTCCGAGCAGGCGAACAGGCCGACATAGGGCCCGCCGAACTGCAGGCCGACGCCGAGCGACTGGCCCTCGCCGACGACGATGTCCGCGCCCATCTCGCCCGGCGCCTTGATCGCGCCCAGCGCCACCGGCTCGGTGACGACGGCGATCAGCAGCGCCTTCCTGGCGTGGCAGGCCTCGGCGAGGGCCGACATGTCCTCTATGCGGCCGAGAATGTCGGGATACTGGACGACGACGCACGAGGTGTCGGCGTCGATCGCATTGATCAGGTCGAGCGTGTCGGGCTCGGGGCTCAGCGTCGGCAGCGACGTCACCAGCTGGTCGCCGGTGAAGCGCGCCATCGTCTTGGCGACCGAGACATAATGCGGGTGCAGGCCGCCCGAGAGGATCGCCTTGCCGCGCTTGGTGACGCGGCGCGCCATCGAGATCGCTTCCCAGCACGCGGTCGAACCGTCGTACATCGAGGCGTTGGCGACGTCGCAGCCGAGCAGCCGGGCGATCTGGCTCTGGAACTCGAACATCATCTGCAGCGTGCCCTGCGCGATTTCCGGCTGGTAGGGCGTGTAGGCGGTGAGGAATTCGCCGCGCTGGATGAGGTGGTCGACCGAGGCCGGCACATGGTGGCGATAGGCCCCTGCCCCCAGGAAGAACGGCGCCGAGCCGGCGGCAAGGTTCTTGGCGGCCAGGCGCGACATATGGCGTTCGACCGCGAGTTCCGACGCATGCATCGGCAGCCCGGCGATCGGCCCGCTCAGGCGGGCGCTTTCGGGCACGTCGACGAACAGATCGTCGATCGACTGGGCGCCGATCGTGCCAAGCATCGCCTGACGGTCGGCCGGGGTAAGGGGCAGGTAGCGCATCGACTGTCCTACTCCCCTCCCGCGTGCGGGAGGGGTTGGGGGTGGGCGCCCGCCATCCGCGGGCCTTTCGGTTTGGGGCGAGCGTGGGCCCACCCCCTGCCCCCTCCCGCAAGCGGGAGGGGGCAGGGGGTGGGCCCACGCT
>NZ_JAAILI010000080.1 GCF_012650175.1 Sphingomonas sp. S2M10
GGTTTCCTTATGCACGTCCAGACCGACGTATTTCACTGCTTCCGTCATGACTCGCCTCCAGTGCTGACAAATCCATCGTCAGCATCTCAGATTTGAGCCCCCGCGGCTCCGGCAGTCATGGGGTCTATGATCAGCTGCCCTTCTGGCAAAAGCTCAGCCAGCATGTCTCCTACGACGCCTTCTGGCAGGGCCAGGCGCTCGACAAGATCCTCGCCGCCAATCCCTCGAACGTACCGACGCTGTGGGAGCAGGGGCTGTGGGATCACGAGGACATGTACGGTGCGATCCACGCCTGGGAGGAACTGCAGAAGACCCCGCAAGCGGCCAACAACTTCCTGCTGATGGGGCCGTGGCGGCACTCGGGCTTCAACTATAACGGCTCCAAGCTGGGCGAACTCAACTTCGAAGGCGACACCGCGCTCCAGGCGCGCCGCGACATCCTGCTGCCCTTCTTCAACGCGCATCTGAAGGACGGCGCGCCAGCCTATACCCCGCCGGTCGCCAGCATCTACAATACCGGCGAGAACCACTGGGACTTTCTGAACAAGTGGCCGCTGGCGACGCAACTGACGCCGCTCTATCTCGGCGCGGGCGAGGCCGCCGGGTTCGGCAAGCCGGGGGCAGGGGAGGACAGCTATGTCTCCGATCCGGCCAAGCCGGTCCCGTACCTGCCCCGTCCGATCAACTTCAGCGATGGTCGCTGGAGCACCTACCTCGTCACCGACCAGCGCTTTGTCGACGGGCGGCCGGACGTGCTGACCTATGCGACGCCGGTGCTGACGGCGCCGGTGCGACTCTCGGGCGCCCCGCTGGCGGACATCTTCGCCAAGACGACCGGCACCGATGGCGACTTTGTCGTCAAGGTTATCGACGTGTATCCCGAGGAGATCGCCACCAGCAAGGAGATGGGCGGTTTCCAGCTCCCCATCGCGATGGACATCTTCCGCGGACGCTATCGCACGTCGTTCGAGCACCCGTCGGCGATCCCTGCGGGCAAGGTCCAGGAATACAAGTTTCGGTTGCCGACGGTGAACCACACATTCCTGCCGGGCCACCGCATCATGGTGCAGATCCAGTCTACCCTGTTCCCGGTCTATGATCGTAACCCGCAGAAATATGTAGAAAACATCTTCTTCGCGAAGCCTGGCGACTATCAGAGGGCGACGGTCACGATCCTGTACGGCGGCAAGCAGTCCAGTTCGGTGCTGCTCCCGGTCGTACCGGTCGACCAGCGCGCGTCCAACGCACGCTGACCAGGGCGCCCGTCCTTTCGACGAAAGGGCGGGCGCTGCGTGCTGGAGAGGGGGCGGCTGGTCGACAAGGGCCGGAAATATTTCAAATCTACATCAATGCTTAAGTAGTTTCCGGTTGATTGCTCGGTGGAACGTTCGCGAACGGCGTAGTTTCAGGAGCAGGGTTATGAACGTCGCCGCCGTCCGAGGTTATCTCCGCGAAACCATCGAGTTCTGCGTCTACTTCGTGTTCATGACGGCTATCGGCGCGGCGATGTACGTGCTCGTCAACTACGCCCCCCAGGCGAACTCCCGCTGGTACATCGACACGTGCATCGCCATGGCGCTGTTCAGCGGGGTCTACGCGGTGCGGATGTTCCTGCGGTACCGGCGCGCGATGCGCCGTCTGGCGCCGCTGACCGATGAGTCCTCCGAACAGCCGGCAGGCATGGCGGAGGAGGAGCGGCGCACGTTGAGCTGGTCCGAGCGTCTCGCGGCCGAGCGGCTGGAAGCGCGCGGCGGCGACGCCGAGCGGGTGCGGATGATGGAGCGCCTTGAAGCGCTGGAGCGTGCCTATCGCGATCGATGCGCGACGCTGGGGGTCGATCCGGAAGAGGACGAGGACAGCTTTTCGCTTGATCCCAACATGTCGCTGGATGCGATCCGGGATCGGATCGCCGATCGCCTGTACAAGGAGGACAAGGCGCAGGATGCGGCTGGGACGCCGATCTTCCGCAAATAGGGTCGGTCGTTTCACCTCCGGTTAGGATTCGTTAACGCGGTTGCTTCATGATGCAGTGCCAAAGGGTGGCGCTGGCATGTGGGCATATGCGACGCGCCGCCGCTGGGGGTTGCGCGCATGAAATCCGAAACCGTTCGTCACTATCTGATGACCTCGCTGGAATTCGGCGCCTATTGCGTGCTGATGACGCTGCTGAGCTATCTGATGGTGCTGCTGGTGCTGCGCGCGCCGCAGCCGAACAGTAGCGTGTACATCGGCGTGGCGCTGATGGCGGCGCTGTTGACCGGGCTGCATGCGGGAAGGATGTTCCGGATGTATCGCCGGGCGTGGCTGCGATTGCAGCAGCGTGCAAAGGCAAACCGTCCTGTCCGGCACTGGTCCGATCGGATCGCTGCCGAGGAGGCCGTGGGGCGTCAGAACGCACTGCGCACCTTGGCGGGTGGCGAGCAGGCCTCTCCCGAATTGCTGGCGATCCGTCTCCGCATCGCCGAGCGCATGGCCCGGGAAGACCGTGAGCGCGAAGAGCATGACCGCGAAGAGCGCGAGCGGATCGAACGCGAACGCATGGAGCGCATGGAACGCGCTCGTTCGCAGCGCATCCGCGCCGAGGCGACGCGCGGCAGCGGCAAGAACTGACCGACGCAACCGTCGGCGTCACAGTTGGTGTGATCCTCGAAGCGCAGCGGCACGCCGAAAGCCGCTGCGGCGCGGTGCGCTGCGAACAAGCACAATCAGCCGCACACTCAACGCGACAATGAAGGTTTCCGCCACCCAACCCACCCACCCAATTTCGACACTGGGCGGCAAATGACTGAAGGCATGAAAAAAGAGGCGGCCCGTCACGGGGCCGCCTCCTTTCTGTATTCAGACCTTGAAAGAGGTCGTAACGTGCTTACTTGATCTCGACAGTCGCGCCGGCTTCTTCCAGCTGCTTCTTGATCTTCTCGGCCTCGTCCTTCGACACGCCTTCCTTGACCGGCTTCGGGGCGCCTTCGACCAGGGCCTTTGCTTCGGTGAGGCCGAGGCTGGTGATGGCGCGGACTTCCTTGATGACGTTGATCTTCTTGCCACCGTCGCCGGTGAGGATCACGTCGAACTCGGTCTGCTCTTCGGCAGCCGGGGCAGCGGCGCCACCGGCGGCCGGGCCGGCAACGGCGACGGCAGCGGCGGCCGAAACGCCCCACTTCTCTTCGAGCATCTTCGAGAGCTCAGCGGCCTCGAGCACGGTCAGGGCGGAAAGCTGGTCGACGATCGCGTTAAGGTCAGCCATGATAAACTCCAATCAGTTCAATAGTTTCGGGATAGAATAAAGGTCGCTCGAAGCCGAAGCTCAGGCAGCCTGCTTTTCGCTGTACGCCGCAAGCACGCGGGCGATCTGCGCCGCCGGTGCCTGGGTGATGGTGGCGAGCTTGGTCGCGGGTGCTGCGATGAGCCCCACGAGCTTGCCGCGCAGCTCGTCCAGCGACGGCAGCGAGGCGAGTGCCTGCACGCCGGCCGCATCCAGCAGCACATTGCCCATCGCGCCGCCGACGATCTCGAGCTTGTCGTTGGTCTTGGCGAACTCCGAGACCACCTTGGCCGCAGCCACGGGATCGATGGAGGTGGACAGTGCCGTCGGACCCGTCAGCAGGTCCGCGAGCACCGCATAATCGGTGCCCTGGGTGGCAATCTTGGCGAGCTTGTTCTTCGAGACCTTATAGGTCGCGCCGGCTGCACGCATCTTGTTGCGCAGGTCCGTCGACTGCTTGACGGTCATGCCGAGATTGCGGGTGACAACCACCACGCCAACCTCGTTGAAGGTGCGGTTCAGCTCGGCAACGGCGTCGGCCTTCTGGGAACGATCCATGCCGGTCTCCTCATACATGAGGCTGCCCCGATGAAGGGACGGCCCCGGTTCACGACCCGCGCGCGAGCACGGGCCAGGCTCAAAATGTCCGAGGGGAAGGATCGTCACGAAGCCGGGGCGCTAGTCCCTGGGGCGTGACCCGGAACGCTTGGGCCGCCCGCGCATCCGCGCTAAGAGGCCGGCCAAGCCGCCGGTAAATTCTGTCCCCGTCTAGGCGAGTTTTTCAAGACCGGCATATTCCGGTCCCTCGCTGTCTCGGACGGATTCCTTCCGAAGAAGGAGCGCGCCCAATAGCGGATTCGGGCGCAGAGTCAAGGGTGGCAAAGATCCTCCCCGGCACGGGGAGGGGGACCGCGCCGCGCCAGCGGCGGGGTGGAGGGGGAGCGCGGCAAGGGACGCGGTGTCAGATGCGCGATGGCGTTGCCGCGTGCAACCTCTCCACGTCACCCGCGTCCGAGGAGGAGGCCCCCCTCCACCATCTGCTGCGCAGATGGTCCCCCTCCGCGTTCCGGGGAGGATCTGGGCTTGTAGAACATAACAGGAACAACCATGTCGCCGCCGACCAATCGGGGGCAACAGGGAGGGCATGCCCATGCGCGGCACCAGAAGCGATCGTACCCGGGAGAACCAGCGCTTCCTCAAGGCGCTGCGCCGCACCGCCAACGTCACGCTGGCCGCCGAGGCCGCGGGGCAGACGCGCAAGACCTTCCAAAAGCGCCGCGCGCGCAACCCCGATTTCGCGACGGCGTGGGACGCAGCCCTCGCCTATGCCCAGGCGCAGCTCGCCGCCGGGGCGCCGTCCCCCACCCCCGAGGGCGAGGCCGCGCGCACCGGCGGCGGCGAGTATAGCGTGCGCGCCTCGCGCGGCCGCGCGGTGCAGGTGCGCCGCGCCCCCAAGGGGGTGCTGACCACCGAGGGCGAGCGCCGCTTCCTCGCCCATCTCGCCGCCACCGCCAATGTGCGGCTGTCGGCAGCGGCGACCGGCATCGGCTCGAACGCCATCTATGCCCGGCGCCGGCGCTCGGCGGCCTTTGCGCAGGCGATGGAGGCGGCGCTGGCCGAGGGCTATGCGCGGCTCGAACTCGCGCTGCTCGACAATGCGCTGCGCTCGCTGGACCCCAGCGGCGAGGACCTGGGCGACTGGCGCGAGACCGTCGACGAGACCGACCCGCTGACCCTGATGACTCCGCGCGAGGCGCTGCTGCTGCTCGGCTATCGCCGCCCGGAGATCGTCGAGGGGCGGCCCCATAGCGGCTTCGGCGTGCCGCGCATCCCCCGCGAGCAGGCGCTGGCGCGGCTGTCGCGCGAGCTGGACCGGGTGGAGCGGCGGTTGCAGCGGGACAAGGGGTAGGGGCGGCGCGCAGGGCCCGGCGCGTCGCGTCTCCGGCAGTGCCGCAGGGTCCCCCTTGCGAGGGGTGCGGCACTGCCGTTTGGTTCGTGGGGCGGCAGTCGACCAAAACGCGTCGTTCACCGGATGCGTCCCGAATGGCAGCTTCTGTGGGAACCTGCCGTTATCTCGCGCGAAGACGCGAACGCCTCGTATCCATGTAAACAAACTTCCATGTAGAAGCCTGCTTTGCAATGCCCGTGTCGACAGCAACATGAGTTGATGCGATACCGAGGTTATGTCCACCGCAGTCGTCCGCGCAGAGATTGCGCGCTTTCTTTCCTCTCCAGAACCCGAGGTGCTGTGCATTTCCGGACATTGGGGCGTCGGTAAAACCTATTCCTGGCGTATGTTCTACGAGGAGGCAGAGCGGAACGGGCGTTTAGGGATGTCGCGCTACGCGTATGTCTCGCTGTTTGGTCTCGCCACTCTGGCCGACTTGCGCAGCGCCGTCGTTGAGAACACGGTGGTCGCTGGAGGCAACGCGACGCCCGACGCGCACAGCCTATATGACATGCTGCGGCGAGGCGAGAAGCTTGCGCGCAAGAGTCGGGTGGCGATTGACATCGCGGCCGGGTTCTTTCGGATGAAAGATGCCGGGGATGCCTTATATCGGGCTGCGTTCTTGTCGGTGCAAAGGCAGATGATTTGCTTCGATGATCTAGAGCGTGCCGGGAAGTCGCTCGAGATGCGCGATCTGCTCGGCCTGGCGTCGATGCTGAGGGAGCAGCGCAACTGCAAGGTTGTTCTGCTTTTGAACAAGGAGCGCGTGGACAAGGAGCAACAGGAGGAGCTCGACCGGCAGTTGGAGAAGGTCGTCGACACGTTTCTAGTCTTTGAGCCGACCAGCTTGGAGGCTGCCGCCATAGCGATAGCCGGCGAGGACATGGTCGCAAACACGCTGCGTGAACGCTTGGCGAGCCTCAACATCACGAATATGCGGGTCATGAAGAAGATTGAGCGATGGGCGCGCATCATAGAGCAGGAACTAGCGGGCAGTGAGAAGAAGACACTTGAGCAGGCGACCGCCACGGTGGTGCTGTGCGGTTGGTGCTTTCTCCAGCGCGACCTTGCTCCCACGCTCGACTTCGTGCGGTCGTTCAATTCGATGAGCGGCCTGTTCAAGCCTAAGGAGGAGCCACCACAACAGGCGAGGTGGCGGGACCTACTACGTGCTTACAACTACGGTTCAACAGACGAACTGGACGAGATGATCCTAGGTGGCGTCCTCGTCGGCTATTTTGATGGGGGCCGTCTCCGAGCCGCGGCAAAGGTGATTGAAGAGAAGCGCCGACATGCCGACCGCGAGGACAGCTACTCCAAGGCGTGGGAACTCTACCACAAGAGTCTTGCGGTAGACGATGCGGATGTACTTGACGCCATGCACGCCGGGGCCCGTGAAAACCTCACGACGATCACGCCCGTGAACATGAACTCAAGCGTGCGCTTCCTGCGTCGCTACGGCCGAGACACGCAGGCTTCTGAGCTTGTTGAAGCGTATGTCGAGGCTAACCGGTCGACCCCAAACTTCTTCAAGCAGTGGGATCGCTTTCTCGGCGCAGACCCGATCGATCCTGAGTTCAAGGCGGCGATGGATGCTGGACGGGCGGCGATAGTTGACGAACGCGATCCAGCCGAGATGCTTCGGCAGATTGCACAGAGCGGTGGGTTCAATCCGGAGGAGGATGCGGCACGGTTAGGCCGTTTGAGCGTGAACGATCTCGTGGGGCTGTTTGATCAGTATCCCGGCGACGCCAAAGAGATGATGGAATGGGCTGGCCGAATTGCGCGGCACGCGGGAAGCGAGGCGCTTAGCGCGCGCGTGGCTGAAGCGATCGGACAAATCGCTGCGCGCTCGCCGATGCGCGCGGACAAACTGCGGAACTGGGGGGTTTGGCCCCCAATACCCGACGCGGCCGCAGGTTCATGATGTGGAATGTCTTTGACACAGCTCGATTTCGTCCCTCGATCCCGAGCGGCGGTGTTGAGCGAGACATCTCACCGAATTGTGAGAACGGGTTGCCCAGTTTCAGTCATAACGTGCCGAAGCGAAGGCGAGCGTTGAGCGTCAGCTTTTGACGAAACCCGACGTTTGACATGCTGTGTTCGAATGGCGGGAAAGTCCCAGGAGCCGCCATGTTGCGCCCAAGCGGATAGGCGGCGTCGTAAAACGCAGAGGCTTTCAGCCTGCCCGCACGGAAGCACATTCGATCTGTGATCATCGCGCGATCTTGCAGTGCGACGCGTCCGCCATGCAGCGGCTTCATCGCGAACGACTACCGGCAGGCAACGCGCGGAATTCCCCGGCGGGCGGCGCCTGCCCGCAACGCGAAAAGGGCCGCCCCCGGAGGGGAGCGGCCCATCCTTGTTGCCCGGACGATGCGCTCAGAACGAGAAGCGTACCGATCCGGACAGCGTGCGGCCGTTGGCCGCGCGGCCCCAGGCGATGCCGTTGGCCGGCATCGTCGCCTGCGAAATCTCGAAATAGCCGAGCGTGTTGAACAGGTTGTTCGCGTTCAGGCTGAGCTGGACCTGCTGTGTCGGATGCACCTGCACAAAGGCGTTGACCACCGTGAAGCCGGGCATGCGCAGCTGGTTGGTATCCTGCGCATAGCTGCCGGTGATCGTCACCGAACTGGCGCCGAAGGTCGCCCATTTGGTCTGCACCTGCGGCATCAGCTGCAGGGTGAATTCGGGCTGGTGGCGCGGCTCGAGACCGGTGATCGCCGCGTTGAGCAGGTCCTTGGTGATCTTCGAGCGGGTCCAGGTCGCGCCAGCGGTGAGGCTGAACGGCCCGTGCCGCACGCTGCCCTCGAACTCGGCGCCATAGGCGCGATAGGTGCGGGCGGTGCCCAGGCCCGAGCCCGACTGGATGTTCTGGTCCTCCGAATTGGCGAGGAAGCCGACAAGGTTGAGCGCGATGTTCTGACGGCGGAACTTCACCCCGCCTTCGAGCTGGCGCACCGTATCATAGGCCGAATTCGAATCGTACAGATCGCCGCTGTTGTAGTTGATCGCCGAGGTGAACAGGATCTTGTCGGCATTGGCGCGGGCGCCGCGGCTGTAGCGGGCGAACACCGCCAGCGGTTCGGCGATGCGATAGTTGATGCCCACCGAATAGCTGAGATAGCGATAGTCGTAATGGACCGGCGAGGGCTGGGTCAGCGGCAGGGCGGCGGTGCGCGATTCGGCCTGGGTGATCTTGCCGTCATGGTTGAAGTCATAGGAGATCAGCCCGATGCGGCCGCCGCCCAGATCGGCGCCGTAGACGGTGCCGTTGACGCTGCCGACATCATAGCGGACGCTGCCGCCGATCGCGAGCTTGCCGAAGCGATAATTGACCGAGCCATAGGGCGCGGTGATGTCGTAATCGACGTTGAACGCACGGTGCAGCAGGCTGAGATTGTTGATCGCGAACGCCGCATAGCCGTTCTGGGTGAGCTTGGTGCCGGCGGCGTTGCTCACATCGACCAGCGCGGCGTTGCCGCCGCCGACCACGTCCTGGATCGCGGTGGAATAGAGCCAGTCCATGTCGATCGTCTGCATCGCCTTGTAGACGCCGGCGGTGACGGTCAGGTCGCCGCCGCCGACCTTCCACACCCGGTTGGCGCGCAGATCGTTGGTGAAGTTGTTGAGCGCGTGCAGCTTGACCTTCGCCATGTACACGCTGGCGAGCAGGCCGTTGCCGTTCAGCGCGGTGGGGTTGGCGATCAGCTGGCCGCTGTTCGGGCCCGAGGCATAGTGCAGCGTGCCGCCGGCGCCGCCGATCCCCGCCGCGACCGTCGCGGCCGGGGCGATGCTGCCGGGGACCATGCGGTAGAGGTCGCCCGAATTGGCCGAATAGCGCGCGCGTTCGGTGAAGGAGAAGCCGCCGATCTCGAACTGCGCCTCCAGGCCGACCGACCTGGAGACGGCGTGCATGCCGTCGTGGAAGTTTTCGGCGACCGCATGGTTGTTGCGATCGAGCGAGAGGAAGGTGCCGATATGGGTCGAGCTCAGCGCGTCCTTCTTCGGATCGAAATTGGCGATGGGAGTGAAGGTCGGCTTGTCGTTGGTGCCGCCGATGTGCACCGGGGCGGGGACATATTGCGGCGAGCGATCGTCGAGCAGCTTGCCGTAGAGGCGGACAAAGCCGTTGTCGAAGGCGCGGGTGACGTTGAACTTCACCTGGCCGCCGCGATAGCCGTTATAGCCGATGTCGCGCGGGCCCTCGCCGCTGCGGTAGAAGCCGCCGACATGGAAGCGCAGCTTTTCGCTGAGCTTGCTGCCATATTCGAAATCGACGCGCTTCTCGCCATAGTCCAGGCCGGTGGTCGCCTCGACCGAGCCGCCCTCGACGTCGCCGGTCTTGGAGATCAGGTTGATCACGCCGCCCGGCGAGTTCGACGCGAAGGTCGAGGCCGAGCCGCCGCGGATCGCCTCGATGGCCGCGAGGTTGTTGTCGGCGCGGATGAAGATGTCGGATGCGGCGTTGAAGATGTCGCCGAATTCGAGAACGGGCAGGCCGTCTTCCTCGATCTGCATATATTTGGAGCCGCCCGAGGCGAGCGGCAGGCCGCGGATGGTGTAGTTCGCATTGCCTTCGCCCGAGGCGGCCTCGACGCGGATGCCGGGCAGCGTGCGCAGGATCTCGCTGAGCGAGCGCGCGCCGAGCTTGTGCACCTCCTCCTCGCCCAACGAACTGGTCGAGATCGCGCTGTCGAGGATGTCGCGCCCCTTGGCGACGCCGGTCGAGAAGACCTGCTTCGCGGCGCGCTCCTGCGCGGGCGCTGCGGGCGCTGCGTCGCGCGTCTCGGCGGGTGGCGGCGGGGTGGACGGCTCGGCGGCGGCAGGCACCGCCAGCGCGAGCGGCGCGACGGCGAGGAGATAGCGAACCCTTTTCATTTTTCTGCTCCGATACGGGAAACGATGCTGCATTGTAGGAGAAACGTTTCCGCAATCGGCTGTCGCATTTCAGAAAAAGTGGTTAAAATGATAAACGTGGGCGCCCGCCCTCTCGTGGGGCGGCAAGCGTCTCCGCACTTTATCTGAGCGCTCGATAGGGGGTCTTTAACCAGCGCGAGCGGCGGTTAACGCCGTGTCAGCGATGCCGCACAATTGCCGGTAAAGGATATTGCGGCGGGACGACGAGCCCATATCGCCGCCGTTGATGCCGGTGGGCGCGGACGCAAAAAGGGCCGGGATCGCTCCCGGCCCTTTCGCATGTCGTGCCTGCAGTGCCGATCAGAACTCGGCGCGCACCCCGAACAGGAAGGTGCGGCCGTAATAGTTGATCTCGCCGAAGCGGTTGGGATCATCGTTATAGGTGTAGAGCCTGGCGCCCGAGAGGTTGATCGCCTCGACGCTGAGCTGCACGTTGGGCAGCAGCTTGTAGGCGATGCTGCCGTCCAGCGTGCCGAACGGCGCGGTATAGGTCGGCGCCTGGGTGGTGCTGCCGGTGCCCGACAGATACCGGTCGCGCCACACATAGGAGAGGCGGGTGGACAGCGGGCCCTTTTCGTAGAAGCCGACGACGTTGAAGCTGTTCTTCGACAGGCCGATCAGCTGGTCGACGATCGGCCGCGCGCCCGCGGTGTAGTTGGCCTTGACCGAGGTGTGGGTATAGCTCGCCTGCATGCCGAGCCCGTCGAACGGCGCGGGCAGGAAGGTGAAGACCTGGTTGTAGCCCGCCTCGACGCCGTAGACCTTGGCGTTGCCGCCATTGACCTGGGTGGAAAGCAGCACGGTGCCGCGGCCGGGGATGTCGATATTGACGTTCTGGGCGGTGATATAGTCGTCCATCGCCTTGTAGAACACCGCGCCGGTGAGCGCGCCGCGCGGATTGAAATACCATTCCAGCGCGCCGTCGAACTGGGTGGCGAGGAAGGGCAGCAGCTGCGGGTTGCCGCCGCTCGCGGTGGGGGCGTCGGTGGAGACGGTGATGCGCGGCGCGCTGTCGGTCACGTTCGGACGGGTCAGCACGCGGCTCGCGGCGAAGCGGGCGACCAGCGTGCTGGTCAGCTCGGCCTTGAGGTTGAAGCTGGGCAGCCAGTCGTTGAACGTCTTGGGATAGGCGACCGGCGCGGTATTGTTGCCGGTGCGCAGATAGCCGGTGGCGTTCTGATCGGTGTGGACATAGCGCAGGCCGACATTGCCGAGAATGTCCACGCCGCCCAGCTGGGTGCCGTAATCGAGCCGGGCATAGGCCGAGGCGGTCTTTTCGGTGGTGACGAACAGCGAGGCGCGGTCGCCCGCGGTGAGCGGCGCGTTGGCGATCGTATCGTTGAACAGCGCGTTGTAGAAGGCCGAGGTGACCGGCACCAGCCAGGTGCGCGGGCTGTTGCCACCAACGCCCGACAGGAAGTCGTCATAGGGGATCTGCTGGTACGCACCCGCGCCCAGCGAGGTCAGCCGCGCCGGATTGCCGGCGGGCTGGGTGACGTTGTAGTCGCGACGCCAATAGTCGCGCTTGCGCCAGTGATATTCGCCGCCCACCGCGACCTTGCGGAAGAAGTCGCCCAGGTCATAGGCGCCGTCGAGGCGAGCGAACTTGTCCCAATCCTTGCTGTTCTTCGGCGCGATGTTGAAGGTGGAGAGCGCATAGTTGGCCGGATTGGTGAGGTCGACCGGCGTGGTGAGCGTCGGAGTGACCTTGTAGCCACCCGAGGCATCATAGGTGAGCGGCGCGATCAGGAAGGCGCGGCTGCGGACGGTGCCTTCGGCGTTGCTCGAGTGGAAGCTGTGCGCCGACGACCAGTTGAGGTTCGCCGTCACGTGGAAGCGATCGTGGTTCCAGGTCTGCCGGAGGCCGATGGTCAGCAGGTCGTGCCGGTTGAGGCTGTATTCGCGGCTGGCCATGAAGCGGACATTGTTGATCGTCGCGGCGGTGACAGTGTTGCCGCTGACCTTGTAGCCGGGCTGGATCACGGTGCCGGGATCGTCCGGATAGATGTCGATGCCGAACTCGTCATAGGCGACGTCGAGCCGGGTCGCGAGCACGTCGAGCGTCGTTTCGAGCTCGGGGGTGGGGCGCCACTGCGCGGAGACGAGGCCGGAGATGCGTTTGCGATCCTCGGTCTCGATGGTCGGGCGCGTACGGGTGGGCGTGTAGAGCCCGGTCGGCAGCTGGCCCTGCGCGGCGGTGAGATACTTGTCCTTGTTCCAGCCGAAATTCATGAAGCGATCGTTGCGGACCGCCTTGCCCCAATATTGCGCGCCGACGAGGATGCCGAAGGTGTCGCCGAAGGTGTGGCTGCCGAGCAGCGTGGCGTTGGGCTTCACCTTCTCGGTCTGGGTGGTGTAGGTGCCGCGCAGATTGGCGGTGACCTTGTTGCCGACATCGAACGGGCGGAAGGTGCGCACGTCGATATTGCCGCCCAGCGCGCCCTCGGTCATGTCCGAGGTGGGAGTCTTCACCACGTCGATATTGGCGACGAATTCGGCGGGCAGCATCTCGAAGCGGAACTGGCGGCCGGCGGCGCCGCCATTCTCGATCAGGTCGTTGAGCGCGACCGGGCGGCCGTTGAGCAGCGTGCTCTGGAACTGCGGACCAAGGCCGCGCACCGAGACGTACAGGCCCTCACCGCGCGGACGGGTGATCGCGACGCCGGTGACGAGCTGGAGCGCCTCCGCGACGTTCTGGGCGGGGAATTTGCCGATATCGGTCGAGCTGATCGAATCCAGGCCATATTCGGCACGACGCTTCGCCTCGGTCGCCGCGGCGAGGCTGCGGGCATAGGTGCCGTTCACCACGATCTCGTCCGCACCGGCGGTCTCGTCCTGCGGCGGGGTTGTCTGGGCAAAAGCGGGGGCGAGCGTCGCCAGCGTGAGGGCGAGCGCCGAGGACGCGCGAAGCAGCGCGGAACAAGGTTGCATCTTTGGATTCTCCCTGGACCTTTATTGGTCTTGTGGGAGCGGCCCTAAGCCGAAGGTGAAACGATCCGGTGGCGCTACCGCGACCGGACGATGACACGCGCTGCGTATTTTGTTTCCGTTACATGACGGTAATGAAATCGTTTGTACGTTGGCGACATTTTTCTTCCGCCTTCCCGACCAATGCCAGAACGCGCGGGGCATTCGGGCACAGAAAAAGGGCCGGGGATCGCTCCCCGGCCCTTTTCGCTTGTCTGGCGCCGTACGGCTTAGACGGTGGCGACTTCGGTGGTGTCGACCTTCACGCCCGGGCCCATCGACGAGGAGAGCGCGACCTTCTTGAGGTACTTGCCCTTCGCGCCCGACGGCTTGGCCTTGACGACCGCGTCGACCAGCGCGTCGAAGTTGCGGCGCAGGTCTTCGTTCGAGAAGCTCACCTTGCCGATGCCCGAGTGGATGATGCCGGCCTTTTCGACGCGGTATTCCACCTGGCCGCCCTTGGCGGCCTTCACCGCTTCGGCGACGTTCATGGTCACGGTGCCGAGCTTCGGGTTCGGCATCAGGCCCTTCGGACCCAGCACCTTGCCGAGACGGCCGACCAGGCCCATCATGTCCGGGGTCGCGATGCAGCGATCGAAATCGATCGTGCCGCCCTGGATGGCTTCCATCAGGTCTTCCGCGCCGACGACATCGGCACCGGCGGCCTTGGCTTCCTCGGCCTTGGCGCCGCGGGCGAACACGCCGACGCGGACGTCCTTGCCGGTGCCGGCCGGGAGCGTGACGACGCCGCGGACCATCTGGTCGGCATGGCGCGGATCAACGCCGAGGTTCAGCGCGACTTCGATCGACTCGTCGAACTTGGCGGTGGCGTACTGCTTCACCAGCGCGATCGCTTCATCGACGCCGTGGAGCTTCACCGGATCGACGCTCCAGGTCTTCTGCTTCTTGGTCAGCTTTGCCATGGAATCAGCCCTCCACCACTTCGAGGCCCATCGCGCGGGCCGAACCTTCGATGATCTTCGTCGCGGCTTCGATGTCGTTCGCGTTCAGGTCCTTCATCTTGACCTGGGCGATTTCCGACAGCTGCGAACGCTTGATCTTGCCTGCGACCGTCTTGCCCGGCTCCTTCGAGCCCGACTTCAGGTTGACGGCCTTCTTCAGCAGATAGGTCGCCGGCGGCGTCTTGGTCTCGAACGAGAAGGAACGATCCGCATAGACGGTGATGACGGTGGGGAGGGGCGTGCCCTTCTCGACGTCACCGGTCGCGGCGTTGAACGCCTTGCAGAATTCCATGATGTTCACGCCGCGCTGACCCAGGGCAGGGCCGATCGGCGGCGAGGGGTTTGCGGCGCCGGCAGCCACCTGCAGCTTGATATAGCCGGTAATCTTCTTAGCCATGTCACTCTCTTTCAAGTCGAGCGGTACAAGCGACGACCAGAGGCCGCCTCCCGCATGGTTCCCGAGCTGTGTGCTTGGAAGCGCGCGGCCTTAGCGGAAAGCGGGGCGGGGGGCAAGGGGGCAGGATCCCCCGCGAACCTGATCCTCCCCGTGCCAGGGAGGATCAGGGATGCAGTTCCGTCGTCTGCCCCGCTTCCGCCCCGCCGATATCGCCTTCGGCCACCCATTCGCGCCACAGCAGCACCAGCGCCGCCATCACCGCCGGTCCCACGAACAGGCCGAGCAGCCCGATCGTTTCCACGCCGCCCAGGATGCCGATCAGCACCCAGACAAAGGGAAGGCGGGTGGTGCCGCCGATCAGGCTCGGGCGCAGGAAATGATCGACCACGAAGTTGAGCGCGTAACCGATCGCGCCGACGACGATCGCCGCCATCACCGCGCCCTTGGCGAGCAGCAGCAGCAGCGCCAGCACCAGCACCACCGCCAGGCCGAACGGGATGATCGAGGCGAAGCCCGAGGCCAGCCCGAGCAGGATCGGGTGGGGCACGCCGCCGATCGCGAACAGGATCGCCATCAGGATGCCTTGGGCGAGGCCGAGCAGCACCATGCCGTCCACCGCGCCGCGCACCGCCGCGAAGATCTGCCGGCCGAGCCGGTCCCCCGCATCGCCGAACGCGCGGGTGGCGCCGCGCTCGAGCTGGCGGACGATGTTGTCGCGATCGCGCAGCAGGAAGAAGAGGACGACCAGGGTGAAAGCGAACACCACCGCGCGGCGCACCAGGCTTTGCGTGAAGGCCTGCGAATGGCTGCGCCACAGCGACTGGTCGAGCCGGCCGAACTCGGCGGCGGCGGCCTCCGGGGTGACGAGGTGGAGGTTCCACCAGGCGGTGACCTGCTCGCGGCCCCAGGGCAGGCGGGCGACCCAGTCGGGGAGGGGAACGCCGTGCGTGCGGGCATCGGCGATCCAGGCGGCGACCGACTGGGCCTCGATCACCGCCTGGCTGATCGCGATCGACAGCGGGATCAGCACGACCAGCAGGATGGCAAGGGTGAGCAGCGCGGCGACCAGTGCCGGGCGGCCGGGCATCCGCGCGCTCAGCCACAGCCGCAGCGGCTCCACGCCGATCGCGAGCACGCCCGCCCAGAGAATGGCGGGCACGAACGCGAGGCCGATCCAGAGGGCGGCGGCGGCGATGGCGGCGGCGAGCACCACGCGCGCGCGGGTCTGGGCTTTGGTGGTGTGTGACATGGGGTCCCCGGGGATTTGCCGGGGACAGTGGCGGGACGGATGCGGCTAGGCAAGGGGGTGCGCAGGGCGGGCGGGCGCCCGCGCCTTCCTGCCGTGCGGCGCGCGGCGCAGTGTCTGGTCTTCAGGAGGTGAGGGGTTGTCGATACGGACCAAGATCGAGGCGCATGTGCTGAAGCGGCTGCTGGCGCTGGTCACGGCGGATGCGCGGCCAAACCTCAATGCGCTCAATGACATCGTCAAGGAGGTCCGGATCCTGGAGCTGAACGTGAAGACGCTCGGCTATGCGCTCGCCCACCGCATGGCGGTCGCGCTGCCGCCGCGGGAGGATGGCCAGGCCCGCCTGATCGGGCTCGGCTCCAAGCCCTGCACCCAGGCCGATATCGAAAGCGACTGGATGGCGCACTGGGCGGCGGAACTGAAGACCGCCGTCATCTATCATCGCAAGCTGTGGGAATGCGCCTATGTGCTGCAGGTGCTGTTCGAGCACGGCCATCTGGTGCCGGGCGCGCGCGGGCTGGGCTTCGGCTGCGGGGCCGAACCGATCCCGAGCTATCTGGCATCGCTGGGCATTACCGTCACCGCCAGCGACGATGCCGGCGACGCGGCGGCGGCGGCGGGATGGATCGCCTCGCAGCAGCATCTCGGCTCGGCCGCATCGCCGTTCCTGCCGCACCTTGTCGATCGCGAACGGTTCGATCGGTTCGTAACGGTTGCAACGGTCGACATGAACGCGGTGCCCGCCGATCTGCAGGGATATGACTTTTGCTGGTCGATGTGTGCGCTGGAGCATCTCGGCAGCATCGAGGCGGGGCTGCGCTTCATCGAGCGCTCGCTGGAAACCCTTCGGCCGGGGGGCACCGCGGTGCACACGCTGGAGCTGAACATCGATGACGACGGGCCGACCGTCGACAATTGGATCACCGTGCTGTTCCAGCGGAAGCATCTCGAGGCATTCGCGGCGAAAATGGCTGCAGCCGGGCACCAGGTGATGCCGCTGTCTTTCGATTTCGGCGGCCAGGTGATGGATCGGTTCATCGACCTTCCGCCCTGGCTGCACGATCTGCCGGACGCCGAACGACACCGGCTGGGGCCGCCGGCACATCTGAAACTATCCATCGACGGGTTTGTCTGCACCTCGTTCGGGATTGTCATAACAAAGCATCCATAGGCTTCCAGGGGATGCGATGATCGGGATGGTCCGCCGATACCTATCGATATCGCGTTCCACGGGCCTTTCGATCGGCTTCGTCGCGCGCCGCTGAACCAAATAAGTCCCTCAACGGTTTGAGCAAAGTCCGCGCAGTCGGTGCATCGCCGTGCTGCGGGCGGACCATCGTATGAGAGGAATGGGCATGAAACGCATGATCATGGCCGTCGCGGGCCTCGCGCTCGCGACGACGGGTGCGGCTGCGCAGAGCAGCGGTCAGTCGGGTTCGCACAACCCGGTGGTGAAGGACGGCACCGCGCATCACGTCGCCGCGCCTGCCAAGGGTCGCAGCTCCTTCACCGAGGACCAGGCCAAGGGCCGCCTCGCCAAGGCGGGCTATACCGGCATCACCGGCCTGAAGGGCACCGACAACGGCGCCTGGCAGGGGATGGCGATGAAGAACGGCAAGAAGATGACCGTGACGCTCGACTATAAGGGCAACATCACCGCGCGCTAACCCCACAGTTCTGCAGGAGAAATGCGATGAGCCGGACCATTACCCGTCTGTTCGACGACTATTCGGATGCCAAGGCCGCGGTGAACGAGCTGGAGCGCATGGGCGTGCCGCACGACGACCTCAGCATCATTGCCAACAACACGCATGGCGACCATGACGTGAGCGATGTCAACGCCCATGGCGATGTCAGCCGCGGCGCCTCGACCGGCGCGGCGCTGGGCGGTGTGGGCGGGCTGCTCGCGGGGCTCGGCCTGCTGGCGATCCCGGGCCTCGGGCCCATCGTGGCGGCGGGCTGGCTCGCCTCGACGGCGGCGGGCGCGGCGATCGGCGGCGTCGGCGGCGCGGCCACGGGCAGCATCGTCGGCGCGCTGAAGAATGCGGGCGAGAGCGAGGAGGACGCGAACGTCTATTCCGAAGGCGTGCGCCGCGGCGGCACGCTGGTGAGCGCGCGGGTTTCGGACGCGCTGGTGCCGGAAGCCGAGGCGGTACTCAACCGTCGCGGTGTCGATGCCGGCACGCGCGGCGCGGCCTATCGCCAGTCCGGCTGGAGCCGCTTCGACAGCGATGCACCGGCGTACACGCGTGAGGAGATCGAGCGCGAACGCAGCGCCTATCGCGAGCCGACGGTGCTCTGAACCGCGGCGCTAGCAAATCGGGAAAGCCGGGGCCGATGCCCCGGCTTTTTCGTGTCCGCCGGTGATCAGGCGGCGAGATCCGTACGGTGGGGCGCGAGCGCCGACAGGCGTTCGGCCAGCATGTCGACCGCGATCGGCTTGGCCAGGGCGAGCGTCGCGCCCATCGCGTCGATCCCGACCCGGTCGAACGCGCCGCACGGTTCGAACAGCAGGACCACCGGGAGCCCGCGTGCCCGTCCCGCGCCCACCACGGCAGCGAGATCGCCTGCGCCGGGCATGCCGTCCGCGTTGATGAGCAGCAGCTCGATCGCGCCGGTGTCCAGCCTGGCCAGCGCGTCTGCCGGCGTGCCGACCGCCTCCACGGCCAGCCCCGCCGGCAACAGCCCATGGAGCAGCATGCCGCGCGCGAGCGGATTGGGTTCGACCAGTAGCAGCCGCGTCTCCCCGGGCGGGGCCGGCGGATCCATCGGCACGGCACCGGTGGCGACCACCGCGTCGTCCGGCAGGTACAGCCGGAAGGTCGCACCGGCGCCCAGCGTGCTCCGCACGTCGAGCGTGCCGCCCATCGCGGTGGCGAAGGTGCGGGCGAGGGCGAGGCCCACGCCGATGCCGCCATAGGCCCGCGTCATGCCGCCATCGACCTGATAGAATTTGCCGAAGATAGCGGCCTGCTGGTCTTCGGCGATGCCGATGCCGGTGTCGCGCACCGTGATCTCCACGCCGCTGCGCCCGTCCGCAGGGGCGCGTGCGACGAGCGCGACGCTGCCGGAGGGGGTGAACTTGACCGCGTTGGCCAGCAGATGGTCGACGATCTGGCCCACCCGCCGGGCGTCTCCGGTGAGGGTCGCGGGGCAGGCGGCGCACTCCAGCGTGAAGCGCAGGCCGCGCTGCGCCGCCTCGTCCGCCCAGCGGCGGCCGGCCTCGCGCAGCAGATCGGGCAGCGGGAAGGGGGCGCGGGCGAGGGGGATCTCGCCGCTGTCGAGCGAGGCCATGTCGAGCACGTCGTCGACCAGCGCCTGCATCGACCGGCCGGCGTCCTGCAGCGCCGCAACGCGGGCGCGGGCGTCGTCGCCCAGCGTCGGGTCCGTGAGCAGTACCTCGCTCATCCCCAGGATGCCGTTGAGCGGGGTGCGGAATTCGTGGCTAGTGGTCGCCAGGAACTCGCGCTTGGCGGCGAGCGCCTTGCCGAGTTGCGTGTTGCTCGCGGCGAGATCGCGGTTGGCGATGCGCACCTCGCGGCGGCTGCGATGGATATGGACCAGCGCGAAGGCGAGCAGCGCCGCGCCGCCGACCGCGACGAACAGCAGGCCGCCGACCAGCAGCAGCTGGAACAGCGCGCGATCGCGGGCGAAGCGGGCGCGCTGATTGGCCTCGTTGGTATGCAGCTTCTCGATGCGGAGCTGCTGGTTGGTCGCATCGAACCGCGCCGCGAGCAACGCGGTGTTGGTATCCGCCGCGACCTTGGTGACGGCGTCGTCGATCCGCTTCAGCGCCTTGAGATGCGCGAGCGCATCGGCGGGGCGGCCGGCGCGGGTGTAGATGTCCACCGCCGCCTCGTGCACCTCCCGCCACACCGGCGAACTGGGATCGGCGATATGCGCGATTGCCTCGCCGATTTCGCCGACCGCCTGGTCCACCGCACCGCGGCCGAGCGCGATCTGGGCACGAAGGGCGTGGACGTTGCCGCCATATTCGGCGCTGTGGCCGGCGCTCGCGACGACGGCGGCGTCGCTATAGCGACGCGCGGCCGCGAGCTTGCCTTGCTGCAGGGCGGTGCGCGCGAGATTGTTGAGGATCGGCACCCGCAGCCCCATCTCGCCCGAGGCGACGGCCAGGGCGAGCGCCTGCTGATATTCCCGCGCGGCATCGGCGGGACGGTCCATGTCGAGCAGCGCATTGCCGCGATTGTTGAAGATCGACATGCGCAGGTTGCGGTCGCCCGCATAGGCGTCGAGCGCGGCCTGGAAGTACCGCAGAGCGGATTCATTGTCGCGCGCCCGGTTGTAGAGGCTGGCGATCATCACCAGCGCGATCGCCTGCTTGCGCGGCTCGTGCAGGTCGCGGAACAGGTTGTGTGCCTGCTGGAAGGCATCGAGCGCGACCGCGGCATGGTTGCGGTTCTGCTGGATGCCGCCCCAGGTCATCAGCAGATCGGCCTGCAGTCGCGTTCGGGGCCAGCGGGTACGCGCCTGTTCGAGCGCGCGGGCGATCAGCGGTTCGGCCTCGGCGTCGCGGTCCAGTCGCGACAGCGCCTCGCCTTCGAGCCAGCGCGCCTTGACCGCGAGTTGCCCGGCCGCGGCATCACGCGTAGCGGCCGCCTCGGCGGCGCGCGCGGCGGCAAGGGCGGCGCGGGGATCGGCGAACATCCGGTCGATCGCGAGCGCGAGCCGCGCCTCCGCCAGCGGCACCTGGGCGCGGACGGGTGCCGCGATCAACAAGGTCGCGCAGGCTAGGATCGTGGTTCGCAGCATCGTCCCCCAGCGCGCCGAAAAAAGGGCGCCAGGTTCATTATAGACAAAATGCAACCGCCATCGGTGCTCGGGTAAATTACGGATTCGCAACGAAAAAGGCCGGGGTTCGCACCCCGGCCCGTTCGTCTTGGCAGTTCCGCCCGGCTTACTTGACGCGTTCGACGTCCTCGAAGCCCAGCTCCAGCGGGGTCGCGCGCCCGAAGATTGAGATCGAGACCTTCACGCGGTTCTTGTCGTAGTCGAGCTCCTCGACCACGCCCGAGAAGGTGGCGAAGTTGCCGCTGATCACCTTGACCGTGTCGCCGATGTCGAAATCGACCTTGAGCTTGGCCTTGGGCGCCGCGGTGGCCGCTTCTTCCTTGGTGTTGAGGATGCGCGCGGCTTCGGCCTCGCTGATCGGCTGGGGCTTGCCCGAGCTGCCGAGGAAGCCGGTCACCTTCGGCGTGTTCTTCACCAGGTGATAGACGTCGTCGTTCATCTCGAGCTTGGCGAGGACGTAGCCGGGGAAGAACTTCCGCTCGGACTGGATCTTCTTGCCGCGGCGTACTTCGGTGACCGTCTCGGTCGGTACTTCGACGGACTCGACGAGGCGATCGAGGCCCAGACGGGTGGCGTCGGCCAGGATCTGGTCGCGGACCTTGCCCTCGAAACCGGAATAGGCGTGGATGATGTACCAGCGCGACATGGGTGTTGGTCTTTCTCTTACTGCGCGAGGCGGAGGAGGGCGTTGACGATCAGGTCGAACAGCGAATCGATGCCCAGGAAGAAGCAGCCGAGCAGCGTGGTCATGATCATCACCATGACACCGGTCATGATCGTCTCGCGGCGGGTGGGCCAGGCGATCTTGCGGGTCTCGGCCTGGACCTGCTTCACGAATTCGACGGGGCTGGTCTTCGCCACTGGGGCTATCCTCGTGTGAAAAGTGGCGCTTCGGGCATGGGTCCGCTGCCCGGTCCTTTGCAGGAACCGGTGCAATCCACCCACGCTTTCGGCTAGGGGGCTGTATCTAGAGGATCGGCGCTAGTTGTGCAAGCGGGGCGGAAACGAAGCGCTCAGCGCTGCTTCATGCCCCGCACGCGGTGCCAGATGTAGAACGCCACCAGCCCGACCAGCACGACGCCGATCAGCGCATCGGCGCTGTGGAACGCCGCCTTCATGCGGGGATCGCTGTCCCACTTTTCGCCCAGCACCATGCCCACCCAGGCGAGGCCGAAGCACCAGGGCCAGCTGCCGAGGAAGGTATAGACGTGGAACGGCACCAGCTTCATCCGCGCGACGCCCGCCGGGAAGGCGATGAACGAGCGGATCACCGGCAGCAGCCGGCCGATCAGCACCGCGATGCTGCCATAGCGCGCGAAGAAGCGGTCCGCCGCATCGATCTCGCCCGGGCCGATCAGCACATATTTGCCCCAGCGCAGCGCCAGCGGGCGGCCGCCGCGCTTGCCGACTTCATAGGCGACGATCGAGCCGAGATTGCAACCGATCGCGCCCGCGGTGGCGGCCAGATACAGGTCGAACCGGCCGGTCGAGACCAGATAGCCGGCGAACGGCATGATGATCTCCGACGGCAGCGGGATGCAGGCGGATTCGATCGCCATCAGCACGGCGATGCCGAGATAGCCGCCGCTCGAGATGACCCAGATGGTGAAGGTGGCGAGCACGCCCAGAATCTTTTCGACCATGCGCGCTTGGTTGGGGCAGCGACACGATTTTGGGAAGCCGCTTTTTTTGCGCGGTGCAGCACGGCCGTTCCGGCTTGGCGCACGGGGGTGGGTCTGATAACCCGGAGTAAATAGCATCGGACGGAGAGGTTGCGCCATGGGTATCGAGACGTCACGCCGGGCGTTCCTGGCCGGATCGGGCAGCGGTGCGATGGCGATCGGAATGGGGGCGGCGGCGCCCGTAGCGGCGCAGACCGCCCCGGCAGCGGCGGCCGCACCCGCCCGGCTCCAGCCCTTCGACATGGCCGATGTGACGCTGGGCGAGGGCCCCTTCCTCCATGCCCAGCGCGCGACCGAGGCCTATCTGCTCCGGCTGGAGCCGGACCGGATGCTCCACCAGTTCCGGGTCAATGCGGGGCTCAGCCCCAAGGCGCCGGCCTATGGCGGCTGGGAATCGGAGCCGCAATGGGCCGACATCCACTGCCAGGGGCATACGCTCGGCCATTATCTCTCGGCCTGCGCGCTCGCCTTTCGCGCGACCGCCACGCCGGAATATCGCAAGCGCATCGACTATATCGCGAGCGAGCTGGGTGCCTGCCAGGACGCGGCGAAGAGCGGCCTCGTCACCGCGTTTCCGAACGGGGCGGCGGTGGTGGCGGCGCATCTGCGGGGCGAGAAGATCAGCGGCGTGCCCTGGTACACGCTGCACAAGGTGTATGCGGGCCTGCGCGACGGCGCGGTGCTGGCGGACAGCGCGCCGGCGCGGACGGCGCTGCTCCGGCTTGCCGACTGGGGCGTGGTGGCGTGCCGGCCGCTCACCGACGCGCAGTTCGAGGCGATGCTGGAGACCGAGCATGGCGGGATGAACGAGATCTATGCCGATCTCTACGCGATGACCGGCAAGGCCGAGTATCGCACGCTTTCCGAGCGCTTTTCGCACAAGGCGCTGCTGACGCCGCTGGCGAAGCGGCAGGATCGTCTCGATGGGCTCCATGCCAACACCCAGGTGCCCAAGGTGGTGGGTTTCCACCGCGTCTACGAGACGACCGGCGATGCCGCCTATCGCGATGCCGCCGCCTTTTTCTGGAAGACGGTGGCGGAAACGCGCTCCTTCGCCACCGGCGGGCACGGCGACAACGAGCATTTCTTCGCGATGGCGGACTTCGAGGACCATGTCTTCTCGGCCAAGGGATCGGAGACCTGCTGCCAGCACAACATGCTCAAGCTCACCCGCAGCCTGTTCCTCCACGAGCCGCGCCCCGAATATGCCGATTATTACGAGCGGACGCTGTTCAACGGCATCCTCGCCTCGCAGGATCCGGACAGCGGCATGGCGACCTATTTCCAGGGCGCGCGGCCGGGCTATATGAAGCTGTACCACACCCCCGAGCACAGCTTCTGGTGCTGCACCGGCACGGGCATGGAAAATCATGTGAAGTATCGGGATTCGATCTACTTCCACGACGACGACGTGCTGTACGTGAACCTGTTCCTGCCCTCGACGGTGCGCTGGCGCGACAAGGGAGCGACGCTGGTGCAGGAAACCCGCTTCCCGGACGAGCCGCGCACGACGCTGCGCTGGCGGCTGGAAACGCCGACCGCGCTGACGCTCGCCCTGCGCCATCCGCGCTGGAGCCGCACCGCCACGGTGCGGATCAACGGCAAGCCGGCGGCGCGATCGGTGGCGCCGGGCAGCCGGATCGCGCTGGACCGCACCTGGCGCGACGGCGATCGGGTGGAACTGCAGCTCGCCATGGACGTCGGCGTCGAGCATGCGCCGGCGGCGCCGGACGTGGTCGCCTTTACCTACGGGCCGCTCGTGCTGGCAGGGGCGCTCGGCCGCCAGGGGCTGGCGCCGGGCGCGGACATCGTGGTCAGCGAGCGGGAATATGGTCGCTACAATGACGGGCCCGTGCAGGTGCCGGTGCTGGCGGGCGACCCGCACGCGCTGGCGGCGGCGATCCGGCCGGGCGCGAAAACGCTAGAGTTCACCATCGCCGCCGCGGACGGCGCGCCGGTGCGGCTGATCCCCTATCACCGCATCGCGCACGAGCGCTACGCAACCTATTGGAAGCTGGCGCCCGCGCGGGCGTGAGGCGGCGGCGAGGGGCGCCGGCTAGGCGGTGGGGGAGCGCTGCCTGGTGCGGGCCTGCAGCGCGGTATCCGCCCGGTCGATCAGGTGCAGCAGCGCATCGAAATCGGGCGTTTCCTCGATCCGGTAACAGCGGCTGAGATTGGCGCCATACCGCTCGATGTCGCGTTGGGTAAGAAGGGCTACGGCCACCACGGGTTCCCCTTCAGGCATCTTGCGACAAATCCATTCCCCAGAATTGATCTGGATCTAACGTTCGCTTCATCGAAAGTTTCCAGTGCCTTGCCGCACTGAATGAAGACGTTCGCGAACGCTGTGCCCGATGGATCGGCAAGACAAGCCGCGCGCGACGAGCACCGCGGTTCAAACGGCGAGCCGAGCGCCACGCCCCCCGATCTGCGGATCGCGAGGGAGCGTGGCGCGGGGACGGCCGGAAGCATGCGTCGTCAGCGCCGGGCGGGTTCCAGCCGGAGCAGCAGCACGTCGTTGGTCTGGAGCGGCAGCTTGACGGTCAGCGTGCCGCTCCTGGGCACGGTCACGGTCTCGTCGCGCTCGGGGAGGTCGCGAGTGAGCTGCTGGAGCTGCGCGACCTGCGCGTCGCTCAGCGCCTTGGGCATCTGCCAGTCGATATAGGTCGAAAAGGCATCGTTGTGGCGATAGCCGGTGCGGAACAGGCGCAGCGTGTAGGTCCCCGGTCGCAGATGCGCGAGCTGGACGGACGCGGGCGCCTCCGCCTTTGCAGGCACCAGCTTGCCGTAGAAGGAGCGGTTGCTCACCGGCTGTTGGGGCTGGTGCCAGTCCCACAGCACGAGCGAAAGCTTGGCGCCGTCGACCGCGGCGATGCTGTGCGCGTCGCCGGTGGGGACTTCGCGGCCCTGGAGCGCGTTGAGATATTTGTAGGCGAACCAGGCGGGCTTGCGGATGCCCTGCGGGTTCATCAGCCCGAAGCCGCCCTCGAACGGCGCGGTGGGCGGGCCCGGCTCCTCGAACAGGTCGCTGAACGTCCAGTAGCTCATGCCCTGGACGACGCCGTGCACGGCCTTGAGCTTGGTGAGGATATAGGCCGCGCTGACATAGGAATCATGGACCAGGTCGCGCGGCGTGTAGCTGGTGCTCCACTCGGTGAAATAGAGCGGCAGGTTCGGAAAGGGCGAGGCGGCGATCTCCCGGCGCACCTTGCGCACGTCGCCGACGATCGCGTCGGGCGAGGGGGAGAGCTTGGTATCCTGCTTGCCCTGCTCGTCGAGGAAGCCGCCGTCGACGCCGTAGGTGTGCGTGGTGACGAAATCGACCGGGGTGCCGCGCTTGTGCATGTCGGCAAGGAATTCGGGCACCCAGGCGGCGCCGGCGGTGGAGGGGCCGCCCACCCGCAGCGTGGGGTCCACCGCCTTGATCGCGCGGGCGCTGACATCGTACAGGTCGAAATAGGCCTTCTGGTCGGCCTTTTCCCAGAAGCCGTCGAGATTGGGCTCGTTCCACACCTCAAAGAACCAGCTGCGCACCTCGTCGCGGCCATAGCGCTGCTGCGCATGGCGGACAAAGGCGGTGATCAGGTCGCGCCAGCCGCCGAGCTCGGGGTGCGAGGTATTGCCCTTCCAGTAGAAGATCGAATTGTCCGACGTCTTCAGCGCCTCCGGGGTGAAGCCGAGTTCGACGAACGGCTTGAGCCCCCGCGCCAGCAGCTTGTCGTACAGCGCGTCGATGCCGCGCCAGTCGTAGACGAGCGTGCCGTTCTCGCGCTTCACCGTGCCGAGCACGTCGTGGAACAGCGCGTGGAAGCGGACATAGCGGAAGCCGAGCTCGTCACGGGTGGTGCGCAGCTGCGCCATCGAATCGTCGCGGCGGAGCGTGCCGGGATAATCCGAGCCGATCGACAGATCGAAGAATCGGTCGACCGGCGCCGCGGCGGTGGCGACGTCGACGCGGACGGTGCGGGTGGGCGCCTGGGCGGCTGCCTGCAAGGGCGCGAGCGCGAGCAGCAGGCCGCCGAGTGCGATCGGCAATGCGTAGTGGGTCAAGACATCTTCTCCTGGCGTTCGGATCGGTACAGCGCGGGCGGCTTCACGCGGCATCAGCCCGGCAGGTTTTCTCGACCAAATGGTCATGCGCGGGCAAGCGAGGGAGCGCGGCTTCCAGCACCGCGCGGCGCTGCGCGAACAGCTGCGCCAGCGCGTCGAGCGGCGGTCGGTCGGCGCTGGGCTCATGATGACGCGGGATCCGCCCCTGGCCGAGCAGCACCGCCACCCAGCTTGCCTCCGCGTGCGACTCCCGGTCGTACAGCGGCACCCGCCCCATCGCGTCCCAAAGCGCCAGCTTGTGCGCGAGGCTGTCCGGCAGCGTCATCGCCGCCATGTCGCGCCAGAAGGGCTCCGGACGCCGGCTGATGCAATAATGGGCGATCAGGAAATCACGGATCCGCTCATATTGGCCGATCGTCTTGCGGTTATATTCGGCGACGATGGCGGGATCGGCGCGCCCGGTGCCCGGCAGCAATTCCACCAGGTCGACGAGCCCGGTCTGCACCAGCTGGAGGCTGGTGGATTCGAGCGGTTCCATGAACCCCGCCGCCAGACCGATCGCGACGACATTGTGGGCCCAGAAACGGTCGCGCCGGCCGGTGGTGAACCGCAGCGGACGCGGATCGCCGATCGCGTCTCCATCGAGGTTCGCCGCGAGCCGCGCGGCGGCTTCGTCGTCCGACAGATAGGCGCTGCTGTACACCAGCCCGTTCCCGGTGCGGTGCTGAAGCGGGATGCGCCATTGCCAGCCGACGGCATGCGCGGTGGAGCGCGTGAAGGGCGTGAAGCGGCCGGCGCGCGCGCAGCCCTGCGCCAGCGCGCGATCGGCGGGCAGCCAGCGCGACCAATCGACGAACGGCGTATCGAGCGCCTGGCCCAGCAGGCGGCTGGCGAAGCCGGTGCAGTCGATGAACAGGTCCCCCGCAAGCCGACGCTCGCCTTCGAGCAGAAGGGCGGTCAGATCGCCGCTCTCGGGGTCGCGCTCGGCGGTGACGATGCGCCCTTCGACGCGGGTTACGCCGCGTGCCTCGGCATAATCGCGCAGCAGGCGGGCGTAGAGGCCGGCGTCGAAATGATAGGCATAGCTATATTCGGCAGCTTCGCCGCGCAGCGCCTCGGGCGGCGCGAAGCGATCCTGGCCTGCCGCACGGGCCGGCATCGACCAGGCGTCGATCGGCTTTGCGATGCGACCGGCGGCGCGCAACCGGTGCCAGTGATGGTGCGGCGCGACTCCCTCGATCGGCGGGCCGAAATCGCCGAAGCCGTGGAAGTGGCGATTGCCGGTTTCGCCCCAGTCGACGAACTCGATACCGAGCTTGAAGCTGCCTTGCGTTGCGGCGACGAAATCGGGCTCGTGCAGGCCTAGCAGCCGGTTGAAATGCTGGAGGATGGGGATGGTCGCCTCGCCCACCCCGATCGTGCCGATCGCATCGGATTCGACCAGCGTAATGCGCGTGTCCGGTGCCGGCCGCAGCCGAGCAAACAACGCCGCGGCCATCCAGCCCGCGCTGCCGCCGCCCGCGATGATGATGTGCTGCGCCACGTGTACGTTGGTCCCGAGCTGCCGTGTGTCGGCCAGCCTAGGCGGGTTCGGCCGACAAAGAAATGCGCCCCCGAAGGCCTTGCGGCGTCCGGGGGCGGAGGTGGAGGAAGTTAGAAGACCGAGCGGACCAGGAAGGCGAAGCGCCGGTCCGTATCCGTCCAGCTGTAGCGCGGCTTGAGATCCGGATCGCCCACGTCGAGGAAGGTCCGCGAGTTGAGCAGGTTGGTGCCCTGCACGCCGATCTTCACATGGCGCGTGATCGAGTAGAGGATCGACGCGTCGAGCTGGCCGTAGGACTCCGACCAGACCGGGAAGTTGATGTTCGCGGCCGAGGTCGTCAGCAGATAGTTCGAACGCCAGTTGTAGGCGGCGCGCGCCGAGATGCCGTACTTCTCGTAGATCAGGGCTGCGTTGTACGAGTATTTGGACAGGCCCTCGAGCGGCAGTTCCTTGCCCGCGCCGGCGGTCTGGTTGGCGTCGAACACGTTGATCGCCGTGTTCCTGCCGCCCGACGAATCGACGATGGTGTAGTTGCCCTGGAAGCCCAGGCCCGACAGCGCACCCGGCAGCATGTCGAAGAACTGCGTGTAGCTGAACTCGACGCCCTTGATCTTGCCGCTGGAGCCGTTGGTCAGCTGCGTGACGTCGAAGGTGAGCGTCTGGCCGTTGCTGGTGAACTGGCGCTCGGTGGTGCCGGCGAAGATATAGTTGCTGATGTCCTTGTAGAAGGCTGCGACGGTGATGCTGTTGGCGCGCCCGAAATACCATTCGAGGCTGGCATCGAACTGGTTGGAACGCGTCGGCTTCAGGTTCGGATTGCCCGCGGTGCCGGTGAACGGCGTGATGCGGCCGTTGATCCCGGTGCCCGTCGCCACCGCCGCATCGGGCGTGCTCGCGAAGTTGTAGCCCAGCTGCACATAGGGGTTGAGCTGCGCGAAGGTGGGACGCGAGATCGCCTTGCCCGCGGCGAGGCGGAGCTGAAGATTGTCCTTCACGAAGAAGCGCAGGTTCAGCGTCGGCAGCACGTCGGTATAGGCGTTGCTGGCGCTGGTGGTCACGCCCAGCGAGCCCTGGGCAAATGCCTGCGCCGAGGTGAAGGTCGCGCAGTCGGCGGCGGTGGTCGGCTGGCCGTCGCGCGGGCCGCCGACGATGGTGGTGCCCGGAACGCAGGTGCCGCTCGGATAGGCGGGCAGCGAAGCACCCGAGCCGACTGCCGAGATCTCGGTACGGATCACGCGCACGCCGATATTGCCGTCGAAATGGCCGATCGGGCTGGTGTCCATGCCGAAGCGCGCGACCAGATAGCCGGCATAGGTGCGCTCGGTCTGGTCGTTGACGCCGCCGCCCGACAGGCCGGAGACGCTGACGTCGCTGTTATAGGGGCGCCAGCTCTTGCTCACATATTGCAGATAGTCGGCATAGGCCGCCGCGGGGCTGCGCTCGACGAGGCCGGCCGAGGGGAACCAGAAGCCGGCGCCCGGCGACGCCACCTTACCGCGGAAGAAGTTGTTGTAGTTGATCAGCTGCGTCTGGCTGGGCAGGCCGGGGTTCTGCGCACCGCCGGCAAAGCCGGTGGGCGGCGTGGTGGGAGCAAATCCGGTCTGGGTCAGATAGACCGGCGTGCCGGGATCCCAATACTGCGCCGAAAGTTCGCCCCAGTTGTAGCCGGTCTGGCGGGTGATGGCGTTGCGGTCGGTGTAGCGGCCGCCAACCTTGAGCGAGCGCAGGAAGCCTTCGTCGAACTTGTATTCGACATCGGCGCGACCCGACCATTCCTGCGCTTCATTGTCTTCCAGATGGTCCATCGCCGCGGCCCACCAATAGTCGCTCTGGTTGGTCAGCGAGCCGCCCGAGGTGGTCGGCGAAATCACCAGCTTGGGATCGTCCCCGCTGAAGTTGAAGTCGAACGTCGCCGGCGTATTGGTCTGCGTGAACACCGTCATGCTGCTCACCTGCGCCGTCGACTTCACATATTGCAGGTCGCCGGTCACGGTCCAGTGCGTGTCGGGAGTCCAGCGCAGGTTGCCGGAGAAATCCTGGGTGCGCTTGCGCTGGTAGCCCGAACGCGTGTCGAGGTTGAGCTGGCGATTGGCGATGACGCCGGACACGAGCTCGTTGTTCGGGCCGAACTTGTAGGAGGGGTCGTCGGTCGGCGGGGTGCCGTTGTCGCCGATCGCATATTCGATGTCGCGCGGCGTCGCCTGGGCGATCAGCGCCTCGGCGGTGAAGGTCAGCGTGTCGCTCGGCTTCCACTGGAACGAGCCGTCGAACGCGGTACGCTTCTGCTGCCAATCGATGCGGCGCAGGCCCATATTGGCGGGGATATAGACGTTGCTGCCCGCGGGCAGGCCGCCCTGCGCGGCGGTCAGCGTGCCGCGATCATAGCGACCGTTGGAGATGCTGTCCGTACGGTTGCCGATGTTGTTGATCGAGTAGCTGAGCAGCAGGCCCATCTCGCCGAGCGGGGTGTTCCAGCGGCCGCTGGCGAGGCCGTTGCCCGACCAATAGGCCTTCTTGCGCAGATCGGCATAGTTGACGTCGCCCGACAGCGCGAAGACATAGCCCGGCGCGTCGAAGGGCTTGCGGGTGCGCAGGTTGACGATGCCGCCGATGCCGCCTTCGACCAGATCGGCCGAGGGGTTCTTGAACACGTCGACACCGACCAGCAGGTCCGACGAGACGTCCTCGAACGACAGGCCGCGACCGTTGTTCGCCGAGAAGACGTCGCGGCCGTTGAGCTCCGAACGGACCCAGGACAGGCCGCGGACGAAGACGCCGCCGCCTTCGGACGAGAGACGCGCGGGGTCGCGATTTTCGTTGGTGCGCTGGAGCGTCACGCCCGGCACGCGCTGCAGCGCTTCGGAGACCGAGCGGTCGGGCAGGGCGCCGATGTCCTGCGCGGTGATCGAGTCGACGACCTGTTCGGCGTCGCGCTTGCGGTTGCGCGCGCTCTGCAGCGAGGCGCGGATGCCGGTGACGACGATCGCCTGGGTGTCGTCGACCTGCGTGCCGTCGGTCTGGCCGTCGCCGGTCTGAGTGGCGGACTCGCTGCCCTGCGGCGCGGCCGCTGCCGTCTGGGCGAGCGCGGCGCCCGGCACGCTCAGCAGTGACAACGTTGCCAGCGAAGCGCCGGCGCGCAGCCAAGCGGTGATCGACGACTCATGCGAAGATGATGTGAAGCGGTTGGTCACTAGTCCCCTCCCTCGGCGCGCATTGCGCTCGGTGCAGATGATGAAGCCGGGGCGCTTCATCCAAGGGCGACCACACGGCAGTGCCGGTGTGATCCCGGCATCCGATGTTTGCGCTACCATCGCGTCCGATTTATCGCAACAATTATGTGAAACTGTGGTTCAGGAATAAAAGTGCGTTAGCGTTAACAGGTGATAACGTCATAAAACCAATAGTTTAGTGATTGCCACTCAACGCGGCAGCGATCGCGCGCGAGGCCACCGGTGCCATTCTGGCATAGCCCGCCGGGAGGGGGTGGATGCCGTCGCGCGTGAATGCCGCGCCCATCCTTCCGGCGCTGTCGGCAAGCACCGCGTCATAATCGGCAAAGGCGAAGCCTCGGCGCGCGGCGAGGGCGCGGAGTCGTGCGTTGATCGCGCGCAGCTCGTCGGGCTTGCGTTCCTCCACCACCGCCCGGGCGGCCTCGGTATAGTTGTTCACCGGCAGGATCGCGCACAGCACCACGGCGATGCCATGGGCGTGCGCGATGTCTGCCATCGCCTCGATATTGGCGACGATCGACTCGGCACTTTCGATCTGCAGGAAGCCGGTCACGTCGTTGACGCCGGCGAGGATCACCACGGCGCTTGGGTGCAGCGCGACGACGTCCTGCTGGAAGCGGACGAGCATCTGCGCGGTGACCTGGCTGCCGATGCCGCGATTGACATAGGGCTTGCCCGGGAAGCTCTTCGCGAGATCCCAGCCATCGGTGATCGAGTCGCCCAAAAAGACGACGCGTTGCTCGCCCTTGCGCGGCGGCGGCAGTGCGGCATTGGCAGCGGCGTAGAGATAGCGCTCGCCGAAATCCTGCATCATGCTGGGCACCAGCCTGGCGCGGAACGGCCCGAGCCAGCGGCCCCAGTCGCGGGTGTCCTCTACGGTGCGGCGTTCCGGGCTGGAACGATAGGGCGGGTCGCGCTCGGCGGCGGCGGCGAGCAGCAGCGCTGCGGCCGCGAGGCTGGCGACGGCGTGCAGCCGGATGCGTTGACAGGGCATGATCCCTCCTCCCGATGGTGCGGGCGCTATCGCAGCGCGGGTTTGCCGATGAAAGCGGTTTTCGCGGACAAATGCCAGGTGCGTGCGGAGGGAGCGCGGCGATGCAGCGCGCGGTAAGATGCGGCGATGGTGGGAAGTCCGTGGCAGGGGAGCTCGGATTCGAACCGAGGGCCTTCGGTTTTGGAGACCGACGCTCTAACCAGCTGAGCTACACCCCTGTGCGGTCCGCCCCTTTATCGGCCGATTCCGCTTCGGGCAAGAGCCAAGATGCGCGCGGCAGGCATTGCGGGGCCAAAAAGAAAGCGCCGCCACGATCTTCGTGACGGCGCCCCCTCTGCAACGGCGAGGATGATTTTTTGTTTTAGGCGTTCGCGTAGGTGACGCGCGTGCGGCGCGCGCGGCGCATGGCTGCACCGGCCAGGCCGAAGCCGCCGATCATCATGCCCCAGGCAGCCGGCTCGGGCACGCCCGACGGGACGAACACGCCCTGGCCGCCGTACGAACCATTGCCGCGCGAGAAGCCGTTGATGGTGATTTCGTTCTGCACGCCCGCGGTGATCGGCACCGAGTTGGCGAAGACGAACTCGTTCAGGCCGCTGCCGAAGAAGCCGGTCAGCTGCACGCCGTTGAAGAAGACCGACTTGAGGTCGAGGTCGTTCGCGCCGTTCAGCGTCACGGCGCTGGTGATCAGCGAACCGCTCGCCAGACCGTTGGTCGGCAGGGTGAACTGGTAGATGTGGGTGAAGTTGCCGGCAGAAATGCCCGACTGGCCGAAGCTGGTCGAGATCGAGCCATCTGCGGCAAGCGCGATGTTCATGTCAGACGGACCGAAATAGGTCTGGGCCTGGGCAGGTGCGACAGCGACAAGCGCTGCGGCGGTGGCAGCCGCCGCCATAAGCGTACGATACATTCGGGGTGTCTCCCTTAACGGCAAGTGAACCATTGCAGTGCAGGCGAGACCCTTGGCGAGTTCCAAAGTTCCGAGTGAAAAAAAGGGCTTATGTCCCAATCCGGGAACAGGTCACCGCAACTCACGCACGGACGCGGGTCGTTTCGTTACCGTTTCGCGACACTATCATCCGGGCTTCCTGCACCGGCAGCGGCCGACCGAAGTAATAGCCCTGCGCACGCGTGCACCCGAGCGCCTGGACCATCTCGTGCTCCTGCTCGGTTTCCACCCCTTCGGCGGTGGTCGCCATGCCCAGGCTTTCAGCGAGCGCAACCACCGCCCGGATGATCGCGATTGCCTCGCGCGTGCCCCGCGCGGCGTTCTGGACGAAGCTGCGGTCGATCTTGATCGCGTTGAAGCGGGTATGGGCGAGATAGCCGAGCGACGAATAGCCGGTGCCGAAATCGTCGAGGCTGAGGCGGACGCCGAGATCGAGGATCTGCTCAAGCACGCTCACCGCCCCGGTGCCTTCGCGCAGGAAGACGCTTTCGGTCACTTCCAGTTCGAGCCGGTCGGCGGGCAGGCCGGAGGCGGCGAGCGCCTGGGCCACGAGCGTGGCGAAGCTGGGGTTGTGAAGCTGCTCGGAGCTGACGTTGATCGCGACACGGGCGGGAACCTCCCAGCGCGCGGCTTCGTGGCAAGCGGTGCGCAGCACCCATTCGCCGATCGCGCCGATCAGCCGTGCCTCTTCCGCCAGCGGGATGAACTTGGAGGGCGGGATGCTGCCGAGTTCGGGATGGGTCCAGCGGAGCAGCGCCTCGAAGCCGAGCAGACCGCCCGTGCGGGCGTTGACCACCGGCTGATAGGCCAGCTGCATCTGGCCCTTCTCCACCGCGGCGCGCAGGGCGATCTCCAGCACGCGGCGCTCCTCGGCGGCGACGTGAAGCTGGGGCTCATAGGCGTGGAACACGCCGCCGCCTTTGTCCTTGGAGCGATACAGCGCGAGATCGGCCGAGCGGACCAGCGTCTCGGCGGTGCGGCCGTCGCGCGGCGCCAGCGCCAGGCCGACCGAAGCGCCGATGTAGAGGGTGTGCTGGTCCAGCTCATAGGGCCGCGAGATCGTGTCGATGATCGATTGGGCGAGCGCCTCCACGCGTGCGGTGTCGCGCGCGTCGCGGACCACGACGGCGAATTCGTCGCCCCCGAGGCGGCCGATCATCTCGGTCTCGCTGACCAGCCCGCGCAGGCGGCGCGCGACCCGCTGCAACAGGCGATCGCCGACCGGGTGGCCCAGCGTGTCGTTGACCGCCTTGAAGCGATCGAGATCGATCATCATGAAGGCGCAGCGCGCGCCCCATTTGTCCGCCTCCGCCATCGCGCTGGCCAGCGCCTCGTTGATGTGCAGGCGGTTGGGCAGGCCGGTCAGCGTGTCGAACCGGGCCATGCGGTAGATCTGCTCGGTCGCCCGGCGTTGCTCGGTCACGTCCGAGCTGACGCCGCGAAACCCGGCAAAGGCGCCGCGCTCATCGAACTTGGGGCTGGCGGACATTTGCCACCAGCGTCGGTCGCCCTCGACGTCGATCGGGATCGAGAGGTCGGCGAAGGGCTCGCGGCGTTTCAGCTTCTCGGCGAGATCATGGAGTTCGGCGGTGAACTGCCCGCTCTCCCAGCCGGCGCCGGCGAGCAGCTGGAGGAAAGGCATGCCGCCGAGCATGCCGGGGTCGAGCCCCAGTGATGCCGCGAGGCGGGGGCTGGCGCGGACGACGCGGCGCTGGGCGTCCAGTTCCCACAGCCAGTCCGATCCGGCGTCCTCGAACTCGCGGAGCAGCAGGCTGACCGTCTGGTCGCGTTCGGCCAGCGCGATCTGGTTGGCACGCAGCAGCACCAGCGCGCGGGCGCTGCTGAAGCTTGCGACGGCGACCAGCAGCACCAGAAAGGCGGCGGCAACGGCGAGGAAGGGGGCGCCTACCAGGACCAGCGTGGCGATGGAGGCGCTGCCCAGCATGGCGATGAAGGTGAGGCTGGCGAGCGGCAGCGCACCCATCGTCATCGCCGAGGCGATGACGACGATCGTCGTGGCCGCCCACAGATCCAGGCTGGCCCGCGCGGTGGCGACCGCACCGAAGGCGAGCGGCAGGATGATCCAGGCGAGCCCCATGACCACGCCCTCGGTCGCGGTGCGGCGGATCTCGGCCAGCGTCGCGGTGAGCACGTCCCGGTCCTGCCAGCCGAGGCGGCGCAGCGTCACCCAGAGCGCGGCGCCCAGCGTCAATGCCATCCAGCAGAAGAGCATGGTGTGGGATGCCAGCGGGGCAAGCGCCAGTGCGGCCAGCGCGGCGGCACCGACATGGGCCGAGAAGAACAGCAGGGCGGTGCGCCGCCCCGCCTCGAGCTGCGCGGCGCGCATGCGCGGCCAGTCGATCGCATCGCCGGGGTCACTCAGCCCGAGCAGCGCCCGCGTATCGACTCGCGGCTTCATCAACGGGGTCGTGGAAGAGCTGCTCACCCCGGCTTCATAGCGGGAGCTGGTTAGCGAGAGGTTAGGGTGATGCGAAAATGGAGGTGAATAGGTCCATTATCGCGGCACGCCCCCCATTTTTGAGGGGGGCGGGGCATCCGGCCGGGCGCGGGGCCCGGCCGAAAACCTGTCAGGCGGCGATCGCGTAGGGCTTGATCTCGCCGTTCAGATAGAGGTTGCGCGCCTTGGCGCGGCTGAGCTTGCCCGAGCTGGTGCGCGGCAGCGTGCGGGGCGGGACGAGTTCGACCACGCAGTTCATGCCCGTGACCGAGCGGACGCGCTCACGGATCTCGTCGCGCAGCCGCAGCCGCTCCTGCTCGTCCGAGGTACGGCACTGGACCAGCACCGCCGGGGTTTCCTCGCCGCCGGGGGTGGTGATCGCGAAGGCGGCGATGTCGCCCTGCTTGAAGCCGGGCAGCTGCTCCACCGCCCATTCGATGTCCTGCGGCCAGTGGTTCTTGCCGTTGACGATGATCATGTCCTTGGCGCGGCCGACGATGTAGATATAGCCGTCCGACATATAGCCCATGTCGCCGGTATCCAGCCAGCCATCGGCCATGCACGCCTCGGTGGCCGCGTCGTCGCGGAAATAGCCGACCATCACCGACGGGCCCTTGCACCAGACCTTGCCGATCGCCTTTTCGGGAAGCGGCGTGCCGTCTTCCTCGCGAACCTCGATCGCCATGTCGCGCACCGGCTTGCCGCAGTTGACGACCGCGCGGTAGCGCTGCGGGCGATCGGCGCGGGCGGTGCCGCCGGAGAGCTGGGTCTCCTCGACCAGCTCGACGACGATGCCTTCGCCCGGCGGCATGATCGAGACCGCCAGCGTCGCCTCGGCCAGGCCGTAGCTCGGCATAAAGGCGGTCGCCTTGAAGCCGGCATCGGCGAAGGCGTCGACGAAGCGCTGCATCACGTCCGGGCGGATCATGTCGGCGCCGTTGCCGGCGATGCGCCAGCGGGCGAGATCGAAGCGGTCGCTCGCCTTGGTCTGGCTCGACATGCGGCGCGCGCAGATATCGTAGCCGAAGGTCGGCGAATAGGAGATGCTGTTGCCTTCGTTGCGGCTGATCAGGTCCAGCCAGGCCAGCGGGCGCCGGGCGAAATCCTCGGTCTTCATGTAATCGGTCGAGACCTGGTTCGCGATCGGCGACAGGAAGCAGCCGACCAGCCCCATGTCATGGTACCAGGGCAGCCAGGAAATGCAGCGATCGGCGTCGACCAGCTCCATCCCGTGGCTGTGCGCCGCGAGATTGTTGAGCAGCGCGTGGTGGGTGATCGCGACGCCGTGCGGGAAGCGCGTCGAGCCGCTGGAATATTGCAGGTACGCGATGTCGTCCGGCTTGGCCTGCGGCAGCGGCGCCTCGGGTGCCGGATTGGCCGAGAAGGCGGTCCAGTCGGTCGCGGCAACCTCGGTCAGCCGCGCGGCCTCGGCGCACATGCTGCCGATTTCGGGCGGATAGATCAGCAGGCTGGGGTCGCAGCTTTCCAGCTGGACGCGGAGCTGATCGATATAGGACTGCGCGCCGCCGAAGCTGGTCGGCAGCGGCAGCGGCACCGGCCAGGCGCCCGCATAGATCACGCCGAAGAACAGCGACGCGAATTCCGGGCCGGTCTCCGCGATCAGCGCGATGCGATCCTCCGGCTGCACGCCGGCGGCGATCAGGCGGCGTGCCTGGTCGAGCGCGTCGGCGCGCAGTTCGGCGAAGCGATAGGGCCGCACCAGCTTGCCCCGCGCGTCGTGGAAGTTCAGTCCGCGCGCACCCTGCGCCGCGTAATCGAGCGCACCGCCCAGCGTTTCGAAGTCAGCGAAACGGCGCGGGAGACGGTCTTGCGTGGGCGTGGGCGTAAGCGCTGCCATATCCACTGTTTCGAGCGATCCCGTTTCGTCCAATACCATTCTTTTTCTCATGCCCCTGTGAGGTAGCAGGTCGTTGTGCCCCCACAACGCAATTTTTCCATATGCGCTCTGCTACGCAGTATCGTTCAAAATCGGTTGGCAGTGTGGCACAATCAAGGCGCATGCCCGAACCGTCCCGTTCCAAGCCACCGCTCGTCGCCGCCGATCTCGATCGGCTGGCGCTGCGCTATGTCGAGCGCTTCGCCACCACACGCGCGCGCCTCGCTGCCTATCTCGCCCGCAAGCTGCGCGAGCGGGGCTGGGAAGGGGAGAGTGCGCCCGATCCCATGGCCGTCGCCGAACGCATGGCGGCACGTGGCTATGTCGACGATCGCGGCTTTGCCGAAGCGCGGGTGCGATCGATGGGGCGCCGGGGGCTGGGCGCGCGACGCGTCGAGATGGCGTTGCGCCATGACGGCATCGACGCGGCGGACAGCGCCGCGATGGCCGAGACGATCGAGGCCGACGCGTTCAAAAACGCGCTCATTTTCGCGCGTCGCCGCCGATTCGGACCTTTCGCCGCTTCGGCACCGGATCGCGATCTTCGCAAAAAGCAAGTCGCCGCATTTTTACGGGCGGGCCATCCGCCTGAGATTGTGCATAGAATATTGCAGATGCAACCTGGAGAGGAGCCGGATGACCTGCCCGCGGCGGGACATTCCTAATCGCACAAAGCGATTCCCCTCTACGGTAATGCTGTGTTAATGTTGCTGGCTTGGGGGATAACGATAATGCGTGCTGAGCAACAGCTAGCGTCTGAACACTATCCGATCGCGTCCGAAGGTGAGGCTCGGTTCGACGGCGATTCCGCCATGGACGAACGGCTGTATCGTGGCGTCATCAAATGGTTCGATGTGACGCGTGGTTTCGGATTTCTGGTCGCGGACGATCCTAGCGTCGGCGATATTCTGATCCATTTCTCGGTCCTGCAGGACCATGGCCGGCGCAGCGTTCCGGAAGGGGCGCGGATCGAGTGCGTGGCGGTGCAGCGGCAGCGGGGGCTGCAGGCAAAGTCCGTCCTGTCGATCGACCTCACCACCGCCGTGGAGCCGGTGAAGCGTCCGACCGAGCGGGTGGAGCGGCTGAAGCTGATCGGCGAGGCCGGGCCGTTCGAACCGGTGTCGGTCAAATGGTTCAACCGCCTGAAGGGCTACGGCTTTCTGGTGCGCACCAGCGATACCGCCGATGTCTTCGTCCATATGGAGACGCTTCGCCGCGCCGCGGTGGAGGAGGTGGAGCCCGGCCAGCCGCTGCGCGCGCGCATCGTCGATGGCGAGAAGGGCCCCTTGGCGGTCGCGGTCGAACGGCCGCTCTGAGCGGCGGGCGCCGGGCGGCATTTTCGCTGCCCGCATCGGAACAGTTGCCGAGCGACGCGCTTGGCGGTATCGGGCACGGCCATGGGACTTCCTTTTCCGATCTTCACCTGGTGGAACGGCGCCACGTTCGGCACTCGCATGGGACTGCGCGGCAAGAAGCGCATCGGCGAGGACTCGCTCGGTAACCTCTATTTCGAGGGCGGGCGCGATCCCAACGGCATTCCGCGCCGCTGGGTGATCTACAAGGGGTCCAACGACGCCAGCCGCATTCCGCCGGAATGGTTCAGCTGGCTGCACCACCAGATCGACGGCGCGCCCGACGAATCGCTGCCGCCGGTGCGGGTGTGGGAAAAGCCCGCCGAGCCGAACCTGACCGGCACCGAACTGGCCTATCGTCCGCCGGGTGCGCTCGAAAAGGGCGCGCGCCGCGTGAAGGCCACCGGCGATTACGAGGCGTGGACGCCCGACGCATGAGGGCTGCGGCGGCGCTGCTCGCGCTCGCGCTGGCCGGTTGTTCGGGTAGCGGGGGCGGCAACGCTGCCGGCGGCGACAATGCCGGGGACGAGCTGGTGATCACCGGCGCCAACGAGGCGCAGGGTGTCGATACCGTCTCCGTCGGTCCGGATGCCGCCACCGTCGACGCTGCGGCGACCCCGATGCGCGAGCGCGTCGCGGTGCTGGGCGTGCTCAACAAGCGCAACGGCGTGGAGCGCGAGATCACCCTCAAGCCCGGCCAGGCAGCCCGCATCGACGGGCAGGTGACCGTCCGCCTGCGCGCCTGCGAACGCACGGCTCCCTGGGAGCAGGACCGGCTGACCGGCGCCTTCGTGCAGATGGACGTGCGCCGCGAGGACCGGCGCTGGCACCGCGTCTTTTCCGGCTGGCTCTACAAGGAACAGCCGGCGCTAAACGTCGTCCAGCAGCCGATCTACGACGTCTGGCCCAAGAGCTGCGCGATGACCTTCCGCGAGAGCGGGCCGGATACGGTCCCGGCCTCCTCGCCCGGCGCATCGAGCGCGAAGAGATCGCCCGAGGCCGAGGACGGCAATGCAGTCGCCCCGGTGGACCCGGTGGAATCGCCCAGCGCCGCGGCAAGCAACGCGACATAGTCGTCGCGCGGGATCTCGATCGCGCCCAGCGAGGCGAGGTGATCGGTGATGAACTGGCAGTCGAGCAGGCGGAAGCCACCCGCCTGCAGCCGCGCGACAAGATGGACGAGCGCCACCTTCGAGGCATCGCGGACGCGGGTGACCATGGATTCCCCGAAAAAGGCGCGGCCCAGCGCCAATCCATAGAGCCCGCCGGCAAGCCGATCCCCGTCCCAGCATTCGATCGAATGGGCATGGCCGCGGTGGTGCAGCTGGATGAAGGCGCGTTCGATCACGCCGTTGATCCACGTGTCCGGCCGGTCCTGCGCGGACTCCGCGCAGAGCCGGATCATCGCGGGGAAATCGCGGTTCACGGTAACGCGGAAGCGATCCGACAGCACCACCTTGCGCAGCGACCGGGAGAGGTGGAAGCCGTCGAGCGGCAGCACGCCGCGCAGCTTGGGCTCCACCCAATAGACCGAGCCTGCGTCGCGCGCATCGGCCATCGGAAAGACGCCCATGGCATAGGCGCGCAGGATCAGTGCGGGATCGAGTTCCTTGGGCGGCTGGCGGCGATGCGCCACCATCAGCGATGGCGCTCGGCAAGCGCGCGCTCGATCGCTTGCCACAGATCGTTGAAGGCGCGCGCGCCCGCGCTGCGGGGAGCGAAGGCACCGACCGGCGCCCGCCGTACCGCGACGGATTCGACGATGCTGGCCATCGGGATCACCGGCCAGTCGGGGTGGCGTTCCAGCGCCTCCACGTGCAGCTTGCGGCGGCGATCGACCATCGCGTGCACCGGCATCAGCGGCACGCGGGCGCCGCGCTGCGCAAGGTGCGCGGCGACCTCGGCAAAGGCGCGCTGCGACAGCGGCGAGGGGACGACGGGCACGACGATCAGGTCCGCCGCGCGCATCACCTGCTCGCTCGTCTCGGTGAGGCCGGGCGGGCAATCGAGCAGGATGCGATCGAAATCTTCGGAGAGGTCGTCCAGCAGCCTGCTCAGCCGCTTCTTCTTGTCGAGCGCGTGGAACAGGTGGTCCAGCGTGCGCAGCGAAGTGTCCGCGGGCAGCAGCGCCAGCCGATCCACGGCGGTGGTGCGGATCAGCTTCTCGGCGGCGATGTCCTTGGAAAAGATCGCCTGCGCGGGATGGCGCCCGGCCTCGTCCCCGCCGAGCAGGAAGGTGGAGGCGGCCTGCGGATCGAGGTCCCACAGCAGCGTGCGGCGGGCCGAGCGCATCGCCGAGGCCCAGGCGAGGTTGATCGCCAGGGTGGTTTTCCCGACGCCGCCCTTCAGGCTGTACACCGCAATCGTCGCCACGCGCATCACCTCCTGCGCCAAGCTGGCATGAAAAAAGCCCGGCGGAAATACCCGCCGGGCTTTGTTTTCGTAACGGAAAGCAGGCTTACGCCTTGCAAGTGTGGACCGAGCCGTCGGCCAGCGTGATCTTGGCAGCCTTGGCGTTGCCGTCGATCTTGTAGCCGCCTTCGGCGGTGAAGGGCTGGCCCGCTTCCGGCGCGTTGAGCAGCGTGGACTTCATCGAATCCTTCTTCTCGCGCAGCGCGGCCATCTTGCCGCCGGAGAAGAAGTCGACGAACAGCAGGGTGTTGCCCGGCTGGCAGCGGAAGCTCACCGAGCTCTCGATCGACGGCGGGGTTTCCACCGGCGCGGCGTTCGCAAGCTGCGAAGCCATGGGATCCGGAGCGCGGCTGTCGACCACTTCGGGCTTGTTGTTGCAAGCGGCGAGCGAAAGCAGCGCCGCGGCGGAAAATGCGATCGGGGAGGGGTTTTTCATAGCGTGAGGTGCTTTTCCTTAGGCGGTAATCATCGTCAAGCGAAAAGGGGGTATAGAGTCACACGAAATGGTGCGGCGCAACGGAGCAGACGCAATCCTGCGCGGAACCAGACATGCGCGACAGTCGTGGAGGTTGCAGAGGCGAACGGAAAGGGGGCGTTTACCGTGCTTGACCCGAAGCGCGCAGCTGGGCGAAGGAGGACGGCCGAGGAGAGTGTGCATGAAGCCGAGGATCTGCTGGAAACGGGGCGCGGCCCTGGTGGCGCCGGCGCTGCTCGCGGCGTGCGGCGGCGCGACGACGGAGAATGTCGCCGAGGATCCGGCCAATGCCGCGGTAGCACCGGGGCCGATGCTGGGCGGCGTGGACCTTTCCACCCCGCTGCAGATCCGCCCGATCGCGGGACGCGACTGGGCGCTGGACCTGGCGCCGGGCCGCATCCAGTTCCAGCAGGAGGGCGCCAAGGAGATGCCCTTCTACCCGGTCTCGCCGCGACTGGCCGCGGGCGTGGCGACCTATCCGACCGAGACCCCCGAGGGCACCGCGGTGACGATCACGCTGCGCCCCGCCGCCTGCGCCGAGGGCGCCACGCTTGCCGCCGAGGTGCGGATCGGCGCGACGCTGCTCAAGGGCTGCGCGCATGGGATGACCGTCCAGCAGATCCACCGCGAAATGTATAACGAGGCGCTCGCCGTGCCCTATGACGGGGGCAACAACAGCAGCGCGGACTGAGCGTCGGCGCCGGTCGCGCGCGGGCCGGCGACATCCGGCCCCGCGGCTTGCCTGCGCGCGACAAAGCGCGTAGGGGCCTGCCATTCGCATGGACCCGGTGCAATTCCGGGTGGCTATTCCGGCCGCCGATCCGCCGGACAACAACACGCACCAGCTTCCAAAGCGCGCCTCCGCGCCAGGTGCCTTGTTGTGGAACATCAATGACCTTCCATTTTGCTGCATACCGCCGTCAGTGGTTCACGGGCGGTACCGCCGCCCGCCGCGACATCCTCGCCGGCATCGTCGTCGCCTTGGCCCTGATCCCCGAGGCGATCGGCTTCTCGCTGATCTCCGGGGTCGATCCCCGCGTCGGGCTGTACGCCTCGGTCGCGATCGCGATGACGATCGCGCTGATCGGCGGCAGGCCCGGCATGATCTCGGCCGCGACGGCAGCGGTCGCCGTCGTCGTCGGTCCGCTGGTTCGCGAGCACGGCGTCGAGTATCTCTTCGCCGCGACCATCCTGATGGGCGTGATCCAGATCGCCGCCGGACTGCTGCGGCTCGACCTTGTCATGCAGTTCGTCTCGCGCTCGGTCATCACCGGGTTCGTCAACGCGCTGGCGATCCTCATCTTCCTGGCGCAGCTGCCGCAACTGATCGGAGTCGGCTGGGAGACCTATGCAATGGTGGCCGCCGGACTTGCCATCATCTACGGGCTTCCGCGCATCACCACCGCGGTGCCCTCACCGCTGGTCGCGATTCTGGTGCTGAGCGCGATCAGCCTGAGCGCGGCGCCGCCGGTTCAGATGGTGGGCGACATGGGGAAGCTGCCGGAGGGGCTGCCGAGCCTCGCGCTGCCGCACGTGCCGCTCACCCTGGAGACGCTGCGCATCCTCTTCCCCTATGCGCTGACCATGGCGGCGGTAGGGCTGCTGGAATCGCTGCTCACCGCCCAAATCGTCGACGACATGACCGATAGCGACAGCGACAAGCGCGTGGAGTGCGCCGGCCAGGGCGGCGCGAACATCGTGGCCGCGCTGTTCGGCGGCATGGGCGGCTGCGCGATGATCGGCCAGTCGGTCATCAACGTCACCTCGGGCGGGCGTGGGCGACTGTCGACCTTCGTCGCGGGGGCGTTCCTGCTGTTTCTGCTCGCCGTGCTGGGGCCCTATGTGGGGCGCGTGCCGATGCCCGCGCTGGTCGCGGTGATGATCATGGTGTCGATCGGCACGTTCAGCTGGAATTCCATCCCCAATCTGCGCCGCCATCCGCTGCCGTCGTCCGTCGTGATGCTGACGACGGTGATCGTCGTGGTCGCCACGCGCGATCTGTCGCTGGGCGTGCTGGCGGGCGTCCTGCTCTCCGGCATCTTCTTCGCGGGCAAGGTGCAGCGCCTGTTCGCGGTGGAACGCAGCCTTTCCGACGATGGCGCACGCGCGATCTACTGGGTGAGCGGCGAGATCTTCTTCGCCTCCGTCGATCGCTTCACCCGCGCCTTCCAGGTGGAGGAACGCGCCCCCGCGGTGCGGATCGACGTGTCGGCGGCGCACTTCTGGGACATTTCGGGCGTGGGCGCGCTCGACAAGATCGTCGCGAGACTGCGCCGCGAGGGGCGGGCGGTGGACGTGGTCGGGTATAACCGCGCCAGCGCCGACTTGGTCGATCGCTTCGCGCTGCACGACAAGACCGGGGTCGAGATGGGGTTGGCGCCGCATTGAGTTCGGCGGCACCCCGCGACGCGCGCCGCGCTAGGGCAGGACGGTCGCCGCCGGTATCGTGAACGCGAAGGTGGCGCCGCCGCCGGGTGTCTCCTCGGCCCAGATGCGGCCGTCATGCCCCTCGATCAGGTGGAGGGAAATGGCGAGGCCCAGGCCGAGCCCGCTGCCCGTGTCGCAGCGACCGTTGCCGAGCCCGGGATGGAAGAGGATGTCGCGCTGTTCCGGCGCCACGCCCGGGCCGTTGTCGATCACCCGGATGGTGACTTCGGCGGGGTCCTGCTTCTCCGCGGTCACGAGAATAGCCGCTCCGCCATGGTGCTGGCAGGCCTCGCCGGCATTGCGCAGCAGGTTGGCGAGGACCTGGACGATCTGGACATTGTCGAACCGGGCGCACTGGGCCTCTGGCGCGACACGGATCGTCACCGGCGGCAGCAGCAGCGGCGCGGCGGCACGGACGAGGTGCAGCGCCTCCTCGATGCTGGTCGCGACCGAGCGGTTCTCCATTACCAGATCGTCGTGCCGCACCATGCGGCGAATGCGGCGGATGATCTCGCCGGCGCGCTGCAACTGCTGTTCGGCGGCGGTGGTGAGGTCGCGCGTGCGTTCGTCGCTGTCCGGCGATAGCCGGATCGCCGCCATGTAGTTGGCTGCGGCCGACAGGGGCTGGTTCAGTTCGTGCGCCACCGTCGCGGCGATCGAGCCGAGCGCGCTGGCGCGGGTGAGCTCGAGCATCTGACGCTCGATCGTCACCCGCTCGGCAAGCATGCGATCCCGCTCCTGCAGCCGGGCGCGCAACTCCCGATCGACGCCGATGCGATGCTTGGCCAGCGTGACATAGCTCGCCAGCGTCTGGAGGAACTGCAGTTCGGTCTCGGTGAAGCCGCCGCGGCCGCGGCGGCCGAAGGCGAGCGTGCCCAGCAGCACGTCCTTGTGAAGCAGCGGCGTGCAGAAACAGGCGTCCAGCCCCATGCCGCGCGCATAGGCGAGCCGGGGATCGTCGGACTGCTGGATATCGCGGGCGATCATCGGCTGCAGGCTCTCCGCCACGCCGCCGCAGATCGCGATGCCGAGCGGCACATGCTGCCTGTCGGCGATCTCGTCGGGCGTGATACCGGCCCAGGCGCTGAGATCGAGGCCCTCGCCATCGAACGCGTAATGGAAGAAGACGTCGAGCTCGACTTCGCTGCGGATCAGACCGAAGATGCGGTCGAGCGCGGGCGCGAGGTCCTCGGCCTGGAGCAGATCGCTGGCGCTGACCGCGAGCAGTTCGAGAAAGCGATAGGGCGGCGCGTCCGCTGCCGCCGCGCTAGGGGCCTGGCCGCTGGGGCGGAAAAGGGCGCTACGGCGGTTCAGCATGGCTAAGCTCTTGGCAAAAAGGGCTATGCCTCGGCCGTGTCGGCCACCACTCCGTATTGCTACTGACTCTCAGCGGGTTGCGAGACACTCGCGATTATGTACGCTACTGCTAATCAGTATCATCGCCCATCGCCCCAGCGAAGATGGAGAGTTCCGCCCATTTCGGCGCCTTCGCGGCAAGGCCGACGGTGTGCAGCGGACTGGAGGACGGCAGGTTGAGGATGGTGTAACGCGCCGCCGCTGCGCCCAGGTTGCGCAGGCCGTGGCGGGACGCCGTGGCGCCGTTGAAGGCGATTGCGCGCAGCTGCGGCAGCGTGGCGGCGAGCGCGGCGATGTCGTGCGGCTCGATGTCGCGCAGCGCGGCGTCGGTGCTGCCGGGGCGGGTGGCGCTGGCGACGACGTCCCACAGCCCGATGCGCGCGGCACGCAGCGCGGCGAGGCGCTCGTCATAGGGCAGCGGCACGAGGTCGCGCCCGGCGGCGGGGGAGATCAGCTGCCAGAACTGGTTCTGCGGATGCGCATAATAGCGCGCCGCCGCCAGCGACCGCTCGCCGGGCAGCGAGCCTAGGACGAGGACGCGGGTGTCGGGCGCGACGACGTGCGGGAAGCTGTGCTTGCGTTCGGGCATGGGGTTGGGGGTAGACCGGGTGGCGCGGGGCGGGAAGTGGTGGTTAGCTGCCGTTCGGCTCGACAACCAAGACCTCAAAGCTTGCGACCTGCGTAGAGCTCATCGCTCTGGCAAGCTCACGGTCTCGGTAGCCTGGCTGGACGACTAGCCAATCGACGAACCTGTCTCGACCAGCCGCCTCGAGAGGGAAGATAGCAGCGGGATCAGAGTGATCTGAGTACAGCAGGAAAACTACATCAGCGCCCCAAGGGCCACTATCATCTGTGGCCACCACAACCCGACGCAAATCACGAATGGCCAACCTTCGTTCATCACCCTGACCATCGCTAGTCACGATGTCCTCACCAGCCAAATCGACCATCCACACCGCCAGAGGCGACGTTCCCACGAGCCATTTTCGTAACCAGCCGAACATAACCGGTGCTTTACGCCGTATTCGGTATGTCGGATACTGGGGCGTTATTGGTCTCACGCTTCCCATCGCAAGCGGCGTCGCGCTAGATCGTAGAAGCCCACCGTTAAAACACCCGCAAGGCCTGCGCCAACCTCCGGCGGAGCGGAGGTTAAGTGCTCGCAAAGCAACGCTAGAAGTCCGCCTGCGGTTATGGCGATCAAGAGGGCTAGGGGGCGTCTCATGGCGACAGACTAGCAGCATGACGTGCCTCCGCTAGTGGGCGGAAAGCGCCGGACGCGATTCCCGCATCGTGCGGCTTTCCGCCCGGATGGAAACGGCGTATCCTGCGCCCATGGTACGCACGATCACCCGCTACCGGGACTTCTGGCCCCATTATCTGCGCGAGCATGCCAAGCCGGCAACGCGCCGGCTGCATTATGTCGGCACCGCGCTGACCTTCGCCGCGCTCGCCGCCGGCCTGTTGCTGAACGCCTGGTGGCTGATCGCCATCCCGCTCGCCGGCTATGGCTTCGCCTGGGGCGCGCATTTCGGGGTGGAGCGCAACCGGCCCGCCACCTTCACCTATCCGCTCTGGTCGCTCCTCTCGGACTATCGGATGTTCTTCCTGTGGATCGGCGGGCGGCTGGGGCCGCATCTGAAGCAGGCCGGGGTCGGCCAATAGATTGCGTTGCTTGCGTGCGGCGGGGGCGCCCTCCTATCTAGCGCCCATGCACGTTTCCCAGAACACGCTCGCGCTGATCGGCAACACCCCGCTCGTCCGCCTGAAGGGTCCCAGCGACGAAACCGGCTGCGACATCTTCGCCAAGTGCGAATTCGCCAATCCCGGCGCCTCGGTGAAGGACCGCGCGGCGCTCTACATCGTCAACGATGCCGAGGAGCGCGGCCTGCTCGCGCCCGGCGGCACGATCGTCGAGGGCACGGCGGGGAACACGGGTATCGGCCTCGCGCTGGTCGCCAATGCCAAGGGCTATCGCACGATCATCGTGATGCCCGAGACCCAGTCGCGCGAGAAGATGGACACGCTGCGCGCGCTCGGCGCCGAGCTGGTGCTGGTGCCGGCCGCGCCCTATTCGAACCCCGGCCATTTCGTTCATACCAGCCGCCGGATCGCCGAGGAGACGCCCAACGCGATCTGGGCGAACCAGTTCGACAATATCGCCAACCGCAAGGCGCATATCTGCGGCACCGCCGAGGAGATCTGGACGCAGATGGAGGGCCGGATCGACGGCTTCACCTGCGCGGCGGGCACCGGCGGCACGATCGCGGGCGTGGGGCTGGGATTGAAGGCCAAGGACGAGACGGTGACCATCGCGCTCAGCGACCCGCATGGCGCGGCGCTCTACGAATATTATGCCTGTGGCGAGCTGCGGTCCAAGGGCTCGTCGGTTGCCGAGGGGATCGGCCAGGGGCGGATCACCGGCAACCTCGAAGGCGCGCCGATCGACACCCAGTTCCGCATCTCCGACGCGGAGGGCATGGCCTGGGTGCGGCGGCTGCTCAAGGAGGAGGGGCTGTGCCTCGGCCTGTCCTCGGGCATCAACGTCGCCGGCGCGGTGCGGCTGGCCCGTGCCCTGGGGCCGGGCAAGCGGGTGGCGACGATCCTGTGCGACACCGGCTTCCGCTATCTCTCCACGCTGTACAATCCGGCGTGGCTGGAAGCGAAGGGGCTTGCGGCACCGGTAGCGTGATCGGCACGTCGAGGCTTCGCTCGACAAGCGTGCGCTTGTGCGTTACATTTATGCCACAGTCATGAAAATCGGCTCGCACCAGGACCACGCCCAGGCCATGCAGCGCATCCGCGTCGGCATGACCGGACTCGCGGCTGTCATCCTGTTGATGGTGCTGTCCTTCGCGATCTTTTCCTCGGCGAACCGCGAAGCGCCGGTAAGCGCGGCGGGGGCTTCCAACGCCGCGGTCGTCGCCAACCTGACCGGCATCGACAATGCCGCGGCGGATCGCACCCATGACGAGCCGCTTGCCGAGCTGGGCGTCGCGCCCAGCACCGACGATCCCGCCGCCGCCGCGCAGGCGCGCGAACAGGCGCATCAGCAGGACGCCGCCGGCAAGTAACCCCGGGACTCGGGCGCGATCGGGGAGATGGTCCCACCGGAATCACGCTGCGGGGAGCGCCGGGGAAATTGCCCCACCGTTGCGGGATGCCACGGGGCGGGCCATGCCGCCGTTCGCGTGTATGTGGTAAAAAAGCTGCTATCTTAGTATCTTGCGAGCAGTCCTTGCGCGCTTCGACCTGCGGCGGGGCTGCGGCGCGTCGCAGGCCGGCTGGGGCCATCCTTCAGCGATTAACCGTCTCCGCAACCGCATCGGCAGGGGTGAATGTAGAACAAAACAGGTTCATTCCAAGAAAAGCGCCAGGTGGTGGCGATGAGTGGCTGAAATTCCCGCGCTATCCCCAACTGTCCCGTTGTCTCCCGCGCTATAATGTGATTAAAAGGGCACACTAAAGGGGGGCACGAACCCTTTCTCCCGAACATCACCAGCTGGAACGCGATCCGCGCGATTCCGGCGGCGGGAGAGTCGTGCCCGGCTTGGGGTTTGGCGTGGCAGACAGGGAGCTCTTCGAAGGATTTGCGCTCCAGGCGGTCGACCAGAAAGGTCGCGTCGCCATACCCGCAGACCTGCGCGCTGCCGCCGAGCGCAATTCGGAGGTCCGCCAGATCGTTGTCGGCGTGCATGCGGAGGATCCGTGCCTCTCCGCGCACGATACCGGCTGGTCGCGGACCAAGTATGACCGCATCGACAAGCTGGACCAGCAGGCGCTCGATCGGGGCGAGCAGCCCAGCGTGCGCCCCAAGCGCCGCGCCTTCGGTCTCGTCGAAAAGGCGCCGTACGACGACAGCGGGCGGTTCGTGCTGCCGCCCTTCTTCCGCGCCAAGGCCAAGATCCAGAAATGGGCCTTCTTCGTCGGCAGCGGCGACACGTTCGACATCTGGGCGCCCGACGAGCTGCTCGCGAGCGAAACCGCCGATCCCGAACTCAAGGAAATCTGCCTGTACCTGATGCAGCAAAAGGGGGCGATGTGACCGACGCGCCCCATATCCCCGTGCTGCTCGACGAGGTGCTGGACGCGCTCGCGATTGCGCCCGGCGAAACCCATGTCGACGGCACCTTCGGCGCCGGCGGCTATACGCGCGCCATGCTCGGCGCCGGTGCGAAGGTTGCGGCGTTCGACCGCGACCCGACCGCGATCGCCAATGGCGCGCGGCTGGTCGCGGAGAGCGACGGCAAGCTCACGCTGATCCATGCGCCGTTCAGCCGTCTGGCCGAAGAGCTGGACGCACGCGGGCTGGCGCCCGTGGACGGCGTGGTGCTCGATATCGGCGTCTCCTCGATGCAGCTCGACCAGGCCGAGCGCGGCTTCTCGTTCCAGCAGGACGGGCCGCTCGACATGCGGATGGCGGGCGAGGGGATGAGTGCGGCCGACTGGCTCAACAGCGCCGACGAGGGCGAGATCGCCGATGTGCTGTTCCACTTCGGCGAGGAACCGCGTGCGCGGCGCGTGGCCAAGTTCATCGTCGAGGCGCGGCCGCTGACCCGCACGTCCGAGCTGGCGGCGGTGGTGCGCCGCGCGCTCGGCCATCGCCCGCACGACAAGAAGGATCCCGCGACGCGGACCTTCCAGGCGGTGCGCATCCACATCAACCGCGAGCTGGACGAACTGACCGACGTGCTGGTCGCCGCCGAGCGCGTGCTCAAGCCCGGCGGGCGGCTGGTGGTGGTGAGCTTCCACAGCCTGGAGGACCGGCTGGTCAAGCGCTTCTTCCGCGAACGCAGCGGCAGCACGCCGGCGGGGTCGCGGCATCGCCCGGCGGTGGGTCCGCGGGCGGAACCGAGTTTCGAGACGCCCGCCAAGGCCGTGCGCCCGGGCGAGGCGGAGTTGGTGCGTAACCCACGCGCCCGATCGGCCACGCTGCGCGCCGCGCGGCGGACCGGGGCGGCGCCGTGGTCGGGTGAGGACAAGGTGTGATGGCAGTGCATGGCTTCAGGGGGCTTGGCTGGTTCCTGTGCGGCGTCATCGTCGCGCCGACCTGCTACATGGTGACGTCGCACGGTGCGGCGGAACGGGCGAAGCTGCGCGCGATGGACTCCGCCATCGTCCAGGCGCACAAGGACATCCGTGGCCTGGAAACCGAGTTCGACACCCGCGCGAACATGGCGCAGATCGAGCGCTGGAACGGCGACGTGCTGGCGATGAACGCGCCGCAGCCGCAGCAATATCTCGCCAGCGCCAGCGGGCTGGCGGCGCTCGACCAGCCGGCGGCGGCCGTGCCGGGCGACGCCAAGGTGGAAACCGCTGCGCTCGTGATCCCGACCGGCCAGCGTCCGGTAGAGACGGCGGCGGCCGCACAGCCCGTCGCGACCGCCTCGGCGGCGCCAGTCAAGGCGGTGGCGTCGAAGCCGGTGGCGACCGCGTCGCTGGCGCCTGCCAAGCCGGCGCCTTCCACCGTCGTGCGCGTGGCACAGGCGGATGCCAAGCCCGTGCAGGATCTCGACCGGCTGATCCGCAAGATCGACAAGGCGCGACTGGCCCAGCCGGATCGGCCGCTGCTCAGCGCCGCGACGATCAGCGATCTGCGCCGGGTGGCGAAGCGCGAGCAAACGGCGCAGCGATGATCGTCGTCGTCGCCCCCCCGGCGCGGGCGCGCGGTTCGGGCGGCGGGCGCGAGGCGCTCGTCGCCGTCGCGCAACTGCGGCTGATGATCCTCTCGATCCTGTTCGGGGCGGGCGTGCTGGCGATCCTCGGCAAGCTGGCCTTTCTCGCCTTGTCGGCCGGGCCGGCGAGCCCGCGCGACCTGTCCGACGCGCTGGTGCCCGCGCGCGGGGACATCGTCGATCGCAATGGTACGCCGCTCGCCCGCAGCATCGATGCCTGGACGATCGCGATCCACCCCAACCAGGTGATCGGCGACAAGGCGGCGCTGGCGCAGAAGCTGGCCGAGCTGATGCCCGAGCGCAGCCAGGCGCAATATTATGCGCTGCTCCATGGCGGCGGCAGCTTCGCCTTCCTCAAGCGCCGCGCGCTTCCCGAACTGGTCAATCAGGTCAACGCGCTGGGCGAGCCGGCGATCGAGTTCCAGCGCGAGACCGACCGGCTCTATCCGCAGTCGGACATGGCCGCGCATGTGCTCGGCTATCTCGACGACAAGGGGCGCGGCGTCACCGGCATGGAGAAGGTGCTGGAGGCGCGGCTGACCGATCCGGCGCGGCGCGGCAAGCCGGTGACGCTGTCGCTCGACGCGCGCGTGCAGGCGGCGCTGGAAAGCGAGCTGGGTCGCGCGATGACCGATCTGCAGGCGCGCGGCGCCGCTGCGGTGGTGCTCGACGTGCATACCGGCGAAGTCGTCGCGATGACCTCGCTGCCGAGCTTCAACCCCAACCAGCTGGGCGGCCCGCCGCCGCGCAATAACGTGACCCAGAGCGTCTACGAGCTGGGCTCCACCTTCAAGCCGATCGCGGTGGCCGCCGCGATCGATTCGGGCACGATCACTTCGATGTCGCGGCGGTTCGACGCCACCGTGCCGATGAAGGTCGGCCGCTTCACCATCCATGACGATCCGGGCGACGAGCAGTTTCGCTGGCTCAACATCCCCGAGACGCTGATCTATTCGTCCAACATCGCCACCGCGCGGATCGCAGACGAGCTGGGCGCGGAGAAGATGCAGGACATGTTCCGCCGCCTCGGCTTCGACCAGCGGCCGAGCATCGAGATCGGTGCGGTGCGTCCGCTCTGGCCGGCGAACTGGGGGCGGATCACGGTGATGACCACCGCCTATGGGCACGGCATCGCGGTGACGCCGCTGCACCTCGCCGCCGCCTATGCCGCGCTGGTCAATGGCGGCATGTGGCACCCCGCGACGCTGATGAAGGTGGATGCCGAGCATCCGGTGCAGGGGCGCCGGGTGCTGCAGGAAGCGACCAGCGCGCGGATGCGCCAGCTGCTGCGGCTGATCGTGCTCAAGGGCACCGGCCGCAAGGGCGATGCGCCGGGCTACCGCGTGGCGGGCAAGACCGGCACCGCCGAGGCGGCGAGCGAGGGCGGCTATGACAAGCACCGCAACGTCTCCACCTTCGCGGCGGCTTTCCCGATCGACGCGCCGCGTTATGTGGTGGTCGCCATGCTCGACTCGCCCAAGGCCAATGCCACGACGCCGCGGACCACCGCGGCCTGGACCGTCGCGCCAGTCGTCTCGCGCCTGATCGCGCGGACCGGCGCCCTTCTGGGCATCGCGCCCGACAATGCCCGCGACATCGACGAGAGCGACCTGCTGCCGCTCGTCGATCGCTCGCCGGAGCCGAAAGCGACCGCCGAATGAAATTGGGACCATTGATCGGCACTGCGGACGACGCGGTCGTCACCGGCTTCGCGATCGACCATCGCAAGGTGGCGCCGGGCACGATCTTCGGCGCGTTCGAGGGCGCGCGGGTGAACGGCGAGGACTATATCGAGGCGGCGGTGCAGGCCGGCGCGATCGCCGTGGTGGCGCGGCCCGAGGCGCGGGTGGATGGCGCGGTGCATATCGCCGATGCCAATGCCCGGGCACGCTTCGCCAACCTCGCCTCGCGATTCTTCGCGCCGTTCCCGGCGGTGACGGCGGCGGTGACCGGTACCAACGGCAAGACCTCGACCGTCGAGATGACCCGCCAGCTGTGGCGGATGGCCGGCTTCCATGCCGCCTCGATCGGCACGCTGGGGGTGACGACGGCGGACGAGCGCGTCTCGACCGGGCTGACCACGCCGGACATCGTCACCTTCCTCTCCAACGTCGCCGGGCTGGCGCGCGAGGGGGTGACGCATGTTGCCTTCGAGGCCTCGTCGCACGGGCTGGCGCAATATCGCACCGAGGGGCTGCCGGTGCGCGCGGCGGCATTCACCAATCTCAGCCGCGATCATCTCGACTATCATGGCGACATGGCGACCTATTTCACCGCCAAGATGCGCCTCTTCGCCGAGGTGCTGGCCGAGGACGGCACGGCGGTGGTGTGGGCGGACGACCCCCATGCGCCGCAGGTCGAGGATCTGGCGCGCATGCGCGGCAACCGGCTGATCACCGTCGGCGAGCATGGCAAGACGCTGCGGCTGGTCGGCCGCACGCCTTCGCTGCTCGGCCAGACGCTGGAGATCGAGGCGGAGGACAAGGTCCACACCGTGCGGCTGCCGCTGATCGGTGCCTATCAGGCGGCCAATGCGCTGACCGCCGCGGGGCTGGTAATCGCGACCGGCGGGGACGTGGGCGATACGCTGGCGAACTGCGCGCGGCTGCAGCCGGTGCGCGGGCGGCTGGAGCGGGCGGTGATCGCCGCCAATGGCGCGCCGGTCTATGTCGATTATGCGCATACCCCCGATGCGCTGGAGGCGGCGATCGCGGCGCTGAAGCCGCATACCGAGGGTCGGCTGATCCTGGTGTTCGGCGCCGGCGGCGATCGCGATCCGGGCAAGCGCGAGCTGATGGGGCGGGTGGCGGCTTCGGGCGCCGATGTGGCGATCGTCACCGACGACAATCCGCGCACCGAGGACCCGGCCGAGATCCGCCGTGCGATCCTGAAGGGCGCGCCGGACGCGACCGAGATCGGCGACCGCCGCGCGGCGATCGGCGCGGCGATCGCGATGGCCGAGCCGCACGATATCGTGCTGGTCGCCGGCAAGGGCCATGAACAGGGGCAGATCGTCGGCGAGATGGTGCTGCCGTTCGACGACGTCGCCGTGGCGCGGGAGTGCGCGGCATGAGGGGGCTTCTTCGGCTCTCCCCTGCAAAGCAGTGCGATCGCAGCTGCGTTATGCCCCTCCCCCCTTGCGGGGGAGGGAGAGGGGGGCGATTTGCGTGGCGCAAATCGCGCGGCTGCTGCGCAGCCGCTCACCCTCTCCAAGCTTCGCTAGGCGCTAATGCGCCAAGCTACGCTATCCTCCCCCGTCAAGGGGGAGGATCGGTCGCTGAAGGGCAGCAGATTTCGAATGCGTTTCTACTCCCCTTGCAGGGGAGGATGTGAAGATGGCCAACGCACTTTGGACCTCCGAAGAAATCGCCGCCGCCACGCACGGCACCGCCTCGGCGGACTTCGCCGTTTCCGGCGTCGCCTTCGACTCCCGCGAAGTCGGCCCCGGCGACCTGTTCCTCGCGCTCAAGGGCGAGAGCACCGACGGGCATCGCTTCCTCGACCAGGCCTTTGCGCAGGGTGCGGCCGGCGCCGTGGTGTCCGATGCTACCGACCATCCCAGCGTCCGCGTCGCCGATACCACCGACGCGCTGAACGCGCTCGGCGCCGCCTCCCGCAAGCGCTCCTCGGCGAAGATCATCGGCGTCACCGGCTCGGTCGGCAAGACCGGCACCAAGGAGGCGCTGTTCGCCGCGCTCGACCGGAGCGATCCGGGCTGCGCCCACCGATCGGTGAAGAGCTACAACAACCATACCGGTGTGCCGCTGAGCCTCGCCCGCATGCCGCGCGACGCCCGCTTCGGCGTGTTCGAGATGGGCATGAACCATGCCGGCGAGCTGGCGCAGCTGACCCGATTGGTGCGCCCGCATGTCGCCATCGTCACCGCGATCGCGCCGGCACATCTCGGCTTTTTCGACAGCGTCGAGAAGATCGCCGACGCCAAGGGCGAGATCTTCCAGGGCCTGGAGCCCGGCGGCACCGCGATCGTGCCGTTCGACAGCCCCTATCGCGACCGGCTGATCGCGGCCGCGCGGCCGCATGCCGCCAGGATCGTCACCTTCGGCCTGGGCGAGGGCGCCGGGGTGCGCGCGGTGGAGACGATGCGCGCGCGCAGCGGCGGCACCTTCGTGATGGCGCGCTTCGGCGACCGCGAGCTGAGCTTCACCCTTTCCCAGCCGGGCGAGCATTGGGTGTCGAACGCGATGGCCATCCTCGCCGCGGTCGATGCGGTGGGCGGTGACCTCGAAGTCGCGGGCCTGGCGCTCGCCGATCTGGGCGGGCTCGCGGGGCGCGGCGCGCGGATGACCGTGCCGGTGGGCGACGGCAGCGCGCTGGTGATCGACGAAAGCTACAACGCCAATCCCAGCTCGATGCGCGCCACGCTGAAGGTGCTCGCCGCCGAGCCCGGCCGCCGCATCGCCGTGCTGGGCGAGATGCGCGAGCTGGGCGCCCATTCCGATGGCCTCCACGCCGAACTCGCCGATCCGATCGCCGGGGCGCGGGTGAGCCGTGCCATTTTGGTGGGCGAAGCGATGGCACCACTGGCCGCTGCGCTTGAGGGGCGGGTGGATTTCGTCCATGTGGCCGATGCCGCAGCTGCGAAGGCCGAGCTCGAATCGACGCTCGCGCCGGGCGATGCGGTTCTCGTCAAAGGGTCGAACGGCGTGCGGCTGGCGACGATCGTCGCGGCGCTGGCGGAAAGGCAAACATGCTCTATCTGATCGCGGAGCAGCTGGGCTTCCCCGGCGTGCTCAATCTGTTCCGGTATCTCTCGTTCCGCACCGGCGGGGCGGTGGCGACCGCGCTGCTGATCGGGCTGCTGATCGGGCCGAGGTTCATCGGCTGGCTGCGGCTGCGCCAGGGCAAGGGCCAGCCGATCCGCACCGACGGACCGCAGAGCCACCTCGCCAAGCGCGGCACGCCGACGATGGGCGGGCTGATGATCCTGACCAGCCTCACGCTGGCGCTGCTGATCTGGATGGACCTGCGCAACGCCTATGTCTGGGCGTGCATGTTCGTGACGCTCGGCTTCGGCATGATCGGCTTCCTCGACGATTACGACAAGGTGCGGAAACAGAAGACTGCGGGCGTCTCGGGCAAGGTGCGGCTGCTCGGCGAGTTCCTGATCGCCGGCATCGCGAGCGCGATCATCATCTTTTCCGAGGGCAATACCCAGCTCTACGTGCCGTTCCTCAGCTGGGTGCATCCGGATCTCGGCTATTTCTACATCGCCTTCGCGGCGTTCACGATCGTGGCGTTCGGCAATGCGGTGAACCTGACCGACGGGCTCGATGGCCTCGCGACGATGCCGGTGGTGATCGCGAGCATGGCGTTCATGCTGATCGCCTACCTGGCGGGCAACAAGATCTACGCGACCTATCTGGGCATTCCGCACGTGCCGGGGGCGGGCGACCTCGCCATCTTCTGCGGCGCGATGATCGGGGCGGGGCTGGCCTTTCTGTGGTTCAATGCGCCGCCGGCGGCGGTGTTCATGGGCGATACCGGCAGCCTCGCGCTGGGCGGGGCGATCGGCACCATCGCCGTCACCACCCACCATGAGCTGGTGCTCGGCATCATCGGCGGCCTGTTCGTGATGGAGGCGCTGAGCGTCATCATCCAGGTGTTCTTCTTCAAGCGCACCGGCAAGCGCGTGTTCCGCATGGCGCCGATCCACCATCATTTCGAACAGCTCGGCTGGTCCGAGCCGACGGTGGTGATCCGCTTCTGGATCATCGCCTTCGTGCTGGCGCTGGCCGGTCTGGCGACGCTCAAGCTGCGGTGATCACCAGCCCCGCCTGGCGCGGCAAACGCTTCGCGGTGCTCGGGCTCGCACGCTCGGGCGCGGCGACCGTGCGTACGCTGCTGGCCAGCGGGGCGGAGGTGCTGGCGTGGGATTCGAGCGAGGCGGCGCGGCTCCAGATCCTCCCCGGAACGGGGAGGGGGACCGCCGCCGCAGGCGGTGGTGGAGGGGAATCTCCACAAGCGACGTCCCTTGCTGCGGCCCCCCTCCACCAGCCTGCGGCTGGTCCCCCTCCCCGTTCCGGGGAGGATCTTGTGCTTGCCGACCCGCTGGACTCCGACCTCACCGGCTATGCCGGCATGGTCGTCTCCCCCGGCGTGCCGCTGAACCGGCATCCGATCGCAGCGCACGCCCGTGCTGCCGGCGTGCCGTTGATCGGCGACATCGAGCTGTTCGCACAGGCGCGGGCCGATCTCCCCGCGCATCGCGTGGTCGGCATCACCGGCACCAACGGCAAGTCGACCACCACCGCGCTGATCCACCACATTATCGAGACCGCGGGCATTCCCACGCGGCTCGGCGGCAATATCGGCCTGCCGATCCTCGGGCAGGAGCCGCTCCCCGAGGGCGGCGTCTATGTGCTGGAGCTGTCGAGCTACCAGATCGACCTTACCCAAAGCCTCGACTGCGACGTCGCGGTGCTGCTCAACATCACCCCCGACCATCTCGACCGCTATGAGGGCTTCGAGGGTTATGCCGCCTCCAAGGCGCGGCTGTTCGCGATGCAGAGCAAGGGCCATGCCGCGATCATCGGCCTCGGCGACGACGCCTCGGCGACCATCGCCCGGCAGGTCGCGCTCTCCGGCCGCAGCGAGGACGTGACCAAGATCGCCCCCGGCGTGTGCATGGACCAGTCACACTGGCCGGCGCTGCAGGGGCCGCACAACGCGCAGAATGCGCTCGCCGCGATCGCCGCCTGCGAGGCGCTGGGCATCGACAGGGCCGCGATCGACAGGGGGCTGGAGAGCTTCCCCGGCCTGCCGCACCGCATGGAGCGGATCGCCAGCCGCAACGGCGTGCTGTTCGTCAACGACAGCAAGGCGACCAACCCGGAATCGACCGCGCCCGCGCTCGCGGCATTCCCGCGCATCCACTGGATCCTCGGCGGCGTCGCCAAGACCGACAGCCTCGAGGCATGCCGCCCCGGCTTCGGCCATGTCATTCGTGCCTATACCATCGGCGAAGCCGGACCGCTGTTCGCCCGGCTGCTCGAAGGCGAGATGCCCGTCGAGCAATCCGGCACGCTGGACGCCGCCGTCCGCGCCGCCGCTGCCGCCGCCCAGCCGGGCGATGCCGTGCTGCTCTCCCCGGCCTGCGCCTCGTTCGACCAGTTCCGCGATTTCGAGGCGCGCGGCGATGCCTTCCGTGCCGCGGTGGAGTCGCTCGGGTGAGCCGCCAGCCGGGAGACGCGGACGAGAACAAGGGCGGCCTACCGCGCATCTCCAACCAATTGAGCCGCGCCAGCAAGTCGCGCGCGGGCATGTGGTTCTGGGAAGTGGACCGCGTGCTGCTGTTCCTGCCGTTGCTCCTGATCGCGATCGGGCTGGTGGCGGTGGCCGCCGCCTCGCCCGCGACCGCGCGGCGCTATTCGGATGCCGCGCATATCGTCCAGCCGATGTACTATTTCTGGCGCCAGCTGATGTGGGTGTGCGTCTGCGTGCCGGTGCTGATCATCGTGTCGATGCTGCCGGTCGCTGCGGCGCGGCGGCTGTCGCTTGCCGGCGCGCTGGTGTTCCTCGGGCTGATGGTGCTGCTGCCGATCATCGGGCATGAGGTGAACGGCGCCAAGCGTTGGATCAGCCTGGGCATTTCCGACCTGCAGCCGTCGGAGTTCCTCAAGCCGCTGTTCATCGTCTCGACCGCCTGGATCCTGTCGTTCCGGGCCAAGGATCCCGAGCTGCCGGTGATGATCGTCACCGGCGCGATCACTGCGCTGATCGCGGTGCTGCTGATGCTCCAGCCCGATTTCGGCCAGACCATCCTGTTCGGCACGATATGGGTGATCCTGCTGATGCTCTCCGGCATCTCGCCCGCCGCGATCGCGAGCCTGGGCGGCATGGCGGTGGCGGGGGTGGTCGCGGCCTATCTGTTTTACGGCACCGCGCGCACCCGCATCGACAATTTCCTGTTTCCCACCAAGGAAGCCGCGCTCGCCGATCGCTACCAGGTGGAAATGGCGCACGACACGCTGACCGCCGGCGGGCTGTTCGGCGCCGGGCCGGGCAGCGGTCAGATCAAGTTCCGCCTGCCCGAGGCGCATACGGACTATATCTTCTCGGTGATCGGCGAGGAGTTCGGGCTGATCGCCTGCGCGGTGATCGTGCTGCTCTATCTCGCCATCGTCGTGCGCGTGCTGATGAAGCTGCTCGACGAGGAGGATCCGTTCCGGCTGCTCGCCGCCGCGGGGCTTGCCTCGCAGTTCGGCGTGCAGGCACTGATCAACATGGCGGTGAACACCGGCATCGCGCCATCGAAGGGCATGACGCTGCCGTTCATCAGCTATGGCGGCTCGTCGATGATCGCGCTTTCGATCGGCTATGGCCTGCTGCTCGCTTTCACGCGACGAAACCCGTATCTGAAGCGCTCCCCCTATACCGGCCGCTGGAGCAAAGCCGCATGACCGAACGCCGTAGTTATGTCCTCGCTGCCGGTGGCACCGGCGGGCACATGGTGCCCGCGGCTGCCTTGGCGGTGGAGCTCGCACGGCGCGGGCATCAGGTGGCGCTGGTCAGCGACGAGCGCGGCGTGCGCTTCCCCGGCCTGTTCGAGGGCGTCGAGACGCATGTGCTTCCCGCCGGGCGGCTGGGTGGCGGGCCGATCGGGTATCTGAAGGCAGCGCGGCAGATGCTGGCCGGGCGGGCGATGGCGCGGAAGCTGTACAAGCAGCTGCGTCCCGCCGCGGTGATCGGCTTCGGCGGCTATCCGGCCTTCCCGGCGCTCTCGGCGGCGTTCAGCGCGCGCATTCCGACCGTGATCCACGAGCAGAACGCGGTGCTGGGCCGGGTCAACCGGCTGGTTGCCGGGCGGGTGGCGGCGATCGCCACCTCCTATGACAAGGTCGAGCGGATGAAGCCCGGCTGGGAAGCCAAGACCCATCTCACCGGCAATCCGGTGCGCGAGGCGGTGCTGGCGCTGCGCGCCAAGCCCTATCCGATGCTGGAGGAAGACGGGCTGTTCCGCGTGCTGGTGACCGGCGGCAGCCAGGGCGCGTCGATCCTCAGCCAGGTGGTCCCCGACGGGCTCGCGCTGCTGCCGGTGCATTTCCGCCGCCGGCTGCAGGTGACGCACCAGGCGCGCATCGAGGACATCGAGATGGTCCGCGCCAAATATCAGGAACACGAGATTCCGGCCGAGGTCGCGACCTATCTGCCCGACATGCCCGAGCGGCTCGCCTGGGCGCATCTGGTGATCGCGCGGGCAGGGGCCTCGACCATCGCCGAGCTGACCGCCGCCGGGCGTCCGGCGATCCTGGTGCCGCTGCCCAGCGCCACCGACGATCACCAGACCGCCAACGCCCGCGAGATCACCGAGGCGGGCGGCGCGCGGACCATCCCGCAGCGCGCCTTCACCGCGCCCGAGCTCGCCAAGCAGATGCAGAAGCTGGGGCTCGACACCAAGGCGCTGGAGAATGCGGCAGCGCGCGCGCGCGGCGTCGGACGGCCCGATGCGGTGCGCGACCTGGCGGACCTCGTCGAATCGATCCACGCACCCCGAGCCCCCGTGGGGAAGGTGCAGAAAGCCAACAAGAACGGAAGGCCTGCTTACGCATGAAGGGCGTCGCCACCGACATCGGTACCATTCACTTCGTCGGCATCGGCGGCATCGGCATGTCGGGCATTGCCGAGGTGATGCACAATCTCGGCTACAAGGTGCAGGGCTCGGACGTGGCGGACTCCTACGTCGTGCAGGGACTGCGCGACCGCGGAATCCCGGTGACGATCGGCCATGCCGCCGAGAATCTGGGCGAGGCGGCCGTGGTGGTGGTCTCCACCGCGATCGTGCGGACCAATCCCGAGGTGGAAGCCGCCTATCAGAACCGCATCCCGGTGGTCCGTCGCGCCGAGATGCTCGCCGAGCTGATGCGGCTGAAGTCGACCATCGCGGTGGCGGGCACCCACGGCAAGACGACGACCACCTCGATGGTCGCAGCACTCCTCGATGCCGGCGGGGTCGACCCGACCGTGATCAACGGCGGGATCATCAACCAGTACGGCTCCAACGCCCGGCTGGGCGAGGGCGACTGGATGATCGTCGAGGCCGATGAGAGCGACGGCAGCTTCCTGCGGCTCGACGGCACCTTCGCGATCGTCACCAATATCGATCCCGAGCATCTCGACCATTATGGCTCGTTCGACCGGGTGAAGGCAGCGTTCGTCGAGTTCGTCGAGAACGTCCCCTTCTACGGCGCGGCGTTGCTGTGCCTCGACCATCCGGAAGTGCAGGCGATCATCCCGCGCGTCCGCGACCGGCGGATCGTGACCTATGGCTTCGCGGCGAGCGCCGATGTGCGCGGCGTGAACGTCACCCCGCATGCCGGGGGCAATCGCTTCGAGGTGATCATCCGGCACCGCGACGGATCAACTCGCTCGATCGAGAATATCGAGCTGCCGATGCCCGGCCGCCACAATGTCCAGAACGCGCTGGCGGCGATCGGCGTGGCGCTGGAGCTGGGCATTCCCGATGCGACGATCCAGCAGGGCTTTGCGAAGTTCGGCGGGGTCAAGCGGCGCTTCACCAAGGTGGGCGAGGTCGCGGGCGCTTCGATCATCGACGATTACGGGCATCACCCGGTGGAGATCCGCGCGGTGCTGGCGGCGGCGCGCGAGAGCACCCGCGGCCGGGTGATCGCAGTGGTGCAGCCGCACCGCTATTCGCGGCTGGGCAATCTGATGGACGAGTTCGCCCAGGCGTTCAACGACGCCGACATGGTGTATGTGGCCCCCGTCTATCCGGCGGGCGAGGCGCCGATCGAGGGCGTCCATGCCGATGCGCTGGTCGAGCAGGTCTCGCGGCGCGGGCATCGCGCGGTGGCGGCGACGACCGATGCGACCGCGCTGGCGAATGCGCTGAGCGGCGTGGTGCGCGAGGGCGACATGGTGGTATGCCTCGGCGCGGGCGACATCACCAAATGGGCGGCGGGCCTGGCTCCTGCGATCGCGGCTGCGCGGGGGGATGCGTGAGCTTGGCGGTTCTTCTTCTTAAGCCCCTCCTCCTGGGAGGAGGGGTTTGGGGGTGGAGGGATGCCAGAACCTCTGTTGGTCTCTGCGAGACACTGCCCCACCCCAACCCCTCCCCTGAAGGGGAGGGGCTTAAGTGACGCTGCCTCCCGTCCGTGGAAAACTCACCCCCAACGCCCCGCTTGCGCCGCTGGTATGGTTCAAGAGCGGCGGTGCGGCGGAGTGGCTGTTCGAGCCGGCCGATGCCGACGACCTCGCCAGCTTCCTCGCCGCGCTTGATCCGGCCACGCCGGTGATGGGCCTCGGCCTCGGCTCGAACATGATCGTCCGCGACGGCGGCGTGCCGGGCGTGGTGATCCGCCTCGGCAAGGCCTTTGCGAGCGTCGAACAGCTTGACGACACCACCCTGCGCTGCGGCGGCGGCGCCTCGGGCATCCTCGTATCGTCCAAGGCGCGCGACTGGGGCATTGGCGGCGTGGAGTTCCTGCGCTCGATTCCCGGCACCGTCGGCGGCTTCGTGCGGATGAACGGCGGCGCCTATGGTCGCGAGACCTGCGACATTCTGGTGGAGTGCGAGGTCGTGCTCCGCTCCGGCGAGCGGCGGGTGCTGGCCAATGCCGATCTCGGCTACACCTATCGCCACAGCAGCCTGCCCGAGGGCGCGATCGTGGTCAGTGCGACCTTCCGCGGCTTCCCCAAGCCTTCGGACGACATCCAAGCCGAAATGGACCGCATCGCCGCCGCGCGCGAGGAATCGCAGCCGCTGCGCTCGAAGACCGGCGGCTCGACCTTCAAGAACCCGGAAGGGCACAAGGCCTGGGCGCTGGTCGACGCGGCCGGCTGCCGGGGCCTGCGTCGCGGCGACGCGCAGGTGAGCGAGAAGCATTGCAACTTCCTCCTCAACCTGGGGGAAGCGACCAGCGCCGATATCGAGGCGCTGGGCGAAGACGTCCGCGCGCGCGTGAAGGCGCAGTCGGGCGTCGAACTGGAATGGGAGATTCAGCGCGTGGGAGTGGCGAAGTGAAGATGCGTACCGGCGGCGCTGAACGGCCCGTCTCCACCACCGCCGTCATCCCCGCGAAGGCGGGGATCCATTCGCCTGTGCGTTCGCGGCAGGAGCCGATGCCTCTCCACCAATGGATCCCCGCCTTCGCGGGGATGACGGCTGGGGTGGCAGGTCAGGCAGGCACCCGGTGGTGACCCCCCTCCACATCGCCGTGCTGATGGGCGGCTGGTCGGCCGAGCGCGAGGTTTCGCTGATGTCGGGCAACGGCGTTGCGGATGCGCTGGAGAGCCTTGGCCACCGCGTGACCCGGATCGATCTCGATCGGAACGTCGCCGCGACGCTCGCCGAGGCCAAGCCGGACGTGGTGTTCAACGCCCTCCACGGCACGCCGGGCGAGGATGGCAGCGTCCAGGGCATGCTCGACCTGATGGGCATCCGCTATACCCACTCGGGCATGGTCACCTCGGTAATCGCGATCGACAAGCAGCTGACCAAGCAGGCGCTGGTGCCGCACGGCATCCCGATGCCCGGCGGGCGGATGGTGTCGCGCGACGAGCTGTACCGGCAGGACCCGCTGCCGCGCCCCTATGTGCTGAAGCCGGTCAACGAAGGCTCCTCGGTAGGCGTGGCGATCGTCACCGCCGAAAGCAATGTCGGCAACCCGATCCACCCGGATGCGCGCGGACCCTGGCAGGAATTCGACGAGCTGCTCGCCGAGCCCTTTATCCGCGGCCGCGAGCTGACCACCGCGGTGCTGGGCGACCAGGCGCTGGGCGTCACCGAGCTCAAGCCCAAGAGCGGGTTCTACGACTATGAGTCCAAATACACTGATGGCCTGACGGAACACGTCTTCCCGGCGCAGATCCCGGACGACGTCGCCGAGGCGTGCAAGCGAATCGCGCTCGATGCGCACCGGCTGCTCGGCTGCAAGGGCGCCTCGCGCGCCGATTTCCGCTGGGACGACACGCAGGGTGTCGACGGGCTCTTTCTGCTGGAAGTGAACACCCAGCCCGGCATGACTCCGCTCAGCCTGGTGCCCGAACAGGCGCGCCATCTGGGCATCGACTATGCTAGTCTCGTGCAACGGATCGTCGAGGAGGCATTGTGAGCCGCAGGCCCGCCCAAGCGCAGCGCGCGACCACAAGGCGCGGCGAGAAGCCGAAGCCGCGCGGCACTGCGCGCCGGCCGCAGCGGGCGGGCGTGCTCGACCAGGCGATCGCCGGCCTGCCGATGAGCCCGGAGACGCTGCACAAGGTCACCACCTGGAGCATCGTCGGCGCGGTCGGCGCGGTCGTGCTGACGATCGGCATCCTCGCGGGCGTGCCGCAGATGATCGGTGTGGGCATCGCGCAGGCGGTGGGTGACGCCGGCCTCAAGGTCGACGAGATCCAGATCGACGGGCTCAAGCGGATGGACCGCGCGACCGTCTATGAGCAGGTGCTCGACCAGGACTCGCGGGCGATGCCGCTGGTCAGCCTGGAGGACGTGCGGCAGCGGCTGCTCAAATTTCCCTGGGTGAAGGATGCGCGCGTCTCGCGCCGGCTGCCGGGCACGCTGCACATCGCCATCGAGGAGCGAACCCCTGCGGCGGTCTGGCAGAACCATGGCCAGCTGCTGCTGATCGATCCCTCCGGCGTGCCGCTGGAGCCGGTGTCGCCCGACGCCATGCCCGATCTGCCGCTGCTGATTGGCGAGGGTGCCAATACCCAGGAGGCGGCGCGCAAGCACCTGCTGGAGACACAGCCGGGCCTCAAGCCGCTGGTCAAGGCGATGAGCTGGGTCGGCAACCGGCGCTGGGACATGTATTTTACGTCGGGCGAGAAACTGCAGCTGCCCGAGGGCGAGGCGGAAGCGATCGCCGCGCTCAAGACCTTCGTGGCGATCGACAGCACGCAGCGGCTGCTGAGCCACGGCAATCGCGGGTTTGACATGCGCGTTGCAAACAAGTTGGTTGTGCGCAGGCAGGGCGTGATCGAACCGCCGCCGCCGATTTCCGCGGCGCCGGCGACAACACTACCGACCATGCCTGCGACGACAACGACGCCGCCGGCGGGCACCGGCACGGGGGAAGGCTGATGGCGAAGACAGCGCCGGAAGGGTTGATTACCGCGCTCGACGTGGGATCGTCGAAGGTCTCGGCGTTGATCGCGCAGCGGACCGACGAGGGCAATCTGATCGTGCTCGGCACCGGCCAGCGCGAGAGCCGGGGCGTCAAGCGCGGCTATGTCGCCGACATGCACGCCACCGAGATCGCGATCCGCGAGGCGGTGGAGCAGGCCGAGCGCATCGCCGGCTTCAACATCGAGGATGTCTGGGTCAGCTTCTCGGCGGGCGGGCTGGTCTCCAGCGTCGTCAAGGTCGAGGCGGACCTGGGCGGCCATAGGGTCGAGCAGGCGGATATCGACGATCTGCTCAAGGCGGGGCGCGGCGCGATCGACCCGCAGGGGCGGATGGTGCTCCACGCGCAGCCGACCCGCTACACGGTGGATGGTCTCGGCGGCGTCAAGCGTCCGCTGGGGCTGCATGCCGATCGGCTGGGCGTCGACGTGCATGTCGTCACCACCGACGGCTCGCCGGTGCGCAACCTCGACCTGTGCGTGCGCTCGGCGCATCTGGAGGTGCGCTCGATCATCGCGGCGCCGGTGGCGACCGGGCTTGCCTGCCTCACCGAGGAAGAGCGCGAGCTGGGCGTGGCGCTGGTCGAGATCGGTGCGGGCGTGACCAATGTCTCGGTATTCGCGCAGGGCGTGCTCGCCGGGCTGGCCTCGATCCCGATGGGCTCGGCCGACATCACCGACGACATCGCCGCCGCTTTCGGCACCGCGCGTGCCTGGGCGGAGCGGACCAAATGCTTCCACGGCTCGGCCAATCTCTCCCCGCGCGACAACCGCGAGACGATCGACGTCGCGCCGGCAACGGCCGAGGAGGGGATCGAGGGGCCGCGGATCACCAAGGCGGCGCTGAACACGGTCATCCGGCAGCGGCTGGAGCGGATCGTGGCGGAGATCCAGAAGGAACTGAAGAAGCTCAACTTTCAGGAGCCGGTGGGCCGCCAGATCGTGCTGACCGGCGGCGGTGCCGAGCTGGCCGGGATTGCGGACTATGCGCAACAGGCACTGGGCAATGCGGTGCGCGTCGGTCGACCGCGCGGGTTGCTGGCGATGCCCAATGCGCATGCGGGGCCTGCCTTCTCGACGCTGGCGGGACTTACCCAGTTCGCCGCGGCCGATCCGATCGACCTGCGCACGCTGGAGCCCAGCCGGCACCAGCTCGTCACCCGGGCAAGCCCGGGCGCGCTGTTCCAGCGGTTGATCGCGGCGTTCCGCGCGAATTATTAGGGAAAAGCGTCCGCCGGGGTGCTAGTGGTGACTAGAGTCGTCGCTTCGCTTCGTGCATCAGAGAATATCAGGTTGCGCAGTGCCGCCGATGCGCTGCCACGGGAGACCATAGAATGAGTATCGATTTCCTTCCGCCCGACGTGGACGAACTGACGCCGAAGATCGCGGTGATCGGGGTTGGCGGCGCCGGCGGCAATGCCATCGCCAACATGATCCGCGCCGAGGTGCAGGGCGTCGAGTTCCTGGTCGCCAACACCGATGCGCAGGCGCTCAAGCAGTCGGTCGCCCCCCAGCGCATCCAGCTCGGCGCGAAGATCACGCAAGGGTTGGGCGCGGGTTCGCGGCCGGAAATCGGCCGTGCGGCGGCCGAGGAGACGATCGAGCAGGTGCAGCAGTCGCTCGAGGGCGCGCACATGTGCTTCATCGCGGCGGGCATGGGCGGCGGCACCGGCACCGGTGCGGCGCCGGTGATCGCCAAGGCGGCGCGCGACATGGGCATCCTGACCGTGGGTGTGGTGACCAAGCCCTTCGCCTTCGAAGGCAAGCGTCGTGCCCAGTCGGCCGAGGCGGGCATCGAGGAACTGCAGAAATATGTCGACACCCTGATTGTCATCCCGAACCAGAACCTGTTCCTGATCGCCAATGCGAACACGACCTTCAAGGAAGCGTTCGAGATGGCCGACGAGGTGCTGCAGCAGGGCGTGCGCGGCATCACCGACCTGATGGTGATGCCGGGCCTGATCAACCTCGACTTCGCCGACGTCCGTTCGGTGATGCAGGAGATGGGCAAGGCGATGATGGGCACCGGCGAGGCGGACGGCGACGACCGCGCGCTGATCGCCGCACAGAAGGCGATCGCCAACCCGCTGCTCGACGGCGTTTCGATGAACGGCGCCAAGGGCGTGATCGTCTCGATCACCGGCGGCGAGGACATGCGCCTGCTCGAGGTCGACGAAGCCGCGAACCATATCCGCGAGCTCGTCGATCCCGACGCTAACATCATCTGGGGTTCGGCGTTCAACCCGGAACTGGAGGGCCGCATCCGCGTGTCGGTGGTCGCCACCGGCATCGATGCGAATGTCGAGAACCGCCCGGCCGCGCCGGTCGAGCAGCCGCGCGTCTTCTCCTTCTCCACCCCGCGTCGCACCACTGCCGCGCCCGCGCCCGAGCCGGTCGTGAACCCCGCGCCGGCAGCCGCCGCGCCCGAGCCTGCGCCGGCCCCTGTCGTCGAGGAAGCGCCGGCCCCCGCGCCGGTCGCGCCTGCGCCCGAACCCGTCGCTGCCGCACCCGCTCCGGCTCCCGAGCCGACCCCGCCGGCCCCGGCCTCGGACGAACTGCTGCTCGGCACCGAGGCGCTGGTGCCGCCGGCGCCGACCGCAACGCCCGTGCCGGCGTCTGCGCCCGCAGCCGAGGCACCGGCCGGCCGTCGCCGCTGGCTGACCGGCGGCGATGACGATGCCGATACGCGGCCGCGTCCCAAGACCGGCGGCACGCTGTTCGAGCGCATGGCCTCCGCCTCGCGCGGCACCAAGGCCGCCGAGGAAGAAGACAAGGATCCGCTGGACATTCCGCGCTTCCTGCGCAGCCAGAACAACCAGTAAGGCGCATGGGTGGCACGGTTCGCCGAGCCACCCATTCCCCGTCAGCGGCGGTTCAGCGCCGCGGCATTAGCGGTTAGCCCGACATGATCAGCAAGAAACATCTCGGCATCGGCGCGTTCGCGTCGGCGCTGCTCCTCGGCGCGTCGCCGGTATGGGCGCAGGGCGAGATCGTCCAGGCGCACAATCCCGACGCGGACGCGCTGGCCACGCAGATGCGCGTGCTCGCCGAAAACCCGCGCGACGTGGAGGCGCTGCTGGCCGCGGCGCGGCTGAGCACGCGGCTGGGCGACCTGACCGGGGCGCTGGCGCTGCTGCAGCGGGCCGAAAGCGTCGAGGCGACCAATCCGCGCATCGCCAGCAATCGCGCGGCGGTGCTCGTTCGGCAGGAGCGGCCGGGCGAGGCGCTGCGGTTGTTCCAGCGCGCGGAAGCGCAGGGCGTCGACGCGCGCGAGTTCGCCGCCGATCGCGGCTTTGCCTATGATCTGCTCGGCCAGCCGTTGCTCGCCCAGCGTGACTACAAGCTGGCGCTGGCCACCCGGCGCGAGGACGAGGTGGTGCGGCGGTACGCCTTGTCGCTGGGCATCAGCGGCAGCCGCATCGAAGCAGAGCGCGCGCTCGACCCGCTGCTGCGCGCGCAGGATCGCGCGGCATGGCGAGATCGCGCCTTCATCCTGGCGATGAACGGTGATCTGGCAGGTGCCGAGAAGATCGCGGCGACGGTGTTGCCGGGCGCGGCGGGAAGGAACCTGCTGCCCTTTTTCCGGCGCATCGCGACGCTGGGGCCGGCCGATCGCGCCTTCGCGGTCCATTTCGGCGAGCTTTCGCCGACACCGGCGCGACTGGCGGATGCGCGGACGGCACCCTCGTTGCCGGTCTATACCGGTCCGGCGCCGGTGCAGATCGCGCAGGCGCAGCCGGTACCCGTGACCTCCGCGCCGGTCCGCACCGATGCGCGCGGACGGCGCGTCGCCTCGACGCCGAAGGCCGCGCCGGTGCAAGTCGCCAAGGCGGACGTGGCGCCGGCAGCCCGGACGGTACCGAGCCAACCCGCGGCGCAGCCGACCTGGCAGCCGGCGCCCCTGCCGCAGCCGGCGCCCGCACCCCGTCCGATCGTCCAGCCGACCTCGGCATCCCAGCCCGACGTCCGCCGCGTCGCCTCCGCGGGATCGCCGCTCTCCTCGATCATCGCCAATATCGAAGTGCCTGCCAGCGAGCGCGCGCCGGAGCGCGCCAGCGTCGCGCCGGCGCCGAAGCCGACCGTCACCGTCCGCGCCAAGCCGGAGCCCAAGCGCCCGGTCGTCGCCGCCGAGGAGGATGCCACGCCGGCCAAGCCCGCACCCAAGCGCGGCGCCAGGGCCGAGGACGAGGCCGAAAGCAAGCCGGCCAAGCCGGGCGCGCGCAAGGGCGCGAAGCCGGAGGACGAGGCGGATGCCAAGCCGGTAAAGGGCAGAAAGCCCGAGCCAAAGAAGCCGGATCCCAAAAAGGCAGATCCCGAGCGGGTCTGGGTGCAGGTCGCCAGCGGCGCGAATGAATCGACCGTCGACCGCGCCTGGAAGGGCGTCGCGGCCAAATCGCCCAAGCTCCTCAAGGCGCGTGGCGGCTGGTGGATGCCGTTCAAGGCGACCAATCGCATCGTCACCGGGCCGTTCAAGACCAGCGGCGAGGCGCAGGCCTTCGTCAACAAGCTGGCCGGAGAGGGTGTCTCGGCCTTTGTGGTTACCAGCGAGGCGGGGCAGAAGGTCAGCAAGATCGCGCCTTGAGCCTTCGCAAGCGGTTCTGGCTGGGCTAGGGGGCAGCGGTGAAACAGCTTTCCCCCTGGGCCTGTATGCCCGGCCAGACGCGCGGGCGCCTCCACCCCGAAGAAGGGGGCGGCGTTCGCGGCCCGCGCGACGCCTTCCAGCGCGACCGCGATCGCATCATCCATTCGATCAGTTTCCGCCGGCTGCGCCACAAGACACAGGTGTTCCTGGCGCCCGACGGCGATCATTTCCGCGTGCGCCTCACGCACAGCCTGGAGGTTGCGCAGATCGGCCGCGCGATCGCCCGCGCCCTGGGGCTGAACGAGGATCTCACCGAGGCCCTGTGCCTGGCGCACGACATCGGCCATCCTCCCTTCGGCCATGCCGGCGAGGATGCGTTGGAAGTGGCGCTCGCCGGCCGGGGCGGGTTCGACCACAACGGCCACACCCTGCGCACGCTGACCTTGCTGGACAGCCCCTATCCCATGTGGAACGGCCTGAACCTGACCTGGGACACGCTGGAAGGCCTGGCCAAGCACAATGGCCCGATTCACGCGCCGCAATGGGCGCTGGCGGCAGCCGACGGAGCGTTTCCGCTGGAGCTGGACAGCTGGCCGTCGCTGGAGGCGCAGGTCGCGGCCATCGCCGACGACATTGCCTATGACAATCACGACATCGATGACGGCCTGCGCGCCGGGCTGCTGACGCTCGACCAGATCATGGCCGTGCCGATGATCCGGGCGGCGTGGGACGACGCCCAGGCCCGTTTCCCGGAGGTGGGACCCAAGCGGCTGACCGGCGAACTGATCCGGTCGCAGATCGGGCTGATGGTCAACGACTTCATCGCCGAGACCAGGGCGCGGATCGCGGAGGCGGGTGTGGAGACGGTGGACGATGTCCGGCGGGCGGGCCGCTGCCTGGCGGGCTTCTCGCCCGCGATGCGCGATGCCGAGCGCGGGCTGAAGCGGTTCATGTACGCGAATCTCTACCACCACCCGAGCCAGCTGGCGGCGGCGGCATCGGCGCGGCAGGTCGTATCCGGGCTGTTCGCGGCCTATGCCGGCGATCCGGGGCTGATGCCCGCCGAATGGCGCGAGGCGCTGCCGGCGGAAGAGCCCTGGCGCAGCCGCCATATCGCCGATTTCATCGCGGGCATGACCGATCGATATGCGATCGCCCGCTACCGTGAGGTCTGCGGGACGATCGACCTGCCCGAAGGATTTTAGGGTAGAGGTTTCACGCCGAAGGGGGAGGTGGCGGGGTGGCGCCGCCTGCGTGGCGGTCATCACTGCAGCCGGGCACCCCGCCGTCGCGCTCCGCGCGCGATCACCCCTCACAGCGGCGGCGTATCCTCCCCCCGAGGGGAGAGGATACGCTCTTGATGTGCGTCTGCGTTAGAACGCCGCGCTGACCGAGAACACCACCTGGCTGCCGGCGATGGTCGAACCGTCCTTGGTGCTGGAGAAGTTGGGCAGCAGATATTCGCTCTCGCGCTTGGTGATGCTGGTGTCGACATAGGCGACGCCGAGCACGACCTTGCCCAGGGCGAGATCCGCGCCGACCAGCCAGTCCGCGTAGCTGCCGGTCGGCGCGACGCTGGTGCCGTTGGGGCCCAGGCCGGGGTTGCCGTCCGAATAGCCGAGATGCGCCTTGAGCGTGATCGGCGTCTTCGGCACCGCGGTGCTGATGTCGCCCCAGAGATAGAGATTGTCTTCCTTGTCGCCCTCGCGGCTCTCGGGCGTGTTGCTCCAGTTGCCGAGCGCCTGTTGCGACGGGGCATAGGCGACCCCGGCGAGCGCCGAGACCGGGCCCAGGCTGCCGCTCAGCTTCACATAGGGCTCGGCGAAGTCGGTCTTGGACGCGCCGCCCGGATACATGTACCAGGTAACGCCCACGTCGAGCGCGGCGCCGCCGCCGATCGGCAGCTTGTAGCCGCCGACCAGGTCCAGCTCCATGTTGGCGCCGCCGAAGGTGCCCCAACCAGCCAGGTTCGACCCCCAGACCGCGCCGTACAGGCCGCTTTCATGCGTGACGGTGAGACCGCCCTGCACAGCCATTTCCTTGTCGGTCTGCGAAACGCCGCGGAAACGGTAGTCCGATACAAGCGCAACGCTGCCGGAGACGGTCACGGGCTTGGGCGCATCGGTTTCCTGCGCGAATGCGGGCGAGGAGAGGCCGAGCAGGGCTGCGGCGGCAAGACGAATCTTCATGGAACATTCCCTCTCGGTGTCGAGTGATGTTCCAACCTGCGTCGGCGCGGCGACCCATTCTCGAGGACGGGACTGGCGCTCCTTCCCTATATTTGCGTTGCAGCATGTCCATTTTATGGCTGGATTGTAAGGAAATGTTGCTCGTGGCGAAGGGGCTCGCTCGCAATCTTTCGTTACAACCGCGCAAGTGAGGGGCAAAGGCGATCGGCTACAGGTGTTTGCGAGAGAGATGCCGCGGTGATCGGCGCCGCTGCCATGAAGCAGCCGGGCACCGCACAGCAGGTTGCCGCGCCGCGGCCCGAAGCCTCACGGGCGGGCAGCAGCGCGCCGGCGCCGCCTACCGAGTTTGATTTCCGTCCCCCCAGAACGGAAAGCCCCGCAGTTGCCCCGGCAGCTGCGGGGCCACTCGTTTCTAGATCGGGCAGGGGATTGAGATCCGCCGGCGGCCCGCGTCGAGCACGAAAAAGCCCCGCAATCGCTAGGCGAGCGCGGGGCCTTTCGAGACGGTCGTGCGGGATACGGCGCTTAGCGCGACGCGACCTGCACCTTGGTCACCTTGGGCACGCGGAACGACACGCGGGCGCCGGCGGCGTTGCCATCGACCCAGCCGTTGCGGACGACAAGGCGGAACTTCTGGTTGCCCGGCTTGGCGACGCCTTCCAGGACCTGCGCGTCACCCTTGGGGGTCGAGGTGTAGACATAGGTCACGCCGTCGCGGGTGAAGCTGCGGGTGGCAACGTTGTCGGCAGCGAAAGCAGGCGCAGCGGCGAACAGGGTAGCGGCGAGTGCGATGGTGAAACGGGTCACGATCTTTCTCCTTCGTGGGTCCAAAAGAGCCAGATCGGCATCCTTCGTATGTTCTTGATAGACAAAATGTTGCGGTGCAGCAGATTCGGCAACCGCAAAGCGCGGGGGTCTTGATTGCACGCGGCGCAATCGTCCGGCTGCGGGACGAACCGTGCGCCGATGCGATGAGCCGTTAAGCCTGGCAAACTTCTGCGACACTCGACGGTTAGCAAGGCTTCGACAGTGCGGAGGTTTCGCCCGTGGCGGACAAGAGTATCGCGTTGAACCGTTTCGGCCTGGGCGCCCGCCCGGGCGAGGATCCTGGCGCCGATCCGCGCGCCTGGCTGGAGCAGCAACTCGGCCGGTACGCGCCCGCGCCGCCGGTGCTGGCCAGTCAGCCCCCCAGCGGAACGCTGGTTGCGCAATTCGCGGACTATCGCGAACGCCTCGGGCAATTGCGGAAAGCGGCGGCCGGCGCCGCGCCGCCGCCGACGCCGGTCGCGATGGCCGCTGCACCGGCCGGTGCGACGGCGCCGATGGCCGCGCCGCCGCCTGTGGCGCAGGCGATGGACGATCGGGCCGCGACGTATCGCAAGCAGTTCGGCCAGCAGACCCGCGCGGTCTACAACGGCGCCGTCACCGCGCGGGCCCTCGCCGCGATCCAGTCGCCCGCGCCCTTCGCCGAGCGGCTGGTGCATTTCTGGGCCAATCACTTCGCCGTCTCGATCGACAAGATGGCGGTGACCAACCTCGCCGGTGCCTTCGAGTTCGAGGCGATCCGGCCGCATGTGATGGGCAGCTTCCGCGACATGCTGTTGGCGGTGGAGCGCCATCCGGCGATGCTGCTGTTCCTCGACCAGGCGGCGTCGGTGGGGCCCAACAGCCCGCTGGCGGTGCGCGCGGCCAACCGCCCGAAGGTGCGGCGGTCGCTGGGCCTCAACGAGAATCTCGCGCGCGAGATCCTGGAGCTGCACACCCTCGGCGTCCGCACCGGCTATAGCCAGGCCGATGTGACCGAGTTCGCCCGCGCGCTGACCGGCTGGACCATCGCGGGCTTCGGGCGCGGCCCGGTGGCGAAGTTCGCCGGCGGCACCGGGCGGCCGGGCGACTTCGTCTATGCCAACGCGCTGCACGAGCCCGGCACGCGCACGATCCTCGGCAAGCCATGGGCGCAGGCCGGGGAGGCGCAGGCGGCGGCGGTGCTCGACCATCTCGCGACGCATCCCGCCACCGCGCGACATATCGCCACCAAGCTCGCCCGCCATTTCGCCGGCGACGACCCGCCGCCGAAGCTGGTCGCGCGGTTGGAGGCGGATTTCCGCAGGACCGGCGGCGACCTGCCGAGCCTCTACCGCACGCTGATCGCGTCGCCCGAATGCTGGGCGCCGGCCCCGGTCAAGTTCAAGTCGCCCTGGGAATGGTCGATCTCCGCCCTGCGCGCGGTCGGCACCGAGCAGCTCCAGCCGAACGCGGTGCCGGGGCTGATGGTCCAGCTCGGCCAGCCGGTGTGGAAGCCGGGCTCGCCCGCCGGGTGGGACGATGTGACCGCCGCCTGGGCCGGGCCGGACGCGGTGCTGCGCCGGGTGGAAGCCGCCGAGCGGATCGCCCAGCGCACCCGCGACCAGATCGACCCGCGCGCCCGCGCCGCCGCGCTGTTCCCGGAGGCGCTCAGCCCCGCGACCGCCCAGGCGATCGCGCGGGCGGAAAGCAACAGCCAGGGGGTCGCACTGCTGCTGGTCGCGCCCGAGTTCCTGCGGAGATAGCGTCATGATGCTGCATCGTCGTCACTTGCTCGCCGCCGGCGCCACCGCGCTGATGGTCTCGCCGCTGGGTGCGCGGATGGCCTTCGCCGCCGCACCGACCGAGCGCCGCTTCGTCTTCCTCCTCCAGCGCGGCGCGGCCGACGGGCTGGGCATCGTCGCACCGGTGGGCGACCCCGCCTATGCCGGCGCGCGCGGCGACCTTGCCGCCGATTTCGCCAGCGCGCCCAGGCTGGACGGCATGTTCGCGCTGCATCCGGCGATGCCGGGGCTGCTCGGGCTCTACCAGGCGAAACAGGCGCTGTTCGTCCACGCCGTCGCCTCGCCCTACCGCGACCGCTCGCATTTCGACGGGCAGAATGTGCTCGAGACCGGCGGCGTCTCGGCCTATCAGCTCAAGGACGGCTGGATGAACCGGCTGCTCCGCCTGTTGCCCCAAGGCGACAAGGCGATCGCGCTGGCCGCGACCGTGCCGATGGCGCTGCGCGGGCCCGTGGAGGTGGCGAGCTATGCGCCCTCTTCGCTGCCCGACGCCTCGGACGATCTGCTCGCGCGGGTAACCGCGATGTACGCGGGCGACAAGCAGCTCCACCCGCTGTGGCAGGAGGCGATGGGGACGCGGGCGCTCACCGGCGATCTCGCCGGCGACGGCGGCAAGCGCGCGGCGGATACCGGCGCGCTGGCGGCCAAGCTGCTGTCGGCGCCGGGCGGTGCGCGGATCGCGATGATCGAGACCGGCGGCTGGGACACGCATTCGGGCCAGCGCGGACGGCTGGGCGGGCAGCTCAAGGGCCTCGACGCGATGGTCGCGGCGCTGAAGGCGGGGCTGGGGCCGCATTGGGACCATACGCTGGTGGTGGTGGCGACCGAGTTCGGCCGGACGGTGAAGGCCAACGGCACCGGCGGCACCGATCACGGCACCGGCTCGGTCGCGATGCTGCTCGGCGGCGCGGTGCAGGGCGGCCGGGTCCAGGCCGACTGGCCGGGACTGGGCGATGCGGCGCTGTACGAGGGGCGGGACCTCAAGCCTACCACCGCGCTCGACGTGCTGATCGCGAGCGCGGTCTCCAGCCACTTCGCGCTGCCCTCGTCGCGGACGGCGAAGGCGCTGTTCCCGGCGATGACCACGGCGGCGGGGATGGAGGGGTTGGTAAGGGGGTAGGGGGTATTGTTCCGGCATGGCTGGCAAGCCCAAGCCTTCGATTTGATCGGCAGCTGACGACGGAAGGTGGCAGTTTCAGCGCTCGTTCGTTAGGCTGATAAAATGGCTTCGAGAGACACTCAGCTTCACGTCGTTTTCGGTCGTTCCGCAGCGGCCACTCTGCAACAGTCTTTGAAGGTGGCCAGTCGCGACGGGATTGTTGTCGCGCCGTATGATGATTTCAGTTTTGGTCCCATAGCATCGGATGATGCGATAGACCGTGGTCGATGGGTCGAGGCTGTGTTGGGCTATTCAGATTGGCAGAGAGTCTCCCTGGAGAGCTTGCCGGTCTTGAGCGCTTCGATGGAAGCGTACAAGCCGCCCATCGCTTGGGTTTCTCCAGATAGCGCGCAAAGTGTCGCGGGCTTCTTGTGGTGGCTGTCGCATATGGGAGGCAGGGAATGCCTCGTGCTGGAGGTGTCAGGCCTCAACCTGCTCGGCCCCGACGACATGAGCAAACATATCGACCGGGCAGAACTGTGGACGTTTGCAAGGCGCGCAAGCAGCTTGGCCGCATGGAAGAAACTTCAAGCGGAGGATGCTCCGCTACGCGTCTTGGGGCGGAACGGGTTGGTGTCGGCGCCCATCGAATATTTCGACCAAGCCTTGCTTGGGCACACCACGCCCGAATGGCAAAAGATGGCGAGAATCGTCGCTGGTGTGCTTTCCGACTTTCATGTCAGCGGCATCTTTCAAACAGGTGATCTAGTCCTGGCCGCTCGGCTCACCGATCTTGCTGAAGCGGGAATATTGGGATGGCGGGGAGATCTGGGTCATATGGCTCGCTGCGAAATGAGGCTGCCCCAATGACTTTGGCAGACTCTGCCGTGCTATACGCTCTGGGCTAGAATAGCTGGCGCGCGCTTCCGATCCTCTCCCACGAGGGGACGTGGAGTTGGAGCGCGAGGGGAGGATTGTACACGCTTGCGGCGCACCCCAGCCCCGACCCGTGATACCCCTCCGTCAGGCCTTAGGCCTGCCACCTCCCCTTGCAGGAGAGGATCGGTACTCCCAATAGGGATGACGGCGCCGCGCCACTGCGCTACAGCCGCCGCTCCCATTCCCCATTGGATTGCTCAATGACGCTTTATGCTCGTTTCGCCGCGCATCTGAATCTGGCTCTGGATGCGCTCGTCCTCGCCGGCGATCTGCCTGCGGGGCTGGAGCGACGTGCGATCACGGTCGAGCCGCCGCGCGATCCGAGCCATGGCGATCTCGCCACCAATGCCGCGATGGTGCTCGCCAAGCCCGCCGGCACCAATCCGCGCGCGCTCGCCGAGAAGCTGGTCGCCGAGCTGGAGAAGCTGGATGAGGTCGCCGCCGTGTCGGTCGCCGGCCCCGGCTTCATCAACCTGACGCTGCACGAAGACAGCTGGCGCGGCGAAGTCGCCGAGATCCTGCGCGCAGGCGCCGACTATGGCCGCTCGTCGCTGGGCGCGGGGACGACGGTCAACGTCGAGTACGTCTCGGCCAACCCGACCGGCCCGATGCACATGGGCCATTGCCGCGGCGCGGTGGTGGGCGATGCGCTGGCGAGCCTGCTCGAATATGTCGGCCACAAGGTCATCCGCGAATATTATGTCAACGACGCCGGCGGCCAGGTCGACGTACTCGCCCGCTCGGCGCATCTGCGCTACCGCGAGGCGCTGGGCGCCACGATCGAGATCCCCGAGGGCCTGTATCCGGGCGACTATCTGAAGCCGGTCGGCGCGCAGCTCGCCGCCGACTATGGCGACAAATATATCGACGCGCCCGAGAGCGAATGGCTGGCGCTGTTCCGCAAGACCGCGGTCGCGGCGATGCTCGTCATGATCAAGGACGATCTGGCGCTGCTCGGCATCCATCACGACCTGTTCTCGTCCGAGGCCGAGCTGCAGGCCGCCGGCAAGCCCGAACAGGCCGAGGCGTGGCTGCGCGAGCGCGGCCTCGTCTATGACGGCGTGCTCGAGGCCCCCAAGGGCGAGACGCCCGAGGATTGGGAGCCGGTGGAGCTGCCGCTGTTCCGCTCGACGCAGTTCGGGGATGATCAGGATCGCCCGATCAAGAAGTCGAACGGCCAATGGACCTATTTCGGCGCCGATCTCGCCTATCACTTCCAGAAGGCGCAGTCGGCCGACCAGCTGATCGACATCTGGGGCGCCGACCATGCCGGCACGGTGAAGCGGATCGTCGCGGCGGTGCAGGCGCTGACCAGCGGTGAGACCCGCTTCGACGTCAAGCTGGTCCAGATGGTCCGCCTGCTGCGTGCCGGCGAGCCGGTGAAGATGTCCAAGCGCGCGGGCAACTTCGTGACGCTGGCGGATGTGGTGCGCGAAGTAGGCAAGGACGTGGTGCGCTTCACCATGCTCACCCGCAAGGCCGATGCCCAGATGGACTTCGACTTCGCCAAGGTCCTGGAGACGTCCAAGGAAAACCCCGTCTTCTACGTGCAATACGCCCATGCCCGGGTGGCATCGGTGCATCGCCGCGCGGCCGAGGCAGGCATCAGCCTGGACGAGGCGGCGGACCTGTCGCTGCTTGATGGCCGCGAACTGGCCGTGGCGAAGCTCGCCGCGCAGTTCCCGCGCGTGGTGGAAGCGGCGGCCAGCGCCCGCGAGCCGCACCGGATCGCCTTCTATCTCTATGATCTGGCGGCGGAATTCCACGCGCTGTACAATATGGGCAACGACTCTGCCGATCGGCGTTTCCTGATCGCGGAGCAGCCGGCGCTGACCCGCGCGCGGCTGTTCTTCGGCCGCTCGATCCAGCAGGTCATCCGCAACGGCCTCGCGCTGATGGGCGTGGAGGCGGTCGAGGAGATGTGATGCCCGGCCGGTATGACGACAACGAGCGGCTCCCCTGGCTGGAGACGGTGGAGGAAGCCTATGCGGAACCGCGGCAGGGCCGCGTGTTCGTCACGGTCTTCCTCGCGCTGCTCGTGCTGGGGGCGGCAGGCGGCGTCTATTACTGGCTCAAGCACCAGGCCGCGCGCGACGGCAACGGCGCGCTGATCGCGGCGCCGGCCGAGCCCTACAAGGTCCGGCCGGACCAGCCGGGCGGCATGCGCGTCGACGGGGAGGGCGATATCGTCTTCCGCACCAGCCAGGGCGGGCCGAGCGAGGCGGGCATCAATGTCGGCGCGCTGCCCGAGGCGCCGGTCGAGGGGCAGAAGCCGCGCCCGACGCCGCAGACCGGCCCCAAGGCGAGCAGCAGCGCGACGATCGCGCTGCCCGCGCCGACGCTGGTCAAGTCCACGCCCCGGCCCAAGCCGGCGGCGGCCAGTGGGCCGGGCGAAGGCTCGGGGGCGCTGGTGCAGCTGGGGGCCTTCCCCAGCGAGGGCGCGGCGAACATCGCCTGGACGCGGATGTCGAAGCGGTTCGCCTATCTCGCCCCGCTCGGCAAGCTGGTGGTGCCGTTCGCGACCGAGGACGGCAAGACCGTCTACCGCCTGCGGGTGAATGCCGGCAGCAACGGCCAGGCGCGCGAAATCTGCGGCAAGCTCAAGGTCGCCGGCGAGAACTGCTTCGTCGCGAGCTAAGAGGGGTTGCGGGCGAGGGCGGATCGGCTAGGCCTGCGCCCATGAAGCCCGTGATCTTCGGCCTGTCCGGCCCGACGCTTACCGACGACGAACGCGCCTTTTTCCGCGAGGCGGCGCCGCTCGGCTACATCCTGTTCAAGCGCAATTGCGTGGATCCCGAGCAGATGCGCGCGCTCACCGACGAGCTGCGTAGCTTGCACGGGCGCGACGACCTGCCGATCACGATCGACCAGGAGGGCGGCCGCGTCTCCCGGATGCAGCCGCCGGTCTGGCCGGCCTTCCCGACCGGCGCGGCCTTCGATGCGCTGTACGAGCGCGCGCCGATCTCGGCGATCGAGGCGGCGCGGGCCAATGGCCAGGCGCTTGCCGCCATCCTGCGCGCGGCGGGGGTGAACGTGAACCTCGCGCCGATGCTCGACGTGGCCGTCGAGGGCGGCACCCCGGCGATCGGCGACCGCGCATTCGGGCGCGATCCGATGCGGGTGGCGGCACTCGGCCGGGCGCTGCTCGACGGGCTGCGGCGGGGCGGCGTCGCGGGCGTGATCAAGCATATGCCGGGGCATGGCCGGGCGACGGTCGACAGCCATCTCGAACTGCCGAGGGTGTCGGCGAGCGCCGAAGAACTGGCGACGGACCTGCTGCCGTTCCAGCGGCTGGCCTCCGCGCCGATCGGCATGACCGCGCATATCGTGTTCGAGGCCTGGGATGCCGAACTGCCAGCAACGCTTTCGCCGACGGTGATCCGCGAGATCATCCGCGGGCGGATCGGCTTTGACGGGCTGTTGCTCACCGACGATATCGACATGAAGGCGCTTTCGGGCACCGCGGGCGAAAAGGCCGAACGCGCACTGGCGGCAGGCTGCGACGTGGTGCTCGATTGCTGGGCGCGGATGCCGGAGATGGTCGAGATCGCCGGGCGGATCGGCGATGCGCCGGCGGTGTGCCTCGAGCGGCTGGGGCGGGCAATGGGATCGATCGGCGCGGCGGAGGACGTGCCGCTCGCCGAACTGCTGGCCAAGCGGGATGCGCTGCTGGGGGTGTGACCCCTTCTAGCCCCTCCTCCTTGGAGGAGGGGTTGGGGTGGAGGGATTCCAGAACCTCTCTCGGTCTCTGCGAGACACGGCCCCACCCCCAACCCCTCCCCTGAAGGGGAGGGGCTTAGAAGTGCGGAATTGCTTGGTGGGGCTCTCCCTCATATGACCACCCCGTGGACGGGGGCGACGACATTCTGAAGATCGAGGTCGAGGGCTGGGAAGGCCCGCTCGACCTGCTGCTGGCGCTGGCGCGCACGCAGAAGGTGGATCTTCGCCAGATCTCGATCCTCGAGCTGGTCGAGCAATATCTCGCCTATGTCCATGCCGCGCGCGCGCTGCGGCTGGAGCTGGCCGCCGATTACCTCGTCATGGCGGCGTGGCTCGCGTACCTGAAGTCCGCGCTGCTGCTCCCCCGCAACCCCGCCGAAAGCCCGAGCCCGGAGGAACTGGCGCTGCGTCTCCAGCTCCGGCTCGAACGGCTGAGCGCGATGCGCGAGGCGGGCGCGCGGCTGGTCGCGCGCGACCGGATGGGGCGCGACGTTTTCCCGCGCGGCGCGCCGGAGGGGCTGCGCGTCCAGCGCCAGGCCCGATGGGAAGTGGAGATCTACGACCTGATCGCCGCCTATGGCCGGATCAGCGCGCGCACCCGGCCCGTCATGCACGTCGTCGCCCACCGGGACGTGATGACGCTGGAGGCGGCGCTGGCGCGGCTCTCCGCCCAGCTCGGCACGCGGATCGAGTGGAGCGCGATCGAGAGCTTCCTGCCCGAGGGCGCCAGCGACCTCTATCGCCGCTCGGCGCTTGCCTCGTCCTTCGTCGCGGCGCTGGAGCTGGCGCGGCAGGGGCGCCTGGAGATCCGGCAGGACGCGCCGTTCGCGCCGCTCTACCTCAAGGCGATCCCGCAATGATCGATCCGGGCGATCCGGTCCGCGCGGTGGAGGCGGTGCTGTTCGCGTCCGAGGCGCCGATGAGCGTCGACGAGATCCGCGCCTACGTCGGCCCCGAGGTCGACATCCGCGCGGCGCTGGCGGCGCTCGGCGACCACTATGCCGGGCGTGGGATCGAGCTGGTCCGCCGCGGCGATCGCTGGCATTTCCAGACCGCCGCCGATCTCGCCCATCTGCTCCGCCGCGACCGCGAGGATAGCCGAAAGCTCAGCCGCGCCGGCATCGAGACGCTGGCGATCATCGCCTATCACGAGCCGGTCACCCGCGCCGAGATCGAGGCGATCCGCGGCGTGCAGATCTCCAAGGGCACGATCGACGTGCTGATGGAAGCCGGCTGGGTGCGCCCGGCCGGCAGGCGCGAAGTGCCAGGGCGGCCGCTGATGTACGCGACGACGGCGGGTTTCCTCAGCCATTTCGGACTGGCCAGCCGGCGCGACCTGCCCGGCATCGAGGACCTCAAGGCGGCGGGGCTGCTCGATCCCGTGGATCTCGCATTGGAACAGCTGGATGCGGCCGAGGCGGCGTCGGAACGCGAAACTGTCACGGATGAGGAATAGAGGCGTCACCTTCCGTTCGGCGCTGTGTACGGCAGCGTCGGGCGATCAACCGTTGCCGTTGGGGGCCGCGGGCCTTAGATAGGTCTCGATATCAAGGAGAATTCTCATGGGTAGCTTCAGCCTGATGCACTGGCTGGTCGTCGGCATCATCGCCATCCTGCTGCTGGGCGGCGGCCGTTTCTCCAACATGATGGGTGACGTCGCCAAGGGCATCAAGAGCTTCAAGAAGGGCATGGCCGAAGACGACAGCACGACGCCGCCGTCCCGCATCGAGGGCAAGGCCGCGCCGGAACCCGGCTATACCCCGGAAGCCGAGCGCGCCCGCGAGGAGCAGCGCTAAACCCGTTGCGGGCACCGGCCACGGCCGGGCCCCCGAAGGTTGGTCGCCCGAAGGTTGATCGCAGCGTGCCGGAGGATCCGGCACATGCCGTGCGAGTGGATACGCCGAAAGAATGTTCGATATCGCGCCCAGCGAGTTTTTGCTCGTGGCCATCGTAGCCCTGGTGTTCATCGGCCCGAAGGATCTGCCGCGGGCGATGCATTTCGTCGGCAAATGGATGGGCAAGGCGCGCGGCGTCGCCCGCCAGTTCCGCTCGGGGCTCGACTCGATGGTGCGCGAGGCCGAACTGGCCGAGCTGGAGAAGCAGTGGGCGGCGGAAAATGAGCGGATCATGCGGCAATATCCGCCGCAGCCGCTCGCCGCGCCGGACGCGCATGCGGCTCCCGCCGCGATCGAGCACCAGCCGCAGCAGGGCGCGGACCAGGAAGATCACGCCCCGGTGATGACGCCGAAACCCGATATCCATCCCGATCCCGTGCCCGAGACGGTATCCGCCCCCCAACCGGCGCAAAGCGAAGCCCGGCCCGTGCCGCCCGCAGGCGAGGTGCGGCCGTGAGCGAGATCGACGATAGCCAGGCACCGCTGCTCGATCATCTGATCGAGCTCCGCCGGCGACTGATCTGGTCGATCGTGTCGCTGCTCGTCGCGTTCGGCGGCAGCCTCTATTTCGCGCGCGGCATCCTGGGCTTCCTGGTGGCGCCGTTGAAGACCGCCGGGCAGGCGAGGATCATCAACACCGACATTTTCGGCGGCTTCCTGGTCGAGGTGAAGGTCGCGTTTTTCGCAGGGCTGATGATCGCCTTCCCGATCATCGCCAACCAGCTGTGGCAGTTCGTCGCGCCGGGCCTGTACCGCCGCGAGAAGCAGGCGCTGCTGCCGTTCCTGCTGGCAACGCCGATCCTGTTCATCGCCGGCGCGGCAATGGCCTATTATGTCGCGATACCGGTGGCCCTGAAGTTCCTGCTCGGCTTCCAGGGCAATCTGGGCGGGGTGGAGCAGACCGCGCTGCCGGATGTGAACAACTATCTCAAGTTCATCATGCAGTTCATTTTCGGCTTCGGGATCTCGTTCCTGCTGCCGGTGCTGCTGATGCTGCTCGAACATGCCGGCATCGTCACCTATGAGCAGCTGAAGGGCGCATGGCGCTATGCCATCGTCGCCGCGGTTGCGATCGCCGCGGTGCTGACGCCGCCGGACATCGGCTCGCAGCTGCTGCTGGCGGGTCCGCTGGTCGGGCTGTATTTCCTGTCGCTGGTAGCGATCTACTTCACCCGGCGGCGGCGCGAGCGCAGCGCGGCGGCCGAGATCGACGGCGAGACCCAGACCGCTGAATGAGCGACGCCCCCGCCGCGGGAAAGCGGCAGGGGCGCGCCGAAATCCTTACTTCGACTTGTCGGCCGTGTTGGCGACGGTGTCGCCCGCCGAGGATACGTCCTTGCCAACGCCTTCGACGGTGTTGCAGGCGGCGATCAGCAGCGTGCCGGCAAGTGCGGCGCAGGCGATAAGTGTACGCATAGAACATCTCCTTCTTTCCCCGTTGAACGGGACGGGAGCTTCAATGCTGCGGGGATGGAAACGTTCCTGCTTCGCACCCCTTGGGGCGACACATGGGTCTAAAGCGATGGTGCTGGAACGTAGTAGGCCCGGAAGCGCCACCGGGGGGGGGAGGGTAGACGCTTCCGGGCCCATGTCGTGGATAGCGAGAGCGGGGGGGCAAAAGGTCACTATCCGAACTTCAAAACGCGGACTTGGCCGGCTGGTTCCGGCACCCCTCGCACTTTTTTAGAAGCGCCCGGTAATCGCGATCGTGGTTTCGTAGGCGCCGACCAGCGGATCATGGTGGAGCTGGGTGCGCAGCTGGCGGGCGAGGCCCATCAGCACGCGACCATAGCGCTTTTCGACCAGCCCCTCGAAGGTGGGACCGCCGACCAGCGCGGGCGAGGATACCCGCACCACCGCGCGATCGCCGTTTTCCGGCGCTTTCATCGAAATCCGGATCTGGGCGGATTCGTTGCAGGTGATCGCCAGCTCGATCATCTCGGTCAGCAGGAACGCGACCGCGATGGCGGTGTCCTGCGTGACGAGCAGCGATTCGACCTCGAGCGTGATGCCGAGACCGCGCGCCTGTTCCGGGGCGGTCGCGCGCAGATTGGCGGCGAGCTCGCCGATCACCGAGCGAAGTTCCAGCCCGCGATTCTCCTCCATTTCGGCGTAATGGTGGCGATGCACCACCGCGAGCGCGTCGACCCGCCGCTGGATCGAGGCATAGGCGTTGGCCGCCTCCTGCCCCTTGGCGGCACGCGCATGGAAGTTGATCAGGCTGGAGATGACCTGAAGATTGTTCTTCACCCGGTGGTGGACCTCGCGGGTGAGGCGGGTCTGCTGCACCAGGCCCTTTGCAAGATCGGCCTCGTGCGCCTGCACGGTTCGGCTGATATCGCTGAACGTGTCGCCCAGCTCGCGGATCTCCTGCGCCGGGATGGGCCCGAGCCGCTCGGTGTCGATCACGTCTCCCGGCTGATAGTTGGCGACGGCACTGCGCAGCTGGCGGAGCGGGCGGATCAGCAGGATGTCTACGACGAACCAGCCGATTCCGGCAGCGGCGATCCACATCACGACCAGCAGCACCGTTGCGATTACCAGTGGCGAGGTGATGGGCGCGCCGGGCATAGTGGTTTCGAGCGCGAGATCGTCCACGCCCAAGTTGCTGCGCAGGCTCTTGCCGCGATCGAGCGGGCCATTGTCCTTGAGCGCGCGAAGGGTCAGCCGGTCGCCGCGGCCGATCAGCGCCGCGCCATATTCCGGGACGAAGCCGCTCGGGCGTGCCAGGCCGGCGAGCAGGTCGCGCGGGTAATAGGCGGTGGCGGTGGCGCCGTCGCCGCCGCTGATTCGCAGCAACAGGCCGCCGGGGACGATCCGCGCCGCCACGTCGCCGCGCGGCGAATCGAGCAATCCCGCCTGCTCGAACGGCCGGCCGCACAAGGTGCGCCCGCGACCGTCGCGAACGACGAAATGGGCCTGGCCCTGCGCAGCGTAGGTCCCGGCGAGGCGGGTACAGCTGGGGGCATCGTCGGGATTGCGTTCAAGGGCGGCGAGCGCCTCCCCGAGCTGCGCGACATGGTTCGCCAGCAGGTTTTCGAGATTGCCCGCGCTCTCCTGCGCGGTGACGCTGAGCCGCTCGCGCGCCTCGTCATCGGCGCTCCGCGTCGTCTGCAGCGTGGTGAACAGCGCGATCAGCGCGAGCGGCAGCAACGCGCCGACCAGAATCAGGAAGACCTTGGCGCCGGTAGGCAACCGTCCGAGCGCCGCCGAGAAGCCTCGGCCGCGGAGTGGGGAATCCGGCGAGTTCATGCGCGGATTCGTTTAATCGAGCTTCTTCAAGAGGTCGAGCAGATCGTCCGGGACGGATTCGTTCAGCGTTTCGTCATATGCGCGGCGCAATACGTCTCCGACATCGGGATTGGGACGCGGCTTCTTGTTGCCTCCCTGCTCCGGCTGCGGCTGCTTGCCCTGATCATCTTTAGCGGAATGCACCAATTCCCCCCTAAGGGTCCGGAAATGTCCGGACACCCGGACGTATGAACGATGTGACCGCTACCGCGAATACCGCGAACGACGCCGAGTGCAAGCACCCAGCGTCGCTGCAACCATTCACGCGGTCCGGTCGATGAAACCAAAGAGCACCTCGATTGTTCCACGTTCGATGCGAAATCCGGGGAGGGGCTTCTTCGGGTGACGGAATCAATTGAAATACGGCCCGTCGGGGGCGACAAAGGCTCCCGAACCTGATGGAGAATACACAGCTCATGTCGCTTGGTCAGCAACTCGCGCCGCACCTTCCGCTCCTGCGTCGCTATGCCCGTGCGCTCACCGGCAACCAGGCCGAAGGCGACCGCTATGTCCGCGCCGCTCTGGAAGCGATCGTGGAGGCCCCGGATCAGTTCCCCCGCGATGTCGATGCGCGGCTGGGCCTGTACCGCACCTTCCAGGTGATCTGGCAGTCGAGCCAGTGGGACGACAGCATCGATGCGGTCGAGCAGGGGACGGATGCGGAGTCGATCGCGCGCAAGCGGCTCGCGCGGCTGACCCCGCTGTCGCGGCAGGCGCTGCTGCTGACGACGGTGGAAGGTTTCCCGCCCGAGGACGCCGCCTATCTGATCGGCGAGGAGACCGCCCGCGTTTCCGAGCTGGTCGCCGAGGCGGTGACCGAGATCGAGCGCCAGACCCGCACCCGCGTGATGATCATCGAGGACGAGCCGCTGATCGCGATGGATCTCGAGCAGATCGTCCGCGACCTGGGCCATGACGTGACCGGCGTGGCCGTCACCCGCGACGAAGCCGTGGCACTTGCGATGGAAGACCGGCCGGGCCTGGTGCTCGCCGACATCCAGCTGGCGGATGACAGCTCGGGCATCGATGCGGTGAAGGACATCCTCGCCGAATTCGCGGTGCCGGTGATCTTCATCACCGCCTTCCCCGAGCGTCTGCTCACCGGCGAGCGCCCTGAGCCGACCTTCCTGATCACCAAGCCGTTCCAGCGCGAAACGGTGAAGGCGACGATCAGCCAGGCGCTGTTCTTCGACGAGGCGACCGTCCCCGCCTGAGCGGAAAATACGGGCGGGTTCCCTCCGGTACGGAGCTAAAACGGTTCTCGGGGGTTTAGCACATCATGGCTGAGCAAGATGAACCCGCCCATCTCACCACCGATCGTGCCCGCGCCGGCGCGACTCCCGGGGTGGCGCGCTACGTGCTGATCATCGGCACGTTGCTGGTCATTGTGATTTTTGCTGTTATCTTGTTGGTTTGACGGAAAATGCTGCAAAGCGTGATGCTTGACATCAAGCCGTTGGACCCCAGCTTGACAACGAACCGCGACGCCCAGCGCGCTAACGAACGGGATTGCATGACGGAAGCTACCCACACGGATCACGACGAGCCGGGCGCAAACGCGGCCCCGGTGGAACATGTTTCGCTGTCGGATCCCGAGTTCAAGACGCAGCTGGCACAGGTTATCCCGCATCTGCGCGCCTTCGGGCGCTCGCTGTCGGGCAGCCGTGATCTCGCAGACGATCTGGTGCAGGAAACGCTGCTCAAGGCGTGGGCTGCGCGCAAGCGGTTCCAGGCCGGTACCAACATGCGCGCCTGGACCTTCATCATCCTGCGCAACCTCTATCTCAGCCAGATGCGCCGCGCGCGTTTCAAGGGCGAGTGGGACGATCTCGTCGCCGATCGGCTGCTGGCGGCACCGGCGAGCCAGGATCGCCATGTCGAGCTGGCGGACATGCAGCGTGCGCTGCTGCACCTGCCCCAGCCGCAGCGCGAGGCACTGATCCTCGTCGGCGCCGGTGGTTTCGCCTATGAGGAAGCTGCCGAGATCTGCCAGGTGGCGGTGGGCACCATCAAGAGCCGCGTTGCGCGTGGCCGCGTCGCGCTGGAAGCGCTGATGTCCGAAGGGCAGTTGCCCTCGCGCCGCTCGACCGCGCTCAACGAGGACGGGCGCACCGCGCTCGACACCATCATGGGCGAAGTGGACGATCTCAGCCGCGAACGCTGACGCCTGCGTCCACGCGCCTGTGGACATTCCCAATCGTCGACCGATGCACATCATGAAAACCTGCTCTTCGTTGAAGGAGGGCAGGTTTTCATGCGTCTCGATCGTTCGCATCATCGTCAATCAGGCTTCGGTCCGACCGCTGCCAGTGTCGTTGCACTCGTCGCACTGCTGAGCATGTTGTCGCTTGTGCTGTGGAAGCTGTTCCAGGTGACCGGTTGAGCGTGCGGAAATCGCCCCTTGCCACCCGCAGCGGCTTCGCCCATATGCGCCGCGGGAGTCGGGCGGACGGGATCGTCGCCAACCCGGTCAGGTCCGGAAGGAAGCAGCCGTAACGATTTCGTCCCGGGTCGTTCCGGCTCCCACCCATCCTCTACATCGCTATCCACAGGCCAGCGCGCCTGGCGCTTCGACAAATCGTCTGCGGATGCCTAGATAGGCGGCGATGTCCGATTCCCTGCTTGGCCTCGACGAACCTCCGCAGCCCGTAAAGGCCGAAGCCTATCGCGTGCTCGCGCGCAAATATCGGCCGCAGACGTTCAGCGCGCTGATCGGCCAGGATGCGATGGTCACCACGCTCGGCAACGCGATCCGCCGCGATCGGCTGGCGCATGCCTTTCTGCTGACCGGCGTGCGCGGGGTGGGCAAGACCTCTACCGCCCGGCTGATCGCCAAGGCGCTCAACTGCATCGGCCCGGACGGGCAGGGCGGCCCGACGATCGATCCGTGCGGGGTCTGCGAGCCCTGCCGCGCGATCGCCGAGGGGCGCCATATCGACGTGATCGAAATGGACGCCGCCAGCCACACCGGCGTCGACGACGTGCGCGAGATCATCGAGGCATCGCGCTATGCGGCGGTTTCGGCGCGCTACAAGATCTACATCATCGACGAAGTCCACATGCTGTCGAAGAACGCGTTCAACGCGCTTCTGAAGACGCTGGAGGAGCCGCCGGGGCATGTGAAATTCCTGTTCGCCACGACGGAGGTGAACAAGGTGCCGGTGACGGTGCTGTCGCGCTGCCAGCGCTTCGACCTGCGCCGCATTCCAGCCGAGCTGCTCGCCGAGCATTTCGCCAAGGTGTGCGCGGCCGAGCAGGTGGAGGCTGAGCCCGAGGCGCTGGCGCTGGTCGCCCGCGCGGCGGAAGGATCGGCGCGCGACGGCCTCTCGATCCTCGACCAGGCGATCGCGCATGCGGGGCTGGAAGGCGAGGGCGTGAAGGCGGAGGCGGTGCGCCAGATGCTCGGCCTGTCCGATCGCGGCGCGAACCGGGCGCTGTTCGGCACGCTGGTCGAAGGCCAGGCGCAGCAGGCGCTGGCGGGGTTGCGGGCGCAATATGATCTGGGCGTCGATCCGCTGGCGGTGCTGCGGGCGCTGCTGGAGACGGTGCACGGCGTGACGCTGGTCAAGCTCGGCACGCACCGCCTCTCCGGCCAGTCGACTGAGGAGCGCGAGGCGATGGAGGGCTGGGCGAGCCGGCTGTCCTTCCCGGCGCTCCACCGGCTGTGGCAGCTGCTGCTGCGCGGGCATGACGAAGTCGCCAAGGCGGCGCTGCCGATCGAGGCGACCGAGATGGCGCTGCTGCGGGTGATCCATGCGGCGCAGCTGCCCGATCCGGGCGAGCTGGCGAAGCAGATACTCAGCGGCAGCATCGCGGTGCCTTCGGGCGTGCCTTCCGCCGCTGCGCCTGCCGCGCCGACCGCGCCGGCACCCGCCACGGTGCAGGAAACCGGGCCGGTCCTGCCGACCAACCTCAGCGAACTTGCCGAGCATCTGGAGGAACATCGTCGCCTTCAGCTGGCGATGTTCGTCCGCGATTACATGCGGCCGGTGCGCTTCGAGGGCAGCGAGATCGATTTCGGCGCGGCGCGGCCGCTGCCGCAGGATTTCGTGCGCGAATTGGGCGGGGCGCTCAAGGACAGCACCGGCGTGCACTGGAAGATCACCCTCGTCGACGGCGCCACCGCGCGGACGCTGCGCGAGGAACAGGCTGCGGCGGAAGCGGCCGAGCGTGAGGCCGTGCTCGCCTCGCCGATCGTCGCCGCCGCGATGCACGCTTTTCCTGATGCCGAGCTGATCGGCTGGACCAAGACCGGGAGTGACGGATGAAGAGCCTCGAAGACATCATGGCCATGGCACAGAATGTGCAGGCCGAACTCACCAAGGCGCAGGCGAGCCTCGACAATGTCGAGGTCGAAGGCGTGTCGGGCGGCGGGCTGGTCAAGGTGAAGGCCAGCGCCAAGGGCCGCATCATCGGCATCGCGATCGACGATTCGCTGGTCAACGTCGCCGAGAAGGCGATGCTGGAGGACCTGCTGGTCGCCGCGTTCAACGATGCGCGGGTCAAGGCCGATGCGGCCTCGTCCGAAGCGATGAGCAAGATGACCAGCGGCCTGCCGCTGCCGCCGGGCTTCAAGCTCCCGTTCTGAGACAATGGCTTAGGGAACCATAAGTTCGTCCCCTCGGTTGCTGTCGCCAGTGTAACCGAGGAGAGACGATCATGGCCGAACGTATCGTTGAAGACGGCGTGGCGACCGACCGCGCGACCCACACCACGGTGATCGAGCGCCGCAGCGGCGGCGGGGCCGGCATGGCGCTGATCGGGCTGGCGGTGCTGATCGCGGTGGTGATCGGTGCCTTCTACCTGTTCAACCAGAACGCACGCGAGAACGCCAAGACCGATGCGGTGACCAGCGCTGCGAGCAGCGTCGGCGATGCCGCGAAGGATGTCGGCGACGCGGCGAAGGACGCGGCGAAGTAACGAGCGCGCCACCCTCACCCTCCCCACCGCCTTCGGCGGCGGGTCCCCTCCCTCTCCCAAAGGGAGAGGGCGCTAAAATCCCTCTCCCTTTGGGAGAGGGAGGGAGCCGCGAAGCGGCGGAAGGGTGAGGGTGACCGGCTTGCAGATCACTTCAGGCAGCGATCCAGCCCGTTCCCCGCCACCACATTGATCCGCGCATTGATCTTGTTGCCGTAGCGCCGCGTGAACCCGCGCGGGTCGATCGCCGCGCGCTTCTTGGGCAGCGGCAGCACCGCGGCGATCAGCGCCGCCTCGCGGTCCGAGAGCCGCGATGCATCATGGTGGAAGTAGCGCTCGGCGCCGGCGTTCACGCCATAGGTGCCGATGCCGGTCTCGGCGACGTTGAGGTACACCTCCATGATCCGCCGCTTGCCCCAGATATTCTCGATCAGCACGGTGAACCAGGCTTCCAGGCCCTTCCGGAAATAGCCGCCGCCTTGCCACAGGAACACGTTCTTGGCCGTCTGCTGGCTGATCGTCGAGCCGCCGCGAATCTTGTGGGTTCCCTGGGCGTTGCGCTGATAGGCCTTCTCGATCGCCGCGAAGTCGAAGCCGTTGTGCTGGCAGAAGCGCGAGTCCTCGGCGGCGATGACCGCGCGGGCCATGCTCGGGTCGATGCGGCTGAGCGGCATCCAGTCCTTGGTCACGCCGTGCCCGGCGAACACGTCGCCGATCATCGTCCAGGTAATCGGCGGCGGCACGAACCGGTATACCGTCACCATCAACAGCGACAACAGCACGAAGCCGAACACGAGCCGGAACCCCAGCACGATCAGCCGACGCCACCAGGGCTTGCGGGGCCGGGTCGAGGCGCCTCGGCGCGAGGATGGGCGGGGCGAGGGGCGGGCGCGATTCTTCGTCACGCACCCGCCATGCCCCAGCCGGGGCGGTTCCTGCAATCACCTGGCAGGAACCGCGGGGCCGATCAGTGGGTGGCGAGCAGGCGGCGATCGCCTGCGAGGCGCATCATCGCCTTTTGCAGCTTCTCGAACGCACGCACCTCGATCTGGCGGACGCGCTCGCGCGACACGCCATAGACCTGGCTCAGTTCCTCAAGCGTCTTGGGATCGTCGGTCAGGCGACGCTCGGTGAGGATGTGCTTCTCGCGCTCGTTGAGGTCTTCCATCGCTGAGACGAGCATGTCGTGGCGGACGTCCGCCTCCTGCGCGTCGGCAACGGCCTCGTCCTGCAGCGGGCCTTCATCGGCCAGCCAGTCCTGCCACTGGCTCTCGCCGTCCTCGCGCATCGGCACGTTGAGCGAGGTATCTCCGCCCATCGCCATGCGGCGGTTCATCGAGGTGACCTCTTCTTCGGTCACGCCCAGATCGGTGGCGATCTTGGCGAGGTTCTCCGGGCTGAGGTCGCCGTCCTCGAACGCATCGAGCTTGGCCTTCATCCGGCGCAGGTTGAAGAACAGCTTCTTCTGCGCGGCGGTGGTGCCCATCTTCACGAGGCTCCACGAGCGGAGGATGAATTCCTGGATCGAAGCGCGGATCCACCACATCGCGTAGGTGGCGAGGCGGAAGCCGCGATCGGGCTCGAACTTCTTCACGCCCTGCATCAGGCCGATATTGCCCTCGGAGATCAGCTCCGACACGGGCAGGCCATAGCCGCGATAGCCCATCGCGATCTTGGCCACGAGGCGCAGATGCGAGGTGACCAGCTGCGCCGCCGCATCGGTGTCGCCATGCTCCTGAAAGCGCTTGGCGAGCATATATTCCTGCTCGGGGCTCAGGATCGGAAATTTCTTGATCTCGGCCAGATAGCGATTGAGGCTCGCCTCGCCGCCGAGCGCGGGTATCGTCGCTGGGACGTTGCTGCCGCTAGCCATGATCGTTTCTCCCTTTCCAACGGGTGCCGGTCCGAACGCGGGGACTCGAACGCCCAAAACTCATACGAGAAGCTGGTTGAACAGTTCCTGCATGTCTGCAGGCATTTCGCTATCGAACGCCAAAGCGTTACTTTTGATCGGGTGGATGAACCCGAGACGTGCCGCATGCAAGGCCTGGCGCTGGAAACCCAAGCTTGCCAGAAGTCCGCGATGGGTGGAACGCATACTTCCATATAGAGGGTCCCCGACCAGCGGGTGACCGATCGACGCCATGTGGACGCGCACCTGGTGGGTACGGCCGGTCTCCAGCCTGCATTCTACGAGACTTGCGTCCCGAAGTTCGCGAATTCTGCGCCAATGGGTAGTCGCATGCTTGCCATGACCCTCGGCACAGACCGCGATCTTCTTGCGGTTGCTTGGCGAGCGGGCGAGCGGGGCGTTTACCGTTCCTTCCGCCAGCCGCAGCCTGCCGCTGGCGATCGCCCGGTACCGTCGGTCGATGGAATGCGCCTTGAACTGCGCGGCGAGGCCGACATGCGCAGGATCGGTCTTGGCGGCGACCATCAGGCCCGACGTGTCCTTGTCGATCCGGTGGACGATGCCGGGCCGTGCCACCCCGCCGATGCCGGAAAGCTGGCCGGCGCAGTGATGCAGCAGCGCATTCACCAGCGTGCCGTCGAGATTGCCCGCCGCAGGGTGGACGACGAGACCCGCCGGCTTGTCGATCACGATCAGATGCTCGTCTTCGAACACCACGTTGAGTGGAATGTCCTGCGCCTCGTTGTGCGCGGGCGTGGGATCGGGCACGACAACCTGGAAGACGGCACCGCCGGGCGCCTTGCGCGCGGGGTCGCGCGCGAGCTTGCCATCCGGGCCCGTGACCGCACCGGAGGAGATCAGCGCCTTCACGCGCTCGCGCGACAGCGTGGGCAGCGCGTCGGTCAAGGCACGGTCCAGCCGCCAGCCATGCGCCTCGTCCGCAATCCGCGCTTCTAAGATGGAAACCCCCTGATTCATGTTTTACCCGAAATGGGCATGGGCGTTACGATTTCAAGATCCATACTGACCGGTATGAAAAAAGCGTCGGCGATCGCCGCGCCGTGCGAGGCGTGCGGGCTGCTGCTGGGGGCCGGAACAAGGATCGAGCGCTTCACCGAGTGTGCAAACGTTTCCGATGCGCCCGAGATCCGGTTCGAGATCGATCCTGCGGCATTGTTCGCGGCGCTGCGGGCCGAAAGGGCGGGCGGGCCGAAGGTGCTCGGCTATTGGCACTCGCATCCGAGCGGGGATCCGACCCCGTCGCGCACCGATGCGGCGATGGCCGCGCCCGACGGCAAGCTGTGGATGATCGTCGGGGGCGCGGACATCACCTGCTGGCGGGCGGGCGAGGCCGGTTTGTGGGATCGGTTCGCTGCCGAAGCGTGGACGCCGGTCTAGCCGCGCCCGCCGTCAGGCATCGGCGAGTTCGGGTATCGGTGCGGCTTGCGCCTCGGCCATGCTGCGCAAGACCAGCCTGCCGCTATCGATCAGCTCGGCCAGATGCGCGGCATAATGGTAGCGGATCGTGGGGAAGCCGTCAGGGTGGAAGGCGCGGCGGCTCGGGCCGAGATGGACAAGCAGGCGATTGGCCTCCGCGCGCTTGAGCAGGCGTCGAACATGCGGCTGCGACACGGCGAAGCGGCGCGCCAGGCCGGCGAGCGGCACCGTGGCGCTCTCGATCGGCACAAAGCGATCGTCGGTACAGGCCAGCGCCAGGGTGTGGAGGATGGCGCATCCGGCCAGGGGATGGAGGAAGGAGGCGCGCAGGCTCGGGAAGGGATCGGGCCCGCTCGCCAGCGCATAGAGGCGGCTGGCCTGGATACCCAGGAATTGCTGGTACAACGCGGGATCGTCGAGCGCGGCCGGAAAAGGGGCAAGATCGGCATCGAGGAGCGCGGCGGGTGCCAGCGCCGCCTGGAGGTGCCGGCACCACGCCTTCTGAAAGGCGGTGGTGGTGCGGTATCCCTGATCCGGTGCGGCCTCGAGCAGGCCGATGTGCAGCATGAAATCGATCAGCGCGCCGGCGCGGTTCGCGGTCAGCAGGCCCGTCGCGGCGCAGATCTGCCGCAGCCGCGTAAGCGTCAGGCCGCCGCGCGTGTCGAGATAGGCGGCGGACATCGCCGCGACATAATGGCCGGCATCTTTGAAAACCGCTGCCAGGGTCCTGTCTTCATAGGCGATGGCGAGCATGTTGGCGGCGAATTGTCGCGCCGCGATACCGAACTGGGGATGCGCTGCGATCTCGATCCACCGGGAAGGCAGCCGTTCCGGATTCGTTGTCGCCGCCTGCAGCACCGTGTTCGACCCCCATCGTATCAATCGCGCACTAGCACGGCGCTTTCACGGGGAACAATTCGATTCCGTAACAAATTCTGGGCGTGCCGTTTCAGGCCGGTTCCGTCGCGATCTGGCGCAGCGCCTGCTCGAAAGCCTCCGGGGGCTGCCCGCCGGAAATCAGATAGCGTTGATCGACGACGATGGCGGGGACCGACTGGATGCCGCGCGATTGCCATAGCGCTTCTTCGGACCGCACCTCGTCGGCACAGGCGCCCTCGTCCAGCACGCGCGCGGCCTCGGCAACGTCCAGCCCGGCCTTCTCGGCGGCGGTCAACAGCACGGCGCGCTCGCCCGGATTCTTCCCCTCGGTGAAATAAGCGGTGAACAGCGCGAGCTTGAGTGCCCGCTGGTCGCCCGCCAGACCGGCCCAGTGGAGCAGGCGGTGCGCATCGAAGGTGTTGTAGATGCGGGAGTCGTCGCCCATCGCCATGGTGAAGCCCAGCGCGGCGGCGCGTTCGCGGATCATTGCGCGGGTGGCGGCGGACTGTTCGGGCGTCGCGCCATATTTTCGGCCGATATGCTCCACGATGTTCTCGCCCTCGGGCGCCATGGCGGGGTTGAGCTCGAACGGGTGGAAGCGGATCTCCGCCGTCACCACGTCGGCGGCGCGGGCCAGTGCCTCCTCCAGACCCTTGAGGCCGATCACGCACCACGGGCACACGATGTCGGACACGAAATCGATGGTCATTTTGCGGGGCATGGCGGGTCCTGTGATTTGGCGGGACAAGGTGGGCGCAACTTGGCGGTGGCGTAAAGCAGAAAGCGGCGCGCCGGCCCGACTAATAGGCCAAGCCGCTGCGAACCCCGGCAAGGATCGCCCGGCTGGCCGCGCAGGCGTCCCCGGCGAACACCGTGCCCGGCTCCATAAGATAGCGTGCAGCTTCCCCCCTGCGCGTGTCCACGCGGCGCAGCGCGACCGTCCGCCGCCCGCTCACGAAGCCGCCCTGCTCGAACCAGATGATCCAGTATCGGCCCACCCCGTACCCGCGCACGAACTGACGCTGGGGCAGCCCCGCGCGTATCACATCGGTCGCGTTGTAGGGTGCGCTTGCCTCGGCGATACCGCCAACGGCAAAGCCGCGCCGCGCTTCGGTGATGACGGCGGGCGGCAGATCGGCGAACCGGTACACGACCACCGCCTCCGGACCGAGATCGCAGGCCAACTCCGCCGGTGCTGCGGCGAGCATCAGAAGCAGGGGAAAATACATGCGTGTGGCCCGGTACTGCCCGACACCTTCAAATGCGCCTGCGGCCGCTTCAAGGCAAGGGACGAGTGGTCGTCAAGCCGATCCGGAACGTTTGCGCCGCGTCTCTCGTTAGGATCGCCAATCTTCTGGGAGTGATGTGATGCTTTGGACGCTTGTCGTAATTCTGATCGTGCTGTGGCTGCTGGGCTTCTCGTTCCACATTGCCGGCGGCATCATTCACATCCTGCTGGTAATCGCGCTGGTGATCGGTCTGGTCCAGCTCTTCACCGGGCGTAGAGTCTGAAGCCGCGCCCGGCGGGCCGTGAAGGTCCGCCGGGCGCCGCCCCGCCATTTTGCCTTCGAACGACCCTTTCCCACCCTTCCAGCAAGCGCGGTGATCCGGCGCGTGCCGGCGCACCAGCAGCATGCGATCCCGTTTCGTCCGGCGACCGCCTCCGATCCTGCATCGGCGCCGCCACGATGCTTGCAGCTTCCTGTCGGCTGCGCCAAAGGGGAGTCACAGCTGGAGCCCAACACTTGAATATCAGCCCTACCGAATTCGCGAGTCTGCTTTGTTCGCGCCTGTGCCATGACTTGTTGAGCCCGGTCGGAGCGCTCAACAACGGCCTGGAACTGCTTGCGGACGAACATGATCCGGAAATGCGCGCCCGCTGCCTGGAACTGCTGGCGGAAAGCGCGCGGGCCAGCGCCAACAAGCTGAAGTTCTTCCGTCTGGCCTTTGGCGCCGCCGGCGGATTCGGCGAAACGGTGGACACGCGCGAGGCGCAGGCCGCGCTGGAGGGGCTGTTCGGAGACAATCACCGCGTGAAGATCGGCTGGATGGTCGAGGAGCCGGTGATGGCCAAACAGGCGATCAAGGTGCTGCTCAACCTGGCGCTGATCGGCGGCGACGCGCTGGTCCGCGGCGGCCAGCTCGACATCGGCGCGGAGACCACCGACGGCACGATCGAGATCGTGATCCGCGCCGACGGTCCGCGCATTGTGCTCGACCCCGAACTGCGCGGCGCGCTGGCCGGGGGGCGCAAGGAAGTGCCGATCACGCCGCGCGCGGCGGCAGCGTTTCTGGCCCATGAGCTGGTCGTCCAGCATGGCGGCGCGCTGCAGGTGAGCCCGCCCGATTCCGAGGTGCTGCTGTTCGGGGCATCCTTCCCCGTCGGTTGAGCCCGGCCTCAGCCCCGCTCGTACCAGCCGCGCGTGCGCTGCACGATCGCGACGACCGAAAGCATCACGGGCACCTCCACCAATACCCCGACCACGGTGGCAAGCGCGGCGCCGGAGCGCAGCCCGAACAGCGAGATGGCGGCGGCGACCGCCAGCTCGAAGAAGTTGGACGCACCGATCAGCGCCGCCGGCGCCGCCACGCACCACGCGACGCCCAGCCGGCGCGACAGCCAATAGGCGATGCCTGCGTTCAGATAGACCTGCACGAGTATCGGTACGGCGATCAGCGCGATCACCAGCGGCTGGGCGAGGATCGCCGCGCCCTGGAAGCCGAACAGCAGCACCAGCGTCGCCAGCAAGGCGGCGAGCGAGAGCGGCGCAAGCGTGCCGAGCAGCCGGTCCAGTGAGGCCTGACCGCCACGCGCCAGCACTGCCCGACGCGCAAGCTGCGCCGCGATCACCGGCATGACGATATAGAGCAGGACCGAGAGGAGCAGCGTGTCCCAGGGCACGCTGACCGAAGCGACGCCGAGCAGCAGCCCGACCAGCGGCGCGAACAGGAACAGCATCAGCACGTCGTTGAGCGCGACCTGGGAAAGCGTGTAGGTCGGCTCGCCGTCGCAAAGGTTCGACCAGACGAAGACCATCGCGGTGCAGGGCGCAGCGGCGAGGAGGATCAGCCCTGCGACATAACTGCCGATCTGGCCTGCCGGCAGCAAAGGCGCGAACAGGTGGGCGAGAAAGAAGGTGCCGAGCAGTGCCATGGAGAAGGGCTTCACCGCCCAGTTGACGAACAGCGTCACGGCGACGCCCTTCCAGTGCCGTCGCACCGAGCCGAGCGCGGTAAAGTCGATCTTGAGCAGCATCGGCACGATCATCAGCCAGATCAGGGCCGCGACGACAAGGTTGACCCTGGCCAGCTCCGCGCCGGCGATGACGACGAAGGGGCCGGGCAGCAGCTGGCCCAGCCCGATGCCGGCGACGATGCACAGCGCCACCCAGAGCGACAGATAGCGTTCGAACCTGCCCATGGCGGGCCGGGCGGGTGCGGGCGTGGCCGTCGCCATCAGCCGATCCGCGCGCCCGATGCGTCGATCACCGGCGCGCCGTCTTCCTTGGCGAAGGCGCCCTGCTGACGCGCGGGCAGCAGATCCAGCACCCGCTCCGACGGGCGGCACAGCGCAACGCCGAGCGGCGTCACCACCAGCGGACGATTGATCAGGATCGGATGCGCCAGCATCGCATCGAGCAGCGCATCGTCGCCGAGTGCCTTATCGTCGAGGCCGAGCGCTGCATGGGGCGTGCCCTTCTCGCGCAGCAGGTCGTGCGGGGTGAGCCCGGCGCGGGCGATAAGCTGGACGAGAAGCGCCCGGGCGGGCGGCGTCTTCAGATATTCGATCACATGCGGTTCGATGCCTGCGTTGCGGATCATCGCCAGCGCGTTGCGCGAGGTGCCGCAATCCGGATTGTGGTAGATCACGACATCGCTCGTCATGCGGGTTCCTTCAGCAGCAGGCGAGATCGGTGAGCAGCGGCGCGCACAGCTCGGCACGGCCCTCGCAGCAGTCGCGGGCGAGGAACACCATCAGTCTTCGCAGCCGATCGAGATCGGCGCGCTGGACGAAATGGCGTCCCTGCTTCTCGGCGCCCACGAGACCGGCACGCGCAAGCACGGCAAGATGGGTGGAGAAGGTGCTCTGGGGCAGCCCGATCGCGTCGGCGAGCGCTCCGGTGGCGAGGCCATCGGGGGCGTGGCGCACCAGCAGTCGAAAGGTTGCCAGCCGTGTCGGGTGGGCGAGGGCGGCGAGTGCAGCGAGGGCGTCCTGCTCGGTCATGCATCGGTAATAACCGATGCGATCCGATGCCGCAATATGCATCGGATTAAGCCGATGTGTTTTCGGCGGCAGCTAACCCGGAATTAACCCTCGACCGCCATGGTGGCCCCGGAAATTTCCACCGGGGCCCCATGGACGACCTGCTGCAGGACTTCATCGCCGAGACGCGCGAGACGCTCGAGGCGCTTTCGGGCGAGATCGTCGCCTGGGAGTCGCAGCCCGACGACCGGGCGCGGCTCGATGCCATCTTTCGCTTCGTCCACACCGTGAAGGGCAGCTGCGGCTTTCTCGACCTGCCCCGGCTGGAGCGGCTGGCGCATGCCGCCGAGGACGTGCTGGCGCAGGTGCGCGACGGCGCGCGGGTGCCGGATCGGGCGCTGGTCAACGCGGTGCTCGCGGTGGTGGACCGGATCGGCGAGATCGTCGAGGCGATCGATGCCGGCGCCGCCCTCGACGACAGCGGCGAGGAATTGCTGATCGCGGCGCTTGCCGAGGGGTCGGACGAGATCCTCCTGCCGTCGCCGGTGGCGCAGCGCGCGCCCTCGCGCAGCGTACGGCTCGGCGTCGACCTGCTCGACCGGATGATGAGCGGCATGTCGGAGATGGTGCTGGCGCGCAACGAGCTCGCCCGCCGATTGCGGGTGGGGGACATCGATCCCGCCGTGGAAGCGGCGCTGGAGCGGCTTTCGCTCACCGTCGGCGAGATGCGCGATACCGTGACGCGCACCCGCATGCAGAAGATCGATGCGCTCTTCTCGCCGCTGCCGCGCATGGTGCGCGATACCGCGGCGGGTCTCGGCAAGTCGGTGGCGCTGCATATCGACGGCTCCGACGTCGAACTGGACCGCGAGATGATCGAGGTGATGCGCGATCCGCTGGTCCACATCATCCGCAACGCGATTGATCATGGCATCGAGGCGCCGGCCGAGCGCCGTGCCGCCGGCAAGCGCGACGTCGGGCGACTGTCGGTCTCGGCGCGGCAATCGGGCAACCAGATCATCGTCGAGATCGCCGATGACGGGCGCGGCGTGAATGTCGAGCGGCTGATCCAGAAGCTGGCCGCCAGCGGCGTCCGCACCGAGCGCGACCTGCATGCGCTGTCCGACGCCGCCAAGCTGGAGCTGATGTTCCATCCCGGCCTGTCGAGCAAGGACACGGTGTCCGAAATCAGCGGTCGCGGCGTCGGCATGGACGTGGTGAAGGCGAGCATCGACCAGATCGGCGGCCGGGTGGAGCTGGACAACATTCCCGGCAAGGGGCTGCGCATCGCCATCCATGTGCCGCTGACGCTGTCGATCATCTCGGCGATCATCGTCGGCGCGGGCAGGCAGCGCTTCGCGATCCCGCGCCAGTCGATCGAGGAAATCGTCAGCGAGCGCGGCGAGGCAATCCGGATCGACCAGCTGGGCGGCACGCCCATCGCCACGGTCCGCGAGCGACGGATGCCGCTGCTCGATCTGGGCGGGCTGCTGGATCTGTGCCCCAACCGCGAGCAGCACGGGCCGCGGATGCTGGTGATCGTCGGCGCCGGCGCGGGAAGCTATGCGCTCGCGGTCGACGAGGTACTCGACAATGAGGAACTGGTGATCAAGCCGGCTTCGCCCGCGGTGATGGCGACGGGGATCTATGCGGGGCAGACGCTGCCCGATTCGGGCCTGCCGATGCTGCTGCTCGATTGCGCGGGCATGGCGCGGGCGGGCGGGCTAGATTTCAGCCGCGACCTGAGCGCGGCGTTCGGCGATGCGGCCGCCGATGCTGCGGCGCCGGGATTGCCGGCCCTGCTGTTCGACGATCTGGACGGCGTCCGCCGGGCAGTGCCGCTGGCGGCGGTGGATCGGGTGGAGAAGGTTTTCGCCGCGCAGGTGCAGCTCGCAGCGGGCAGCCATCGCCTGGCGATCGACGGGAGGATCGTGCCGCTGGCGATGCAGGGATCGCCGGATGGTCGCGAGCGGCTCAGCGTGCTGCGCCTGAAGGACGAGGATGCCGAAGTCGCCTACGCGATCCACGAGGCCATCGAGATTGTGACCCTGCCCGCCGAGATCGCGCCCGCACGGACGCCGGGCGCGGCGATGGGCGTGGCGCTGGTCGAGGGCGAGCAGATCGAAGTGCTCGACGTGCTGTGGGTGTTCGACACGCATGTCGATCGGGTAGCGGCAGCCGATGCGCCGCTCTGCCTTCTCGCGGGAGACAAGGACGGCTGGCTGGCGACCTTCGTGCGGCCGCTGCTGGAGAGCGCGGGCTATCGTGTGGCAGCGCGGCTCGAACCGGGCGAGGTGCCCACGGTGGTGCTGGCCGCCGACGCGGCGGAGCCGGTCCTGCCCGCGGCACCGGTGGTGCGCCTGCGCCGCCAGCGGCAGGCCGAGCCGGGCGACGACAGCGTCTATCGTTATGACCGTGCCGGGCTGCTCTTCGCGCTGGAGGCGCGGGTCGGCGCGCGGGGAGGACGCTGATGGCGCAGCAGCTGTATCTGATCGCCGAGGTGGCAGGCCGTACCGTCGCGATCGATTCGGATCAGGTCGAATCGGTGGTGGATATCGGCGAGGTGACGGCGGTGCCGCGCGCGGCCAAGGCGGTACGCGGGCTGGCGGCGCTGCGCAGCCGCGTGGTGACGGTGGTGGATACCGAGGCCGCGCTGGGGCTGAACGGCTGCACGCTGGCGCGGCGGGCGGTGATCACGCAGATCGACGGGCACCATTATGCGATGCTGGTCGATACGCTGGAGGATGTGGCGCCCTTCGACCTGCGCCCGCTGGCCGGGGGAATCGCGCTGGAAGGCAGCTGGCGCGATGCGGCGCGCGGGCTGGTGGAACGCGGTGGTGAGCCGATCCTGGTCGTCGACCTCGCCGCACTGGTGCCGGCATCCGCGCTGCTTTCCTGAATGCGATTAACGCGACGCTTACACCTTCGCACGTAAAGTCGGATCTCAAAGACGCCTGCCAGGGGATCAGGGACCATGAAGACGTGCCTCGTCGTGGACGATTCGAAAGTGATCCGGAAGGTTGCCCGGCACATCCTCGAAACCCTCGACTTCGAAGTTCGTGAGGCCGGCGACGGGCGCGAGGCGCTCGATTCCTGCCTGGCGACACCGCCCGACGTCGTGCTGCTCGACTGGAACATGCCGGTGATGAGCGGCATGGACTTCCTGCGTGCGCTCCGCAACTCGGGCCTCGAGCAGCGGCCCAAGGTGGTGTTCTGCACCACCGAGAACGGCATGGCCTATATCCGCGCGGCGATCGAGGCCGGGGCGGACGAATATGTCATGAAGCCGTTCGATCGCGAGACGCTGGAAAGCAAGCTGCAGATCGTCGGCGTCGCCTGACCTCCTTCCGCCGGAGCGCGCGCGCGTGACGAGCCTGCCATCCCCCCATCCGCTCGATCCGCCGAACGGCCCCGCCACCGGGCGCGTGCTGATCGTCGACGATTCGGTCGTCGCGCGTTCGGTGCTCAGCCGGATGATCGAGGGTACCCGCCGCTTCCGCGTCGTCGCCGCGTTGAGCGAGGCACGGGCGGCGCTGGATTATCTCGCGCGCGAGACGGTCGACATCATCCTGCTCGACATCGCGATGCCCGGCATCGACGGCCTCACCGCGCTGCCCGACGTGGTCGCAGCGGGCAAGGGTGCGAAGGTGCTGATCGTGTCCTCCTCGGCGGACGAAGGCGCCGCGACGACGCTGCAGGCGCTGGCGCTGGGTGCGGCCGATACGCTGGTGAAGCCCGGCGTCGGCGCGTTCGGCGGCCGCTTCGCCGAGGTGCTGGAGGAGCGGCTGGCCAAGCTGTTCGACATGCCGGGGGATGCCGTCATATGCGCCGCGGCCCCGTCCCCGCGTCCGATGAGCGCGGGCGCCCATATCCAGCTCGATCCCTTCCATATCGTCGCGATCGGCGCCTCGACCGGCGGCATTCACGCGCTCAGCCAGCTGTTCCGCCAGATCCCGGCGAGCTTCCAGCAACCGATCCTGGTCACCCAGCATCTCCCGCCCAGCTTCATGAGCTATTTCGCGACCCAGCTTGCGCTGCTCGGCAGCCGGCCCTGCGACGTGGCGACCGATCGGATGCGGATCCGGCCGGGCCGCATCGTGATCGCGCCGGGCGAGGCGCATCTGAAGGTCGTCCGCACCTCGGAAGGCGCGGCGATCCGATTGAGCACCGAATGGGCGCGCAGCGGCTGCATGCCCTCGGTGGACCCGATGTTCGACAGCGTAGCGGAGGTGTTCGGCGCCCGCGCGCTGGGCGTGGTGTTGAGCGGCATGGGCCGGGACGGCTGCGACGGGGCAGGCCGACTGGTCGAAGCCGGCGCCAAGGTGCTGGTGCAGGACCAGGCCACCTCCGTGGTGTGGGGCATGCCCGGCGCGGTGGCGACGGCGGGACGGGCAAGCGCGGTGCTGCCGCCGGAAGAAATCGGCCGATTGATCGGCAGGGGAAGCGGGCGATGATCGATACTATGACGCCCAGCGGCGGGGCGATGCAACTGATCGGCGCGCTGCTCGAGCAGCGCACCGGCCAGCAGATCGCCGCCAACCGCGCATGGCGGATCGAGACGGCGCTGAAGCCGGTGCTGCGCGAGCGCGGCCTGCCGAGCCTTGATGCGCTGGTGGGGCAGTTGCTCGGCGCGCGGACCGGCGAACTCGCGGATCAGGTGGTGGACGTGTTGCTCAACCAGGAGACCAGCTTCTTCCGCGACGTCGCGGTGCTCGACCAGATCGCGGCGGCGGCCGTCGCGGTGCAGGCCGAGGCGGGCAGCCGCCGCCTGCGCATCTGGTCCGCCGGCTGTTCGACCGGGCAGGAGCCGCTGTCGCTGGCGATGCTGTTTGCCGAGAAGTCGGCGGCCTTCCCGATGCCGCCGGAGATCGTGGCGACCGACGTTTCCGCCGCCGCGCTCGCCCGCGCCCGGGCCGGCCGCTATTCGCAGTTCGAGATCCAGCGCGGGCTGCCGGTGCGCCGGATGGTCGAGTGGTTCGATACCGAGGGGGGCGACTGGGTCGCGCGCCAGGAGCTGGTGCGCCGCATCCAGTTCCGCCAGCAGAACCTCACCGCCGATGCGCCGCCGCCGGGCAAGTTCGACATCATCCTGTGCCGCAATGTGATGCTCTACTTCTCGCCCCCGCTCCGTCGCCAGGTGTTCGACCGACTGGCGAGCGCGATCCAGCCGGGCGGGCTGCTGGTGCTGGGCGCGGGCGAGACGGTGATCGGGCTGACCGAGCATTTCACCCCCAGCGAGACGTTCCGCGGCTTCTACCGCGCCGCCGATCCGGATCATGCCCCGCTGGCCGCGTCCGCATAAGCAGCGGATTGCCAGCGCCGATGCGCGCAGTAGAAGAACCCATGACCAGCGGCCTGGAAATACACGACGCGCCATCGCCCAATTTCGGCGAACGTCTGTCCCCCGTCTCGATGATCGTGCTGCATTACACGGGCATGGAGAGCGGCGAGGCTGCGCTGGCCCGGTTGCGTGACCCGGAAGCGCAGGTCTCGGCGCATTATCTGATCGAGGAGGATGGCCGCATCTTCCGGCTGGTCGACGAAGGCAAACGCGCCTGGCATGCCGGGCGGGCGCACTGGCGCGGCATCGAGGACGTCAACTCGGCGTCCGTGGGCATCGAGATCGTCAATCCGGGCCACGAGTTCGGCTACCGGCCGTTCACCCCGGAACAGATGGGATCGCTGATCCCGCTGGTTGCGGACGTCAAGGAGCGCCACGGCATCACCCGCGGCAACGTGGTCGGCCATTCCGACGTGGCGCCGGCGCGCAAGCAGGATCCCGGCGAATTGTTCAACTGGCATGCGCTGGCCCGCCTCCGGTTGGCGTTGCCCCGGCCGACGCGCAACCTGGTCGATCCCGGCTGGCCCGATGGCGGCTTCATGCTCGCGCTCGAGCGGTTCGGCTATGACGTGACCGATCCGGTGGCGGCGGTGACCGCGTTCCAGCGACGGTTCCGCCCGGAGATGATCGACGGCGAGATCGACATGGAGTGCCGCTGCATCCTGCTCGCGCTGCTGCTGCCCCGCCCGCAGGGCGACGACTGAGCCGAATCGCTCTCCGCTAACCATGATTGGTTACGGAATGATAAGCGGAATCTGGTGAGGTGCGCGCCGGAGGTACTGACGGTGAGCATGTCGATTCGCGCTGCAATGGCACCGATGGGCCCGGTGCATGTCCGCCTGACGGGATTGGTTCGTGGCGACGACAAGGGGCCGGGCATCGGCATCGTCAACGCCCCCACCGCCGCCGAGGCGACGGCCGAGCTTCACCGCGTGGCGCGCGTCGCCGGTGCGGACAAGGTGGTGAGCGTCGCATCCGACTATCGTCGCGCCGCGCTCGCCGGAGGCACGACCAGCACGCAGTGGCGGATCGAAGTGCAGGCCTGGGGTACCGCCATGGCACCGACAAAGGTCGAGCCGAGCGAGCCGCCCGAGGAACAGCGCGCGCAGGAAGCCGACAAGGCGAAGGACCGGGCCAAGGACCAGGACGCCGCCAAGCAGGCGCAGGACGCGCGCCCCGATGCACAGGATTCGGCCGCGCAGTTGGCCGTGCGGGAAACCGCCACTTCGGAACAGGCTTCCGCTTCGCGTGCCGAGGCGTCGCCGCAAGCTGCGGCGCCCGCGCCCGGCATCGAGTCGGTGACGGTGACCACCGGCGACCCGATGCCTTCGCCGAACGCCCCTGCTCCCGCGCAGCGCTGAACCGCTTGCGCAGCGGCGCGAAGCCGCTAGAGCGGACCTCGCCAGAGGGTCGGGCGGCCGCCGCCTGCTGCAAAGCAGGGGGAGGAAAGTCCGGGCTCCACGGAACGACGGTGGCGGGTAATGCCCGCCGGGGGTGACCCCAGGGAAAGTGCCACAGAGAGCAGACCGCCCACTGCCCCGGTTCGCCGGGGTAAGGGCAAGGGTGAAAGGGTGCGGCAAGAGCGCACCGCGCGACCGGCAACGGAAGCGGCTTGGTAAACCCCACCGGGAGCAAGACCGAATAGGGACGGCACATGCGCCTCGTTCCGGCGCGTCGTTCGGGTTGGTTGCTGGAGCGGCGGAGCGATCCGTCGCGTAGAGGAATGGTCGCCTATCCTCCGCAAGGGGGTGGACAGAACCCGGCTTACAGACCCTCTGGCATTCGGTTTTAGAAGGTGCTGCGGTGCGGCGGGCTCTGGCCTTTGCCCTGCCGCATGCCTATTTGGGCGGGCTATGGCGCGACACACGCGATCGATGGACTGGGGCTTTCCCCGCTGGCGCGAGTATGGCTCGGAGCGCGAGGCCGCGCGCGTGCGGCTGTGCGACCGCGACGGGTGCGAGAAACCGGGCGACCGGCCGGCGCCCAAGTCCCCCAACAATCCCGAGCGCTGGTATTTCTGCGAGGAACATGCCGCCGAGTATAACCGCAATTGGGACTATTTCGCCGGTCTCACCGCCGAAGAGGCGGCGCAGCGCGAGGCGAACGAGCGGCGCACCGCCAATGGCTATGCGCATTCGGCGACCAACAGCTGGGCAGGGCCGGGCGACGGCAGCCGCTCGCGCGACGAGATGAAGGCGCTGGAAGTGCTGGAGCTGGAAGTGGACGCCAGCTTCGATGCGGTGCGCGGCGCCTGGCGCCGGCTTGCCAAGGAATATCACCCGGACGTGCGCCCGAACGACGCCGCGGCCGCCAAACAGTTCCAGGCGATCCAGGCGGCGTATGACGTGCTCAAGACCGCCGAGGACCGGCGCCAGTGGAAGCCGCAATGACGCAATTGGTCGCCTCCAACTGGGGCAATGCGGTGCTGGTCTGCGGAAAATGCTCGAAGAAGCTCGGCGGCGGGTTCGGGCCCAAGGGCAAGACGTCGCTCGCCAAGGCGCTGCGCAAGGAGTTCGGGCTCGGCAAGGGGCGCAAGGCCGAGGTCGGCGTCGTCGAGACCAAATGCCTCGGCGTATGCCCCGGCGGCGCGGTGACCGTGGTCAACGGCGCGCAGGCACGCGAATGGCTGATCGTGAAGAAGGGCGCGGATCTGGAAGAGGTTGGCCGCGAACTGGGGCTTTCCTGAGCCCCGCCCACGGCGGCGCCCTCTCCAATCTCCCATCGTCATCCCCGCGAAGGCGGAAATCCATTCGCCTTTGCGCTTGGGGAAAGAGGCGCGCTTCCAGCGGCAATGGATCCCCGCCTTCGCGGGGATGACGATGCAGCGTGCTGAAGAGAACGGCCTGCGCTCTCCCCCGGCAGGGAGAGGGGGCTTAGGCGTAGCGCCCCGCCGTCTCGCGGATCAGGGCGATCATGTTGGGGATGCCCTGGGTCCGGTTCGAGCTGAGCTGGTTCTTCAGGTCGAACGGGGCGAGCCCCCCCTCGATGTCGGTCGCCAGGATCTCGGCCGGCGTGCGGTCCTGCACGGTCAGCAGCACCAGCGCGATGATGCCCTTGGTAATCGCGGCGTTCGAATCCGCGAGGAAGTGCAGTCGCCCATCCTCAGGTCGCGTCGGGTACACCCACACCGAAGCCGAGCAACCGCGTACCAGCGTCGCATCGGTCTTGAGCGGGCCGGGCATCGGTTCCAGCGACTTGCCGAGTTCGATCAGCAAACGATAGCGATCGTCGGCATCGAGAAACCCGTATTCTTCCTGGAGATCGGCGAGGCTGGTCATGGGACGGCGCTAGCCTGAGCCGGCGCGCTTTTCCAGCCTCGTGCTTACTTGGTCGTCGGCGCGTCGTAGCGCAGGCCGAGCCGAGGGCGGGGGGTCCGGTCCGGCGCCGGGGCGGGGCGGCTGGCGCCCGCGTCCGGCTGCGTGGTCGCGCTCACAGATCGACTCCGGCGGCGATCGCTTCCAGCTTGCGGATGCGTTCCTTCAGGTCGGCCAGCTCGATCCGCGAGGCGGGGCTTGGCATGGTGGCGGCGGGCTCCGGGCGGCGGAGTTCCGCGAGCTCGCGGTGCTTCAGCGCCAGCCAGCCGCGCCAGCCGGACAGCGCCGCGGCGGTGACCATGCCCAGGCCGGCCAGGCCCGAGACGGCGAGGGTGATGACGAGTTGCGGGTCGCTGGTCATGGCGTTTGTTCCCAGAAACATGGCTCAGATCCGGTTCTTGTCGCGCAGCTTCTCGATCTCGTGATCGAGCCGCAGGCTGGTTTCGTTGTCGGTGATCACGCGCTCCAGCACCTGGACGCGTTCCTTGAGGGCGTGGATCTCGTCGCGGAGGCGGTCGGCCTCGAACTTCTCCGCCGGATCGCGGCTTGCCAGCCCCTCCAGCCTGCCGTCGCGGCTCTTCACGCCGCCGTAGCGCGCCTGGAGAACCTTGCCGATCGTGATCACGACGATGATGGCCACGACCATTTCGAACGGGTTCATTGCACCTTACTCCCCTAGTCGGCGCACGCGGCGCCTCAGTTCCCTGCCGGCGATGCCTGGGCGGGGCGCAGAGCGCGGCGGCGGGGGCGATCGCGGCTTTCGGCGAGGGCAATAGCTCCCCCGCACAGTGCGGCAAGCACTGCGAGCATGATGATCATCGAAATTTCCTTGCGTTGAAGAGGGTGGAAAGGTTTCTTCAGTTCAGCGGCGCATCGCGCAGCTTCTCGATCTCGTCGGCCAGACCCATGCCGCGATCGGTGATGATCCGCTCGAGCACCTGGACCCGCTGCTCCAGCCTTTCGGTCTGGGCAGCATATTGCGCGGCCTTCTCGGCGGTCCTCTGCGCGTCGATTTCCATGCGACGTTCCCAGAGCTTGAACAGCGGGCGGAAGAAGACGCCGCCGACAATCGCCACGAGGCCGCAGCTGATGCCGAGGATGGGGATGAGGAGACCGGGTTCCATTGCGACAGTTCCTTTCAGTTCGAGCGGCCGCGGAGCGCATCGATCTCGCGATCGAGCTGGTGCGCGCCGTCGGTCACGATGCGCTCGACATTGGCGAGCCGGTCCTTCACCGCGCCGAGCTCGGCGCGCAGCTGGGCGTTCTCCTGGCTGAGCAGCTTGACCCGCTCGACCGTCTCGTCGTTCCGCTGCGGATAGACCGACTTCCCCCAGGCATTTTCCAGCGGATAGCCATGCTTGATGCGGAGCCAGTGGCTGAGGATCCCCGCGGCGATCCCGAAGAACCCCAGCGAAATCCCCGAAAGGATGATCCAGGGCAGGAACGGGGCGAGATGCGCTTCAATCATCGGTCGTCTCCTCAGCGCAGCGCGTCGATGGCGCGGGCGGTGCGCTCGGCGGGATCGGTGGCGATCCGTTCGAGCACGGCGATCCGGTCTTCCAGCCGGCTGATCTGGCCTGCGAGCCGTTCGTTGTCGGCTGCGAGCAGGTCGATCTTGCGGGCCGCCTCGGCATCGCTCTTGTGAATATTCTTGCCCCAGTCGTCGCTGACCGAATAGCCGTGCCGGGCACGGATCCAGTTGTTGACCAGCCACCCGACGGTGGAGATCGCCACCAGTGCGATCACGAATGCGGGACCACCCCAGTTCATTGCCTTGCCTCCCTGTTGACCGCCTGCGCCTCAGCGCAGGCTGTCGATCTCGTCGGCGAGCCGGGTATTGCGGCTCGTGTAGAACAGCTCGATGTCGGCGAGGCGGCGATCGATGTCGCGGAACTTCGAGCGGACCTCGGCGGTGGAGCGCTTGGGGCTCGAGCGGACGCCCTGCCAGAAGCGTTCATCCTCCGGCGTGTCATAGAGCCCCACCGGCTTGGGGTTCGCGATCCAGGCGATCACGAAATACCCCAAGGCTACCCAGCCGGTGGCGACGGTGAGCAGCACGGTGGCCACTCGCACCCAGGTCACGTCGATCCCGGTGTAATCCGCCAGGCCGGCGCAGACGCCCATGAACTTGCGGTTCTGCCTGTCGAGATAGAATTTGGTGCGAGCGGACATCTCAGTTCCTCCGTGAAGGATCGTACGGCACCTGCTCGGGGCGCTGGGCCGAGAGCGGGCGGTAGTCGGGGTTGTCGGCGGCGATGATGCGTTCGACCGTCATCAGCCGGTCTTCGAGCATGCGCGCCGTGCGGTAGAGGTCGTCGAGCAGGTTCTCGTCTTCCCGGGTGATGGTCCCGGCCTGCTTCCACTTGGTCACATAGTGGAAGACGATCCAGGGCAGTCCGAGGAAGAGGATGGCGCAGACGAAGACCGGGATGAGGAAGTCGTTCACGCGATCAGGCTCCCTTGTTGAGTCGAGCCTTCAGCGCTTCGAGTTCGGCATCGACCTTTTCCGACGAGCGGAGTTCGGCGATTTCCTCTTCGAGCGTCTTCGGGTTGCCGCCCAGGCCCATCGCATCGGCGCGGCCTTCGGCCAGATCGACGCGGCGTTCCAGGATGTCGAAGCGCGAGAAGGCGTCCTGCATCTTCGACCCGTTGGTCATTTCCCGCAAGCGGGCGCGGTTGTTCGCGCTTTCCAGGCGGGCGACGATCGAGTTCTGCCGGGTGCGCGCTTCGCGCAGCTTGTTCTGCAGCTTGTTGATGTCCTCTTCCGAGGCGCGGAGCGTCTCGTCGAGCACGGCGATCTCCTGCTGCAGCTGGTCGCACATGTCGGCGGCCTTCTGGCGTTCGATCAGCGCCGCCTTGGCGAGGTCCTCGCGGTCCTTCGACAGGGCCAGCTCGGCCTTCTCGGTCCAGCTCTCCTGGAGCTTCTCGAGCTTGGCGATGTGGCGACGCATTTCCTTCTGATCGGCGATGGTGCGAGCTGCACCGGCGCGAACCTCGACCAGCGTTTCCTCCATCTCGAGGATGATCATGCGGATCATCTTCGCCGGATCTTCCGCCTTGTCGAGCAGATCGGTGACGTTGGCGGCGATGATGTCGCGGGTTCGCGAGAAGATACCCATGATATTGCGCTCCTTCGTATATTCTTTGGGGGTGCCGCCGGAAGGGATGGGGGCCCTTCCGGCGGCCCCGGCACGGCGAGGGAACGTCGTGCCGGGCAGACCTCGTGTGCCTGCCTCAGGCGATTGCCGGGGCCACCGCACCTGCCGTGAGAACCACGCTGGCGAGGAAGGCGAAGGAAACCGCGATGAAGGCGTTGCGGAGGGTGTGGATCTGGTTGGTCATGATCGTGTTCCTGAACCTTGGTAGGTTGAAGTGGATGCCCGTCATCGGGCTTGCCTCCATCTTTGCAGAAGGCGTGCCAGTTTTCGAAAATGGCGGAAAACCGTCACTTCCCGTTTGATTACAATTGTAGTTCGCAAAATGCCTCTTGCTAAGAGTTGGGAAAATTCGCCAAGCTTGGGGAATGGAGCGCACTACCCAGGTCATCGGCCAATCCTCGGCCTTTCTCGACGCGCTGGAACGCGCCAGCCGGGCGGCGGCGCTGGACCGGCCGGTGCTGGTGATCGGGGAGCGCGGCACCGGCAAGGAGCTGGTCGCCGAACGCCTCCATCGCCTCAGCCCGCGCTGGGACCAGCCCCTGGTGACGATGAACTGCGCCGCGCTGCCCGAAACGCTGATCGAGGCGGAGCTGTTCGGCCATGAGGCGGGCGCCTTCACCGGCGCCACCAAGGCGCGGACCGGCCGGTTCGAGGAAGCCGATGGCGGCACGTTGTTCCTCGACGAATTGGGAACACTCTCGATGGGCGCGCAGGAGCGGCTGCTGCGCGCCGTGGAATATGGAGAGATCACGCGGATCGGCTCGTCGCGCGCGGTGCGCGTGGACGTACGCATCGTCGCGGCGACCAACGAGCATCTGCCGCATCGGGTGGAGCGGGGCACCTTCCGCGCCGACCTGCTCGACCGGCTGAGCTTCGAGGTGGTGACCTTGCCGCCGCTCCGCCACCGCGGCGGCGATGTCGAAGTGTTGGCGGACTTTTACGGGAGACGCATGGCATCCGAGCTCGGCTGGCAGGACTGGCCGGGCTGGGGGCCGCACGCGCTGGACGCACTGCTCTCCTATGACTGGCCCGGCAATGTCCGCGAACTGCGCAACGTGGTGGAGCGGGCGGTCTATCGCTGGGAGCAGGGCGGGCCGATAGACCGGATCGAGATCGACCCCTTCGCCTCGCCCTACCGCCCGCGGCCGATGGCCTCGTCGATGAGCCCGATCGAGAAGCCCGCCGAAACAGCGGCTGTCCCAGCGCCTGCTCCCGCGGCAGCGACCGCCGACGTCGCCGAGCTGGGCGGAGACTTCAAGACGCGGGTGTCGCGCTTCGAGAAGCAGCTGCTCTCGCAGGCGCTGGCGGAACATCGCTTCAACCAGCGCGCCACGGCCGAGGCGCTGGGGCTTACCTATGACCAGCTCCGCCACGCGCTGCGTCGGCACGATCTGCTGGGGGCAGCAGGGTAGCTATTGCAAAACATTTGCAATATTATTGAGAACGTATCGCAATAATGGGAGCTCTGCAGGCTAAAATGCTTGCGCGGCGATGAAATCCGCGACCTGCTTGCCCTGGGGTGTCTGCGGGCGGATCAGGTTGCCGTGATCGGCGCCGCCGGGTGCAAGCTTGATCACCGTATCGCCCGAGGCGAGCGCGGACCGGGCATAGCTGTCCATCGCCAGCCAGGTGCCCTGGATGAGGATCTGGTGGACGCCGAGCGGCAGCTGGACCTCCGGGCTGGCCAGCGCATAGGCATCGGCCCTTTCCCGCGGCGACCCGCCCATGAACGGCGCGATGACCGACCTTCCGCAGAGCGCCGCGTCGCGATCTGCCCAGGATATGAGCGAGCCCACCCCGTCGATTGCGACGACCGTGATCGGTTTTACCGTCATCGCGCCGGCGATCGGATCGTGCAGTTTCGGTCGGGCGGCGAGCCAGAGCGCCAGATGCGCGCCCGAATCATGGCCGATCACCGCCACGCGGGACAGGTCCAGCGCCATGCCGGGCGCGGCGGCCAGCCCGGTCAGGAAGTCGGTGGCGGCGGCAACGTCCTCGAAGGTGCCGGGATAGCCGCCGCCAGCATTGCCGAGCCGCCGATACTCGATGTTCCAGGTGGCGATGCCGCGCGCTGTCAGCGCCGCCGCGAGCGGAGCGGTGTCGCGCAGATCGCCGCCTTTCGCATCCCAGCAGCCGCCATGGAGCAGCACCGCCACCGGGAAGGGGCCGGTGCCCTGGGGCACGCGCAGTTCGGCGCGCTGGTTGCGATCCGCGCCATAGCTATAGACGATGACCGGGGCCGGCGCCTCGCCGCCATCTGGAAGATCGGCGGTCCGTGCAAGGGCGGGCAGCGTGGCGGCGGCAAGCGCCAGCGACGTCAACGCGCGCAGCATTGGATACTCCTGTTTTGATCGCAGGTCGGCCGGCGGCGTACCGAGCTTTGCGCGCCGACCCAAGCCCCGTGATCAACGCTTTGCACTTCGCAGCTGCAGCACTTCATGGTAGAAGCAGGGCAAGGGCGCACGCGCGCTTGATGACGGCACGCAGCCGTCGCGGCGCGGATCATCTTGGTCACCAGGGGGTGGAGATGCGCGCGTTTTTTCTGATGCTGCTGGTACTTGCGCTGTGCCGCCCGGCCATTGTCACAGCCCAGGAACTTCCCGCGCTCGGCGCGGATCGGACCAAGGTCTCCGTCTCGGGACTTTCCTCGGGCGGCTTCATGGCGGTGCAATATTCCGTCGCGTGGTCCAGCGAGGTGATGGGCGTCGGGATCGTCGCCGGCGGGCTGTACAATTGCGGTGCGGTGTTTCGCGCCGCCGGGGCCAAGCCGTTCTGCATGGATCGCGCCTGGTCGGCGGCGCGGAGCTGGGAAGCGGCAACCGGGTTCGCGCGCGATCGAGTCATCGATCCGGTTGCCAACATCGCCAGGCAGCGCGTCTACCTGTTCAGCGGCACCAAGGACTCGGTGGTCGTGCCGGCGGTGATGCAGTCCGTGCGGCAATTCTATGCGCTGGCCAGCGTGCCGCCGTCGGCGCTGCGTTATGTCGACGAGGTGCCGGCGAGCCATGCCTTCGTCTCCCCCACGATCGTCGGCAGCCAATGCGGCGAGACCAATCCAAGCTTCGTCGTTTCCTGTTTCTTCGAAGGCGCGCCCTATGACCAGCCGCACGCCATCCTGAACCATATTTACGGGCTGAAGGCGCGCCCGCCGGCGGTGCTGTCCGCCGCGCCGATCGCGTTCGACCAGCGGCTGTATCGCGGCCGCCCGGCAATGCTGGCGGAGACGGGCTTCGTCTTCGTGCCCGCGGCGTGCCGGGAGCGTGGCGCCGCCTGCGCGGTGCACGTGGTTTTCCATGGTTGCCTGCAGAGCGCCGACACCCTGGGCAGCGACATCATCTATGCGCGCGTCGGCTATAATCGCTGGGCAGACAGCAACCGGATCATTGTCCTCTATCCGCAGGTCGACAAGACGACGATCGCCGACGGCAATCCGCTCGGCTGCTGGGACTGGTGGGGCTATAGCGAGCCGTTCGGCTTTCAGCTGCGCCACGGCTTCCAGATCGACGCGGTGCGGCGAATGGTAGCCCGGCTGGAGCAGCAGCCCTGATCCTCGCTCTGTGCCTCACTGTCGGCGCGTAGGATCAACGCTTGGCAACGCGCTGGTCGAACGCCGCGCGCGATGCCTCGATCCGCTCGAGATTGGCTGCCGCCCAGAGCCAGACGCCGCAGAACGCCTCGGCCAGCGTGCCGCCCAGGTCGGTGAGGCGATACTCGACGCGCGGCGGGATCACCGGATGGATGGTGCGGAGCACCAGCCCGTCGCGTTCCATCTGGCGCAGCGTCTGGGTGAGCATCTTTTGGCTGATGCCCGGCACCGCCTTGCCGATCTGGGTGAAGCGCAGCTCGCCCTGCTCGATCAGCGTTTCCAGGATCAGCATCGTCCATTTGTCGGCGACGCGGCCGATCACCTCGGTCACCAATGCCTCGACGCGCGGGTCGAGATCGGCATGGTCGCCATGGGGTGCGGCGGCGGGGGCGGGCATCGAGTCACTCTCTTTCGGGTGCTTATAAATCTTTTGGGTGCCTTCTTTCGTTCGGAGCCTAGCGGCGTACATCACCGGCAGCAATCAGCATTGGAGCGTTCGATGAAGACCAGCGGCAACACCATCCTGATCACCGGCGGCGGCTCGGGTATCGGCGAGGCGCTCGCGCACCGCTTTCACGATGCGGGGAACACCGTGATCGTCGCGGGGCGACGGCGCGAGGCACTCGAGGCGGCGTGCGAAGGACGCGCGAACCTGCATGCGCTGACGCTCGACGTGGAAAGCGCCGACGGCGTGGCGGACTTCGCCGAACGGCTGCTCGCGGCGCATCCGGGGCTCAACGTGGTGATCAACAATGCCGGAATCATGCGATTCGAGGCGCTGGACACCAAGCGCGATCTGGCGGACGCCGAGGCGACGATCACCACCAACCTGCTCGGCCCGATCCGGCTGATCGACGCGCTGGTCGAGCATCTCGCGGCGACGCCCGATTCGGCGATCGTCAACGTGACCTCGGGGCTGGCCTTCGTGCCGCTGGTGACCACGCCGACCTACAACGCCACCAAGGCGGCGATGCACAGCTACACCGTGTCGCTGCGCGCGGTGCTGGCGGACAAGGTCGAGGTGATCGAGCTGGCGCCGCCGGCGGTGCAGACCGAGCTGACGCCGGGGCAGAGCCAGCGCCCGGGCTATCAGCCGCTCGACGACTTCGCCGACGAGGTGATGGCGCTGTTCGGCCAATCGCCCACGCCGAAGGAGGTGCTGGTCGAGCGCGTGAAGTTCCTCCGCGACGCCGAGCGCGAGGGGCGGTTCGAGGAGACGCTGGCGCAGCTGACCGCGATGGCCAAGGCGGCGCGGGAGGCGGTGGACGCGTCTTAAGCCCCTCCTCCTGGGAGGAGGGGTTGGGGTGGAGGGATTCCAGAACGTTTGTCGGTCTCTGCGAGACACAGCCCCACCCCAACCCCTCCCCTGAAGGGGAGGGGCTAAGGAGTGCGACCGCGGTGTCGCGCTCCTCCACCGCTGACAGCAAAACGGCCGGGGATCGCTCCCCGGCCGTTTCGTTTGTCGGTCCCGAAAGGCTCAGGCGAACAGCTTCGCCCAGCCGCGCTTGGCGCGATCCTTCCAGTAGCCGCGGTGGTACGCGTCCGAGGCCAGCAGCGGCATCACCGAACCGGCTTCCGCGAACACCATCTGCTCGATGCCGGTGTTCACCTTGCCCCAGCTGGCGGCTTCCTGCAGCGTCGAGGACGAGCAGGCGCCGTCGCGCACGTCGGCGACGGTGATCTGCACCGCGTACTTGTGCACTTCCACGTCCTCATGTCCGAGGATCTCGGCGCAGACGACGGTGTCCTGGATGAAATTCTTCGGCACGCCGCCGCCGATCATCAGCAGGCCGGTGGTGCCCGCCTGGATCTTGATCTCGGTCAGCTCGCGGAAGTCCGCCACCGCGTCGATCATGAGGTACGGCTTGCCGGCCTTCATCTGGTCGACCTGGTGCTTGACGAGGCCGAAGCCGGCCGAGCTGTCGACGAACGCCGGGCAGAAGATCGGCACGTCATGCTCATAGGCGAGCTTGACGAGGCTGTTTTCCTTCTTGCCGTGTTCCGAGAGATACTTGCCCATCTCGCGGATGAAGGCGCGGCTCGAATAGGCGCGCGGCTCCAGCTCGTTCGCGATCTTGTTGATCGTGAAGTCGCAGTCCTGGAGCTGCTCCTCGTCGATGTACGTGTCGTAGATGCGGTCGATGTAGAGCGAGCGCAGCGTGTCGTCGTCGGGGATCTCGAGCGCCTGATAGTGCTTGTGGCCCAGGCCCTCGAAGAAATCCATGTCGACGATGGTCGCGCCGGTGGCGACGATCACGTCGACCATGTTGTTGCGCACCAGATCGGCATAGAGGTCCATGCAGCCGCCGGCCGAGGTCGAGCCCGCGATCACCAGGCAGACCGTGCAGTCCTTGTCCGCCAGCATGTCGTTGTAGATCTTGGTCGCGCGGCCGAGGTCGCGGCTGGTGAAGCTCATGTCGCTCATCGCGTCGACGATCGGGCGCGCGTCGAAGCTCTTGATGTCGATGTGCTTGACCTGCTTCGAAAGCAGTTCGGCCTTGCGGGTGTCGTTGATCGGGGCGTTGGCCGCCGCGGTCTTGGTGAGGCTGTCGGTCATGGGAACTCCCATTTTCACATGGCCGCCGTCATTCAAAGGGGACGCGGAAACCCGTTCTTGCTCCCCCTCCCGCGTGCGGGAGGGGGCCGGGGGGTGGGCGCCCGCTCGCCACCGACGATGCGGCATGCGGAGGGCGGGGGCCCACCCCCAGCCCCTCCCGCAAGCGGGAGGGGCGTGCAATCGCTACGAGGGCAGCGTTACAGCTTGACGACGTTCGAGGGGATCGCAGCCGCCTCGTCTTCGCCGGTGTAGAGCGAGACCATCGGCTCGTCGTCGACGATCACCGTGTCGCCGGCGGTGAAGCCGTTGAAGCCGGTGCGCATCGCCGCACCATAGGCGCCGAGCATGCCGATCTCGATATAGTCGCCTGCCTGGATGTCGGCCGGCAGCTCGAACGGGCCCGCCATGCGATCCATGTCGTCGCAGGTGGGGCCGTAGAAGCTGAAGCCCATGTCCTTGGCGTTCGAATCCGGCTCGCGGAGGAGGCGGACCGGGAAGCGCCAGCCGATATGCGCCGCATCGAACAGCGCGCCGTACGCGCCGTCGTTGATATACAGCTCATCGCCGCGACGACGCTCGACGCGCACGATCAGCGAGCTGTATTCGGCGCACAGCGCACGGCCCGGCTCGGCCCACAGCTCTGCCGAATAGGAAATCGGCAGGCTTTCGAAGGCGCGGTGGATCGTCGCGAAATAGCGCTCGAGCGGCGGCGGCTCCATGCCGGGATAGCTGGACGGGAACCCGCCGCCGACATCGACGACATCGACCGTGACGCCCGCCTCGACGATGGCGATGCGCGCACGCTCCATCGCATTGGCATAGGCTTCCGGCGACATCGCCTGGCTGCCGACATGGAAGCAGATGCCCAGGGCATCGGCCACCTGGCGAACCGCGATCAGCAGGTCCTTGCTCTCGCCCGGCCCGACGCCGAACTTCGACGCGAGGCTGAGCTTCGAGTGATCCGACGAGACGCGGAGGCGTACGCACAGCGTGAGATCGGTGGCGCCCTTGGTGGCGCGCACGATCTTGTCCAGCTCTTCCATGCTGTCCAGGCTGAAGACGCGAACACCGTACTCGAAATACGCCTCGGCAATGGCTTCCTCAGCCTTGACCGGGTGCATGAAGCACAGGGTGGCTTCCGGCGCGACACCGGCGACGAGGCGAACCTCGGCGATCGATGCGACGTCGAAATGCGTGATCCCGCTTTCCCACAGGATCTTGATGAGATCCGGCGAGGGATTGGCCTTCACGGCATACATCGAGCGGCCCGGGAACTTCTCGGCGAAGAACCGGGCGGCACGCGATGCGGCGTGCGGGCGGACGAGCGTTACCGGCTGGACCGGACGAAGCTTAGCGATGCCGGCAGCACGGGTGGTGCCGGTTTGGGTGGTCGCTAACCCCAGCGCGCGATGATGCTTGTGCAACTCAAGGGACCTCCAAATGCCGTGTGGCAAACATTGACGAAAAGCTGCCTTGCGGTTGGAAGTCCCATGGGGCAGCGGAGGAGCGCACATATGCGCGTCGGACCCCCGTGTAAAGTGATTCGAGGGTCCGTTTTTATACCGCGAGGGCTTTTTGTGACGATTTTGCGACAGCCGACCCGGGCGGGGGTCCGTGACGCGGCGGCAAAGGTCGCGGCGATCCTGCCGCCGACCCCGTTGATCCTTCAGGAAGTGCGGGGCGTGCCCGTCGCGTTCAAGGCCGAAAGCCTGCAACCGGTCGGGGCGTTCAAGATCCGCGGTGCATGGCACCGGCTGACCGCATTGGACGGGGCGGTGCGCGACAAGGGCGTGGTCGCCTTCTCGTCGGGCAACCATGCACAGGGCGTCGCCTGGGCGGCGAAGCGGCTGGGGATCCCGGCGGTGATCGTGATGCCGGCCGATGCGCCCAAGGTGAAGCTGGAGGCGACGCTGGCGCTGGGCGCCGAGGTGGTGCGCTACGACCGACGCACCGAAAGCCGCGAGAAGATCGCCGAACAGCTCGCCCACGCCCGCGGCGCGGCGCTGGTGCCGAGCTTCGATGATCCCTGGATCATCGAGGGGCAGGGGAGCGCCGGGATCGAAGCGGCGAAGCAGATGGCGGACGCAGGGCTGGAAGCCCCGGCGCGGGTGCTGGTGCCGTGCGGCGGCGGCGGGCTCTCGGCCGGGATTGCGCTCGCGCTGCCCGAGGCGGCGGTGGTGCCGGTGGAGCCGGAGGGGTGGGACGACATGCGCCGCAGCCTCGAGGCGGGGTGGATCGAGCCGGTGAGGGACAATCCGCCGCCGACGGCATGCGATTCTTTGCAGACCCAGCGCGTTTCCTCGCTTACCTTCGACGTGCTCTCCCGCCGCGGCGCGACGGGGATCGCCGTGACCGAATCGGACATCCGGGCCGCGCAGCGCTGGGCCGCCGCGAAGCTCCGGCTGGTGGTGGAGCCGGGCGGTGCGGCGGGAATCGCCGCGCTGCTGTCGGGCAGGATTTCGCCGGAAGCCGGAACGCTGGTACTCGTTTCGGGCGGTAACGTGGACCAGGAGGATTATGCGCGAACGCTCGGGAACAGGGAATGATCTTGGAAACCCCATCGGCGGCGCCATCGCCCGCGCCGCTAGCATCGGCACGCTCGCGCTGGGCCACTTCCTCTGGTTCGCGCTCCGCATCGCCTATCGCAGCGAACCGCGCCTGGCGGCGGCGGCGGCAGGCGGCGTCGTCTGCCTGGCCACGGGGCTGACGATATGGGCGGTGGTGACCTGAGCGGGCTCGCCGGGCTGTACCCGCTGGCGATGAGCATCGCCGTGCTGGCGGTGCTGGCGCTCGCCTGGGGCGGAGTGACGGTGTTGCGACGGGGAGACCGGCAGCGCGGCGTGCTGATGCTGGTCTGCGCGCTGGTGATCCTCGGCAACGTGATGATCTGGACGGTGTAGGTCGCCAACCCATTCCGGCAGAAGAAGCCTCGAGGGTCGTTACAGGTTGCGACCTTTTTCGAGTCGACCCTTCCGTTGTCCCTGCGATAGGATGTGCGGGACCGCAGGAGAGCCAGAATGCGTGCGATCGTATTGGTGGTGGCCGGACTGTTCCTCGCCGGAGGGCCCGTATTTGCCAAGCCGCAGATGGGGTCGCCGTCGCCGGTCACCGTTTTGCAGACGCGGGGCCTGGCCTATGGCGCGCTGCCCGAGCAGACGCTCGATTATCATCCACCCGCCGTCGCGAGCCGAACGCGCCCGCCGCTGATCGTGTTCGTCCATGGCGGCGGCTGGCAGCACGGCAGCACGGACAATGCGACGGGGGCGGCCAAGATCCGGCATTTTACCGGCCAGGGCTATGCCTTTGCGACGATCAACTACCGGCTGGTGCCCGGCGCCACGGTGGAGCAGCAGGCGCAGGACGTGGCGACGGCGCTTGCCTGGCTGGTGGCGCACGCCGGCGACCTCGGCTTCGATCCCGCCCGCATGGTGCTGATGGGGCATAGCGCCGGCGCGCATCTCGCCGCCCTTGTCGGCACCGATCCGCGCTACATGCACGGGCGGGACCTGATGCTCGACCAGTTGCGCGGCGTGGTGCTGCTGGACGGGGCCGCCTATGACGTGCCCGCGCAGATGGCTCAGGCCGGGCGCTGGATGCGGCCGATCTACGCCAAGGCGTTCGGCGGCGATCCGGCGCGCCAGCGGGCGCTGTCGCCGATCGCCCATAGCGCCGGCCCGAACGTGCTCTCGTTCCTGATCCTCCATGTGCAGCGCGAGGACGGCAGGCGCCAGTCCGAGGCTCTGGCTGCGGCGCTGCGTGCGGAAGGATCGAAGGTCGAGCTGCGGGGTTTCGAGGGCCGCGGTCTGCGCGGCCATGTGGCGATGAACCGCCAGCTTGGCGAAGCGGACCATCCCGCTACCGCTGTCGTCGATCGCTGGCTCAGCGCGACCTTTGCGCCGCGCTGAGCCGAACCGATCCTCAGCGGATCGGGCAGTTGGGATCGAGCCGCATGTCGAGATAGCGGTCGACCGAGCCCATCAGCTGGTCCATTTCGTGCTCGAAGAAATGGTTCGCGCCGGGCACGGTGTCGTGGTGGATGGTGATGTGCTTCTGGGTGCGCAGCTTGTCGACCAGCTTCTGCACCGCGCCGGGCGTGACCACCTCGTCCTGCTCGCCCTGGATGATGATGCCCGAGCTCGGGCAGGGGGCGAGGAAGGTGAAATCGAACATGTTCGCCGGCGGCGCGACCGAGATGAAGCCCCGGATTTCCGGGCGGCGCATCAGCAGCTGCATGCCGATCCAGGCGCCGAAGCCGAAGCCGGCGACCCAGGTGGACGAGGCCTCGGGGTGGAAGCTCTGCACCCAGTCGAGCGCGCTCGCCGCATCGGACAGTTCGCCGATGCCGTTGTCGAAGGTGCCCTGGCTCTTGCCGACGCCGCGGAAGTTGAAGCGCAGCGTCGCGAAGCCCCGGCGCTGGAAGGTCTTGTAGAGATCCTGGACGATGCGATTGTTCATCGTGCCGCCCGCGTTCGGATGCGGGTGGAGGATCATCGCGACCGGTGCGCGCGGGCGCGGGGCGGGGGCGAAGCGGCCCTCGAGGCGGCCTTCGGGTCCGGGGAAAATGACTTCGGGCAAGGCGGATCCTGTTCGATAGGGAGATGCGCGGTGGAGCGCTGGAACTTGGCCGCTATATAGGCAGCCAGTCCCTTCACGCAATTGGAACGCCATTGGCCGCTCGACTCTATCTGGATCATGCCGCGACCACGCCGATGCTGCCGGAAGCGATGGCGGCGGTGGTGGAGGGAATGGCGCACTGGGCGAATCCCTCCTCGCCGCATGGCGACGGGCGCGCGGCGCGCGCGGCGCTGGAGGAAGCGCGGCGGCGGATCGCGGCGGCGTATGGCTGGGCGTACGAAACGCTGCTGACCAGCGGCGCGAGCGAATCACTCGGCATCGCCTTTGCGCGCAGCGTCGTCGATCGGCGGCTGATCACGGCGGTGGAACATGACGCGGTGCTGCGGCTGGGCGAGGGGGCGCAGGTGCTGCCGGTAACGGCGGAGGGGATCGTGCAGCGCGATGCGCTCGCGGCGGCCCTGGACGGCGCGGGGCGAACATTGGTCTGCGTGCAATGGGCCAATAGCGAAACCGGTGTACGCCAGCCGATCGCGGCTATTGCCGAGGTGGTGCACGGCGCGGGCGGGTTGCTGCTGGTCGATGCCGCGCAGATGCCCGCGCGTGCGGATGCGGAGCTATTGCGTCACGCCGATCTCGTCGCCGTTTCCGCCCACAAGCGCGGCGGGCCGCCCGGGATAGGGGCACTGCTCGTGCGGGATCTGGGCGTGCTGCTGCCGACCGGGGGGCAGGAAAAGGGGTATCGGCCCGGGACGGAGAATTTGCCCGGTGCACTGGGCTATGCGGCGGCGATCGCGGTGCCGGAGGATCTGGCCGAAATGGCGCGCCTGCGAACGCGGCTGGAGGCGGCGATCGTCGAGGCCGGCGGCGAAACGGTGGGCGCGGCGAGCCCGCGCAGTCCGCTGATCGGCGCCTATCGGATGCCGGGCGTATCCTCGGCGGCACAGCTCATCCGGTTCGACCTTGCCGGCGTCGCGGTTTCGGCGGGAAGCGCCTGCTCCTCGGGCAGCATGCGGCCGAGCCATGTGCTGACCGCGATGGGATGGGCGGAACCGGCGCTGCGCGAAGTGGTGCGGGTCAGCTTCGGGCGGAGCACCACAGAGGGCGATGTGGACCGCTTCGCCGCATTGTGGCGGGCGACCTTTGCCGAGGCGCGGGCACGGGCGGCATGATCTATCTCGACTATCAGGCGACCACGCCGCTGGACCCGCAGGCGCTCGCCGCGATGCTGCCCTGGCTCGAAGCGCAGCATGCCAACCCGCACTCCCCGCATGCGCCCGGTCGCGCGGCCAAGGCAGCGGTGGAAGTGGCACGCGGCCAGGTCGCCGCGCTGCTGCCGGCGGGCGGGCGGGTGGCCTTCACCAGCGGGGCTACGGAGGCGCTCAACTGGGCGATCAAGGGCACCGGCGGGCCCATCGTCACCCTTGCCACCGAACATGCCGCGGTGCTGGACACGGCGGCCGCGAGCGGGCGGCCGGTGACCGTGCTGCCGGTCGGTGCAGACGGGCTGGTCGATCTGGCGGTCGCAAAGGCCGCAATCGTGCCGGGCATCGGGCTGGTCGCGGCGATGCTGGTCAACAACGAGATCGGCGTGATCCAGCCGATCGCGGCGCTGGCGGACCTCGCCCATGCCGCGGGCGCGCTGTTCCTGTGCGACGCGGTGCAGGGCTATGGCCGGGTGCCGATCCCCGCGACCTGCGATCTGGTGGCGATCTCCGCGCACAAGATCCACGGGCCCAAGGGCGTCGGCGCGCTATGGGTGCGTGACGGGGTGACGCTGGCGCCGCTGCTGCATGGCGGCGGGCAAGAGGCGCCGGGGCGGTCGGGCACGCTCTCGCCGGCGCTTTGTGCCGGCTTCGGGGCAGCTGCGAAGGTCGCCGCGATGCGGGCCGCAGACGATGCAGCGCATGTCGCGCGATTGTTCGGACTGGCGGCGAGGCGACTCCAACTATCCCCCCTCCCGCTTGCGGACGGGATTGGGGGGTGGTGCGACGGGGAGGCTCGGGAACAGCCGGCTACCCTTACGCACCCTCCTCTAGCCCCTTCGCCAAGCGGGAGGGGGAGGAATGGCTGGCAGCTCAACGGCGCTTCGGCGCAGCGCTACCACGGCAACCTCAACCTCCACCGCGAGGGCCTCGACGTCGCGCGGCTGATGTCCGACCTGCGCGACATCGCCTTTTCCGCCGGCTCGGCCTGTGCGAGCGGATCCGGCCGCCCCAGCCATGTGCTGCACGCGCTGGGGCTTTCGGACGTGCAGGCGCGTTCCAGTATTCGTATCGGCTTCGGCCGGATGACCACCGAGGAGGAATTGATGACCGCACTCGACCGACTTTGCGCCGCCGCCGACGCCCAGCGGGTGAACGCATGATCCGGGTGCGGTTCGAAGGTGCGGGTAACGGTGCGGCGCAGGAGGTGCAGGCTCCGCCCGGCGCGCGGCTGCTGGAGGTTGCGCAGAATGCGGGGCAGCCGCTGGAGGGCACGTGCGAGGGGCAGATGGCCTGCTCCACCTGTCACGTGATCGTGGCGTCCGAGGATTTCGAGCGCCTGCCGCCTGCGAGCGACGATGAGGAGGACATGCTCGACCTGGCAATGGGCGCGGTGCGCACCAGCCGACTGGCCTGCCAGATCATCCTTACCGAGGCACTGGACGGGTTGACGGTACGCATGCCGCCCGCGCATCGCGACATGCAGGGCCGGTGACGCCTACCAGTGGCAGCGCGGATCGCGGTCGTTCAGCTTGGCGAGGAGCACCGCCATGTCCTGCGGCAAACCAAGGTCGCGGGCGTAGGCATCGGCAATCGCACGCCCGATCCCATCGCAGGCGCGCGGCGCCTCGATGCGATACGGTGTCGCCGTGCTTGCCGCCTGAGCTTTGGAGGGTGCCGTCTGAACCACGGCCACAAAACGGTCATGTGACCCATTCGTTGCCTGCTATGTCTGCAATTCATCGCAGCTTTACGGTTTTTGGACGACAGGTGTCGGCGTGATCGATCCCGCATCCTCCTCCGCGCTCCGGCGGATCGCAGAAAATTCTCCCTTCCTCGCCCTGGCATTGCAGCGTGAGCACGACATCGCCGAGGATCCCGCCGCTGCCCTGGCCGATCCGATCGCGGTCGCCGGCGCGCCTGCGGCCGACCTGGCGGAGCCGCGAGCGCTCCGCCTCCAGCGGCGTCGGCTGGCGCTGATCGCAGCGATCGGCGACCTATCGGGCGTCTATGATTTCGGGCGTACCACCCGGCTGCTGAGCGACTTCGCCGACGACGCGCTCGACCGCGCGATCACGGCGGCCATCCGTGAACGCACCCCGGAGGCGGAACCGCGCGGCTTTGCGGCGATCGCGCTCGGCAAGCAGGGCAGCCGCGAGCTCAACTATTCGTCGGACATCGACCCCATCCTGATCTTCGATCCCGCGACGCTGCCGTGCCGGGCACGCGAGGTACCCGAGGAGGCGGCGGTGCGGATCGGCCGGCGGGTGCTGGAAATCCTGCAGCAGCGGGACGGCGACGGCTATGTGCTGCGCGTGGATCTGCGGCTGCGTCCCTCCCCCGAGGTGACGCCGATCGCGCTGCCGGCGGAGGCGGCGATCAGCTATTACGAGAGCCAGGCGCTGCCCTGGGAACGCGCCGCCTTCATCCGTGCACGGGCGGCGGCGGGCGACATCGCATTGGGGCAGGGCTTTCTCGATGCGATCCGGCCGTTCGTATGGCGGCGCGCGCTCGACTATGGGACGATTCGCGAGATCCAGGACATTTCCCGGCGGATCCGCGACCATCACCACCAGGGGCAGCGCTTCGGGCCCGGCTACGACCTCAAGCGCGGGCGGGGCGGCATTCGCGAGGTGGAGTTCTTCGCGCAGATCCACCAGCTGATCCATGGCGGCCGCGATACCGCGCTGCGCGTGCCCGCAACCCGCGACGCGCTTGCCGCGCTCGCTGCCGCCGGGCGGATCGATGCCGGCGAGGCGGCGGCGCTGGACGAGGCCTATGTGTTGCTGCGCACGATCGAGCATCGCCTGCAGATGATCGACGATCGCCAGACGCACACGCTGCCGAGCGATCCCGCCGCGCTCGATCATGTCGCGCGGCTGCACGGGGTAGCGGACGGCGCGGCGCTGATCGCGCTGCTCCAGCCGCATGTCGAGCGGGTGGGCCGCATCTACGATGCGCTGGCCGAGGGCGGCGGCAGCGGCGTGCCGACCGATCCGGACCTGCTGGGCGAGCGGCTGGCACAGGCGGGCTTCCCCGATGCCGACCTGGCCCGCCGCGTCGTGGAAGGTTGGCGCGGCGCCACCTATCCGGCGTTGCGCAGCCCGGCGGCGCAGGGCGCGCTGGAGGCGGTGCTGCCGACGCTGATGGCGGGGTTCGGCGGCGCACCCGATCCGCAGCATGCGATCACCCGCTTCGATGCCATGCTGAAGCGGCTGCCGAGCGCGGTTAACATCTTCCGTCTGCTGGAAGCGCAGCCGGCGCTCACCCGGTTGCTCAGCGCCATCCTGAGCCACGCGCCGACGCTGGCCGAACAGCTCGGCCGTCGCGCGGAACTGCTGGACGGCCTGATCGACGCGAGCGCGCTGGCGCCGGTGGGCGCGGTGCCCGATCTGGTCGCGACGATGGCGGCGGCCGAGCGCGGTGCCGACTATCAGTGGCGGCTGGAACATGTCCGCCGCATCGTCAACGAGAAGCGGTTTGCGCTCGGCGCGCAGATCGTTGCCGGGGTCAGCGACCCATTGGCGGTCTCCGCCGGCTATGCACGGGTGGCGGAGGCGGCCATCGAAGTTCTGGCAGCCGCCGCGATCGAGGAATTTGCCGGGCAGCACGGCACGGTCGCTGGCAGCGAACTGGTGATCCTCGCGCTCGGCCGGATGGGGGGCGGGGCGCTCACCCATGCCTCGGACCTGGACCTGATCTACCTGTTCACCGGCGATTATGCGGCGGAATCCGACGGGCGTCGGCCGCTTGGCGCGGTGACCTATTATAATCGGCTGGCGCAGCGGGTGACCGCGGCGCTGTCGGTGCCGACCGCGGCGGGGCCGCTGTACGAAGTCGACACCCGGCTGCGGCCGTCCGGCACCCAGGGGCCGCTGTCCGTCTCGCTGGAGGGTTTCGCCGGCTATCAGGAGAAGGACGCCTGGACCTGGGAGCACATGGCGCTCACCCGGGCGCGGCCGGTGTTCGGCTCGGCTGCGGCGCGCGCGCAGGTACAGGCAATCATCGACAAGGTGCTGCACGGCGCGCGGCCGGCGCGCGACATCCTTGCCGATGCCCGCAAGATGCGGGCGGACATGGCCGCGCACAAGCCGCCGGCGGGGCCGCTGGATGCCAAGCTGCTCGACGGCGGGCTGGTCGATCTTGAGTTCGCGGTGCACGTCCAGCAGCTCTGCCACCGCACCGGCTTTGATCCGCAGCTGGGGCGGGCAATCGATGCGCTGGCGGCGCAGGGCATCGTCCCGCCGGCGCTTCGCGGCGCACATGATTTCCTTACCCGGCTGCTGGTGACGCTGCGGCTCGTCGCGCCCGATGCGCAGCCGCCGGGCGAGCGCACCCGCGCGCTGATCGCCCGCGCGCTCGGCCTGAACGATTGGGAAGCGGTGGTTGCGACACTCGACGCGACGCGGCAGGAGGTGCGCCAATGCTGGGCCGCGATCCAGGCCCCCAACTGATGGAGACCAGGCAATGAGCATCGAGCAAGGCGACGCGCTCCCCACCAGCGAACTGGTTGCGGCGGATGGCAGCGCGCTGGCGCTGCCCGCATGGGGCGCGGGCGCGCCGTTCGCCCTCTATTTCTATCCCAAGGACGATACCTCGGGCTGCACCCGCGAGGCGCAGGACTTCACGGCGCTGATGCCCGAGTTCACCGCGCTCGGCGTGCAGGTGCTGGGCATCTCCAAGGATCCGCCCGCCAAGCACCAGAAGTTTACCGCCAAGTACGACCTCGCCGTGCCGCTCGCCACCGACGAGGACGGCGCGTTGATGGAGGCGCTGGGCGTGTGGGTCGAGAAGTCGATGTACGGCAAGAAATATATGGGGATCGAGCGTTCGACCTTTCTGTTCGATTCCTCGGCCAAGCTGGTCCGCGCTTGGCGCAAGGTGAAGGTGCCTGGCCACGCCGCCGCGGTGCTGGACGCGGCGAGGGCGCTCGGGTGAGCGAGCGGCGCAGCGTGGGGCAGGCGGTGCGGGCGGTGCTCGACGCCGCCGACCCGACCGACAAGGTGATGGCGGCGCGTGCCGCCGCGCGCGACTGGCGGCTGGGGCGGCTCGACTTTCGCTTCGACGTCGCGATGCCCGATCGCCCGGCACGTCCGGCCACGCCCGAGCTGCTGCCGCCCAATCGCATGCCCAAGCGCGGGCGGGGCGGTTCCGAGCGCGGACGGATCGCGCTGATCCATGCGCTGGCGCATATCGAATTCGTCGCGATCGACCTCGCCTTCGATCTGGTCGGCCGTTTCGGCGCAGCGTTCCCTACCGGCTTCACCGACGACTGGATGCGGGTGGGCGCCGACGAGGCAATGCACTTCGCGCTGCTCGACCGGCGGCTGCGCAGCCTGGGCAGTCACTATGGCGCGCTGCCGGCGCATGACGGATTATGGGATGCGGCGACGGAGACGGCCCATGATGCCAAGGCCCGGCTGGCGATCGTGCCAATGGTGCTGGAGGCGCGTGGGCTGGACGTGACACCGGCCACGATAGAGCGCTTCGAGGCCGTCGATGATCGGATCACCGCCAGGATTTTGACGCGCATTGTCAACGACGAAGTGCGTCATGTCCGAGCGGGCACCACCTGGTTTGAGTCGGCCTGCGAGGCCGCTCGTTGCGTGCCGGAAACGACTTGGCAGGATCTTGTCCGTACCCATTTTCGGGGGGCCGTTAAGCCGCCGTTCAACGACTCGGCGCGCGAGTCAGCCGGTTTGACGCGGGATTACTACCAAGCGCTTGCCGCCGGCTGATTATCCTCCAAAAGAGTCCCCAAGCGGGACGGCGAGGTCAGGGGCTGCCCAATCCGTCCGCATCATCCTGAAGTGAAACGCTGGGTCGCTCCGTGTTCGCTTCCATGAATGCGCCGGGGACTCATGGCTGTACCGTCTGAACGCAAGAACGACGAATTCGCACGCAAGTTCCGGGACTTCTTCACCACCCGCGATGTGATTCTGCAGGAAGGCGGCAAGTTGCGGCGCTTCAGCGTGGGCGGTCGCTCACAGGCGCTGTTCGCCAGCGCGGCGACGCTGACCGTCCTGTTCTCCGGCTATGGCATGTCGCAGGCAATGGCAGGTGCGATCGCCTATACCGCCCCGGTTGCCGGCTCGCCCGAGGCGCAGGTCGCAGCAATGCGCGCGGAGGTCGCCCGCATGCGGGCCGAGGTGGCCGCCGCGAAGGCAGCGGCCAAGCTGCAGGCCGCCAAGATCGAGCAGCGCCAGGCGGTGCTGAACGCGGTCGTATCCGGCAAGGCCGATCGCTCGGTGCTCGAAGCCGATCTCGCTGTTGCGCCGAAGCAGACCAGCGCGCTCACCGACGAGATCATCGCGCCGCTGCGCAAGGTGGAGGCGCGCCAGGTCGCGCTCGCGGTGCAGGCGCAGAAGGTCGGCGAAGCGCGGGTACGCCAGGCCGCTGCCCGCATTCGCCATCTCGGACTTGCGCCAAGCCGCTTCGTCAAGGTCAGTGTCGCGATGGGCGGGCCTTATGAGCCGGTCAGCGACGAGGATGCGGCGGTCGCCAGCGGCGCCGATGCCGATGCGCAGTTCCGCTCGCTGTTCGAAACCTGGAAGAAGCTGGATTCGATCGAATCGAGCACCATCTCGATCCCGTCGATGCAGCCGGTGCAGCATGTGACGTTCACGTCGATGTTCGGCGTGCGCTCGGATCCGTTCCGCGGCACCGCCGCGATGCATGCCGGCGTCGACATTCCCGGCCAGATGGGTACGCCGGTCTATGCCACGGCCGACGGCATCGTCGCGCATGCCGGCCGCCAGGGCGGCTATGGCAACCTTGTCGAGATCAACCATGGCCGCGGTCTGGAGACGCGCTACGGCCATCTGTCCAAGATCCTGGTGACGGACAATACCCGCGTGCGTCGCGGCCAGATCATCGGGCTGATGGGCTCGACCGGCCGATCGACCGGCACCCACCTTCATTACGAGGTCCGCCTGGACGGCCGCGCGATCAACCCGATCCCCTTCATCCAGTCCGGCGAATATGTCGCGCAGGCGCCCACGAGCGGTGGCGCGGTGGGCGGTCCGCGCTGAGCGCGATCGCCGCATTGCCGGACGGGCGCCGGCGCATTATCTGACGCCCATGACCACCACCCTCGAACAGCCCGCCATCGCCTTGACGCCCGCCGCTGCGGCGCGCGTCGCGGCGATCGCCACCAAGCAGGCCAAGCCTGCGATCCTCCGGCTTTCGGTGGAAGGCGGCGGTTGTTCGGGTTTCCAGTATCGCTTCGGTCTTGCCGAGGGCGTGGAAGCCGACGACAGCGTCGCGGAAGTGGACGGGGTGCGGCTGGTGGTCGACGCCGTGAGCCTGGATCTTGTCCGCGGCGCGCAGGTGGATTTCATCGACAATCTCGGCGGCGCGCATTTCGCGGTGACCAACCCCAATGCGGCATCCGGTTGCGGCTGCGGCACCAGCTTCTCGATCTGAGCGCAAGCCGTTGAAGATCGTCAGCTACAACGTCAACGGCATCAAGGCGCGGATCGATCGCCTGGTCGAGTATCTTACCGAGCAGCAGCCGGACATCGTGTGTCTGCAGGAGCTGAAGAGCTCCGATGACACGCTGCCGGTCGCCGCGATCGAGGCGGCGGGCTATGGCGCGGTGTGGCACGGGCAAAAGGGCTTCAACGGCGTCGCGATCCTTGCCAGGGGCCAGCAGCCGGTCGAGCGCCAGCGTGGGCTGGCCGGTGATCCCGAGGATGCGCACAGCCGTTATATCGAGGCCGAGGTCGGCGATCTGATCATCGGCGGGCTCTATCTGCCGAACGGCAATCCGCAGCCCGGGCCAAAGTTCGACTACAAGCTGCGCTGGATGGAGCGGCTCTACGATCGCGCCGCCGAACTGCTTGCCGAGGAGCGACCCGCGATCCTTGCCGGCGATTTCAACGTCATCCCGAATGACGACGATACCTTCTCGGTTCGCGCCATGGCCGAGGATGCGCTGATGCAGCCCGAATCGCGCGAGCGTTACCGCATGCTGCTCGCGCAGGGTTGGACCGATGCGCTGCGCACGCGCTTCCCCAGGGGTGGCGTGTGGACCTTCTGGGACTATCAGGCGGGCGCCTGGCAGCGCGACGCCGGGTTCCGCATCGACCATCTGCTGCTCAGCCCGCAGGCGGCGGACCGGTTCACCGACGCGGGCGTCGACAAGGCGTATCGCGGCCGCGAAAAGGCGAGCGATCACGCCCCGACCTGGGTGACGCTGCGCTAGGCGCAGCCACCTTACCCTCCTCATCACGATGGCGGCTTGGTGATTTGCGCCAAGCTTTGGTCAAATGCGCCGTGTTGTAGCGCTATGACACTTTAATGAATTCTGTTAAGCTATTGAAACTACGCGATTATGAAAACTGGCACGGCTCCTGCAAAATACTGAGATACCGGCGAAAGCGAAGGAGCGTCGGACCTCGAAGCAGACAGGAACCTGACATGAGCGCAAATCGCACCACCCATATCCTAGGCCTGATTCCTGCCGCCGCGCTGCTCGCAACGATGCTGGCTGCTGCCGCATCGGCTCAGGCCGCGCCGGAGCCGGAGCAGCCCCAGGCCGTCGCGAAGAAGGACCTTCGCACGCTGGACCCGATCGCACGGCGCCATGTCTGGTGCGTCGAACGCAAGGCAAGCGACGGCACGACCAAGAAGATCAAGCAGTGCAAGACCCGCGGCGAGTGGATCCGCGAAGGCAACGATCCCTTCCGCGAATACTGATCGCCCACACCACCCGCTGACATCGCAATACACCACCCAACCCCCGCATCGCGTGCGGCGGAACGATCCCGCACGCCTTTTTCAGGAGAAGAGACATGACCAACGTTGCTCGTACCGCTCGCATCGGCGCCACCCTGTTCGGCGCCTGCGCCCTGATCGCCATCGGCACGGCTCCGGCAAGCGCGGCGCCCGACAAGGAGAAGCGCGTACAGCCCGCGGCAACGACGGAAGCCGGTTCGGTCCGGGTGTGCGTGCAGCAGCAGGCGATCACCGGCTCGCGCATCGCGCCGCCGCGCAAGTGCAAGACGCGCGCTGAATGGATCAAGGAAACCGGCGTCGACCCGCTGGCGACCCGCTGAGTACCGGCGTGCAGCGGGCGGAAGGCCCGCCCGCTGCCACCGTCGGTCAGAGCGGCTTCTGGTAGATCAGATATTCGCGGTTGATCTCGCTTTTGATCGCATCGGCGATCGCGATCATTCCCTGGTTGTCGTCCAGAATCCATCCGATTTCGCCGCGCGTCGCGCCGTATCTGGAGACTGCTGCGCGGCGGATATATTCGATCATCATGAAGGCCAGCTGGCTCGCCATGCGCGAGCTCTGCAGCCGCTTCACCACGCCCATCAGCGGCACGCGCATCGTCCGCGCCTTGGGCCGCTGCAGCCACAGCAGCAGCTTCGCCCAGCCGAACGGAAAGAGCGAACCCTTCAAGGGCTTCAGCGGCTCGTTGAGGTCGGGCAGGGTGACCATGAACGCGACCGGCTCGCCGTCATATTCGGCAATGCGGATCAGATCGTTGAACACCAGCGGCTTCAGCTTCTTGCCGACATCGTCCACCTCGGGCTGGGTGAGCGGCACGAAGCCCCAGTTATCGCCCCAGGCATCGTTGAGGATGGCGAGGATGATCGCCGCTTCCTCGGCGAATTTGGACTTGTCGACTTCCCGGATGCGGATGCGCGCATTCTTCTCGCCCGCGGCGACGATGCGCTGCACGATCGGCGGGAATTCCTTGCTGATGTCCAGTTCATAGGTGACCAGCTTCTTGGCCGGGCCATAGCCCTGCGCCTCGATCCACCCCTGGTAGCGCGCCGGGTGGTGGCCCATCAGCACGGTCGGCGGATGGTCATGGCCCTTCACCAGCAGGCCGGGCTCCTCCCAGATCGACAGGCTCACCGGGCCGAGCGCCTTGGTCATGCCCTTGGCGCGCAGCCAGTCCTCGGCATGGGCGATCACCGCGGCGGCGACGCCGGCATCCTCCGCCTCGAACATGCCCCAGAAACCGGTGCCGGGGCCGAAGCCCTGCTCGGGCGGCATCTGCAGCGCCAGCGTGTCGATATGCGCCGAGATGCGGCCGACGACCTTGCCCCCGCGCTCGGCGAGGAACAGCTGGCCCTCGGCATGGCTGAACCAGCCATTCTTGCTTGGGCTGATCGTTCCCGCCACTTCATCGCGCAGCGGCGCGACCCAGTTCGGATCGTCGCCGTTCAGGCGATAGGCAAGCTCGATAAACGCCTTGATATCGGCCTTGCCCGAAACGGGCCGGACCTTGAGATCGGCACTAGCCACACGGAATTCCCCAGAAATTCTTGATACGGCGCAATGCAGTCTTGCGTCCGAGGGCGCCTGTCAAGTGAACAGCGTGCAGTGCGACGAGACGCCCCCTCAATGCCCTGTAATGCCACCTTGTAGCCACTATCTAAGGCCAATGGCAGTACCCATGACCCAATCGCTAGCCTTCGATCATCCGGATACCCCGGACGCCGAAATCTCGGCGACGATCGCGCGCATCCGCCTTTCGGGCGTGCCCGACGACCGCGCGATGCTGCGCGCCGCCGCGGAGCTGACCCGCGATCTCCACACGCCCAACAAGGCGATGTACTGGACCGACTGCTTCCTTTCGGCGGCGGTTGGCTATGCCGGCATGGCGACCGCGATGTTCGCGGCCTCGCCCTGGGTGGCGGTGATCGGCGGCATCGTCGCGGTGCTCGCGCTGTACCGCGCCGAGCTGTTCATCCATGAGATCACGCATCTCAAGCATGCGCTGCTGCCGGGCTTCCGCACCGCGTGGAACATGTTCGTGGGCGTGCCGCTGCTGCTGCCGTCCTTCATGTATGAGGGCATCCACACGATCCACCATGCCCGTACCCGCTACGGCACCGATCAGGATCCCGAATATCTGCCGCTCGCGCGGATGAAGCCGTGGACGCTGCCGCTGTTCCTGCTGGTCTCGGTGCTGATGCCGATCGGCCTGCTGATCCGCTTCGCGGTGCTTGCGCCGCTGTCGCTCTTCTCCCCCAAGCTGCGCCGCCTCGTCGTAGCGCGCTATTCCGGGCTGCAGATCAACCCGGCGTTCGAGCGCCGCGCGCCCGAAGGCGCGTTCCGCCGCCAGTGGTTCTGGCAGGAACTGGGCGCGAGCATCTTCGCGATCACCCTGATCGGCGTCACCGTGGTGGGCATCCTGCCGCTGCGCGCCTTCCTGGCGTATATTGCGATCATCGCCTGCTCGGCGGTGATCAACCAGGTCCGCACGCTGGTCGCGCATCTGTGGGAGAATGAAGGCGAGCCGCTGACCGTGACTGCCCAGTATCTCGACAGCGTCAATGTGCCGGGGCCGGGCGTGCTGCCCTATCTCTGGGCGCCGGTGGGCCTGCGCTACCACGCGCTGCACCATCTGCTGCCGGCGGTGCCCTATCACGCGCTGGGCGAGGCACATCGCCGCCTGGCTGCCGCGGTGGGCCCGGACTCGGCCTATCACAAGGCCAATTATCCGACGCTCTCCGGGCTGGTGGTGAAGCTGGCACAGGGCACGCTGCGCCAGCGCTAATCGCGGGTTGGGTTAGCAGAACAGGGCCGGACACCGGGCGGTGCGCCGGCCCTTTCTTTTGATACCGCTATCTTGCCTCGTCCGAACCCGGCGCTAGGCTGATCATCGAGACACGGGGAGAGGATGATGCGAGCGATGTTCCTGCGGGCGACGGCGCTTTGCGCGCTGGTCGCCGCCACGCCGCCGGCGACGGCGCAAACCCGCTGGCCGAACGGCGCCAAGGCGGCGGTGGTGCTCACCTATGACGATGCGCTGCCCTCCCAGCTGGATCATGTCGTCCCCGCGCTGGATGCGGAGGGGTTCAAGGGAACCTTCTTCCTTGCCAACGTCCAGCAGGCGCATGTCGAGCGTTGGCGCGGCGTGGCGGCGGATGGACACGAACTCGCCAACCACACCATCTTTCATCCCTGCAGCAAGGCCAGCTATCCGGCCGACCCGCGCTTCGTAAGCGAGGCCTATACCCCGGCCAGCATGCTGCGCGAGATCGAGCAGCAGAACGTCTTGCTGCGGGCGCTGGACGGCAAGACCCGCCACGGCCTCGCAACGCCGTGCGGGCAGAGCCAAGCGGGCGGCATCGATTATCTGGAGGATCTCCGAAAGGCGAACCTGGTCACCTATGTGCGCGGCGTGTTCTATACGCCGGCGGATGCCCGCGCCAACGTGGCCAAGGTGGATCCGATGCGGCTTCCGGCACGCGGCTTTGGCGAGGGCGCGGTGGCCGAGGACATGATCGCCTTTGTGGAGGAGGCCGAGCGGGGCGGCGGTTGGGCGGTATTGCTGTTCCACGGCGTTGGCGGGGACTATCTGGCGGTGCCGGACGCCGAGCACCGCAAGTTCGTCGCCTGGCTGGCGGCGCATCGCGGCGAGGTCTGGGTAACCACGCTGCAAGGGGCGCTCGATTGGGCGAAGGCGAATCCTTGAGCACAGGCGCCTGGAGCGTTTCAACCATGGGCAAAAACGCGCGCCCCGAATAGCCTATTCCTCGGTCCGCAGCAGCACCGCCTCGCCGATCATCAGGAACAGGAGGAAGGGCGCCCAGGCGGCTAGGAAGGGCGGGTAGGCGCCGAGATTGCCCATCGCCAGCGCAAAATTGTCCGCGACGAAATAGAGGAAGCCCAACGCCATCCCGATCACCACACGCACGAACAGCTTGCCCGAGCGCGCCAGTCCGAAAGCCGATACGCCGCCCAGCAGCGGCATCAGGAAGGCCGAAAGCGGGCCCGACAGCTTGTGCCACAGCGAGCCTTCCAGCGCCTTGGTAGGACGCCCGGCCGCCTTGAGCTCGTCAATGGCGACGCGCAGCTCGGCGAAGGAGCTGGAATTGGGATCGACATGGGCAAGCGTGAACTGGTCGGGCCGGACGCCCTCGCCGATGATGGCGGCGCCTACCGGCGTCAGCGTGCCGGCGGCGATGTCGAAGCGCTTCACGCCGTCGACGCGCCAGGCGTTGCCGGCGCGCACGCCGTGCCGGGCCGTGAGGATGGACGTGAGCGAGCCCCGCGTGCGCTGATAGACGGTGATGTCGTATAGATGCGCGGCTTCGCCCTTGCCCTTGATCTGCTGGACGTTGATCAGGTTGCCGCTGGCCTGCACCCACACGTTCGCGCGATCGCCGCGATCGACCGGGAGCGGCGCAAATTCCACTTTCTTCCACTGCTCCAGCGTCGCGGTGGCGCGGCTGACGATGCGGTCGTTGAAGGCGAAGGACAGGCCTGCGACGATCAGGCCCGACAGCATCAGCGGCGCGAGTACCTGGTGCGCCGAAAGCCCGCCGGACTTGAGCGCGATGATCTCGCTGTTCTGGTTGAGCTGGGCGAGCGTGAAGATCGCCCCGCCCAGCACCGAATAAGGCAGGAAGGTGGACACGATCTGCGGCACGCGCAGGGTGACGTAACGCCAGATTTCAGCATTGCCGTTGCCCGGATGGGCCAGAATCGAGGCGGATTCGGTCAGCAGGTCCAGCGATGTCAGCACCAGCACCAGCGCGCCGAGCAGCGCGAAGGTGCGGAACACGAACAGTCGCGCCATGTACAGCGAGATGGTGGGCGAGGGGAACAGACCGCGCAGGTTCATCGGGCGGCCTCCGCCTTGCGGCGCCGTCGCCTGCTGCCCGGCAGCAATCGCCCGATCAGCTTGGCAGTCTTGGCGAAGCCGCGCTCCAGCGCGCCGATCGGCTGCCCGCCGGGGACATAGGCGACGGTATAGTACATCCAGAAGGTAAGCCCCGCGAAGATCGAAAAGGGTACCCACAAGGCGATGATCGGATCCACCAGCCCCAGGCTGCCCACGCCCTGCGCATATTCGTTCACCTTGTGATAGGTGACGATCATCAGGATCGACAGGAACACGCCGAGCATCGAGGTGGAGCGCTTGGGCGGGATCGCCAGCGCCACCGCCAGCATCGGCAGCAGGAACATCGTCGTCACTTCCGCCATGCGATAGTGGAAGGCCGAGCGGCTGGTCTCGCGGTCGATCTCCGGCGCCGAACGATTGCGGCCGATCACCGCCAGCTCGGGCAGGGTGCGCTCGATATTGCTGTCGCCGCGCTTGCGGAACTGCTCATATTTGGGGAGCGGAATCGGCAGATTGTGGGTGGTGAAGGTCAGCACCCGCGGCACCGGCGAACTCTTGTCGTAATGGACCAGGGTGCCGTTGGTGAGGCGGAAGATGATCGTGTCGGGATCGTCGGCGCGGAGGAACTGGCCCTTTTGCGCGGTCACCGCCACGGGCGTTCCGTCCTTGTTGGTCATCTCGACGAAGATGCCGCGCAGGTCGCGGCCCTCGTCCTGGCTCGATTCGATCCGCAGCGTCATCTTCGAGCCGAAGCTGGTGAATTCGCCGACCTTGATCGAGGCGCCGAGCGCGCCCGAACGCAGCTCGAAGCGGAGCTGTTCGTAATTGTAGCGCGAGGTGGGCTGGACGAAGCCGACGATCGCGAAGTTCACCGCCGCCAGCACGATCGCGTACATGTACGGCACGCGCAGCAGGCGGGTGTAGCTGACGCCGACTGCGCGCAGCACGTCGAGCTCCGACGAGGTGGCGAGCCGGCGGAAGGCGAGCAGCACGCCGAGCATCAGCCCGATCGGGATGCCGAGGCCGAGATATTCGGGCAGCAGGTTGGCGAGCATGCGCCACACCACGCTCACCGGCCCACCCTCGGTCGCGACGAACTCGAAGAGCCGCAGCATGCGATCGAGCACGAGCAGCATCGCGGAGATGATCAGAGTGGAGACCAGCGGCACCGCGATCAGCCGCGCCATGTAGCGATCGATCGAATTCATGCTGTTCGCTGAACGTCCTTCAGAGCCTGGATCCTTGCGCTCACGTAACGGGAAACGGGCGGAACCGATCCGCTCGCGTATAGCCGTGCTGAACGCCGATGCCACCCGGAAAGTGGCATGCGGAGAACGGCTTTTGCGGGTCCGATACCGCCGGGGGTGACGGAATCGCGGCGAACGTATATGGGCCCGCGATGCATTTCCTCGATCAAGCCAAGATTTTCGTCCGTTCGGGTGCCGGCGGACCCGGTGCCGTGAGCTTCCGCCGCGAGAAGTTCATCGAATATGGCGGTCCCGATGGCGGCAACGGCGGCAAGGGCGGCGACATCGTCTTCGAGGCGGTCGCCGGCCTGAATACCCTGATCGACTTCCGCTACACCCAGCACTTCCGCGCGCCCCGCGGCGGCGGCGGAGCGGGCTCGAACCGCACGGGTCCCGGCGGTGACGATCTGGTGATCAAGGTGCCGATCGGCACCCAGATCCTCGCCGACGACGACGAGCGCACGCTGCTGGCCGATCTCACCAAGGAAGGGGAGCGCATCGTCTTCCTGCGCGGCGGCGACGGCGGCCGCGGCAACGCAACCTACAAGACCTCGACCAACCGCGCGCCGCGCCAGCACGGCACCGGCTGGCCGAGCGAGGAGGCCTGGGTCTGGCTGCGGCTCAAGCTGCTCGCGGATGCCGGGCTGGTCGGGCTGCCCAATGCCGGCAAGTCGACCTTCATCAACGCGGTGACCAACGCCCAGGCCAAGGTGGGTGCCTACGCCTTCACCACCACCCGGCCGCAGCTGGGCGTGGTGCGGCACAAGCAGCGCGAGTTCGTCGTGGCCGACATTCCCGGCCTGATCGCGGGCGCGGCGGAAGGCGCAGGCATCGGCGATCGCTTCCTCGGCCATATCGAGCGGTGCCGCGTGCTGCTCCACCTGATCGATGCGAACGACGAGGACGTGGCGACCAGCTACCGCATCGTCCGTGACGAGCTGGAAGCCTATGGCGCCGGCCTGTCCGAAAAGCCGGTGGTGATCGCGCTCAACAAGATCGACACGCTCGACGACGAACTGGTCGCCGCATTGTCGGCCGAGCTCGAAGAAGCGAGCGGCGCGCAAGTCATTCCGTTGTCCGGCGCGTCCGGCACCGGCGTAGACTGGGTGCTGGACCAGTTGCTCGAGGCAATCGGCCCGAACGAGAACCGTGCGGCCGACGAAAGCTTCGAAGATGGTGAAGAACCTGTTCAATGGTCGCCGCTCTGACGCATTTCTAGGGCAACGCTTCGCGTCTGATTCCTTGTGGGAGAGACGCGGATGGGTGCGTTCGGCTGGTTACGTGGGCTGTTTGGTGCGAAGGCGCAGGCGGTTGACGGGCCTGCGCCACGCCAAATCGCCAGCGTTGCCGAGCGCTCGGCCGAGGCGCGCGGCCTGTTCTGGTCCGCGCTCGGGCCGGCCAGCGATCGCATTCTCTCCTCGGCGCCCGCAGGATCGCTATGGCCTGGCGGGCACGAGGCCTATCGGCTGATCCATCGCGGCAACGCGATCCTGCTCGCGACCGACGGCCTTTCCGACCCGTTCGACGAAAGCGCCAGCACCAACGGCTTCGAAATCGAGCTCTTTGTCGAGGGGCCGGGCGAGGGCGCGCCCGCCCAGGTCGCCGGCGACGGCTGGATGCTGGAGGTGCTGCGCCGGGTCGCCGCGATTGTCGCCGAGGAGCGTGGCATCCTCCGCCCGCTGGAACGCCACGGACCGATTCCGCTGGAACTCACCAATGTCTCCGCCTCGGCGGCGATCGCCGCGCGACTTCCGGCGCACTTCCTTACCGCCGATGATGTGCTGGGCGTGATGATCGGCGCGCCAGAGCCCGATTTCGACACCCGGATCGGCGACATGCCGCTCAGCCCGGTGCGGGCGGTGCCGGTGGTGCTGCTCACGGCGGCCGAGCTGGGCGAGATCCGCGCCGGCGACAGCGACACGCGCGATGCGGTGCTGGCGCGGCTCAAGGCGAGCGGGGTCGGCCATTGCAGCGACCTGCACCGCGAATCCATCGTCTGACCCGCTTGGCAGATGCAGGACCGGATCGCTAAGAGCGCGGCCATGTCCGCGCCCGCCCGCCATGCCGACGCCATCGGTTTCCGCCCTTCGACCTGCGGCCGGCTGGTCGTGAAGGTGGGATCCTCGCTGCTCGTCGACTCCGAGGGGCAGATCCGCCGCGATTGGCTGGCGGCGCTTGCCGCCGATCTCGGCGCCCGGGCGCGCGAGGGACAGCAGCTCGTCATCGTCTCCTCGGGCGCGATCGCGCTCGGCGCACGGCGGCTCAAGCTGCCCAAGGGCGGCCGGGCGAGCCTGGAGGATGCGCAGGCAGCGGCGGCCACCGGCCAGATCGCGCTCTCCAGCATCTGGGCCGAGCTGCTCCACGATCAGGGCATGACCGCCGCGCAGATGCTGGTGACGCTGGACGATCTCGAGGACCGGCGGCGCTACCTCAACGTCTCCGCGACGCTCGATCGGCTGCTGCGGCTGGGCGTGGTGCCGGTGATCAACGAGAATGATTCGGTCGCCACCGAGGAAATCCGCTTCGGCGACAACGACCGGCTGGCCGCGCGCGTGGCCAGCGCCGCCAATGCCGACGGCGTGGTGCTGCTGTCGGACGTGGACGGTCTGTACACCGCCAACCCGAACACCAATGCCGATGCGCAACTGATCGAGCTGGTCGATGTGATCGACGAGCGGATCGAGGCGATGGCCGATCGCGGGTCCGGCTCGGGCATGGGCTCGGGGGGCATGGTCTCGAAGATCGAGGCGGCGCGAATCGCGACGAGCGCGGGCGCGCACCTCGCCATCGCCGATGGGCGGGTCGACCATCCGCTGGCGCGGCTGGCGGCGACGCGACGGGGAACGCTGTTCCTCGGCCAGAAGGGCGCGGCAGCGCGCAAGGCCTGGCTGCGCGGCGGGCTCACCGCCAAGGGCGCGATTCACATCGACGAGGGCGCCGCGCAGGCACTGAAGGAAGGTCGCAGCCTGCTGGCCGCCGGTGCCACCCGCGTCGAGGGGCGCTTCGCGCGCGGAGATCTCGTCGTGGTCGTGGGTCCGGACGGCAGGCATCTCGCCCGCGGGCTGGCCGAATATGGCCATGTCGACGCCTCCCGCATCGTCGGTCGGCGGAGCGAGGAACTGGTCGAGATCCTCGGCTATGCCCCCCGGTCGGCGTTGGTCCATCGCAGCCACATGGCGCTGCTGTGAGCGTGTTTGCTGTTACCGGGGGCACCGGCTTCGTCGGATCGCGGCTGATCGACCTTGCGCTGGAAGCAGGGCATCAGGTCCGCGCGCTCACCCGTCGCGATCAGCCGGCGCGCGGCGGCGTGACCTGGGTGCGCGGCGATCTCGACGCGACGGCCGCACTGGTGGAGCTGTGCAACGGCGCCGATGCGGTGATCCACGTCGCGGGCGTGGTCAATGCGCCCGATCGCGCGGGCTTCGCGCACGGCAACATCACCGGCACCGCCAACATGCTCGCCGCGACCAAAAGCGCGGGGGTGCGGCGCTACGTCCATGTTTCCTCGCTCGCCAGCCGCGAGCCGCAGCTTTCCGCCTATGGCTGGTCGAAGGGAGAGGCGGACAAGCTGGTTCGGGCATCCGGGCTCGACTGGACGATCGTCCGTCCGCCCGCGATCTACGGCCCGGGCGACCTGGAGATGCTGGAGCTGTTCCGCGTCGCCCGTTTCGGGTTGGCGCTGCTGCCGCCGGGCGGCCGCATCTCGGTGATCGAGGTAAGCGATCTCGGCCGTCTGCTGCTCGCGCTTGCCGCCGCGGATCGTTTCCCCGGCGAGATCGACCCGGATGACGGGCGGGGAGGGGGCTGGACGCATCCGGATTTCGCCCACGCCATCGGCCGGGCGGTTGGGCGGCGCGTGCTGGCGCTGTCGCTGCCCAGGGCGGTGCTGATGGCGGGTGCCTATGTCGACCGGGCGCTGCGCGGCAAGCGCGCGAAGCTCACGCCGGATCGCGTGTCCTATTTCTGCCACCCCGACTGGGTGGCCGATCCGGCGCACCGGGCGCCCGCAAATCTCTGGACGCCGCAGGTGGAGACCGAGGCCGGGCTGGCGGAGACCGCGCGCTGGTATCGCGCCAAGGGCCTGCTCTGAGTCCGGCCGCCGCTTAACCATCCTATAAAAGGGGCATGTGGACCGCCCCGATCAAGCTCATCCTCTGGGACCTCGACGATACGCTGTGGCGGGGCACGCTCGCCGATGGCGATGCCGTCGCGCTGTTCGAGCAGCGCGCGGAGATGCTGCGCGCCTTCAACGCGCGCGGCGTGGTCTCTTCGATCTGCTCGAAGAACGATTTCGATGCGGCGCGGGCGCAGCTGGAAGCGTTCGGGCTTTGGGACGAGTTCGTCTTTCCGCACATCGCCTTCACGCCCAAGGCCGAGGCGATCCGCGGAATCATCGCCGACATGCAGTTGCGGCCCGTCAACGTCCTTTTCATCGACGACAACCCGCACAATCTCGCCGAAGTGCGCCACGCGCTGCCGGAGATCCAGACGCTGGATGCGACCGCCGCCGACGCCGACGACCAGCTTGCCGGCCTGCTCGCGCTCCAGACCGGCGCGCGCAGCCGCGTCGGCGAGTACCGCATCCTGGAAGCCAAGAAGCGTGACCGCAGTGCTTTGTCGGGCCAGTCCAACGAGGCGTTCCTGCGCGCCTCGGGGCTTTGCGCCTGCGCCCCGTTTCTGATGGACAATCTCGAGTTCGTGCCGCGCATCGCCGAACTGATCAACCGGGCCAACCAGCTCAACTATACCCAGTCGCGGGTCGACCCCGCCCAGCTTGAGCGCGACATCATCAACGTCACCCGGCACGACAGCTGGTCGGTCTTCGCCTGGGACAAATATGGCCGTTACGGGCTGGTCGGCTTCGTCATGTACGACAGGGTCGAGCAGCGCCTCGTGCATTTCACCTTCTCGTGCCGCGCGATGCACATGGGGCTGGAGGAATTTGCGCTGAACAAGATCCGGGTGTACTGGCCCGGCGCCGATTTCAGCGCGCTCGATGGCCGGTTCAGCCGGGTGACGCCCGACTGGATCGAGGATCACGGCTTCGACGAGGCCGCGGTGCGCGCCGCGATCCGCGCCGAACTGTCGGCCCAGCCCGCGATCGATCCCGGCATCCGCATCATGTTCGATTGTCAGTCGGGCGGGATCGCGCATTACAGCCGCTATCGACCCGCCATCGATTTCGACAATAATCCGCGGCTGTTCGCGCTGCCGATGATGGAGGACGACAGCTACAGGGCGCAGCATTTCCCGCCCTTCCTCGTCTATGGCGCCACTATCGATTATCTGGACAATCGCTGGCCGGGGAAGTGGCACCTGCTGGAACGCGGCGTCTATCAGAAATGCGTGCTGCGGTTGTGCATCCACCTGATCGAGAACGACCTGCGCATGCTGGTGGTGCTGCCACCCGAGGATGCGCCGATCGAGAAGTACCGGCTGGGCCTCAATCATTCGCCCGAGCGCTGCCGGCTGTTCAACGCGATCTGGCGGCAGGTGGCACGCGAAAACCCGGGTCGCATCTTCCTCCTCGACATTGCCGATCTGCTCGACGGCGAGGACGAGATGGCTGATGTGACCCATTTCCACCCCGGCCTGCTGCAGAAGATCGCCGGGCAGATGGACATGTGGGTCCATGGCGTGCTCACCGGTGGCATCGGCGAAGCGGCGGCCGCCTGACCTTTGGGGCACTGCCCCGCCACGGGCCCGGTTTCGCCGCATTCGCTTGGCACCTGCAACCGATACCACTAAGGACCGGCCGCATGACTGACCGTGCAGAAATCTTCGACATCGTCGCCGCGCAGATCGAACCCTTCAACAAGAAGGGCGTCGCGCTTTCCGAAACCACCACCTTCGCCGGCGATCTCGAATGGGACAGCCTGACGGTGATGGATTTCGTCGCCGCGATCGAGGACGAGTTCGACATCGTCATCACCATGAACATGCAGGCCGAGATCGAGAATGTCGGCCAGCTGGTCGATGCCGTGCAGAAGCTCAAGGGCTGACCGCCATGACCGACCTGATGAGCAAGTTCGACGGCCTGATCGCCGAGCGCCAGGCGCTGCTCGACAGCGGCGTGATCGATCCGTTCGCGATCGTGATGGAGCAGGTCAAATCGCCGACCGAGGCGGTGATCAAGGGCAAGGACACCATCCTGCTCGGCACCTACAACTATATGGGCATGACGTTCGATCCGGACGTGATCCAGGCCGGCAAGGACGCGCTCGACCAGTTCGGCTCGGGCACCAATGGCAGCCGCATGCTCAACGGCACTTTCCGCGACCATATGGAAGTCGAGCAGGCGCTGCGCGACTTCTACGGCGTGTCGGGCGCGATCGTGTTCTCCACCGGCTATATGGCCAATCTGGGCATGCTCTCGACGCTGGCCGGCAAGGGCGAGTATATCATCCTCGACGCCGACAGCCACGCCTCGATCTATGACGGCTGCAAGCAGGGCAATGCCGAGATCGTCCGTTTCCGCCACAATGACGTGACCGATCTCGACAAGCGCCTCGGCCGCCTGCCGGCCGAAGCGGGCAAGCTGGTGGTGCTGGAGGGCGTCTATTCGATGCTCGGCGACATCGCGCCGCTGAAAGAGATGGTCGCCGTCGCCAAGAAGCACGGCGCGATGGTGCTGGTCGACGAAGCGCATTCGATGGGCTTTTTCGGCCCCAATGGCCGCGGCGTGTACGAGGACCAGGGGCTCGAAGCGGACGTCGATTTCGTCGTCGGCACCTTCTCCAAATCGGTCGGCACCGTCGGCGGCTTCTGCATCTCGAATCACCCCAAGTTCGAGGCGATCCGGCTGGCCTGCCGCCCCTATATCTTCACCGCCTCGCTGCCCCCCAGCGTGGTGGCGACCGCGGCGACCTCTATCCGCAAGCTGATGACCGCGCACGAGAAGCGCGCCCGGCTGTGGGAAAACGCCCGCGCGCTGCACGGCGGCCTCACCGAAATGGGCTTCAAGCTCGGCACCGAAAAGCCGGAAAGCGCGATCGTCGCGGTAATCCTGGAGGACCAGGAACAGGCGGTAATGATGTGGCAGGCGCTGCTGGAGAACGGCCTGTACGTCAACATGGCGCGCCCGCCGGCGACTCCGGCCGGCACTTTCCTGCTGCGTTGCTCGCTCTGCGCCGAGCACCGCCCCGAGCAGATCGAGCGGGTGCTGGGCATGTTCCGCGCGGCCGGCCAGGCCGTCGGGGTGATTGCCTAAGCGGCCCTTTTCACGGTCGATCCAAGCGCCTAGAGTCGGGGCTGGATGAGCGAAGCGATCCCGTCTCTGGACCGTTCGGTTCGCGCCAAGAACTGGCGCCTCGTGCTGCTGGGTGCACTGGCGGTCGCCGGCGTGCTCGTGCTCGGCGCGCTGATCCTGATCCAGCAGCGCACCGATCTGGAGCGCGATCGCGCCATTGCACTCCAGCAGCACAGTTTCGAAGTGATCCTGCGTGCCAACCAGCTGTCGGGCGGCATCGCTTCGGCAGAGGCGGCGCTTGGCCGATACGTGGTCAGCGCGGACCGCAATCTCGGCCAGCAATATGCCGATCAATGGGGCAAGGCGGGCGAACAGCTCCAGCGCCTGCGCCAGCTGACCGGCGACAATCCGACGCTGTTCGCGCAGGTCCGGCAGCTCCAGCGGGCCTTTGCCGAGCGCGGCAAGGAGCTGGACGCCACTGCGCTCTATACCACCTTCAAGCGCAACAGCGACGCGTTCGGCGCCTATTATCAGGTCCGCGAAAGCCCGGCGCGCAAGCAGGTGGAGGCGATCCTCGACGATATCGTCGAGCAGGAACGCCGCCTGTTGCGCAACCGCACCCTGGCTGCGGCGCAATTGATCGAGAACAGCAGCTATGCCTCGCGCGTGCTCAGCGGCTTCGGTCTGGTGATCGCGCTGGGCGCGGTCATCTTCGGCTGGCTGGCGATCGAGGCGCAGGGCGACCGCGCGCTCGCGGATGCCGATGCCGCCTGGGAACGCGAGCGCGCCGGTCAGCTGCGGGAGGCGGTCGCCGCCGCCACCGCCCAGCTGCGCGAGGAAGCGCGGGAGCGCGAGGGCGCCGAGGCCAAGCTGCGCCAGGCGCAGAAGATGGACGCGGTGGGCCAGCTGACCGGCGGCATTGCGCATGATTTCAACAATATGCTGGCGGTCGTGCTGGGCGGCGTGGAACTGGCGCGCCGCCAGATCCATAGCGACCCCCAGGAGGCGGCGCGTCACCTCGACAATGCGATGGAGGGCGCCCACCGCGCCGCCGCGCTCACCCGCCAGTTGCTCGCCTTTTCGCGCTCCGAATCGCTCGCGCCCGAGGCGGTGGATGCCGGAGCCTTGATTCGCGGCATGCGCGATCTGCTCGATCGTACGCTGGGCGACGCGATTCGCGTCGAGGCGCAGGATCGCGGGATGGGGTGGCGAATCTGGGTCGATCGGCACCAGCTGGAGAATGCGGTGCTGAACCTCGCGGTCAACGCGCGCGACGCGATGAACGGACGCGGCGCGCTGGTGATCGTCACCGGCGAAGCGCGGCTGGAGGCCAACGAAGTTGGGCAGTGCGCGGCCGGTGACTATGTTTCGGTCGCGGTGCGCGATACCGGCTGCGGGATGACGCCCCAGGTGCTGGAGCGCGTGTTCGAACCCTTCTTCACCACCAAGCCGGTGGGCAAGGGGACCGGGTTGGGGCTCAGCCAGATTTTCGGCTTCGTTCGCCAGTCCGGCGGAGGCATCGCCATCGAGACGGCGCCGGACGAGGGGACCACCGTGACTCTCTACCTGCCGCGCTACAAGGGCGCGGTCACCGGCGCGCCGTCGGCGCCGGCGAAGATCGACCTGGCCGAGGACAAGAACGGCGATGCCTATGACATCCTTGTCGTCGAGGACGATCCCCGCGTTCTCGCGGCAACCCTGGCGGCATTGCACGAACTCGGGCACCGCGCAGTCGGCTGCGCCGATCCGTTGACCGCGCCGACCGCGATCGAGGCGATGGCCGCGCTCGATCTGATCATGACCGACGTGCTGATGCCGGGCCAGACCGGACCGGAGATGATCGCGGCGGTCGAGGCGCAGCTGCGCGGTGCGGCGGTGCTGTTCGTTACCGGCTTCACGGGCGAGGCCAGTCCCGAGCAACTGCGCGACCGCCCGGTGCTGCGCAAGCCGTTCACCGTGGCGGCCTTGTCCCGGGCGGTGCGCGAAGCGGTGGCCGGCGAGGCGAAGCGGGTGGCGCAGGCAGCAGAATAACAGCGACGGTAAATATCCGCGCGGGTGCAGCATTGCGGCCGCGGCGCCGTGGTCGAGCGATGTCGCCGCCGTCCGATCCGGGTCATCGTGGCCGGGCTCCGTTAAGGCAAAAGTAACCAAGTAAAAATCTTGGCATAAAGAACATGATAAGGATTGATCGTCCAAAGGGGGCGGGCAGGACGCAACAGCGCCTTGTCTATGATCGGCAGTTTCGACCTTGGCCGCAGAAGCGGCTATAGTTCCAAGAAGGAAGTTCCAATGGCATTTTCGGTTAACACGAACGTCGGCGCAATGGCGGCTCTCCAGAGCCTGACCTCGACCCAGAAGGACCTGGCCACCACCCAGAGCCGCATCAACACCGGCATGGCGGTGTCCTCGACCAAGGACGACTCGGCACAGTACACGATCGCGCAGGGCCTCCGTGGCGACCTGGGCGGCCTCAAGGCGGTTTCGTCGTCGCTCAGCCGCGCCAAGAGCGTGACCGACGTCGCCGTTGCCGGCGCCGAGCAGATCTCCGACATCGTGAACCAGATGAAGGCGAAGGCCACGCAGGCGGCCGACGCGGGCATCGACACCTCGACCCGTGACGCGCTGAACAAGGACTTCACCGCGCTGCGCGACCAGATCACCACGATCGTCAACGCGTCGGACTTCAACGGCACGAACCTGCTGAAGGCTTCGGGCGGCACCGTGACCGCGCTGCAGTCGCTGCAGGACTCGGACACGACCTCGGCCACCACCTGGAACCCGGACTCGCTCAGCGTTGCGAACCAGGGCCTCGACCTTGGCGGCTCGACGATCACCGTCGCTTCGACCGGCAACATCAGCTCGCAGGCCGATGCGCAGGCGATGGTCGACACGCTGACCACCACCCAGTCGAACCTGAAGACCACGCTCAGCACGCTCGGTGCGGCTTCGCGCAAGATCGACGCGCAGTCGACCTTCACCAGCAAGCTGTCGGACGTGATCGACGGCGGCATCGGCAACCTTGTCGACGCCGACCTGGCGAAGGAATCTGCGCGCCTGCAGGCCCTGCAGGTCAAGCAGCAGCTCGGTGTTCAGGCTCTGTCGATCGCCAACCAGGCGCCGCAGACGATCACGTCGCTGTTCCGCTAATAGCCCAAGGCCCCAACCCTGGGGGGCCAAAGGCTTGCAAGGAGGTCGGGATGGTATGCCATCCCGGCCTCTTTTCGTTTGGCGGGCGCGTGCCGCGACCGCGCCGCTATGTGGCGGAGTCGATCCGCTGACGCAGCATCGCCGCCGCCAGCGCGCGCGCCTGGTCGCGCGGCAGGCCGAGCGCCCGCGCCATCGGCGCCCCGAGCAGCGCGTCGCCCAGCGCCATCAGCGTCAGCTGCAGCGTCTCCTCGCGCAGCGGCGCGCGCGCGTCCTGGCCCTCGCTGATCCGGTCGACCAGGCGATGGATCGCCTCGAGAATGGGGTCCAGCGCGTCCCGGTTGCCGGTGAGCAGCATCCAGCTGGCCAGCGCGCCCGCGCCCTCACGACCAAAGGCATCGAAGGTCAGGTCCACGACCTCGCGCAGATTATGATCCCCGCTGCGGGCGCGCAGCACGGCCTCGCCGATCTTGGCGGTCACCGCATCCGCCATGCTCGCCGCCAGCGCCTTTTGCAGGCCGGCGGCCGAGCCGAAATGGTGAAGCAGATTGGCATGGGTGCGGCCGATCCGCGCGGCCACCGCCTTGAGCGTGACCGCCTGCGGGCCGTCCTCGATCAGCAGCGTTCGCGCGGCTTCCAACGCGGCATCGCGCGATTCTTCCGGGGAGAGGCGCCGGCGCGCCGCCGTGCTCGTCAACGTGTGGGCCTTGTGTCCATTGGTTGACGGCTTAGTCGAGCTTGGCGGGCGGGGGAAGCGGCCTCCCCGGCCATGCCGGGGAGGTGGAGAGCCGATTTACGCCGCGAGCCGGGGCTCCGGACCCTGTCTGCAATCCTCGGCTTCCAGTTCCAGCTCGAACCGCGCGCAGGCGACTTCGCCGTTGCGACCCTTGGACCACATCGGCTCCACCCGTCCGGTCGGCCGAAAGCCGAGCTTGCGCAGCACACGGCCGGAAGCGGGATTGTCGACAAAGTGGCCGGAGGTGACGCGCCGGATGCCTGCCGCGCGGGCCGCGGCCAGCACGCCGCGCGCCGCCTCGGTCGCATAGCCCTTGCCCCAGGCGCCGGGTGTGAACCAGTAGCCGAGCTCATGCGTCTCGTTGCCGGCCGGATCGATACCGACGCAGCCGATCAGTGCCACCGCGCCCGCCTGATGCTCGAACACCAGGAAGCGCGTGTCGGTCCAATGCGCAAGGAAGGTCTCGGCCGCTTCGATCGAATAGGGCCAGGGCGCGCGCGACAGGTTGCGCACGACGGCCTCATGGTCGATCGCCCGGGCAAGGGCGGGGGCGTCCTCGGGCCAGCCGGGACGTAACGTGAGTCTTTGGGTCCGCACGAACATGACCACTCTCCTCGGTCCTGCGGCTTCTCTGCGCACGCCACTATGGCATGGCTGTTTCGCCGCGGTGTCAGGGGAGCAATAAAAAAGGGAGACCGGGGCGACCCGTCTCCCTTTTTGCGTTGGTTCATCCGAACCCGGGTCGCCCTGGTGGGCAACCCGTACGGTCGCCCGATGTTACTCGGCCGCCTCGGCAATCATGTCTACGGAGCAGAACTTGCGACCAAGCTTGCCTTCCTTGAACGACACGCGGCCTTCGACGAGCGCGAAAAGGGTATGGTCCTTGCCCATGCCCACGTTCACGCCCGGGTAGAATTTGGTGCCGCGCTGACGCACGAGGATGTTGCCGGCGAGAACCGTCTCGCCGCCGAACTTCTTTACGCCAAGACGGCGGCCAGCAGAGTCGCGACCGTTGCGGGACGAGCCGCCTGCCTTCTTATGTGCCATTGTCTATACTCCTCGAGTCTCGTCAGTCGCTTACTGGGCCGCGCCGATGGCAGTGATCTTGAGGATCGTGTGCTGCTGGCGATGGCCGTTCTTGCGGCGATAGTTGTGACGACGACGCTTCTTGAAGACGATGACCTTCTCGCCCTTCGCCTGCGCGACGATTTCGGCAGAAACGGTCAGGCCGTCGGTAGCCTTCAGCTCGCCGCCTTCGCCGGCCAGCAGGACGTCGCCCAGCGTCACCGACGAACCGGCTTCGCCGTCGAGCTTCTCGACGACGATCTTGTCTCCCGCGGCAACGCGATACTGCTTGCCGCCCGTGCGCACGATAGCGAACATCGGTCTCTTCTCTGGTTCAAATGCATGTGCCCGCCAAGGTTGCACCTCGGCAGGAGGAAGGGCGCAGCTATGCGATGGGGGCGGGATTGTCAACCGTTCCGCAAGACGAAACTGCGATTTTCCGAGTCACCCGCGCTCAGTGGCGATGATTCGGCTTCAACCGGTAGCGACCCGCCGCGAAGCTGTCGAAAAGCCCGCTGATTCCGGGATGGTCGACCGGCTCGTCGCTGTCGTCGGCCACCAGATTCTGCTGGCTGACATAGGCGATATAGGTCGACTCGGCATTTTCGGCGAGCAGATGGTAGAAGGGCTGGTCCTTGGCCGGCCGCATGTCGACGGGGATCGAATCATACCATTCGTCGGTGTTCGCAAAGACCGGGTCTACGTCGAAGATCACGCCGCGGAAATCGAGCAGGCGGTGGCGGACGACGTCGCCGATGGCGAAGCGCGCGCTGGCGATCGGCGGCACCGGGGTGCCGGAGTCGATGGAAAGAAGCGAGCCGTTGGTTTCTGACATGGCATCAATCTAGGGGTGCGGCGTCGGTACGGCAACGGTGCCGCGCCGCCGCGATCCCGATACGGGAAGTCGCGTCCTGCAGCAGGGCGATGCCGGCACCCCGAAAAAACTTGAAGCTTGCCGCTTGCGGGCCCCAAAGCTTTGCGCTAGTGGCCGCGCCTCACAGCGACCGGTACGCGGTTCGGGCCATCCCGAAGGTGCGTATCCTCCCATGCGGAGAGGTGCCGGAGTGGTCGATCGGGGCGGTCTCGAAAACCGTTGTGCGGGTAACCGTACCGAGGGTTCGAATCCCTCCCTCTCCGCCATTGGGCTTCCGAGGCCACGCCCCAGCGCCTCGCAAGAACGCCAAACATGGCTCAGCGGAACAGGTCGCGCACTTCCTCTATCGCGCGTACGCGCCGGTCCAACTCGCCATCGGTAGCGAACGGGGATGGCGTGACCCGCAGCACCAGCCGAGGCACGTCGCCGATGCGATCCGCCCGATAGCGGCGCTTCCCGCCAATCTCCGAAATTCCCGACGTCCGCTCAATACATAGCCCCGGACTTGACGTACCCCCCTCGGCGCTTCACAGGCGCGGTGATACAACATATCATCATACGTTGAAGGGGGTCCTTGGTGAATCTTTCTGCGCGTCGTGCGGCCTTCCTGATTCCCGCGGCACTCTCCATGCCGGCCTTCGCGCAGGAGCGCGCAGCGGCCGAGGAAGCCGAAGGCGACGCGATCATCGTCACCGGCAGCCGCTTTGGCGGGCGCAGCGCGACCCGATCGGCGACCCCGGTCGATGCGATCGGGCGCGAGCAGTTGCAGCAGAGCGGCCGTGTCGACCTGATTCAGCAGCTGAAGGTGACGGTGCCCAGCCTCACCACGCCGCGCCCGCTGGGATCGGGCGTGGGCGACTATCTCGTCCCGCCATCGCTGCGCGGGCTGGGGCCGGGCGAGGTGCTGGTGCTGGTCAACGGCAAGCGCCGGCATACCGCGAGTGACCTCAACACCAGCAACGGCATCGGGCGGGGTGACGTGTCGGTCGACTTCAACGCCATTCCGTCCTTTGCGCTGGCCCGGGCCGAGGTGCTGCGGGACGGTGCCTCGGCGCAATATGGATCCGATGCGATCTCGGGGGTGATCAACCTGATCCTCGATCGCTCGGTGGGCACCCGCGCGCAGGCGACGGGCGGGATCACGACGCGCGGGGACGGCGCCTATGGCGAGGCGAGCATCTCGTCCGGCATCCGCGTCGCCGATACGGGCGTGTTGCGGCTGACCGCTTCGTACCAGCAGCGCGAAGGCACCAGCCGCGCCCGGCCGGATACGCGGCAACAATATTTCGGTACGAATGCCGCCGGTCGGCCGACCGTGATTTCGGGGAACTATGGCTCGGGGACCGGGCTGACCCCGTCGAGCGGCACGCTGGACCCACGCGAAGCGACGATCGACCGCGACGTGTTCCGCTTCGGCGACCAGCCCAGCACCAATGTCCAGCTCTTCGCCAATTTCGCCGCGCCGGCGTCGGATCAGGTCGAGGTCTATGCGTTCGGGGGCTATAGCCGGCTGGACGGCGACATCGAATATTTCTTCCGCCGGGCAGGGCAGGACGAGACGATCCGCGCGCTCAACCCCGACGGATATCGCCCGGCCCTCGATTCCGGGATCGAGAATCTCTCGGTGGCGATGGGGCTGCGCAGCGAGGCGCTCGCCGGCTTCGGCTGGGATCTCTCCACCGTCTACGGCGTGAACACGCAGGACCTGTACTACGACAACAGCGTCAACGTCTCCTATGGTGCTGCCACGCCGCGCCGCTTCTACCGCCTGGGCTCGGATTTCTACCAGTGGACCAGCAACCTTGACCTTACCCGCGAGATCCCGCTCGGCGACGCCGATCCCCTGAAGCTCGCGGGCGGACTGGAATATCGCGAGGAGACCTATCGCCTGTTCTCCGGAGACCCTGCCGGGTACAGCAATGGCGGGGTGCCGATCCTCGACGGGCCCAATGCCGGCCGCCCCGCGATCATCGGCGCGCAGCCGGGCCCCAGCAACGGCCCCGACGATCGGGCGTCGCTCGGCCGGCATAGCTGGGCGATCTACGGCGATGCCGAGAAGACGCTGTTCGGCCGGCTGCTTCTCCAGGGCACCGTGCGCCACGAACGCTATTCCGATTTCGGCGACACGACCAACTTCAAGGTCGCCGGGCGGCTGGGGCTGGTCGGCGGGCTGGCGGCGCGCGCCTCGTACAATACCGGTTTCCGTGCCCCGGCGCTCGCCCAGGCGGGGTACAATGCGTCCAACACGCTGATCCTAAACGGGCAACAGGCGATCGTTCGCGTCGCCGCGGTCGACAGCGCGGCCGCCCGCCTGGCGGGTGCGACCGATCTCAAGCCGGAGACGTCGCGCAATCTCTCCGCGGGGCTGGTGCTGGAAGCCGGCGCGCTGACCGCGACTCTCGACGCCTACCAGATCCAGGTGCGCGACCGGATCGCGATCTCGTCGACGTTCCAGGACGCGCGGCTGACCGCGTTCCTCGCTGCCGGCGGGCAGGGCAATTTCAGCGCAATTTCGTTTCTGACCAATGCCGTCGATACCAAGACCCGCGGGGTGGATGTGGTGCTGCACTATCGCACCCGGCTCGCCGGGGGCGTGCTCAGCGGCACGCTGGCCGGCAACTACAACAAGACGAGCTTCGACCGGATTGCCGGCACCCCCGCGCCGCTCGCCGCGCTGGGCCTGACCACGCCGCTGTTCGACCTGACGCAGCAGCTGCGCTTCTCGGACAGCCTTCCGCGGACCAAGGCGACGCTCGATCTCACCTATACGCGCGGCCCGTTCGCCGTCTCGCTCACCAACACACGCTATGGCGAGGTTTCCACCGTGGCGCTGACCAATCGTACGCCTGCCCAGATCGCGGCGCTGGTCCCCGGCTATGACGTGCGGCTGGTGCCGGTTTCGTCCACCAGCGCCAATGCGGATATCATCCAGCGTTTCGGCGCAGAGCTGCTGACCGATCTCGAGCTCTCCTGGCAGGCGACGCGGACGCTGCGGCTCAGCGCCGGTGCCCAGAATCTGTTCGATGTCTATCCCGACGAGAACATCGCCTCCTCGGTCGCGTCGGTGGCGGTGGGGACCAATGGTGCCGACAATGCGGGTACGCAGCCCTATAACGCGATCTCGCCGTTCGGCTTCAACGGGCGGACGATATTCGTGCGGCTCGGTCTCGGCTTCTGAGCCGCAGTCGACCGGCAGGGTCCGGTGCCCGCACCCGTACTTTGTTCTTGCGCCATTTCTTCCACGTCAGCGATACGGTCACATCATGAAACGCCTCCCTCTCGCCCTCGTCTCTCTGCTCGCAAGCGTCGCCCCGGCGGCGGCGGCGGTGCATGGCTATGACAGCCTGACACTCGACCCGAAGGGGCGGCAGATCGCCGCCGTCGAACGCGACACATCGGGGGAAGCGCGGATCGTGGTCCGCGCGGCTCGCGACGGTGCGGTGCTCCGCACCTACCACCCGTGCAAGGCCTGCGGCATTTCAGGCCTGAGCTGGTCGCATGCCGGCGGCATGCTCGCCTTCGTGACGCGCGATCGCAGCCGGCAGGGCGCGACCCTGATGGTGGCGAGCGGCGCATCGACGCGCGTGGTGGCGGCGATCGGGGGCCTTGCGGCGAACCCGCGTTTCTCGCCCGACGATCGCCGCATCGCGCTGCTCGTCACGCTGGGCGCCACCAAGGAAACCGGCGCGGCGCAGGCCGGTGCGCGCCAGGTCGGCGAAATCGGCGAGAAGGACGATGCCCAGCAGCTGGCGATCGTCGATGTCGCCGGCGCCGCAGATCAGGCGGTGACCCCGCTGTCACCGGCCGGTCGGTACATCTATGAATATGACTGGGCGCCGGACGGGCGCTGGTTCGCGGTCACCTCCGCGCTCGGCAATGGCGACGCGAACTGGTGGGTGGCGACGCTGGGCCGGATCGATGCGACGACGGGTGCCGTCACCAACCTCGCCCGGCCGAGGATGCAGCTCAACATGCCGCGTGTTTCGCCCGACGGACGCACCATCGCCTTTATCGGCGGGTTGATGAGCGATTTCGGCTCGATCGGCGGCGATATCTACACCGTGCCGATGGCGGGCGGCGATCCGGTCGACATCACCAAGGGCGCCCGGCGGACCTATACCGCCCTGGATTGGACGCTTGGCGGACTGCGCGCGGCGATGCTGGAAGGTGACCGGATGGGCGCGGTGGCGGTGCAGCCGGACGCCGCGGCGCGGGTGTTGTTCGCCCTGCCGGTGACGCTTTCGGCGGGAGACGGCCGCATCGCTTGGGACGAGCGCGGCACGACGATGGCGAGCGTGGTGCAGGATTTCACCCATGCGCCGGCCATCTATGCCGGCGCCGCAACCGCGCCGCGGCAGATCACGCACGACAATGACGCCGAGCCCGCCGCGGTCCGCGCGCAGAGCGTTACCTGGACCAACGAAGGGTACACCGCACAGGGTTGGCTGCTCTCGCCGCTGACGCCGCCGGCGCCCGGCACCAAGGCACCGATGATCGTCAGCGTGCATGGCGGCCCTGCTGCGGCGAGCACCCCGCGCTTTCTTCCCAAGGGTCTGTCCAGCGTGCTGCCCGATGCGGGTTATTATGTCTTCCTGCCCAATCCGCGCGGTTCCTATGGGCAGGGCGAGGCCTTCACCGCGGCGAACAAGCGCGATTTCGGGGGCGGCGACCTGCGCGACATCCTCGCCGGTATCGATGCCGTGGAGAAGGTGGCGCCGATCGACGATGCGCGGCTGGGGCTGACCGGTTGCTCCTATGGCGGGTTCATGGCGATGTGGGCGAACACGCAGACCGATCGCTTCAAGGCCATCGTCGCGGGCGCGGGTCTGTCGAACTGGGTCAGCTATTACGGGACGAACGGCATCAACACCTGGATGATCCCGTTTTTCGGGAAGTCGGTGTACGATGATTACAAGGCCTATGAGGATGTCTCCGCCGTCTATCACGTGAAGCGCGCGAAGACGCCGACCTTCATCTATGTCGGCGAGCGCGACATCGAGGTTCCGCCGACGCAGTCGGTGGAATGGTATCAGGCGCTGAAAAGCCAGGGCGTTCCGGTGAGCCTGGTGATCTATCCGGATGCGGGCCATTGCGCGCCGACCGCGGCGGCGGACATCAGCAAGCGTCAGCTCGACTGGTTCGGCAAGTATCTGAACGCAGCTCGGCCGGAGGTGGCGCAATAGCCGTGCAAGCGCGCGTGTCGGCGACGCGCGGGTAAGCGCTCCAGCCAGCCGCGTGCGTCGCCCGATCGGGCGACGCAATCATGGGCGCCGCGTCGTGAACGTCGTTCGTCGGAGGGCGGGGACGGGAGCGGGCCGCCCATCGCCGTTGCGGTGCCAGCCCAAGGACCGACAGCCTGATGGAGCGCCAGCCGCTCGTCACCCGGCACCGGAAAGGGCAGCGGATCGATAGCCTGGCTGGACAGGCGGATCTCGTAATGGCGATGGCTGCCGGTCGATCGTCCGGTCGAGCCGACGCGCCCGACGAACAAAAGATCAGAAGCAGGGCAGGGCACACGCCGGACCACATCGCCTTGCGGATTTCGACACCATCATTTCCGCTGTAGCCCCTCAAGGCTATTGGATGCGAACCAACCCTGAGCATGCCGGATGCGAGGATAGTATATTTTGACAAAGGGACGGTCTGATGCGGCCAGGCGTCGCAGCGTGACGTGCCGACGGGGTGCCAGTCGGAAAGATTGCTCCAACATCGCCGGCAACACCCGCACAGGATAAATATAGCTCTTGATATGATACAACATGAAATTTAGATGACGCCCAAGTTTCAGGGAGAACATCGTGCGTAACATCCTATTCAGCGCCAGCGTGGCGTCCGCAGCGCTGTGCGCGCCGGCTTATGCCCAGTCCTCGGGGGATCGGCAGGTCGAAACCGCCGCTGCGGGCCAGCGCGGGCCGGAGATCATCGTCACCGCGCCGTTCCAGCAGAGCGAGGAAGACGTGCTGCAGGGCACCTCGGTCGTGACCGGCGAGGAACTGCAGCGCCAGCTCCGCCCGAGCATCGGCGAAACGCTCGCGCGCCAGCCGGGCGTCTCGGCCACCTCGTTCGGCCCGACCGCGTCGCGGCCGATCCTGCGTGGCTTCCAGGGCGAGCGCATCCGCATCCTGACCGACGGCATCGGCTCGATCGACGTGTCGAATACCTCGGTCGATCATGCCCCGGTCATCAATCCGCTGCTCGCCGACCGCGTCGAGATCCTGCGCGGGCCGGCGGCGCTGCTGTTCGGATCGTCCGCCATCGGCGGTGTCGTCAACGTGATCGACACGCGCATTCCGCGGTCCGTTCCCGAGAAGGGCTATCGTCTGAACGGCATGGCGAACTATGGCTCCGCCGCGAACGAGCGCTCGATCGCCGGCGCGGCCGATGTCGCGGTGGGCGGCAAGCTGGTGCTGCATGCCGACGGCTCCTATCTCAAGACCGACGATCTGAAGATCCCGGGCTTCGTCCTGTCCCGCAGCGCGCGCGCACAGGCGCTCGCCACCAGCCAGCTGCCGCCGCCCGATGCCGAAGAAGGTGAAGAGGCGATCGATTTCGCGGGCAACGCCGCGCTCCGCAATCGTCTGCCCAATTCGGCGAGCGAGACCTGGACCGCCGGCGTCGGCGCGTCGATCGTCACCGAGACGGGCAGTCTCGGCATTTCCTACAGCCATTATGACAGCCTCTATGGCGTCCCGGTCCGCTATGCGACCCGATATGGCCAGGAACAGGAAGCGCCCCGGCTCGATCTGGCGCAGGACCGCGTCGACCTTCGCGCCGAGGTCGAGACCGGCGGCGGCTTTCTCGATCGCATCCGGTTGCGCGCCGGCTATGCCGACTACCGCCATTTCGAACTCGAGGAGAGCGGCGAGGTCGGCACCGCCTTCTACAACAAGGGTCTGGAAGGCCGCCTCGAACTCGTCCAGGCCGATCGCGGCGGCTGGAAGGGCGCCTCGGGTGTGCAATATTATAACCGCCGCTTCGATGTGGAGGGCGAAGAGGCATTCCTGCCGAAGAACCGCACCGGCCAGTTCGGCGTGTTCACGCTGCAGCAGGTCAATCTCGGCGCGTTCCGGGCCGAAGGCGGCCTGCGCTACGAACGCAGCGAGCTGACCTCGGATGTCCTGTCGGACGACCTCCGCTTCTTCTCCGGCAAGCGCAGCTATGATGCGATCTCGGGATCGCTGGGCGGGTCCGTCGCGGTACGCCCGGGCATCCGCTTCGGCATCAATGTGTCGCGGACCGAGCGTGCGCCGTCGGCCGAGGAACTGTTCGCCAATGGCGCCCACGCCGGCACCCAGGCCTATGAGCTGGGCAGCCCGAACTTCCGGCTGGAAAAGTCGTGGGGCGTCGAAGCGACGATGCACGCCGTTGGCGAAGGCTTCCACCTCGATGCCTCGGCCTATTACAACTGGTTCTCGAACTACATCTCCGAGAATCAGGTCGACCAGTCGGTATGCGAAAGCGCCGCGGCGCCCAGCGGACGCGAGGCGGATCTGCCCTGCTTCCAGTTCCAGCAGGCGGATGCGCGCTATTATGGCTTTGAGGCGGATGCCTCCGTCCAGCTTGCCGAGATCCGCGGCTATCGGGTGAACCTCGATCTGCTCGGCGACTATGTGCACGCCTCGATCGTCGATCAGGGTCCCGTGCCGCGCATCCCGCCGGCGCGCGTGCTCGGCGGCCTCGAAGCGCAGGGCGAGCAGTTCACCGCGCGCGCCGAGGTGGAGCATGTCTTCGTGCAGGATCGCGTCACCGCGTTCGAGACGCCGACCGACGACTATACGATGGTCAACGCATCGGTGGCGTTCAGCCCGTGGGGCAAGAGCAACCCGACCACGCTGCTGGTCAGCGCCAACAACATCTTCGATGTGGCGGCCCGCCGCCATTCGAGCTTCCTCAAGGATTTCGCGCCGCTGGCGGGCCGCGACATCCGGGTAAGCCTGCGCTTCGGCTTCTGACGAAGCCCGTGACGGGCGACAGCGGCACGGTCGCTGTCGCCCGTCGTGTTCGGCGGCGCAACGCTGCCATCCCGGACCCTTGGGGGCCGCACGGCCCGACTTGGCATATTCCGCCCAGCCGCTTTCCTTGGTCAGCCCCGGTCGGTCGTCTCTCTGTGCCGGCAGGCGTTCTGCTGCTCCCCGATCCAGCGCTGGCCGCGAGGCTCGTCGATCGGGCGCGGCAGCTCGGCTTCGCACCGACGCGGCTGATCGTCGAAACTCGGGGGCTGTGCACCGACTGCGGAAACGAGACGGTCGTTCGAGAAACGAAAACGGATGCGGCGGCTGTGCCCAGCATCGCTTGAGCCAGGGCATCCCGCTCGCCGCCGCACGCACACGCGGGAGGGGCGGCAGGCCGCTGATCAGGCCCAGCCGACCCCCATCCTTCCGCCCGGAATGCCAGGTGCGGGCACGCTTTCCACCAGCCCCCCCAGCCCGAAGCGCTCAAGCCCGATCGTCATCAGCGACAGGGTGCCGCGCAGCTGATCCGCGGTGATGTCGCGGGTGATGAACACCAGCCGCGTCCGCCGGTCGTCCGAGGGCCAGTCGTCCAGTTCCACCGGGGGATGGAACAGGTGCTGCACGCCGTGGACGACGATCGGCTTGGGATGATCGGCGAGATGCACGATACCCTTCACGCGAAGGATATCCTGCCCCTTCAGGCTGGTGAGGATGTCGATCCAGCGCTCGAACGCCTCGGCGCGCAGCGGTTCGTCGAAGGTCAGGCAGGTGGCGCGGATGCGGTCGTCGTGGCGGTTCACGTCGTGCGCATGGTCGTGATCATGGCGATGCCCATGGCCATGATGGGCGTGCCGGTCGCCATAGGCTTCCGCGTTCAGCCACCGCTGCACGTCGGGCCCTTTGGTCGCGGGATTGTAGAGCCCCGCGTCGAAAAGCCGATCGGCCTCCACCACGCCTTGCAGCACGGGCAGGATCGGCGCGGCCGGGTTGATCGTGCGGAGCCGCGTCTCGATCTCGCGCCGGGCGTCCCCGGACAGTAGATCGATCTTGGTCAGCACGATGCGGTCGGCGACTGCGGCCTGGCGGATCGCCTCGTCCTGCGTGTCGAGCGTCGCCATGCCGTTGACCGCGTCGACCGTGGTCACCACCCCGTCGAGCCGATAGAGCGTGCGCAGCTGCGGATCGGTCATCAGCGTGTGCAGGATCGGAGCAGGATCCGCGAGTCCGGTGGTTTCGATCACCACCCGATCGAACCAGCATCGGCCTTCGCGTGCGAACCGCCAGGGCGCGTCGCGCAGCGTGGCGCGCAGGTCGCCGCGGATGGTGCAGCACAGGCAGCCGCCCATCATCTCCACCACCATGTCCTCGTTCGATCGCGCGATCAGGTCATGATCGAGGCTCACCGCGCCGAACTCGTTGATGATGACCAGCGCGCGCCGAAATTCGGGCGTCCGGACGAGATGGTTGAGCAGCGTCGTCTTGCCGCTGCCGAGAAAGCCGGTGAGCACGCTGACCGGGATCAGCGCCTGTTCGCCCGCGACCAGTCCGTTCATGCCGCCATCCCCGGTGCCGGCACGGGATTGATCGCCAGCAGCAGCCGGGTCTCGCCGGTGTCGAGGATCGGCGGCGAGCGATGCAGGATGCCGACCGGATCGGCCCCCAGCCGCCCCTTGAAGATGCCGACATCGCCGGTACGCAGCTGGCGGACGGGCAGGTCGGGATCGGCCGCGCCGTGGGTCCACTGCGTGCCGGATCCTACCAAGGTGGTCAGCAGCCGCGCCGTGACATGGTCTGCATGGAATTTCCGGCATGCATCGGTTTCGATCACTTCCAGCCGGATGCTGACCGCGTCGAGCCGCTGAATGGCGGCGAAGCGGCGGGCATGGCCGAGGATTTCGTCCAGCAGCGCCTCGGCGCGATCACCGGCGGGGTAGCCGGCTTCGGCGAGCCCCTCCCCGATCTCCGCCTCGGCCGCGTCGAGCGTGGTTTCGAAATCGAGATCGTCGATCTTCGCGAAATCGAGCGTCGCCAGCCAGGCAAGCGCGGCCGGCAGGGCGCGGTTCCAGACCGCCAGATGCACCTCCGGCCGCGCCACGGCCTCCAGCACACCGGGATCGCCGCGCTCGACGGCAATGGCCGATGCTGCGGTGCGAAAAGGAGCCGCGACGATCATTCCGCCGCCTCGGGAACGGCCTCGCCCCAGGCGGGGAAGGGATCGCGCAGGCCCATCCACAGCGCGGGCGTAAACGCCTTCACCGGCAGCAGGCAGGCGTCTAGCGCGCGGCGGATGCGGCCCTCGTCCATGTCGATGCCGATGAACACCAGTTCCTGGCGGCGATCGCCCCAGATCGGGTCCCAATGCCCGGCGACGAAGCGCTCGAAGCGATCGTCGTCGGGCCAGTGCTGCTTGGGCACTGCCGCCCACCAGCGGCCCATCCGCGCGGTCATCGTCTGCGCGCCGGCGATGGCGAGCTCGCCGACCCAGTCGGTGCGGGTCGCCAGCCAGAAATGGCCCTTGGCGCGCACCACGCCGTCCAGCCCGCCCTCGGTGAGGAAGGCGTAGAATTTCACCGGATCGAACGGCGCCCGCGCCCGATAGACGAAGCTCTCGATGCCATATTGCTCGGTCTCGGGCGTATGGCTGGCATAGCCGTAGAGCTCCTTGGCCCAGAGCGGGTGCTGCGCGGCCTTTTCCTCGTCGAACAGGCCGGTATCGAGGATCGCGTCGAGCGGCACCTTGCCATGGTCGCAGGTGAGAATGCGGGCATCGGCGTTGAGGCTGGCGACCAGCTTCTTCACCAGCGCCAGCTGGTCCGGCGTGACGGCGCTCGCCTTGTTGACGATCACCACATCGGCGAACTCGATCTGCTCGACCAGCAGGCCGACCAGGCTGCGCGTGTCGCCTTCGCCCAGCGATTCGCCGCGATCGGCGAGGAAATCCTGGCTCGAATAATCCTTGAGCAGGTTGAGCGCGTCGACCACCGTGACCATGGTATCGAGCCGCGCGACATCGCCCAGGCACACGCCCGCCTCGTCGCGGAAGGAGAAGGTGCTCGCCACCGGCAGCGGCTCCGAGATGCCGGTGCTCTCGATCACCAGATAGTCGAACCGCCCCGCATCGGCGAGCGCGCGGACTTCCTGGAGCAGGTCGTCGCGCAGCGTGCAGCAGATGCAGCCATTGGTCATCTCGACCAGCGCTTCCTCGCTGCGCGACAATGCCGCCTCGCCGCCGCGGACCAGATCGGCGTCGATGTTCACCTCCGACATGTCGTTGACGATCACCGCCACCCGGCGCCCCTCGCGATTGGCGAGGATATGGTTGAGCAGGGTGGTCTTGCCGGCACCCAAGAAGCCGGAGAGCACGGTTACCGGCAGCTTGGCGGCAGCCTCCGGCGCGGGCGGAACGGGATTGGGCACGCGATTGTCCTCGATTGAAGGAGATGTTGTATCATCTCTATATCCGGCTAAGGGAAAGCTCAAGGCGATTGGCGCTGGAACGGGTGGGGCGCGATCCGGGGAGGGACCCACGCGACCCTCGCGCCCGACAGCCGACAAACGAGCGTAACAAACGGATGCCACCGGCGGGAAACCCCGCTCGGGCGGGCATGGCGGGAGGCAGATGATGCGTGACGACAAGACCCAACGGCCCGAGCGAAGCGCGGCCGCCGATGCGATCGACAACCCCGAGCGCCGCGCGCTGCTCGGCGCGGCTGGCCTGGCGGGGGTGCTGGCCTCGGCACCCGCCGCGGCCAAGGCCGGCCAGCGGGCGCTGGCGGAGATCGAGACGGTCGTCGTGATCTATGCCGAAAATCGCAGCTTCAACAATCTGTTCGCCGGCTTTCCCGGGCTCGCCGATCCGCTTGCCGCGGCGCACCCCGCCCGCACCGCCCAGCGCGACCGCGACGGATCGGTGCTGAAGACGCTGCCCAAGGTGTGGGAAGGCATGGTGCCCGACGAGCAGGTGGTCGAGCATCGCCGCTACAAGATCGGCCCGGACGATCTGCCGCCAATCGCCAACGGTCCGTTCGCGCTGGCGACGCCGGAGGGCGATCCGCTGCCGCACGGCGTGGTGACGCGCGACCTGATCCACGCCTTTTACCAGAACCAGCTGCAGATCAACGGCGGCCGCAACGATGGCTTCGTCGCCTGGGGGGATAGCGGCGCGCTGGTGATGGGCCATTATGGCGAGGCCTCGGCCAAGCTGCGCCTGTGGCAGATCGCGCGCGAGTTCACGCTGTGCGACCGCTTCTTCATGGGCGCGTTCGGCGGCTCCTATCTCAACCATCAATATCTGGTGGCGGCGCAACCGGCCTATTATCCCAATGCCGACAAGAGCCCGGCCAAGGGCCGGATCGCCCAAGTAGAGGTCGAGGATCCCAAGGGCATCCGGCTGAAGCTGGAGCCGACTTCGCCCAAGAGCGCGATGGACGGCCCGCCCGATTTCGTGCCGAGTTCGCTGAGCCCCGATTTCTGGTCGGTCAACACGATGTTGCCGCCCTATGCGCCGACCTACCAGCTCGACGCCGATCGGCCCGGCTATGCCGACTGGAGCGACGCCAAGACGATGGTGCCGCAGCGCCATGCGACGATCGGCGACCGGCTGTCGGGCAAGGGCGTCTCCTGGGCCTGGTATGCCGGCGGCTGGGCGGCGGCGCTCGCCGGCCATGCCAACGACGGCAGCTTCCCCAGCCGCCCGAACTTCCAGCCGCACCACCAGCCGTTCAACTATTTCGAGCAGTTCGCCCCCGGCACCGCCGCGCGCGCCAGGCATCTGCGCGACGCGGGCGAAGGCGAGACGCCGCGCACCAACCATTTCCTTGCCGATGCGGCGGCGGGCACGCTGCCCGCGGTCAGCTTCTACAAGCCGCAGGGCAATCTCAACATGCATGCCGGCTATTCGGACGTCGAGGCCGGCGACCAGCATATCGCGGTGATCGTCGATGCGCTGCGCCGCAGCCCGCAATGGCACAAGATGCTGGTCGTCATCACCTTCGACGAAAATGGCGGCTGGTGGGACCATGTGCCGCCGCCCAAGGGCGATCGCTGGGGCCCCGGCACCCGCATCCCGGCGGTGATCGTCTCGCCCTTCGCCAAGCGCGGCCATGTCGATCATACGACCTACGACACCGGATCGATCGCCCGGTTCCTCACCCGGCGCTTCGGCCTGGTGCCGCTGCCCGGACTGGTCGAGCGCGAGCGGGCGATGGTCGCGGCGGGCGGCCCGGCGCCCGGCGACCTGACGGGCGCGCTGACCCTCGGCTGAAGGCAGGGGCAGGGGAGCGTCCTGGGCGCCCCCTGCCGCTCAGAAGTCCGCGGTCAGCGAGAGGGTAGCGCGTCGCCCCGGCTGCAGCGTGAAGCCGCCGCCGCTCGACACTTTCCAGGCGAAATTGTCCGTGACATTGCGGATCTGCGCGCGGACCAGCACCGGGGTGCGGGCAACGCGGGTGCGATAGCGCGCGCCCAGGTCGATCACGGCGCGGGCGGGCAGCGACAGCGTGTTGGCGGCGTTGGCGATGCGCTTGCCCTCCACCGTCACGCGCCCGTCGATCGAGAAGCCCGGCAGCGCCGCCACGCGATAGTCGGCGCTGGCATCGACGAGCAGGCTGGTCCGGCCGATCGGCTTGGCACCCAGCCGACCGTCCGCCACCGCCTGGCCCGAGACGCGCGGGCGCAGCCACACCGCGCCCGCGACGAGGCTCATGCCGGGGAACGGCGCGCCGGACAGCGAGCCTTCGACGCCGCGATGCATCACATCGCCGAGCTGGCGATAGGCGCCGTCGCTGCGGTCGATGTCGAAATAGGGCTTGGCGATCTCGAAGGCGGCGGCATTGAGCCGCCAGCCGCCGGGAAGGGCGTAGCGCAGCCCCGCTTCCATCTGGCGGGTGCGGAGTGCCGGCAAGGCCTGGCCGCGATTTTCTGCGTTGGCGGGCGCGACCCCGCTTTCCTCCAGCCCGCGCGTCGCCGCGCCATACAGCGTGAGCCGCGCGGTGGCGGTAATCGCCAGCGCGGCGTTCCATAGCCAGGGCTGGTCGTGCTGACCCGCCGGCAGGGCGCCGGGGACGCGGATCGTCTTGCGATAATCGCTCCGGGTCAGGCCGAGATTGAGTTCGCCCAGCCCCGCCCAGCGCAGCTCATAGCCGATCGCCGCACTGGTCTGGCGCACCTGATCCCGGCTGCGCGGGCCGAAGGCGAAGGCGGGCTGCGGCTGCGGATCGGACACGCCGATCGGCGCCGTGCCGAGCTCGACCGTGGCATAGCCGCCATAGCCGACCCGCACGTCGCGCCCGCGCAGCGAGCCGAGCAGCTGGTGCCGCCGCCTGCCTTCGTCGAAGGAGCGGCTGACGCGGATTTCGCCCGACCAGGATTCGGCGACCTGATCCTGCCCGGCGACCATCACCGAGCGGCCGATCCCGCGCGCGTCCACGTCGCGATAATAGGCCGCGTGATAGGTGTCGCGGGTGAAGCGGCTCTGAAATGCGCCGGCGGCGATCTGCCACTTGCCGAGCGACGCCTTGGCGATCAGCCCGCCATTCTGCGCATGGCCGGCCCAGTCTGCCCAGTCCTGGCCCCAATAGAGGCGGCGTTCCACCCGCCCCGGCAGCGCGGCACCGGCGGGAAAGATCACCGGCCCCTGTTCCTCGTCGCCATAGTCGTAGCGCCCGAAAAAGCCGGTGAGCTCGACGGTCCTGGCCGGCCGCCAGCGCGCGACCCCGCCATAGCTGACATACCAGCCGCCGGTGCCGTTGACATATTCATCGTCGTACAGCCCGAAATCGGCATTGACGCTGAGCGTCTCCGTCACCGGCAGCGCCGCATCGACGACGAGATCGGTGCCCAGATAGTCGCCGCTGTTCAGCTGTACGCTCACCACCCGGTCCTTGCCGGTGCGGCGCAGATCATAATCGACGATGCCCGTCGGCGCGGGCAGCGGATAGCCGAAGGCGGCCAGCCCCAGCCGTACGGTGGAGCCGCGCTGGATCACCGAGGTGATCGTCGCCTGGCGATCCCAGTACAGCCCTTCGATCCGGTTGTTGCCCGCATCGGTGGCGCTGAACCCGCGCACCTCGCCGCTGGCATAGATGCCGATCGATTCGCTGCCGACGCTCTTGCCGAAGCCGTCCTCGGCTTCGCGCGTGGTGTTCTCTTCGGTGCGCTGCGCCTCGGCCGGTGTCCCCCAGACACCGGCCAGTGCGGCGACCGCCGCCCTCAGACGCTTCACAGCCCGAGGACGACCCGCGCGCGGATCGTGCGCGGCGCGCCCGGCGTGATCCAGACATTGCTGTAGCTGCTCTCGCTATAGACCTGGTCGAACAGGTTCTCTGCATCCAGCTGTACTCGCACGCCGCGGGTCACCTGATAGGAGAGGTTGGCGCGGGCGGTGACATAGCTGTCCAGCCGGAAGCCGCTGTTGACGTCGTCGCCCGGTCGTTCGCCGACATAGGTGAGGCCGCCGCCGATGCCGATCGAGCCCGGCTTGCGGCCGTCCGACTGCCAGAAGGCATAGAGCGCGCCGCTATGCTTCGGAACGTTGCTGAGCCCGCTGCCGACCAGTGCGGGGCGGCTGTCGCGCACCACCTTGACATCGGTATAGGCATAGACGGCGGTAAGCGTCAGCCGGTCGTCCAGCGCGACATTCACGTCGCCTTCCACGCCCTCGCTGCGCGCGCGCCCGGCGGCGATGTTGAAGCCGCTATTGGCGGGATCGGTCACCAGCACATTGTCCTTGGTGATGCGGAACAGCGAGACGGTGCTGGTCAGCCGGTCGCCCAGCAGGGCTAGCTTGACGCCGCCCTCCCAAGCTGCGCCGCGCTCCGGCGCGAAGGCACGCGCCGCCGCATCGACGCCCTGGTTGAAGCGGAACGAGCGCCCCCAGCTGACATAGAGCGATGCCCCCTTGGTCGGCACGAAGGTGAACGCCGCGCGCGGGCTGATGACCGAAGGCGACTGCCGATCGGTGCTATTCGACCGATAGTTGATGTTCTCCTGCCGGATCCAGTCGTGGCGGATGCCCAGCAGCAGCGAGAAGCGCTCGTCCAGCGTCATCAGATCCTGCGCATAGACGCTTTCGCCACGCAGTTTCTCCAGCAGGTTGTGGAAGGCGAACGGCTGACTTCCGAGCTGTTCGATCGCTATGCGGGGCAGAGCTATGCCGCGCAGGCGCGCCAGAACGCGATCGTCGAGACCGCCGCCGTGCTCAGCCCCGCGATCGCGCTGCGCAGCCTGTCGATGGCCGCCGCCGGCACCGATTTCGCCGGGCACCGCCGTTTCCTCGAACAGGCCGAGGCCTATCGCTATGCGCTGGTGCAGCGGCTCAACCAGCTGCAGGCGGAGTCGGTGCGCTATGCCGACGACACTGCAGAGGATGCCGGTGCCGATCGCCGCAAGCGCGTGTCCGCGCGCAACTGGCAGGCGATGCCCGATTTCACCTTCGTCGCGCCGACCGGCGCCGTGCTGGGGCGCGCGCCGCGCTGCCGGGCCTGGCCGCGCTGTTCGGCTGGCTCGCCGCCGCCATGCTGCTGCTGGCACTGGCGACGCGCCGCCTGGGAGCGTTTCGATGACCCTGTTCCTCCACGAACTCCGCCTGCTGCTGCGCCAGCGGCTGACCCTGTTCGCCCTCGCGCTGCTCGCGCTGCTGACCATCGCCGCGCTGGCGGCGGGCCTGGCGGAAGTCGCCCGCCAGCGCGCCGCGATCGCCGCCATTCCCGCCGCCCAGGCCGAGGATATCGGCGCCATCGCCGCCTGGGTGGACCAGAAGAAGGACGCCGGCAGCGCCGCCTATTACAGCTTCCATCCCACCTGGGACGCGCCATCGCCGCTCGCCTTCGCGGCGCTCGGGATGCGCGACGTCGCGCCCTATATCCTGCGCGTCCGCGCGCTGGGGCTGGAGGCGCAGATCTATGACGGCGACACCTTCAACCCCGAGCTGGCGCTGCCCGGCCGGTTCGATTTCGCCTTCGTGCTGGTGTTCCTGGCGCCCTTGTTCGTGATCGCGCTGTTCCACGATCTCGTCTCGGGCGAGCGCGAGGCCGGGCGCCAGCGGACGCTGGAGGCGCTGCCGGGGGGCGGGGCGGCGCTGTGGCGCCGACGGACCCTGTTGCGGCTGGTGCTGCTCTGGGCGGTGCTGGCGCTGCCCTTCGCGATCGCGGCGGCGATCGAGGGCGTCGCACCATTCACGGTCCTGCTCGTGCTGGCGGTGATCGCCGCCTATCTGCTGTTCTGGATCGCGCTGGCGGCGCTGGTCGGCCGGCTGCGCTGGAGCTCGGTCGCCAACGCGGCGACGCTGGCGGCGGCCTGGCTGGTGCTGGTGCTGATCGTGCCGACGCTCGCCAATGTGCTGATCAACCAGGCGGTCCCGGTCAACCAGGGTGCCGAGATCGCGCTCGCCCAGCGCGAGGCGGTCAACCGCGCGTGGGACATTCCGCGCGAGGCGACAATGCGGCGCTTCTACGCCGCGCATCCCGAATGGGCGGATTCGGCGCCGCTGGGTTCCGAATTCCACTACAAATGGTATTTCGCCTTCCACGAGAATGGCGATGCGAGCGTGGCGGATCGCGTCCGCGCCTATCGCGCCGGGCTGGAGCAGCGCGACGCGGCGGGCCGGGCGCTCGGCTGGGTGCTGCCCTCGGTAGGGGTGCAGGCGCTGCTGACCCGGCTCGCGGATACCGATCTGGCCGGGCAGCTCGCCTATCAGGACCGGATCCGCGCCTCCCACGCCCGGCTGCGCAATTTCTATTACGGCTATCTGTTCCGCGACCGCCCGTTCGAAAAGGCGGACTTTGACCGCGCGCCGAGGTTCGATCCCCGAATTGGCGGACCCGCTTCCTGAGCGAGCGTCTGGTGGCATGCGGTAGAAGTGCGGCCGTTGCGGACGCCGCGTCCGGCGGCCGCCGATGTCGGTACGGGCGCCCCCATCAGGCTTCCGGCTTCGGCTCCGGCTTGGGCAGCTTGTGTCGTTCGGTGTGACACGGCGTGCCGGCAGGCGCGGGCCGCTGCTGTCGGCCGTGCGGCGCGGGGGTGGCGCGTTCCGCGTCTTCGCGTTCGGCCAGCGTCCGGCACATTTCCGGATGCTTGACTGTAAGCTTGCCGACCGGCCGTTCACCCGACTGCATCGTGCTTGCGCCGACGGCCAGCGCAGCGAGCAGTTCTATCATGGCGTATCTCCTGATCGCGTGGGGCGCGGCGGCGGGTAAAGGAGCAACGCCCTGCCGGATCGTTCCGGCTGGGCGTTGCTCTGGAGGTCAGGCGAAGCGGACGCGCAGCGTGCGCCGACGCGCGCGCAAGGCGCCGCCGACAAGGCCGAAACCGCCGATCATCATCGCCCAGCTGGCCGGTTCGGGCACGGCTGCCGCAGCGACATAGCTGGTGATATAGCTCTTGTAGGGCCGCAACCAGGTATCGCCGGACACCTCGCCGACCGACGAATTGGTGCAGCCGGCGGCGCCGGCCGCGCTGCCGGTGGTACCGCCCGCGCCATAGGGATCGATGCTGCCGAGCAGTCCGCAGCTCTGGCGAGTGAACGCATTGCCGCTGATGCCGAAGGACGTGACGGCGACGATCTTGCCGTCGATGAACTCGGGGCCACCCGAATCGCCGGGCGACGAGTTGCTCTCGCCGACGATGCCGCGCTGGCTGCCGTCGGCACCGAGCAGGCGACCGAACACGTCGTGCGTGGCGGTGCCGTCGTCAAAGTCGGACAGCAGGATGTTTTCCGACCAGCCGGTGACGAGATCGCCGTAGAATTCGTAGAGATTCTTGCCTTCGCGCTGCGCATAGTCCTGCGTCACGCCTCCGGTGCCGGTGCCCTGCGGGCCGCCGATCGTGCCGGTGCCGACCCGCGTATATTCCGCGAGCGGATCGCCCTCATAGATGCTGTAGGTGTCGACGCCGGTCGCGCGGGTGCCGAGCTTGAACAGCGCGAAGTCGCCGCCTTCGGTCGCGTCGCCGGTATAGGTGGGGCTCACCTGCCAGGAAACGGCCTGGAAGGTCGTGGCACCGGTGGCCTCGCGGATCGACGGCAGGAAGAAGGAAATCGACGTGACCGGATCGCTGACGCCTTCCTCGTTGACGTCGGAGAGGCAGTGGCCCGCCGTCAGGACAACGTTGGAAGAGAGCAGGGCGCCCGTGCAGATCGAGCCGAAGCCGGTCGTGGCCGTCGAGACGGTGGATACGAACAGGCTGCCAACGCCGGTATAGGCGCCGCCCGTTCGGCCGGTGGCGACCGCCGCCGCGGTCGTGTAGGTGATCCGCGTGGAAACCGCCCCGGGATTGGCCAGTTTCTGCGCTTGTGCAGAAGTCGCGGAAAGCGCCAGGATCGTGGCGATCGCTGCGGACGAGATCAGTCGCATGTGCAGTCCCCCTTGTTCACGATAAAACAGAACGCAAACGCGGGGCCGTTGCGCCAACTACGTCAGCGCACGGAAGCTCGGTCGAGCTCACCAGGCAATGCGCAGAACGGCAATAAATGCCCCATCCGTATTGTGCGTAGGTTTGATCAACGGCGTCAAGCATTTGGTAACCATAATGCCGTTTCAATTCAGCTCGTTACTGCATGCGGCGGCGCGGCGCTTCGGGCGCTTGTGTCCGGTGTGGATACAATATAGCATCTCGGCACCAAGCCGGTGTCGAGGCCTGGCCGAACGCCGCCATGCGTGGCCGAGGTACGCAACTACGGGGAATCGAATCAGCGCGACAGGGAGATGGTGGACACACTTGGGCTCGAACCAAGGACCCGCTGATTAAGAGTCAGCTGCTCTACCAACTGAGCTATGTGTCCGTACCGGAAGGCGTTTGGGCAGAAGGAAGATGGTGGACACACTTGGGCTCGAACCAAGGACCCGCTGATTAAGAGTCAGCTGCTCTACCAACTGAGCTATGTGTCCATCCGGCTTCTGCATGGCGCCCTTGGTGGGGCGCCGCCGCTTCGGAGGGGCGCCTTTAGCGTCGCCTCGCGCGGCTTGTAAACCCCAAAAATGAAAAAATCACCAGCGCGTCTTGGTGCGGCCGTCGCGGTCGATCGAGAGGAGGATTCCAAGGCACAGCATGAAGGTCATCACCGCGGTACCGCCGAAGCTGATCAGCGGCAGTGGGACGCCGACCACCGGCGCGAGGCCGATCACCATCGCCATGTTGATCGAGCAATAGAGGAACATCGTGCCGGAGAGCCCCGCGGCGGTCAGTCGCCCGAATCGCGTCTTGGCGCGCATGCCGACGCCGATGCCCCAGGCGATCAGCATGCCGAAGGCGATGATCAGGAACACGCCGCCGGCCAGCCCCCATTCCTCCATCATCGTCGCCAGCGCGAAATCGGTCTGGCCTTCGGGCAGATAGTCGAGATGGCTCTGGGTGCCCTGCAGGAAGCCCTTGCCGAAGATGCCGCCCGAACCGATCGCGATCTTGGACTGGGTGATGTGGTAGCCGGTGCCGAGCGGATCGCGCTCGGGATCGAGGAAGATCAGCACGCGGTTGCGCTGATAGTCGTGCAGCACGAAGTTGAAGGCGAGCGGGGCGGCCACTGCCACCGCCAGCGCACCGGCAATGAACAGGCGCAAGGGCACGCCCGCCAGGAACATCACCATCACGCCGCAGCCGGTGATCATCAGCCCGGTGCCGAGATCGGGCTGCATGATGACCAGCAACGCCGGCACGCCGATCAGCACGCAGGCGGGCCAGATCGCCACGAACTTGCGCGTCTCGCTCGCCGGCAGCATCTCGTAGAAGCGGGCGAGCGCGAGCACGATCATCGGCTTCATCAGCTCGGAGGGCTGGAACTGGAAGCCGCCCAGGCTGATCCAGCGCTGGCTGCCGCCGGCCACCTTGCCGAGCGCCTCCACGCCGAGCAGCGCGACCACCAGCGCGCCGTAGATCGGCAGCGACCATTGCGACAGGATGCGCACGGGGATGCGCGACATGCCGATCGCCATCGCCAGGAACAGGAAGAAGCGAGTGCCCTGGTTGAGCGCCCAGGGGCGGATGTTGCCGTTGGCGGCCGAATAGAGCACGACCAGCCCGAATCCGCCGATCGCCAGCACCAGGAACAGCACCTTCCAGGGCAGCTGCGCGACCTGCATGGGGACGATGCCGTTGCCGGGGCGCGCCATCAGTCGCCCTCCACGCTGCCGGTGGGGGCGACGTCGCGCCTGGTCGAATCGGCGGTGCTGTTGGCGGCCTGGTCGGCGAGGCTGCTCGCGGCTTCCTCGGTATCCTCCGGCGCGGGCGGCGGCGGGGTCGCCTGCGCGGCACGGAAGGCATCGGCCTGCGCGGCCATCCGCGTCGTATAGTCGCCGCCCCAGGTGGGCTCCACTTCGGCCAGCGTCTTCATCGCCTGATCACGATCGAACAGATAGGTCATGATGTCCCGGCCGATCAGCGGCGTGTCGAGATTGCGGATCGTGTGGCCGTTATGCTCGAGCACGATCGCGGCGGCATATTTCGGATTGTCGTGGGGGGCGAAGCAGACGAGCAGCGCGTGGTCGCGCATCTTGAACGGCAGCGATCCGTTCTTGAGCACGCCGGTGCGGCGCTCCGCCATGGTGATGCGGCGGACCTGCGCGGTACCGGTCTTGCCGGCCAGCGCCACGCCCGGCACGTACATGCGCGCCGCGCCGCCGGTGCCGCCACCGTTGATCACGCCGTACATCGCGTCGCGCACCACCGCGAGGTTCTCGGCGCTTACCGGCAGGGGCTGCGCACCGGAAGGGCCGTTGGCGAGCAGCCGCGGCACCAGGATCTTGCCCGAGGCGAGCCGGCTGGCCATCACCGCCAGCTGCAGCGGATTGGCCAGCACATAGCCCTGGCCGATCGAGGCGTTGAGCGAATCCGCCACCGTCCAGGGATGATGGTATTTCTTCAGCTTCCAGGCGCTGTCGGGCACGGTGCCATAGCGCTGGGTGGTGAAGGGCATGTCGAATTTCTGGCCCAGGCCCAGCATCCGCGCCATCGGCGCGATCGCATCATAGCCGACGCGGCGGATCATCTCGTAGAAATAGATGTCGCAGCTCTGCATGATCGCGTTTTTCAGGTCGAGCGGCCCGTGCCCGCCCTTCTTGTGGCAGTGGAACACGCCGCTGCCGACGCGCAGCGCACCCGAGCAGAACACCCGCTCGTTCGGGCTCACTCCCGCCGCCATCAGCGCGAGGCCGTTCATCGGCTTGACGGTGGAGCCCGGCGGGTAGAGGCCCTGCAGCACCTTGTTCATCAAGGGCACGTGATCGTCCTCGGACAGCATCTTCCATTCGAGCTGGCTGATGCCGTCGGAGAAGCTGTTGGGATCGTAGGACGGCATCGACACCATCGACAGGATGTCGCCGCTCGCCACGTCGATGACGATCGCCGAGCCCGAATTGGTGCCCAGCCGCCGCGCGACATATTCCTGCAGGCCGGAGTCGATGGTGAGCTTGATGCTTTCGCCGGGCGTGTCGGCGCGCGTCTCCAGCTCGCGTACCGGGCGACCATGCGCCGTCACCTCGACGCGCTTGGCGCCGGGTTGTCCGCGCAGCCGCTTGTCCAGCGTCTTTTCCAGCCCGTCCTTGCCCAGCTTGAAGCCGGGGGTGACGAGCAGCGGGTCCTTGTCCGCCTTGAACTGCTCGGCCGAGGCAGTGCCGACATAGCCGATCAGATGGCCGACGCCGGCGCCCAGCGGATAATGGCGGGCATAGCCGCGGGTCGGCGCGACGCCGGGCAATTCAGGTTGCCGCACCAGCACCGCGGCGAAGCGATCCCAGTCGAGATTTTCGGCCACCTGCACCGGGCGAAAGCCGCCGGCGCGCTTCAGGTCCGTCTCGATCCGGGCGAGATCCTCCGGCGCGAGCGCGAGCAGCCGGGTCAGCTCGGCGAGCAGCTTGTCCTTGTCGACGATGCGATCGGGGATCAGGTCGACGCGAAAGTCGGTGCGGTTGCTGGCGAGCGGCTTGCCACTGCGATCGAGCAGCCAGCCCCGGCGCGGCGGGATCAGCGTGTTGTTGACCCGGTTGCTCTCGGCCTTGAGCTTGTACTGCTCGTTCTCGACCACCGAAAGCCAGGCCATTCGGCCCGCCAGCACCATGCCGACACCGCCCTGCGCGGCGCCCAGCACCACGGCGCGGCGGGAGAAGCTGTAGGTCTGGGCGGCTTCGGTGATCCGCACCATGGCTCAGGCCTTCACCACGTCACGGTCGAGCCAGGCGCACAGCCGGGAGGCGAGCGGAAACAGCATCGCCGAGGCGCCGGCCTGGAGCAGCAGCGCGGCATCGACCTTGGCCGAGATCGGCGACGCGAGGAAGCGTCCCGCGATCAGCACGAAGCCGGTCGCGCCTGCGGCGATGAGCCAGTCCTGCCAGAAATTCCGCCACACGATGCGCGTCTCTAGCACGTCGATGATCAACATGCATGCCATCCACAGGAACATCGCCGCGCCGAAGGGCTGGCCGCTGAGCAGATCGTCGAACAGCCCCAGCGGCGCGGCGGCCCAGACGCGCAGCGCATCGGGTCGCAGCAGTCGCCAGCCGAGCAGCATCAGCAGGCCGAACGGCGGCAGGAAGGGGACGGTGGCGATTACCGGCAGGATCGTGACCAGCGAACCGAGCGCGATCGACAGCGGCGCCAGCCAGCGCGCCCGGGGGCGCGGTGACGGCACTCCCAGCGGCTGCAGGTCCAGCGCCATCACTTGCCCCCGGCGGCGGCGGCTGGCGTGGGGAAGGGCTGGGGCGGCGGTGCCGGCTCGGGCAGGAACACGCGCAGCACCATCACGAAATCGGCCATGTCCGGATTGCTGGCGGGCGTCGCGGTCGCGGAATCGCGCCCGGTCTGGGTCACGCGGCCGAGCGGGATATTGGGCGGGAACACGCCACCGGTCCCCGACGTCACCAGCAGGTCGCCGGGGCGGAAGGGGTTGGCGGCGGCATTGGCGGCGCGCACGTCGAGCGTGCCGTCGCCGCGGCCGGTGACGATCGCCGGGAGCCCGTCGCTCGCACGACGGACGGGAATCGTGCTGTCCGGATCGGTGACGAGGAGCACGCGCGCGGCATTGGGGCCCGCCTCGACCACCTGGCCGACCAGCCCCGCGCCGTCGCGGACCGGCTGGCCCTGCGCCACGCGCTGCCAGCTGCCGGCGTTGAGGGTCGCGTAGCGTCGCGTGCTCGATGCCGAGGAATTTACCAGCCGGGCGACGACGATCGTCTCCGGCGTGGCATCGCGCACCTTGAGGAGCAGCCGCAGCCGCTGGTTCTCGCGCTCCAGCCCCAGCGCGCGCTGAAGCGCGGCATGTTCTGCCTCGATGCGGCGCCTGAGGCGGGCATTCTCGCTCCGCACGCCGAAATAGCTGCCGATCGCACCCGGCACGCTGCCCACCCCACGCCGCACCGTGTCGAGGCCGGAGGAGACCGGCGTGGTGACCTCGGCGACAGTGCTGCGCAGCGCAGCGAACAGATGCGGGTTGTAGCGCGAGACCAGCACCAGCCCGCCGCCGATCAGCAACAGGCCGATCGCCGCCACATAGCCGAAGAACAGCCCATATTGCGCCCGTCGCGAGAACCCCGGGCGCCGATTCCGTGGCGGCGCCATCGCCGTTGGCCTTTCGTCAGACCTGGAGGAGAACGCCGCGGAACATCGGATCCTCGAGCGCACGGCCGGTGCCCAGCGCCACGCAGGTCAGCGGATCCTCGGCGACGGTGACCGGCAGGCCGGTTTCGTCGCGCAGCACCTCGTCCAGCCCGTGCAGCAGCGCGCCGCCGCCGGTGAGGACGATGCCCTGGTCGACGATGTCGGCGGCGAGCTCGGGCGCGGTGTTTTCCAGCGCGATGCGGACGCCCTCGACGATGGTGTTGACCGGCTCGGACAGCGCCTCGGCGATCTGGCCCTGGTTGATCTGGATTTCCTTGGGCACGCCGTTGACGAGGTCGCGGCCCTTGATGTGGATCGTCTTGCCTATGCCGTCGACCGGCGGCTTGGCGACGCCGACTTCCTGCTTGATCCGCTCGGCGGTGGCTTCGCCGATCAGCAGGTTGTGGTTGCGGCGGACGTACGAGACGATCGCCTCGTCCATCTTGTCCCCGCCGACGCGGACCGAGGTGGAATAGGCCAGGCCGCGCAGGCTGAGCACCGCGACTTCCGTCGTGCCGCCGCCGATATCGACCACCATCGAACCGATCGGCTCGGTGACGGGCATGTCGGCGCCGATCGCGGCGGCCATCGGCTCCTCGATCAGCCATACCTGGCTGGCGCCGGCGTTGGACGCGGCGTCGCGGATCGCCCGGCGCTCGACCGAGGTGGAGCCCGACGGCACGCAGATCACGATCTCCGGCCAGCGCATGAAGCGACGCTGCCCGTGCACCTTGCGGATGAAGTGCTTGATCATCTCTTCGGCGACATCGATGTCGGCGATCACGCCGTCCCGCAGCGGACGAATCGCCTCGATCGAACCCGGCGTCTTGCCCATCATCAGCTTGGCGTCGTCGCCGACCGCCTTGACCTTCTTCACGCCGTTCAGCGTCTCGACCGCCACCACCGACGGCTCGTTGAGCACGATGCCGCGGCCACGGAGATACACGACGGTATTCGCAGTACCCAGATCGATCGCCATGTCGTGGGACATGAATTTGAAAATGCGGGAGAAAGCCATTGATTGATCCGTCCTGCCGGTTGGGCGCCCCCCGTCCGGCTGCTCGCACAAAATGTTTGGCCCGAACCCTTTCCGGGACGGAGTTCTATCCGGCCTGGTGCCATGCGGTTGCGGGTCGCGGGAGGCCGTCGCTTGGGCTACAGCGAATGCCATGTCAATACGCCGCCTGCCCGAACATCTTGTCAATCGTATTGCAGCCGGCGAGGTGGTCGAACGCCCTGCCAGCGCGCTGAAGGAACTGGTTGAAAACGCAATCGACGCAGGCGCGACACGGATCGCCGTGAAGCTGGGCGGCGGCGGCATCGAATTGATCGAGGTGATCGACGACGGCTGCGGCATGGCGCCCGCCGACATGGCGCTTGCGCTGGAGCGCCACGCCACCTCCAAGCTGCCGACGGACGATATCGAGCACGTCGCGACGTTGGGTTTTCGGGGCGAGGCGCTGCCTTCGATTGCGAGCGTCGCGCAGCTCACGCTGGAAAGCCGGGTACGCGGCGCCGAAGGCTGGTCGCTGACCGTCGACAATGGCGCGCGGATCGCCGAGGGACCGGCTGCATTGCCGCCCGGCACGCGGGTGCGGGTGGAGGCGCTGTTCGGCCGGGTGCCGGCGCGGCGCAAGTTCCTGCGCTCGACGCGGGCCGAATATGCCGCCTGTCTCGACGGGATGAAGCGGCTCGCCATGGCGCGGCCGGACATCGCCTTCTCGGTCGAACATGACGGCCGACGCGTGCTGAGCGTGCAGAGCGGCGAGAGCCGGCCCGCGCGGGTGGCGGCGCTGACCGACCGGGCGCTGCAGGAGAACAGCGTCGCGATCGATTTCGAGCGCGAGGGGCTGGTGCTCGGCGGGGTGGCGAGCATCCCGACCTTCAACCGCGGCGTGGCAGACCACCAATATCTGTTCGTCAACGGAAGGCCCGTGAAGGACCGGCTGCTCGTCGGCGCGGTGCGCGGCGCCTATGCCGAGATGCTGGCGCGCGACCGGCATCCGGTGGTGGCGCTGTTCCTCGACGTCCCGCCCGAGGTGGTCGACGTCAACGTCCACCCCGCCAAGACCGAGGTACGCTTCCGCGATCCGGCGCTGGCGCGTGGGCTGATCGTCAGCGGCTTGCGGCGCGCGCTGGACGCGGCGGGGCATCGCAGCGTGCAGCGACCGAGCGAGGCGGCACTGGGGTTGTGGCAGCCGGGTTCGACACCGCTTAGCCCCTCCCCTTCAGGGGAGGGGTTGGGGTGGGGCAGTGTCTCACCGAGACCAACTTCTGGTCTGGAATCCCTCCACCCCAACCCCTCCTCCGAGGAGGAGGGGCTTAGGAGGTATTCCGGCACGGTTCGGGACCTCCAAACCTTCTTCGCCGCCGCCCCGCATGCCCGCGCCGAACCCGCCCGCCACGAAGCTCCGCTCGCCACCGATTTCCCGCTCGGCGTTGCCCGCGGGCAGGTCGCCAAGACCTATATCGTCGCCGAAGCCGAGGACGGCCTCGTCCTTGTCGACCAGCATGCCGCGCACGAGCGGCTGGTGCTGGAGCGGATGCGCCGCGCCATGGCCGGCGGCACCGTGCCCTCCCAGGCGCTGCTCCTCGCCGAAGTGGTCGAGCTCGACGAGCCCGGCTGCGACCGGCTCGAAGCCCGGATCGAGGAATTGCGCGCCTTCGGGCTCGAACTCGAACGCTTCGGCCCGCGCGCGATGCTGGTCCGCGCGGTGCCGGCCGCGCTCGGCACCGGCGACATCCACGGCCTCGTCACCGATCTCGCCGATGAGCTCGCCAGCTTCGACGAGGCGCTGAGCCTCAAGGAACGCCTCGACCATGTCGCCGCGACCATGGCCTGCCATGGCTCGGTCCGCGCCGGGCGCATCCTCTCGGTCGCGGAAATGAACGCGCTGCTCCGCGAGATGGAGGTCACCCCCCATTCTGGCCAGTGCAACCATGGCCGCCCCACCTGGGTGAAGCTGGCGCATGGCGACATCGAGAAGCTGTTCGGCCGGAAGTGACGGCCGATCAGCGCTGCTGCGCGTAGCGGACCCGCACCGGCCGGCCATCCTTGGTCGCGCTGACATCGACCACACAGATATGGTCCATCTTGCTGTGCGGTCCGCAGCCGATGCCGGCAAATTTCAGCTTGCCATCGAACAGCAATCGGCGGTGGCCGCGATCGGGTACGCCATCGTCGACAATCATCTGGCGGACGATCTGCTCGGCATCGTCGAAGCCATAGGCGATCGCCTCGCCGACGAAGACGTCGCCGCCACGCCGCTTCACCCGCGCGCCCGGATCGCTGCCATCGGCGCCCTTATGGCCACGCGCGCCGAGCGCGCCCTGTTCCTGCGAGAAATCCGCCGCAGCCAGGGCGAGCACCTCCGCCTGGGTCAGCGCCGGCAGCGGCTCCTGCCGTTCGAGAAACGCGATCGTCTCGTCGACCACGGCGGTGCCCTCCTTGGTCAGCACGCCGTTGTAATCGCCCGGCATGTAGACGATCTCGCCATCGAAATAGCTGCGATACTCGCGCAGCTTTTCGGCATAGGCGCGGGGGTTCGCGCGAGCGTCGTTGATCTTCGCCAGGACAGTTTCTTCAAGGGTTTGCGCGTGCAGCGTAGGCGTGGCGAGCAGCCACACGAGAGGCATGCACAACGCGAGAGCGCGATGTGACATAGGACAAGATCCCAAACCTCCCGGATGGGCCTTATCTGCACGACTCGTGGATAATCAAGCGTAATAATAACGGCTACGATATGAAAACGTTAGCGCTCAGCCGGTGCGGATCAGCCCCTCCTGCGTCACGCTGGCCACCAGCCGCCCGTCCCGCGCATAGATGCTGCCGCGGTTGAAGCCGCGTGTGTGGCCCGCCCAGGGGCTGTCGGTGGCGTAGAGCAGCCAGTCGTCAAAGCGGAACGGCTCGTGCAGCCATAGCGCATGGTCGAGGCTGGCGGTCTGCACCTCGCCGCTCATCCAGCTGACCCCATGGGGCAGCATGCAGGTGCCGAGCAGCGTCATGTCGCTGGCATAGGCGAGCATCGCGCGGTGGAGCGCCGGCTCGTCGGGCAGGGGAGCGATCACGCGGAACCAGCTATATTGGCGCGGTTCGCGCGGTTCGGGCTGGAACCAGTTGCGCGGGTGGACCGGGCGGATCTCGATCGGGCGGGCGCGCAGGAAGAAGCGCTTGAACTTCTCCGGGATCTGGTCGCGGATTGCCTCGCGCAGCTCCGCCTCCGACCGCAGATCTTCGGGGGGCGGCACGTCGGGCATGGCGTCCTGGTGGTGCAGCCCCTCGGCGGGCAGCTGGAACGAGGCGGCCATGTTGAGGATCGGCTTGCCCTTCTGCATCGCGATGACGCGGCGATTGGCGAAGCTGCGCCCCTCGAAGTCGCGCACCACGCGGTAGAGGATCGGGTAGTTCTCGTCGCCGGGCCGCATGAAATAGGCGTGCAGCGAATGCGCGACCTTGCCGTCCTCCACCGAGCGCTGCGCCGCCTGGAGCGCCTGGGCGATCACCTGGCCCCCGAATACCCGGCCGACCCCGCCCGGCTGGCGCGCGCCGCGATACAGGTCCGTGTCGAGCGTCTCGACGTCGAGCAGCGTGGTGAGGGCGGCAACCAGGTCTTCGGGGGATTTGGGTTCGGTCATCAGTAGCCGGCAGCCTCCGCAAGCGCGTTCGCATGATAGTTGGAATCGCCGAACATCTCGGCGAGCACGCGGGCGCGCTTCATGTAGAAGCCGATATCATATTCGTCGGTCATGCCGATGCCGCCATGCATCTGGATACCCTCCTGCACGGCGAGCGTGGTGGCAAGCCCGGTCATCGCCTTGGCGATGGCGACGGCTTCGTCGGCGGGCTCGCCGGCATCGAGCAGCTGCTGCGCCTTGAGCGTGGCGGCGCGGGCGACCTCCATCTCGCTGTAGAGATGCGCCGCGCGGTGCTGAAGCGCCTGGAAGCTGCCGATCAGCGTGCCGAACTGCTTGCGCTCCTTGAGATAGCCGAGGATCATGTCACTCGCGCCCGCGCCGACACCGAGCAGTTCGGCCGAGGCGCCGGCCCCGGCGGCGCGGAGCAGCCGACCGAGCGGATCGGCGCCCGCGTCGATCTCGCCGACCACCGCATCGGCGGTGACCTCGACGCCGTCGAAGCTGGCATGCGCGGCGAGGCTGGAATCGGCGAGGCGTTCGGGGCGGAGATCGAGACCCGCAACCTTGGGATCGATCGCGAACAGGGTGATGCCGTCGCGGTCGGTATCGCCGCCGGCGGTGCGCGCGGTGACGAGGATCAGGTCGGCGGCATGGGCGTAGTGGGCGAAGCGCTTGGTGCCGGTCAGGCGGAAGCCGTTGCCCGCCCGCTCGGCCTTGAGGCCCACCGTGCGGCCGAACTTGGGCTCCTCGTCATGCGCGATGGCGATCACCGCTTCGCCCGCGGCGATGCCGGGGAACCAGCGCTCGGCATGGCCCGTGCCCTTCAGCGCCTCGACCGCGGCGACGGCGGTGGAGAGGAAGGGGGACGGGGTGAGGTTGCGGCCGATCTCCTCCAGCACCACCCCCGCCTCGACATGGCCGAGGCCGAGACCGCCCGATGCTTCGGGGATCAGGATGCCGGTCAGGCCCATCTCGGCGAACTGCTTCCACAGGTCGCGGCTGAAGCCGGTGGGGTCCTTGGCGTCGCGGAGCGCGCGCAGGTGGCGGACGGGGGCATGTTCGGCGACGAACTCCCGCGCGGTGTCGCGGAGCATCGTCTGTTCGTCGTTGAGGTACAGGGGCATGGCTTTTCCGTCAAAGCGCCCTCTCCCTTTGGGAGAGGGCTGGGGTGAGGGTGGCTGGGGGAGGAGCTAACGATCACCCTCACCCTTCCGCCGCCTGCGGCGGCTCCCTCCCTCTCCCAAGGGGAGAGGGAGTTTTGGGTTCAACCCGGTAGCTCCAGGATCCGCTTGGCGACGATGTTGAGCTGGATCTCGCTGGTCCCGCCCTCGATCGAATTGGCCTTGGTGCGCAGCCAGGCGCGGGGCTTGGCGCCCTTGGCCGAGGCCTCGCTTTCCCATTCGAGCGCGTCCGATCCGCCGGCGGCCATGATCAGCTCGTGGCGCTGCTTGTTCAGCTCGGTGCCGACATATTTCATCATGCTCGGCTGGGCAGGATGCGCGCGGCCGGCCTTGAGTTCGTCGAGGAAGCGCTCGGACATCGCCGAGAAGGCGCGCATCCGCACCTCGAACAGCGCGATCTGGCTGCGCAGGATCGGATCGGCGAGCCGGCCCTGCGCGTCTAGCCCGATCGTAGCGATCGCGCCCTCGATCAGCGGATTGCCGCCGGCCCGGCCCAGCCCCATGCCCGAGATCATCTCGCGCTCATGGCCGAGCAGATATTTGGCGACGTCCCAGCCCTTGTTCTCGTCGTGGACGCGCTGGGACTTGGGTACCTTCACATTGTCGAAAAAGGTCTCGCAGAAGGGCGAATAGCCCGAGATCAGCAGGATCGGCTTGGTCGAGACGCCCGGCGAGGCCATGTCGAACAGCACGAAGCTGATCCCGCCTTGCTTGGCCTCCTTGCTGGTGCGGACCAGGCAGAAGATCCAGTCGGCCTTGTCGGCATAGCTGGTCCACACCTTCTGGCCGTTGACGATGTAGTGGTCGCCGGCATCCTCGGCCCAGGTCTGCAGCCCGGCAAGGTCCGAGCCGGCATTGGGTTCGGAATAGCCCTGGCACCAGCGGATCTCGCCGCGCGCGATCTTGGGGAGATGCTCGCGCTTCTGCTCCTCGGTACCGTATTTGAGCAGCGCAGGGCCAAGCATCGAGATGCCGAAGCTGTTGAGCGGCGTGCGCGCGCCCATCCGCTTCATCTCCTCGCGCAGGATCTTGGTCTCGGCCGGGGAGAGCCCGCCGCCGCCATATTGGGTCGGCCAATCGGGCACCGTCCAGCCGCGTTCGGCCATGCGGTCCATCCACAGCTTCTGGTCGGGATGCGCCCAGTCGGGATTGCGCCCGCCCCAGACGATGTCCTTCTCGGACCGGATCGGTTCGCGCATCGCGGGCGGGCAGTTCGCCTCCAGCCAGGCGCGGGTGTCTGTACGGAACTGCTCAAGCTGCTCGGTCATCATCCTCTCCCATCCAAACCCCTCTCCCGTTGGGAGAGGGAGGGGCCCGCCGCCGTAAGGCGGTGGGAAGGTGAGGGTGGCCCTGTTAGCCGATTATCCCGCTCACCCTCACCCTTCCGGCGCTTCGCGCCTCCCTCCCTCTCCCGATGGGAGAGGGAGAACAGAGCATCACCGGTTGAACTTCTCGCCCTTCTCCGCCTTTTCGCGGAGCAGCGGGGCGACTTCGAAGCCGTACTTTTCCAGGCCCTCGACGATCTTCTTCAGACCCTCGCTGTCGGCCCAGAACATCGGCCCGCCCCGGTACGGGGGCCAGCCATAGCCATAGACCCACACCACATCGATATCGCTCGCCCGCTGGGCCATGCCCTCGGCGAGGATCAGCGCCCCCTCGTTGACCATGGTGTAGAGCGTACGGACGACGATCTCCTCCTCGGTGATCTCGTGGCTGGGCACGTTCAGCTTGCCGCGCCATTCCTCGATCAGCTCGGCGACGCGGGGGCTGTTCGAGGGCTGACGCTTCTCGTCATAATCGTAGAAGCCAGCGCCCTTCTTCTGGCCCCACCGGCCTTCGGCGGCGAGCGCGTCGCGGATATTCTCGATGCGGTTGGGATCGCGGTGCCAGCCGATGTCGACACCGGCGAGATCGGCCATCTGGAACGGCCCCATCGGCATGCCGAAGGCGACATGGACCTTGTCGATCTGTTCGGGCGTGGCGCCTTCGAGCAGCATCTTGGTGGCTTCCACCTGGCGCGGCATCAGCATGCGGTTGCCGATGAAGCCGTAGCAGACGCCCGCAATGACGGCGACCTTCTTGATCTTCTTGGACAGCGCCATCGCGGTCGCCAGCACATCGTCGGCGGTCTTGGCGCCGCGGACGATCTCGAGCAGCTTCATGACGTTGGCGGGCGAGAAGAAGTGCAGCCCCACCACGTCCTGCGGGCGGCTGGTGGCGGCGGCGATCTCGTCGATGTTGAGATAGCTGGTGTTGGAGGCGAGGATCGCGCCCGGCTTGGCGATGGTGTCCAGCCGCCCGAACACGTCCTTCTTCACGTCCATGCTCTCATAGACGGCCTCGATGATTAGGTCGCACTCGGCGAGATCGTCGAAGTTGAGCGTGGGCTTGAGCAGCCCCATCGCCTTCTCGACCTGCTCGGCGGTCATGCGGCCCTTGGCGGCGCTCGCCTCGTAATTCTTGCGCATCACGCCGGTGCCGCGATCGAGCGCGTCCTGCGCCATCTCGACGATGGTGACCGGCACGCCCGCCGAGAGGAAGTTCATGCTGATCCCGCCACCCATCGTGCCGGCGCCGATCACGCCCACGCGGCGAATGTCGCGCAGCTGGATGTCGTCGGCGATGCCGTCGATCTTGGCGGCCTTGCGCTCGGCGAAGAAGATGTGGCGGAGCGCCGCCGACTGCTGGCCCATGATGAGCTTCATGAAGCCCATCCGCTCGGCCTGAACGCCCTCGGCATAGGGCTTGCCGGCGGTCTGCTCGATGATGTCGATGATCGTGTTCGGCGCGTCGAGCCCGCGGAAGCGCTTGGCGTTGGTGGCGCGGAACTTGGCGAAGGTCTCCGCATCGACGGTGACCGGGCGCTCGCTGGAGCGCGAGACCGGCTGGCCGATCACTTCGTTCGCGAAGGCGACGGCGTCGGCGAGCAGGCTGTCTTCACCGGCGAGGCGATCGACGAGGCCTGCGTCCTTGGCATGGGTCGCGGAGATCGGATCGCCCTTGGTCGCCATTTCCAGCGCCACCTCGACGCCCGCGACGCGCGGCATGCGCTGGGTGCCGCCGGCACCGGGGAGGATGCCCAGCTTCACTTCGGGCAGGCCGAATTTCGCCGAGGGCACGGCGATGCGATAGTGCGACGCCAGCGCCACCTCGCAGCCGCCGCCGAGTGCGGTGCCGTGGACCGCGGCGATCACCGGCTTGTCGAGCGCCTCGATCTGGTCGACCAGCACCGGCAGCGACGGCTCGGCCATCGCCTTGCCGAATTCGGTGATGTCGGCACCCGCAAAGAAGGTCTTGCCGGCGCAGATGATGACGACCGCCTGGATGCTGTCGTCACCCTTGGCTTCCTCGATGCCGGCCTGCAGCCCCTGCCGCACCGCCGCGCCGAGCGCGTTCACCGGCGGATTGTCGGAGGTCAGGATCAGGACATCGCCCTGACGGCTGGTGGTAATCACGGACATGCGTTCGAACTCCTTGGTTCGGATTGCCGGCCTTGGGCCGGGAGGGGAATGAAGGGCAGGGGGTGCGGTGCAGGAAGGACGTCGCCAACAGCCGTCATCCCCGCGAAGGCGGGGATCCATTGGCGCTGATGCGTCGGTTCTTTCCCCCAGCGCACAGGCGAATGGATCCCCGCCTGCGCGGGGATGACGATGGGAAGGGAGGAGCGCGCTTCCACCATCACCGCGTCAGCGCCGAATAGATCAGCGTCTTCAGCTCGCGCCGGATCGGGTAGAGCATCGACGGGGAGAATTGCGTCATGAACACCATCGAGATCCGCTCGACGGGATCGACGAAGAAGGCGGTGGAGAACATGCCGCCCCAGTAAAATTCGCCCGGCGAGCCCGGGATCATCGTCCTGGCGACATCGAGGTTGATCGCGAAGCCCAGGCCGAAGCCGACGCCGGCATTGGTCGTCTCGTTGAACAGCCCGCGCGACAGGCTGGCAAGGTCGCGCCCGCCGGGCAAATGGTTGATCGTCATCAGCTGCACGGTCTTGGGCGAGACCAGCCGCACCCCGTCCAGCGCGCCGTGGTTGAGCATCAGCGTGTTGAAGCGGTGATAGTCGAGCGCGGTCGAGACCAGCCCGCCCCCGCCCGAGAGCAGCCGGGGCAAGCGCGACCAGGCCGAGGCCGCGCCGCGATCGTAGAGCACCCGGCCTTCGCCTTCCGTCATCGTCCAGCAATCGGCGAGGCGATGCACCTTGTCGGCCGGCACCTGGAAGAAGGTGTCGTGCATGCCCAGCGGCGCGAAGATCCGTTCTGCGAAGAAGCGGTCGAGGCTCAGCCCCGAAAGCCGCTCGACCACCGCGCCCAGCACGTCGGTGGCGACCGAATAGGTCCAGGCCTCTCCCGGCGAGAACTCCAGTGGCAGCGTGCCCAGCGTCGCGACGAACTGGTCGAGCGTCAGGTTGCCGTGCCAGTTCTCGATCCGCCCGGCGCGATAGGCGGCGTCGACCGGGGTGCGCTCCTGGAAGCCATAGGTGAGGCCGGCGGTGTGCCGCAGCAGGTCGACCATCCGCATCGGCTGTGCGGTGGGGGTGGTGACGAAGGGCTCCCCATCGCCCCCGCCGACATGGACGCCGACGCCCTTCAGCTCGGGCAGTACATGGTGGACCGGCGTGTCGAGCGCGACCAGCCCTTCCTCCAGCAGCATCATGAAGGCGAGGCTGGTGATCGGCTTGGTCATCGAGGCGATGCGGAACAGCGTCGAGTCGTCGACCGCCGCACCGCCCTCGCGCGCAGCACCCTGGTGCGAGAAATGGACGATCCGTCCGTCGCGGGCGATCAGCAGCTGCGCATGTGGCAGCTTGCCGGAATCAAGATAACGCGCCTTCACGAATGCATCGATCCGCGCCAGCCGGGCGGCATCGAATCCATGGGCGATCGGGTCGTCGACTTCCATCGCTTGCGGCATACCTCTCGTTCGAAACGCGTGCAATGCACCTTCTGGCGGATGCCTGCTTTCTATTGCCTTGAGCGCGCGGCAAATCAACACTAACGTGGCAAAACGGTTGGCCAACGAGCCAAACCCGAAGTTCAGAAAGTCGATGGAGAGCGCTGCCTTGACCCTTGAACCGATCGTGCCCTTGCCCCCCGACTGGCCCAAAGCCCCGCTGGCGGCCGTGGATGCGATGCTCACCGCGCCCGGCGCCAAGTTCGAAATGGACACGGTGGAGATTCGCGGCGTCCCCACCCGTGTGTGGAAGAACGCGCCGCCCACCGCAGCGATCCTCGCCCGGCTGGCCCGGCTGTGGGGGGATCGGCCGTTCACCATCTACCAGGACGAGCGGGTCAGCTACGAGGCCAATTATCGCGCGACTTGCCATCTGGCCTCCTGGATGCAGTCCAAGGGCGTGGGGAAGGGCGATCGGGTGGCGCTGGCGATGCGCAACCTGCCCGAATGGCCGACGATCTTCTTCGCCGCGGTCAGCATCGGCGCGATCCTGGTGCCGCTCAACGCCTGGTGGACCGGCGCCGAGCTCGAATATGGCATGAAGGACTCGGGCGCCAAGCTGCTGTTCGTCGATGGCGAGCGGCACGAGCGGCTGAAGGATTGCTATGCGGCGCTCCCCGATCTCGAGCAGGTGGTGGTCAGCCGGGCCCGCGCCCCGCTGGAGGGGGACGCGGTTGCGCTCGAATCGATCCTCGGCCCGTGCAACCGCTGGGCCGAACTGGCCGACATCGCCTTCCCGGAGGTGGCGATCGCGCCCGACGATGATGTCACGCTTTTCTACACCAGCGGCACCACCGGCAATCCCAAGGGCGCGGTGGGCACGCACCGCAACCTGATGACCAACATCCTCACCGCCGGCTATTCGGTCGCGCGGTCGATGCTGCGCCGGGGCGAGGTGCCGCCCGCGGTGCCTGCCTACAAGGTGGGTCTGCTGGTGATCCCGCTGTTCCATGTGACGGCGTGCAGCGCCGGGCTGATGGCGCTGATCGCGGCGGGTGGCACGGTGGTGTTCATGCGCCGCTGGGAGCCGATCGAGGCGATGGAGATCATCCAGCGCGAGAAGGTCAACCAGACCGGCGGCGTGCCGACGATCGCCTGGCAGCTGCTCGAACATCCCGAGCGCCACAAGTACGACCTCTCCAGCCTGGAGAGCATCTCTTACGGCGGCGCACCCTCGGCGCCCGAGCTGGTCAAGCGCATCCATGCCGAATTCGGCGCGCTGCCCGGCAATGGCTGGGGCATGACCGAGACGATGGCGACCGTAACCCACCATCTCGGCGAGGAATATCTCGCCCGGCCGACCAGCGCGGGCCCGCCCGTGCCGGTCGCCGAGCTCAAGATCATGGACATGGACGGCACGCGCGAACTGCCGGTCGGCGAGGTTGGCGAGCTCTGGGCCAAGGGGCCGATGATCGTGAAGGGCTATTGGAACAAGCCCGACGCCACGGCGGAGACCTTCCGCGACGGCTGGGTGCGCACCGGCGACCTCGCCCGGCTGGACGAGGAGGGGTTCCTCTACATCGTCGACCGCGCCAAGGACATCATCATCCGCGGCGGCGAGAATATCTACTCGTCGGAAGTGGAGGACGTGCTCTACGCGCATCCGGCGGTGACCGACGCGGCGCTGATCGGGATCCCGCACCGGACGCTGGGCGAAGAGCCGGTGGCGGTGGTGCATCTCGCCCCGGGGGCAATGGCGACGGAGGCGGAGCTACAGGAATTCGTCCGCGCCCGCATCGCCGCGTTCAAGGTGCCGGTGGCGATCCGCTTCTCCGCCGAGACGCTGCCCCGGAACGCCAACGGCAAGATCCTGAAGAAGGACCTCAAGGCGCTGTTCCTCGCCGACAAGGCGGCGTAGAGCGCCGCGCCTTCTCCCGCTTCTTCTCTTCCTTCCGCCCGCGGGAGGGAGCAGGGGCGGCGGGAGGAGGCGCGCCTTGTGCCTCAAGCCAAATGTATCGCGGTTCCCGTTGCCGCCGCGGCCGCCGCAATCTCCTCTGGCGGCGCCTGGTCGGTCACCAGATCATGCACATCGGCGAAATCGGCGACATGGACGAAGCCCGACTTGTCGAACTTGGTCGAATCGCACAGCACCGCAACCCGTCGCGCTCGCGGGAGCAGACTGCGCTTGAACGCCGCTTCACCGGCGTCGAAATCGAGGAAGCCGCGGATCGGATCGACCGCGCCCATCGATAGCACCGTGAGATCGGGTGCGAACTGCCGGCAATAGTCGATTGCCTCGCTGCCGAACGCCGCGTGATAATCGGGATCGACCGCGCCGCCTGCGACATGGAGGCGCTGGCCCGCATGGCCCAGTACCTGTGCCGCGATCTCCATGCTGTTGGTGATCACCGTCAGGTCTCGCACATGCCCGAGCGCGCGGGCGAGCCAGAGCGTGGTCGTTCCCGAATCCAGCAGCAGCGTCATACCCGGCCGCACCAGCGCCGCCGCACGCTCGGCGATGCGTTGCTTGGCATCGGCCTGGTCGCGCAGCCGCTGCCGGTAGGGCGGCTCCAAGACACCGCCGGGCAGACACACGCCGCCATGGATCTTCTGCACGCGCCCGGCCTGTTCCAGCTGTCGGACGTCGCGGCGGATCGTTTCCTCGGACACGTCGAACCGCTCGGCCAGTTCGCCGATCGACCATTGGCCACGCTGCTCGAGCAGTTCGAGCAATGTGGTGAGGCGGGCGCCCTGCGTTGCACGGGGCGAGGCTGCTCGGGCGGGCATGTCCAGGCTTTCCATGCCGCCTGTGTAACAGGGACAGGGACGGACGAGAACCCACAGGAGAACGTTCAAAACCACATAAAACAACATATAATGTCACATGCGCGTCATCATGTGCACCTAGGCGCCGCCCCGGGGCAGCCGGCGCAGGCACGCCCCCACATCAAGGGAGGGCAAAAAATGGCTTTTATCTACCGCGCGGCGCTCGCCGCGCTGGCCGTTGGCGCGAGCAGCATTTCCATGGCTGCCGCCGCGCAGGATGCGGTCACGCAGGGGCAGGACGACGGCGAGATCGTTGTGAACGGTTACATCGCCTCGCTGGCCAAGGCGCGCGAGCTGAAGCGCAACGCGAACATCATCAAGGACGTGATCGTCGCCGAGGACATGGCGAAGTTCCCCGAACTCAACCTCGCCGAATCGATCCAGCGCCTGCCGGGCGTCGCGATCAACCGCGAGGCCGGCGAGGGCCGCCGCATCACCCTGCGCGGCCTTTCGCCCGACTACACCCGCGTCCAGCTGAACGGCATGGAAGTGCTGGGCAATGTCGATTCGGCGATGGACAGCCGCGGCCAGCGCTCGCGCGACCGCGCCTTCGACTTCAACATCTTCGCCTCCGAGCTGTTCTCGCGCGTCGAGGTGGAGAAGAGCTACCAGGCCGCGCAGTCCGAAGGCGGCATGGCGGGCACCGTCGGCCTGTTCACCGCCAAGCCGCTCGATCAGAAGCAGGGCATGTCGGGGGCCATCGCCGCCAAGCTCGGCACCAACAGCTATACCAAGGATGCCCAGCCACGGCTCGCCGCGATGCTGAGCCAGAACTGGGGCGATCGCTTCGGCATCCTCGTCTCGGTCGCCTATTCGAAGCGCAAGACCGAGGAACAGGGCTACAATACCTATTCGCCGAGCCAGCTGAGCGCGAGCCAGATCGCCAGCTATCTGGGCAAGGGCCTCGACATCTCGGCGCTCTCCGCCGAGCAGCAGGCCAAGTTCAAGTCGGGCGACCTGGTGTTCGCCTCGGGCAACCGCCTCTCGGTGTGGGACGCGAGGCAGGAGCGCCTCGGCCTGACCCTCGCCACCCAGTGGCGCCCGGCCGACAATCTGCTGTTCACCCTCGACGGGCTGCACGGCGAGTTCACCACCCATCGCGACGAATATCACCTGGCGACGCGGCCGGACAACACCTCGGGCTCGGTGATCTTCGACACGACCTCGAAGATCAAGTCGATCCATTGGGACAGCACCAACTTCGTCGATGCGATCAGCGTCGACAACGCGACCTATGCCAGCGAGCATCGCCGCTCGCTGAACAAGAACAAGTTCAACCAGATCGCGCTCACCTACAAATGGGATGCGACCGACCGGCTCAATTTCGACGGCCATATCGGCTATGAGGACTCGTCCTACACCACGCCGATCGACGACAAGCTCTACCTCCGCGCGCGCGGCGGCATGACCACCACCTATTCGGCCGACGGCACCAGCGCGACCAACAGCTACGACTGGAACACGCTCGATCCGTCGAAATACGAGTTCAAGGAATTCTACTTCCGCGAATTCTGGAACAAGACCAACCTGCGCGAAGGCGTGCTCAACGGCGCCTATACGCTCAGCAACGTGTTCACGCTGCGCGGCGGCGCCAGCTATCGCCGGTTCAGCAATTCGGGCTCGGAAATCTACAATGACGGACAGTTCCAGAAGTTCGGCGGCGATCCGGCGGCGAGCATCGTCGACGCGTTCACCCAGAACAAGTCGGCGGACTGGCTGACCGGCAATTACGACCGTGCCTTCGCCAAATACAACGCCCAGCACAGCGTTGCCGGCGCCTGGGACATCGAGAACACCTTCGCGGTCACCGAGGAAACCACCTCGACCTATGGCCAGGTCGAATGGAACGCGCCCCTAGGCGGGATGCGGCTGCGCGGCAACCTCAGCCTCCGCGCCTTCTTCACCGACACCACCAGCACCGGCAACATCACCCAGAGCGATACGCCGATCGGCGTCGTCACCACCAGCGCGCACTATTCGGACGTCCTGCCCGCGCTCAACGCCGCGCTGGAGATCACGCCCAATTTCCTGGTCCGCGTCGCCGCGGCGCGCAACATCAATCGCCCGTCGCTGGGCTCGATGAGCGCTTCGGGCACCGCCTCGGCCGACGGCAGCGATCCGGCGAGCCGCAAGATCACCGCGAGCATCGGCAACCCCGATCTCAAGCCGTACAAGGACGACGCGATCGACATTTCGGCGGAATGGTATTTTGGCCAGGTCGGGCTGATCTCGCTCGGTGTCTACCACAAGGATATCGACAACCTGATCATCACCGACACGCAGTATAACGTGCCCTACAGCGCCACGGGTCTGCCGCTTTCGCTGCTGCCCAACCTGACGCCGAACACGCTGGTCTCGGAATATTCGAAGCCGATCAACGGCGGCAAGGCATATATCACCGGCTTCGAGGCCGCCGCCCAGGCGAACTTCACGTTCCTGCCGGCGCCCTTCGACAAGCTCGGCATGTCGACCAACGTCACGCTGATCGACTCGAACATCCGCGACAAGAACGGGGTCAACAACCCGATCAACGGCCTGTCCAAGTCGAGCGCCAACGCGACGCTCTACTATGAGACCAAGCGCTGGGGCATCCGCGGCTCGATGAACTATCGCTCGTCCTATCTGCGCTCGGGCTATGACGGCAAGAAGCCGGAGAGCAAGGACGGCTTCGACGGCACCGTCTATGTCGACGCGGCGGCCTTCTACAACCTCACCGACCGCATCCGTCTGACGCTCGACGCGATCAACCTGACCAACGAGACCGAAGTGCAGTTCAACAGCATCTACCACCGTCTCCACAACGAGACGCGCAGCGGCACCAGCGTGTTCGGCGGCGTCAGCATCAAGTTCTGAGCTTCCTCTCTTCGAGGATGCGACTGGCCGGCCCGGGGGGAGCCCCCCGGGCGGCTTATTTCATCCCCGGTCCGCTGGCGCGGCATAGTCGGGAAGCGCGATCGCCTCAGAGTCGCGAACAAACAGCCGGGCGAAGGTCTTGCGCATGAGCGGGGTGCTCGCCAGCCGCATCGCGCCGCGCAGCACCGCAAGCCCCGCCTTGCTGTGCGGCCAGAGCAGCCGCGGCACGAACTTGGGAAAATTCTGGCCCTCGTTCACATAGGGCCGCAGGATCTGTTCATAGGTGTTGAAGGCCACGCGGTGGTCGCTGCCGCGCATCAGCTCGCCTGCGAGGACATAGCCGCCGACGATCGCCAGCGAGGTGCCGATGCCCGACATCGGCGTCGCGCACCAGGCGGCGTCGCCGGTGAGCACCACGCGCCCATTCGACCAGCGCGGCATCTTCACCTGCCGCAGCACGTCGAAATAGAAATCTTCGGTGGCATCCATGCCTGCCAGCAGCCGTGTGAACTGCCAGCCTTCACCGTCGAACAGGGCGTGCAGCCAGGCCTTCTGGCGTGCGATGTCCCATTGCCCCTCGTCCTCCGGTTTCTTCTGCTGCCCCAGATAGACGTGCAGCCTGTCGTCCGGCCCCGGCTTGAGCGTCGCGCCGCGGCCGCGCGTGATGTTGTGCACCCGCGCGAAAGGGCCGTCCCCGGCGGTCTTGGGGATGGAGAAATAGGCGATGGTGATGTCCAGCCAGCGGGATCGCGCCTCGCCCGGAAAGACGCGTTCACGGGTCGGCGAGCCGACCCCCTCGGCCACGATGACAAGGTCGTAGCGCGATGTGCGCCCGCTTTCGAACCGCACGTCGACGCCCGCGGCATCCTGCTCGATCGCGGCGATGCTATCGCCGAAGCGAAAGGCAGCGCGTTCGGCGGCGGGCTCGTAGATCAGCCGGGCGATGTCGCCGCGCAGGATCTCCAGCTCGGCGGTCGGCCCGTCGCCGATGTCGTCCACGGCGAACCGCGCGATGGGGCGGTCCTCCGCATCGACCCAGTCGGTGCCGCGCTCGCCGGTGGTACGGGCCTGCGCCGCGGCCTCCAGTCCCATCCGGCGAAGCACTTCGCGGGCGGCGCCGCGAACATCGACATTTTGTCCACCGTCGCGAAAGGCAGGTGCCTTTTCGACCACCTCGACGTCGAAGCCATGACGGCCCAGCCACCAGGCGGCGGTGGCACCGGCGACGCTGGCGCCGGTGACGAGGATGCGGTGGGGCATTGCGATGTCTCCTTTGTCGGAGAAACATCACTAGTGATATTATGTTCCCTGGGAAGCTTCCAGATGGATGATGAACCGCTGGAGCAGGGAGACCAGCAATTCTGCTTCCTCCGCGGAAAATCCTTCGACGCCCGCGACGTTGGCGGCCAGCAGCGCGTCCCGGCCCGCGTCGGCGATCGCGTCGCCTTGCGGGGTGAGGGCGATCATCGCCGATCGCTTGTCGCCCGGCACGGGACTGCGGGCGATCAGTTCCATGGCTTCCAGCTTGTCGAGCAACGCGACCATTGCGGGCTGCTTGACCGCGGCGTGGCGAACCAGATCGCGCTGCGGCATCGCTCCTTTCCAACGCAGCAGCAGGATCGGCCCGAGCAGGCCCAGCGACATGCCCAGCGGCTTGAGCCGGCTGTCGACGATGCGGTTGAACACGCGGGCGGCGTGATTGGCGAGATAGCCTGGCGCGACCGCCGCATCGGGGTGGATATCGTCACTGCTGCCGGACATGGGGGGGGCCTTGCCGCATTTCATCGGCGCAGGCGAGGTGCTTTCGAAGGGGCACGGCGACGCTCAGGCGGCCGCCACCACGCGGCCGATCGCATCGCGCCAGCCCGCCAGCCGAGCCGCCCGGATCTCCGGTTCGATCTGCGGCTCGAAGGTCCGGATGGTGCCGCGCATCATCACGGAGTCGTCCAGGCTGTCGAACATGCCGCAGCCAACCCCGGCCAGCATCGCGGCGCCCAGCGCGGTGGTCTCGGCGAAATCGGGGCGGTCGACCGGCAAGGCGAGAATGTCCGCCAGATCCTGCGCGATCCAGTCGTTGGTGATCATGCCGCCGTCCACCCGCAAGCGCGCCCATTGGGCGTTGTCGGCGGCGAAGGCGGTCTCCAGGTCATGGCTCTGGTGCGCCATGGCTTCCAGCGCGGCGCGCACGATGTGCGGCCGCCCGGCGGCAAAGCTGAGGCCGGAAATTGCCGCCCGGGCCTCCGGCTCCCACCAGGGCGCGCCCAGGCCGGTGAGCGCCGGTACGCAATACACCCCGCCATTGTCGGGAACCGATCGAGCCAGGATTTCCGTCTCGGCCGCGGTCGCGATGAGGCCGAGTGAATCCCGCAGCCACTGGACCAGGCTGCCGGCGACGAACATTGATCCCTCCAGCGCGTAGGTCCGTCGCCCCCCGAGCTGCCACAGCACCGTCGCCAGTAGCCGATGCCGCGAGCGCGGCTGGAGCGTGCCGGCATTGGTCAACACGAAGGCGCCGGTGCCGAAGGTCGCCTTGGTGTCGCCCGGCGTCAGACAGGCCTGGCCGATGGTCGCGGATTGCTGGTCGCCCGCCAGTCCGCAGATCGGGATCGCCCCCCCGAACATGCGAGTCACCCCGAAGTGGCCGGCGCAGTCTACGATCTCCGGCAGCGCGGCGCGAGGGGCGTCGAACAGGTCGAGCAGCCCGTCGCTCCAGCCGCCGCTGCCCAGGCCCATCAGCAGCGTGCGCGACGCATTGGTGGCATCGGTGATGTGCAGCCCCGCGGTGAGCTTCCATACCAGCCAGCTTTCCACCGTGCCGATCGCCAGCCGGTCCCCGGCGTCTTTCAGCTGCGGCCAGTTCGCCATGGCCCAGGCGATCTTGGTCCCCGAGAAATAGGGATCGAGCAGCAATCCGGTGCGCGCCTGGATGCCGGGTTCCTCGCCCGCCTCGCGCAGCTTCAGGCAAAGCGGCGCGCTGCGCCGGTCCTGCCAGCTGATCGCGGGGGCAAGCGGTTCGCCCGTGATCTTGTCCCAGAACACCACCGTCTCGCGCTGGTTGGTGATGCCGATCGCGGTGATTCGCTGCGGGCCGCCGGCCAGCGTCACCATCGCGGCCGCGCAGGCATGGCTCTGCCGCCAGATCTCGCCAGCATCATGTTCGACAAGCCCTGGGCCGGGATAATGCTGCGTCAGTTCTGCAGATCTGCTCGCAACACATTGTCCCGATGGCGTGAAGAGCATCGCGCGAGTCGAGGTGGTGCCCTCGTCGATCACCAGAAGCAATTCGGCCATGCAAGTGAGGCTAGCTGGCAACACATGCCGCCGCAATTGCGCCGTGTTAGGGCCTTGCATTGCCGCGACACGCTCGCGTCTCTACACTGTACCAGAAAGGGATTTTAGCGTGGACCAGCGTACCGGGATGATGGGTGGAGATGGCGGCCGGGCAGGGGCGGTTCCCGATGCGGTTGCCGCCGCCGATCTGCCGGAAGAATGGCAGGGCGAGGAACCCGCGCCGAGCCTCCGCCGCGACCGGCTGATGGCCGCGCTGGTGCTGATCGCGGGCATGGGGCTGGTGCTGGCGCTGCCCTTCGCGCTGCAGGCGGGCGCGCGCTTCTTCCTGCCGGTCACCGCCTCGCTGGTGATCGCGATCGCGCTGGTGCCGCTGCTCGAATGGCTGGAGCGCCACCGGTTGCCCGCGCCGATCGCGGCGTTCCTCTGCGTGCTGCTGTTCCTGAGCGCGGCCAACATCGCGCTCGCCTCGATCGGGGTGCCGGCCTGGCAATGGGTCCGCCGGCTCCCCGAAAGCGTGCCGAAGATCCAGCAGAACCTGGAGCCGCTGATCCGATTCTATTCGAATCTCGAGCGGTTCGTGAACAAGACGCTGAACAACTTCGCCGCCGCACCGGTCCGCCAGCCGGTGGTGCAGGCGCCGCAGCCGCCGACCTCGCTGATGGACCTGTTCACCACCTCGGCTCCGTCGGCGCTGATCGAGATGTTCTTCGCGATCCTCGTCATCTATTTCTTCCTGTCCGGCTGGACCCGGCTCCGCCGCAGCGCAATCACCAGCCGATCGAGCTTCGGCGGCGCGATGGCGACGGCGCGGGTGATCCAGGACGTGGTGGACGATACCTCCGCCTATCTGGGCACGATCACCCTGATCAATTTCACCCTGGGGCTGATCGTCGCGGGTGCGTTGTGGCTGATGGGGATGCCGACGCCGTTGATGTGGGGCGGCCTCGTCGCGCTGCTCAATTACATTCCCTATATCGGCCCGGTGATCGCCGCGCTGCTGCTCGCGGTGGGCGGGCTGATGAGCTACGCGGATATCGGCACGGCGATGGTGCCGCCGGCGATCATGATCGCCGCGCATCTGGTGGAAGCAAATGTCGTGACGCCGCTGATCGTCGGCCATCGGCTGACCATCAACCCGATCATGATCCTGATCTCGCTGAGCTTCTGGGGCTGGGTGTGGGGTACCACGGGGGCACTGCTGGCGGTGCCGCTGCTGATCATCATCCAGACCGTGCTCAACGCCGCCGGCAAGCCCGATATCGCCGGGTTCCTGTTCGAGCAGGGCACCCTGGTGCGCGATCCGGCAAACATTCGTTCGCGTCGTCGCGCGAACCTCGATCAATCCGGTTGACAGCCCCAAAACACGCGGCTAGGTGCCGCCTCCTCGCTTGGCTCAAGCGGGTGTAGCTCAGTTGGTTAGAGCGCCGGCCTGTCACGCCGGAGGTCGCGGGTTCGAGCCCCGTCACTCGCGCCACTCGCCTTGCGGGACTCCAGATGGAATCCGGCGGCGATTGGCCGTTCAAGATTTCCTCGCTTGGAAGCAAGCGGGTGTAGCTCAGTTGGTTAGAGCGCCGGCCTGTCACGCCGGAGGTCGCGGGTTCGAGCCCCGTCACTCGCGCCATGCGGCGCATGTCCCCGAAGAAGCGGGAATGCGCGCTGGCCGGGCCCTTTGCAGGGCTTCCCTTTTCTGCGCTAAGCCGCCGCGATGATCCGCACTTCCGTTCGCGCGCTCGCGCTGCTGCTCGCCACAACCGCCATCCCTGCCGCGGCCCAGATCGCAGCCGATTCGAAGCGAATCGAGCAGACCGTCCGCACCCTGGCGTCGGACGCGTTCGAAGGCCGTGCGCCCGGCACCCGCGGCGAGGATCGCACGCTCGGCTATCTGGTCGCCCGATTCGAGGCGCTGGGGCTGGAACCGGCCGGCCCGGACGGCCAGTGGCTGCAAAAGGTGCCGCTGCTCCACACGCGCCTCGGCACGCCCGCGACGCTGCGATTCGACGGGCCCAAGGGCGCGATGCCGCTCGAGCAGGCCAGGGACCTCTACGTCTCGACGATTCGCCCGGATGCCGCTGCCCGAATTGCGGGCGCGCCGGTGGTGTTCGTCGGCTATGGCGTGACCGCGCCCGAGCGGCAGTGGGACGACTTCAAGGGCCTGGACCTGAAGGGCAAGGTGGCGGTGTTCCTCGTCAACGATCCCGATTTCTCGGCCGAGAAGGGCGAGCCCGTCGCCAACACCTTCGGCGGTCGGACGATGACCTATTATGGCCGCTGGACCTACAAGTTCGAGGAAGCCGCCCGGCGCGGCGCGGTGGGGGCACTGATCGTGCACGATACGCCCGGTGCGGGCTATGGCTGGAACGTGGTGATCAGCAGCGGCGGCGAGAATTACGATGTCGTCCGCAAGCCAGAGGACGTCACCAGCGTCGCGCTGCAGGGCTGGCTCGAGGGTGGGGCGGCAACGCGGCTGTTCGCCGCCGCCGGGCTCGACCTCGCCAGGCTGCGGGTCGCGGCGCGCAAGGCGAGCTTCCGCCCGGTGCCGCTGGAAGGCGTGCGCTTCACCGCCGACGTGCCGGTCACCGCCGAGCAGGTCGACAGCTACAATGTTCTCGCGAAGGTTCCCGGCAGCGAACGGCCGGACGAGGCGGTGATGTTCGGCGCGCACTGGGATGCCTACGGCGCCGGCAAGCCAGACGCCAAGGGGCGCATCTACCGCGCCGGCGCCAATGACGACGCGCTTGGCATCGCCGGACTGCTGGAGATCGCCCGGAGCATGAAGGCGGGCCCGGCGCCGGAGCGCAGCGTCGTCTTCGCCGCCTGGACGGCGGAGGAGCGCGGGCTGCTCGGCTCGCTTTATTATACCCAGCACCCGGTGGTGCCGATGGCGAAGACCGTCGCCAACCTGACGCTCGACATCCTGCAGACCGCAGGGCTCGCCAACGACGTGGTGCTGGTCGGCAAGGGGCAGAACACGCTGGAGGACGACATGGCCCGCGTCGCGGCAACGCAAGGGCGCCGGGTGACGCCGGAGGGGCTGCCCGAACGTGGGCTGTTCTACCGCGCGGACCATTTCTCCTTTGCCAAGCAGGGCGTGCCGACGCTGCTGCTGATGGGCATTGCCGGCGCCTCGGACCTCAAGCAGGGCGGCGTGGCGGCGGGGCAGGCGTGGATCGATGCCTATACCGGCCAGTGCTACCATCAGGCCTGCGACGCCTGGGGGCCGGACTGGAACTTGGGCGGCGCGGTGCAGGACATCGACCTGCTGGGCACGATCGGGGCGGATCTGGCGAACGGGTCGGCCTGGCCGAGATGGAAGGCGGGGTCGGAGTTCAAGGCGGTGCGGGAGCGGCGCTGAAGCAGGCCCCCGCCACCACCGCCGTCGGCGGCGCTTCCCTTCCCCCACTGCGCGGGAGAGGAAACACGATTCTGCCACCGCTGCCCTTAGCGTCTCCTCCACCGCGAAACGGAGGGGGACCGCGCCGCGCTAGCGGCGTGGTGGAGGGGGCATCCGCCAGCGCCCCGTCTCCATCCACCGCAAGAGCGGCTTGAGCGGCAGGATCCACACGATCCCCAGCGCCAGATAGACCAGCGTCTGCACCAGGATCGGCAACTGCCCGATCCACCCCGAAAAGCTCGCGACCAGCACCACCCACACCAGGATCAGCCCCACGATCGCCAGCGCGCCGGCGGGTTTGCGCCAGCTGGGGCTCATGACTCGGTGTGCCAGCGCATGCCCTGCTCGGTCACGACCGCGTGGAGCGGGACGTCCCATATGTCGGCGGGGAGAGCGGGAACTTCCTGCGCCGACCAGGCCACCCCCACCCGCCAGGCATGGTCGAAACGGGCGAAGGCGCGGTCATAATGGCCGGCTCCTTGGCCAAGGCGGTTGAGCCGCGGGTCATAGCCGATCAGCGGCGTCAGGATCACATCGGGTGCGACCTCGTTGCTGGCGGCGTCCGGCTGGCGCAGGCCGAAGGGGCCGGGGACCAGCGGCGTACCCATCTCCCAGGCGAGAAAGCGGATCGGGGCGGCGCGATCGATCACGTGCGGCAGGGCAAGCGTGCAGCCGCGCTCGGCGGCCGCGGCGGCAAGCTGCGTTGGATCGGCCTCGCTGCCCACCGGGCAATAGGTGGCGACGATCATCCCGGGCGTCAATTTCTCGACAAACGCTTCGGGCGCGCGAATCGCGGTGCTCGATTCCGCGGCGAACAGATCGCGCGCGGCGCGCAGGCGCGCGCGGAGGGCGGGCTTGTCGCTCAGCATCGGATCAGCGGGCAAGGTGTGACGGGAACCACCATGGGCCGTTGGCCTGAATATCCACCGACGCACAGAACGTCAGGTGGGAACCATGTGTTGCAGACCAGGATCTGCACAGGGACAGCTCCCATGGATGAAGATTATAGCCTCAGGGATAATTGCTAAGGCTCGCACCGGGCAGTTCCCGCCACGCTTCCAATCTAGGACGTCGCGTCGCGTTCCTCAAGGGCCTCGGCAACGGCTTCCAGTCGATCGGCGATCCGGTCGAGCAGTCCGTCCGGAACGACGGCGGCGGGAGCCGGCTTCCGTTCGGCCTCGTCCAGCGCGTCTGCCAGGATCAGCGCGAGGTAGAGCAGGGTGCGTTCGCCGCCCTGGGTGCCGCCGGCGCGCATCGCAGCCTCGGCATGGCGGCCGATCCGTGCTTCCAGCGCGCGAAGATGCGGCATGTCCTCGTCTCGCGCGGAAACCGTGTAGCTGCGGCCGGCGACCTGGAGCGTGATATCCGCCATCAGCCTTCGTCCTCTTCGCCGCCGGCAGAGGCAGCGTCGGCTTCCGCCTCGCGCTCGCCGGCGATCAGCGCATCCAGGTCGACGATCGCCGATTCGATTCGTGCGCGCAACGCTTCGTTCCGTGCTTCCAGCCGCGTCCGCACAAGCGCCTGCGACGCGGCGGCGACTTCGATACGCTTCAGAGCCCGTTCGATACGATCTGCTACTTGGTCGGACATTATGATGCCGGATAGCATGGATCGCGAGGGCGACAAGACCGACAAGTCATAATGCCTCGCAGGAACGGGTGCGCCCAATGGTTGACGTCCGGCCCCGGCGCTTCCAAAGGCATGCGCGACCAAACGGGGAATATCACGTGACAGCATCCTTCGCCGATTGCGCCAATGCGATCCGCGCGCTCTCCATGGACGCGGTCGAGGCCGCAAATTCGGGGCACCCCGGCATGCCGATGGGCATGGCCGATGTCGCTACCGTCCTCTTCCAGCGCTACCTGAAATTCGATCCCGCTGATCCGGCTTGGCCCGATCGCGATCGCTTCGTACTCTCGGCCGGCCACGGCTCGATGCTGCTCTATTCGCTGCTGCACCTCACGGGCTATGCCCGCCCGACGCTCGATGACATCAAGGCCTTCCGCCAGATCGGCAGCCCCTGCGCCGGCCATCCCGAGAATTTCGAGCTGGCGGGCGTTGAGTGCACCACCGGCCCGCTGGGCCAGGGCCTGGCGATGGCGGTCGGCATGGCGATCGCCGAGCGGCACCTCAACGCCACCTTCGGCGACGATCTGGTCGACCACAAGACCTGGGTGATCGCCGGCGACGGCTGCCTGATGGAAGGCATCAACCACGAGGCGATCGGCATCGCTGGCCATCTCAAGCTCAACCGCCTGATCGTGCTGTGGGACGACAACAAGATCACGATCGACGGCGCGGTGTCGCTGTCGTCGGTCGAGGATATTCCCGCGCGCTACCGCGCCACCGGCTGGCACGTCGTCGAATGCGACGGCCATGACGAGGCGGATATCGTCCGCGCGCTGGACGAGGCGGTCGCCAGCGACAAGCCGGTGCTGGTCAAGTGCCGCACGATCATCGGCAAGGGCGCGCCGAACAAGCAGGGCACGTCCAAGGTCCATGGCTCGCCGCTCGGCAAGGACGAAGTCGCCGCCGTGCGCGCTGCGATCGGCTGGAACCATCCGGCGTTCGAGATCCCCGGCGATATTCGCGACGCCTGGCTCGAAGTCGGCGCCCGCGGCGCCGCGCCGCATGCCGCCTGGAAGGAGCGTCTTGCCGCGCATCCGGATCGTCTCGGCTGGGAACGCCGCGGCGAGGTGCCGGCGGACCTGCTCCAGCCGCATGTCCAGAGCCTGCTCGCGAACCCGCAGAAGGTCGCGACCCGCAAGGCGTCCGAGCTCGCGCTGGAGGCGGTCAACGCGATCCTCGATGCGACGATCGGCGGCTCGGCCGACCTCACGGGCTCGAACAACACGCTGACCAAGGGGCTGCAGCGGCTCGACGCCGACAATTATGGCGGCCGCTACCTCAACTACGGCATCCGCGAGTTCGGCATGGCCGCGGCGATGAACGGCATGGCGCTGCACGGGGGCGTGATCCCCTATGGCGGCACTTTCCTCGTCTTCGCCGACTATGCCCGCGCCGCAATCCGCCTCTCGGCGCTCCAGCATGCCCGCGTCGTCTATGTGATGACGCACGATTCGATCGGTCTCGGCGAGGACGGCCCGACCCACCAGCCGATCGAGCATCTGATGAGCCTGCGCGTCATCCCGAACCTCGACGTGTGGCGCCCTTGCGACGTCGTCGAGACGGCCGAGGCCTGGGAAGCCGCGCTCGCCAAGACCGACGGTCCTGCGCTGATCGCGCTCAGCCGCCAGAACCTGCCGCAGCTGCGCACCGAAGCCGCCGAGAACCGCTCTGCCCGCGGCGCTTATGCGCTGCTCGAGGCGGAGGCGCCCCGCAAGGTGGTGCTGCTCGCGACCGGTTCGGAAGTCGAGATCGCCGTCGCCGTGCGCGAGGCGCTGGAAGCCCAGGGCATCGGCGCCGATGTCGTCTCGGTCCCGTGCTTCGAGCGCTTCGACGCGCAGGACGCCGCCTATAAGCGCGACATCCTGCCGGCCGACGCGCTCAAGGTATCGATCGAGGCGGGCACCACCTTCGGCTGGGAGCGCTACACCGGAAACGATGGTTTGCGCTTCGGCGTGGATGGCTTCGGCGCTTCGGGCCCCTATTTAGCGCTCTACGAACATTTCGGTCTCACTGCGGGCGCCATCGTTCCGCAGATCATCGCAAAGCTGAACGGAGAACAGGCATGACGAAGGTTGCGATCAACGGTTTCGGACGTATCGGCCGTCTGGTGGCACGCGCGATCCTCGAGCGCCCGGAAAGCGGCCTCGAGCTGGTCACGATCAACGACCTGTCGGACGCCAAGTCGAACGCCTGGCTGTTCGCGCGGGACAGCATCCATGGCAAATATCCGGGCACGGTGGAGGCCGACGGCAACGACATCGTCGTCGACGGCAAGCACATCAAGGTGACCGCCGAGCGCGATCCGGCGAATCTGCCGCACGCCGAGAACGGCGTCGACATCGTGCTCGAGTGCACCGGCTTCTTCACCAAGCGCGAAGACGCCCAGAAGCACCTCGACGCCGGCGCCAAGAAGGTGCTGATCTCGGCGCCGGGCAAGAATGTCGACCTCACCGTCGTCTACGGCGTGAACCACGACAAGCTGACCGCCGAGCACACCATCGTCTCGAACGCGTCGTGCACCACCAACTGCCTGGCGCCGGTCGCAAAGGTCCTCAACGACGCGATCGGCATCGAGCGCGGCCTGATGACCACGGTCCACGCCTATACCAACGACCAGAAGATCCTCGACCAGATCCACCCGGACCTGCGTCGTGCGCGCGCTGCCGCGATGTCGATCATCCCGACCACGACGGGCGCCGCCCGCGCGGTGGGCGAGGTGCTGCCGGAGCTCAAGGGCAAGCTCGACGGTTCGGCCGTCCGCGTGCCGGTGCCGGACGGCAGCCTCGTCGACCTGACCTTCATGCCGAAGCGCGACACCTCGGTCGAGGAAGTCAACGCGGTGCTGAAGGCAGCCTCGGAGAGCGGCCCGCTCAAGGGCGTGCTGGTCTATACCGCCGATCCGATCGTCTCGGCCGACATCGTGCACACGCCGGCATCGTCGACCGTCGACAGCCTGGAGACCGCGGTGATCGACGGCAAGCTGGTCCGCGTGGTCAGCTGGTACGACAATGAATGGGGCTTCTCGAACCGAATGGTCGACACCGCGACCGTGATGGCGGGCCTCTGATCTAAATGCCCCCGTCTCGGCGGGGGCACTTCTAAAATTCCCCTCCCGCTTGCGGGAGGGGCTAGGGGAGGGTGAGTGGTGGTCGCCCGCGAAAGCGCTGCAGCAAGAACCCCCACGTCACACCCTCCCCCGAACCCTCCCGCAAGCGGGAGGGGAGACTTTTCATAAGAACGCGAGGGGTTCAGCATGGCGCGCAGTTTCAAGACGCTCGACGACATGGGCGATATCACCGGCAAGCGGGTGCTGGTCCGCGAGGACCTCAACGTGCCGATGGCCGACGGCAAGGTAAGCGACGACACGCGCCTCCGCGCCGCAATCCAGACCGTCGCCGAGCTGGCCGATCGCGGCGCCAAGGTGCTGATCCTCGCGCATTTCGGCCGCCCCAAGGGCAATCCGACCCCCGAATTCTCGCTCTCGCAGGTGGTGAAGCCGCTCGAGCAGGTGCTCGGCCGCTCGGTCCGCTATATCGACTGGGAAGGCGACGCCGCCTCGGTCGCGACGCTGAACGACGGTGACATCGCGCTCCTCGAAAACACCCGCTTCTTCGGCGGCGAAGAGAAGAACGATCCGGCGGTGGTCGATCGCTTCGCGTCGCTCGGCGACCTTTATGTCAACGACGCCTTCTCGGCCGCGCACCGCGCGCACGCCTCGACCGAGGGCCTCGCCCACAAGCTGCCCGCCTTTGCCGGCCGCCAGATGGAAGCCGAACTCGACGCGCTCGACAAGGCGCTGGGCAATCCCGAGCATCCGGTGGCAGCCGTGGTCGGCGGCGCCAAGGTCTCGACCAAGCTCGACGTGCTCAAGCACCTCGTCGCGCGCGTCGATCACCTGATCATCGGCGGCGGCATGGCCAACACCTTCCTCGCCGCGCGCGGCGTCGATGTCGGCAAGAGCCTGTGCGAGCACGACCTGACCGGCACCGCCGAGGAGATCCTCGACGCGGCGGACGCGGCCGGCTGCACCGTTCACCTGCCCTACGACGTGGTCGTGGCGAAGGAATTCCGCGCCAACCCGCCGGTGCGCACGGTCAATGTCCATGAAGTCGCCGCCGACGAGATGATCCTCGATGTCGGCCCGGCCGCCACCGAGGCGCTCGCCGACGTGCTCAAGACCTGCAAGACCCTGGTCTGGAACGGCCCGCTTGGCGCGTTCGAGATTCCGCCCTTCGACGCGGCGACCGTCTCGCTCGCGCGCACCGCGGCGGCGCTCACCAAGGAAGGCCAGCTCGTCTCGGTCGCCGGCGGCGGCGATACGGTGGCGGCGCTCAACCAGGCGGGCGTGGGCGGCGAGTTCAGCTTCGTCTCGACCGCCGGCGGCGCCTTCCTGGAGTGGATGGAAGGCAAGGAACTTCCCGGCGTCGCCGCGCTCGCACGCTGATCCGCGGCTACAGCAACCGGAAGGGCGGGGACGCAGGCGCGACCCCGCCCTTTTTGCTGCCTGTCGTGCCCGGGCGACGTCGCGCCGGTGATTCGATTGGTGCGATCGACGATCAATACGAAGGTATCGCGTCAATAAGACAGCTTCTGCGTACCAAAAACGCACCAATCTCCTGGCAGGTGTTCGAGCTGTTCCGCAGATGCGAAATAACTTTCGCTCCGCAGCAAGTGGCCAACGTTGTCAGCCTTTTCGTGACCAATCTGCCGCGATAGGGACGCCGCAGCGATTACCAATGCGGAGAAGATCATGGGCATCACGCCGGCCGTCAAAGCGATCCTCGACAATTACGGCTCCGACAATCCGGGAGTGAAGGCGAACCTCGCCCGCATCCTGATGCAGGGCAAGCTCGGTGGCACGGGCAAGCTGATCATCCTGCCGGTCGATCAGGGCTTCGAGCACGGGCCGGCGCGCAGCTTCTCGGTCAACCCCGACGCCTATGATCCCCACTACCACTTCCAGCTCGCGATCGACGCCGGTCTCTCGGCCTATGCCGCGCCGCTTGGCATGATCGAGGCGGGCGCCGACACCTTTGCCGGCCAGATCCCGACGATCCTCAAGGTCAACAGCTCGAACAGCTGGGCGACCGGCATCGACCAGGCCGTGACCGGCGGCGTCGACGACGCGCTGCGCCTCGGCTGCTCGGCGATCGGCTTCACCATCTATCCGGGCGCCGACGGCGTGTTCGAGATGATGGAAGAGATCAAGGAAATGCGCGCCCAGGCCGCCTCGGTCGGCATCGCGACGGTGATCTGGTCCTATCCGCGCGGCGGCAAGCTCAGCAAGGAAGGCGAACTGGCGCTCGACGTCGGCGCCTATGCCGCGCACATGGCGGCGCTGCTCGGCGCGCACATCATCAAGGTCAAGCTGCCCGCCGCGAACATCGAGCAGGCCGAGGCCAAGAAGCTCTATGAGGGCACCGACTGGTCCAACCAAGGCGACCGCGTGGCCCATGTCGTGCAGAGCTGCTTCGCCGGCCGCCGCATCGTCGTCTTCTCGGGCGGCGCCTCGAAGGGCGCGGATGCGGTGTACCAGGACGCCCGCGACATTCTCGCGGGCGGCGGCCAGGGCTCGATCATCGGCCGCAACACCTTCCAGCGCCCCCGCGACGAGGCGCTGGCGATGCTCGACAAGCTTGTGTCGATCTACAAGGGCGAGGAAGCCTGAAACCTGCCCCGGCGGCGCCGACGGGTTCGCCCGGACGGCGCCACCGCATACCTGCCGCTGCTTGACCCCGGAGGACAGGGGGTGGAAGGCCCGCCGGCGAAGGCGGTAGCGTTCCGCCGATTTCAGCAGCGGAGTATCCCATGTCCGAACCCTTCGACGATCTCGAAGACGAAGCGAACCTCGAAGGCTGCGCCGAGAAATTCGTTCGCGACGATCGTCGCCCGCCCTGCCAGCTCTATCTGATCTCGCCGCTCGACGTGACCGGCGGCTTTGCCGATCGCCTGCGCCGCGCGCTCGATGCAGGCCCGGTCGCCGCCTTCCAGTTCCGCGTGAAGGATGTCGACCAGCACCAGGCCGCCAAGCTCGCCGAGCCGCTGCAGCGGATCTGCGCGGATGCCGAGGTCGCCTTTATCGTTAACGACAGCGTCAGCTTGGCCAAGCGCCTCGGCGCCGACGGCGTGCATCTGGGGCAGGGGGACGGCGATGCTCGCGAGGCGCGCGTGATCCTCGGCCCCAATGTCCAGATCGGCGTGACCTGTCACGATAGCCGGCATCTCGCGATGGAAGCCGGCGAGGCGGGGGCCGACTATGTCGCGTTCGGCGCCTTCTATCCGACGACCACCAAGACCACCGAACATCGTCCCGAGCCGGTGATCCTCTCCTGGTGGTCGGCACTGTTCGAAATCCCCTGCGTCGCAATCGGCGGGATCACGCCGGCCAATGCGGCGCCGCTGGTGCAGGCGGGCGCGGACTTCCTGGCGGTAAGCCATGCGGTCTGGGGCGGGGACGAGGCCGACGCGGTGCGTGCCTTCGCCGCGATTCAGGGGATGCAGGGCTGATCCCGGGGCGATTCGCCGCTGATTCGGCGGAAATGGTCATCAAACGGTCATTCCCGCCGGGATCATCGGTGCTCAAAAAGCCAGGATTTCAGCCGTTTTCCGGATCACTGTCACGAAAACGACAGAAAGTTTCATTTTCTCGTTGACGGTCTTGGGAACCGCGCATAGAAGCCACCTCACCGACGCGGTGCTCTTCACTGAGGCAGCGGCGGTCACCGAAATTGAGGCGCAGCGGCCGCCCCTGGAAAAAGGGGAAAGGCGCAGCGTCGATTTTTGTCGCTCTTTGACATTGTTGGTTTAGATGAAGGGACATGTGGGCGGCGGCTCCGGGTCTTGCAGCTTCTAGGTGCAGGGTGCTCGGTAAAAGCCAAGCCGTTTCATACATGTCCTTACACGTTTCCATACGTGGAAGCTTGTTCGTCGGGTTCGCCTGGCGGATGGGTTTCACAAGAATGTGCAGGAACGGCTCCTAGAAATGAGCTGCTGCATGGTCGCACATTCCGGCGGCTGTGCGGTGGAACATCAAACTTGAGAGTTTGATCCTGGCTCAGAACGAACGCTGGCGGCATGCCTAACACATGCAAGTCGAACGAGATCTTCGGATCTAGTGGCGCACGGGTGCGTAACGCGTGGGAATCTG
>NZ_JAAILI010000081.1 GCF_012650175.1 Sphingomonas sp. S2M10
CCGCGCGCACCGACCGGCTGCCCCCGCTGGCCGAGCTGAACCCGATCGAATGCCATATCGGCTGGGACGTCACGCTCTACGGCGACGTGTCGCGCGACGATATCGACGACGTGTTCCTGTTCGTGATGGACGATATGGAGCTGACCGTCGAGGAACTCGGCGGCGAAGCCGAAGCCCCCGCCGCGAGTATCGAAGCGCCGGTCGCAACCGCTGCCGCCGCGCCCGAGCCCGTAGGCCCGGCCAAGGCTGCGACCAAGACCGGCGAGAGCGTCCGCGTCCCCGCCGAGCGGCTCGACGAGCTGATGGACCGGGTCGGCGAGCTGGTCATCGTCCATAGCCGCCTCTCGCAGCTGGCGAACGGCAGCGGTGCCGATCTCGTGCTGCGCTCGATCTCCGAGGAAATCGAGCGGCTGGTCAGCGAGCTGCGCGACACGATGATGGTGCTGCGCATGGTGCCGGTCGCCACGCTGTTCGGCCGCTTCCGCCGGCTGATCCACGATCTCGCCCGCGAGACCGGCAAGGCGATCGAGCTGTCCACCGAAGGCGAGGCCACCGAAGTCGACAAGACCGTGATCGAGCGGCTCGCCGATCCGATGGTCCATCTGATCCGCAACGCCTGCGACCATGGCCTCGAACCCGAGGCCGAGCGCATCGCCGCGGGCAAGCCCGCCACCGGCCATGTCCGCCTCTCCGCCCACCAGGCCGGCGGCGAGGTGCTGATCACCATCCAGGACGACGGCCGCGGTATCGATCGCGAGCGCGTCCGCGCCAAGGCGGAAGCGCAGGGCCTGATCCAGCCGGGCCAGCAGCTCAGCGACAGCGAGCTGCTCCAGCTGATCTTCCATCCCGGCTTCTCGACCGCGGCGGCGGTGACCAACCTGTCGGGCCGCGGCGTCGGCATGGACGTGGTCAAGCGCACCATCGAGAGCCTGCGCGGCGCGATCGACATCACCTCGGTGCCCGGCGAAGGCTCCAAGGTGGTGCTGCGCATCCCGCTCACCCTCGCGATCATCGACGGCCTGCTGGTCCGGGTGGGCGAGGGCCGCTACGTGATCCCGCTCGCCGCGGTGGAAGAGTGCCTCGAGCTGAGCCTCGAGGAGGATCTGCGCTCGCGCGGCCGCAGCTTCATCACGCTGCGCGACCGGCTGGTGCCGTTCCTGCGCCTGCGCGAGATGTTCGCGACCGGCACCAGGCCCGATCCGCACCAGAAGATCGTCGTCATCGCCACCGGCGCCGAGCGCGTCGGGCTGGTCGTCGACCAGATCATCGGCAGCCACCAGACCGTGATCAAGTCGATGTCGCCCTTGCACCAGGATGTCGCCGCCTTTGCGGGTGCTACCATCCTCGGCGA
>NZ_JAAILI010000082.1 GCF_012650175.1 Sphingomonas sp. S2M10
TTGGTTCCTTCGACTTGTTCAGGTCGAGGGAACCGTAATTATCTGGAGTGAAATCATGGAAAACCGAAGGAAACCTGCGTCTCTCGCCGCCACGCTCGACATAAACTGCGACTGCAAAGAATATGTCTAATGTGGAGCTCCACATTAGACGTATTCCCGGGGCGAGAGGTCGATCTCGAGGTCCGCGCGGTCGTCGGGGCTGAGCGCGCCTAGTCTCCGGTCAAGAATGGACTCGGCCGTCGTGACGAGCTGCATCACGACTGACTGCCCCGCGGCGAGATGCTCGTGGACCGCGGCGATGACGGTGGGGAGCTTCATGGAGAGCAGAACCTGTCCGAAAAAGCGCTGCTTCGTGGACTCGAACCGCGAGCGCGCGGATGCCTTGGCGCCGCTGTTCAAAGTCGCGTTCTCAAGCGCATCGACGATGCCGGTCAGTTCGAGCGCCTTCTCCAAGTTCTGGTGAATGATCGATTATCGCGAGGTCGCGGTAATGCGCAGGAACGCGGCGTAGCCACCGAATTCCCGTGATAGTGGGCGCGGTTGCTGCGCATTATATTGGTTGCGAACCTCGGCGGTCCCTGGACCAGCTGAG
>NZ_JAAILI010000083.1 GCF_012650175.1 Sphingomonas sp. S2M10
TATTCTTTGCAGTCGCAGTTTATGTCGAGCGTGGCGGCGAGAGACGCAGGTTTCCTTCGGTTTTCCATGATTTCACTCCAGATAATATGCGGGTTAGAGGGAGTGTTCGAAGACGGGTCAGGCCCGCCTTCGAACGTCGGTGAGCATTGTGATCAAGGCGTCGGAAGGCGGCTTGAAGCGCCCCGGCTTGATCGCAGGGGCACCGTGGGCTGCGAGAATCTGCAGCTTCTCTTCGGGATCGGCGCGCAAGTAGGTCTCGGTGCTCTGGATACTGGCGTGGCCGAGCCATAATGCGACCTTGCGAATGTCCCCCGTCGCCGCGAGCGTGTGCATCGCGCAAGAATGACGAAGCACGTGGGGTGTGACGCGCTTCCCAAGGATCGACGGCTGCTTCGTCGCTGCCGTCTTGACGTGCTCGGCCAATCGGAACGCAAATCCGTCGCGGGTCATCGGCTGCCCGTTGGCATTGAGGAAAATCTCGGTGACCTCAACTTGAGGCCGGATCGCAAGCCATGCGCGCAATGCGATCTGGGTCTCCTTCCACAGCGGCAGGACCCGTTCACGTCGCCCTTTGCCCATGATGTGCATGGTGGACAGGGAGCGGTCCGGGAAATCGCCCAGTTGCAGCGTTACGAGTTCCGACACCCTCAGTCCGCCAGCATAGGTAAGATGCAGCATCGCGCGATCACGGGTGCCGAGGCGTGTCCGGGGATCGGGTGTATCGAGCAAAGCCTTGATCTCGGCCCGGTCGAGGTAATCGATCAGCGCCTTGTCTGTCTTCTTGGTCGGGATTGCTCTGACACGGAGTGCCTGATCGAGGCAGGCTGGAATCCGGTACTCGATGTATCGGAAGAAGGATCGGATCGCGGCGAGCCTGCCATTGCGGGTCCGCACGCAGCTGCCGCGGCCGATCTCCACATGATCGAGGAAGGCCATGATCATGTCTGTGCCGAGATCCTCAACCTCGAGATCGGTCGGTCGGCGCTTCAGCCGATCGGCAGCGAACTGGACGAGGAGGACGAAGCAGTTGGCATAGGTCTTCACCGTGTGCGGGCTGACGGCGCGTTCGCGCGGCAGATGTTCCCGCAGATATGCCGAGAGATGGGGAGCAAGCGCCGTCATGCCGCTTCTCCTTGAAAAAGTTGCTCGCTTGCAGCCGCAATGTCGCGCAGCAGCACTGGCGTGGCTTCGAGATACCAGTACGTGTTGGCGATCGACGCGTGCCCCAGGTAGACACTGAGACCGGCCATGTGGTGGGCAATGGCCTCCCTGTCACGCGGGCAGGACTCAAGCGAGCGAACAGCGAACGTATGTCGCAGATCGTGGAGTCGCATGCCTGCCGTACCGGTTGCTCCACGATATCCGAGAAGCCGGGCCAACCTGACGAACACGACGTGGGCGCGCACCTTGTGCGGCGCCCGCCCCCGGATAGTGACGAACAGGTCATTACACTTGGCCGGGTGCTTCGCGCGGATCGCAATGTAGGCTTCGAGTGCTTGGCGCGTCGATGGCTGCAAGGCGATCAGTCGCTGCTTGCCGAACTTGCCGTTGCGGACGACCAGCCCATCCTCGACCAGATCGTTGCACTGTAGCGCGAGAGCCTCGGAAATCCGGAGACCTGTCGCCGCGAGCAGGCCGAACAGGTAATGGTACGTGTATGGGCTAATCGTGCCATGGGGCGGAACGTTCAATGCCGCCGCCATGATCGCCCGCACCTGGTCCGCTTCGATTATGGTCGGAGTGGGACGTGGCCGCTTCCCCCGGCCGAAAACGCCGACAGGCGGGACTTCGTTGTCTGGGTCCTCGGCATGAGCGAAAAGGCTGAAGTTACGAGCAGCGTCGTACCTATGGCGAGCCACGTTTTGCGAGCTTGCCGTGTGGCACCAGTCGTAGATGCGCTGCACTCGGGTGTGCCGGTCACCGAAGCGTTCAGCGAAAGCGGCGTATTGGCGCAGCAGTCGTTCCTGTTCCGAGAACTTCCGCCCCAAGCTGCGATACAGCGAGACGTATCTGGCAATCTGCGTGCTCAGCATGACGGTTCTCCCGGCCATGGCTGCGCGATTTTCATGAGCATCGGCAGGTCGACCTTGGCGTAGATGGCGGTGGTCTCGGGCGAGCTGTGGCGCAGGATCGTTCCAACGGACTCCAGCCCTGCGCCCGCGCGCAGCAAGTTGGTGGCAAGCGAATGCCGGAAAATGTGCGATCCGGTCGGCACGCCTTCGATCCCGCCGCGCTCATGCGTGCGTGCAACGATGCCGGCGATCTCCGCCGATGAGCGGAACGAACGGAACGGGGCTTGCGCGCGCACGAACAGATGCGGATCGGCGGTCTTGGGACGCGCCGTGGCAATGTAGTCCAGGATCGCGTCACCGACGTCCTGAGGCAATGGCAGGCGATCAGGCCGACGCGTCTTGCCCTTGACCGTCAGGTGGCCCGAGCGCCAGTCGATATCGTCGAGGTGCATATCCCGAATATCACCGGCACGCAGGCCAAGCCGGGCGAGCAGGAGAATGATGGCCTTGTCCCGAACTTCCACCGGGCGATCAGTCGGACATGCGCCGATGATCTGCTCGATCGTTGCCGGGTTAACGTGCCGGGGCAGCGTCGAAAGACGGTAGCGTTGCACTGATGGGATCGCGTGCAACAAAGCTGGACGGCAAATACCCTGCACGACCAGGAACCGAATATAGCTCCGTATTATCGTGACGAGCAGTGATGCCGAACCCGGCGTCTCCTTGCTTCGTTGTTGAAACGCCCGTCTGAGGACGGCTGCATCCCATTGTGAAGGCTCGCCGAGCATAGGCGCGAGCCGCCTGATATCGGCCCGGTAGCGCCGGATCGTCTCATCGGTCGCGCCGCGGTGTTGCTTGAGCCATGCCAGATATGCCGCCATGTGCGGGTCGTCATCCGACACCAGTTCGACTGAAGGGATGACACCGCGGTCGCGCAAGAACTCGACGAAGTGCCGAGCGCCTCGCCGCCGCCGCTTCGCGCCCGAGGCAACAAGCTTGCCTCGCTTGCGCCAGACCGGACATCGACAATCATGCGCGCCGTACTGGTCGATGATCGTGTCATCGATATCGGCCCATTGTCGTCGCGCAATGCGAAGCCAGGCCGCGAAATGCTCGGCCTCGGATCGATAGGACTGGGCCGGTCCTTGCGCGAGTTGCAAGCGATCGATCCCATCGAAATAGTCGGCGAGGTGCCGTGGCAGATCGTCGATCCCGTCGTCGACACCGACGTAGCCTTGATCCTCCAGGAAGCGGACGAAGCGCCTGACTCGCGCTGCAATGTCCGCCTTATAGACTGGCTGCTGCGCCGAATACCGGTGGCAACGGCACCGATGCTTCTCGAACCGCCGAACGGTCCGATCGTCGATCGTGCGGATCGCGATCCCATGCAGTTCCATCCAATGCAGGAAATGACGGGCCGCAGCGCCAAACAGAATCGCACTGCCTGACCTCTCGTCGAGCGACAGAGAGGAGAGGAATGCGGTGAGTAGAGCGTCGTGACTGGGCGGGTCTTCGACCCGGAGCCGGGCCGCTCGAAACGACAATAATGATCTTGATCGCATGTTGGTTCCTTCGACTTGTTCAGGTCGAGGGAACCGTAATTATCTGGAGTGAAATCATGGAAAACCGAAGGAAACCTGCGTCTCTCGCCGCCACGCTCGACATAAACTGCGACTGCAAAGAATATGTC
>NZ_JAAILI010000084.1 GCF_012650175.1 Sphingomonas sp. S2M10
GATCAATCGTCGTCGATCAGGCGCCCGCGGCACACCCGCCAAGGTCAATGCGACCGCTGGTCTCGCGGCCAGCGAAGGACTAAACTCGGTCAGCATCTCGGATGGCAGTCATGAGAGCGTATATCTGTGCCCGTTCTATGTCCTGACCCCATCTAGGAGTGTCGGCTGACCCTTGGGTTCTTGTTTGAAGCGCCGTCATCCGTGGAATAGCAGCCCGATGAAAGCCGCGACTCACTTCAAAATCCGCCGTAGAAATACGTGTCGGTTCGAATCCGACCGCCCGCACCATCTACCCAAAGCGGCACCCTAAATGGGTGATGAGAGACGTTGTCTCGTAAGGAACCCCGTTCCCGATCGCCGCCTAAGTCCTCCGCTGCCCGGAAAGCTGATTGACTGTGACCTGCTCCCCATTTTCAGGCCGTTGATAACTTAGCTTCGGTGTCCATATGCCCTTGGCGGGGGCGGTTCGTAAACTCGGCGGGTGCCAACCCGCCAAGACTGCTATGCGGACGCACGGTAT
>NZ_JAAILI010000085.1 GCF_012650175.1 Sphingomonas sp. S2M10
TGCGGATTCCGACGATCCCGGCCGCCTATTCCGATCTGATCCCGGCCACTATTCCGATGTGAAGCCGGTCGGGCGAAGCCAGATCGAGTGGTTGTAATGGCATGCAGGTTTTTGGCGGGTCAAGCGACTTGTGGGATGGCGTTTCGGCGCATGGATTCGCCGGAGAGTTCGAGACGATGGGCGTTGTGAACGAGGCGGTCCAGGATGGCATCGGCGTAAGTTGGATCTCCGATCAGATCGAACCAGCGGGCCACTGGAAGTTGGCTGGTGACCAGGGTTGAACGCCGACCGTAGCGGTCTTCGAGGATCTCGAGCAGGTGATGGCGGGCATTGCCGTCGAGCGGTTCGAGCCCCCAGTCGTCAAGGATGAGCAGGTCGACGCGGGCAAGGCTCTTCATGCGCGCAGCGATGCGGCCGTCTCCCTTGGCCAGCGACAGGTCGTCGATCAACCGCGGCAGGCGCGTGTAGAGAACCGAGCGGTTGTCGCGGCAGGCCTGGTGACCGATGGCGCAGGCGAGCCAGCTCTTGCCGACGCCGGCCGGCCCGATAATCGCGCAGTTTTCGTGGGCGGCGATCCAGTTGCCCTTGAGCAGCATCTCGAACAGGCGGCGATCGAGCCCGCGCGGAGCGCGGTAATCAACGTCTTCAGGCACGGCATGGTGCCGCAGCTTTGCATGACGCAGACGAAGCGCAAGGCGCCGATCGTTGCGCCAGGTTGCTTCATGATCGAGCAGCAGGGCCAGCCACTCGGCATGGCCGAGACCGGCGGTGTCGCCATTGCCATCCAGGTCGGCGAAGGCATGGGCCATCCCGGTCAGGCCGAGCTGGTTCAGTTGATCAAGAGTCGGGTGTTTGAGCATCGTCGCACCTCTCAGTGGTAGTATTGGGAGCCCCGGATGTTGTCGTGCAGGATCGGCTCGCGTTCCGGGGCTGTGGACACGGGCACCTTGTCGAGCCCCTTTTCGAGGATCGATTTGACGGAGGGATAATTGCGCGCCTGGATCTCCAGCGCGCGCACCGCAGCAGCCTCGAGCCGATCGGCACCGAAGCGCTTGGCAAGGCCGATGATGCCAAGGCACGAGCGGTAACCCTGCTCAGGGTGCGGCCGGTCGTTGATGATGCGCTCGACCAACAGCGACAGCATCGGCCCGATCCGGGCCGCCTCATCGCGGATCTTCGCCGGCGTCCATTCCAGATAGCGCCGGTGGCTCGAGGGCATATGCTCGGGCACCGTCGTATGCCAGCCATTTCCGCTGCCACGCATGTGCACCGCGATGCGTTCGCCGCCGAGAAAGATCTCGACGGTGCGCGCGGTGAAGCGGGCCTCGACCTCGCGGCGGGCGAAGCGATGCGGCACCGAGTAATGGTGGTGATCGACGGCGATATGGTAGTCGAGCCCGACCCGGCAGCGCTTCCACTGGGCATGGATCCACGGCTCCGCCGGCAGCGGCTTGAGGTTGGGCGCATCGACCTCCTCGAACAACTGGCGGCGCGTTCGGCCGAACTGGCGAAGGATCCGCGTCTCATTGAGGTCGGTCAGGCACTCGGCGATGCCGGCATTGAGCTCGGCCAGGCTGTAGAAGACGCGGTTGCGCAGTCGGCCCAGCACCCAACGCTCGACGATGCCGACGCAGGCTTCGACCTTCGCCTTGTCGCGCGGCCTCCTCGGCCGCGCCGGCAGCACTGCCGTCCCGTAATGCCGGGCCATGTCGGTGTAGCTGCGGTTGAGCATCGGATCGAAGTGGCAAGCCTTGATCACCGCGACCTTGGCATTGTCGGGCACCAGCAACTGCGGCACCCCGCCGAAGAAGGCGAAGGCGGCATTGTGGCCCTCGATCCAGTCAGCGAACTGCTCGGTCCAGGTCGCGCACGCGAACGACAGGCTCGAGCCGCCCAGCACCGCCACAAACAGATGGGCATCGCGGATCTCGCCGGTCCTGCGGTTGATCACGACTGGCACCGTGTCGCCGGCGTAGTCGACGAACAGCTTCTCGCCGCCGGCATGGCTTTGGCGCATGACCAGCGACAACCGGCCCTCCCAGCCCCGGAACAGTTCGCACCAGCGGCTGTAGCGATAGCCGTCGGGATGAGCGGCGATGTACTCTTCCCACAGGACCTGCAGCGTCACGTGCTTGCGCTTCAGCTCGCGCGACACAACCGACCAGTCCGGTTCCGGCTGCTTGCGACGCCCAGGCTTCACGCCGGCGGGGCCATAGAGCCGCGCTTCAAGATCCGCATCGCTGATCTCGGCGGGAACCGGCCACTCCAGGCCCGAACGCTCGAAGCGGACCACCATGTCTCGCACCGTCGAGCGTGCAATGCCCATCATCCGGGCCACCTCGCGCATCGGGACACAGCCTTCCCGGTGCAACTTCAATACTTCGCGCACATCGCGCATCTTCGGCCTCCTCGTCGGCATCCATTCCTCCCGGCTCAAACGCAGCCGCAAGGATCGCCCAACGATCAGGCTTCTCATCCCCCGGCAGGTGGCCGGGAATTAATCGGAATACCGGCCGGGATCAGGTCGGAACGCCGGCCGGGATCAAATCGGAATGGTGGCCGGGATAACCTCGGAATCCGCA
>NZ_JAAILI010000086.1 GCF_012650175.1 Sphingomonas sp. S2M10
CTCGGCATCTCCAAGCCAACACTCTACGCCTATGTGCGATCGGCCGAGACCAAGCCGGTAGCCGCGTAGCGACGCTCGCCGACAAATAGCGCGATCAGAATGCCGCCACTTAGCGCGAGCGTTTACAGACGGCCTTGTACACCTCGAAGCGCGGTCGCACGAAGACGAGGTCGGGGCAGCGCCGCAGTGCCGTTACCGAGGGCAGGGCCGAGCGCACCCCGAAGCTTCGGGCCTCGTAGCTCGCCGCCGCCACGACCCCGCGCGCGGCGGCCGACCCCACCGCAACCGGTTTGCCGCGCAAGCGCGGGTCGTCGCGCTGCTCGACCGAGGCGTAGAACGCATCCATGTCGATGTGCAGGATCTTGCGAACGGGCGGCGTAGCCATTGCGGGGATATACCGCCGTATGAACGAATAGGGAACAGCGTTTCCGTCGCAAGTCATTGTGAAACGGGGGAGGGGGAAGCTAAGGAAGCGGCATGCCGACGTTCGCCTGCCGCCTCGCCCTCCTCGTCGCCTGCCTGGTCTGGACGCTGCCCGCTGCGGCCAAGACGATCCTGTTCGTGGGCAACAGCTTCACCTTCGGCGCCAATTCGCCGGTGATGCGCTACCGCCCCGATCGCGTGACCGACCTGAACCGAGAGGGGATCGGCGGCGTGCCGGCGCTGTTCCGAACCTTCGCGATCCAGGCGGGGCTCGACTGGCAGGTCAGCCTGGAAACGTCGCCCGGCAAGGACCTCGCCTGGCACCTCGCCAACCGCCGCGCGCTGATCGATCGGCGCTGGGACGTGGTGGTGCTGCAGGGGTTCAGCACGCTCGATGCCGAGCGTCCGGGGGATCCCACCCGCCACCTGGCCGCAGCGCGCGAGCTGGCGGCGCTGTTCCATGCGCGCAACCCGGCGGTGCAGGTAAACCTCGTTGCGACCTGGTCGCGCGCCGACCAGACCTACCGCCCGTCTGGGCACTGGTTCGGGCTGCCGGTCGCGCGCATGGCCGAGGATCTGCTGGCGGCGAACCGGCTGGGGCTCGCGCCCGGCTACGGCATCCACGGGGTGCTGCCCGTCGGCACCGCGTGGAATCGAGCAATTCGGGAGGGGATTGCCGATCTCAATCCCTATGACGGCGTGGCGTTTGGCCAGGTGAGCCTGTGGACCTGGGATCAGTATCACGCCAGCGCCGAGGGCTATTATCTGGAGGCGCTGGTCGAATTCGGCGCGATCACCGGCCGCGATCCGCGCAGTCTGGGCCCGCGCGAGCGCGCCGCCGAGGATCTGGGGATCAACCCCGAGGTCGCCCGGCGACTGCGCGACGTCGCTGCTGCCGAGCTCGCCTTTCAGCGGATCGGGGGTGCGCCGTAATAGTCGGGCGCGCCGTCCAGCCGCACGTCGATCCGGTCGAGAAGGAAGCCGGGATCCATCGCGAATAGCTCGATCTCGTGCCGGCCGGCGGCGAGCATACCGAGCTTGAGCGTACGGACAGCGGTGTTGGAAATGACGTTCGCCTTCCACTCGTCACTGCGCCCATGCGTCTCATAGTCCAGCACGGTGATGGCGCCGCCATCCACCCGTACGCCGATCCGCAAATGACTGGCCGAGGTAAGCGCATGCACCGGCACGCCCACGATCTTGAGCGCGGCATCGCCCTTGTTGCCGAGCTCGAAAGACAGAACCAGTGGGGCGGCGGCATCGGCTCGGTCGCTGGAGGGCAGGTCCAGCTTGCTGCGCAGCACGGCGCCGCGTGAACCCAGGTCTGCAACGCGCTCCCACGGTGTGCCGGCGAGCGGCCCATCGGCCGGGGCGAGCGAAATGATGTGGTCCACCTCCGGGGTAGCGGCGCCGACAGGCAAGGGCCGGAGCACCGGCTCGACCCGGACCATCGCGCCGTTGCAGCGGATCCTGCCGGCGGCGATGGCGCCGTTACCGTCATAGCGCACGGCGATGCGCATCTCGTAGCCATTGCTCGCATCGATCCGCCCCGCACGGGCGGAAAGTTCGACGCCGTCCAATCCCTCGATCGTCCAGTCGTTCACCGCAGCCCTTCCATAGACGGTAAGGTAACGCGTTTCGGCTCTGCCGGGCGTGAAGGCGAGCGCACGGGTATCGGCACCGCACGGGGCGGCGAGGGGAGGTCGATCTTGGGGTAGGGGGCTCGGCGAAGACGGCAAGACGGCGCGGGGCCATGTCCATGATGCCGCGCCACTTGCCGCCGCTCTGGGCATTGTACGCGGCGGTGTCTGCTACGATTACCCGGTGGGCGGCGCGGGCCTGCGCGGCCAGGGCATTGACGCTCGCGCGGCCCTGGCGGCCGTAGAGCGCGGCAAGATCGAGTTTAAGGTTGCGCTCGTTGAGCTTGGCGGCCCCGCGCACCGGATAGAGGACGATCTGGAAGAAGGCGTCGCGGCGATCTTCGGGCATCCTCGCAGCCAGTGTTTCGGCCTTGTCGAGCAGCGCCTGGTAGCGGGCAATCCGAGCCTGGGCTTCCTCGCCGCCGGTGCGGACATAGTCGCCGATGCGTATCGGTGTCTCGGGCTCGACGGTACTGAAGCCCATGAACTCGGGCTTCCGCTCCCAGGCGAGGTCGTAATAGTCCACAAGGATATCGGCGATGGCCGGGCCCTGTGCGCCGAATTGCGCGGTCGCCCAGGCGGACAGTTGCGCCCGCACCGGCTTCTGCAGCAGCGTCGCATCGAAGGCGAGATCGAGGAAGTAGCTGGCCAGCACCTCGCCCGGCTTGATGTCGCCGACATTGACGACCCAAAGCTTGCGCGTGCCGGTCTGCCAGGCGCGGTCCAGCTGTTCGCGGATCAGCCCCGGATGGGTGGTCGCCAGCCACAGATAGTCGTGCGGGCGGCCCCAATAGCTGATGTGATAGTAGAGACCCGAGCCGCCCTTGCGTCCCTGCTCCTCCGCGGTGGGCAACTGGTGGAGATAGCCGTAATTGTCCTCAGGCCAGACGAGCGTCACATCCTCGGGCACCTTCAACCCGCTGCGATAGATGTCGAGCACTTCCTTGTATAGGGTGAGCACCTGCGGCACCTGGTCGGCCAACTTGCCCTGCGCGGTGGCGAGCAGGCCACGCTGCAGATCGATCGCCCGGGCCGTGGCGGCAAGCGCCTGTTCGGGGCTCGCCGCGCCCTCCAGCGCTGAGTCATGCTTGCCGAGCAAGCCGATGGTGTAGACATTCTCGTAAGCCTTCACCTCGTTCACGCGGCGGCGCCAATAGTCGACCATTCGGTCGCGATTGGTGAAGAAGTTGAAGGGGCCTTGCGTCTTTTCGTCCCACTCGCGGACGTTGTTGCGCAGCATCGGCTCGGCGTGCGAGGTGCCTACGACGATGGCGTATGCTTTCGCCGTCTCGGCATTGCCGGGGATCTGGTAGAAGGGCTTGGTGCTTTCGTGCATTGCCGGCCAGATCAGGTTGGCCTTGAGCCGCCACATCAGCTCGAAGATGCGCGCATAGGTCTTGGGGCCGATATCGCCGATCTCGGGCTCATAGGTCTTGGCCGCCCAGGGCTGGAGGCCCCAATCCTCGTCGTTGAGGAAGATGCCGCGATACTGGACCGAGGGCGCGTCGGAGAGCAGGCGTCTTCCGTCGACCACCAGCCGGGCGGCATGGCGCGGGGTGACGTCCGCCCACCATTCCCAGGCCGAGATGCCAAGCGCGCGGCTGAGGTCCACCGTGCCCCAGATCGCGCCGCGCGCGTCCGAGCCGGCGATCAGCAGATAGGACCTGACGGGGTGCCGCTTCGAGGGGGCGAGGATGCGGATATAGCGTTCCCACTGGCCGTCGAGCGCGGCGAGATCGACCTTCGTATCCGCGGCGACGGCACGGACGAGACCGAATCCTTCTGGCCGATGACGACGCAGAGCTTGCCGCAGGCGGCGAGGTTGCCTGCTACGAGGGGAGTCTTGCCGGCGCGCTTGCCGATGTCGCGGGCGAGCAACTCGCCGGCCAGCTTCGCCGAGGTTGCGTCGTCATGGACGATGGTCGCGGTGGTGCGGCCCTCGAACAGCACCGCCTGCTGGGCGTGCGCGGCGAAGGGCAGTGCGAGCAGGGCGTGCAGGGCGAAAGAGCGCATGCGGGGGTTGAAGCATGCTGGCCGACGGAAAGGAATCCCCAGATCCTCTCCGGCACGGCGAGGGGGACCGCCGCCGAAGGCGGTGGTGGAGGGGAACATCCACACCGGACTCGCCCGCTGCGATCCCCCTCCACCAAGCCGCTGCGCGTCTTGGTCCCCCTCCCCGCGCCGGGGAGGATCGAGTCAGCCCTTCGCTCTTGCCGCGGCTCTCGCAATCGCCACGCATTCCACTTCGGCCAGCAATTCCCCGGCGCTGCCCGAGGACATCATCGCCCGCTCCGCCAGCCGGACTCGCTCGATCGCCCGCGCGATCTGCGGCGCGGACCAGCGGCGCAGCGCGCGGCCGGTGGCGGGGCGCTCCTTGAAGAAGACGCGGTGGCGCTCCATCGCATCGTCGACACTGGCGCCCTGGTCCATCTCGGCGCGCAGTTCGGCCAGCGTCATCAGTCGGCGGACCAGCTGGCGCATCAATGGAATCGCCGAGCCGCCGCCTTCGCCGAGCTTCGCCAGCTCCCCGCCGACCTCGGCCACGCGCCCGTCGAGAATCGCCTCGATGGCGCCGAACAATTCGCCTTCGCCCAGGTCCGCGCCGATCGCATCGAGCGCTGCGCCATCGGCGTCGCGGGGATGTTCGGGATCGGCGTCGAGGAACAGCGCCAGCTTCTCGATCTCGCGGGTCAGCACCGCGCGGTCGCCGGCCGAAGCCAGCGCCAGCCGGTGCGGCACGTCGCCGGTAAGGCGCAGGCCATGTTCGCGCGCGATCGTGCCCGCCAGCTGCGCCGCGCCCGCGCCTTCGGGCACATAACAGGCGAACGCCATCGCGGTCGGCGCGGCGATCGCCGCCTTGACCAGCTTGCCGCTCGCCTTGAGGTTGGGGCCGATCGCCACTACCGGATTGCCCGCGCGCTCGGCGCCGAGCAGCAGCGCGATCGCCTCGGCTGCGCCTTCCTCGATGCCCTGCACCCGGATGTAGCGCGCACCCCCGAACAGCGACAGCGATGCCGCCTCGTCGGCCAGCAGCCCGGGCTGGTCGCGCAGCATCTTCATGTCGATGTCGATGCGCTCGACGTCCGGCCCCAGCGCCTTGCCGAGCCGCTGGGCAAGATCGGCGGCGCCCGCCTCGTCGGGGCCGTGAAGCAGATAGAGCCGGGTATCGGGCCTGGGCGAGTCTACCGCCGCGCGAATCTGGCCCGCATTGGCCTTCACTTGGGCCGCGCGCCGCCTTCGCGCACCGTCCGCGCCAGCCGCGCGACGATCTGGTCGGCGACGATGCCCGAGAGCCGCTCCAGCGCCGACTTCTCGGCCGCGATCGTGGCATATTCGGAGCCGACCACGTCGATGCCCGCGTCCGAACCGGCGGTGGCGTCGAGGACCACCTGGCCGCTGCGCAGGTCGATCAGCTGGTAGCGCGCGCGCAGCGTCCGCCGCTCGCGCGACACCGAATCGTCGCGCCGTACGCCCAGGCCGATGATCTGGTCGTCGAGTTTCACTTCGAGCCGATAGGCCGCCGCACCGCCATTGTTCGCCAGCCGGTCCTTGAGCGCGTTGGACACCAGCCAGCCCGACTGGCCCTGGATCGGCGCGACCTCGACCGCCGACAGCGTCGTCGCCACCGCGCCGCCGCTGCCCCCCTGGTACATCGGATGCAGCCCGCACGCGGAGAGCGCGAAGGCGAGGGGGGCGAGCAGGGCGACGGTCTTGTTCATGCGACGATGTTCACCAATCGATCGGGCACCACGATGATCTTGCGCGGTGCGTTGCCTTCGAGCAGCCGAACGATCTTGTCCGACGCAAGTGCCGCGGCCTCGACCACTTGCCTATCGGCGCCCTTCGGCATCACCAGCGTATCGCGCAGCTTGCCGTTGACCTGCACCGCGATCGTCACTTCGTCGTCGACCAGCAGCGCCGGATCGACCGCCGGCCATTCGGCATCGGCGATCAGGCCGGTTTCGCCCATCGCCGCCCAGGCCTCTTCGGCGATGTGCGGCACCATCGGCGCGACCACGCGGACCAGCGCGCGGATCGCGGCGGTGCGCGAGGCGGAGGGCTGGGCCTTCTCGATCGCCGCGGTCAGCTCGTAGAGCTTGGCGACGGCCTTGTTGAAGGTCAGCGCCTCGATATCCTCGGCGACGCCGGCGATGGTGCGGTGGAGCTTGCGGTCGAGGTCCTTGTCCTCGCCTTCCGCCGCTTCGAGCCCGTCGAACAGGCGCCACAGCCGGTTGACGAAGCGCCAGGCGCCCTCGATGCCGCTTTCGCTCCACTCGAGATCGCGCTCGGGCGGGCTGTCGGAGAGCACGAACCAGCGGGTCGCGTCGGCGCCATATTGGTCGACGATCTCGGTCGGGTCGACGGTGTTCTTCTTCGACTTCGACATCTTCTCGACGCGGCCGACGATAACCTCGGCGCCGGTGTCGGTCAGATAGGCGGAGCCGTCGGCACGGAACGAGACCTGGGTCGGTTCGAAATACACCTTCCGCTCCAGCCCCTCATGCTCTTCGAGCTGATAATAGCTGGCGTGGGTGACCATGCCCTGGGTGAACAGACCCGCAAACGGCTCGGCCACATCGATGCGGCCGATATGGCGCAGCGCACGGGTGAAGAAGCGGGCATAGAGCAGGTGCAGGATCGCATGTTCGACGCCGCCGATATACTGGCCAACCGGCAGCCACTGCTCGGCCACCGCCTTGTCGAACGGCTTGTCCGAGGGCTGGCTGGCGAAGCGCAGGAAATACCAGCTCGAATCGACGAAGGTGTCGAGCGTGTCGGTCTCGCGCCGCGCGGGCTTGCCGCATTTGGGGCAATCGACATGCTTCCAGGTCGCGTGGCGATCCAGCGGGTTGCCGGGCACGTCGAACGACACATCCTCGGGCAGCGATACCGGCAGCTGGTCCTTGGGCACGCCGACGGGCCCGCAATCCTCGCAATGGATGATCGGGATCGGGGTGCCCCAATAGCGCTGGCGGCTGACGCCCCAGTCGCGCAGGCGCCACACGGTGCTGCCGGTGCCCCAATTGCCTTCCTCGGCGCGGCGGATGACCTCGCGCTTGGCATCGATCACGTCGAGGCCGTCGAGGAAGTGCGAGTTCACCAGCGTGCCGGGGCCGGTATAGGCCTCGGTGCCGTCGAACTTGGGATCGGTCTTGTCGCCTTGCGCGACGACGCGGCGGATCGGCAGCTGGTACTTGGTCGCGAATTCGAAGTCGCGCTGGTCATGCGCCGGCACGCCGAACACGGCGCCGGTGCCATAATCCATCAGCACGAAGTTCGCGATATAGACCGGCACCTGCCAGCTCGCATCGAACGGATGCTGCGCGGTGAGCCCGGTGTTCCAGCCGAGCTTTTCCTGCGTCTCCAGTTCGGCGGCGGTGGTGCCGCCCTGCTTGCAGCGCTCGATGAACGCCTGGACCTCGGGGTTTCCGGCGGCGAGCGCTTGCGCGATCGGATGGTCCGCCGCGATCGCGACGAAGCTCGCGCCGAAGATCGTGTCCGGCCGCGTGGTATAGACGGTCAGCCCTTCGCCGTTCGACAGCGACCACGTGAACTGCAGGCCTTCGGATTTGCCGATCCAGTTTTCCTGCATCAGCTTCACCTTGTCCGGCCAATGCTCGAGGCCCTTCAGCCCTTCGAGCAGGTCGTCCGCGAAATCGGTGATCTTGAGGAACCACTGGTTGAGCTTGCGCCGCTCGACCAGCGCGCCCGAGCGCCAGCCGCGCCCGTCGATCACCTGCTCGTTGGCGAGCACGGTCATGTCGACCGGGTCCCAGTTGACCGCGCTTTCCTTGCGGTAGACCAGGCCGGCCTCATAAAGGTCGAGGAACAGCGCCTGTTCCTGGCCGTAATAATCGGGCTCGCAGGTGGCGATCTCGCGCGTCCAGTCGAGCGCGAAGCCCAGGCGCTTGAGCTGCGCCTTCATCGTCGCGATGTTCTGGCGGGTCCAGGCGCCCGGATGGACCTTCTTTTCCATCGCGGCATTTTCGGCGGGCATGCCGAAGGCGTCCCAGCCCATCGGATGGAGCACTTCCATGCCCTTCATCCGGCGGAAGCGCGCCAGCACGTCGCCCATCGTGTAGTTGCGCACATGGCCCATATGGATGCGCCCCGAAGGATAGGGGAACATCTCGAGCACATAGGACTTGGGCTTGGGCGAATCGTCGCGGGCGGCGAAGGTGCGGTTTTCCTCCCACGCCTTCTGCCACGCCGCGTCCGCCTTCAAGGGATTGAAGCGAGACGCCATGTAGGGATTCCGATTAGTTGGCGACGGCCGCGCGGCGCAGGTCGCGTGCACGGGTCAGGATGATGTCCTCGAGCTTCTGGACGGTGGCGGCCTGCACGGGTGCGGAGACCCAGGCGCCGTTGCGGTTGACCTCGCGCAGGGCCGCGACCCGCAGCGCATCGGCGCGCAGATCCTGGTCGAGCACGGTCACCGTCACCTTCATCCGCTCGGTCGGGACGTTGGGGTTGACATACCAGTCGGTGACGATCACGCCGCCGTTCGAATCGGTCTGGAGCAGCGGCATGAAGCTCAGCGTGTCCAGCGTGGCGCGCCACAGATAGGCATTGACGCCGATCGTCGTCACCTTCGATGCCGTTAGGTCCGCTTCCGGGCGCCCCTTGTTACGGCTGCAGGCGGAGGCGGTAACAGCGAGCGACCCCAGGATCGCAAAGCGCAACAGGCGGTTCATGGACGTCGTACTTCCTACCGGCAAGGGAATGAGTGCCTGCATCTATAGGGCGGGATGTGGCGGGAGCAAGGCCGACGCGCTGGTGCCTGATTGGTCGCAGCCGGTACGATTCTGTGGGTTGCGTGCAACAGTCGGGGAAAATTGCTGCCACCGGTGGAACGTCGCTTTGATTCCATGGTAGGGCCCACCATTAGAGAGGTATGCAAATGCGCTTGGTACGTTGGATGTCGGGACTTGGGCTGGGGGCGCTCTGCGCTGCCGGGCTCCTCGTCGCGCCCACGCTCCAGGCACAGGAACGAGACCGCGCACTGAAGGCGGCCGTTCGTCCCGCACCCCTGGCGCTGCAGGGCGCCGGCGGGTTCACCCCGGCCGCCGCCGATCCCAAGCTTGCCGCGATGCTGGCGCGCAGCGGGATGAACGGTGCCGGCTTCCGCTTCACCCCGGCCGAATCGCGCACCGAATCGGCGCGTGGCGTCACCGTCGCGGTGCGCGCCGCGTCGAACCGCGCGGTCGATGCGGGCGGTCGTGTCGCGTCCGCCAAGCCGGCTTCGGTCAGCCTGGCGCCGATTGCCTATAATCTGGGCGTTGCCGTGGGCTGGCGGCGCTTCGCCGTATCGGGTGACGTGACCCATATCGACATGGCGGGCGTGCAGCCGGGCAGCCGAGATCGCGCCGAAGTGGCGCTCAGCTATGCCGGCAAGCGCCTGAGCGGCCGCCTTGCGGCGAGCGAGGATCGTCCGCTGGCGGGTACGCCGGTGCTGATCGGGGACAAGCCCAGCTACGCGTTCGACCTTGGCGGCTCCTATGCGGTGTCGCGCCGTCTCGATGTCACCGCCGGCGTGCGGTACAAGAGCGAGCGTGATCGCCTGACGCAGTTCAGCCAGGACACGCGTCGCGAAAGCCAGTCGATCTATATCGGCACTGCCTTCCACTTCTGATCCCGCGGCCCAGCTCAGCGGGCCCAGGCATCGATCGCTGCCCAACCATGAATGCCGAGCGGCGCTAGGCGCCTTTCTCCGCGCGCGTCCATCCCGCCCAAGGCGATGATCGGCACGGAGAGGCCTCGCGTCAGCAGCCCGAACCGCACCGGTCCCAGTGCCGCGGCACCGGGATGCGAGCGGGTGGGGAAGGCGGGGGATACGAGCAGCGCATCGGCGCCCGCCGCGATTGCGGCCATCGCCTCGCGCCGCGTGTGTGCGGGCCAGGTGACCAGCCCCGGACCACGGCGACCATGCACGCCCGCCTCCCCGCGCATCGGCCTCGCACCCGCGCGCAGCAGCACCAGCCCGCGACGCCGCGCCACCTTGGCGATGCGGGCAAACAATGCGCGGCGCTCGGCTGGGGCAAGCTGATAGTGGCGGAAGATCACCCCGCTGCCGCGCGGCAGCCGCTCCAGCGCGTCCCACAGCCGCTCCCCCAGTCGCGGGTCGGTCATCAGCCACAGGCGGGGGATTGGGGGGTGGCGGCGGCGCATGTCCGTGCCTATAGCCCGGCCCATGCTTCAAGACGATGCCAGCCAGCGGCTCGCCGCGGTGCAGACCGCGATTGCCCGCGCCGCCAAGATCGCCGGCCGCAAGCCCGCCGACATCACGCTGATCGCGGTCTCCAAGACTTATGATGCCGACACGATCCAGCCGCTGATCACCGCCGGCCAGCGGGTGTTCGGAGAGAACCGCGTGCAGGAAGCGCAAGGTAAATGGCCGCAGTTGCGCGAGACGACTTCAGGCATCGAGCTGCATCTCGTCGGCCAGCTCCAATCGAACAAGGCGGACGAAGCGGTCGCGCTGTTCGACGCGATCCACGGCGTCGACCGGCCTTCCCTCGTGACCGCGCTGGCCAAGGCGATGGACAAGGCGGATCGCCGCCCGGCCTGCTTCCTCCAGGTCAATATCGGCGACGAGCCGCAAAAGGGCGGCTGCCCGGTAGACGCGCTGCCGGCGCTGCTTGCCGAGGCGCGCACGGCCGACCTGCCCGTCGCCGGCCTCATGTGCGTGCCCCCCGCTGGGCTGGAGGCCGCCCCCTATTTCGCCCTGCTCGCCAAGCTGGCGCGGGAGCAGGGGCTGGACGGCCTCAGCATGGGCATGTCGAGCGACTTTGAAACCGCGGTGACGCTCGGCGCCACCCATATCCGCGTCGGCACGGCGCTGTTCGGAGAACGGGCATGAACGAGATGACGCGCCTGCCTGCCACCATTCCGGTGCGGTTCTCGGGCATTATTTTCGATTTTGACGGCGTGCTGCTGGAAAGCGAATTTGCCGGCAACAAGCACGTCGCCGACTATCTGACCAGCATCGGCCATCCGACAACGCCCGAACATTCGATGGCGCACTTCATGGGCCTGGCGGGGCATGATTTCCTGGCCGCGATCGAGCGGTGGATCGGCCGCCCGGTGCCGGAGGATTTTCATATCGCCCGCGCCGAGGAAGATGCGCGGGTGCTGGAAGAAGGCCTGCCGGCGGTGGCGGGAGCGCTGCGCTTCCTCGAAAGCCTGCCGGCAGACCTGCCCAAGGCGATCGCCTCGTCCAGCCCGACGCGCTGGCTCGATGGGCATCTGCGCCATCTGGGGGTGCGCGAGATGTTCGGCGACAAGCTGTTCAGCGGCCGCGAACATGTCGCCAACGGCAAGCCGGCGCCGGACCTCTACCTGCACGCCGCCGCCGCGCTGGGCGTGCCGATCGAGGCGTGCGTGATCCTGGAAGATTCGCCGGTAGGCGTGACGGGTGCGGTCGCTTCCGGTGCGACGGTGATCGGGCTGTGCGCGGGCACGCACTGCGCGGCGGATCATGGCGAGCGGCTCAAGGCGCTGGGCGTGCGGCATATCGCCCACGATTTCGACGAGGTCGCCCGGCTGATCGCCTGATGGCGTCGCCGTGCTCCTGCAAAGGCAGGAGCCAAAGGTAGCAATGGTTCGAAGGATCCTGGACTTCAGCTTTCGCAGGAGCACCGGAAGGCTTAGAACTCGTGTCCCGTCCGATCGCGCTTGGTTGCCAGATACCGCGCATTGTGTGGGTTGGCAGGCAGCACGTGCGGCACGCGTTCCAGCACGTCGACGCCCGCAGCGCGCAGCGTCTCCACCTTTTGCGGATTGTTGGTGAGCAGCCGGATCCGCGGCTGGCCCAGCAGGCTCAGCATCCGCGCCGCCACCCGGAAGTTGCGCGCATCGATCGCGAAGCCCAGCCGGGTATTGGCATCGACCGTGTCGAAGCCCTGGTCCTGCAGCGCATAGGCGCGCAGCTTGTTGATCAGGCCGATGCCCCGGCCCTCCTGGCGCAGATAGAGCAGGATGCCCCAGCCGCTCTTCGAAATCTCGGCGATCGCCGCCTTGAGCTGCGGTCCGCAATCACATTTGAGGCTGCCGAGCATGTCGCCGGTCAGGCATTCGCTGTGCAGCCGCACCAGCGGGGCTTCGCCATTGGGCTGGCCGATCAGCAGCGCGATATGCTCGCCCGGCATTTCGTCGGTGCGGAAGGCGACGATCTCGGCGTCCTCTGCGGCTTCCACCGGCAACCGCGCGCGGCCGACGATGCGCAAGCGATCGGCATCCTCATGCGCGTCGATATCGGCAAGGGTGATCGCGTCCTCCACATCGCCTTCGAGCACGAAGAAGGCAGGCAGCAGCCCCGCGATCCGCGCGAGTCGCAGTGCTGCCGTGGCGGCATCGGGCTGCACCACCGGGATCGCACGAAACGGCCCCTTTAGCGGCGTGGCGAGATCGAACTGCGGATCTGCCAGCGCCGTTGCCGCATCGAAATCGAGCCATTCCACTCGCTCGATCAGCACGGGCGCATCAGGCGTCGCCGCATCGCGCTGGTTGGCGAGCTTGAGCGTCGCGGCGCGGCCGGCCGAGAGCAGCACTGGCGCCGTGCCGTCGGGATCGAACGCCGACAGCCGCTCGCCGTCTCCGGTCTCCACAGCTAGCAAACGCAAGGTGCCTTCCGCGCCGCGGATGGCGATCGGCCAGCCGCGCCGCAGCGCGTCCACGGCTTCGGCGGCGGCGCGGGCGTTGCTCAAAAGTCGAACTCCGTCACGATCGGCACATGATCCGAGGGCTTTAGCCAGGCGCGGCACGGCTCGCATACCTTGTGCGCCACCGCCTTCTCCGCAACCTCGGGGCTGGCCCACATATGGTCGAGCCGCCGCCCGCGATCGGAGGCAGCCCAATCCTTTGCCCGATAGCTCCACCAGCTGTAGTAGCGGGCGGGCGCCGGGATGAACTTGCGGCCGAGATCGACCCAGCCATGCGCTGCCTGCAAGCGGCCCAGCGCCTCGACCTCGATCGGCGTATGGCTGACGACGTCGAGCAACTGCTTGTGGCTCCACACATCCGATTCGAGCGGGGCGATATTGAAGTCGCCGGTGAGGATGGTCGGCACGTCGAGCGCTTCCGACCATTCCGTCATCCGCTGCACGAAATCGAGCTTCTGGCCGAACTTCGGGTTCACCGCGCGATCGGGCACATCGCCGCCAGCGGGGACATAGACATTCTCGAGTCTGACGCCATTGGGCAGCCGCACGCCGACATGCCGGGCTTCCTGGTTCGCCTGCCAGTCGAGCCGGTCGTCCTCTACCAGCGGCACCTTGCTGACGATCGCGACGCCGTGGTGCATGCGCTGGCCATGCTTGATGACATGGGTGTAGCCCAGCGCGTGGAACGGCGCCTCGGGGAAATCGCCGTCGATCACCTTGGTCTCCTGGAGACACAGGATGTCGGGGGCTTCCTCGCGCAGGAACTGCTCGACGATGGCGATGCGGAAGCGGACGGAGTTGATGTTCCAGGAGGCGATCTTCACGCGCGCCGATGTAGCGATTCCTGGCGCGAGCGCCAGACCACCCGAAAAAGGAAAGGCCCCCGCTCCGGGGGCAATGGAGCGAGGGCCGACCTAGCGTTCGTCACGCAGGCGGGAAGGGGCAACAGGCCCGGGCAACAGGGGGAAAAATCCCGGGCAAAAACCCCATCCGCACTACCCCTTTAGAGCAGCAAACCTGTCGCTTGGATGAACGATTGCACAGATTCGTCGTTAATGTGTGCGGCCCTGCGAGCGCGGGTCGGTCCAGCGGAAGCTCGAATCGGCGACCGGCGCGTTGAAGCGTTGGTTGCTCAACCGGATCGTGGTGCGGTTGTTCTGCGCATCGAGCGCGACCCAGCCCTGCAGCTTGAGGCCCGCCGGCGCGGCGGCGTCCTTCTGGAACACCAGCGTGATCCGGCCATATTCCGGGTGCTTGGTGTCGTGCACTTCCACCGATACGACGCGCGGATCTGCGGTGGGCTTCACCGTCGCATAGCTGCTCATGTCGCGGTTCGGATCGAGCAGCACCCGCAGCGGCGAATTGCCGATCGGCCAGCGCTGCACCTGGCGCACCTGATAATCGATGAAATAGAGGCTGTTGCCGTCCGCCACGATCAGCTGCGGTACGCCCTTTTCGTACTGAAAGCGGATCTTGCCGGGGCGCTTCAGCGTCATCGTGCCGGTGAGGACCTTGCCGTTGCGGTCCTCCTGGCTGAACGCGGCGGTCATGCTGGCGACGGCCTTCAGATGCTGCTGGACCTGGTCGAGCTCGGGTGCCGGGGCAGCCGCCACGAGCAGCGGAGCGGCGAGAAGCGACAAGGCCAAGGAACGGGAAAACACGAGGGAAGTCTCCGAATTGCTGATCGCCCGGGTAGCGGGCGGGGCTTGAACGGGCTGTGAACCCGTACCCCACCCGATTCGATCCCGTTACGGCTTGCCTTAGAGCGGCCGTCCGTCGGTATCCATCAGCACCTCGCGGCGGCCGACATGGTCGGGCTTGGAGACGAGATTCTCGCGCTCCATCCGCTCGATCAGCCGCGCAGCGGAGTTGTAGCCGACGCGGAGCTGGCGTTGCAGCCACGAGGTGGAGGCCTTCTGGCTCTCCGCCACCAGCTGGACCGCGCGGCGATAGGTCTGCTCCTCGGGGCTGTCCTCGCCATCGGGTGCGCCTTCCAGCGTGAAGCCGCCGTCCTCGGGCTCCTCGGTGACCGCCGAGATATAGTCCGGTGCACCCTGCGCCCGCCAGAAATCGGTGACCGCTTGGACCTCGTCGTCGCTCACGAACGGCCCATGGACGCGGGTGATGCCCTTGCCGCCGGACATGTAGAGCATGTCGCCCTTGCCCAGCAGCTGCTCGGCGCCCTGTTCGCCCAGGATGGTGCGCGAATCGATCTTCGAAGTGACGTGGAAGCTGATCCGCGTCGGCAGGTTGGCCTTGATCACGCCGGTGATGACGTCGACCGAGGGGCGCTGCGTCGCCATGATCAGGTGGATGCCAGCGGCGCGCGCCTTCTGCGCCAGCCGCTGGATCAGGAATTCGACTTCCTTGCCCGCGGTCATCATCAGGTCGGCGAGCTCGTCGACGATGACGACGATCAGCGGCAGCACCTGCAGGTCGAGCGTTTCTTCCTCGTAGATCGGCTTGCCGGTCTCGGGGTCGTACCCCACCTGCACCTTGCGGCCGAGCGTCTGGCCCTTGGCCTTGGCGGTGCGCACCTTGTCGTTGTAGCTCGCCAGGCTGCGGACGTTGACCGAGGCCATCATCCGGTAGCGATCCTCCATCTGCTCCACCGCCCATTTGAGCGCGCGCACCGCCTTGGGCGGATCGGTCACGACATCGGCGAGCAAATGGGGGATGTCCTTGTACATGCTGAGTTCCAGCATCTTCGGATCGATCATGATCAGCCGGCACTGCTCGGGCGTCAGCCGGTAGAGCAGCGACAGGATCATGCAGTTCAAGCCCACCGACTTGCCCGAGCCGGTGGTGCCCGCGACGAGCAGATGCGGCATCGGCGCCAGATCGGCGATCACCGGCTCGCCGGCGATGTTCTTGCCGAGCACCACCGGCAGGGTGGCGCCCTGTTCCTCGAACTGCTGGCTGCCGATCAGCTCGTGCAGGCTCACGCCTTCGCGCGTCGCATTGGGCAGCTCGATGCCCATCACGGTGCGGCCGGGGATGGTGGCGACACGGGCGGAGATCGCGCTCATGTTGCGGGCGATGTCGTCGGCCAGCTGGATGACCCGGCTGGCCTTGATGCCGCTCGCCGGCTCCAGCTCGTACATGGTGACCACGGGGCCGGGACGGACCTCGACGATCTCGCCCTTCACATGGAAGTCCTCGAGCACGCTTTCGAGCAGCCGAGCGTTGCGCTCCAGCGCGGCCTTGTCGACCGTCGCGGTGCGGTTCGCCGGCGGCGGAGTCAGCAGGTCGAGCGGGGGCAGCTGGTAGCTGTCCTTGAAGTCGAGCGCGGCCTGGACCGGCGGCTTGGCGCGGGCGGGCGCGGTGGAAACGGTGCGGTCGGCGATCACCGGGCCGGGGCGGTTGTCCGGCACCACCACGCGGCGCGGCTCGGCGACGCGGGGGGGATCGCGATCGAAGGGCAGGTCGTCATCCTCGTCTGGTGCTTCATCGAACGCCGCCACCGTCTGCGTCTTCGCGCGGAAGCTCGGGCCCTCCGCAGCGGTCACGATCCGTTCCTCGCCGGTGCTGCGGGTAAAGCGCGGCAGGCGAAACAGGCGGGTGGGGGAGGTGAACTCCAGCCGCATCCACCACAGCCACAATCCCCCGAGCACCAGCAGCAGCCCGATGCCGCGGCCGACCCAGAAGGACACGGCCGGGTCTCCGGCGAGCCCGATCAGCCAGTCGACGCCGCCGGCAGCCGAGAGCCCGATCAGACCGCCCATGCCGGCGGGCAGCCGCCAGTCGAGCGGCAGCGACCAGTCGAAATGGAGCAGCCCCAGCCCGATCGCGGCGAGCGCCGCAGCGACGCCTGCGCTGCCAATCATCCGGCGCGGTCGCTCGATCGGGCGGTCGACCATCATCCGGTGCGCGGCAAGCAGCCCGACGGGGGCGAGCAGCAGCACGGGCAGGCCAGCCACTGTGTAGAGAATGTCGGCGATCCAGGCACCTACCGGACCCAACCAGTTGCGCGCCGGCCCCGCCGATGCGGTGTTCAGCGCCGGATCGGAGGCGTGATAGCTCACCAGGGCCAGCACGATCGCGACGGTGGCGGCGAACAATGCCGTGCCCGCCAGAACAAATCCGCCGCGGCGGACGCCTGCCTTCATCGTGTCGCGCCAGTGCGGCGCTTCTGCGCGGGACGCCATCGTCCAGCCTCCGGATCTGCAAGGAAAAGGTCGTGGAATCATCGCGCCTGCGGACTCCGGCGTCAAGGCGGAGGGCCCACGGCACGCACGGTTGCAGGAGCGCGCCTGCCACCGAATATTTTGCAGCGCAGCAAGTTCTTCCCTGCTATGGCGATAAAGAACCGCGGGTTGGAATCGACGCGCCTGCGGGACATGTCGAGGGTCGTTGCCGTTGGTGGAGACCGCGACAAAGAGTATCTGCAGCTGGACCGAACTTGGTCGGCCGCAGCCGACACGCGGCTACGACGTTGGGGGATGCAGTAGTGGAAACACGTTGGGCTATATTCGGCACCGGTGGCATTTCGGCGAAGTTCGTCTCCGGACTTGGCCACGCGAAGGGCGCCAAACCGCAGCTGGTCGTCTCGCGCAGTGCCGAATCGGGGGGGCGCTTCGCCAAAGCCTTCGGCATTCCGGAGGTGATCGCGGGCTATGACAGCATCACCGCCGCGTCGCCGTTCGATGTCGCCTATATCGCCACTCCGCCGTCCGAACATGCGCGTCACGCGATCACCTGCATCGAGGCCGGCAAGGCGGTGTTGATCGAGAAGCCGTTCGCATCGTCGGTTGCAGAAGCACGTCGCATCGCCGACGCCGCCCGCGCGCACGGCGTGTTCTGCATGGAAGCGATGTGGACCCGCTTCAATCCCGCCGCCCGCCGCCTGCGCGATCTCGTCCGCGACGGCGCGGTCGGCGAGGTGCGGCAGGCGCACGGCGAATTCTGCTTCACCAACGAACCCGACGTGGCGAACACCAGCTTCGATCCGCAGCGCGGGGGCGGCGCGCTTGCCCAGCTCGGCGTCTATCCGATCTCGCTGCTCCACTGGCTGTTCGGCGCGCCCGAGGGCGTGGAAGCGTTCGGCCGGATCGGCGATACCGGCGTCGAGGAAGATGCGGCGATCAGCCTCCGCTTTGCCGGCGGGGTGGTGGCGACGGTCAATACCAGCCTGCGCGCGCTCGGCGACAATGGCCTGCGCATCGGCGGCACGCATGGCAGCATCGCGTTCGAAGGCCCGATCTTCCGCCCCTATGGCGTGCGGGTCCAGCGGATGACCCCGCGCCGGAAAGGGAGCGACAGCGGGCTCGGCCGCAAGGCGCTGCTCCGCGAACAGGGGCTGCCGCAAAAGCTTTCGCAGATTCACGGTCTGCTGACGCGCGGCGGCAAGGTCGACCGGCAGCTGTTCGCCGGCAACGGCTATCATTATCAGGTCGAGGAAGTCGGCCGCTGCCTCGCCGCGGGGCTTCAGGAGAGCCCGGAGATGACGCTGGCGGACAGCATCGCGGTGATGGAAACCATGGACACAGTGCGCGAACGGATCGGGGGACAGGGCAAATGAAGATGCAGGGCGAAAGCATGGGCAAGACGGGCGTGGCGATCATCGGCTGCGGCTACGTGTTCGACCATTACATGACCACCGCCTGGGCGCATCCGGAGATCGACGTGCGCGGCGTGTACGACATCGATCTGGCGCGCTCGGCCAAGGTCTCCGACTATTACGGCTTCTCGGTCTATCCCGATCTCCAGGCGATCCTCGACGATCCGGCGGTAACGTTGGTGCTCAACCTCACCAGCATCGAGGCGCATTTCGAGCTCACCCGCGCGCTGCTCGAGGGCGGCAAGAACGTCTATTCGGAAAAGCCGCTCACCACCGATCTGGAGGAGGCGCGCACGCTGTTCCGTATCGCCGAGGAACGCGGGCTCGTCCTGTCGAGCGCGCCGTGCAACTTCCTCAGCGACAGCGTCCAGACGATGTGGAAGGCAGTGCGCGACGGCGCGATCGGCAAGCCGCTGCTGATCTATGCCGAGTTCGACGACAACCCCATCTACCTGATGAAGCCGGAGACCTGGCGCAGCCGCACCGGCGCGCCCTGGCCCTATATCCATGAATATGAGATGGGCTGCACCTTCGAGCATGTCGGCTACCATCTGGTGTGGATGCTGGCGATGTTCGGCCCGGTGCGTTCGGTCACCGCCTTCTCCAAGGTGGTGGTCCCGCACAAGACCGACCAGCCGATGCACCCGGCGGACACGCCCGATTTCTCGGTGGCGACGCTCGATTTCGTCAGCGGCGTAACCGCGCGCGTCACCTGCAGCATCGCGGCGCCGGCCGACCACCGCATGCGCGTGATCGGCGACGAGGGCGAGTTGAGCACCGATACCTATCGGCATTACCAGTCGCCAGTGTTCCTCGAGCGCTTCTCGCAGCTCAGCCTCAACGCCCGCAAGGCGCGCAGCCTGCGGCTCCAGCCGCTGTTCGGCCGCGGCTTCGGCGTCGGCGGGCGGGTGCTGCCCTTCGTGCGCCACTGGAAGTCGTTCGCGACGATGCGCGCCAATGCCGCGGGCAAGACCTCGTTCTTCAAGAAGCTGGTCGCCGGCGCCAAGCGCCGCGAGGTCGGCGCGCAGGACAAGATGCTCGGCGTGGCGGAAACGGCGCGCGCGCTGCGGATGGGCGAGCCGTGCCCGATCCCGCCCGATTTCATCCTCCACGTGACGGAACTGACGCTGGCGATCCAGGGCGCGGGCACGATGGGCGGCGCGGTGGCGCTGACCACGAGCTTCGTGCCGTTCGAGCCGATGGCCTCCACCAAGGCCGATCCGCGCAACTATCGCGACAGCTATTCGCCGGGCTTCCTCGCCAAGCGGATGGACGGCATGATCGAGCGGCTGCACCAGCATTGATCGCGCGCAGGTGCAGGGGTTTGCCGCCCCTGCACCTGTTGACGGCTGGCAGGCGCGTGCGAACCTGCTAGGGCAGGGCCATGGACCAGGCGGACATTCTCATCCTCGGCGGCGGGCTGGTCGGCAGCGCGCTCGCAACGGCGCTCGATGCGCATGGCATCAGCTCGATCGTGATCGATCCGGCGGACCCGGAAACCATCCTCGGCGCGAGCTTCGACGGCCGCGCCTCGGCGATCGCGAGCGCGCCGATGCGGATGTTCGACGCGATCGGCGTCGCCGGGCGTCTGGCGGGGAAGGGCTGCCCGATCGAGGGCATCCGCGTCTCCGACGGGCTGGAACCCGGCAAGCTCGATTTCGCGCCCGATGCCGATGACGGCGCGCTCGGCCACATGTTCGAAAACCGCGTGCTGCGCACCGCGCTGTTCGAAGCCGCGCAGGCGGCCCCGTTGGCGGACGTGCGGATGCAGACGCGTGCGGTGTCGGTGGAGCGCGGGCCGCACGGCGTGGTCGCGACGCTCGATTCGGGCGCCACGGTGCGCGCGCAGCTGGTGATCGCGGCGGAGGGGCGCAACTCGCCCACCCGCGATTCGGCCGGCTTCAAGGTCGCGCGCTGGACCTACGACCATGCCGCGATGATCGCGACGCTCAATCACGAGCGGTCCCACGAGAACATCGCCTACGAGATCTTCTATCCGCAGGGCCCGTTCGCGATCCTGCCGCTGCTCGACGACGAAAACGGCCATCGCTCGGCGGTGGTGTGGACCGTCCATGCGCGCGACGCGGCGGCGATGCACAAGATTTCCGACCGCGCCTATCTGGCCGAGGCGGAGAAGAAGATGGGCGGGTTTCTGGGGAAGCTCGGGCCGCTGTCGTCGCGCTCTTCCTACCCGCTCGGCTTCCACCACGCCGCCTGGATCACGGCCGAGCGGCTGGCGCTGGTCGGCGACGCCGCGCACGGCATCCATCCGATTGCGGGGCAGGGCGTCAATGTCGGTTTCCGCGACGTGGCGACGCTGGTCGAGGTGCTGGTCGACGGCAAGCGCCTGGGGCTCGACATGGGCGATCCCGAGCTGCTCGCCCGCTACCAGCGCTGGCGCGGGCTCGACACCTTCATGGTGGCGCTGGCGACCGACGGGCTCACCCGGCTGTTCGGCATCCCCGGCGCATTGCCCAATGCGGTGCGGCGCTTCGGCCTGTCGGCGGTCGACAAGCTGCCGCCGCTCAAGTCCTGGTTCATGGGCGAAGCGCGCGGCGAGAGCGGCGACGTGCCCAAGCTGCTCCAGGGGATTACGGCATAGGGCCACCGGCCGCGTCAACAATGGTGCGCGCGGCGGCGAGGTCTTCGTCGTCGACCATCACCCGTACCGGGATCAGCAGATAGCTGCCATCGGCGATGCTCGCGCCGGCATCGAACACGAAGCTGGGGATGTCCTCATCCTCTAGCCGACCCTGGACGATAAAGGCTTCCTGCCGGTTGAACCGGCCGAGTTCGACAAGGGCCATGGCGGCGTCTCCCGGCGTTGACGCGCATGGGGCATGCGCATAGCTTGGCTTCATGAAGCACGATCCGATCGCGTCCGGCAAGCGCAAGGCGGTCAACCTGTCGCTCGACACGGGCGTGGTGGCTGCTGGGCGCGAAGTGGGCCTGAATCTCTCGCAAGTCTGCGAAGCCGCGATCCGCGCCGCCGCCAAGGCCGAGCGCGATCGGCGCTGGCAGGAAGAGAATCGCGAATGGGCCGAAGCCCATAACCGCTGGGTTGAAGAGAACGGATTGCCGCTCGAGCGCTATCGTCTGTTCTGATGGCCCAGTTCGACGTGCATCGGCTGGCGGGCGGCGGCCTGGTGATCGATTGCCAGGCTGACGACTTGGCCACGATCGGTACGCGCTTCGTCATTCCGCTCGCCAAGCCCGGCGAAAGTGCACCGACCACGCCGCGTTTGCATCCGCACTTCGACGTGAACGGCGAGACCTTGGTCCTGATGACGGAATTCGCCGCCGCGATCCGCACCGCCGAACTGCGCGAGCGGGTCGGATCACTAGCCGAGGAGCGTTTCCGCGTCCTCGGCGCGATCGACGTGCTTACCGGCAGCGGCTGATCACGCCGCCGTTCCGCCCACCGTCAGCCCTTCCACCAGCAGCGTCGGCTGGCCGACGCCGGCGGGGACCGACTGGCCGCCCTTGCCGCACATGCCCACGCCTTCGTCGAGGGCGAAGTCGTTGCCGATGCCAGTGACGCGGTGGAGCACGGTCGGGCCGTCGCCGATCAGCGTCGCGCCCTTGATCGGGGCGCCCAGCGTGCCATTCTCGATGAGGTAGGCCTCGGTGCACGAGAAGACGAACTTGCCCGAGACGATGTCGACCTGCCCGCCGCCGAAGCTCTTGGCATAGATGCCCTTCTTGACGCGGGCGAGCAGCTCGGCGGGATCGTCCTTGCCGCCCTTCATGAAGGTGTTGGTCATCCGCGGCATCGGCGCGTGCTGGAAGCTTTCGCGGCGGCCGTTGCCGGTCGGCTCGACGCCCATCAGCCGGGCGTTCAAGCGGTCCTGCATATAGCCCTTGAGGATGCCGTCCTCGATCAGCACCGTCTCGCGCGTCGGCGTGCCCTCGTCGTCGATCGAGAGCGAGCCGCGGCGATCGTGGATCGAGCCGTCGTCGACCACGGTCACGCCGGGTGCCGCGACGCGCTCGCCGATCCGGCCCGAAAAGGCGCTGGTGCCCTTGCGGTTGAAGTCGCCTTCGAGGCCATGGCCCACCGCCTCGTGGAGCAGCACGCCGGGCCAGCCGGGGCCGCACAGCACGGTCATGTCGCCGGCCGGGGCCGCGACCGCATCGAGATTGACCAGCGCCTGCGCCAGCGCCTCGTCGATCGCGCGGTTCCAGGTCTCGGGCTGGAAGAGGCGGTCATAGACGACGCGCCCGCCGGTGCCGAAGCTGCCCGTTTCGCGGCGCCCGTTCTGCTCGACCACCACCGAGACGTTGAGCCGCACCAGCGGCCGTACATCGGTGGCGACGAAACCGTCCGCGCGCACCACCTCGACCACGCTCCACTGGCCGGTCAGGCTCACCGACACCTGCTTGACCCGCGGATCGCGCGCGCGGGCGGCGGCGTCGATCGTCTGGCAGAGGTTCACCTTGTCGGCGAACGGCACCAGTTCGAGCGGATCGGCATCGGTGTAGAGGTGGCGGTTGTTGCCCTGCGGCGGGGGCGCCTTGCCCTGCTTGGCCGGATCGATCAGCGCCATCGTCTCGGCGGCGCGGCGAATCGCGGCGGCGCTGATCTCGTTGGCATGGGCGAAGGCCGTCGTTTCGCCCGAGACCGCGCGCAGGCCGAAGCCCGACTGCGTGTCATAGGCGGCGGTCTTCAGCCGGCCGTCGTCGAAGCCGAACGCCTCGGACTTGCGATATTGCAGATAGAGCTCGCCATCCTCTGCCTGGCCCAGCGCATCGGCGGTCAGGCGAACGGCAGCGTCGGGATCGAGCCCGTCGCGATAGAGGAAGGCGCGGGGATCGGTGGGAATGCTCATCCCACAGATATAGGAGGCGCGTGCGCAGAGTCACGCGCTCCCGCGACGATCAGATGCTGGCGCCTGCCGGATGATCGGGCAGCTGGCTCTGGTCGGCGCCGTCGGCGGGGCCGCCGATCAGCACGAAGCGGCGGTCGCAATAGCCGCAATCGACATAGCCGCTCTCGTCGATCTGCAGATAGACGCGCGGGTGGCCGAGCGCGGCCGGCAGGCCGGGGCCGGTGCCGTCACAGGCGACGCGGGGCTGGGCGGTGCGGAGGACTTCGGGCGGAGCGATCATGTCCCGCGCCTTAGCAAAGCGCGCGGGGGCTCGCAATCGGATGCGCAGGGTCTTAAAGCTGCCGGCCATGACCCAGGCTGCGATCGCGATCGACACTCTCTGCAAGACCTATTCCGGCGGCAAGCGCGCGCTGGACGGGGTGAGCTTCGAGGTGCCGCGCGGGCAGATCTTCGGGCTGCTCGGCCCCAACGGCGCGGGCAAGTCGACGCTGATCAACATTCTGGCAGGGCTGGTCAACAAGACCGACGGCAAGGTTGCGATCTGGGGCTTCGACATCGACGCGCACCCGCGCAACGCCAAGGCGAGCATCGGCATCGTCAACCAGGAGATCCTGTTCGATCCCTTCTTCACGCCCAAGGAGACGCTGGAGATCCAGGCGGGCCTGTACGGCGTGGCCAAGGACAGGTTCGACGCGATGGCGCTGCTCCGCGCGGTGCATCTGGAAGACAAGGCCAATGCCTATTCGCGCACGCTCTCGGGCGGCATGAAGCGGCGGCTGATGGTCGCCAAGGCGATGGTGCACTCCCCGCCGATCATCGTGCTCGACGAGCCGACCGCGGGCGTCGACGTGGAACTGCGCCAGCAGCTCTGGGCCTATGTGAAGCAGCTCAACCAGCGCGGCGTGACGGTGGTGCTGACGACGCACTATCTCGAAGAGGCCGAGGAGCTGTGCGACCGCATCGCGATCATCAACCACGGCCAGCTGATCGCCAACAAGCCGACGCGGGAATTGGTCGGCATGGCGCAGGAGAAGGTGGTCGAGGTGACGGTGGACCGCGACATCGTGGCGGCGCCGGACAATGCCTGCTTCCAGAAGGTGGAGCTGAAGGGCGAGCGCGTGCTGGTGATCACCTACCGCAAGGACCAGGCCAATGCCGGCGAAGTGCTGGGCGCGGTGCAGGCGGCGGGGCTGGGGATCGTCGACGTGTCGACCCGCGAGGCGGATCTGGAGGATGTGTTCCTGAATTTGACGCGGGCGGCGTAGGAACCTCAATCTACCAGCGGCGATATCGGTGGATCGCTTGCCTTGAAACGGATTTCGGCCCCCTTCGCGGAGGGCAGCTGCTTGAAGACACGTGCTTTGGAAGCATAGGCAACGGACAGTTTGCCGGGCGCTGACCAAACAACGCTCGTCCAAATCGCGCCACCGCCTCCATCTAAGGCGGCTCCGTGATCGCTGTCCGCGACGAAAATCTCCGTCGCTGCTGCCTGAGGCTCCGTAGCGCGGCCAACGCTGATCACGGTCGCGTAATCAGATGTTGCGCCACAGTTGCGAACAGACGTGACCGCAACCCTATCACCTCCAATATCCCGAGCAACGTGCAACGTTTCCGACGAGCACAGCGCATCCGTGCCGCAGCCGCTAAGAAGCGGCATCGAGAAGCAGCAAAGAAGCAGGTGCTTCATCACCGGGCGCTCTCGACGTGAGAGGCGATCGTGCCCTCGCCAATGAAGCGGCCGTCCCAGAGATAGAAGCGTCCCGCTTGTCTGAAGACGGGTAGCGCGCTTTCAGGCGTCAGAAAGACGAATCCCAGGCGCCGCCGCTCTCCCGGATGCATGGGCTGGTCCCGCAGTAGGAGAAGGGCATCCCAGCCAGAATAGGGTCGGTCTCTGCTCGTCATCAGGATGCAGCCGAAGCCAGGAAGGGCAGGCCCAGTTTTCCCGCCATTGGCGGTTTCGTAGAGCCACACGTCCGCTACGAGCTGCGGCTCGGCGTCCCGCTGAACGTCAATCCTGCTCACCGGCGGTGCTTCGCGAAGAAGGCCCACATTGCCTCATTGTCCGCCACCCAGACATGGCCCGCGCCGTGCTTCACCCGACCGGCCACGTCCGCGCCGCCCGAGCAGCGGCTGAATCGCTCCTCCTTCACCTCCGCTGAAACCTCGCGCTCCACCGGCCCCACGCGGCACCCGTTCAGGTCCGCCCAGCGCACCAGCGCGGTGTGCATCGTGTATTGCCAATAGCCGGCGCCGCCGCCCTGAATCGGGTTGGTGGTGTCGGCATCACCGGCGAAGGCGAGCACCGGCATCGGCCGCGACGGCGTGCAGGTCGCCGGATCGGGGACGCGGGGCAGGTCCTTGCGCGGATTGCCGGCGCGCAGGCCCACCACCGGCGCGATCGCCGCGAAGCGGTCCGCTGCGACGCAGCCGAGCCACGAGGTCATCCGCCCGCCGCCCGAATAGCCGGTGGCGTAGATCCGCGCGCGGTCCACGCAGCCCTTGGCCGCAAGCTGGTCGATTGCGGTCTGCACGAAGGCGACGTCGTCGGCGTCGTCCGGGCCGGGGATCTTGCCGGTCACCGTCGGTACGCCGGGGATGTTCCACACGAATCCGCCCTCCGCCGGGATGCCGCCATCGGGTGCGGCGAGGAGGAAGCCGTGCCGGTCCGCGGTCGCCTCCAGTTTCGACTGGGCGAGGATGTCGCGGCCCTTGCCGGTGCTGCCGTGGAACACGAACACCAGCGGCAGCCGCGCCGCGCTGCGACCGGCGGGCACATGCACCAGCATCGATCGCCCGGTGCCCTCGATCGACACCGGCACCGTCGTCCCCGCTGGCCCCAGCCGACACGCCGCCGCCTGCGCCGAGCCGCTGCCGAACAGCATCGCCACGCCGATCCACCAACCTAACCGCATCTGCTTCTCCTTCGCTAACCCTTCTACAGGGATACGAGACGAACGACATCCGCCGCCCCACCCGTCATCCCGGCGAAAGCCGGGATCCATTCGCCTCTCGGCCGTAGCAAGAACCGATAGGGAGACCCCAATGGACCCCGGCTTTCGCCGGGGTGACGATTTGGGGCGTAGCGACGGGTTCTTATCCTTGCGACCTGATAGGTGGCGCAAGGGTAGGGATTGCGGAACCCGCCGCTTGCGCGCTTTAAGCGCCGCAAAGGAGTGCCTCTTTGTCCGATACCAATCACCAAAGCGATGTCCTGGTCCTCGGTTCCGGCGCGGCGGGGCTCACCACCGCGCTCCATCTGGCGGACCGGTTCAAGGTGACGGTGCTGGCCAAGGGCGGCTTTGCCGAGGGCTCGACCGCCTGGGCGCAGGGCGGCATCGCCGCGGTGCTGGAAGAGGGCGACACCTTCGAAAGCCATATCGAGGACACGATGGTCGCCGGCGCCGGCCTCAACGACCGCGCGACCGTCGAGATGGTGGTGGAGAACGCGCCCGCGGCGATCGAGCGGCTGGTCCAGCTTGGCGTTCCCTTCAACACCGAGGGCAATGCGCTGCACCTCACCCGCGAGGGCGGCCATAGCCACCGGCGCATCGCGCATGTCGACGATGCTACGGGCCTCGCCGTGCAGACCGCGCTCCTCCGCGCCGCGCAGGCGCATCCGAACATCACTTTGGTGCCCGACATGGTGGTGATCGACCTCGCCACCAGCCGGCACGAACTCCGCTATTCGGGCGCGGGCAATGTCTGGGGCGTCTATGCCTTCAACCGCGCGACCAACCGCGTCGAGCTGTTCACCGCCCGCGCGACCGTGCTGGCGACCGGCGGGGCGGGGCGCACCTATCTCTTCTCCACCGCCCCGCGCGGCGCGACCGGGGACGGCATCGCGATGGCGTGGCGCGCGGGCTGCCGCATCTCGAACATGGAGATGATGCAGTTCCACCCGACCTGCCTCTACAATCTCGACGTCAAGAATTTCCTGATCACCGAAGCCGTGCGCGGCGAAGGCGGGCATCTGCTGCTGCCCCCCGAAGCGGGCGACGAGGCGGGCCACCGCTTCATGCCCGATTTCGATTCGCGGCTGGAGCTGGCCCCACGCGATATCGTGGCGCGGGCGATCGACCATGAGATCAAGCGTCTCGGCCTCGACTATGTCCATCTCGACATCAGCCATATGGGGCCGGAGTTCGTCCGCCACCATTTCCCGACCATCCATCACCGGCTGCTCGACCTCGACATCGACATGACCAAGGAGCCGATCCCGGTGGTCCCCGCCCAGCATTACACCTGCGGCGGCGTGATGATCGATCGCGACGGGCGTACCGACCTGCCGGGGCTCTATGCGGCGGGCGAGGTGAGCCAGTCGGGGCTGCACGGGGCCAATCGCCTCGCGTCCAACTCGCTGCTCGAATGCTTCGTGTTCGGCGAGGCGGTGGCGAATCACATCGCCGCGCATTGGGGCGACCTGCCGCCGCCGCCGGCGATCCGGCCGTGGGACGAGAGCCGGGTGACCGATTCCGACGAGGAAGTCGTCATCAAGCAGAACTGGACCGAGATCCGCCGCTTCATGTGGAACTATGTCGGCATCGTGCGGACCACCAAGCGGCTGGAGCGCGCCGCGCACCGGATCAAGCTGCTGCGCGAGGAAGTCGCCGACTATTACGGCCATTTCCGCGTCACCCCCGACCTGATCGAGCTGCGCAATCTGCTGGAAAGCGCCGACCTGATCGTCCGCTCCGCGCTCCATCGCAAGGAGAGCCGGGGGCTGCACTACACGCTCGACTATCCGGAGACGGCGACCGAGGCGGTGGATACGGTGCTGGTGCCTTGAATCGGCAGCGGTCCTTGCCCCCACGCTGCCCCACCCTCACCCGTCATCCCCGCGGAGGCGGGGATCCATTCGCCTGTGCGGTTGAAGCAGACGCCGCGCCGGCACGGCCAATGGATTCCCGCCTCCGCGGGACTGACGAAGGGCGTGGGGTGCGCGCGATCCTGCCTTCACATCTCGTCGCTCAGGTGACTCGCTTCGTCGCATTGCGGGAATCCCGCGCTTTGCCACCTTTAGGGGCAGGCACATGATGGAGTTGGGCAAGAGGTTGGTTGCGGTGCGTAAAATCCGGTTCTCCAAGGTCGAGCGTGCGCTGACCGTCGCCGGGCTGGGTCCGGCGGTACTGCTCGGCTGCGCCGTCCACGAACATCCCGAACTCGCCGCCTATCTGCCGGCGCCGAACTATGGCGTGCTGGTGCCGATTCCCCGCGCCCAGGCGGCCCCCCTCCCGGAAGTGCCGCCGCCCCCCGGCCTGGTGAACCGCCTTTCCGACATCGCGCATAATTTCGACGGCGTGGTCGGCATCGCGGTGACCAGCGTCGACCGCAACTGGACCGCCTCGCAGGGCGGCGCGCGCAAGCTGCCGCAGCAGAGTGTGTCCAAGCTGTGGGTCGCGATGACCGTGCTCGATCAGGTCGATCAGGGCCGCATCCGCCTGAACGATCCGCTGGTCATCACCCGCGCCGATTTCACGTTGTTCCACCAGCCGGTCGCCTCGCTGGTCAAGGGCGACCAGGGCTATCAGAGCACGGTCGGCGAGATCCTGCGCCGCGCGCTGACGATGAGCGACAATACCTGCAACGACAAGCTGCTGCGCCTGGTCGGCGGGCCGCCGGCGGTGCGCTCGTTCATCGCGCGCAACGCACTCGGCTCGATCCGCTTCGGACCCGGCGAGAAATTGCTCCAGCTCGGCACCTCGGGGCTGGCGGCGTGGAAGCCCGAATATTCGATGGGCAACACCTTCGCGGTGGCCCGCGCGCAGCTGCCGCGCGAGACCCGCGTCGCCGCCTATCAGCGCTATGTCGCCGATCCGCCCGACGGCGCGGCGCCGCTCGCCATCGCCGGCGCGCTCGCGCGGCTCAAGCGCGGCGAGCTGCTCTCGCCGGTCTCGACCCAGTGGCTCATCGCGACGATGCAGGCCTCGCACACCGGCAAGTACCGCCTGCGCGGCGCGCTGCCGCCGGGCTGGCAGCTCGCCCACAAGACCGGCACCGGCCAGGACCTGTTCGGCCGTACCGCAGGCTATAACGACGTGGCGCTGCTCACCGCGCCGGACGGCCGTTCCTATGCGCTGGCGGTGATGATCGGCGACACGCCGCGGCCGATCAACGAGCGCCAGCTGCTCATGCAGGGTGTGGTGCGCGCAATCGTCGCCGAGCACCAGCTGGGCGCCTGAAAACTAGCGGTTCGGCGGGATGACGGCGGCGCGGCGCGCTGCTATCTCCCGCCCATGCCCCATCTCTATCTCGTCGACGGCTCCAGCTACATCTTCCGCGCCTATCACCGGCTGCCGCCGCTGACCAACAAGCATGGCGAGCCGGTGGGGGCGGTGTACGGCTACACTTCGATGCTGTGGAAGCTGGCAGACGAACTCCACAAGGCCGACGGGCCGACCCACATGGCGGTGATTCTCGACAAGTCCGAGCACACCTTCCGCAACGATCTCTACGACCAGTACAAGGCGCACCGCCCGCCCGCGCCCGAAGATCTGGTGCCCCAGTTCCCGATGATCCGCGACGCTACGCGCGCGTTCAGCCTGCCGTGCATCGAGGAGCTGGGCTGGGAGGCCGACGACCTGATCGCCAGCTATACCAAGGCCGCGCTGGCGCAGGGGTGGCAGGTGACGATCGTCAGTTCCGACAAGGATCTGATGCAGCTGATGACCGATCCGTCGGTCGACATGCTCGACACGATGAACAACAAGCGAATGGGCCCGGACGACACCCGCGAGAAGTTCGGCGTCGGCCCGGAGAAGCTCGGCGAAGTGCTCGCGCTGATGGGCGACAGCGTCGACAACGTCCCCGGCGTGCCGGGCGTGGGCCCCAAGACCGCCGCCAAGCTGATCCTCGAACATGGCGATCTCGAATCGGTGCTCGCCGCCGCGCCGGGCATGAAGAAGGGCAAGCTGCGCGACAATCTGATCGAGCATGCCGATCTCGCGCGGCTGAGCCACAAGCTTGTCACGCTCGCCTGCGACGTGCCGCTGCCCGAGCCGCTCGACGCGCTCGAACTGCAGGGCATCCCCGATGCGCCGCTGCGCGCCTTCCTCGAGCATCACGGCTTCAAGACGCTGCTGTCGCGCCTGTCCTCGGTCGCCGATGCGCCGGTCGAGGTGCACGAGGCGCCGGGTGTCGAGGAAGACCCGCCCTGCAACCACGACGGCTATGAGACCGTCACCGATCTCGACGCGCTCGATCGCTGGATCACCGTCTCGCGGCACCAGGGCTGGGTGGCGATCGATACCGAGACGACCGGGCTCGATGCGACCCAGGCCGATCTCGTCGGCGTCAGCATGGCGCTGGCGCCCAACCTTGCCTGCTATATCCCGCTCGGCCATGGCGGGACGGACATGTTCGCCGAGAAGCCCGAGCAGATCGACCGGGCCGAGGCGCTCGCCCGCCTGAAGCCGCTGCTGGAGGACCCCGCCGTCCTCAAGATCGGCCACAACCTCAAATACGACATGATCGTGCTGGGCCGTGCCGGCATCCGCGTCGCGCCCTATGACGACACGATCGTGATGAGCTTCGATCTCGATGCCGGCCTGCACGGCCACGGCATGGACGAGCTCGCCGCCACGCATCTCGCGCATAGCTGCATCGCCTACAAGGACGTGGTCGGCACCGGGAAGAGCCAGCTCAATTTCGGCCAGGTCGATCTCAAGGCGGCCACCCGCTACGCCGCCGAGGATGCCGACGTGACGCTGCGGCTGTGGCGCCGGCTCAAGCCCCGCCTCGCCTATGAGAGCGTGACCCGCGTGTATGAGAGCGTCGACCGCCCGCTGGTGTCCGTGCTGGCGGAGATGGAAAGCACCGGCATCAAGGTTGATGCCGCGGTGCTGGCCAAGCTCTCCTCCGACTTCGCGCAGCAGATCGGGTCGCTGGAGGAAGAGATCCACGCCATCGCCGGGTTCAAGTTCACCATCGGCAGCCCCAAGCAGTTGGGCGACGTGCTGTTCGACAAGATGGGGATTAAGGGCGGCCGCAAGGGCAAATCGGGCGTCTATTCCACCGACGTCAACGAGCTGGAGCGCATCGCCGCCGACAAGGACTCGCCCGGCCGCGAAATGGTGCTCAAGGTGCTCGACTGGCGCCAGCTCTCCAAATTGAAGTCGACCTACACCGATGCGCTGCAGGCGCAGATCAACCCGCACACCGGCCGCGTTCACACCAGCTACAGCCTTACCGGCGCGCAGACCGGGCGGCTCTCCTCGACCGACCCCAACCTGCAGAACATTCCGGTACGCACCGAGACCGGCCGCCAGATTCGCGACGCCTTCGTGGCGGAGCCTGGCAACGTCATCCTCTCGGCCGACTATTCGCAGATCGAGCTGCGCCTCGCCGCGCACATTGCCGATGTGCCGGCGCTGCGCACCGCGTTCGCGAACGGCGACGACATCCACAGCCTGACCGCGATGGAGCTGTTCGGGGGAGTGAATCGCGACACGCGCGGCCGCGCTAAGACGATCAACTTCGCGATCCTCTACGGCATCTCGCGCTGGGGCCTGGCCGGCCGTCTCGACGTGACGCCGGACGAGGCGCAGGCGATGATCAACCGCTATTTCGAGCGCTTCCCCGGTATCAATCGCTATATCGCCGACACGCTGCGCGAGGCGAAGGAGCGCGGCTACACCACCACGCTGTTCGGCCGGAAGACCCACTTTCCCCGGCTCAAGGCCTCCAACCCCAACGAGCGGGCGGGCAGCGAGCGCGCCGCGATCAACGCGCCGATTCAGGGCACCAGCGCCGACATCATCAAGCGCGCCATGACCCGCATGGTCCCGGCGCTGCGCGAGGCGGGGCTGGATAAGGTCCGCATGCTCCTCCAGGTGCACGACGAACTCGTATTCGAGCTGCCCGAGGGCGATGTCGAAGCCGCGCGGCCGATCATCGAGCGGGTGATGGCCACCGCCGCCGAACCGGCGATCCAGCTCACCGTACCGCTGGGCGTGGAGATCGGCGTCGGGCCCAGCTGGGGCGCCGCGCATTGAGCGAGGCGGGGGCGTCGCAGGACATCAACGCGCTCGCCAAGGGCGGGCGCACCAATATGCTGGGCTTCATCATCCGGTTGGTCGCGCGGTTGCCCTTCCTGTTCATCGCCGGCCGCGCCTATGGCCCGGAGATTGTCGGCCGTTATGCGATCGCGGTGCTGGTCATCGAATTTGTCGCGCTGGTGGCGACGCTGGGGCTCAAGCGCGGGCTCGCCCAGGCGCTGTCGAGCACCAGCCGGCCGCACAGCCATGTCGTGTGGGATGCGATGGTGGTCGCGCTCGTCGCCTCACTGCTCGCCAGCGGCATCCTCGTGCTATTCCCCCAGGCGCTGTTTCCCAACAGCGCGGTGATGGGGCTGGAGCGGCTGCTGCCGCTGGTGGTGATCGCGACCGCGCTGTCCGACGTATCGCTCTCCGCATTGGCCTATCGCCACAATATCGGCGCCTCGGTAACCGCGCGGGCGATCATCGAGCCCTGGACGATCAGCATCGCCGCCTGGGCCTTTTCCTTCGTCTCGGCGCGCGACGGGCTGCTGATGGCCTATGTGCTGTCGATGTGCGCAGCGCTGGTCGCCTCGATCGTGCCGTTCGTGCGCAGCTATGGCCTGCCGGTCGGCTGGCGGCCGCAGACGGCGGAAATCTGGGAGCTGGCGCGCCGCAATGCGCCGCTGGCGGGGGCCGACGCGATCGAATGGGCGACGCGCAACGTCGATCGCTTCATCCTCGGCCTGCTGTTCGCGCCCTCGGTCGTCGGCATCTATTACATGGCGCAGCAGGTCGCCTCGGTGCCGCAGCGGCTGAAATCGAGCTTCGACCCGATCCTGGGGCCGGTGATCACCCAGAGCCTCGCCGCCGGGGACCGCCAGGCGGTGGCGCGGCAGGTGCGGCAGGTCGGCTTCTGGATTCTTTGCGCGCAGGCGGGGCTGGCGGTGATGTTCTCGATTCCCGCCGAGGGGATCATGGGCCTGCTCGGCCGCGAATTCGTGATCGGATCGGCGGTGCTGTGCATCCTGCTCTTCGCCGAGGTGCTCGCCTCGCCCGGCGCGGTGTGCGAGACGGCGCTGATCTATATCGCCCGGCATACCAATCTGGCGATCTCGATCGGCGTGCTGATGCTGCAGATCGGCCTGAGCTTCGCACTGATCTTCATCGCGCGGGGGCAGGGCTGGCCGGTGCCAGTCCAGTCCGCCGCGCCAGCAGTGGCACTGGCGCTGTCGCTGACGATCGGATCTGTGGCGAAGGGGCTGCTGCTCCAGGCCAAGCTTGGCGCGCCGGTGGTGAGCATCCGCCCCAGCTTCTTCGCGGCGATCGCGATCGCGGGGCTGGTGGGCGGCGCCTTCACCTCGCTGCCGCACCGCTTCGAATGGGCGGAGATGAGCCTGGGCATGCCGGCGATGCTGATCACCTTCCTGGTCGTGATCATCCGCTTCGGCTTCGGCCCCGAAGACCGCGCGCTGTTCCGCAAGGTGCCGCGCGCGGAGGCGATGGCGGGCGAGGCCGCCTGAGTGTTTCCTCCCTCCGAGCGAAGCTTCCGGGGGAGGGGGACCGCCGCCGCAGGCGGTGGCGGAGGGTAGCCCCTCCACCGTCATTCCCGCGCAGGCGGGAATCCATTCGCCCGAACGTTCGGGGAAAGAACCGCAGCATCAGCGCCAATGGACCCCCGCCTTCGCGGGGGTCACCCGTAGGTGCTGCAACGCCGCGCCTCAAACCGGGGGCGCGGCGCGCGTGCCTCAATGCCGGAAGTGGCGCATCCCCGTGAACACCATCGCCAGCCCCGCCTCGTCGGCCGCCGCGATGACCTCGTCGTCGCGGATCGAGCCGCCCGGCTGGATCACTGCCGTCGCCCCGGCTTCCACCGCTGCGAGCAGACCGTCCGCGAAGGGGAAGAAGGCGTCCGACGCCACCGCCGAGCCGATCGTGCGCGGGGTCGCCCAGCCGGCCTTTTCGGCGGCGTCCTTGGCCTTCCACGCGGCGATGCGCGCGCTTTCCAGTCGGTTCATCTGGCCGGCGCCGACGCCCGCCGTGCTGCCGTCCTTGGCATAGACGATCGCGTTCGACTTGACGTGCTTGGCCACCGTCCAGGCGAACAGGCAGTCGGCCAGTTCCTGCTCGATCGGCTGGCGCTTGGTGACGACCTTGAGCTGGTCGCGCGTGACGATGCCGTTGTCGCGGCCCTGGACCAGCCAGCCGCCGGCGATCGACTTGGCGAACAGCCCGGCGCGCGCCGGATCGGGCAGTTCGCCGGTGAGCAGCAGGCGGAGATTCTTCTTGGCCGCGAACAGCGCCAGCGCCTCTTCATCCGCATCGGGGGCCACCACCACTTCGGTGAAGATGCCGGTGATCTGCTCGGCCGTCGCGCGGTCGAGCGGACGGTTGACCGCGATGATGCCGCCGAACGCCGAGACGGTGTCGCAGGCGAACGCCTCCGCATAGGCCTCGGCGAGAGTCGCGCCGCTCGCCACGCCGCACGGATTGGCGTGCTTGACGATCACCGCGGTCGGCGGCCCGTCGCGGAATTCGCTGACCAGCTCGAGCGCCGCATCGGCGTCGTTGTAATTGTTGTAGCTGAGTTCCTTGCCCTGCAGCTGGCGGGCCTGGCCGATGCCGCGCGCGGACGGGCCGGTCGCGGCGTAGAAGGCCGCCTGCTGGTGCGGGTTCTCGCCATAGCGCAGCGCCTGGCCACGCTTCAGCGAGATGTTGAGCGTCTCGGGGAAAGCCTCGCCCTGATCGGCAAAGGCGAACCAGCTGGAGATCATCGCGTCATAGGCGGCGGTGGCGGCATAGGCCTTGGCGGCGAACTTGCGGCGCTGGTCCAGCGTGGTCGTGCCGCCCATCACCAGCGCGTAATCGGCCGGATCGGTGACGATCGCCACCGATTCATGGTTCTTCGCGGCCGAGCGCACCATCGAGGGGCCGCCGATATCGATATTCTCGATGATCTCGTCGCGGTCCGCGCCCTTGGCGACGGTCTGGGCGAAGGGGTAGAGGTTGACCACGACGAGGTCGATCGGCGCGATCTGGTGCTCGGCCATCGAGGCCTGATGCCCGGGATTGTCCCGCACCGAGAGCAGGCCGCCATGCACCTTGGGGTGCAGCGTCTTCACCCGGCCGTCCATCATCTCCGGGAAGCCGGTGAGGTCGGAGATGTCGCGGACCTCCAGGCCAGCGTTGCGGAGGGCGGTGGCGGTGCCGCCGGTCGAGACGAGCTCGACGCCCTGGGCGGCCAGCGCCTGGCCGAGTTCGACGATCCCGGTCTTGTCGGAGACCGAGAGGAGCGCGCGGGTGATCTTGATGTCCATGGCCCGCCCCTCTCCCCAATCGGACGCGCCGGGGCAAGCCCTATTTGGACCGGTGGAATACCCAGTTCAGGCTGGCGCCGCCGGCGGGCGTCTCGCCATGGATCACCAGCTGCTGGGTGGCGTGCGGACGGCCGCGCGCGTCGATCCACAGGCTCTCCTCGATCGCCAGCGTGCCGCCCTTGGCGCGGAACTGCCAGAGCGTGCCCGAGGCGGTGCGCAGGATCGCGCCGTGCCCGTCGGCGGTGGGGGAGGCCTCGACCTGCGGGGCGAGGTGGAAGCGCAAGGCGAACGACTTCGAGTCGATCCGCCGCTTGCCCGCGGGGAGCAGCAGATCCTCGCCGCGCAGGTCGCGCCCGTCGTGCGAGAGGGTGAGCTCGCGGCGATGGAGCAAGCCGAAGCGGCGGACATAGCCGTCCTGCGCCGCCTCGATCCGGCTGGCGTGCTCGGTTTCCTGCCGGACCAGCTCGACTTCGCTCACCCCGCGGCCGAGCGTGCCGTCGGCATGGATCGCGGTGGAGTTGCTGTCGCCCAGCGTCAGGGTCGAGTGGGCGGCGGTGGTGCGCAGACCCTGGACCAGCTCGGCGGGGAGGCGGGCATCGGCCGCGCGGCTGCCGCCGCAATTGACGACGATCCGGTCCGCGCCGTCCGAAAGCTCGAAGGCGAGGGTGGAGGCGCAGCCGGTCTGGGCGACGCGGGCGTCGGGCGGGGGCGCTGCGTCGAGGATCAGCACGGTGCCGGCACAGGACAGGCGCTGATAGCCCCAGTCGCGTGCCTGCTTGAGCGGGCGGGTGCGCACCCCGGTGGCCTCGATCGCCTGTTCGATCCACTCGCCGCCGATCGGCGCGCAGCCCTGCCAGCTGGAGAGGCCGCCATCGCCGTGGCACACGCCGAGCAGCGCCGCGACCATCCGGTTGAGCGCACCGAGCACGAAGGCGGGCGGCTCGATGCGGCGGGCGGCGTAGGTCTCGCAGAGCAGGGTGATCAGCTGGATCGCGTCGAGCTGGCCGTCCGGCGAGCGGCCGACGGTGCCGCCATCCTCATAGATGGAGGCCGTGATCGCGCGGTTGAGACCCGCCTCGGCAAAGGCGCGGCGCGGGTCGCCGCCCGGCAGCACCAGCCCGGCGACGGTGAGGCCCGCCCAGGCGGCCAGCCGGGGCACGCCCACCGGCACCTTGTCGGCGCTGCGATCGAGATGCCGGGCACCGCGGGCCAACGCGTGCATCACGCCCGAGCGATAGACCTGGTCGGTCGAGGACAGGATCAGCGGCGCATGCGCCACCCAGGCCAGAATGCGCCGGCCGACCAGATCGGGCCGCCAGGCGGGATCGGCGACCTGCTCGCCATGGACCTTGAGCCAGCGGCGCATCAGGTCCTCGGCAATCGGGGCGCCCTGCTGACGGGTGGCGACGCTGGAGAGGTCGCGCAGCCAAGCAAAGCCCTGAAGATGCTGGGTGAAGCCGGGCGACCAATCGGGCTTGGCAAAATCGAGGCTCTCGACCGCGCGGACCTCGCCGCACAGCCGCAGTTCGCCGTCGAGCAAGGCATTGCCCCGCTGCGGATCGCCGAAGAACGGATCGTCCGCGGCGGTGAGCAGCTTGAGCGGATGCCGGCCCTTCAGTCGCATCGCGTAGAGCGGCGAGCGCCAGGCGAGGCGCTGGAAGCGATCTGCGATGCGGTCGGCCAGCGACAGGCCGCGGTCGCCGCCTACCCGGATCAGCCGCTTGCCTTCCTCGACTCCGTCGGCGGCGGAGTCCGGCACGGACTCGGTCAAGCCCCGCGCAGTGCCGCGATATTGGCGGCGTACTGGCTCGGCCCGCCGGTGAAGGTGGCGGTGCCGGCGACCAGCGCATTGGCGCCGGCGGCGATCGCCTTGGGGGCGGTCTCGCGGTCGATGCCGCCATCGACTTCCAGATCGATCGCGCGGCCGCTCGCCTCGATGCGGCGGCGCAGCTCGGTGATCTTGGGCAGCTGGCTCTCAAGGAACTTCTGCCCGCCGAAACCCGGGTTGACGCTCATCACCAGAATCAGGTCGACCAGGTCCATCACATAATCGACCGCGTCCACCGGCGTGGACGGGTTGAGCACCACGCCGGCGCGCTTGCCCAGCGCCTTGATCGTCTGGAGCGTGCGGTGGAGGTGGGGGCCCGCCTCGGGGTGCACCGAGATCGTGTCCGCCCCGGCCTCGGCAAAGGCGGCGAGCATCGGATCGACCGGCGTGATCATCAGGTGTACGTCGAAATTCTTGGCCGAGTGCGGACGCAGCGCCTTCACCACGGCGGGGCCGATGGTGATGTTGGGCACGAAATGCCCGTCCATCACGTCGACATGTATCCAGTCGGCGCCCGCGGCGTCGATGGCGCGGACTTCCTCGCCGAGCCGTGCGAAATCGGCGGAGAGGATCGAAGGGGCGATGCGGACGGACATGCTCGTCTCCTAGGCAAGGGCTGAGTCGGGCGCAACCGGAGGGCGGGGTGCCCACTGGTTGTGCACGGCTTCTCCACAGGGTTATCCACAGCTTGCTGCGTGACGCAGACGAAGCGCCCCGTGGGTGCGATCAGCGGCGGCGAAACCGGGCGATGAAGAAGCCGTCCAGACCGCCCTGCTCGGCCAGCATGCCGGGCAGCACGCGCACCGAACCGTCCTCCCGGGGCGCGATGCCCGCAGGGAGCTCCTGCGCGGTTGCGGGCACCAGTTCGAACTCGGGATGCGCGGCGAGGAAGGGGGCGAGATGGGCCTCGCCTTCCTTGGGCTCCAGCGAGCAGGTGGCGAAGACCAGCGTCCCGCCCGGCTTCACCCAGGCGGCGGCGCGGTTCAGCAGCTTGGCCTGGAGCTCGGCCATCTCGGTAACCAGCGACGGCCGGACGCGGTGAAGCACGTCCGGGTGGCGGCGGAAGATGCCGGTGGCGCTGCACGGCGCGTCGAGCAGCACCGCATCGGCCGGGGCGGCGGGGCTCCAGCTCAGCAGGTCGGCGGTGACGATCTGCGCATACAGGCCGGTGCGCTCCAGATTTTCGCGGAGGCGGGCAAGGCGATTCTCGGCAACGTCCACCGCGGTCACCTGCCAGCCGGCGGCGGCGAGCTGGAGCGTCTTGCCGCCGGGCGCGGCGCAGAGGTCGAGCGCGGTGCCGGTGCCTGCGCCGATCAGCCGGGCGGGGATCGAGGCGGCGAGATCCTGCACCCACCAGTCCCCCTCGGCAAAGCCGGGAAGGTCGGGGACGCTGGTGCCGGGTTCGAGCCGGGCGTGGCGCGGGGCGAGGCTGGTCGCGCCTTCCACCGTCACGCCGTCGGTCTTCAGGCTGAGGTCGAGCGGCGGCGGCGTCGCGATGGCCTCGCAGGCTGCCTGCACCATTGCCTCGCCCCAATGCGCCTGCCAGCGCAGCGCAACGGGATCGGGCAGAATCGGCAGATCGGGCAGCGTGGCGTTGCCGCGCATCAGCGTGCCGAACACGCCGTGCACCAGCTTGCGCGGGCCGCCATCGACCAGCGGCAGCACCGTCGAGATCGCGGCATGGCCGGGGGTGCCGAGGGCGATGGCCTGGACCAGCGCGATGCGGAGGGCAAAGCGGGCCTTGGCGTCGTCGGGCAGGCGCTGGCGGGTGGCGGAATCGATCAGCGCGTCGAGATCGGGCAGGCGGCGCAGCGCCTCGGCGGCGATGGCGTGGGCCAAGCCGCGGTCGTTCGGCGCGAGCCCTTGCGCAGCGGAGTCGAGCGCCTGTTCCAGCGCCAGGCCGCGGCGCAGCACCGCATCGAGCAGCTTGAGCGCCGCGCGGCGGGCGGGGACGCCGGGGGCATCGGGCTCGGCGCCGGCCGGGCGGCGGGTGGTCGGGCGGGCCATGGTCAGCGCACTCCCATCATATTGTATGCTCGTGCGTGCGCTACCCAACCGTTCACTTGACCATGCTCCTTTGGGCGCCGACATGGGCCGGGCAACCAAGGAAGGCAATCCCGATGGGCAAGCGACCCGACCATGTGCAGCCCCCGGCCTATCTCTCGAAGAGCCCGCCGGTGCCCAAGCCCGAACCGATGCAGCGGCCGGAAAAGGACCCGCTCGACAAGGATCCCGTCCGCTATGGCGACTGGGAGCTGAAGGGCATCGCGATCGATTTCTGACCGCTGAGCCTCCTCGCTGGCGTCAGTGCGCCAGCTGGGGGTAGGTCGATCGGAAGGCGGCGACCTTGGGCTGGTCCCAGCGCATGATATAGGGGTGCGTCGGGTGCCGCCAGAAGAAGTCCTGATGGTACTCCTCGGCCGGGTAGAAGCCGCCGGTCTCCAGCCTGGTGGTGATCGGCTTGCCGAACGCCTTAGCGTGGGTCAGCTGGGCGATGTACGCTCCGGCGACGCGGCGCTGCTCGGCGTTCTGCGGGAAGATCGCGCTGCGATAGCTCGGGCCGCGATCAGGCCCCTGGCCGCCCTTCTGGGTGGGATCGTGGGCCACCGAGAAGAAGACGCGAAGCAGCGTGCCATAGCTGACCCGGGTGGGATCATAGACCACCTTCACCGCCTCGGCATGGCCGGTCCGCTCGCCCTTGACCTGATCATAGGTAGCGGTGGCGGCGGTGCCGCCGGCATAGCCGCTGGTAACCGACTGAACGCCCTTCACCGACTGGAACACCGCTTCCATGCCCCAGAAGCAGCCGCCGGCGAACACGGCCGTCTGCGGCTTCTTCGCCTTGGCGACGTCGATCGCGGGCGGCGGCACCGCCACGGCGGCGACCTTCTCGATGCGCAACCCTCCGGCTGCGATCAGCAGGAAGGCGCCGCCGGCAAGGGCGGCAAGGGACAGCGGGAGCTTCAACGTGCGTCGGGTCATGATACCCCCATATAGGGATGCGGAAGCTCCCGCGTTACAGGTCCCTCAGCGCAGGTCGGCGCAAGCCGTCTGGATTCGGGTGCAGGCTTCGCGGAGCAGCGCCTCGGAGGTCGCATAGCTGATCCGCATCGCCGGTGACAGGCCGAACGCCGCACCGTGCACCGCCGCCACGCGGGCATCGTCGAGGAAATAGCCGATCATGTCCTCGTCGGTGGCGATAACCTTGCCCTTGGGTGTGGTCTTGCCGATCAGCGCGCTGAATTCGGGGTACACGTAGAACGCACCCTCGGGCGTGGGGCAGTGCAAGCCGTCGATTTCGTTGAGCATGCCGACGACCAGGTCGCGGCGCGTCTGGAAGGCGGCGGCGCGATCCTTGAGGAAGCTCTGGTCGCCGGTCAGCGCCGCGACGGCGGCCGCCTGGGCGATCGAGCATGGGTTCGAGGTCGACTGCGACTGGAGCTTGGCGATCGCCTTGATCAGCGGGGCCGGGCCGCCGGCGAAGCCGATGCGCCAGCCGGTCATCGCATAGGCCTTGGAGCAGCCGTTGACGGTGAGCGTACGCTCGTAGAGCGACGGGCAGACCTGCGCGATCGTGGCGAATTCGAAGCCGTCGTACAGGATGTGCTCGTACATATCGTCGGCGAACACCCAGACATGCGGGTGGCGCTCGATCACCTCGCCCAGCGCCTTGAGCTCGGCAGCCGAATAGGCGGCGCCGGTGGGGTTGGACGGCGAGTTGAGGATCACCCACTTGGTCTTGGGCGTGATCGCCGCCTCGAGCTGCTCGGGGGTGATCTTGTAGCCCTGGTCGGCACCGGCGGCGATGAACACCGGCGTGCCGCCCGCAAACTGAATTACGTCAGGATAGCTGACCCAATACGGCGCGGGCACGATCACCTCGTCGCCGGCTTCCACCGTGGCGACGATCGCGTTGAACAGCGTGTGCTTGCCGCCGACGTTGATCGTGACCTGCTGCGCAGTGTAGTCCAAGCCGTTGTCGCGCTTGAACTTCGCGATCACCGCGTCCTTCAGCTCGGGCGTGCCGTCGACATTGGTATACTTGGTCTTGCCGTCGCGGATCGCCTGGATCGCGGCTTCCTTGACGAAGTCGGGCGTGTCGAAATCGGGCTCGCCGGCGCCCAGGCCGATCACGTCGACGCCGGCACGCTTCAGCTCGAACACGCGGCTGGTCATGGCGAGCGTGGCGGAGGGCTGGATGCGCTGGAGCGCGGCGGAGGTCTGCATGAGTCTGAGCGCCTTTTCCGGGAAAGATGCGCGCCTATAGGTCCGCTTCGGTGCCTTCCGCAACTGTAACGGCTGCAACCAGTCCGCGCAGCGCATTGCCGAGCAGGAAACCGTTCGCGAGATCCTCGGGGCGGAGGTCGCCTTCGACTGCGCGACCGCTGCCGAGCAGCTCGGCGCGCAGCGCGCCGGGCAGGAGGCCGCGCGAGAGCGGCGGCGTAACCAGCATGCCGTTGCGCTCGACGAACAGCGAGGTGAAGCTGCCCTCGGTGCAATAGCCCTCCGCGTCGGTGAACACGACCTCCCAGGTACCGGCGGCGCGGCGCGGCGCATCATAGACGGCGCGGCGGGTGGTCTTGTGGGCCAGGCGGAAATCCTGCGCGGGCACGGAATGGGGAACGATCCGGACCTTTATCGGCCCCGCAGGGGTGGTTGGCAGCGGCGAGATCCCGATCGACACTGCGCCAGAGGATCCCAGCAACAGCCGCACCTTGGCTGCGGCGCGCAGCCGGAAGGTCGCCGCCTGCAGCTCGTTGCGAACGACATGGCGGTCGAACGGGAAACCAAAGGTCTCGGCGCTGTCGCGAATGCGTTCGAGATGGCGTTCGAGCAGCAGGATGCCCTCTTCGGGATCGAATCGCATCGTCTCGATCAGGTCGAAGCCCGGCTCATCCATCGTCACGAACGCCCCCTTGGCGCGGCACTCCGCCCATTCGCTGTCGGCATAGGAGTCGGCGATGACCCCTGAGCCGAGGCCGAGGCGGGCGCGGCCGGCCGCATCGATGGCCAAGGTGCGGATCGCGACGTTGAATTCGGCCCCACCATCGGCATCGATCCTCCCTATCGAACCGGTATAGACGCCACGCGCGCTGGGTTCGACTTCGGCGATTACCTGCATTGCACGGATCTTCGGCGCGCCGGTCACCGATCCGCAGGGGAACAACGCGGCGAGCGCGTCAACGGCTCCGAGGCTTTCGTTCAGGCGCGCGGTGACCGTCGAGGTCATCTGGTGGACGGTGGGATAGGTCTCGACCTGGAAGAGCTGCGGCACCGTGACGCTGCCCGGCTGGGCGACGCGGCCGAGATCGTTGCGCATCAGGTCGACGATCATCAGGTTCTCGGCGCGCTGCTTGGGATCGGTCGCGAGCTCCCGGGCAAGCGCGGCGTCGATCGCGGGATCGGCGTCGCGCGGCGCGGTGCCTTTCATCGGGCGGGCGGTGAGGGTGCCGTCCTCCAGCGTGAAGAAGAGCTCGGGCGAGAGGCTGAGCAGCCATTGTTCCCCCGTCGCGACCAGCGCGCCATGGCCCGCGGCGGCGCGGGCGCGGAGCAGCGCGTAGAGCGCGGCGGGATCGCCCGCGACCGGCACCTCGGCGCGGAAGGTGAGGTTGGCCTGATAGATGTCGCCGGCTTCTATATAAGAGAGCACGCGCGCGAGGGCGGTGTCATAGGCGGCGCGGTCAAGCAGCGGGCGGGGGCGTCCGGCCCAGGCGCCGGCGGGGTCGGGGAGCAGCGCTGGGACCGCGTCGGCGGGCAGCCGCTGGTGGCCGCGAAACAGGCCGAACCAGAGCAGCGGGCCTTCCGTCTCGCGCATGGGCGCGGCGGCTTCGAGCGCGGCGCCGGCCTCATAGGCGAGCCAGCCGGCTGCATCCAAACCCTCGGCAGCCGCCACGCGCAGGCGGTCCAGCGCGGGCGCCACGTCGTCCAGCCGGTGCGCGACGACGATTCCGACGGGATCGACATAGAGGCGCGCCTCGCCATCGGCGCGCGCGTCGTCGAGCAGGACGAAGGGGGGACGCAAAACCATCAGTCCGCTGAAATGCAGAGCCGCGCCGCGAAGGGCAAGCCTTGGTTGCCGCGCGCGCGCGCGCGGGGTAGCGAGATGCATGGCTTCCGATCCCAACGTCGCCCAGCCGCTGCTTCGTGCGGCGATCGTGCCCGTCACCCCGCTCCAGCAGAACTGCACCCTGCTCTGGTGTACGAAGACAATGCGCGGCGCCTTCGTCGATCCGGGCGGCGACCTCGACCGGTTGCGCGCGGCGGCGAAACAGCACGGCGTTACCATCGAGAAGCTGCTGATTACCCATGGCCATATCGACCATTGCGGCTCGGCCGGCATTTTCGCCGAGGAGCTGGGCGTGCCGATCGAAGGGCCGCACGAGGCCGATCGCTACTGGATCGCGCGGCTGGAGGATGACGGCCGCGCCTACCGCGTCCCGGGCCGGCCGTTCGAGCCGAATCGCTGGCTGGTGCAGGGCGACCAGGTGACGGTGGGCGAGCTGGTGCTCGACGTCTATCACTGCCCGGGACACACCCCGGGCCATGTCGTTTTCCACCATCCCGAATCGCAGCTGGCGATCGTCGGCGACGTGCTGTTCCAGGGATCGATCGGCCGCACCGATTTCCCGCTAGGTAACCACCAGGACCTGATCGACGCGATCACCACTCGGCTCTGGCCGCTGGGGGACGAAACGGTGTTTGTCCCCGGCCACGGCCAGCCCAGCAATTTCGGCCAGGAGCGGCGCACCAACCCGTTCGTTGCCGATTCGGTGCTGGCGCGCGCCTGACGACTCAGTGCAGCGGGTTAGAACCCGTATAGCCGAGCCACGCAGCATAGAGCCCGAGCCCGGCGACGATCAGGAAGGTGGTGAGCGCGCCGATCTCCCGGCCGCGTCGCCAGCCATCCATGCCGAAACCGTGGAGCACGCGGCCGATCAGATAGACGGCCGCGACGATCCACAGATAGAATTGCGTGCCCTGAGCCAGCTCGATCAGGCCGATCAGGATCAGCACGAAGGGCGTATATTCGACGAAATTCATCTGCGCGCGCATGCGCGCGATGAGGCGCGGGCTGCCGCCGTCGCCGGTCAGCACCTTTTCCGCCATGCGAATCTGGATGACGCGAATCGCCAGCCACAGGTTGATCAGCGCCGCGGCGCCGGCGCTGGTGAGTGTTACCGGCAGAAAAAACATGCGCGTCCCCCTAAAACCAAGGTGCGAACCCCTGCCACGTGCGGCTTCTGCTTGCAACGCGGAGGAGAATCGCTATACGCGCGGGCTCGCTTCGTGACCTGTCCGCTGGTCCGGCGAGCGGCCGGCCTAGCCGTCGCTTGCCCGAACTACCCTGTGGGCGTATCGCGACTTATTGATTCATTTAGCTTGTTGAAGGTGCCGAAATGGCCGTTCCTAAGAGAAAGACCTCGCCGTCGAAGCGTGGCATGCGTCGTTCGCACGATGCGCTGACCGTCGAATCGTTCCAGGAGTGCCCGAACTGCGGCGAACTCAAGCGTCCGCACAACCTGTGCAACGCGTGCGGCCACTATAACGGCCGTGAAATCGTTTCGGTCGAGGGCTGAACCACGTTCCGCAACGGGGGGTTGCCGGTATGACTGTTCCCTCGCGGATCGCCGTCGATGCAATGGGCGGCGATGAGGGGGTCGCCGTCATGCTCGCCGGCGCTGCACGTGCACGTCGCCGCTTCGAGGGGATGGAATTCCTCCTCGTCGGCGACGAGTCGCGTATCCGTGATGGGCTGAAGGCGCATCCCAATCTGGCAGCCGCGTGCGAGATCGTCCACGCGGCCGAAGTCGTTGCGTCCGACGCCAAGCCGAGCCAGGCGATCCGCCGTGCCAAGACGACGTCGATGGGCATTGCGATCGATCTGGTGAAGCAGGGCCGCGCCGGCGCGGCCGTGTCTTCGGGCAATACCGGCGCGTTGATGGCGATGGCCAAGCTGTCGCTCCGCACCATGGCGGGGATCGACCGGCCGGCGCTCGCCGCGCTGATGCCGTCGCTGGGCGACAACGACACGGTGATGCTCGATCTCGGCGCCAATACCGAGGTGGACCAGCGCAACCTGGTGCAGTTCGCGGTGATGGGCGCGGCCTATGCGCGCACCGCGCTCGATCTCGCGCGCCCGCGCGTCGCGCTGCTCAACATCGGCACCGAAGAGATGAAGGGCACCGAGAGCATCCGCGATGCCGCCGCCCAGCTGCGCGCGGCCAAGCATCTGCCGCTCGAATTCACCGGTTTCATCGAAGGCAACCGGCTGTCGCGCGGCGATGTCGACGTGATCGTCTGCGACGGCTTTTCGGGCAATATCGCGCTCAAGACCGCCGAGGGCACCGCGCGGTTCGTGGCGGACCTGCTGCGCCGCGCGTTCAGCTCCTCGCTGCGCTCCAAGGTCGGGTTCCTGATCTCGAAGCCCGCGACCGAGCTGCTGCGCCACCATCTCGACCCGAACAACCATAATGGTGCCGTTTTCCTCGGGCTGAACGGCATCGTCGTGAAGAGCCATGGCGGCGCGAACGAAGTCGGCGTGGATACCGCGATCGGCTTCGCCGCCAAGATGGTGCGCGACGAACTGACCCGGCGCATTGCCGAGGATTTGGGGAACTTCGAGGCCAAGGCCGCGTAAGGACGAGGTAGAAGGGGTCGCATGACCGTACGTTCGGTGATTCTCGGTACGGGTTCCGCCCTGCCGGCACAGCGTGTTTCCAACGCGGAGCTGGCGGAGCGCGTCGATACCAGCGACGAGTGGATCGTCGAGCGGACGGGCATCCGCTTCCGCCACATCGCCGGGCCGGAGGAAACCACCGGCACGCTGGCCGCGGACGCGGCGCGGGCGGCGCTCGAATCGGCCGGGATCGAGGCATCGTCGATCGACCTGATCGTGCTGGCCACCGCCACCCCGGACCAGACCTTCCCCGCCACGGCCACGCGCGTGCAGAACGCGCTCGGCATCCTCGATTGCGTCGCCTTCGACGTTGCCGCGGTGTGCTCGGGCTTCCTCTATGCGGTGCAGGTCGCCGATTCGATGCTGCGCGCGGGCGTCCATCGCCGCGCGCTGGTGATCGGTGCCGAGACGTTCAGCCGCCTGCTCGACTGGGAAGACCGCACCACCTGCGTCCTGTTCGGCGACGGTGCCGGCGCGATCGTGCTGGATGCGCAGGACGTGGAGGGCGCGGCGCCGCAGGGCATTCTGGCCACCAAGCTTCACGCCGACGGCCGCTACAACGACCTTCTGTATGTCGATGGCGGCGTCTCGACTACCGGCACCGTTGGCAAGCTGCGCATGAAGGGGCGGGAGGTGTTCCGCCACGCCGTGACCAACCTCGCCGCGGTGATGCAGGAATCGCTTGCCGCCGCCGGGCTTCAGCCGAGCGATGTCGACTGGGTGGTGCCGCATCAGGCCAATGCGCGTATTCTGGACGCCACGGCGCGCAAACTGGATCTCGCGGCCGAAAAGGTGATCGTCACAGTCGATCGCCACGCCAACACCTCGGCAGCCTCGGTGCCGCTCGCATTGGATGCTGCGGTGCGGGATGGCCGGATCAAGCGAGGCGACCTACTCGTTTTGGAAGCGATGGGCGGCGGATTTACCTGGGGCGCGGCGGTCGTCCGCTTCTAGGCGTTCTGCGATATCCCCATTTTGGACAAATTACGTGTTTTTCCAGAATATGTCTGAGGCGTTACTGCGGCTTCAACATCAATCTTGATAGCGCGTAACAATCTGATACGGGTACCTTAGTACACGAAAGGAATTGCCGGAATGAATGCTGCGGGAACGCTGACCAGGGCAGACTTGGCCGAGTCGCTGCATCGCGAGGTGGGGCTGTCGCGTGCCGACGCGGCGCGCATCGTCGAGCAGATCCTGAAGCACATGTGCGAGGCGCTGGCGAAGGGCGAAAACGTCAAGATTTCCGGGTTCGGCAGCTTCGTGTTGCGAGACAAGGGCGAGCGGGTCGGCCGCAATCCCAAAACCGGGGTGGAAGTGCCGATCGCGCCGCGCCGCGTGCTCACCTTCCGCGCCAGCCAGATGATGCGCGACCGCATCGTCTCAGCCCGCTGAGGTCCCGATGTCGGCGACCGAAAAGGCCGCCGGCGCGTTGCGGACCATAGGTGAGCTCGCCGCTGAAATCGGCAGGCCGCAGCATATCTTGCGCTATTGGGAAACCCGGTTTCCCCAGCTGAAGCCTCTCACCCGTGCGGGCAACCGCCGGTATTATCGACCCGATGACGTGGCGCTGGTGCGCCGCATCCATCACCTCCTCAGCGAGGAGGGCTACACCATCCGCGGCGTCCAGCGCCTGCTGGCCGAGGAAAAGGCGGCACGCGGCAAGAACCGCGCCGTGGAATTACAGGCGATCCGCGACTCGCTGGCGCAGGCGCTGGACGAAGATCGCTGACGAAGGTGAAGGGCGAGGGTGAGGCTTCTCCCCCTCGTCGCTTCGTCGGCAGGCTCTATCGGTGGGCTTGCCACGTGTCCTCAGGCGTCTGGGCCGAGACTGGGATCAAGATCGCGCGGACGGATGAAGCGGACCAGTTCGGCCTCCGCGCCCGATGCCTCGGCCCAATGGGCAATGTCGAAGCGCAGTTCGGCCAACGTCGCGGTGGGAAATTTCTCCGCCGCTGCGTCGCGCAGCGGGCCCGGCGTGCGGACACGATCCAGCACCAGCTCCTCCAGCCCCGGATTATGCCCGGAAAGCAGCACCGTGTCGGCGCCGTCCGGCAGCGCCTCGACCGCGTCGAGCAGCGTGCCGAGCGAAGCCAGATACAGCTTCTGGTCCCAGGCCGGTTCGATCGCCGCGCCATAGCCATGCGCGACCTGTCCCAGCGTTTCCTGTACCCGCACCGCCGGCGAGGCGATGGCATGATCGAAGCGCAGGCCCTGATCGCGCAGATAGCGGCCCATCGCCATCGCGGCGCGCTGGCCCTTGGGGTTGAGAGGGCGGTCGAAATCGCGCGCGACCGGATCGTCCCAACCGGACTTGGCGTGGCGGAGGACGAGAAGGGTCTTCATGCTTCCCCGATGTGAACGCTGGCGGTCTCTCCCGCCTCATGCCGCATGCCGGGCCCCAAGGAAAGCTGAACCCGCTCGACCGCGGCGTCGAGCGTGGTGCGCGTGATGCGCGTCCCCGGGGGAAATGCATCGAGCAGTCGAGAAGGCGTGGCAGCGGAGAGCAGTACGAAGGCGCCGCGATCGTCGGCGCGGCGGATCAGCCGGCCGAACGCCTGCGCGAGCCGGGCGCGGACGATGCGATCGTCATAGGCCGAGCCGCCGCCGGCCAGCCGCCGCGCCGCGTGGAGCACGCTCGGTTTGGGCCAGGGCACGCCTTCCATCACCACCAGCCGCAGCGAATCGCCGGGCACGTCCACCCCGTCGCGCAGCGCATCGGTGCCGATCAGCGAGGCGCGCGGATCGTCGCGGAAGATGTCGACCAGCGTGCCGGTGTCGATCGGGTCGACATGCTGGGCAAGCAGCGGCAGCCCGTCGCGGGCCAGCCGGTCGGCGATGCGCGCATGGACGGCGCGGAGACGGCGAATCGCGGTGAACAGCCCGAGCGTGCCGCCGCCGGCGGCGGCGATCAGCCGGGCATAGGCGTTGGCAAGCGCGGCCATGTCGCCGCGCTTGACGTCGGTGACGATCAGCACCTCGGCCTGGTTCGGATAGTCGAACGGGCTCGCCGCCGCGAAGCGCTGGGCGGGGCGGAGCAGGTGAGTGCTGCCGGAGCGCGCCTCGGCCACGTCCCAATCGCCTCCGGCGCGCAAGGTAGCGGAGGTGACGAGCACGCCGTGCGCGGGTTCAAGCACGGTCTTGGCGAGCGGCTTGGCGGGGTCGAGCCAGTGGCGGTGCAGGCCGATGTCGAACTCGCGGCCTTCGACCCGGTCGACGGCGAGCCAGTCGACGAACTCGGGATCGGCCGGGCCGCCGATCCGCGCGATCAGCGCGAGCCAGGCGCCGACGGTATCCACCCGCCAGCCGAGCGAGGCGATTGCGCCTTCGATGCGGGCGCGAGCCGGGCCGTCCATCCAGTCGGGCGCCTCGGCCAGCACCGCCTCCAGCCGACGACCGAGCACCACCATTGGACGGAGCAAGGCGTCGAGCGCGGCCGTAGCGTTACCGGCAGCTTCGACCAGCGCGGCATCGGGTTCGGTGAGTTCGGTCTCCAGCCCATAGCCCGCATCTGCCGAGCCGTTGGCGTCGCGCGCATAGACCAGGCCGCGCACCGCGGCCAGCAGCGCTTCAATTGGGCCGAAGGGCTCGCCTTCGTTGAGGCGCTGAAGCCAGCCGTCGCTCGGCAGCGCGCGGGCGGCGTCGACAGCCTCGGAAATGGCGCGGCCGCCGGCATCGTCATAGCTGGCGACGTCGGAGAGGCGGGCGGCGAGGCCCCGGCGGCGTCCGCGCGAGCCGGATTCGGGGCCCGTCAGCCAGCGGCGCAGCTCGATCGCTTCCTGCCCGGTGAGCGCGACGGAGAACATTGCGTCGGCGGCGTCGAACAGATGGTGACCCTCGTCGAACACATAGCGGGTCGGGCGAGTCTGGTTCTCGCGACCGCGCGCGGCATTGACCATCACCAGCGCGTGGTTGGCGATGACGATGTCGGCATCGGCGCTGGCGCGGGCGGCGCGCTCGATGAAGCATTTCCGGTAATGCGGGCAGCCGGCATAGATGCACTCGCCGCGCCGGTCGGTGAGCGCGGTGGAGCCGTTGCGGCGGAACAGCGTCGGCAACCAGCCGGGCAGGTCGCCGCCGATCATGTCGCCATCGGCGGTATAGGCGGCCCAGCGCGCGACCAGCTGGGCGAGGATCGCGGCGCGGCCGGCGAACCCGCCCTGCAGCGCATCCTCCAGATTGAGCAGGCAGACATAATTCTCGCGCCCCTTCCGGGTCACGATGCGGGCACGGCGCTGTGCGGCATCGGGAAACAGCCGCTCGCCTTCATTGCCGAGCTGGCGCTGCAGCGCCTTGGTGAAGGTGGAGACCCAGACCGGCCCGCCTGCCTTTTCCGCCCAGAGCGAGGCGGGAGCGAGATAGCCGAGCGTCTTGCCGATGCCGGTGCCGGCCTCGGCCAGCACGAGGTTGGGGGTGTCCGGCACGCTGCGCGGTGCGAAGGCTTGGGCGGCGGCCTCGGCATAGTCGCGCTGACCCTGGCGTCGCTCGGCCGTGGCGCCGGTGAGGCGGGCGAGGCGCTCTGCGACGTCCGCAGGATCGAGGGTGATGGTGCGCGGGGCGGGGCGGGGGGCGCCCTCCTCCCATTCGGGCAGCTTGGAGAAGAGCCAGCGCTCGGCGCGCTCGGGCTTGGCGATGCGCTGGCCAAGTGCTGCGCTCCACGGCCAGCGCAGCCGGCCGAGCGATTGCAGCCCGTGCCACGCGCCCTCGCGCTCGGGCCAGTCACCCTCGGCCAGCGCAAGCAGCGCGGCGGCGGCAGCGCGTAGAAAAGCGGCGACCTGCGCGTCGTCTTCCGGCGGCTCCAGGCCGCAGGCGCGGGCAAGGCCCTTGGGCGTCGGCACCATGAACCGGGCGGGACGCAGGAATGCGAACAGCTCGAGCAGGTCGAGCCCGCTGAGTTCGGGATGGCCGAGCCGCTGGCCGACGAGCGGGGCGTTGAGCAGCAGCACCGGCGTATCGGCTGCGATCCGGATCGCTTCGCCGCGGCTCAGCCCGCGCGTGCCCTCGGCCGTGGCGATCCATACGCCCGAATGGCTGGCGTGGAGGGCGGGATAGGGGAGCGGCGGCAGCATCGGACTGCAACACTTGTACACGATGCGTTCCGCGATGACAGCGGCAATGCGCCGAGTGGTTCCTCTCCTTGCAGGCGATGCTCTTTTGCTATTCCTCCGGAATCTCCCGCCTGGCCTGGTCCAGCGTGCGCAACCTCCGCTCGGCCTCCGCCGCGTCGCGCGCCCTTTCTGCCTTGGTGCGGCCAAAGCGGGCGCGATTGGTCTCGGCTTCGGCTTTGGCAGTCGCTTTCGCTCTCGCTTTTCGCGCTTTGTTCAGGTTAAGGATCTCAGCCATATTTGAGTCTTTCTAGCGCCCCTGCATGCGGGCGCCCATCGTATATCGGAGTTTTTGCGGCATGGCGGGCAGCGTCAACAAGGTGATCCTCGTCGGCAATCTGGGGCGCGACCCCGAGAGCCGGGCGTTCCAGAACGGCGGCAAGGTGGTGGAACTGCGCATCGCCACGTCCGAGAGCTGGAAGGACCGCAACAGCGGCGAGCGCAAGGAAAAGACCGAGTGGCACACGGTGAAGATCTTCTCCGAAGGTCTCGCCAATGTCGCCGAGCGCTATCTGCGCAAGGGCAGCAAGGTCTATCTCGAAGGCCAGCTGCAGACCCGCAAGTGGCAGGACCAGAGCGGCGCGGATCGCTATTCGACCGAAATCGTGCTGCAGGGCTTCAACGCGCAGATGGTACTGCTCGACGGTCCCGGCGGCGGCCAGGGTGCCGGCATGGGCGGTAGCCGCGGCGGCAGCGGCGGTGGCGACGATTGGGGCGCGGACGACTCGTTCGGCGGCGGTGGTGGCGGCGGCGGCGGTTTCGGCGGCGGCGCTCCGGCCGGGCGCGGCGGCGGGAACTTCAATGGCGGCGGCCAGCGCAGCGGCGGTGGCTTCCCCGACGATCTGGATGACGACGTGCCGTTCTGATCAACCGCCCGTTCAGCGGCCCGCGCAGAGTAGGGGCGGCGCGGGGCCCGCGCATGCCCGTTCGTCTCAAGGGCGGAGGGAGCAAAGCACGCCATGCGCCGTTCCAGCTGTGGAGTCGGCGCAGGCGCGCGCAGGCGGAAGAGGGGCCCGGATGCAAAGCCATCACCTTTTGGGACGAACATCGCTGCTGGCAGCGCTTGCCTTACTGGCGGCGTGCGGGCGGGGCGAGCGGACGACCGAGGACCCGGTGGGGCAGAATGTCGCGGCGGCAGCCGCGGCGGGAGTGCCGGCCAATGTCGCGGCGGCGGTCGATTGCAGCAACACGCCCGACTTCGTGCCCGTCTATGCCGATGCCACGATCCTCAGCTGCACCGCCGCGCCGGACGGGCTGGAAGGGCGGCATGTCAGCGGCAACCTGGTCTATCAGACCGATGCTTCGGTCAAGCAGGTGCTGGGGTGGTCGCGTGCCCAGGCCAATGCCTCGGGCCTGAAATTCCGACGCGAGAACGGCTTCAGCTATGAGGCCGGAGAGGAATCCGAACGCAGCCTGCGCGTGGTGGCGGAAAGCCATCTCGGCCGCACCCGCGTGACCATCAGTTGGGGCCAGAAGGCCGCCTGACGGGTTCAGGCTGCGCGGCTCTCCAGGCCCCGGAGCCATGCGCGGGCGGCTTTCTGCGCTTCGATGATCTCGCGCGCGGTCATGTCCTCGGCGATGTCGGCGCGGCAGGCCTGCGCCTCGACGCTGCCGGTCATCGCGGCGATGTTGAACCATTTGTGCGCTTCGACCAGGTCGATCTTCATGCCTTCTGCGCCGCTGGAATAGACAACGCCCAGATCGAAACAGGCATCCGCGCTGCCGCGGGCCGCGTCGCGCAGCCGGCTTTCCACCAGGAACCGCGCGCTCTTCTCACTATTCGCCATGATCACTTCGCCCCAGAATCGACTTGTTCTGAAGGCGAATCTGCGTTCGAACGGACAATAAAAGGTTAAGCGGCTTAACCGTAATAGTTCATAGCACGGGGATGTTGTCGATCAGCCGCGTGCCGCCGATCCGGGCAGCGGCGAGCAGCCGCATCGGCTGCCCCTCCACCGGCGCTGTCAGCGACTCGGCATCGACCAGCGCCACATAATCCACCTCGAACCCCGCGGCCGCCAGCGACTCCTGCGCCTGGGCGAGTGCCGCCTGTCGGTCCCCGCCATCGCCGATCGCCTTGGCGGCGGCGCCAAGCGCGCGCGGCAGTGCCACCGCGCGCGCGCGATCCTCGGGCATCAGATAGGCGTTGCGCGAGGATAGGGCGAGGCCGTCATCCTCGCGCTGGGTCGGCACGCCCTGGATCTCGATTCCCATGTCCAGATCGGCGACCATGCGACGAATCACCTGGAGCTGCTGCCAATCCTTCTCGCCAAACAGCGCGACGTCCGGGCGAACCTGGTGGAAAAGCTTTGACACGACAGTTGCCACACCATCGAAGTGGCCGGGGCGATGCGCGCCGTCGAGCGGCTCGCTCACGCCTGCGACTCGGACGCTGGTTGCAAAGCCGTCCGGGTACATGGTCTCGGGCGTCGGCATCCAAAGCAGATCGACCCCGGCATTGGCGAGCATCCGCGAATCGGCCTGCTCGCGGCGTGGATATTTTGCCAGATCCTCATTGGGGCCGAACTGGATCGGATTGACGAAGATCGACACGATCACGCGGGTGCCTGCGCGCTTGGCGGCTTCAACCAGCGCCATATGCCCGTCATGCAACGCGCCCATGGTGGGCACGAAGGCCAGCCGGGCGCCTTCGCTACGGAAGGCGTCCAGCGCCTGGCGAAGATCGTCGATCTGGCGAACGGTTTGCACGCTTGGGCACTTTCGATATGAACGGAAGCGGGGCCTTCTATGGGGGGGAGGCCGCCCGATCAAGTGAAGGAATAGCTGCGTTGAATCAGCCCGCTAAACGACTGCATGTGCTGGTTTTTGCCAATGAAAAGGGCGGCACGGGCAAGTCGACCACCGCGGTGCATGCAGCGATTGCGCTCGCTTCCAAGGGCGCGCGCGTCGCCTGTTTCGACCTTGATCACCGCCAGCGGACGATGGGCCGCTACCTCGACAACCGTCGGGCCACGATCCGGCGCACGGGGCGCGAGCTGCCGATGCCCGTCTATGAGACGCATGACGGCGAGAGCATGGACTTCTTCACCGACACGCTGGATCGACTCGGCGAAGGTGCCGACTTCCTGGTGATCGACACGCCCGGTCGGGACGACAAGTTCGCGCGCATCTCCGTCACCAACGCCGACACGCTGGTCACGCCGATGAACGACAGCTTCGTCGATTTCGACCTGATCGGCCAGGTCGATCCGGACAGCTTCCGGGTCACGCGGCCGAGCTTCTATTCGGAGATGATCTGGGAATCGCGCAAGCGCCGCGCCAAGGCGGACGGCGAGACGATCGACTGGGTGGTGCTGCGCAACCGCATGCAGCACATCGAGGCACGCAACATGAAGCGCGTGTCCGAAGCGATCGACCAGCTTTCCAAGCGTGTCGGCTTCCGCGTGATCTCGGGCCTGTCCGAGCGGGTAATCTATCGCGAGCTGTTCCCGCAGGGGCTGACGATGCTCGACTCGCGCGAATTCGGCGAGATGGGGCTCAGCCATGTCGCGGCGCGCCAGGAGCTGCGCGAGATGATGGCCGGCTTGGCCCTGCCTGATGTCAGCGCGCCGCTGTTCGCCTGATGACAAAGGTCCTGATCGCGGCAGCACTGCTCTATATCCTGTGGCGCTGGCTGCAGCCGAAGAAGACGCCAGTCGCACCGCCGCCCCGGCTCGGCGAAAGCGAGGCGCGGGCGATCCTCGGCGTCGATGCGGCGGCGGGTCCCGACGAAATCCGCGCGGCGCACCGAAGGCTCGTCTCGGCGCTGCACCCGGACCGCGGCGGCTCGGCCGAGCTTACCCGGCGGATCAATCTGGCCCGCGATACGTTGCTGCGCGGCTGAGGTCCGTCCTCTCCACGTAACAATTGCCTGTAACGATGCTGCAGTGCAAAATATTTAACCATTCCGTGTCGCGGGCGACTTGAAACTTCCTTTCGAGTGGCGGAAGAGGCACGCATCTTTACCTTCGGGAGGGCATGAATGACGCACCGTTTCGATCCGACGTCGCTGCGCGAATACGACATCCGCGGAATCGTGGGGAAGACGCTGGGTCCGGACGACGCTCGCGCGATCGGCCGCGGCTTCGCAACGCTGCTGCGCCGCGCCGGCGGCCGCCGGGTGGCGGTGGGCCGCGACGGCCGCATCTCCTCGCCGATGCTGGAAGCCGCGCTGATCGAGGGCCTGACCGCCTCGGGCTGCGACGTGGTGCGCACCGGCATGGGCCCGACGCCGATGCTATATTATGCCGAGGCAACGCTGGAGGTGGATGGCGGCATCCAGATTACCGGCAGTCACAATCCCGGCAACTACAACGGCTTCAAGATGGTGTTCCAGCACCGCTCGTTCTTCGGGCAGGACATCCAGACGCTGGGCAAGATGGCGGCGGAAGGCGATTGGGACGAGGGCGATGGCACCGAGACGGTGACCGACGCGGACATCGAGGATCTGTATGTCAGCCGCCTCATCGCTGGCTATGCGGGCGGTTCCTACAAGATCGGCTGGGACGCCGGCAACGGCGCCGCTGGCCCGGTGATCGAGAAGCTCGTCAAGCTGCTGCCGGGTGAGCACCATACGCTGTTCACCGATGTGGACGGTAATTTCCCCAACCATCATCCCGATCCTACCGAAGAGAAGAATCTCGCCGATCTGAAGAAGCTGGTCGCCGAGAAGAACCTCGATTTCGGTCTCGCTTTCGACGGCGACGGCGATCGGCTGGGCGCGATCGACGGCCAGGGCCGGGTGGTGTGGGGCGACCAGCTGCTCGCCATCCTCGCCGAGCCGGTGCTGCGGATCGATCCGGGCGCGACGATCATCGCCGACGTCAAGGCCAGCCAGGCGCTCTACGACCGGATCGCCGAGCTCGGCGGCAAGCCGGTGATGTGGAAGACCGGCCACAGCCTGATCAAGACTAAGATGAAGGAAACTGGCGCCCCGCTCGCGGGCGAGATGAGCGGCCACATCTTCTTCGCGCAGGATTATTACGGCTTCGACGACGCCCAATATGCGGCGATCCGCCTGATCCAGGCGGTGCACGTGATCGGCAAGTCGCTCACCCAGATCAAGGACGAGATGCCGGCGATGGTCAACACGCCGGAGATGCGCTTCCAGGTCGACGAGAGCCGCAAGTTCCCGGTGGTCGAGGAAGTGCTCGACCGGCTCGAGGCCGATGGTGCCGAGGTCGACCGCACCGACGGCGCGCGGGTCAACACGCCGGACGGCTGGTGGCTGCTGCGCGCGTCGAACACCCAGGACGTGCTGGTCGCGCGCGCCGAGGCGAAGAGCCAGGAAGGCCTCGACCGGCTGATGGCGCAGATCGACGACCAGCTGGCCAAGAGCGGCATCGTCCGCGGCGAGCAGGCAGCGCATTGATGTGCTTTCTCTCTCCCTATCGGGGAGAGGGAGGGCTGACATGTAAGTTGGGGGAAGGCTTCCGCAGCCTTCCCCGTCATCCCCGCGAAGGCGGGGATCCATTGGCGCTGAAGGTGCGGTTCCTTGCCCCAGCGCCGAGGGCAATGGATTCCCGCCGTCGCGGGAATGACAATAAGGAGGGTGGGCTGGTTAGCCCGCCACGATCTCCGCCACGCCGAACAGGCCGCGCTGATAATCGGCATAGGCCTGGTGGATTTCCTCCACCGTAGTCATCACGAACGGGCCGTGCGCGACCACCGGCTCGGGGATCTTCGCGGCATGGCCGAACAGAATGAGCGCGGGTTCGTCGGCGGTGAGCGTCAGCGTGTCGCCCGCCGAGAGGCTCGCCAGATGCCAGTTGGGCAGCGCACGCTCGCCCAGCTTCACGCTTCCGCGCACCGCGTAGAGGAACAGGTCCCGGCCCGCGATGCCGTCGAAGGTCAGCGTTGCGCCCGCGGAGAGCTGCGCCCAGCACAGGAACACGCCGGTCAGCGATTCGATCGGGCCGATGCGCCCGCCGAATTCGCCCGAGACGAGGTGCACCGTCGCGCCGTCGCCGCCCGCCACGCCCGGAAAGGCATCCGCCTGCAGCCCGACATAGCGCGGCGCGGTCATCTTGAGCCGGCTGGGCAGGTTCACCCAGAGCTGGAGGATCTCCATCGGGCCGCCGTCGCGTTTGAACTCGGCGGGCGAGACTTCGGCATGGACGATGCCGCGCCCGGCGGTCATCCACTGTACGCCGCCGGCGCGGATGATGCTCTCATGCCCGGCCGAATCGGTGTGGGCGAGCGAGCCCTCCAGGATGAAGGTCACCGTCTCGAACCCGCGATGCGGGTGCGGGCCGAAGGGCAGGCCGCGATTGTTCGGCGCGTAGGTCTGCGGGCCGTGATGGTTGAGGAACAGGAAGGCGCCGATCTGCTCCAGCCCCGGGCCTGGCACCGGCCGACGGGTGACGAGATCGCCGATATCGTCGCGATAGGCCGCATGGGTGGCGAGCAGGGTGACGTCGGTCATCGATCGTGCCTCAGCAGGAAGACGGCGTGTTCCGCCAGGAGATTGGCCATAGCCGATCCGGTCTGCTGGTCGCCCGAGAGGAACCACGCGCCCTTGATGGCGATGCCGCGCTCTTTCACCAGCGCACGGAAATCGTCGACGGTGACATGGTGGATGTTGGGCGTCGCGTACCAGGCGATCGGCAGCAGCCGCGTCACCGGCATCCGCCCGCCGAACAGCAGCGAGGCCCGCACCCGCCAATGCGCGAAATTGGGGAAGGAGACGAAGGCGTGGCGGCCGATCCGCAGCAGTTGTTCCAGCACCCAGTCGGGTCGCCTTGTGGTCTGCAGCGTCTGGCTGAGGATGGCATAGTCGAAGCTGTCGTCGGGATAATCGGCGAGGTCGCTATCGGCGTCGCCCTGAATCACCGAGAGGCCGCGCCCCACGGCGGCGGCGACATTGGTCGAGTCGAGTTCAAGTCCCCGTGCATCGCAACCGCGATGATCACGGAGTGCCGCCATCAATGCACCGTCGCCGCAACCGACGTCCAGCACGCGCGCGCCGTGATCGATATGTGAGGCGATGATCGCAAGATCGGGACGCAGGATAGAAAGCCAGGACGGTGTAGCGCTGGAGTAGTCGTTCGGCGTCATACGTCCCCCGCGGCAAGAAATCCGCCGATCACGCGGTCCAGCTCGGGGCTCTCCAGCAGGAAGGCGTCGTGGCCGAAGGGCGAGCTCAGCTCGACGAAGCTGGCCGGCGCGCCCGCCGCGTTGAGCGCATGGGCGATCGTCCGCGATTCGGCCGTTGGATACAGCCAGTCGGTATCGAAGCTAACCACGCAGAACCTTGCCTGGGACGCCCGGAAGGCTTTGGCGAGCAGCCCGCCATGCTCCTCGGCCAGGTCGAAATAGTCGAGCGCCCGGGTGATGTAGAGGTAGGAGTTGGCGTCGAACCGGTCGACAAAGGCCAGCCCCTGGTGGCGCAGATAGCTCTCGACCTGGAAATCGGCATCGAAGCCGAAGGTCTTGGCCTCGCGGCCCTGGAGCTTGCGGCCGAACTTGGCGGTGAGGCCCGCCTCGGACAGATAGGTGATGTGCGCTGCCATCCGCGCCACGGCGAGCCCGGCGGCGGGGGGATCCTGCGCCTCGTAATAGGCGCCGCCGCGCCATTTGGGGTCGGCCATGATCGCCTGGCGGCCGACCTCGTGGAACGCGATGTTCTGCGCCGAGTGCCGCGCGGCCGACGCGATCACCACCGCGGCGCGGACGCGCTCGGGGAAGGTCGCCGCCCAGCTCAGCGCCTGCATGCCGCCCATTGATCCGCCGACCACCGCGAACAGCCGGTCCACGCCGAGATGGTCGAGCAGCATCGCCTGCGCGCGCACCATGTCGCGAATGGTGATGACCGGGAACTGCATGCCCCAGGGCTGGCCGGTCGCCGAATTGATCGTCGCGGGTCCCGAGGAGCCGAGGCAGCTGCCCAGCACGTTCGAGCAGACCACGAACCAGCGGTTCGTATCGATCGGTTTGCCGGGCCCCACCATCCGCGCCCACCAGCCGGGCTTGCCGGTGACGGGGTGCTCGGAGGCGAGGTGCTGGTCGCCGGTCAGCGCGTGGCAGACGAGGATGGCGTTGCTCGCTTGCGGGTTGAGCGTGCCATAGGTCTCGTAGGCAATGTCGACCGGCGAGAACAGCACGCCGCCGTCGAGGCGCAGCGGCCCCGGCAGCGTTACCGAGCGGCGAAGGCCGAAACGCGGATCATCGGACATGGTAGGCGCGTAGGCGCGCGCGCGCGTCCATTCAAGCTTCCCCGCCGCACGGCTTGCCAATCGGCCGCCGTTCCGCCAATCCCCCGGCCCATGAACGCACCCGTCCCCAAGCCCTGGGTGATGGCCATCGCCCCTTACGTCCCGGGCCGCGCCACCACCGATTCGGGCAAGCCCGCCGCCAAGCTCTCGTCGAACGAGAATCCGTTCGGCACGCCCCAGGCCGCACGCGACGCCTATGCCGCCGCCGCGACCGAGCTGGAGCGCTATCCCGATGCCGGCGCGGTCGCGCTGCGCGAGGCGCTGGGCGCGCATTACGGGGTCGAGCCCGAGCGGATCGTCTACGGCACCGGCTCGGACGAAGTGCTGCACCTCGCCGCCGGCGCCTTTGCCGGGGTGGGCGACGAGATCATCTATGTCCGCTATGGCTTCGCGGTGTACGACATCGCCGCCCGCCGGGTCGGCGCGACGCCGGTGGTGGCGCCCGATCGCGACTATGCGACCGATGTCGACGCGATCCTGGCGTGCGTGACCGAGAAGACCAAGGTCGTCTTCCTCGCCAATCCGAACAACCCGACCGGCACCTATACGGCGCGCGAAGAGATCGCCCGCCTGCACGCCGCGCTGCCCCAGAGCGTGCTGCTGGTGCTCGACCAAGCCTATACCGAATATCTCGATCCCCAGGATGATGACGGTGGTCTCGAGCTCGCCCGCACCGAGCCCAACGTGCTGGTGACGCGCACCTTCTCGAAGATCTTCGGCCTCGCCTCGGAGCGGGTCGGCTGGGGCTATGCGCATCCCGACATCATCGCCGCGATGCACCGCATCCGCGCGCCCTTCGCGTTCAGCATCGGCGCCGGGCGCGCCGCGATCGCGGCGCTGGGCGACAAGGCATTCGTGGAGCACAGCCGCGCGCACAACGCCAAGTGGCTCCAGTGGTTCGCCGACGAGATTGCCGGCATGGGCAACAAGGGCGTTCGTGCGGTGCCCTCCAAGGCCAATTTCCAGCTCGTCCTGTTCGAGGGTGCGGTGAATGCCGAGGCGGCGTACAAGCACCTGATGGAGGACGGCTATATCGTCCGCTGGCTGCCCGGCCAGGGTCTGCCCCACGGCCTGCGCATCACCATCGGCACCGAGGAAGAGATCCAGGGCGTGGCGGCATCGCTGCGCCGGCTGCTCGGCGCCTGATGCTGCCCTTCGCGCGCGTCACCATCCTTGGCCTCGGGCTGATCGGCTCGTCGATCGCCCGCGGCATCCGCCAGCACATGCCGAGCGTGCGGGTGACCGGCTATGATGCCGATCCCGCCGTGCGCGAGACGGCGGTGGCGATCGCGTTGTGCGATGACGTGGCCGACAGCGCCGGCACCTCGGTGATCGACGCCGACCTCGTCATCCTCTGCGTACCGGTGGGCGCGATGGGGGCAGTCGCGGCCGAGCTCGCGGCCGACCTGCCCGCCGAGGCGATCGTCAGCGATGTCGGCTCGTCCAAGCTGAGCGTGATCGAGGCGGTACGGGAGGCGTTGCCGGACGCGACGTTCATCCCCGCCCACCCGGTGGCGGGCACCGAGAATAGCGGACCGACCGCTGGCTTCGCCTCGCTGTTCCACCATCGCTGGTGCATCGTCACTCCGCCCGAGGGCAGCGATCCGCTGGCGGTGGAGCGGGTCAGCGAATTTTGGCGGCGGCTCGGCGCGATGGTCGAGACGATGGAGCCGGGGCATCACGATCGGGTGCTGGCGGTAACCAGCCATCTGCCGCATTTGATTGCGTATACGATCGTCGGCACCGCCTCGGACCTGGAGGAAGTCACCCAGTCCGAGGTGATCAAATATTCGGCGGGCGGCTTCCGAGACTTCACCCGCATCGCCGCGTCCGATCCTACGATGTGGCGCGACGTGTTCCTCAGCAACCGCGAGGCGGTGCTCGACATGCTCCAGCGCTTCACCGAGGACTTGACCGCGCTCCAGCGCGCGATCCGCTGGGGCAAGGGCGACGAGCTGTTCGAGCTTTTCAGCCGCACCCGCGCGATCCGCCGCTCGATCATCGACCAGGGGCAGGACGATGCACGGCCGGATTTCGGGCGTTCGCACGAATAGGGTTGCTGCGCCCCTTCCGCTGTCATTCCCGCGAAGGCGGGAATCCATTTGCCAGGACGCTTGGGGAAAGACCCGCGGCTTCAGCGCCAATGGATCCCCGCCTTCGCGGGGATGACGGTGGGGAGAGCCGGGCTTAGCCCCCCGTCACCCGCCGCTGCGGCGCGCGCTCGACCATCCGCTCGCCCTGACGCTGGCACGCCGCCTCCACAACGGGATAGTCGACATCGGTGGCGCGACGAAGCGCGCCTTCCATGGCTTCCTGGCAGGCGACCTGCGACGTATAGCGGGCGGGTTCCAGGCGAACCTGGCGGCAGGCCTGCGCATCGTCGCTGCAGCCCATGATCGCTAGTACGTAGAGCAGTTGGTCCATGACGGATGACCTCCTGCCGCAATCAACGGACAGACCTCCGGGCCGTTCCCATGGTTGCGTCCCGCCTGGCTGCGTCCCAGATTAGGGCGGATGCCTCCCGAAACCTCGTCCTCCACGCTCGACCGGCCCATGCTCGGCACGATGAAGCGCTTCCTGCCGTACCTGTGGCCGCGCCATGCGCCGGGCCTCAGGGTGCGGATCGTGCTCGCGCTGCTGCTCGTGCTCTGCTCGAAGCTGGTGCAGGTCTATGGCGCGCCCTTCGCGCTGCAGGGCGCGATCGACCGGATGGCCTCGGGTCCGCGCGACGCGGTGTGGCTGATCGTCGCGCTCGTCACCGGCTATGCCGCCGCGCGGCTGGGCACGGTGCTGTTCGACAATATGCGCAACGCGGTGTTCGAGCGGGTGGGGCAGGACGCCACCCGCCGGCTCGCCTCGGACGTGTTCCGCCACCTCCACCAGCTTTCGCTGCGCTTCCACCTCAACCGCCGCACCGGCGCGGTGACCAAGGTGGTCGAGCGCGGCACCAAGAGCATCGACACGATGCTCTATTTCCTGCTGTTCAACATCGCGCCGACGATCCTCGAGCTCGGCATGGTGCTCGGCATCTTCGGCACGCGCTTTGGCTGGTGGCTGGTGGCGGGCACGCTGGCGATGGTGGTGGTCTATATCGCCTTTACCCGCTGGGTGACCGACTGGCGTTCCAAGCTGCGCGAGCAGATGAACGACTTGGATACGGGCGCGGTTGCGCATGCGGTCGATTCGCTGCTCAACTTCGAGACGGTCAAATATTTCAATGCCGAAGCCCGCGAGAGCGCCCGCTACGACAAGGCGATGACGGCGTACATGAACGCCGCCGTCACCAGCGAGAATTCGCTCGCCTGGCTCAATATCGGCCAGGCGCTGATCACCAACCTGATGCTCGCCGCCGGCATGGCGCTGGTGGTGTTCGGCTGGGCGAGCGGTCGCTTCACGCCGGGCGACGTGGTGCTGGTGTCGACGCTGCTCAGCCAGCTGTTCCGCCCGCTCGACATGCTCGGCTGGGTGTATCGCACGATCCGCCAGGGCGTGATCGACATGGGCGCGATGTTCGACCTGCTTGATACCGGCGCGGAGGTGAAGGACGCACCCGATGCCCAGCCCTTGGCCATTCAGCAGGGCCATGTCCGGTTCGAGGGCGTGCAGTTCGGCTATGACGCCGATCGCCAGATCCTCAAGGGCATCGACCTCGACATCCCGGCCGGCGCGACGATCGCGGTGGTCGGCCCCTCGGGCGCGGGCAAGTCGACGCTCGCGCGGCTGATGTACCGCTTCTACGACGTCACCGGCGGCCACATCACCATTGACGGACAGGACATCCGCGAGGTGACCCAGGCGAGCCTGCGCGCCGCGATCGGCATCGTGCCGCAGGACACGGTGCTGTTCAACGAAACGATCGGCTACAACATCGCCTATGGCCGCGAGGGCGCGACGCCCGAGCAGATCGCCGAGGCGGTGCGCGGCGCCTCGATTGCCAACTTCATCCAGGCGCTGCCCGACGGGCTCGATACCCGCGTGGGCGAGCGCGGCCTCAAGCTCTCCGGCGGCGAGAAGCAGCGCGTGGCGATCGCCCGCACGCTGGTGAAGAATCCGCCGATCCTGATCCTCGACGAGGCGACCAGCGCGCTAGACAGCCGTACCGAGGCGGATATCCAAGCGACGCTCGAATCGATCGAGCAGGGCCGCACTACCATCGTCATTGCGCACCGGCTGTCGACCGTGGTCCATGCCGATCGCATCATCGTGCTGGAGGCGGGTCGGGTGGTCGAGCAGGGCACCCATGCCGAGCTGCTGCGCGAAGGCGGGATCTATGCCGAGATGTGGGCGCGGCAGGCGCAGGAACGCGAGGAAGGCGAAGCGCCGGTCGCGGAGTAGGTGTACGGCGAAGCGTTCTGAAATATCGATGGATTGATGCGGCAAGTGGCGGTAGCGTCAGGGTTCCTCTCGATCGGGGCATCAGATGCGAGTCTTGCTCTTGCTTTCCATGGTTGCCGCTTCGCTTCTGCTCGCCCCACCGGCTGCTAGCGGGCCCCCGGTCGAGGCCATCGCGGAAGGCACGTTCCGGTTCTGGAAACCCAGCGACGGGGTGGCGACATGGACCTCGGCAGGTGTCCGCATCCGGATCGAGCCGGCGCCCTGCCGCACCCCGCCGCAAACCGAGGGCTGCAGCTTCGACCATGTCAACAACCAGCCGCTGGTGACGATCACGGCGCCGGGCCTGCCCGACTACCGCGCGCTCGGGGATTCGCAGTCGTCCTTCTACCGGATCGCCGTAGCTCGCCTTCAACCTGGCGACAGCCGCCCGGGCATCGTTCTCGAAAACCAGTCGGGCGGTTCCGGCGGAGACGTGCGCGAGCAGATCCTGCTTTCCGATGGCAGCGGCTATCGCGAGCAACTCCTGCCCGGGCATCTTCAGGGAGAACTGCCGGCCCGGCTGTCCGATCTTTCGGGCGACGGCGCCGTCGATTTCGTGCTGGGGGACGGATCGTTCGATGGCGCTTTCGGGTGCAACGCCTGCACGCCGCGGCCGCCCAGGGTGCTCAGCTTCCGAAACGGCGTGGCCGTCGATGTATCGCGCGAGCGTGCCTATGCCGACGTGTTCCGGCGCGCATTGCCGGGGTTACGCGACCGCTGCTTCGACCGGCACCAGCGCTATCGCAACGGCAGCTGCGCCGCCTATGTCGCGACGGCGGCGCGGCTGGGGCTGGTATCCCCCGCGTGGAATGCCATGCTGCGCCACTATAACCGCGAGGGTATCGACATTTGGCGGGGTTGTGTCGCAGCCCCGCCTCGCGGGAACGCCGGTGCCGACCAACGCTGTTATCGCACGTTCCCCCAGTCTCTGGCAGCCTTTCTGCGCAAGACCGAGTATATGCGCTGACGACCTGAGGAGGGCAGATGCGGATAGCGTTCGGAGTGGCAGGCATGGGCGTGCTCGGGTTGGCCGGATGGTCGGCCTGGGCGGGGCGCAAGGCCGAGCAAATGGTGCCGGCGGATGGCCGCTTTCTCGAGGTCGACGGCGCGCGACTGCATATCGTCGAGCTGGGGCCGAAGGACGCCGCCGGGCCGGCGATCGTGATGATCCACGGCATCATGGCGCAGCTGCGCAATTTCAGCCATTCGCTCGCTGGCCGACTGGCGAAGGACCACCGGGTGATCCTGATCGATCGGCCGGGCTGGGGTCATTCGCGGCTCACCGGCTCGCGGCCCGATCTCGCCCGGCAGGGGCGGATGATCGCGCAAGCGATCGAGACGCTGGGGCTGGAGAAGCCGCTGGTGGTCGGCCATTCGATGGGCGGCGCGGTTGCCCTCGCGCTCGCCACCGAGCGGCCGGAGGTGCCCGGCGCGCTGGCGCTGATCGCGCCGCTGACGCAGATCGTCGACCAGCCGCCGGCGGTGTTCCGCGGGTTGATAGCGCCGCCGGGCCTTCGCGATGCGCTCGCCTGGACGGTTGCGGTGCCGATGGCCGTGGCATTCGGCAAGCAGGGCGCCGAGGCGGTGTTCGCGCCCGATCCGGTGCCGGCGGACTTCGCCACGGCGGGCGGCGGGGCGCTGTCGGCGCGCGCATCCGCCTATCAGATGGGCAGCTTCGAGATCCGCATGGCGCAGCGGGCGATGCCGCCGCTGATCGCGCGGTACGGGGAGATTCGGGTGCCGGTGTCGATCCTCTATGGCCGCCAGGATGCGCTGCTCGATCCGGCGCTGCACGGTGAGCGGACAGCCGCCGAGATTGCCGGGGGCAAGGTCACGCTGATCGACGGCGGGCACATGCTGCCGCTGACGCATGCGGCGGAAACCGAGGCTTGGCTGCGCGCGGTGTTGGTGGGAATGGCATAAACCACAACCCTCACCCTCCCCCCCGCCTGCGGCGGCGGGTCCCCTCCCTCTCCCAAGGGGAGAGGGCGCTTGAATCCCTCCCCCTTGGGAGAGGGAGGGAGCCGCGAAGCAGCGGAAGGGCGAGGGTGCCCTGCCCGGTTACTGCGCCTCTGCGATCAGCTTGGCAGCCTGGTCACCCGCCCAGTCGAACTCACCCGAGACGCGCCACACTTCCTTGCCGGCCGAATCATAGAGGATCGTCGTCGGCAGGTTGACGCCGAGCTGCACGCTGAATGCGGTGTCGGTATCCAGCCAGGGCTTCAGATGCTGGTACCCGTTCTTCTGGAAGAACGGGCCGACCACTTCCATCCCCTTGAGGTCCTGGCTCAGCGGCAACACCACCAGCGTGTCGCCTGCCTTGCCGGCCAGCGTATCGAGCGTCGGCATTTCCTTGATGCACGGCACGCACCAGGTCGCCCACAGGTTGAGCAGCACCGGCTTGCCCTGGAAGGCGGCCAGCGTGGTCTTCTTGCCCGCGGCGTCGGTGAACGGAATCGTCGGCGCCGCCTCGCCCTTGTGGCTGCGGTCGACGGCGCCGCCCGGGGCGGGGACGCCCGCAGTGGCGGGTGCCGTTACGTTCGCTTGCTGAGAAGGCTGGGATTGCTTATCGCACCCCGCAACTGCGAGGGCGCCCAAAAGGAGAAGACCGATCACCGAGCGCAAGGACAGCTCCAATTCCATGTGGGGAGGGCGCTTCGCCGAAGGCCCGTCCGCGGTGATGCGCGAGATAAACGCCTCCATCCCCTTCGACAAGCGGATGTGGCAGCAGGATCTGCGCGGCTCCAAGGCGCATGTCGCGATGCTGGGCCAGCAGGGGATCGTGGGTGCGGAGGATGCCGCGACGATCGGCGCGGGCCTCGACCAGGTCGCCGAGGACTTCGCCGCGAACGGCGTGCCCGAGGATCTGGCGCTCGAAGACATCCACATGCTCGCCGAAAGCCGGCTGGCTGCGACCATCGGCCCCGTCGCGGGTCGCCTCCACACCGCGCGCTCGCGCAATGACCAGGTCGCGACCGACTTCCGCCTCTGGGTGCGCGACGCGATCGACCAGGCCGATGCGGCGCTGGGCGCGCTCCAGGACGCGCTGCTCGCCCGCGCCGAACAGCATGCCGACAGCGTGATGCCGGGCTTCACCCACCTTCAGGTCGCGCAGCCGGTGACCTTGGGCCACCATCTGATGGCCTATTTCGAGATGTTCGCGCGCGATCGCTCGCGGCTCAAGGATGCGCGCGCGCGCATGAACCTGTGCCCGCTGGGCTCGGCGGCGCTGGCCGGCACCGGCTTCAACCTCGATCGCGAGCGCACGGCAAAGGAACTCGGCTTCGACGGCCCGACCCGCAACTCGCTCGATTCGGTATCCGACCGCGATTTCGCGCTCGATTACCTCACCGCCGCCGCGCAGTGCAGCCTGCATCTGAGCCGGCTGGCCGAGGAATTCGTCATCTGGGCCAGCCAGCCCTTCGGCTTCGTCGCGCTGTCCGACCAATGGTCGACCGGCAGCTCGATCATGCCGCAGAAGCGCAACCCCGACGCGGCCGAGCTGGTTCGTGGCCATTCCGGGCGGATCAGCGGCGCGCTGTTCAGCCTGATGATGACGATGAAGGGGCTGCCGCTCGCCTATTCGAAGGACATGCAGGACGACAAGCCGCCGGTGTTCGAGGCGCATGACCTGCTCGGCCTGAGCATTGCGGCGATGACCGGCATGGTCGAGAGCGCGACCTTCCGGCTCGAGCGGATGCGCGCGGCGGCGGAAGCCGGCTTCTCGACCGCGACCGATCTGGCCGACTGGCTGGTGCGCGAGGGCGGCATCCCGTTCCGCGAGGCGCACCACATCACCGGTCGCGCGGTCGCCAAGGCCGAGGCGGAGGGCATCCGTCTGGACCAGCTGCCGATCGCAGCGCTCCAGGAAATCGATGCACGGATCGACGAACGCGTGTACGGCGTTCTCAGCGTCGACGCATCGGTGAACAGCCGGACCAGCTTCGGCGGCACGGCACCGTCGCGGGTTCGCGCGGCGATAGCAGCGGCGCGCAAGGGCCGTGAGGAGGAAGCATGAGGAAGCGACTGCTGCTCACCATACCGGCCCTTGGGCTGGCACTGAGCGGTTGCGGCGTGCGCGAGGCCCTGGCCCCGCCGCCGGGGGGCTCGCTGCCGGTGGCGCCCTATGGCGCGTCGGCGACGCCCACGCCTCCCGACCTTCTGAAACCCACGGCGCAGAACCGCCCCGCGCGCAGCGACGACCTGATCCAGGCGTCCGAAGCGCGGCGGAGCGACGAGTTCGACCTGCCACCCAACTGATTTTGGCGGCCAATCGCGCCGCACCCAGAGGCCCATGACCGATTTCTCGATGATCGACGGCGAACTGCACGTCGAATCGCTGCCCCTCGCGCGCATCGCCGCCGAGGTGGGCACGCCCGTCTATGTCTATTCCACCGAACGCTTCCAAGCCAATGCCCGCGCCTTTCGCGACGCGCTGAAGCCGCTGGGGCGAATCCACCTCGCCTTCGCGATCAAGGCCAATCCCAACCTCGCGGTGCTCAAGCTGCTGGCGAATGAGGGCTTCGGCGCCGACGTCGTCTCGGGCGGCGAGATGGCGCGCGCGCTGGCGGCGGGCGTGGCGCCCAAGGACATCGTGTTCTCGGGCGTCGGCAAGACCCGCCGCGAACTGGTGAAGGGGCTGGAGGCCGGGATCGGCCAGTTCAACCTCGAACTGGTCGAGGAAGGCGAAGTGCTGGCGGCACTCGCCGCCGAGCGTGGCCTCACCGCGCGCGCGGCGCTGCGGGTGAACCCGGACGTCGATGCCGGTACGCACGAGAAGATCTCGACCGGCAAGGCGGAGAACAAGTTCGGCCTGCCGATCGGCGAGGCGCCCGCCATCTTCGACCGGCTGGGCAAGCTGCCCGGCCTCGATCTGCACGGCATCGCGGTGCATATCGGCAGCCAGCTGCTCGGCCTCGCGCCGCTGGAAGCCGCCTTCGAGCGCGTCGGCCGGCTGCTCGCCGAGCTGCGCGCCAATGGCCACACCATCACCCATGTCGATCTCGGCGGCGGGCTCGGCGTGGCCTATCGCCCCGGCGAGGTGCCGCCGACCCCGGAAGCCTATGCCGAGATGGTCGCGCGGGTGACCAGGGACTGGGACGTCGAACTGATGTTCGAGCCCGGCCGCACCATCGCCGGCAGCGCGGGCGTGCTGGTCACCGAGGTGCTGTGGGTGAAGCCGGGGCAGGTGCATCCCTGGGTGGTGGTGGATGCGGCGATGAACGACCTTGCCCGGGTCGCTCTCTACGACGCCTATCACGGCTTCGCGGCGGTGAAGCCCAGCGGAGAGCGCTTCGTCGCCAATGTCGCCGGACCGGTGTGCGAAAGCACCGACGTGTTCGTCAAGGCGCGCGAGATCGATGCCGTGAAGGCCGGCGACCTCGCCGTGCTGGAAACCGCCGGCGCGTACGGCGCGACCATGGCCAGCACCTATAACAGCCGCCCGTTGGTGCCCGAGGTGCTGGTTTCGGGCGACCGCTATGCCATCGTCGCCGGCCGCATCTCCGCCGAGGAGATCATGGCCGCCGAGCAGGTGCCGGACTGGCTGAAGTGACGCTCGCCGCGCTGCCTCTCTTCGTGAAACTGCAGGGGCGGCCGGTGATTCTGGTCGGCGAGGGCGAACCGGCGGACGCCAAGCGCCGCCTGCTCGACCGCGCCGGCGCGCTGGTGGTGGGCGAGGGCGAGGCCGCCGCGCTCGCCATCGTCGCGCTGGACGAACCCGAGGACGTGGTCGCCCGGCTCAAGGCACGCGGCGTGCTGGTCAACTGCGTCGACCGGCCCGAATTGTGCGACTTCACCCTGCCGGCGATCGTCGACCGCGATCCGGTGCTGATCGCGATCGGCACGGGCGGCGTCTCGGCGGGCTTGGCGGCGGCGCTGCGCCAGCGGCTGGAGGCGTTGCTGCCGGCCAGCCTCGGCGCGCTCGCCAAGGGGCTGGGCCGCAGCCGTGCGGCGATGAAGGCGCGCTGGCCCGATGCCGGCGCGCGGCGCCGGGCGCTGGCCAATGCGCTGGGCGAGGGCGGCATGCTCGATCTGCTCGCGAGCGATGGCGATGTCGATCGCTGGCTGGCCGAGGGCAGCGCCCCGCAGGCCCAGCTCGTCACGCTGCGGCTTACCTCGCCCGATCCCGAGGACCTCACGCTGCGTCAGGCGCGGCTGCTTGCGCAGGCCGATCGGCTTTTCCATCTAGGCGACGTGCCCGACGTCATCCTCAACCGCGCGCGTGCCGATGCCGCGCGCATCCTCGCCCGTCCCCCCGCCGATCCCGGCGACGGCCTGTCGTTGTGGCTGGAGATGGCGTCTTGAGCGGTTTCGCCTATGTGGTGCACGACGGGAAGGTCGAGCAGCCGACGATGCGCGCGGCGCTGGGGCAGAATGGCGGCCTCACCTGGATTCACCTCACCACCAATGACGAGCGTGCCCAGCTCTGGCTGAACGGCGAAGCGAAGCTGTCGCCCTATATCATCGATTCGCTGACCGCGACCGAGACGCGCCCGCGCTGCGACGCGGTGGGCGACGGCGCGGTGATCAATTTGCGCGGGCTTTCGTCCGAGGTGACCACGGCGTCCGATCCGCTGGCCTCGATCCGCCTCTATGCGATGGGCGGCTGCGTCTTCTCGGTGACGCGCAAGCACCTCAACGCGCTGCAGGCGGTGCGCGAGGAGGTCGAATCGCACAAGATCCTCGATCCGGGCGACCTGATCGCCGCCTTCGCCCAGGCGATCACCGAGGAGCTGGATCCGGTGGTGGCCGAGCTCGGCGATTCGCTCGACGATTGCGAGGAGCAGATTTCCGGCCACCGCGCGTTCGAGCTGCGGCGGATGGTCAACAAGGTGCGGGTGCAGGCGATCGGCTATCGGCGGTTCCTCAACCCCCAGCGCGCGGCGATCGAGAAGCTGGCGGGGCTGCCCGGCGACTGGCTGCGCGAGGACGACCGGCTCCACCTCTCCGCCGCCGCGGATCGCGCCGCGCGCATGGCGGAGGAAGTGGAGAGCATCCGCGAGCGCGCCGCGCTGACTCACGAAACGCTCACCGACCTGCGGGGCGAGCTGCTCGACCAGCGCTCGCTGGTGATCGCGATCGTCGCGATGGTGTTCCTGCCGCTGACCTTCCTCACCGGGCTGCTCGGGATGAACGTGGACGGCATTCCCTTCGCGCACGAGCCCTGGGCCTTCTGGGGCGTGGTGGGGATGTGCGTGACGATGTCGCTGGGGATCGCCGGCTATTTCGCGCACCGGCACTGGTTCGAGTAGCGGACCCCAAGGCCGCCATCTCGGCGAACGCCGGGATCCGTTCGCCACGCCGTTGCAGCTCGAGCCGAGACGGTGACTTCAATGGATTCCGGCGGGCGCCGCAATGACGGCTGGTGGCGCCTTCCCGCGCCTCAGCGCTTCAGAAAAGCGAAGATCTGGCCCACCATCACGTCGAGCCCCGCCTGGCAGTGCGTCTCGACGTCCGGCGTCTCCACCGTGTTGACCGCGATCCCCATCGGCGTCGGCCAGCCGCGCAGCGCGTGGGTGATGGTGCGTAGCGCCTGCAGCGTCGCGACCGAGGCCTGCCAGCCGGCCGCGGTGGCGATCAGGCCCACCGGCAGCCCGTCGAAATAGGGCCGCGCGTCGCGGCTGAGCAGCTCGACATAATCGAGCGCGGTCTTCACCAGCCCGGAGAGCGTGCCGTGATAGCCGGGCGACCCGATGATCACCGCGTCCGCGGTGCGCAGCGCCTCGACGAAGCGGATCACCTTGGCGTCGCTCTCGCCATGTTCGGGTTCGTAATGCGGGAAGACGATGTCCGGTCCGGTGAGCAGCGTGGTGCGCGCGCCGCGCGCCTCGGCGCGGGCGAGGGCGGCGGCGAGCAGGCGGCCGGTGCTGGACTGGGCGCGCAGCGTTCCCCCCAGCGCGACGATATGAGGCGTGTGCATGAACCCTCGCTAGAGCAAGCCGGCGCCGGGCGCCAGCTTGGGGCCGTCATTCGGGCTTGCCGCCGGGCTTCCATTCCGGCCTGGCGTCGCTGTTGGCGAGCGCGTGGAGCGGCTCGACCAGCGACTGGATCGCCTTGGTCATGAAGGCGATGTCGATGTTCGCCACCGTATCGTCCTTGCTGTGATAGGTCGGCACCACCGCCCAGCCCGAGATGGTGTGGGCGACGACGCCCTTCTTCGCGAGCGCATAATTGTCCGAACGCTGGAAGAAGTTTTGCTCGGGATAGGGATCGGCGGCGATCAGCGCGCCATGGCTCTTGAGCGTCTCGCCCAGCGTCGAGCGTTCGAACCCGGTCATCATCATCGTGCCGGCGGGCAGCTTGGGATCCTGCGCGCCGATCATCTCGATCTCGACATTGGCGACGATCTGGTCGAGCGGCACCGGCGGGTGCGCGCCGAAATAGGCCGAGCCATAGCCGCCGATCTCCTCCGCGCCATAGGCGACGAACAGGATGCCGCGCTTGGGTCTACCCTTGGCGGCCAGCGTGCGGGCGAGCTCGAGCACCGCGGTGGTGCCCGAGGCATCGTCATTGGCGCCGTGCATGATCGTGCCGTCGGGCTGGACGCCGAGATGGTCGAGATGGGCGCTGAGCAGCAGGACGCCGGCCTTCGGATCGGTGCCCGGCAGCCAGCCGATCGCATTGGTGGTGGTGGCGACCTTTTCTTCGACCGGTACGGTCAGGCGGATCTTCGCGTCCTTCTGCGCGGCCAGCGCGTCGAAGGTGGCCGCCGGTAGGACGACGATCGAGGGGCTGGGCTCTTGCGGTATCCCGCGCAGCCCGCCGGGCAGGCGGGGTTCGCCGTGCAGCGCCTGGACCATCGCCTGCGTGTCCGCACTCTCGCGGATCAGCAGCAGCCGCGGGCTCTTGAGCGCCCGTGCCATGCGATAGAGCTGCATCGCCGGCATGTCGCCCGTCACCAGCATCACGGGGGCGGGGGCCATTTTCGACATCGCCTTGGCCGGGGTGAGTCGCGCCACGCCTTCGCTGCCCTGACCATCGCCGGCCAGGAGCACGGCGCCGGGCACCGTCGCACCATTGGCGGTGAGGGTGATCGGCGCCTTGAGCCTGAGCCGGACGATCTCGGCTTTCTGGAGATAGCCGTCCATGCCGGGCGCCGGCTGCAGGCCGAAGCCGCGGAACTGTGCCGCGACATAGGCGGCGGCGATCGCCTCGTCCGGCGTCGCGCTGCCGCGGCCGCGCAGCCCGTCGCCGGCAAGGAAGATCTCGTGCGCGCGGACCCAGTCCGCATTCACCTGTGCCTGTGCCGGCACCGCCAGCACGCTCGCCGCGGCCCATGCCGCCAGCAGCAACCCACGCTTCATTCGCCATCCCCCGTTCGGTTTGTACCGGGTGATGGGCCAGGCGGGCGCGGCGCGCAACCGGCGCCGCGCCTCGCGCGCTCAGAAGAACAGCTTGCGGATGCTGAGGGTCACCGCGCGACCCGTGGGATCGAGCAGATCCGGCTGGTAGTTGAGCGGCACCGCGCCGGTCTGGTCGGTCACCCGCTGGCGGGTGTTGAGGATGTTGGAAACCCCCAGGCTAACGCGTGTGCCGCGCAGCCACGGATGGGCGCGCACCAGCTTGATCTGGCGGCCGAGGTCCGCGAAGACGCGCAGGTTGAACGTCCCCAGATCACCGAAGTCGAGGCGGTTGGTGTTGTTCAGCCCGGTGAAGACGCTGGTGCTGCTCTGCCATTTGAACCCGAGCCGCACGCCCACGCCGTCCTTGGTGATGCCCGCCTGCGCATCGATCTGGTGCGCCGGCTGGCCGCCTGCATTGCCCGCCGCGTCGCCGTTCAGCAGGTCGAGGATCGGCACGCCGTCCCGGATCTTGATCTGATTCTTGAAGTACCAGGTATGGTAGAGGCTGAACTGCATCCGGCCGGCCAGCGCGCCGTTGGGTCCGCCACGGCCGCGGAACCCGCCGCCTCCACCCGGGCCGCCGCCGCCCGGCGCCGCGCCCGCCGGCCGTGCGGGCGGCGCGCCGAACAGGCTGCCGCCCCCCGGCGGCCGCTGGCCGTTCTGGCCCTGCCCGAACAGCCGTGCCTGGCCTTCCGCCGGCAGCGGCTTCCCCGCGGCGATCGCATCGGCGCGCTCCTTCTCGCGCTGGGCGCGCATCGCGGCGATCTTCTTCTCGAGCGAGGACTTGATCGGTATCGAAAGGTTGAAGCCCCAGCGCAGCTGCTTGGTGTTGTTCTCGGCGAAGTTCACCGCGCGATTGTCGATGCTGACCAGATCGCCATCGGGATCGCGGACGAAGCGATCGGGGAAAGCCGCCTCGATGGCTGCCGTGGCGGCAGGGAAGGTGGCGATGTCGTTGCGGATGCGGCTCGTCACATAGTCGGCGCGGATCGACAGATCGGTCTTCTCCGACGGGCGAAGTTCCAGCCCCAGCTTCATGACATGGCGCTTCTCGGCCTGAAGCGCGGGGTTGCCGCCGGTGATCGTGGTGATCGTCACCGTCTGGCCGGTGCGATAATCGAACACGCGGGTGTTCGGGCTGGTGATCAGCGGGCCGCCGAGCTGGGTGGTGGTCGGCGCATCCTCGGCATCGGTCCAGGAGGCGAGCAGCCGCACCGGCTTGAACGGCGACCAGTTCACGCCGTAGCCGGTGGTGGTCAGCGTGCCGAAATCCGACAGATGCTGGACGGCGACGTTGCCGTTGATCGTCAGGTCACCGAGCGGCTGGAGCACGTCGCGGCGGCGGCTGGCGATCGGCAGGTCGATGTTCAGCTGGGTGCTGGCAATGTTGCGCGACAGCGAGGCGTCGGTTGTCAGCCCGTTGCGGAACGCGGTGCTGTCAAACCCGCTGACGCTGCCGCCGATCCGCAGCGCGGTGGAGACGTCGCCCGCCGGCAGCTTGAACAGCGGCCCGCGGAGCAGCGCATCGACCGCACCGACATTCGACGTCGAGTTGCCGCGATCGGCCGGGCGCGCGGCACCGAGCGAATCGAAGCCGCGATCGGTGATCGTCTTGCTCTCCACGCGATCATAATTGCCGGTCAGCGACCAGCTCCAGGCGTTGCTGAACGGCAGCTCGTCGCCGTTGAGCGTGGTGCCGAGATGCGCGGTGATCGTGCGGCTGCTCGCGGTCAGCGGGCTGGGATCGCCGGAAAGCGCGAGCGGTGCCGCCGTCTGCGACACGGCCAGCCCGCGCAGCGCCTCGCTCTGCTGCACTTCAAGCGTGCCGTTGACCGTCGCGCCGACCTTCTCGCTCAGGTTGCGCGCATAGCTGCCGTTGATGTTGAGGTCCTGGCTGGGGGCGACCAATGTGCGATAGGGCGCCTGGTTGACACCGCTGCCGTCGTTGAAGGTGGGCAGTACGTTGCGCTCGCTTTCGAGCAGCGCCGAATTGCCCTGATACTTCACGTCCAGATTGACGCGGCGATCGCGATTGATCTTGAGGATATCGGCCTGGACCTGCTGGGTGCTGTTGCCGCCCTCGGTCGGTGCGCCGCCCTGCAATTCGGTGGTCAGCGCGCGGAAGCGCTCGCGCAGCACGAAGTTCACCACGCGCTGGTCGGCCGAATAGCCGAACTTGAGCGCGACCTCCTCGGGAAGGATGTCGACGCGCTCGATCGCCTCGGTCGGCAGGTCGCGGATTTCGGCGAAGCTGGAGATACGGCGGCCGTTGAGCAGCACCACCGGCCGGCCGCTGCCGCGCCCGCTGCCCGTCTGCGGGGCAAGCTCGGTCAGCAGGTCGGCGACCGAGGAAACGGCATAGGCGCGGATATCGGCCTGGTTGAGCTGGATCTCGGGCGGAATATCACCCTTTACCGCGCCGCGCGGCTCGCTGGCGGTGACGACGATCTCGTCGGTATAGGGATCTTCCTGGGCTGGTGCGGCGGGCTGAGTCTGGGCGGGGCGACCGCCCGACTGTGCCGCCGGCGTCGCCGTCTGTGCCTGCGCCGCCAGCGGCGATACGCCTGCCAACAGTCCTGCCAGGGTGGTCCCCAGTCGCTTCATCGTTGCTCCGTCCCTTGTTCGAATCACAAGCGGGCCCGCAGGCCCGCTCGTCCATCAATCGGGTACGACGCACATGTCGCAAAACTGTGCCGGATTATCGGATAAATTGTCGCGTCCGTTGCGCAGATGCGAAAATGGGGGCCGGAGCCCCCATTTGTCTTATTCATGGTGCGGTCGAGAAGACTCGAACTTCCACGGCCTTTCGGCCACAACGACCTCAACGTTGCGCGTCTACCAGTTCCGCCACGACCGCACGTGAATTTCCGCCGGCATTTTCATACCAGCGGCTGGTAAGGCAGCGGCCCCTAGCAAAGCGAATCGGGACTGGCAACCCATGATGTGCAGCTTTCTTGGCGCGACGCTTGCGCCTATGCCCCGCGCCATGTCCGTCGCTACGCCGCTCGCCGCCGAAACGCGCCGCCTCCTCGCGCTGGCCTGGCCGGTGATGCTCACCAGCCTGAACTGGACGATCCTGCACGTGACCGACGTCGTGGTGGTAGGCCTGGCCGGTACGCACCAGGTGGCCGCGCTCGGCGCGAGCCGAACGATTACCTTTCCGGGAATCGTGATGGGGCTGGGGGCGCTCACCGGCATCCTCGTCCATGTCTCGCGGGCCGACGGCGCAGGCGATCTGCGGCAGACCGGGCGGGTGCTGCATGAAGGGCTGTTGCTCGCCCTGCTGCTCGGCGTGGCCAGCATGGCCATCCTGATGGGTTTCGCAGCGCCGCTGCTTGCCGGCGTGGGTGTTGCGCCCGAACTGGTGTCGGCGACGGCGCCGGTGGTGCAGGTGATGGCGCTAGCCTATCCGTTTCAGCTCGTCACCATCGCGACGAGCTTTTTCCTTGAAGGGGTGAGCCGGCCGGCGCGCGTGACCGTGGTCAACCTGGCCGTGCTGCCGATCAACGGTCTGCTCGCCTGGCTGCTGGCGACCGGCGCCTGGGGCTTTCCCGCGCTGGGGGCGATCGGCGCGGCGGCGGCGACCGCGATCGCCTCGGCCTTCGGCGCGATCGGCATGCTCGCCGCCGCCTGGACGCTGCCCCGCGCCGAGGCACGCGGGGTGCGGCTGCTCGGCGACTGGGGGCGGGCGGAGACCTGGCGCGGCGCCTGGGCACTGGCCCGGTTCGGCATGGTTCCGGCGATCGCCTCGGGGCTGGAACTGGTCGGTTTCTCGATCCTGATCGCCTTGTCGACCCAGCTGGGCGAGAATACCGCCCATGCCTTCCAGATCGTCTTCTCGATCCACAACGTCACCTTCGCGGTAGCGCTGGGCCTGGGATCGGCGGCGGGGGTGCGCGTCGGCAACGCGGTGGGCGAGGGCGTGCCGCAGGCAGCGGGGTCACGCGCGGGCATCGCCGCCGGGCTGGCCGCGCTGGCGACCGGCCTGCTGGCGCTGGCGCTCATCTTCATGCCGATGCTGGTGGTGGCGCGCTTCCCCGCGCCCGCCGACGTCCATGCGCTGGCCGCGACGATGCTGCTGCTCTGGGCCCCGTTCATCCTGTTCGACGGGGTGCAGGTGGTGTTCGTCTATGCGCTGCGCTCGCTCGGCGACCAGGTGGCGGCCGGCATCAACGGCATCCTGGCCTTTTTCGTGGTGACCGGCGGACTGGGCCTGTGGCTGGTTCAGGCGGGGTGGGGTGCGCAGGCGCTGGTGCTCGCCTCGGGCCTGGGGATGGTCGCGGCGGCGCTGCTCGACGGCGCGCGTCTGCGCGTCGTCACCCGTCGAGTTCGCTCACGAAGCTGAGCTTCACCGATTTGGCGCCGCTCGGCACGTCGACCTTGGCGCCGTTGAACTCGAATCCGGCCTGCGGGGCGAGCGTGCGGAGCGGTGGGGTAATCCGCCAGCTATAGACTTCGTGGCGCTCGGCATCGAGCAGCTGGATGCGGATGTCAGGCACGTGCTGTGCTGCGCCGGTGTCGTTGAGCACCTTGCCGGAGACGATGAACAGCTTGCTGCCGTCGGTACGCGCCTGCAGCGCGACATTCTTTTCGCTGAACACCAACGCGTTGTTCGTGCCGATCGGCAGGCCGAGCTGCGTCAGCACCTGCGGCGCCTTCCAGTAGAGCAGCGCGGCGGCGCCCAGCACCACCGATACGAGCGCGACCAGCGCGGCGATCGTCCAGCGGATGCCGCTGCGTTTTTTCGGCGCAGGCTCGTCGAAGGGGTCATATTCCGGCTGCGGATCCGGCTCCGGCGCCGGCTCGGCCATGGCGAAGCTGCGTGGCGGGAGCGGCGCGGCTTCGGGTTCCGGCTCAGGTGCGGCTGCTGGAGCGGGCGCGGTCGCGGTGCGTTCGAGCGGTGCGCCCGACTGGAACCAGCTATGCTTGCAGTTCGCGCAGCGGACCGTCCGCCCGTCGGGGCCGATCGCCGAATCCGGTACTTCGTAGCGCGACCCGCACTGGCTGCACTCCAAGATCATGCCCAAACCCCCTGGTACCCGCCCGAGACGCGACGGACGGGCGAGTCTAGCGGGGCCGATTCGGGCCAGCAAGCGGCTTGGGACGGGCGGCGGCTTGAGCCATATCGGGGCCTGTGCGATGGCGGACCGGTATCACCGCGAACAGGAGGCCGGGCCGCACGGCGCATGGGCAACATCGTGCACTTCGAGAATGTCGGCCTGCGCTATGGGACCGGACCGGAGACGCTGTCGGACGTGAGCTTCACGCTGGCGGCCGGCGGCTTCCATTTCCTCACGGGGCCGAGCGGCGCCGGCAAGACCTCGCTGCTCAAGCTGCTCTATCTCGCCCAGCGGCCGACACGCGGCGCGGTGCGGCTGTTCGGCGAGGATGCGGGCGCGCTGCCGCGGCACCGGCTGCCGGGCTTTCGCCGCCGCATCGGCGTGGTGTTCCAGGACTTCCGCCTGCTCCCCCAGCTTTCCGCCTATGACAATGTTGCGTTGCCGCTGCGCGTGGCGGGCGTGCGCGAGAGCGAGATCGAGGCGCCGGTGCTCGAAATGCTGGCATGGGTGGGGCTGAGCGCGCGTGTCACCGCCAAGCCGCCGACGCTTTCGGGCGGCGAGCAGCAGCGCATCGCCATCGCCCGCGCGGTGATCGCCCGGCCCGAGATCCTCGTCGCCGACGAACCGACCGGCAACGTCGATGCCGACATGGCCGAACGGCTGCTGCATCTGTTCGAGGCGCTCAATCGGCTTGGCACCACCATCGTCGTCGCGACGCACGACCTGCACCTGATCGGCCGCATTCCGCGCGCGCAGCTGATGCGGGTCGAAAAGGGGCGGCTGGTCGATCCCAGCGGCCTGCTCCGCCATCCGCCGGGGGGCGCATGAACGGCTTCCGGCAGCGCGCCGCGATCGATCTGCGCCTTCTCGGCGAGGGGCAGCGCAGCTGGGTGATGGCGGGGATCATGGCGATCATGCTGTTCCTGACCGTGCTGTCCGGTGCGCTGGGACTGGGCGTGGCCCGCTCGGCGGGCGGGATCGACCGGCAACTCGCCGGGCAGTTGACCGTGCAGCTGGTCGAGCCCGATGCGGGCGTGCGGGATGCGCGGGCAAAGGCGCTGGTCACGGCGATCGGCAAGGTGCCGGGTGTGACCCGCGTTCGGGAAGCGGACCGTGCCAAGCTGGCTGCGCTGCTCAAGCCCTGGCTGGGCGATGCCGGGCTCGATCCGGAGCTGCCGATGCCGGTGCTGATCGACGTGACTGCCGGGCCCGGCGTGGCGGCGCAGGTGGCGGCCGCCGCGCGCCGGGTGGCACCCGCCGCGCGGGTGGACGGCAGCGCGCGCTGGCTGTCGCCGGTGCGCGGGCTGCTGGCCGCGCTGTTCTGGGTGGCGATCGGGCTGGTGCTGGTGATCGCGGCGGCCACGGCGGGCGTCGCGCTGCTCGTCGCGCGCGCGGGGCTGGACACGCATCGCGATACCATCGACGTGCTGCACATGCTCGGATCGACCGATCGCCAGGTGGCGCGCCTGCTCCAGCGCCGGATCGCGCGCGATACGCTGCTCGGCGGCGTGATCGGCACGCTGGCGGCGCTGGCGCTGGTGGCGTTGTTCCAGACCAAGCTGGCGCTCACCGGGTCCGAGGTGCTGGGCGGAGCGACGCTGGCGGCCGTCGACTGGACGCTGCTGCTGCTGCTGCCGATCGGCTTCGCGCTGCTCGCGACCGTGGCGACGCGGCTGACCGTGCTGCACACGCTGGGGCGCAAGCTGTGATCCGGCGTTTCTTCTTCCTCCTCGTCCTGCTCTCCCTGGCCTGGGCGGTGGGCTTTGCGCTGTTCCTGTTCAACCTGGGGCGACCGCTCGGCGCGCATCGCACCGATGCGGTGGTGGTGCTGACCGGCGGGCCGGGACGAATCCAGCGCGGGCTCGACGCGCTGCGTCGCGAGGATGCGCGGCGGATGCTCGTTAGCGGGGTGAACCCCGATGTGCGGCCGCGCGAACTGGCGGCGCAATTCCCCGCCGATCGCGCGCTGTTCCGCTGCTGCGTCGATCTCGGCCACGAGGCGGTGGATACCCGCTCCAATGCCGACGAGACCGGGCGATGGGTACACGAACATGGCTATCGCAGCGTCCGGCTGGTCACCTCCGACTGGCACATGGCACGGGCGCGGCTGGAGTTGCACCACGTGCTGCAGGGCGTGACGATCCTCGGCGACGGGGTGCCGAGCCGCCCCGGCTGGCGGATGCTGCTGCGCGAATATCACAAATATCTGGTGCGCCGGGGGGCGCTCCTGCTGGGGGTCGATTGATGGACGCACTGCGGACGTGGGTTTTCCGGATTTTCTTCTACGCCATGTCGATCGTGATGGTGTCGCTGGCTCCGGTCGCGGCGTTGTTCGGGACGCGCGTGTTGCGCGCACATGCCAATTGCTGGGCGTGGCAGCTGCAATGGCTGGTGCGGACGATCATCGGCGCACGGCTTCGCATCGAAGGCCATGTGCCGGAGGGGCAGATGCTGTTCGCCGGCAAGCATGAAAGCTATTTCGAGGCGCTGGAGCTGACCCGGATGCTGCGCGCTCCGGCGACGGTGATGAAGCGCGAGCTGACCCGCATTCCGCTCTGGGGCTGGGCGGCGCAGCGCTACGGCACCATCGTGGTCGATCGCGCGGCCAATGCGGCGGCGCTGCGCTCGATGATGCGTGCGGCAAAAAAGGCGCGGGCGACCGGGCGCTCGGTGCTGATCTTCCCGGAGGGCACCCGGGTACCGCCCGGCGAGGCGCCGCCGCTGCGCTCGGGCTTTGCCGGGCTCTACCGGGCGCTCGACTTGCCGGTGGTGCCGGTCGCGGTGCGGAGCGGCCGCGTTTGGCCGCGCAAGGGGCTGATGCACAAGGGCGAGATCGTCTTCCGTTTCGGCGAGCCGATTCCCGCCGGCCTGCCCCGCCGGGAGATCGAGGCACGCGTGCATGCGGCGATCAATGCGCTGAACGGGGGGTAGGGCGGCGCCTCAGCGCGGGCGCGTCCACAGGCCTGCGGGGCGTGGGCTGGGCGCGCGCTTGCGGGCTGCGCCCCAGGCCCGGGTGATCGCCGCCAGCTTCTCGCCGCCCGAGGTGGTGGTGCGGCTGTCCCAGGCCTTGGCGCCGCGCGTCCGGACCTTGCGGGCAATGCCGCCATAGATGTCTGCGGCCGCCAGCACCGCCCAGGCCGAGCGGAACGACAGCGCAGCAGCGCCGCCGCGCGCGCTGATCTCATAGGCTTCCGCGCGATCGGCGAGCCGCGTGCCGAGGATGGCGAGCGCAGCGGGGTCTGCCAGCGGGTTCGCCGGCGTCAGCCCGACTTCGGCCAGCCAATCGGCGGGCAGGTAGCAGCGCCCGGCCGCCGCATCCTCGCCGATGTCGCGGGCGATGTTGGCAAGCTGGAAGGCGAGGCCCAGATCGCAAGCGCGGTCGAGCACCGCCTCGTCCTCGGGCGCGACGCCCATCACCACCGCCATCATGCAGCCGACCACGCCCGCCACATGGTAGCAGTAGCGCAGCAGATCGTCCTCGCTTTGCGGCCGCCAGCCTTCGGCATCGAGCGCGAAGCCGTCGATCAGGTCCCAGGCGAAGCGGTGCGGCATGCGGGTTTCCGCGGCGACGATCCGCAGCGCGTCGAACGCCGCGTCGCCGACCCATTCGCCGGCAAGCGCGGCCGCCGTGCGTTCGCGTATCTCGGCCAGCCGCGCCTGCGGATCCTCGACGATCGTCATGCCATGGCCATGATCCTGCCCGTCTGCGATATCGTCGCAGCGGCGGCACCAGGCGTAGAGCAGCCAGGCGCGCTCGCGGGTCTCGCGATCGAACAGCTTGCTCGCGGCGGCGAAGCTGCGCGAGCCGCGAGCGATCGATTCGCCCGCGGTCGCGACGATCGCGTCGCGGCCGGGATAGCGCATTACAGCTGCTCGCGCCGTAACTGGGCGATCGGTACCACCGGCTGGGCCGCGGCCATCTTGGCGAGCAGCCCGTCGATCGTGGTGTCGACGAGGAGCAGGCTCTGATGCTGCGGGCGGACGAAGCCTACCGTTCCCATATGCTCCCAGAATTCGACCAGCTTGTCGTAATAGCCGGCGATGTTGAGCAGGCCGATCGGATCCTGGTGATAGCCGAGCTGCGCCCAGCTCATCGCTTCCCACAATTCGTCCATCGTGCCGGTGCCGCCGGGCAGGTTGACGAAGCCGTCGGCCAGTTCGGTGAAGCGCGCCTTGCGCTCGTGCATCGTCTCGCAGACTTCGAGGGCGGTAAGCCCGCGATGCGCGACCTCGGCATTGACCAGCAGGGTGGGAATAACGCCGATCACTTCGCCGCCGGCCTCGAGCGCCGCATCGGCCACCGCGCCCATCAGTCCCAGCCGGCCGCCGCCATAGACAACGCCGATGCCGCGCTCGGCGAGCGTGCGGCCGAGGGCGCGGGCGGCTTCGATATAGACGGGATCGGCCGGGCTGGCCGAGCCGCAATAGACAGCGATACGCTTCATTTGATGCTCCTGTGGCGGGGCTGATAGCGTGTTTCGGCGGGGAGGGAGAGCCCTGATCTTAAGCCCCTCCTCCTTGGAGGAGGGGTTTGGGGGTGGAGGGATTCCAGAACGCAGCTTGGTCTCTGCGAGACACGGCCCCACCCCAACCCCTCCCCTGAAGGGGAGGGGCTAAAGCCCATTCAGGCCATCTCGCCCAGCATCAGCTCTGCCGTCGCCTTGGCACTCCCCACCACGCCGGGGATGCCCGCGCCCGGATGCGTGCCCGCGCCGACGAAATACAGGTTCGAAATTGCATCGTCACGATTGTGCACGCGGAACCAGGCGCTCTGCGTGAGGATCGGCTCCAGGCTGAAGCCCGATCCGTGATGCGCCGCCAGATCGTCGCGGAAATCGGTCGGCGCATAGTGGAACTTGGTGACGATGCGCTCGGCCAGATCCGGGATTAGCCGGCGCTGCACCTCGGCGAGAATCCGCGCTTCGAGAATCGGCCCCACCTCGTTCCAGTCTGCCGGGAACTTGCCCAGATGGGGCACCGGCGCCAGCGCGTAGAAGGTCGAATGGCCCTCCGGCGCCATGCTCGGGTCCGAGGCGCTGGGATGGTGGAGATAGAGCGAAAAGTCCTCGCTCACCACGCCGTTGGTGTAGATGTCGTCGAGCAGGCCCTTATAGCGCGGCCCGAACAGGATCATGTGGTGCGGGATGTTCGGGAAGGTGCCACGCAGTCCGAAATGCACCACGAACAGCGAGGGCGAAAACCGCTTGTTGACCAGCCGGCTGGTCGTCCGCCGTGCGCTGCGCGAGTTGCGCAGCAGGTCGCGATAGCTGTGAACGATGTCGGCGTTGCTCGCCACCGCATCCACTTCGACCTCAAAGCCGCTGTGCGTGCGCACGCCGACGACACGGTCGCCCAGCGTCAGGATCTCGTCGACCGGATCGCCGATCCGCACCATGCCCCCCAGCCGCTCGAAGTGCGTGACCATGCCCGCGATCAGCCGGTTGGTGCCGCCCTCGGCCCACCAGACGCCGCCGTCGCGCTCCAGCTTGTGGATCAACGCGTAGATGCTGCTGGTCGCCATCGGGTTGCCGCCGACGAGCAGCGTGTGGAACGACAGCGCCTCGCGCAGCTTCTCGTTCTTCACATAACCGGCGACGACCGAATAGACCGATCGCCAGGCCTGGTTCTGCATCAGCGCAGGCGCCGCCTTCAGCATCGACTTGAAGTCGAGGAACGCCTTGGCGCCCAGCTTCACATAGCCTTCCTGATAGACCCGCTCGGAATAATCGAGGAAGCGACGATAGCCGGCGATGTCGCTGGCATCGAGCTTGGCGATCTCGCCCGCCAGCACACCATCGTCATTGGTATAGTCGAAGGTCGTCCCGTCCGGCCAGGACAGGCGGTAGAAGGGCGTGACGGGCTTGAGCGTCACGTCTTCCGAAATATCGTGGCCCGACAGGCGCCACAGCTCCTTGAGCGCATCCGGATCGGTGATCACGGTCGGGCCGCCGTCGAAGGTGAAGCCGTCGCGCTCCCAATAATAGGCGCGGCCGCCGGGCTTATCGCGCGCCTCGATGACGGTGGTATCCACCCCGGCCGACTGAAGGCGGATGGCAAGGGCGAGCCCGCCGAACCCGGCGCCGATCACGACTGCGCGGCGCATCAGCGGTTCCAGATCGCGGAGAGGGCGCGGCCGATCGGCACCGGCGGCTTGCCCGAGAGCACGCGAAGGCGGTCTCCCCAGGTCGACTGCGCGGCGTAGAAGCGCTGGATCAATCCTGCATCCAGACGGTAAAATCGTTCCAGCACGCGATAGCGCTCCTCGGGTTCGGCCGCCTTGAACAACATCGCGGCGAGCATGCGATAGAAGCCGCGCTTGCGCCATAGCCCGCGCGAATAGCCATATAGCATTTGGTGCAGCGCCTCGCCCGAATAGTCCTTGGCCTCGGCGATGACTGCGGCGGTACGGATTGCGTCGGGGAAGGAATAGCCGGTCATGGGGTGGAACAGCCCGGCCTTCATTCCCGCCTTGGCAATGCCGCGCCCGCCGGCGGCCCAATAGGCGCTATGGTCGCCCCCCATCGCGACGGGCAGACTGCCTACTTCCTCGCGCAGCACGCGATCGACCTGCCAGCCTGCCGCATCGGCATAGGCCTCGATCCGGTCGCCCGTGGCGAGGATGTCGAGCGACGGCGTGTCGCTGTAATAGGTATCCTCGACGAACATCCGCGTCGGGCTGAACGGCAGGCAATAGACGAAGCGATAGCCGTCGATCTGCGGCACGGTCGCGTCCATGATCAGCGGTCGCGGCACCGTGTTGAGCGCGGCGAGCGCGAGTTCGGCGCCGTGGAATTTCTGCCAGCCGAGCTGGAGCGCGCTGGTATCGCCGACGCCGCGGCAATCGATCACGCCTTCGGCCTCGACCAGATCGCCGTCGGCGAGCGCCACGGCGTTGGGAGTGATGTCCGCCGCCTCGCGACCGAGCAGCAGGCCCTTCGGCCCCAGCGCTTCGCGCACCACGCGATCGAAATGCTCCGACTCGACCGAGTAATAGCGGCCGGGCAGCGTACGGCTATGCGCCGGGAAGGCGACGTCATAGCCGTTCCAGCCATGGCAGATCAGCGGCGCGGCCAGCCAGCGATGCTCGGGTGCAATATCGTCGGCGAAGAACGACCAGAGGTGATTGCCGCCGATCCGCGCCGAGCCTTCGATCAGCCGGACGGTGCAATCGGGTTTCTTCTTCCGGATTGCCAGCGCGATAAGCCCGCCGGCAAGGCCGCCGCCGACAATGGCGACGTCACAACTGATGGTTGAAGGCATGGCCGTCGCCTAGCCCAAGCCCGGGGGTGTGGGAACCCCGCCATTGAGGGGCAGGCATCGAAACGGTCGCGGGCGGCGGGCGCTCCGGCGCAGGCCAAGCCGTTCATTTTCTTTTAACTATCGTCACACGGCTTGCACACTTCCGCCTTACGCCAAGGCAACCGCGCTCGCGGTTTGTGAAGTAGGGGAACCAAAGCAATGCAGAATAAGCTTTTTGGCGCGGCTCTTGCCGTCGCCACGCTGATCGGCGCGCCCGTCGCGCAGGCCCAGGTCGCGCTGTCGACCAAGACCTACACGCAGGATTTCAACACGCTGGCGACCAGCGGCACCAGCGACGCGCTGCCGACCGGCTGGAAGCTTGACGAGACTGGCGGCAACACCGCGGGCAGGGACGACGCCTATGCGACGACCAATGCCAATGCCGGTACGGCTTATGCCTTCGGTTCCGGCAGCGAGCGCGCGCTCGGCAGCGTGACTTCAAGCAACGCGACTCCGATCCTGTTCGGCGCCTTCTTCACGAACATGCTGGGCAGCGCGATTCAGTCGATCACGCTCGATTATTTCGGCGAGCAGTGGCGCCTGGGCACTGCGCGCAGCGATACGCTCGACTTCGAATATTCGCTGAACGCTACGTCGCTGACCAACGGCACCTGGACGGCGTTTGACGCGCTCGACTTCGCCAGCATCAAGAACGGCACCGGCTCGGGCAGCGCGAGCAGCGCGCTGGTCGGCAATGACGCAAGCAATCGCAAGGCCATCAGCGCCACGATCGCCAACCTGCAGATCGCCGACGGCAGCGGCTTCGCGATCCGCTGGACCGATCGCGACGTCGGCGGTTCGGACCATGGCCTGGCGATCGACGACCTGACGCTTACCGCCACGCTGGCGCCGAGCGCGGTGCCCGAGCCGGCCGCCTGGGCGATGCTGATCGGCGGCTTCGGCCTCGCCGGCGCGGCGCTGCGTCGCCGCGCGGGAAAGCGCGCGCTCGCCTGACCGCGGGCAGGGAGGCGCCGGCCCGGCCGGCGCCTCCTTCACCGGTGCGTCAGAAGCTGTATTTCGCCGAAACCGACACCGTCCGGCCATTGACCGAGCGGCCCCAGCCGATGCCGTTCGCCGGCACCTCGCTCTGGTTGAATTCAAAGAAGCCGCGCTGGTCGAACAGGTTGCTGGCGTTGACCATCAGCTCCACGTTGCGGATCGGCCGGATCAGCGCGAAGGCGTTGACCACCGTGAACCCTGGCATGCGCAGGAGGTTGCTGTCCTGCGCGTAGCTCCCAGTGATGGTCACGACATTGGCGCCCAGCGTTGCCTGGCGCAGTTCGATCTGCGGCGTCGCCTCCAGCGTCCAGGTCGGCTGGTGGCGCGGTTCCTTGCCGGTCAGCGCGGCATCGAGCTTGTCCCGGGTGATCTTCGCCTTGGTATAGGTGGCGCCGGCGGTGATGCTGAAGATGCCGTGGCGATAGCCGCCCTCCATCTCCACGCCGGTGGCGCGATAGCTGCGAATCGTCTGGTTGGCCGATCCGTTGAGGACGTTATGGTCGTCCGCCGTCGCGCGGAAGGCGGTGACGTTGAGCGTCGCGCCGGCCTTGCGGAACTTGAAGCCGCCCTCGAGCTGGCGAACCTCGTCATATTTGTCGGTCGGATCGGGCACCCCGCCGGTGGTGGCGCTCACCGCGGGCGTGAACAAGATCTTGTCGGCATTGGCGCGGGCACCGCGGCTGTAGCGCGCGAACACCGAGAACGGCTCGGCGACGCGGTAGTTGATGCCGCTCGAATAGCTCCAATAGCCGTAATCATAGTTCACCGGCGCCGGCGCATCGAGCGGCAGGAAGGCGACGCGGGTCTCCGCGGGCGAGATCACGCCGTCACCATTGACGTCGTAGCGGACCACGCCGTTGCGGTTGCCGCCCAGATCGGCGCCGAACAGCTGCCCGCGCACCCGCCCGCGATCATAGCGGACGCTGCCGCCGATCGAGATCTTGCCGACATGGTAATTGACGGACCCGTACGGCGCGAGAATGTCGTAGGAGACGTCGAAGATGCGGCGGAACTTGCTGCCGTTGCGGCTGAACGCGTAATAGCCGCCCAGCGTCTGCGCCACCCCGGCCGCGTTGAAGATGTCGACCATCGCCGTTCGCCCGCCGCCCGCGACATCGGTGTTGATCGCGGTGTGGAGCCACTGGGTGTGCAGCTGCTGGTTCGCCTTGTAGAGGCCCCCGGTGACGGTCAGGTCGCCGCGGCCCAGCTTCCACACGCGCGTCGCGCGGAAATCATTGGTGAAATTGTCGAGGGACCGGGCGCGGGTCTGCGAGATGTAGGAGAACATCAGCAGACCGTTGCCGTTGATCGGCGTGGTGGTGGAAATGAGCTGGCCGGCATTGGGGCCGGTCGCGTAGCGCGCGGTAGCGCCGGCGCCCCCCTGGGAGGCGGCGAGTGCCGCGACCGTGGTGATGCTGGAGGGGAAGGCGCGATTGAAGTCACCGCTGTTCTTCGCATAGCGCGTGCGGTTCGACAGCGTGAAGCCGCCGATATCGAACTGCGCCTCCAGCCCGATCGACTTGGAGGTGGGGTGCATGCCGTTGGCGACGGGGAAGCGCTGCAGCTTGTTCTCGCCGTCCAGCGTGATCACCGGGCCGATATAGGGAGACAGCGTCGAATCGCGACGGATGTCGAACCCGGGCACGTCGCCGATGACGGGATTGTCGTTGGTGCCGGTGATGCGGATCGCATAGGGCGCGAAGGTGGGCGAGCGATCGTCCAGCCACTTGCCGTGCAGGCGCACATAGCCGTTGGCGAACTGCTTGGTCACGTTCAGGCGGACCTGCCCGCCCTTGAAGCCGGTGAAGCCGATGTCCCGCGGCCCTTCCCCCGAGCGATAATAGCCGCCGACATGGAAGCGCCAGCCGCCGCCCAGCGGGCTGCCATAGTCGAAGTCGAGGCGCTTCTCGCCATAGTCCACGCCGGTCGTCAGACGGACCGCGCCGCCGGCGACTTCGCCCGTCTTCGAAATAAGGTTGATCACGCCGCCGGGCGCATTGGACGAGAAGGTCGAGCCCGAGCCGCCGCGGATCGATTCGATCGCGGCGACATTGAAGTCCGCCCGCATGAAGACGTCGGCGGCGATGTTGAAGAAGTCGCCGAACTCGAGCACCGGCAGTCCGTCTTCCTGGAACTGCATGTATTTCGATCCGCCCGCCGCCAGCGGCAGACCGCGGACCGTGTAGTTGGCGTTGCCCTCGCCGATGCCGCTCTCCACGCGCAGGCCGGGCATGGTGCGCAGAATGTCGCCGAGCGGGCGCGGCCCAAGCTTCTCGAATTCGCTGGCACGATAGGCGCTGGTCGACGTCGCGCTGTCGAGCCGGTCGCGACCCTTGGCAACGCCCGTGGAGAAGACCTCCTTCTCCGGCACTTGCGCAGTAGAAGGCTTGGGCGCGTCCGGAGTGGACTGTGCGAAGGCGGTCTGCACCATCCCGCTGGAGCAGAAAGCGAGCAACCAGTAACGCAACTTCATGGTAAACTCTCCCGACCCGTCCTTGTATTCTCTGGGTCGGGCACCCTAAGCGCGACGCTATTACGCTCTATTACCAGGCATCTTCGTAGAACTACGAGTGCCGAGGCGCCGCTATCCCCGGATCTGTGGCGGCGGCCGCGGCCGGTCGGTTCGCTCTGGATTGCCGCGCTGCCCGCGAAGGCGTAGCAGCAGGAGACATGGACATCGCCCTCGCCATCTTCGCTTCCGCGATCGCCATGACCGTGATCGTGGGGGTGCGCTATGTCGCAGCCTCGGCGGGTTTCGCGCTGGCGACCCGGCTACGGCACCCCGGCCTCTATGCGGGTCTCGATTCGCAGATCCGCAGGGAGATCGGTTGGAGCCTCGCCTCTGCGGCGGTCTATGGCATCCCCGCCGGCATCGTCGCCTGGGGCTGGAAGACGCAAGGCTGGACGCGGATCTATGCCGATGTCCACGCCTATCCACTCTGGTACCTGCCGGTCTCGGTATTCCTGTACCTGTTCCTCCACGACACCTGGTTCTATTGGACGCACCGGGCGATGCACGTGCCGGCGCTTTTCCGCCGCTACCACGCCGTCCACCATGCCAGCCGCCCGCCCACCGCCTGGGCGGCGATGAGCTTCCACTGGGGCGAGGCGCTGTCGGGGGCGATCGTGATACCGCTGCTGGTCTTCGTGATTCCCATTCATGTCGGCGCGCTCGGCTTGGTCCTGACGATCATGACGGTTATGGGTGTGACCAATCACATGGGGTGGGAAATCTTCCCAGCCTGGATGTGGCGGGGGCCTTTGGGCGCGTGGCTGATCACAGCGAGTCATCACCAGCGCCATCACGAGCGGTATGGGTGCAACTATGGACTATATTTCCGGTTCTGGGACCGGCTGTGCGGGACGGACCAGGGGTTGGGGCGGTTCGATCCTGCAGCGGGCCGGGCTCGCGCTGGTCGCGTTGCCGCTGCTGACCAGCGCCGCGCCGCTCGCGACCCTGGAGCTTGATTTCACCAAGCTGCGCTCGACCCGGGGGCTGCTGCAGATCTGCCTCGCGCCGGCCGCCAGTCAGTTTCCGGATTGCCGCGACGGGCACGGCGCGATCAAGCGGACCATTCCCGCCGCCGACGGCACCCTGCGGCTCAGCGGCCTCGCCCCTGGCGACTATGCCGTGGCGGTGATTCACGACGCGAACGGCAACGGCAAGCTCGACACCTTCATGGGCATCCCGCGCGAAGGCTTCGGCTTCTCGCGCAACCCGGTAATCGGCTTCGGGCCGCCGCGCTTCTCCGCCGCGCAATTTCCGCTGCAGGGGGGCAGCGACCGGCAGGAGGTGAAGCTGCGCTATCTGCTTTAGGAACTGCGCGGGCGTGCAGGCGTTCCGGGGTGCTGATCCTTCGATCCTGTTCCGGAGTGCCTGATGTTATTCCTGCGTACCGCGGCGAGCGCCGCCCTTTTCTCGCTCCCGCTGTTCGCCGCTGCGCCGGCCTTCGCCCAGCAGGAAGCGCCGGATTCCCCGCCCGACCTGACCCGCGACACCGTGATGGTCGGCGTCGGTGCTGCCGTGGTGCCGAGCTATGACGGGTCGGACAAGAGCGTGATCACTGCTGCGCCGGCAGTTCGCGGCCGCGTCTCGGGCATCAACTTCGCGCTGCTCGGCGGCCGCGCTTGGGCCGATCTCATCGCAGACAATAGTGGGCCTGGTTGGGACTTCCAGGCCGGCCCGGTGGTAAACCTCAATCTCAACCGCACCTCGCGCATCGATGACGTGCAGGTCGCCGCGCTCGGCAAGGTGAAAACTGCGATCGAGGCCGGCGGCTTCGTCGGCGTCGGTAAGCAGGGGCTGATCACCAGCGACTATGACAAGTTGACGGTGGGTGTTTCCTACACCCACGATGTCGGCACGGTGCACAAAAGCTATCTGGTGTCGCCGTCGATCAACTATGGCACCCCGCTCAGCCGCAAGGCCTATGTGCTGCTGAATCTGTCGGCCAACTACATGGGTAACGGCTATGCCCAGACCTATTTCGGGGTGACGCCCGGCGGCAGCGCCCGCAGCGGCCTGCCGGTCTACAATGCGCGCAAGGGCTGGAAGGACTGGACGCTGGGCGCGATGGGCAATGTCTCGCTCACCGGCGATCTGACGCACGGCCTGTCGGCGGTGGGCGGCGTGGCCTATCGGCGCATGCTGGACGAGGCAGCCGATTCGCCGGTGGTGCGGATCGCGGGGTCGCGCAACCAATGGTACGGCGCGGTCGGGCTCGCCTACACCTTCTGAGCCGCGGCGTGCGGGCCGGTGGCGAAGGTGCTGCCGAGCCCGCCGTCCGGTCAGAGAAGCGCCCGTGCCTGATCGATCAGTTCCAGCGTGCGCACCGACCGTTCCAGCGGCACCAGCGGGCTTTCCCGCAGGCCGGCGGCCACGCAGCGTTCCACTTCCACGATCTCGTCTTCCAGTCCATTGGTGAACCAGCGTGTCCCGCCGCCGAAGGCGGCGTGCAGCTGGCGTATGCGACGATTGGATTTCACGCCGCCAAGCAGGCGCGCCTTCAGACCGGGCATCCCCGTCGGGCGATGGAAGGCAGCGGCCGGGTCGCGGCGGCTGGTGGTGATGCTGCGCGGCGCATTGACCGGCTCCGACGCGACGATCCGCCCATGGCTGCCAGAAAGCACCGCCATGTTGGCGCCGAGCCGATCGATCGCGGCGTCGAGCATTGCATGGGCGCCGTCGGCATTGCGCAGCAGCAGGGCGGCATCCAGGTCGGTTCCGTCCGCAGCCTTGCGCCCCTGCGCCTGCACCAGGGTCAGATCGCCCAGCGCGGCCTGGGCCAGCGCCAGCAGATAGACACCGCGATCGAGCAGCGCGCCGCCACCGGCCGCTGCCTCGAACAGCCGCGGCATCGTCGCCGGGGCCTGCGCGACGGCGAAGCTCGCCTGGAACATCTCCAGACGCCCGATGCGACCGTCGGCGACATCAGCCAGCGCCGCCTGCCAGGCCGGCGTGCACAGCGACCACAGACCTTCCATCGCGAACACCCCGGCCGCGCGGGCCGCGTCCACGATCCGGCGCGCATCGGCTGCGGTGGTGGCGAGCGGCTTCTCGCACAGCACCGACTTGCCCGCCGCGATCACGGCAAGGCAATCCGCGACATGGGCTTGGTTCGGCGTCGCGACATAGACGATGTCGACATCGTCCCGTGCCGCCAGCGCCGCGGCACTGTCGGCAACCGCGCCGAACCCGAAGGCGCGGGCGAAGGCCGCCCCGGTCTCCTCGCGACGCGAGGCGACCGCGCTCCGGATCGCGCCCGGCACGCGCGTCAGGGCCAGCGCGAAATGCGCCGCGATGGCCCCGGTGCCGACAATGCCCCAGCGCATCAGATGCGCGCGAGCAGCGGCACCACGCGGCGCTCGAAAAAGCCCAGGCGGTTCTGGTCGACGGTCGGGCTCGCCTGGAGCGGCGGGATGCTCGTGCACCGGCTCTTCACATGGTACACATCGGTGCGCGACTTGCTGGCGTCGATCGCCAGCGAGACTTCGTTGAAGTGGACGCAGAAGTCGAGCGGGACGCGCGACGGGCGCCCTTCGCGCTTCGCCTCGACCATTTCGATCGCGCCGCGGACATAGTCCATCTGCGCCACGCTGCCCTCCGGGATCGGGAAGGCGGGCTTGCGCGACTTCACCTTGACCGGGAAGGGCGAGAGCATGAAGCGGCGGCGCACCTTCAGCCAGCGGCGGAAGGAGATCGGCGTGCCGTAATACCAGACGTCGTCGGCGGTGAGTTCGCCTTCCTGCCCGAAGATGCGGAAGACATGGTCGCGCGGCGCGACGATGCCGCAGGTGAGGCGCGCGACCATGCCGTTCTCGAAGCGCAGGCTGGTCACCGAATAATCGGGCGCCTCGGGCTTGTGCAGGGTCGGCTTGCCGGGGGCGATCAGCGAGGAGAAGGCGTGCACCTCGGTCACCGAGCCGAACAGCGCGATCAGCCAGCTGAGGCAATAGCCGGCATGTTCCAGCGTGCAGCCGACCTCGAATTCGTCCTCGGCCGGCCAGGGGGCGCCGGAAACGCTCTTCCAGGTGCGGTAGGGCGACTTGCCGACGAAATTGTCGTCCATCTCGGCATAGGTGAGGATCGGCTGGCCGATGCTGCCCGCCTCGATCGTCTCGCGCACGGCGTCCAGCGCCTCGCTCAGATGGTTGCACGGCGCCGAGCCCAGCGAGACGCCCTTCTCGGTTGCGAGATCGCGGAGCGATTCAATGTCCTCGATCTTCATCGCCAGCGGCTTTTCGGACCAGACGTCGAAGCCGCGCTCGATGCAGTCGCGCGACACCTTGTAATGTTCGTCCGGCGGAGTGAGGTTCAGGATCACGTCCGCCTGGAGACCGTCGAAAAACGCTTCGCGATCGGTGACCGTGGGGATCTTCCAATAGTCGCTGAACCGGGCAGCGTGGGCGGGTTCGATGTCGAACGCGCGCACGACCTGCACGCCGGTGCGCGCGCGAATGGTGTCCATGTAGAAATCGGCGACAAAGCCGCAGCCGATGATCGCAATATTGACGACGCTCACCCCGGACTCCCCCATAGTCGTTGTTCGGATTGCAATGGCTCGGCTCGCATAGCATCCTTTTGCAGCGCAGCGAAACGACAGAATGCGCCGCCATGCTATTGGGCGTGCATGCGAAGAACGTGTTGATGTCGGTGTACTAACCCAGGGGCATTGCCCGCGTCCGCACAAGTCTTTACAGCAACCACCATTCCCCGGGGGACCGCTGGCGCAGCGGTTGAGAGGAGGGCCGCAGCCCTCGACCCGCTGAACCTGATCCGGTTGACACCGGCGTAGGGAGGGAGGGTCTTGTTCCCCGAGGTCCGTCTGCTCTCCTTACGTCCGCCCAAGGAGTAGACGAGCATGGCCGACATTCCCGCCAAGACCGAAATCGGCGTTACTACCGGCCCCATTCGCGGCAGCCGCAAGATCCATGTCGGCAAGCACCGCGTCGCGATGCGCGAGATCCATCTGGAGCCGGGCAGCGGCGAGGCGCCGGTCCGCGTCTACGACACCTCGGGCCCCTATACCGACCCTAATGCCCGCATCGACATCATGGCCGGTCTGCCGGCGCTCCGCCGCGACTGGATCCTCGCTCGCGGCGATGTCGAGGCCTATGACGCGCGCCAGGTAAAGCCCGAGGACAATGGCCTGAAGGGCCCGGATCGCTCGGCCGGCGTGCCGCAGTTCCCGAACGTGGTGCAGCGCCCCTTGCGCGCCAAGCCGGGCATGAACGTGTCCCAGATGCACTATGCCAAGCGCGGCATCATCACGCCCGAGATGGAATATGTCGCGGAACGCGAGAATCTCGGCCGCGAGCGGCTCGCCGAATATGTTCGCGACGGGCAGGACTGGGGCGCCTCGATCCCCGACTATGTGACCCCTGAGTTCGTTCGCGACGAAGTGGCGCGTGGCCGGGCGATCATCCCGAACAACATCAACCACCCGGAAAGCGAGCCGATGGCGATCGGTCGCAACTTCCTGGTCAAGATCAACGCCAACATCGGCAATTCGGCGGTCGCCAGTGACGTGGCGAGCGAAGTCGACAAGATGGTCTGGTCGATCCGCTGGGGCGCGGACACGGTGATGGACCTTTCCACCGGCCGCAACATCCACGACACCCGCGAATGGATCCTGCGCAACTCGCCGGTGCCGATCGGCACGGTGCCGATCTACCAGGCGCTGGAGAAGGTGGGCGGCATCGCCGAGGACCTTACCTGGGAGATCTTCCGCGACACGCTGATCGAGCAGGCCGAGCAGGGCGTCGACTATTTCACCATCCATGCCGGCGTCCGCCTGCCGTACATTCCGATGACCGCAAAGCGCGTCACCGGCATCGTCAGCCGCGGCGGCTCGATCATGGCCAAGTGGTGCCTCGCGCATCACCGCGAATCCTTCCTCTACGAGCGGTTCGACGAGATCACCGAGATCATGAAGGCCTACGACATCGCCTATTCGCTGGGCGACGGCCTGCGCCCCGGCTCGATCGCCGACGCCAATGACGAGGCGCAGTTCGCCGAGCTCTACACGCTGGGCGAGCTAACCAAGCGCGCCTGGGAGCAGGACGTGCAGGTAATGATCGAGGGCCCCGGCCATGTGCCGATGCACAAGATCAAGCAGAACATGGAAAAGCAGCTCGAGGCGTGCGGTGAAGCGCCCTTCTACACGCTCGGGCCGCTGACCACCGACATCGCGCCGGGCTATGACCATATCACCAGCGGCATCGGCGCGGCGATGATCGGCTGGTACGGCACGGCGATGCTCTGCTACGTCACGCCGAAGGAGCATCTGGGCCTGCCCGACCGCGACGATGTGAAGGTGGGCGTGGTCACCTACAAGCTGGCGGCGCACGCGGCGGACCTCGCCAAGGGCCATCCGGCGGCGAAGGTGCGCGACGATGCGCTGAGCCGCGCGCGCTTCGAGTTCCGCTGGCGCGACCAGTTCAACCTGTCGCTCGATCCGGACACGGCGGAACAGTATCACGACCAGACGCTGCCGGCCGAAGGCGCCAAGACCGCGCATTTCTGCTCGATGTGCGGGCCGAAATTCTGCTCGATGAAGATCACCCAGGAGGTCCGGGACTTCGCGGCGAAGCAGAACGCCTCGGCCGATACCTTCCTGGCGGCGACGCCGGCGACGGTGGATGCCGAAGCGGGCATGGCCGAGATGAGCAAGGTGTTCCGCGAGACCGGCAGCGAGATTTACATTGGAAATGAGCGCGGCTCTAAATAAAGTCTATGAGTAGGTGAAATGTTGAGGGCTGCGATTTGGCTGGCTTTGCTGCATTGATACAGGCACTTGCTGCGCTAGTTGCGGCCCTCGCATGGCCCGTAGCCTTCGTGGTTACGGCCTTCGCGTTTCGTCTGGAAGTTCGTCAAGTTTTAGCAAAATTCCCGACGTTCATAGATCGAATAAAGGCGATTAAAATCGCGGGCATAGAGACTCAGCTTGATAAAGTTGTAGAGAAGCTAAATGCGAATCCCGTAGAAGGTGGGGTGGTAAGTTCAGTTGAGATTGAAGCTGCAGCCAAGATCGTTGCTGAAACCAAGTCTCTTGAAGACTCTGATATTTCTGTGCAGATGGATAAGCTTTGCATTGAGTATGGAGTTACTAGAAAGGTCATGAAGGCTGGGTTCGAGAGAACCCAAATTATGAACGGTATTCTTGGTCGGATGCGTTCATTGGCTCCCTCCCTTTCGCAAAAATTGGAATTTTATAAAGGATCGTCTGATCCGGGGTATCGGCTTGCAGCGGTTGCGATGATGCAGATGGAACCTGAAAAGGGCGATCTGCAATGGTTAATTGACCGCTTCCGAGTAGAGCATGCATTCATCTTCTACCATGCTGCGTTGGTAATGAAGAGTATGTTTGCCAGTGCCCTCCCAGATAAAAAAAGAGCCATTTTATCGGCGGCGGCAGATTCTCTTGCTATCTTGAAAAAATTCGACGGAATCCCAGACAAAAATTCAATAGTTGTCCTGGAGAGTATATTGAATAGTGTAGAGTAAGTGGCGTCGCGTCCGTCCTTTGAAATACGCGTGCCGCTTCGTAGGGATGCATCAGCCCTTCAGGTTGACCTCAGCCTTCAATTCCGCCAGAGAAATTGCGTTTTCAGACCGGCATCTTTCGTCCGCTCTTCGGCAAGGCAGAAGTCTTCCAGATCGTCAAGATGGGTGAGGATCGCTTCCCGGACATAAAGAATCGTGTCGCGACCTGTTCTCGCAGCAAGCGCTTCAAGACGTTTCTCGGTCTCCGCGTCTATTCGCAGGGCAATCATGATATTGGTCCACACTCGGCAGCGGCGGCGGCGCTATCGAGACCGGTCATCACCGCATCCAATACACTTGCCGGGATCAACAGAACGCTTTCGCCCTGCGCGCGAATCAGTCTAGCAATCGCACCATCGCTGACGACGCGATGGATTGCGCCGTCCATATCCTGACTGAGCTCAGACTCGGTGATCGTCTGCATACGTAGTTCATAGCTTCAAATCCGGGGCCGCGCACGCCTCACTCCAACGCCGGCAATGCCCAGTCGATCGGCTTCTGCCCGATGCTTTCCAGAAACGCGTTTGCCTTGCTGAAATGCCGGCTCCCGAAGAACCCCGAATGCGCCGAGAGCGGCGAGGGATGGGGGGCCTTCAGCACCAGGTGCCGCCCGCCCTTGTCGATCGAGTCGACGAACGCCGCCTTTTTCTGCGCGTGGGCACCCCACAGCAGGAACACCACAGGCTCGGTCTTGGCATTGACCAGCCGGATCACCGCGTCGGTAAAGCGCTCCCAGCCGCGGCCCTGGTGGGCGGCGGCGCGGCCCATTTCCACGGTCAGCACCGCGTTGAGCAGCAGCACGCCCTGCCGCGCCCAATGCTCCAGAAAGCCGTGCTGGGCGCGAGGGATGCCGAGGTCGGTCTCTATCTCCTTGTAGATGTTGACGAGGCTCGGCGGCACGCGCACGCCCGGCTTTACCGAGAAGCACAGGCCGTGCGCCTGCCCCTCGCCATGATAGGGGTCCTGTCCGAGGATCACCACGCGCACCTGCTCCAGCGGCGTCAGGTCGAGCGCGCGGAACCAGGCATTGCCCGCCGGGAAGATGCGCTTCCCCGCCGCCCTCTCCGCGCGCAGATAGTCGCGGAGGGCCGTCATATAGGGCTGGGCGAATTCCGCCTCGAGCGGGGCGAGCCAGCTCGGGTGCAGCTTGATCGTCGACATGAACCCTCTGTCCCGTCCGGGCGCAGCGCTGTCAATCGAGGGCTATTGACAGCGTTGACCCCTGCGATAGCCTCCAGCGTAACGAAAACATCGAGGAGGGGTGCCGTGAAATCGTGGCGTGGCATGGCCGTGCTGTGTCTGTCTGTCGTCGCGCCGCCCGCGCTGGCGCAGGCGCAACCGCAGCAGGCCGATATTTCCAAGCAGATCATCAATGCGCCGACGCCGGAGACGTTCAACGTCTATGGCCTTAGCGCCAAGCCCGCGGTGGTGAAGGACAAGAACGTCCAGGGCGGCCGGGCGCTTCGGGTACCCATCGCCACCGCGTCGGACCAGCCCTGGAGCGTCGGCCTCATCTCGTCGATCAACCAGCCGGTGAAGAAGGGCGACAAGCTGGTGATCGTCGTCTGGGCGCGGGCGGAAAAGCTGCCCGAGGGCGCCGGCAGCGCGAAGATCGCCACCATCCAGGTCGGCCTCGCCAAGGAACCCTATTCCGCCGTGTTCAAGGGCGAGGGCGAGGTGGGCAGCGAATGGAAGATGCTGCACGTCGTGGGGACTGCCGACCGCGACTATGCGGTGGGCGACATTTCCGTCTCGCTGCATCTCGCCACCGCCAAGCAGGTGCTCGACATCGGCCCGGTCCTGCTGCTCGACCTCGCCCGGTGAGCGACGCTGCCGTCCGCCGCTCAGGCGCGGACGGCAGTGACCAGATAGTTGAGCGCCTCGTTCTCGCTGACCATGAAGCCGCGGGCGGGCGAGAAGGTCAGGCCCTGGCGGTCGATCACCTTCATGCCGGCATCGGCCAGCAGCGCCTCCAGCTCCTCGGGCTTGAGGAAGCGGCGCCAGTCGTGCGTGCCCTTGGGGATGGCGCCGGTGCCTTCGGCCAGCGTGATCATCGCCAGGCGCGACAGCGGCGTGCGGTTGGGCGTGGAGAGCACCATCAGCCCGCCCTCGGCCAGCGCGCCGGCAAGCCCGCGCACGAAGCCGGCAGGATCGCTGACATGCTCGATCACCTCCATCGAGGTAACGAGGTCGAAGCTGCGGCCAGCCAGATCCTCGATGCCGCCGTGGACATAGTCGATCGGCAGCCCGGACAGCGCCGCATGCGCGCGTGCCGCGCCGATATTCTCGCCCGCCGCGTCCACGCCCGTCACCCGCGCGCCGAGGCGGGCGAGCGGTTCGCACAGCAGCCCGGCGCCGCAGCCGACGTCGATCGCAGTCTTGCCGGTCAGCGGCATGAAATTGGCCGAGTCGCCGCTCCAATGCACGTCGATCGCGCGGCGGATATAGCCCAGCCGCGCAGGATTCAATCTGTGGAGCATGGCGGAGGAGCCCTTAGGATTCCACCAATCGGCCGCCAGACGACCGAAATGTTCCGCTTCACGGGGGTCAATCGTAGCTATTGTTGCGTTCGGCATCGCTGGCTCCTATCAGGCTCGCCCATCTCTCCCAAGGCCAGGAAACAAGCAACCAGCCATGGCGCGTATCGTAATGAAGTTCGGCGGCACATCGATGGCCGGGATCGAGCGTATCCGCAGCGTCGCCGCCCGCGTCAAACGCGAGTGGGAGGCGGGTAACCAGGTCGCGGTGGTCGTCTCGGCGATGGCGGGCGAGACCGATCGGCTGGTCGGCTTCTGCCGTGAGGCCTCGTCGCTCTACGACCCCAAGGAATATGACGTCGTCGTCTCCGCCGGCGAGCAGATCACCAGCGGGCTGCTGGCGATCGCGCTGCAGGCGATCGGCGTGCCGGCGCGCTCCTGGCTCGGCTGGCAGCTGCCGGTGCAGACCTCGGACGCCTTTGCCAAGGCCCGCATCGAGGATATCGGCACCGACGCACTGCTCGCCAGCATGGGCAAGGGCGAAGTGGCGGTGATCCCCGGCTTCCAGGGCGTGCACGAGGACCGGATCACCACGCTCGGCCGTGGCGGATCGGACACCTCGGCGGTGGCGGTGGCGGCGGCGGTGAAGGCCGATCGCTGCGACATCTACACCGATGTCGACGGGGTCTATACGACGGACCCGCGCATCGTGCCCCGCGCACGCAAGCTCAAGCGCGTGACCTATGAGGAAATGCTCGAACTCGCCAGCGTCGGCGCCAAGGTGCTCCAGACCCGTTCGGTCGGCCTGGCGATGAAGGAAGGGGTTCGCGTGCAGGTGCTCTCGTCCTTCACGGGCGACGACGCGCCGATGGCAGATACATTGCCCGGGACGATGATCGTGGGCGAAGAGGAGATTCAGGACGTGGAACGCCAGCTCATCACCGGCATCGCGCACGACAAGAACGAGGCCAAGATCACGCTCACCGCGGTGCCGGACAAGCCCGGCGCGGTGGCGTCGATTTTTACGCCGCTTGCCGATGCCAGCATCAACGTGGACATGATCATCCAGAACATCGCGCACCAGAGCGCCGGCAGCGCGAGTGCGACCGACGTGACGTTCACGGTGCCGGCGGCGGACCTTGCCCGTTCGCTGGAGATCCTCGCGCAGCAGAAGGACGCGATTGGCTTCAGCGGCGTCAGCCACGACACCCGCGTCGCCAAGGTCTCGGTGGTCGGCGTCGGCATGCGCAGCCATGCTGGTGTCGCCGCGACGATGTTCCAGACGCTGGGCGCGCGCGGCATCAACATCCAGGCGATCACCACCTCCGAGATCAAGGTCTCGGTGCTGATCGAGGAAGACTATACCGAGCTGGCGGTGCGCGTGCTGCACACCGCCTATGGCCTTGACGCGGACGACGTCGCGGCCTGAGCCGGGCCTCGGAAAGGGGCAGGCGCCTCTTGCCGAGCCGGGGGCGGCGGCGCTAGGCGGGCGGCCATGACTTCTGTTTCTTCGATCGGCGCCGAGCGCCTGGCCCGCCGCATGGCGCGCGGTTGCGCGTTCCTGGGCAGCGAGACCGCCATTCTGGGCGGCGCGATGTCCTGGGTGTCCGAGCGCAACCTTGTCGCCGCCATCTCCAATGCGGGCGGCTTCGGCGTGATCGCGTGCGGCGCGATGAGCCCCGAGCTGCTCGACGCCGAGATCGCCGCGACCAAGGCGCTGACGAGCCGGCCCTTCGGCGTCAACCTCATCACCATGCACCCCCAGCTGTTCGAGCTGATCGAGGTGTGCGGGCGCCACGGCGTCGGCCATGTCGTGCTCGCGGGCGGGCTGCCGCCGGCGGGGTCGCTCGATGCGATCAAGGGGCACGGCGCCAAGCTGATCTGCTTCGCGCCCGCGCTGAGCCTCGCCAAGAAGCTGATCCGCTCGGGTGTCGATGCGCTCGTCGTGGAAGGCATGGAGGCCGGTGGGCATATCGGCCCGGTCTCGACCAGCGTGCTCGCGCAGGAGATCCTGCCGGAAGTGGCCGCTCAGGTCCCGGTGTTCGTCGCGGGCGGCATCGGCCGCGGCGAGGCGATCGCGGGCTATCTCGACATGGGCGCGGCGGGCGTCCAGCTCGGCACCCGCTTCGCGGCGGCGACCGAGAGCATCGCGCACGCCAATTTCAAGAAGGCGTTCATCCGCGCCTCGGCCCGCGACGCGGTCGCCAGCGTGCAGATCGATCCGCGCCTGCCGGTGATCCCGGTGCGCGCGCTCAAGAATGCGGGCGGCGAGCTGTTTACCGCCAAGCAGCGCGAAGTGGCGCAGGCGCTCGACCAGGGCGGCATCGAAATGGCCGAGGCGCAGCTCCAGATCGAGCATTATTGGGCGGGCGCGCTGCGCCGCGCGGTGATCGACGGCGATATCGAGCATGGCAGCGTGATGGCCGGCCAGTCGGTCGGCATGGTGACCAAGGAAGAGCCCGTCGCGACGATCATCGAAACGCTGATGGCCGAGGCCGCGCATGCGCTGGAGAAGCGCGCGGCATAAGCGGCCGCGCCTTTCGCAAACCCATCGTCATCCCCGCGCAGGCGGGGATCTATGGGCGCTGAATCCGCGGTTCCTGCCCCCCCCCAGCGTCCTGGCAAATGGATTCCCGCCTTCGCGGGAATGACGGTGGTCGGTTCGGCGGGCATCCCTTGCCTGCCGAAACGTCAACAGCGCCGCTTTCCGCGCTTTTGCTGCGCACCCGGCTTGGCGCGGATGCGCACAATCTGTTAGCGCTGTTGCATGGCCTTGACCGCAGCCGCCTCCGCCCGGGAAATCCTTACCCGCCTTCACGATCTGATGGCGAAACGGCTGCCGGTCCAATCGAAGCTGAACGCCGTCGTCAACATCATCGGCGAGGCGCTGCATAGCGAGGTCTGCTCGATCTACCTGCTCCGCGAGGGCGTGCTCGAGCTGTTCGCGACCCGCGGCCTCAAGCAGGAGGCGGTGCACGTCACCCGGCTGGGGATGGGCGAGGGGCTGGTCGGCACAATCGCCGCGCATGTCGAGACGCTCAACCTCGACGAGGCGACCAGCCACCCCAATTTCGTGCATAATCCGGAGACGGGGGAAGACCGCTTCCACAGCTTTGCCGGCGTGCCGATCATCCGGCGCGAGCGCGCGGTGGGCGTGCTTGCCGTGCAGCATGTCGATCCGCGCCGCTATGCCGATATCGAGATCGAGGCGCTGCAGACCGTCGCGATGGTGCTTTCCGAGCTGATCGCCAATGCCGAGCTGATCGACGCGGCGGGCGGCACCTCAACGCGCCTTCAGCCGACCGCGGCCGGGACGATTAGAGGCTTTCGCCTGGTAGAGGGCATGGCGCGCGGCGTCGCGGTGTTCCACCAGCCGCGCATCGTCATCGAGCATACCGTGGCCGATGATACCGACGCCGAACGCCACCGCCTCTATGCCGCGTTCGACAAGATGCGCGAGCAGATCGATCGCATGACCAGCCAGGCCGAATTCGGCAGCGGCGGCGAGCATGAGGAGATTCTCGCCACCTACAAGATGTTCGCCTATGACGAGGGCTGGAGCCGGCGCATCAACGAGGCGATCGATTCCGGCCTAACCGCCGAGGCGGCGATCGAGCGCGTCCAGCAGCGCACCCGCCAGCGCATGCGCGAGATCGACGATCCGCTGCTCCGCGACCGGATGCACGATCTGGAGGACCTCTCCAATCGGCTGCTGCGCATCGTCTCCGGCCAGCTTGGCACCGCCGCGCAACTCGGGTTGCGGCACGATTCGATCCTGATCGCGCGCAATCTCGGCCCGGCCGAGCTGCTCGAATATGACCGGCGGCGGCTGAAGGGCGTGGTGCTGGAGGAAGGCTCGCTGACCGCGCATGTCACCATCGTCGCGCGCGCCATGGGCGTGCCGGTGCTGGGTCGCGTGCGGGACGTGCGCCGGGAGGTGGCCGAGGGCGACCTGCTGCTGCTCGACGTGGGCGAGGAAAGCGTGTTCGTCCGCCCCTCGCTGGCGATGGAGGAGGCGTTCGAGGGCAAGCTGGCGCTCAGCCAGAAGCGGCGTGCGGCCTTCGCGCAACTCAAGAATGTCGCGCCGATCACCCAGGACGGGCATCGCGTTACGCTGATGGTCAATGCCGGGCTGCGCGACGACGTCTCCGCGCTCGACCTGACCGGCGCCGACGGCATCGGCCTGTTCCGCACCGAATTTCAGTTCCTCGTCTCCGCCACGCTGCCGCAGCGCGAGGCGCAGCGCAGGCTCTATCGCGACGTGCTGGAGGCGGCAGGCGACCGGCCGGTGGTGTTCCGCACCGTCGATATCGGCGGCGACAAGGCTCTGCCCTATTTGAACCATGACGAGGATGGCGAGGAGGAGAATCCCGCGATGGGCTGGCGCGCGCTGCGCCTGGCGCTCGATCGCGACGGTCTGATGAAGGCGCAGGCGCGCGCGCTGATCGAGGCGGCGGCGGGGCGCACGCTGAACGTGATGTTCCCGATGGTCTCCGAGCCCTGGGAGTTCGACCAGGCGCGGGCGCTGTTCGAGGCGCAGCATGGCTGGCTCGCCGCGCGCGGGCGCAAGATGCCGACCGAGATCCGCTACGGCGCGATGCTGGAGGTGCCGGCACTGGCCGAGGTGCTCGACCTGCTGCTGCCCAAGCTGCAGTTCCTCTCGATCGGCACCAACGACCTTACCCAGTTTCTGTTCGCCGCCGATCGCGCGCACCCCAAGCTGGCGCTGCGCTATGACTGGCTGAGCCCGGCGATCCTGCGCTTCCTGAAGCGGGTGAGCGATCAGGCGCGCACGGCGGGCGTGCCGGTGGCGGTGTGCGGCGAAATGGGCGGGCGGCCGCTGGAAGCGCTGGCGTTGATCGCGCTCGGCATCGATCGGCTTTCGATCACCCCGGCGGCGGTGGGGCCGATCAAGGCGATGCTGCGCTCGCTCGACCGCGGCGCGGCGATGGGGGCGATGGACGAGATGCTGCGCCATCCCCAGGCGCCGCTGCGCGACGTGCTGACCGGCTGGGCCGATGCGCACGGCGTCGAACTGGCCTGACCTTCCGGATGAATGATTTCCGCGCGGCGTTGACAGCAGCACGGCGGGGAGGGCATCCCCTGCACGACAAGGCGGGCGTCCCAGGGTCTAACGCGTTCGCCGGAGGATAGAATGCAAGGCGATACGCCCGAAGAGTCCCCCTCGTACACTGCCCGTCCCGGTGAACGTCTGCGTGCCGCGCGCGAAGCGATGGGGCTGGATCTCCCCGAGATCGCCGCGCGCACCCGCATCCCGCAGCGCCATCTGGAGGCGATCGAGCAGGGAACCTATTCGGGGCTGCCCTCCATCACCTACGCCACCGGCTTCGCCAAGGCCTATGCCCGCGCGGTGAACGTCGACGAAGTGTCGATCGCGCACGATGTTCGGGAGGAGCTCGGCCAGATCGAGCGCCCGGTGCTGACGCCGGAATATCCGCTGCAGGAGCCGTCGCGCGCGGCGCCTAGCGGGATCGTGTGGTTCGGCGTGATCGTGGCGCTCGTGATCGTGGCCGGCATCGGTATCTGGTATGGCACCAACTGGTTCCGCGGCGGCGCGGCGCAGGGCGACGGCCTGGTCCAGCAGCTCGAACCGACGCCGACCCCCATGGCGGCCGTACCCGCGCCGGCGCCGAGCCCGACCATTCCGGCGGTGGAGCATGTCACGCTCGTCGCGCGCGGCCCTGCCTGGATCCGCATCACCGACGCGACCGGCAAGCGGTTGGCGGAAAAGGAACTGGCGGCCGGTGAACGCTACGAAGTGCCCGACGATGCCGATCGACCGCGCATCCGTACCGGTCGTCCGGACCAGCTTCAGGTGCTGCTGAACGGCAGCGAAGTCGCGCCGCTCGGCACCGAGGTGGAAGTGATCGAGACGGAGCTGACCTCGGCGGCATTGCGCGCCCGCGGTCAGCCGGGCGCGACCCCGTCATCGACGCCGGTCGCGACCGACGCCGCGACGCCGCCGCGCGAGCGTCCGCTGCGTCGGCGCAGCACGCCGCGTGCGGTGGAAGGCGGCGACGCGACGGCAACGCCCGCGGACGGCACGACGCCAGCCGGCGACACGCCGACTCCCTGAGGGGGTGGCGCAAGCGGGCGCCGCTTGGCTATAGCGGCGCCACGCCTCCGCTCCCCGGGGGGCGCTGAGGGAATTATCGACGATGCGTATTGCTTTCGCAGCGGCACTGGCCTTCGCCGCGTTCGGCTTCAACGGCACCGCCATCGCCCAGGACGGCACTGTCGGCCAGCGGGTCGATAAGCTGGAGCGCGAGATGCGCGCAGTGCAGCGCAAGGTGTTCCCGGGCGGCGCGGGAATGACGGTGGAGCCGCAGATCACCCAGCAGGTCGACACCACCCCGCCGGGCGTTCCGGCCACGACACCGCTCGCGGATCTCACCCAGCGCGTCGCCGCGCTGGAGAGCCAGATCCAGACGATGACCGGGCAGATCGAGCAGAACCAGTACCGCATGCGCCAGCTTGAAGAGGCGTTCGGCGCCTACAAGGCGGCGAATGATGCGCGTATCAAGGCGCTGGAGGCGCCCGAGCCGGTTGCCGATGCCATGCCGACGGAAGGTGTGGTTGCCGCTTCGGGCGACTCCGCGCCAGCACCGGCGCGCGCCTCGGCCGATCGCGCCGCCAAGGTCGCGGCCGTTGAGAAGCCGAGCACCGGCGATGCAGGCGAGGACCTCTATCTCTACGGTTTCCGCCTGTGGCAGGCGAAGCTCTATCCCGAGGCTGCCAAGGCGCTGGAACAGTACAAGGCCAAATACCCGACCGGCAAGCGCGCCAGCTTCGCGCGCAACCTGCTCGGCCGCACCTATCTGGACGACAACCGCGCCAGTCTCGCGGCCATCGCGCTGTACGAGAACTACACCGCCAACCCGAACGGCGAGCGCGCGGCCGACAGCCTTTATTATCTTGCCCAGGCGCTGGTGAAGCTGAAGAAGCCCGCGGGCGAGGTTTGCAAGGTCTATGAGGAGCTGAACAGCGTCTATGGCGCGACGCTCTCCGCCGAGATGAAGGCGGGCGTCGCCAAGGGCCGTGCGGATCAGCGCTGCAAGTGACGCGTCGCTGATCGACGCGATCGCGGGCGCGGACGTCGCCCGCTTCACCGTCGACTGGTGCGCGGTTGCGGGGCGGCCGCCCCGGCTCACCGAACCGGTCGGCGTTGCGGTGTCCGGCGGCACGGACAGTCTGGCGCTGCTGCTGCTCGCCCGCGCGGCGTTTCCGGGCGCGGTGGTTGCCGCCACCGTTGATCACGGCCTGCGCGCCGAGTCCGCCGACGAAGCGGCGTTCGTGGCGGCGGTCTGCGCCCGGATCGGCGTGCGGCACGCCGTCCTGCCCGCCCGGCCCGAAATGCTGGCGGGCGGCAATCTTCAGGATCGGGCTAGGGCGATGCGCTATCGCTGTCTGGCTGACTGGGCGGCGGCTTTAGGCACGCCATGGGTTGCGGTGGCGCACCAGCAGGACGATGTCGCCGAGACCTTCCTGCTCCGCGCGCGGCGCGGGGCAGGGCTGGGCGGCCTCGCCGCGATGCTGCCCGCCCGGCCGCTGCATAGGGGCGAGGGGGCGCCCTGGCTGGTGCGGCCATTGCTCGGCTGGTCGCGGCGTGAACTCGCCGCCCTTGTCGCGGCGGCCGGCATCGTCGCGGTAGAGGATCCCTCCAACCGTCACCCGCGCTTCGACCGCAGCCGGATCCGCGCGCTGCTTGCGGAGACGCCCGAGCTGCCCGCCGCGCGACTGGCGCGCGCCGCCGCCACGCTGCGCGATGCGGAGGCTGCGCTTGCCTGGGTGGCGGATCGGGAATGGGCGGTTCGCGCCGAAAATGCGGCGGGCGGGGTGTCGCTCGACCTCAACGACCTTCCGCGCGACATCCGTCGCAGGCTTGTCCTGCGGGCGCTCCACGTGGTGCAGCAGAGCCTGCCCCCGCGCGGTTCCGGGCTTGACCGGCTGATCGCCGCGGTGGATGCCGGGAAGGTGGCGACCTTGGCCGGAGTCGTGGTGCGACCGGGGGCCCGCTGGCGGTTCTCGCCGGCGCCCCCGCATCGATCACCATGATCGACGTTGTTCCATTGTCATTGACGCCGCCGCGCCTATCTTAGGGCTTGAAAGGTACCGGGTACACGATGAGCGAAAACGGCAAGCAGCAGGGTCCGGAAAACGGGGGCAACAACCCCTGGATGAAGAGCCTGCTCATCTGGGTAGGTATTCTGGCAGCCCTGGCGCTGTTCGTCACCTTGTTCGACACGCGCACCGCGCAGCCCGCGGGCAATGCGATCCCCTATTCGACGTTCCTCGACAAGGTACAGTCGGGCGACGTCAAGGACGTCAACATCGCGGTCGGCTCCGGCGCGATCACCGGTACGACGAGCGAGGGCAAGTTCCGCACCAACAACCCGGGCGATCCCAAGCTGGTCGAGACGCTGCGCGAAAAGGGCGTGGTGATCAACGCGCGGCCCGAGGACAGCCCGTCGATCTGGCAGTATATCCTGGTCCAGTCGCTGCCCTTCCTGCTGTTCCTCGGCATCGCCTTTTTCGTGCTGCGCCAGATGCAGAAGAATTCTGGCTCGGGCGCGATGGGCTTCGGCAAGAGCCGCGCCCGCCTGCTGACGCAGAAGGAAGGCAAGGTCACCTTCGACGACGTCGCCGGCATCGACGAGGCGCGCGAGGAGCTGCAGGAGATCGTCGAGTTCCTCAAGGACCCGTCGAAGTTCGCTCGCCTGGGCGGCAAGATCCCCAAGGGCGCGCTGCTGGTCGGCTCGCCCGGTACCGGCAAGACGCTGCTCGCCCGCGCGATTGCGGGCGAGGCGGGCGTGCCCTTCTTCACCATTTCGGGTTCGGACTTCGTCGAGATGTTCGTCGGTGTCGGCGCCAGCCGAGTCCGCGACATGTTCGAACAGGCCAAGAAGTCGGCGCCGTGCATCGTCTTCATCGACGAAATCGACGCGGTCGGCCGTTCGCGCGGCGCAGGGCTGGGCAACCAGAATGACGAGCGCGAGCAGACGCTCAACCAGCTGCTCGTCGAGATGGACGGCTTCGAGGCGAACGAAGGCATCATCATCGTCGCGGCAACCAACCGCCCCGACGTGCTCGATCCGGCGCTGCTGCGTCCGGGCCGCTTCGACCGCCAGGTGCAGGTGCCGCGCCCCGATATCGAAGGCCGCGTGAAGATCCTGCAGGTCCACATGAAGAAGGTGCCGATCGCGCCCGACGTCGATGCCCGCGTCATCGCGCGCGGCACGCCGGGCTTCTCGGGTGCCGATCTCGCCAACCTGGTCAACGAAGCGGCGCTGCTCGCGGCGCGTCGCGGCAAGCGGCTGGTGGCGGCGCAGGAGTTCGACGACGCGCGCGACAAGGTGCTGATGGGCGCCGAGCGCCGCTCGATGGTGATGACCGACGACGAGAAGCGGATGACCGCCTATCACGAAGCCGGCCACGCCCTAGTCTTCGCGCACGAGCCGACCGCCGATCCGATCCACAAGGCGACGATCATCCCGCGCGGCTTCGCGCTGGGCATGGTGCAGCCGCTGCCGGAGCGCGATTCGTACAGCTATCACCGTGACAAGATGCATGCCGACATCGCCGTGGCGTTCGGCGGCCGCGTCGCCGAGGAACTGATCTTCGGCTATGACAAGGTCAGCTCGGGCGCCTCGAACGACATCATGCAGGCGACCCGTCTCGCCCGCGCGATGGTGACGAAGTGGGGCCTTTCGGACAATCTCGGGCCGCTTGACTTCTCGGAGAGCGAGGACAGCTTCACCGGCTATTCGGTGGCGCGTTCCAAGCCGATGTCCGACGAGACCGCGCGGCTGATCGACGCCGAGGTGAAGCGCTTCGTCGAACAGGGCCTCAACCGCGCGCGGCAGATCCTGGGCGACCATACCGACCAGCTCCACACCATCGCGCTGGCGCTGCTCGAATATGAGACGCTGACCGGCGAGGAGATCAAGAAGCTGATCGCCGGCGAGACGCTGGATCGCGGCGACCCGACGGGGACGCCGGGGATGCCCTCGGTGGGCGGCACTTCGATCCCCAAGACGCGCAAGCTGAAGGATCCGTTCGGCAACCCCGCGCCGCAGGGGGCCTGAGCCCTCCGGCATTGCCCGGTTGAGCCTGGCTAGGATAGAGAACGCTCCCGGGAATGCTTCCCGGGAGCGTTTTTCGTATGCGAAGACTAGTTCTGGCGGCCGGTGGAATGATGCTGGTGGCAATGCCCGCGCACGCGATGAGCGTCGCCGACTTTCTCGCCAAGGTGAACGCGCTCAAGGCGAAGGGCGCGATGGCGATGTTCTCCCCCGACATCGGCGTGCTGAAGCGCGAAGTGGAAGGTGCCTCGGACGCGTATCGCGCCGATCTCGCCGCCGCCGCCGCGGCCGGCAGGAAGCCGGGCAGCTGTCCGCCGCCAAAGGGCAAGACCAAGGTCGGCAGCACCGAGCTGATCGCCGCGTTCGAGAAGATCCCGCCGGCACAGCGAGGAATCAGCGTGAAGGCGGCCTTTGCTGCGATGATGGAGCAGCGCTTCCCGTGCAAGTGATGGCGGGGGGAGGCGTGTCGTGAAGGCTCTTTCCTAGACGGCTTCGCCCGCTACCCTCACACCCCCTCCCAATATCAGGGGAGCAGCGCCCCGCGCTGTTCAGGCCATGCCGGGAGCATGGCCGACCTGATATTCCCTCCCGCAAACGGGAGGGGGACAAGAGCGCGGGAGGATGGCGTCCGCACCTACTCCCCCCTGGTCGTCGCGTTCGGGTTCGGCCCGCCCTCATAGTTGATATGGCTCTGCCCGCCATGGCCCATCACATTGCCGGGGCCCTCCTTTGCGGCCTTTTCCGGATAGGGGTTCGGATAGGCGCCGCCTTCGCTTTCGCCCTTGGGCCGTCCCTGCGTATCCACGTCCGACACGCCATCCGGCGCGCCCTTGTGCGCCTCGCCGCCGCTCGCCTGCATCGGCTGTTTGTCGCTCATTCGCCAAGCTCCTGATCTTCGTGTTGCGCTCGCAAATCAACGAAGCGGTGTGCGCGGCCGTTCCGCTGATCGGCCCAATCGTTCAGCGGTGCGCCACCAGCTATGTTGAAGAAGCCGGAACGACCCGCGCAGTTGCGCGCAAACAGCGCCCAAGTTGATGCACGTTATGATGAAAAAGAAGCGATCATAACCGAAGTATGTGAACCATGTCGAAGCCCAGCCGCTCTCTTCCCGTACCACCCAAGGAGAGACGGCATGTTCATGCACAACAAACGCCTGCAATATACCGTGCGCGTAGCCGAACCCAACCCGGTCCTCGCCTCGCTGATGCTCGAGCAGTTCGGCGGGCCGGACGGCGAGCTGGCCGCGGCGATGCGCTATTTCACGCAAGGGCTGGCCGAGGACGATCCCGGCCGCAAGGACCTGCTGCTCGACATCGCCACCGAGGAACTGAGCCATCTCGAGGTGATCGGATCGATCGTCGCGATGCTCAACAAGGGCGTGAAGGCGCATGTCTCCGAAGGCGATATGGAAGAGGCCGAGCTCTACATGTCGCTGACGCAAGGCGGCAACAGCCATACCCAGGCGATCCTCTATGGCGGCGGCCCGGCGCTCACCAACTCGGCCGGCGTGCCGTGGACGGCGGCCTATGTCGACAGCCGCGGCGATCCGACCTGCGACCTGTGCTCGAACATCGCCGCCGAGAGCCGCGCCAAGATCGTCTATGAGCGGCTGATCAACCTCACCGACGATGCCGGCATTCAAGACGCGCTCAAGTTCCTGATGACCCGCGAGGTGGCGCACCAGAAATCGTTCGAGAAGGCATTGTATGCGATCGAGGACAATTTCCCGCCGGGCAAGCTGCCGGGCGTGCCCGAATATGCGAGCATGTACGTCAACACCTCGCAGGGCGAAGGCGACATGCTCGGGCCGTGGAACGATGGGCCGGAATGGGACCGCGTCGACGATCTCCAGCAGACGCTGCCGGCGGACACGGGCGACGGCATGCCGACGGTGACGCTGGGTTCGGCCGATACCGCCGCGCTTACACAGCTCGCCGCGCGGACCAAGTCCGACCCCTCGACCAACCCGACCACCGGCGCCGACATCGCCGCCGGCCCGGGCGCGGGGCGGACGAAGAGCGACGTGGAAGCCTGAACCTTCCACTTCCCGGCCGGGCTACCGCTCGGCCGGGATCCCGTCAGCGGCGCTCCAGCCTGTCGAGCCATGCGCCGAGCCGGCCTCGCGAATAGGTGAGCGCCTGGTAGAGGCCGAGCGCGGCCCTGGCCCAGCCGATATACAGCCCCGGCATTCCCATCCGGTCCGCCGTCCAGGCGATGCGGTGGCTCCAGGCGGCGATCCCGGCGCGGGTGCGATAGACCAGCTTGCGCCGCCATCCGATCCCCATGGCGTTGGGCGCCACCCGCTTCTTCGGGCGGATCCCCCGCCGCGTCCAGGTCAGCCGATAGGCGAGCCCCTCGCGCCGATGGCGCAGCCCGGCATCCTGCGTGCCTGCAATGAAGCCGGCGTCCACCGCGTCGAGCGCCAGCCGCCCGTCGCCGATCGCCGCCGCGACCAGATCGCGCAGCACGGGTGCGCGCACGATCACGACATTGGTGCCGCGGCCGTCCGAAGAATAGGGTTCCACCCAGGCATCACCGAACGCGATGTCGGCGGTTTCCGCGACGACGTCGTCGCACATGTTGCACGCGCTGTTCTGGAAGAATCCCGCGCCCCAGTCGCCGTCCGCCAGATGCCACCAGTCCTGCCAGCGCGCGCTGCCGTCGGCGAGGGTCAGGTGCGCGGTGTACCAGTTGGCAGGGCGATCGGCATCCTTGCGGCGATATTCGACCGCGGCAACCGCGCCCGGATCGACGTCCAGCTGCCAGGCGAAGCTGTCGACCAGCCGCCCGCTCTTCATGTGCCCGCAGAACAGCCCGAGCGTGGCAGTGATGCGTTCGGCGAGCACCGGCTCGGCGGCGCGGGCGAGGTGCACCGCCTTGATGAAACAGGGCACGCCGACCACGGCATAGCGTCCTGGCACGCGGCGGATCTCGTCCAGCACATGGGCGAGATGCACCGGATGGTAGCGCGAGCGGGCACCCTCGGCGATCTGCGCCAGGCTGCGGGAGATGCGATAGCCGAAATGCGGCGCGCCGGGTCCCGGCAGCGGCACCACATGCGCGACGCCGTCGATCATTCCCCGCCGCAGCAGCTCCGCCGCGACCCAGCTGACCATGCCGCCCGAGCTGCCGCCGGCGCGGAACGCCCCTTCGGCGACATGGCCGACATAGGCGGATTCGAAACGGCCGATCCGCGCGTCGGCCACCGGCGCCTGGGCGAAGCGGTCGCCGGCGATGGCATCTTCGTCCGCCGCTTGCGGTGAGAAGGGGCAGGTGGCGGCAAAGCGCGGCGTCGGCGTCTCGCGCCAGCCGGGCGGCCCTTGCGGCTTCAGCTGGCGATAGCCGTCCCAGCCCATATGCCCGCCGCCGTCATCCGACGCACAGCCGCCGCAGCCGATGCACAATCCGGAGCGAACAATGGCGGCCGGGCTGAGCGCCTCAGCCAAGCACCTTGTCCAGATACGCGTTCGACTGGTCACGCATTGTCGCGATCCGGGTGCCGATCGCGGGGGGCAGCGGCGCGTCGAGGATCGCGGCGAGATCGATCGGGGCGCCGGGCACGAGCAGATGCCGCTCGGCGCCGACCATCTCGGTCAGGTCGCGCACCTTGTTCATGCGGTACGGCGAGGTTGCGCAGGCGAAGGGCCTGTCGTTGAGCAGGGCGAACACGCAGCCATGGAAGAAGTTGGTGAGCACCGCCTCCGCGCCGGCCATCGCGGCGGCGAAATCATGCGGGCCGGCATCCAGCCACTGTTCGTCCGCCCAGTCGTTGCGATAGCCGATGCTGACCAGCCGGATGCCACGCGACGATGCCCAGGCACGCGCCGCGTCGGTGAAGGCGTCGGGCATGCTATGGCCGTAGACCAGGGCATAGCGCCCTTCGGGTACCGCCACCGCCGCGTCGGGCGCGGGCGGAAACTGCAGGCAGGGATCGAGCACCAGCGCCGGGTCGCGGCCGATAGCCTCGGCGACCAGTCGGCGGCTGTTGGCGTCGCGCACCGCGATCATGTCGAAGCGGCGCAGCTGGTCCTGCCAATAGCCGTCGAGCCCGGCATCGGCGTCATAGCTGCCGAAGCTGGCGGCATAGGCCGCGACGCATTCGGCGTTGAGGCCCTGGCCGAAGAAGATCGACGCACCGCCATACCAGGGGTGGCGCAGGTTCCACACCTCGTCGCTGCCGACCAGCACGGTATCGACATGGGGCATCTCCAGCGGATCGACCAGGTCGAATCCCGGGGACAGCGGCAAGGCGTCGAACGCGCAGAGGAATTTGCGCAGCTTGGCGCCGTAATGACGCCGATCCTCGGCGCTGGCGCGCACCGGAAGCGTCGGCTGGAGCGCGCTTCGCCATTCGGCGCGCGTCACGCGCGGCGACTCATGATCGAGCAACATCACCCGATGGCCGCGTGCATGGACGCCCTCGGCCAGGCAGCGCGCCTGCCAGTACGAGCCGTAGTTGATGCAGCGATGGAAGGTGAGGATGCCGACGCTGCGCGTGTCGCTGCGCAGGTCGTGGAGAAGCGTCGAAGAATCGTCGGTCCCGGGCAGCTTCATGCGCGCGCGCACCCGGTGCCGAAAACGGCCGAAGCCATGTGATGTCCTCCCTCTGGTTGCGCGTTGAACGTAGGGGAGGGCGGCGGGTTTCGCCGCGGTGCGAAAATTTCGAACCGGTCGCGCCTTGGTTAGCGTCCGCGGCGACAGGACGCGCAGACAGACGTTGGTCCGGCCGAGTGATGCGCGGCCGGTGACCCCGCGAGCTGGTCCGCTACTCCCGATCGGCCGGAAATATTCTGGCATCGCATCGACGGTCTTGTTTGCTTCCCGCTTTTAGCTATCCCGGGGGGCCATGCTACGTGACGACATGCGGCCGGTGATCCGCGTTATTGCCCTAAAGCTGCTAGCTTTTTCCGTACATAGTGGAGCTTTTCGGCGGGCCCCGCGGGCGTATCTGATCGCCTGCTGGTGGTATTTGCGGGGGAAGAGGCTGCGGGCGCGCAACCAGTTCGCTCCGCTGCTGGGGGCGAGCAGCGGAGCCTTCCAGCTCTGGAGGCTGCGGAACGCGGCGCGGCCGGCACCGATCGGGGGCGGGTACGTGCCTATCGTCGCCTTGATCGACGCTCACGGTGGGGGCAGCGTCGAGGCGACGCTGCAAAGCCTGGATGCGGCCGGCATCGCTGCCATCGTCGTCGACGGTCCCCATGCGCGCGATGGGGCAGGCCTCCTCGAACGACTCCCGGGTCCGCTGCAGGATACATGGCTGATGCCGCTTTATGCCGGCGATCGCGTGGCGCGGGGGGCTGCCGCAGCCTATGTCGGCGCCATTGCCGAGGCTGAGCCGGACGCGGCGTTGATCTACGCTGATGACGACATCGTCGATCCGAACGGCCACAGCCATACACGCCCGCACTTCAAGCCGGCATGGAATGCCGAACTGTTTTGCCACTTCGACTATCTTTCAGGCAGCTGCATTCTACGCGCGCGCACCACGGAGATCGGTGCGGTGGAAGGCGGGGCGGATTGGGTCGCCCGGCTCGTGCACGCCGTTGCCGATCGGGCGCATCCCGTTCGACTGACGGAGATCCTGCATCATCGGCAGCGCAGACCCCGAAAGACCCCCATCGCGCCGCTGACGATCGTTCGGGACGCGCTGCCGCCGGTGACGGTGATCGTGCCCACGCGCAATCGGGCCGATCTGTTGGCCGTGTGCCTGGATGGGCTGGCGGCCACGCAATATCCCGGATTTGATACGATCGTAGTCGACAATGGCAGTGACGAGCCGGAGGCCCTTGCACTGCTGGCGCAGATCGATGGCAGATCCTGCCGCGTTCTCCGGCACGCAGGACCGTTCAATTTCTCGGCGATCAACAATCGGGCGGTGGCGGAAGCCGATGGCCGGATGATCTGCATGCTCAACAACGATGTCGAGATTGCCCAGCGGGACTGGCTGGCCATTCTGGCGACGCAGGCAGGCCGTTCCGATGTCGGTGCGGTCGGTCCAAGACTGCTGTACCCCGATGGGCGGATTCAGCATGCCGGCGTGGTATTGGGCGTGGGAGGCGGGGCTGCACATGCCCATCGCCTGCAGGATCCCGAGGAGGAGGGATATTTCTGGCGGCATGCGCTACCGCAGTTCACCTCCGCCGTGACCGCCGCGTGTCTGGTGGTCCTGCGCGAGCGGTTTCTCGAAGTCGGCGGACTGGATGCGCAAGCCTTTGCGGTCGCCTTCAACGACGTGGATCTATGCATGAAGTTGAACGCGCGCGGCTGGCGCAGCCTCTATGAACCGCGCGCCACGCTCGTTCATCACGAATCGCTGTCGCGGGGCTTTGACAAGGACCCGGTGGGGGCGGCCCGGCTTGCGCGCGAGCTGGCCGCGCTGAAAAGCCGCTGGGCCACGGACCATCGCTCGGACCCCTTCCATCACCCGGATCTTAGCCGTTTCAGCGAGCAGTTCGTGGTCGGGCTGTGAACGGGCCCGTCGCACCAGCCGCCACGCGCGCGGCACCCGACCGATTGAAGCTTCCCGCGGTAACCCTGTGCGCGGTCACCTCCGTCAACGTCGCGGCGACCCTCGCGGCGGTCGAATGCTGCATCTCCCAGATCCAGTTCGGCGCCGTGGTGATCCTGACGGACGCGGACCTTTCGCCACCCGATCCCGAAATACGCGTCGTAGCGATCCCGCGCATCTGCTCCGCAGAAGACTATTCGACCTTCATGATAAAGTCGCTGCATGCATATGTTGAGACCTCGCACTGCCTTGTTGTGCAGTGGGACGGCCATGTGCTTTCGGCAGGCAGGTGGCGCCCCGAGTTTCTCGACTATGACTATATCGGAGCGCGGTGGCCCCAGTTCAGGGACGGGGCGGACGTCGGCAACGGCGGGTTTTCGCTGCGGAGCCGGCGATTGCTCGACGCGTGCGCCACCGGGGATCTTCCTTATGCCCATCCCGAGGACCTGGCCATCTGCCGGGCGTATAGACCCCAGCTGGAGGAGCAAGGTCTCCGCTTCGCGCCCCCCGATGTCGCGGACCGCTTCTCGACCGAGCGCGCGGGCCTTCTGCGCGACAGTTTCGGCTATCATGGCGTGTTCAACATGCCCCGCGCGCTGGGCGCCGAACAATTTTGGCGGCTATACCGGTCGCTGGACTCGCGCGGCTCGGTCGTGCCGGACTTCTGGGCGATCCTGTTCCAGGTGGCGCGTGGCACAAGGGGCTGGCGGCGCGCAGCCCTGCTGATCCTCCACAGGCTGCGGGCCGCCCGGCCCGTACGGTGGGTGCTTCGTTGATGCAGCCTTCGACTTGGCGGCCGTAAGGAACGACGCTGCGTCCCGCACCGCGCGATGCCCCGCACGACCACCGATCACGGCGTCCGGGCGGGGCTCAGTCGATGCCGAGCCTCGCGAGTTCGGTTTCGATCAAAGGCACGTCGCTGGGATTGTTGAGCTCGATGACGTTCCACGGAAGCGCGTCGATCTGCAGGAGCGACACCGGCAGCCCCAGATGCAGGAAGCGGAGCTGCTCCAGACCCTCGACAAGCTCCAGCGGCGACGGCGGCAGGGCGACATACTGCTCCAGGGCGCTGGGCCTGTAAGCATAGATGCCCAGATGCAGGTGCACGTCCGCCAGGTCCTGCGGTTTGCCGGTCCGCGGGATGTAGGGGATGATGGCCTTGGAGAAGTAGAGTGCCTGCCCCGCGGCGTTCATCACGACCGTCGTCCCGCCCACACGGCCGGCGGCTGCGTCGGTCAGGAGGTGCTGCACCGTCTGGGCCGATGCCCGCACGGCCGGCGTGGCCATCGCCGCGGTCGCGTCGGCGGTGAGCCGGTCGATCAGGGCGGGGATCAGGCTGGCGGGGGAAAGCGGCGCATCGCCCTGCAGGTTGACGATCACGTCCGCGACATTGCCCAGCGTTCGCAGCGCATCGGCGCAGCGTTCGGTGCCGTTCGCGCAATCCGGCGATGTCATCACGATCTGGCCGCCGAATCCATGGACCTCCGCCACGATGCGGTCGTCATCCGTCGCCACCCAGACGCCGGCGCAGTCCGGTACCTGCATCGCGCATTCCCAGCTGCGCTGGATCAGCGACTTCGAAATGCCGCTGGCGCCCTTGAGCTTGGCCAGGGGCTTCCCGGGGTAGCGTGTGGACGCATACCGCGCGGGGATGATGATGGCGAAGCTCGGCTTGCCGCTGGTGGTCATGCGAGGCCCAACCGGATGAAGTCATGGACGTGTACGATGCCGACCGGGACGGCATCCTGATCCTCCGGACGGCACACGAAGGCGCAGGTTATCTTCTCGTCATTGAGGAAGCGCAGTGCATCTTCCGCAAGAAGATCCGCGCCGATGATCCGCGGCGTGCGCGACATCACCGTTTCGGCCGTGGCGCGTTGCAGCACATCAAAGTGCCGGCGAATGTCGCCGTCCGTGATCACGCCGAGCAGCTTGCTGGTTTCGTCCACGACGCCCGCGATACCGAACCCGCCGGCCGTCATGACGCTGATGACCTTCTTCATCTCTTCCGTCGGGCTGACAAGGGGCATGCGGCTGATACCGTGCATGATCTCCGAAACCGAGGTGAGACGCAGTCCGATCGCACCGCCGGGGTGCAAGGCCTTCATGCCATCGCGCGAGAAGCCGCGAGCATCCATCACCGCCATCGCCAGGGCATCGCAGAGCGCGAGCTGGACCGTCGTGGACGTCGTCGGCGCGATGTTCGCCGCACAGGCCTCGCGGAGCGCCGGGATGCACAATTTCACGTCGGCAAATTGCATGACCAGTGAATCGACCCGCGATGCGATCCCGACAACGGGGACGCGGATCGTGCGCGCATATGCCAGGAACGGACGAAGCTCATTGGTGTTGCCGGAGTTCGACAGCACCACCAGCACGTCGCCCGGGACGAGCATGCCGAGGTCGCCATGGGCTGCCTCCGCAGGGTGCACATAGCTGGAGGGCGTTCCCGTTGCGGACAGCGTCGCCGCGAATTTGCGCCCCACATGACCGGACTTGCCCATGCCGGTGATGACGACCCGTCCCCGGCAGCCGAGGATCGCTTCGCACGCCGCGATGAAGGTGTCGTCGAGTGACTCGGCCAGCTTGGCGAGAGCATCCTTCTCGATATGGACAACCTCGATACCGCGTTCGAGCAGCTTCTGAACACCTGTATCTGATTGCGAGTGAATAGCTGTCGCCATCTTGCTGAACCCCTTACAAACCCAACGCGTTAAGATCAATTGCAGGAAATGAAATTTACTGATCCGAACTGGAATAGCTCATGATCTTTTTGTATTCTTTCAGAGCTATACCGAAATCGGGATATTCTTCTATGTGGCCGTCGTTCAACAGTAGAAATCTGTTGCAGACATCTTCCAGATAGCGCCTGCTGTGTGAGACAAGAAGCATGGCCTTGTCTTTGCGCTTTTCGAACAATTCCACGCGGCAACGCTCACGGAAACGTTCATCACCTACCGCGATGACCTCGTCGATCAGAAAGCAATCAAAATCGATCACCATGGAAATGGCAAATGCCAGTCGCGCCTTCATGCCCGACGAATAAATCCTGACGGGCTCGTCAATGAAACTGCCCAGCTCGGAAAAATCCTGGACGAATTCGAAGCGCTCCTTGAAGTCGACTCCATAGATGCGGCAGATGAAACGAAGATTGTCCGCGCCCGTAAGCCTGGCGTGAAAACCGCCGTTGAACGCGAGCGGCCAGGAGACGCTCATCTCCCGCTCGACTTTGCCGGCGGTGGGCTTTTCCGCGCCACTCACAATCCGGGTCAGCGTCGACTTGCCCGCACCGTTGCGGCCGAGAACGCCGATGCGCTCGCCGGGACGAATGTCGAAGTTCACCTTGTTCAGGATCGTTCGTTCGCCGCCCTTCACGGGGTAGCGTTTGGTGATGTCCAGAAGCCGGATCATGATTCTTGCTCGCTGCCGCCAATCAGGCGCACCTGGCTCAGTCCGAACAGCGACAGGCCGAGATTCCATGCGCACAGATACGAAAGGCTGTAATGGGCCGTGAAATGCGAGCCGAAAAAGCCGTCCCGGATGAATTCGACGGCATGCAACATCGGCAGATACAGGACGATTTCACGCGCCTTTTCGGGCAAGGTGTCGGCGATGAAGGCCGCGCCCGAGAAGGGGAACAGCATGTACGACAAGGGCGACCAGAGCTTCTCGACGATTTCGTACCGGTCCGCCAGCGCTGCCAAGGTCAAGGCAAGGCCGATGCCGAACCAGGCCAGCAGCAGCCAGCCGGCAAGTACCTGCAGGGCATCCTCGGGCGGCACCAGCCAGCCATAGACCCAGAACAGCACGCCGAGGACGACGAAGCTTGTCGTCACCGCGCCTTCTTCCAGCAGGATTCGTGAATAATAGACGTCGATCACCGTGACCTGCCGATGGTGCAGCAGGTGGATGTTCGATTGAACCGCACTCATGCAGCGCCCGGGCAGGTTCCGCCACAGGAGCATGGCCGAATATCCCGTCAGCGCGAACTCGGTGATGGGAATGTCCGAACCGTGGATGCTCCTCGTCGCCGTCCAGATCAGCGTGATCGCGATCGTGAACATCATCGGCTCGAGAAACAGCCACAGGAACCCGAGATTGTTTCTGCCGTAGCGTGTCAGCAGTTCGCGCATCAGCAGCGCGTAGATCACGCGCAACTGTACGCGCAGAGCGCCGCGAAAACCGCGTTCCAGGCCGACAGGCGTGTGGCGCTCAGCTGCCATGTTCACGAATACCCGAATACAGCATCGACAAGATGCCCCAGCTGACCAGCCCGATCAGCAGCGTCGCGATGATGCCCCGCAGGCGCCGCGGCTCCTCGGGGGATTCCGGCAGGGCGGGCTCCACGATGCGCTCCACATAGGCCTGTTTGCGCCGCGCGTCGTTCCGTGCTTCCTCAAGCGAGGCCAGGGCACCCGCGAGTTGCTTCTCGGCGAACTGGTTCTCCAGCGAGAAGCGTTCATAGTCGACCGCCGATGCGGCCAGCGAGGTCCGGCCACCGGCGATCATGCTCATCTGCTTCGCGATTTCCGACTGGATATCGGAGATGTTGCGCTGCAGGATGGGGATTTGCGGGTTGGCAGGCGTGAAGGCGCGAAGCTGCTTCAACTGCGTCTGCGACAGGATCAGCTGGTCCTGGAGCTTGGAGATCATCTGCAGGCCTGCCGTGGCCTGGATCTGCGGATCGACGATATGGTTGCGGTTGCGGTACGCGGCGAGCGCGAGCGACGCCCTGCTCGCCTTTTCCTTCGCTTCCTGAACCTCCGTCGTCGCGTAGCCGATCAGATCCTGCCGCGCGCGCTGATTTATCTTGTTGACGGTCGCCTCCGCCATTTCCAGCAGCCGCTTGTTGATGCGCAGCGCGTCCTGTGCCGTATACGCCCGCACCGACAAGGTGCTGATCGACGTCGTGCTGTCCTGCTGAATGGTCACATGCGACTGGTAGAACCGATAGAGATCCTCGAAGGAATCGTTCACGCCCATCGGCGCGAACCGATCGACGATCGAGATGGCCGGTCGCGTCGAGGCCTTTTGATAGAAATCGTCTTGGTTCAGCGCGCGGAGCGCGTCGCGCGACTCCACAAAGGCCTTGGCGGCGAAGGCCTCGTCGCTGGCGTTGGAAAAGCCTGCGGTCTGCAGGATCATGCCCAGTCCGGTCGCCGCCGGCTTTTCCGGGCTGCGAACGACGAACTTTGATTCCGAAATATAGATGTCGGAAGCAAGAAAGCCAAAGTAGACAATCGCGATCATCACCGGCATTGCCACTGACAACATGAACAGCCCGTCGATCTTCTTGGGCCAGCGGCGCGCTGCACTCAACATGGTTTCGGTTCTAATCTTCTCAAAGGGCGACCGCGTGCGGCACGGCGCGCGTCGGTACGTTTGCACAACGCGCTAACCATGCCGCAAATGTAAGTCCAGCACATAACCACGTGCGGATCAAACCGCGAGACCGGGCCGCTCGACGCGCGACTGAAAGCGGCGCGAGGGTGACCCGGGGAAAGAGTGAAAGACAAGCGGCGCACGCCATGGAAGGAGCGGGCGGTCAACCCGCTCCTCCACGCACCGCCTATGCCGCGAGCGCGTCGCGATCGGCTGCGGCTTGGTACTGCCGGTTTTCCTCGAGCCAAAGGTCGCCATAATCGACCTCACGCCATTCGTCGAACCAGGGCCCGCCATTGGTATAGTGGATGACGCGCGGCGTCATCGCCGGCTTCTCATATTCGCCGACCAGAAAATTCCAATCGAGCGCGAGCGCGCCGATATCCTCGTCCTTGGCGATCCAGGCAAGCCTGTGCAGATGTGCCGGCGAAGCGCTGTTCACCACGTCGGGCGTGAGCGCCTGGACATCCGGGTGCGCACAATTGAACACCATGAACGACGACCAATTCTTGCGGGGATAGGTCGTCTGCTGCTGGTTGTCCATCTTCACCGCGAATGCGGGCGTGTAATCATGTTGGACGCAGTACAGCGCCTTGCTCGGGTCGAGGCCGTCCAGCACCGTCCGGACGTCGGTGGTGAACAGGAAGTCGCAGTCGCAGAACACGACCCACCCGGCCGTCTGCGCAGCGAGATACGGCGTCAGGAACCGCGTGAGGGAAAATTCGGTCGAGGCCGTCTTGTCGAAGGGGCGCGTGTATAGCCCAAGTTCGCGGAGCATCGGCTGGCGGAGCGGGATGCTGCGAACCGCATCGCCCGAATGGCGAGCGATGGAGTGGCGACATACCTGCCACGCGATATCTTCCCGGCTGTCATAGCCTACGAAGACCTTCAAAGCTGTTTCGTCTGTCAAAACCCCGATCCCATATTCCCAAGAAATCTGACAAGCGCCCGGCGACATGGTGCGCCGGGCACGGCTCAGTCGCGCCCGATCGGGGCGAAAGATTTCACAACGCGATCAATCGCCTGCATCTGCTGAAGATAGCCGCTAAGTGCATGGAGTGGAAGGGCGCACGGGCCGTCGCACAGCGCCTTGTCCGGATCGGGGTGCGCCTCGAGGAACAGGCCCGCGATGCCGAGCGCGATTCCGGAGCGCGCCAGCGCGAACGCCTGGTCGCGACGGCCATCGGCGCTGTCGGTGCGGCCACCCGGCTTCTGCAGCGCGTGGGTCGCGTCGAACACCACCGGCGCCATCGGCTTCATCAGGTCCATGCCCAGCATGTCGACGACGAGGTTGTTATAGCCGAACGAAGAGCCGCGCTCGCACAGGATCACGCGATCATTGCCCGCTTCCTCGCACTTGCGGATGATGTGCGCCATCTCGAGCGGCGCGAGAAACTGCGGCTTCTTCACGTTGATGACGGCGCCGGTGCGCGCCATGGCGACGACGAGATCGGTCTGGCGCGCGAGGAACGCGGGCAGCTGGATGATGTCTGCCACCTCGGCCACTGGTGCTGCTTGGAAGGGCTCATGCACGTCGGTTAGGACCGGAACGCCGAAGCGTTCCTTGACTTCGGCCAAAACCTCGAGGCCCTTTTCCATGCCGGGGCCCCGGAAGGACTTGATCGAAGAGCGATTCGCCTTGTCGAAGCTGGCCTTGAAAACATAGGGAATCCCCAGTTCCTTCGTCACCTCGACGAACTTCCCCGCGGTCTCCAGAACGATGTCGCGATCTTCGATCACGTTCATGCCGCCGATCAGCACGAAGGGCGCATCGTTCGAGAAGGTTACGGATTCGGACAGAACGATCTCGGAAGGCACGATAATTCCTAACTAGATTAAGGATGAACAGGGTTCAGACGCGAAGCGCCTCTTCGTCGCAAATAACCGCCTGACCTTCCCGCGTCTCGGACCTGGCGGCTGCGACGGGACAGGCGGTTCCGACGGTGAAGTGCTTCAAGAACAGCTTCATCACGTGGCTAACGCCCTCCGGAGTTACCTCGCGAAGGTCTTCGCCGAAATAGCGCCCTCGATTGAAGTTGCCAGTGATTATTTCGAAGGAGGGAAAATATTCCACCCAGTCATGTGCTGCCGAAAGCTCCTCGGCTGCCACGCGCAGCGCCGCCTTGCTGTACGTCGTCGAAGTCAAAACATGGTTGGGCGCGTATGTAGCCTCGAGCGGGACCGGCGAAACGGTCAAGATGACGCGAGCGGAGGCATTAACGCTGCGAAGCTTCTTGAAAAACTGCGTCATTTCCACAACTATTTCCGCTGCGGAATAGTTGTGGAAGCGGTATTTGGCGGTGTCCATTTCCCCACCCACAACGCCGGGAGCGAGCGGGAACACCGCACCGTCGGACACTGCTTGCCAGCTCTCGGTTAGCCCGAGCGTAAAAACGAACACATCGAGCGATCGCCACATCTCGTTGACGCTCGCAAAATGTGCATCGCGGTCGCGCAGCAGGGATTCGACATCATGAAAGCCGTCCGGCTCTACTCTTGGGCGGAATGGATCCACGAGGCTCCCGTCACTCCGCGTCCAAGCCATGTCCTCGGGCTGAAACGCGCCTGCCGCGCGATCAAATAGCTGATTGAGTTGCGCTGCGGTGTAGATGTTGCCGTAGCGCGCCGAGAACGTGCCGAATTGGCGGTGGAGTCGCTCGGTTTCGTCTGCAGGGCCTTGTTCTGCGACGAAGTAGTTATACCCCGACTTGGAAAGCGCCTTTGCGATGTGCTGCGCAAAGCAACTACCTGCGGTAGCAATGCGGTCGTTTCGGCCGATACGCTTCATCGGCGGCGTCACGGGATCGAAATCCTCCATCCGTACCGAGGAAACGCCCTTTCGCCAGAACTGGCGATCCGGCAATCCGCGATAAGGATGCGAACGGCCGGAGGATGCTGACTGCCGCTTTGCGTGATTATCGATGAGCTCCGCATAGCGCTGGTCATCCAGCCGTGAGCACTGCAGATCAGCAGGATCATACTGGTTATATACATCATAGCTCGCGGACACAAAGCTTTCCAGCGAATAAGCGGTTAGCTTGTCGCCATAGGCACGCTTCCCGCTAGGCGGCTTGAAGATATACTCGCCGTCGCAGCCGAAGGATTGGGCGAGCTCGGGGTAAATAGGCCAAATCATGTGTGTAGTTAGCTGGTCCGGAATCAGCCCTTCCGGGAAACGGAGCGCCGGCTGTTCACCCAGCTTCTTGACGAGCGCCCTTGCCAAGCCAGCGAGAACGATCGGCTTCGGGTGGTTTGGCGTGTGCATAAAAGGCGCGGATCGCATCCAACTGGCCTGCTCGGCGGCCAGATCGAGATCGCACTCCTCGGCGTCAGACGCCAATTCCGCCATCGCCAACTGTAGATAGTCGAAGTAGCCCAGCCTTCGATAGCTGCTCTCGTTGAACAGCGTGATCGCCTCGTGGACAGGAAGCTTTGCCTTCCAAGCAGCGAATGCAATCGCGGAGTTGCTATTGTGAAGGGGTGTGGAGATCAAACCCTTGGGGCCGCGCACGAACACGCAATCCGGGTGGAAGCCAGTAAAATAGACCGTCGGACAAAGAATAACTTCGCGCTCGATGCCCGCCTGCTGTAGTGCTGCTCGGACCCGCTTTTCCATAACCGTCTGCACGATCAAGGTATCGGCCGTGACAAGCTCGTCTAAAGAAATAATGCCGGTGTTTATTTCCCGAGAAAAACCAGGAAGGAATATGGCATTTGGTAGCATCGCGGCCAGATAATCGCTGAGAGGGCGCGCTTGGCAGTTGCCAATCACAGCGAAAGTCTTATTAGTCATGTGCTTTGACGCTCCACGTTCCAAACTCCTCGGGGCAAAGATTGGTCGCATAGCCCGAGACAGCAACGATGATCGAATATCTCGTTTAGGCACGCGGCATCTTTATTGGCGTCGCTGTGGCAAGCGAACGCGAGGGGTCCATGTCCCGCGTTATTGACTTCCGTTCGCACCATAAGCAAGAGCCCCACTCGATGGAACAGGTTAAAAGTGCGCTATCCACGACGACCCCCCTTGCTGCCGGGGCCGACGAGGGTGAGGTCGGAAACGCGAAGCGAACCTGCCTTCTGATATTGGGAATGCACCGAAGCGGCACGTCCGCTTTGACCAGGACGCTCTCGCTTCTCGGCGCGGCATTGCCGTCGACGCTGCTGGGCGAAGATGGTTCGGGCGTGGCGAGCAATCCGCTGGGTCATTGGGAGCCCGAAAGGGTCGTGGCGCTGAACGACGCGGCGTTGCAGGCGGCGGGTAGCAAATGGCGTACACCGTTCGGCGTGGACCCTAGCTGGTACGAGACCGGCGAGGCGCGCGCGTTTCGCGAGCGCGCCGTGGACCTGCTCGCCCGCGAATACGGGGCCGCCAGGCTGTTCGTGCTGAAGGATCCGCGCACCTGCCTGCTGGCGCCCCTGTGGCTGGGTGCGCTGGAGGATGCTGGCATCGCCGCGGCGCCGGTGCACGTCTATCGCAGTCCGGCCGAAGTCGCGGCATCGCTGCAGAAGCGGAACGACATCGATCCGCCGCTGGGCGAGCTTCTCTGGCTGCGCTATGTTCTCGATGCGGAGCGGGCGACGCGGGGGCTGGTGCGCTGCCACCTCCGCTATGACAGCCTGCTCGTCGACTGGATGGGCACGGCGGAGCATGTCGCCGATGCGCTGGGGATTGCGTGGCCGGTCGCGCCGACGAGCGCGGCCCAGGAAATCGGTGCATTCATCGCGCCGTCGGCCCGGCATCATGTCGACGAACAGCCGAGCAGGGCGGTGGGCTCGGTCGACGACGTTTACCGGTTGATGAAGCGCTGGGCCGACAAAGGCGAATCGCGCGATGACTGGGCCGCACTCGATGCGGCGCGCGAAGATCTGGATCGTAGCGTCCGGATTCTGTCCGGCCCGATCGACGCGGCATTCGACCTGACGGCGAAGGCGGCGAAGCTGCGGAAAATCCGTGCCGGCCTCGATACCGAAGCGGGGGCGCTGCGCACCTCCAAGGACGCGCTGGAAGCCCGGGTAGGCGAGCTGGAGGGTGCGCTGGCGCAGACGGAGGCGGCGCGGCGGACCGACGAGATCGCGCTTGCCGAAGCGCGCACCGCCGGCGAAATGGTCGAACGCGAATGGAAATCGCGCCTCGCCGGGCTCGAGGCGCTGATCGCGGTCCTTCGCGAGAATGCCGACGCCGCCACCGCGCGGGCCGCGAGGCTGGAAGGCAGCCAGAACGAGCATCAGACCGCCCTTCTCGAAAGCGTCAAGAGGGCAGCGCAGCTGGCCGAACGGCTCAGCGTCGCCCAGGCCCAGCTGGGCCAGTCCGAAGTTCGTGCGAAGGAGCTCGAATCCGCGCTTGCCGGGGAGCGGACGCTTTCAGCGGAACGGATGCAGCTGAAGGCGGAGGCGTTCGAAGCCGCGCTTGCCGGGGAGCGGACGCTTTCAGCGGAGCGGATGCAGCTGAAGGCGGAGGCGTTCGAAGCCGCGCTTGCACGCGAGCGAATGCTGCGGGAAGCCGTCGACGCTGCGGCTGCCGCTCGGCAGCAGGACGTGGATGCGCTGCTGCGCAGCGACGGGCGCAGGAGCGCCGTCGAGGAAGAACTTGGCAGGACGCTGAAAGAACGGTCGCAGGCGCGTGCGGCCCTGGCGGAGCTCACCGCGCAGCTCAGCGACGCGAACGATCGCGCAAAGGCCTCTGCCGAGGAACTGGCGCGGATGCGCGCCCGTCTCGCCGCCGCGGAGGCCGGGCGCAAGGCGATGACGTCCGAACGTGACGCGCTGACCCGGAAGCTGGCCGAAGCGTCAAAGGCGAGTGCGGAGCGTGCGAGCCTTGCGAAGAAGCTGGCCAGCGCCGCCGCCGCGGAAAAGGCGCTCCGCGCGACCGTGTCCGAGCTGGAAGCGAAGGTGGAGGCGGGAACGCGCCTCGCCAAGGAGCGCCAGACCGCGATCGAGCATCTGCGCCGCGACCGGGCGGCAGCGGTCGCAAAGCGGGACGCGCGGATCGAGGCGCTGTCGGCCTCGATCCACAGCCTGGAGGCGGTGCAGACAGCCCCCCGGCACAAAGCGTCGCTCGGGAAGCGTATCGGCCAGCTGTTCGGCGCGATCACCGGCGGCCGGCGACGCGAGCAGGACGCGTCGGTCCGCAAGGCGGTGGAGGAAAGCGGCCTCTTCGACGTCGCATATTATCTTCGCCGCTACCCGGACGTCGCCGCCGAGGGGGTGGATCCGCTCGGTCACTATCTACGCCATGGCGGGCTTGAGGGGCGCGGACCCAGCGCGGCGTTCAACGGCAAATTCTACCTCGAGCAGAACCCGGATGTTCGGGCGGCGGGCATGAACCCGCTGGTGCACTATATCACCTATGGTCGCGCGGAGGGCCGGCGCGCACAGCCCGATGCGGTGGCGCTGCCCAAGCGCCACGGGCTGCCCAAGTCCGGCGCGCCTTCCCCGGTGCCCGCGGCGCCGGCACCGGTCGCGCCGAGGCAGGCCGCGAAGCGCGCAGTCGCAGCCTCCCGGCCCGTAGAACCGGCGCCGCCGGCCGTTCCGCCGCGCCTATGGCGCGCGCGCGCGCCGCGATATGCCGCGCTGGCCGACGTGATCGCGCCCTGGTGCAAGACGTCCGACCTTCCCCTTGCGGGCGCGTTGATCTTGCGTTCGGCGGTCGTGGCGATCGCGCCGCCGGTGCAGGGCGCGCCGCATGCCGCCCTGGACTGGCTCGCATATCTGGACGGCGACGCCGCACGTCCCGCCGCACCGGCCCGGGAGGCGGTTCGTCTCCGTCTGTGCGCGGGGACGGTGTCGATTGACGACATCTGGTTCGAGAACGACACGCTGCTCCACTTCCGGATCAGCTGCGCGGGCCGGGCTCCCGACAACCGCCATTATGGTGCAAGGGTGTTTCAGGTCGACGCGCAGGGGGGGCTCGACATCGTCGGCGAGGCGGTCTTCGCCACGCCCGGCCTGCAGCGAGTCGCTGCGGCGGTCGTCAGCCATTTCAGGCCGCTGCTGGTCGTCATCACGGACGATGCGGGCGTCTATCAGGATGCGACGCTTCTCGCGTTTCCGTCATTGTGCCGGCGCGGCGCACATTTCGCCGAGCTGGCGGCGGCGCACCCCGATTCCACACCGATGGACGCGCTCGGCATGTACACGGCCGGGATCCTCGAGCAGGTCGATCCAGCGACGGACCATGCCGTGGCGCGTGTGCAGATCGATCTGGGCAGCGCCATTGGTACGGAGCCGCTCTTGCAGCCGGCACTGGCCGGCTGGCTCCAGCAACTGGGCGTGGCCGTCAGCGGGGCGGGCGGCGATGATGCCGCGTCGCCTGCCCGGGCGGCACTGTCCGATCAGCTACGCATGGCGGCCGGCGCGCCCGGCCCGATGCGCGTGACGGGAGGTCTGCTGAAGGTCCCGGCCGATTGCATTCCGTCGCTTTCGGTTTTGTTTGCGCGCTCGGGAGCTACCGCAGACGATGATCGGGTGACGGCAATCGGTACCGGTAGCCTGGCGGCAGAGCCGCAATATGCTCTGTCCATCCCGCCGCGTTTCGCCGGCGCCTCCACGCCGGCAGGCGAGCAGGTGGTGCTGCCCTATCTGGCCGGCGATGGCGGGGCGGCCCGCGGCCTTGGCGCGCAACCTCTGGCGTTGCGACCATCGAGCATGCTTGCGTCGCAGGATCCGCGCCGGCTGTTCCCGGTCCCGATGGATGCGCAGCATCCCCTGCTCGCGCCGGAAGCAGAGCCTGCACGCATGTCCGTGATCCTGGACTGTCATGACGCGGAAGAGGCCGGGCTTCTCGCCTGCGTCGAGGGCGTGCTCGCGCAGACGGGTGCGGACGTGGCGGAATTCGTTCTGATCGGAGCGGGGCGCAACGATGCGGCGTCGCTGATCGCGCGCAACGCCTCCGCTGCCCGCGTGCAGGTGACGGCACCGGCGCAGGATGGACCTGCCACGCCGGGCATGTTGATCGCGGCCACCCGGTCTGCCGATAGCGAGCATGTGCTGTTTCTCCGACAAGGCGTGGTCCTGTCCGATCGCAGAACGGCGGCGGTGCTGGCGTCGATGCTCCGGCAGCCCGACATCTTCGCCGCCGGCTGCGCGCTCGCCAGCGACCTTAGCGGTCCGCGCGGACGCGCGGTGCAACGCCTCGTGTGTGGTTCCATGGCCATGGGCGAGGGGCAGATTGGCGAGGTCGATCTCGGCCACGCGGTCTTGCCGCTGCTGTTTCCGGTCGCGGCGCCGTCTCCTCGGCTCTATCTTGCCCGCCGCGGGGCCTGGATCGAGACGGCCGAGAAGCTCCAGTCCACCATCGACATGGACGCATTTCATCGGGCGGTCGCGCTGGAAGCGATCAAGGCCGGCGCGTGCAACCTCGCGACGACCTCGCTGACGGCCTTCGACCCGCTCGGGGCAATCGACACGCAGGTCGTGGAGGCAGACATTCCCCGCGATCGAACGACCGCCCTCCGGCTTTTCCGCCAATGAAGCTCGCGATTGTCATCCCCTCGGCGCAATATGTCGAGCAGGCCGGCGCCCGCATCCGCTATCAGCGCATGGCGGTTGCGCTCGAGGCACGCGGCGTCGCCATGACGCTTATCCCCATCGATTCGCTTCCCAAGCTCGCGGCAGGCTTCGCCGACCTGCTGCTGCTGAGCAAGTGCCAGGACGCGCGGGGCGTGGCGGCGACACATGCGGCGCGCGCCGCCGGTATCGATGTCGGCGTCGATCTGTTCGACGATTATTTCAGCCAGTCGACGGACAGTCGCTTCGCAAAGCAGCGCGCGTGGCTGCGGGCAGTGGCCGATGCCGCAACCTTCGCGCTTTGCTCAACGCGCGGCATGGAGGCGATTGCCCATCGCTACATGCCGGGGAAACCGGTGCATATTCTCAACGATCCGGCGATTCTGCCCGATGCCGACGCGCTGGCAACCGCGCTTGCCGCCAAGGCGGAGCAGGTCGTCTCCACGCGGCGTCTGCCGATTCTGTGGTTCGGCATGGGGGACAATCCCAATTTCCCGGTCGGGCTGCATGATCTGGCGGTGTTCGGGCGGGAGCTGGCGGCGTTTTCCGAAGCCGGGTACACTGTCGACCTCACCATCCTCACCAATATGCGGGCGCTCGTGCCGGAGACGCTGGCGGCGCTGCGGCAGCTTCCGATGGGCTTTACCATCGACGTCTGGAGCGAGGAGCGTGAACGCCAGGCGCTCGCCGCCAGCTTCATCAGCTTTCTGCCGGTGAATGCCCAGAATTTCAGTATCGCGAAATCTCCCAATCGCGCGTTGTCGGCGCTTACCGGGGGAACGCAGGTCCTCTCCGCGGGCTATCCGCTATATGCCGGCCTTGATCCCTTCCTCTACCGCGACGCGCGCCTGATCCTTGCGGATCTGGAGGATGGCAAGCTGCGTAACGGCGCAGCATCCGTCGCAGCGTTGATGGAGAAGGTGACCAGCGTGGCGTCGCCGGATGGCGAAGCCGACATGCTGTGTCGCTTCTTCGCGGACGTCAGAAGCCGGCCGGCTTCCCCCGCGGATTCAGCGGCAGGAGCGTCCGCGATCCTGCACGGGCATCAGAGCAGCGGCGCCGTCCACAAATTTGCCCAGGGGCAGGCGTTGCTGTCGTTCGGATCGCCGTTCACGCCGGGCGGCACCGCGTTCGACGCACATTGGGGCTTCTTCGGCGAGGCCAAGACGCCGGCCCTGCGCCTTTCCAAGACGATGGTGGCGCGCCTACCGGCATCGCTGGCACGCCTCGCGGTGCCGGCACCGGCATCGCTCGGCAAGGGGCCGCCGATGGTGCTGCCGGAGGCCGCGTCATCCACAGGCCTGTCGCTGACTGCGATACAGCCGTTGCTGACGCGCAGCGCCTTCGACCGGGTAATGCTCTACCCCCGCGTCATGGAACAGACCAAGTCACTATATCGCGACCTTTTCGGGCCGCTCACCTTCACCGAATCCGAACTGGACGCCGTACTTCAAGCGGCGAGCTTGCCGGAAGCATCACCGCAAGGGACCAACCCGCGTGTCGCATGACAAACCGAATGTCGCGTTCGTTTTCGATCTGCTGCAGGATGTGAACATCCTTTGGCCGGTCGCGAAGTTCGTCGACGCGGAAACCAACTTCAACATCCTCCTGCTGATCTCCGATCGATTTGCAGCGCGCGACAAGACGGGTGCTTGGCGGCAGGAGCTCGAGCAACTGGCGGCGGAAACGGGTGCCGCGGTTCTGCATTTCTCCCAGACCTATGAGGCCTATTCGCTTCTGCTGGGCGGACGCGGGATCATCTTCGCCGGCAGCGAGTCGAACCTGGGCGCCCACGCGACCAGCCACAATCTGTTCGTTTCAGCTCCCCCGGGGTACACCCGCGTCACGTTGCAGCACGGATATGAGTGCATCGGGTTCCTGCAGAACCGCGAGCAGTCGATCGCCTTCGGTACGGAAATTCGCTTCGGGGCGGATATGCTGTGCAGCTGGATGCCGGTGGACCGCCTGCGGGAGATGGCGGCGATCGAGAAGCCGAAGGTGTTGGTCACCGGCCCCGCCAGCCTGCTGCTGCCGGGCAATGACGCCGCGCGCGGCACCTCGAACGGCGCCGCTCGGCAGGGGCTGGTGTGCGAGAATCTGCATTCGGTGCGGTTGAACACCGGCGGCGACTTCAAGGCGAGCTACATGGATACGTTCAACGTATTCAGCGAGGAGCTGCGGGCGCGGGGCAGCACCCTGGCGTTGCGCCCGCATCCTGGAGGCCAATATGTCGTCCGGAACGCCGTGCCCTTGCCGGCCAATGTCACGCTGGCCAACGAGCCGATGTACAAGCTCGACCTATCGCGCTTCGCGTACGGGATATCGGCCCCCTCGTCCGTGCTGATCGACATGGTGCTTGCCGGCATTCCCACTGCCGTGTGGCAGGATCCCGACGGGGCCATCGACGCGAGCGCCTATGACGGGCTGGCCAAGATCACGACGGCGGAGGAGTGGCTTGCCTTTGCCGAGGCGGCCATGCGCGACCCGGCACCGTTCCTGGAGCGCCAGGCGGCGTTCCTCGAGCGCACGGGTATCGTCACCGAGCGAGAAAAGGTGCGCCGTGCGTTTCTCGAGCTGATCTCGAGCACCTGCACCGGGGCCACTGGTTCCGCGCTTCGCATGCTGCTCGTGGCGAACAACGACATTGCCACTCTCCAGATCAGTTTCATGAAACCCTTGCGGGCGCTGATCGATGCAGGCTTGGCCGAAGTCCTCTTCATCACCGAGAAGCAGTTGAGGACCGAAGAGAAGCGGAAGCGGCCCGGCGCCCAATTGTGGTTCCAGCAGCATATCGACGACTTCAGGCCCGACATCGCCGTCTTTTGCCGCTACAGCGGCCTACTGTCCGATTGGGCGCTGAATTATCTGCGGGAGCATGGCGTCGCCACGATTTTTCATATCGATGACGATCTCCTCAATGTTCCGATTTCCATCGGCGAGGTCAAATACCGAGAGCATAACAAACCGGAACGTCTCGGCGCGATCGATTATCTCATAAAGAATACCGATCTCGTTTATTGCTCGACCAAAAAACTGCAAAATCGTCTACAGCAAATCGGATACGACCGCCGATACACTTATGGGAATGTGTATTGTTCCACAAAAGTTATCAACGAAGCGGAATTGCGCCCCACGCTCAAGGTGGGGTATATGGGATTTGGTCATGCGGAGGATCTTGCGCTGGTCGTGCCGACGCTCGTTCAGTTCATGCAAGAGCGTCCGGAAATAAAGTTCGAGTTATTTGGTACGATGCCTATGCCGGCCGAATTGGAGCAATTCGGTTCGCGGGTAAGTCTCGCTCCGCCGGTACGCGACTATCATGCCTTTCTTGAGTATTTCGCGACCTTTGGTTGGGACATCGGCATCTGCCCGTTGCAACGGGACGTGTTCAACGAGGTGAAGGCGAACACCAAGTGGGTCGAATATAGTGCGATAGGGGCCGCCGTGATCGCAACGTCGGGAATGGTCTATGACGATTGCTGCAGCGACGGCTGCGGCATTCTGGCGGACGACGACGCGCAGTGGCTCGCCGCATTCCGCAGGCTGGCGGACGATCCCCAATACCGGTTCGACCTTGTCCGTAACGCCCAGGCGCGGCTACGGAGGGAATATACCATCGACAATCTTCGCGCGCAGGTGCTGAACGTTTTCGATGAGGCTCAATCCATCCGCCACGAAACCATCGGGATGAAACAATGACTTCTGCCGGCTCTCCCGCGCTTACCGGAACGCGCGTCCTCATCACTGGCGGCGCCGGCTTTATCGGCTCGCGGCTCGCCAAGGCGTTGGACGCGGCGGGCGCCAGCGTGACGCTTTACGACAATCTGCTGGAGCAGGTGCACGGGCCTTCGCCGGTACTCGACCTGCCCGGTACGCTGATCGTGGGAGACATTCGCGATCGCCAGAAGCTGGACGAGGTGCTCCGCGCGACGGCACCGGAGCTGGTAATCCATCTGGCGGCGGATACGGGAACGGGTCAGTCCGCCGATGAACCCGGCCGCTACGCCGAGGTGAACGTGGTGGGCACCGCCAACCTGATCGAAGGCATGAAGGCTCTGCCCACCCCGCCGCGCCGCGTGCTTCTGGCGGCAACGCGTGCGGTATACGGCGAGGGCGCCTATCGCGGTGCCGGTGGACAGATTGCCATTCCCGCGCCGCGCGACACGGCCGCCATGGCTGCAGGCATCTTCGATGTCCGCGACGAGAGCGGAACGGTGTTGTCGCCGGTACCCACCCCGGTCGGCCTGCCGCCGGCACCCGGTTCGGTCTATGGGTCGACCAAGCTGATGCAGGAATATCTGCTGCAGCAGACTCCGGCCCCTTGGGATCACGTGATTCTGCGGCTGCAGAATGTCTACGGGCCCGGCCAGTCGCTGCGAAACCCGTATACGGGCGTCCTGTCCATCTTCACCAGCCAGGCGATGCGCGGCGAGTCCATCGGGGTGTATGAGGATGGGGAGATCTATCGCGATTTCGTCTTCGTCGACGATGTCGTCGCCGCGTTCGTGGCGGCATGCGACGCGCCGGCGATCGGCGGCAGGATCTTCAACATCGGGACGGGCGAGCCCCTGTCGATCCTGGCCGCGGCGAGGTGGATCCTGGAAGAGCTGGACATGCCGGCAAGCCGCTGCTCGGTGAACGGCAAGTTCCGTCCGGGAGACATACGCTACGCCGTTGCCGACATCGCGGACACGCTCGCAGCGCTCCCCTGGGCGCCGCAGGTGACGCCGCGCGAGGGCGTTCGCCGGCTCGTGGACTGGGCGAAGGAACAGGCTAGTATTACGGCCTGAAGGCAAGCGGCCCGGAACCCGGGCTGCGGCGGGGAATGCTGGTCCGGGCGGCCACGTACGTCCCCGCCCGATGCGCGCCGGGCGATAGCCGAGTGTCTCTTCGAGCGGCCGTGATGAAAATTGGAGTTTCAGTGTAGATGCGTTCCCGAATGTCACAGCACAGGTCTCGGGCCGCCGCCTTATGGGCGGTTCCGATGCTGTCGATCGTCCTTGCCGGCTGCACCAGCCTTGGGTCGAGCGGGCCGAGCGCGCGCGCCGTCGTCAACTCGGCCAGGGATGCGGGCGCCGAAATCAAGGTGATCGACGTCACGGACGCAGTGGCGCGGAACATCCTCCGTGCCGATCAGCACATGGGCTTTGCCGAGGCTTTCGGCGAGGGCGTGCCTGCCGCCATGATCATCGGGAAGGGCGACGCGCTGGACATCGGGATCTGGGAGGCGCCCCCGGCAGCGTTGTTCGGCACGATGATGCTGCAAAGCGCGATGCCCGGCATCGAGCCCGTCGCACGCAATGCCAATTTGCCGCAGCAGGTCGTGGACGATGAAGGCATGATCACGCTCCCCTTTGCCGGCGCGATCCCCGCCGCGGGGAAGACCCCGCGCGAGCTGGAGAAGCTGATCGTCGGCAGGTTGGCCGGCAAGGCACATCTGCCGCAGGTAGTGGTACGGATCGTGACCAACCGGACGTCCAACGTCACGATCGTCGGAGACGTCACCACCAGCGCGGTGTTGCCGCTGACCCCTAAGGGCGAGCGACTGCTCGATGCCGTCGCTGCGGCCGGGGGTGTGAAGCAGTCCGTCGGCAAGACAACGATCCAGATCGCCCGCGGCGGCAACGTCGTTACCATGCCCCTCGAAACGATCATCCGCGATCCACGGCAGAACATCTACTTGTCCGCTCAGGACGTCGTTACGGTCCTGTTCCAGCCCTACAGCTTCACTGCACTGGGTGCCGTGACGAACAATGCCGAGATCAGCTTCGAGGGAACCGGGCTAACCCTCGCCCAGGCATTGGGGCGGATTGGTGGGCTGCAGGATTCGCGCGCCGATGTGCGCGGCGTGTTCATCTTCAGGCTGGAATCGCCCGAAGTCCTGGACCCTGCGGTGGCTGCCACGGCGCGGCGAACGCCGGACGGTAAGATCCCGGTAATCTACCGCATCGACATGCGGAACCCGGCGACCTTCTTCGTGGCTCAGGGATTCCCCATCCACAATCGAGACGTTCTGTACGTCTCCAACGCCCCTGGCGTCGATCTTCAGAAGTTTGTTTCCATCGTGTCGTCGATGGCCTTCTCCGTGATCGGCGTCGGCAACGCTCTGAACTGATTGTCGCTGCGGCCGTCGCGGTGCGGCGATGCCTGGGTGGGAGAGCGGACCCGCCGCTGAAGCAGGTTCGCGCCGAGCTTCGACTCAACGGCCCGGAAGCGCGACGACGAGCGCACTGGAGCGTCTTCACCCGAGGTGAAGACGCTCCAGTGCGCCTACCGTCGCTTACACCGCCGGCTTCATCCAGCCATGCATGGTCAGCCAGCGCGCGAATGCATCGAACCAGCCGGTGCTGGTCGTCGCCTTCGGATACATGCCGAAGCCGTGACCGCCCTGTTCGTACAAATGGAATTCCACCGGTCGCCCGGCCGCCTTCCACGCCTCGATCAGGCCGAAGCCGCCATTGGCGAAAAAGGGATCGTCGGCCGCGAGGGCAACGAACAGCGGCGGGCCGTCGGCCGGGACCGTGACGCTGGCGAGCGGCCCGTAGATGTCGGCGATGAAGGCCGGCTTGGCGTCCTGCCCGGCCAGCGCGGTCGCCATGGTGAGCATCGCACCGGCCGAGAAGCCGATCATGCCGACCTTGTTCGGATCGACGCGCCATTCAGCCGATCGCTTGCGGATCAGAGCGAACGCCGCGCGCGAGTCCGCGATCTGCGGCGCGAGACCCGCCATCATCGCCGCCGGATCGGGCCGGGGCGGGCGAGCGGCGGTGGTCGAGAACATTTCCGCCATCGACCGTTCAAAGGCGTCCATCTCGCGCGGCGTCTGGTTCAGGCGATATTTGAGCACGAACGCGGCCACGCCCCGTGCGGCGAGCGCCTTGGCAACGTCCCAGCCTTCATTTTCCATCGAAAGGGTGCGGAAGCCGCCGCCGGGTGCGACAACCACCGCGGCGCCACTCGCCTTCGCCGGATCCGGCAGAAAGGGCGTGAGCGTTGCGACCACCACGTTCCGCGCGAACACGCTGCCATATTGGCTGTGCCAGCTTTCCGGATTGCTCGCGCCCGCGAGCGGGCCGGTGCCGAGATCGATGGCGCTGGGCTGCGCCGGGGTCGCGATCGGCTGCATCTTGTCGTTCTGCGCCAGTGCGGGCAGGGAATGGGCGCAGGCGAATGCCGCCGCGATCGCGATCCGCATCATGCGCCGACCGCGCACCGTGCCTGTGCGGTCCGCCGTCCCTGGGATTAGCCTCTTCGTCATTCCACCCTCTCCTGTCATTGCGTTCTGGAACGTCGGATCGTTCAATTTGCGATCCGGTTGAGCCGGGCACCCGCATTGGCGAGCGCGATGTACATCGCGCCTTCCGGTACGACATATTCGTTCTCCCCCCAGAAGAAGGGCCAGTCGTCGCGATTCTCGGGATAGTCCGGCTTCAGCACCAGCACGCCGGGCACCACGCCGCCCGGAATGAAGGAGAAGTCCGCCCGGTTGCTGCCATAGGCGACCTCCTTCGACAACGCGCCGACGCCGGATACCAGCGAACGGTCCGATGCCGGGTGGTGGCCGTGCAGGAAGTCGAGCGCGCGCTGGACCGGCGAGGCGTCTACCAGCTCGGGGAAGGCGCGGTGCAGTGCATCGCCGGTCAGGCCGAAGTTGAGAACGCTGCCGCTGCCCGCCCAGCCGCCTGTCGTGATCGGTACGCCGAAGGGGTTTTCCTTGCCCATCGCCCGCGCCTTTGCCGCCCATTCGCGCACCGCCGGTTCAAGCGCGGCGCGATAGGCCGCGGGCATGAACGGCAGCGCTTTCACCATGGTCGTCGCGGTGAAGGCGAAGCTGCGCAGCATCGCCGGGGTCAGCGCCTGCACCCGCTCGGCATAGCGTGAATCGCCGGTGGCAGCGAGCAGCTCCACGGCCGCGGCAAACTCCTCCGCTTCCAGCGGCCCGCCGGTGGTGTTGCCGTGCTGGAACAGGTCCGGCGCATGGCGATGCTCATCGGCCCAGATTTTCTGGGCGACCGCGAGGCAGCGGCCGGCGAAGGCGGCGTCGCGATCCTTCCAGGCGCGGTAGGTTGCCGCCAGTGCCGCGGCGGAGCCATAGTCCAGCGCGGATGCCTTGCTGGTGAAGGCCCAGCGATCGTCGGGCGTGCCGCTGCGCCCGCCCTTGCTGTCATATGCGCGCTCGAAGGGCTTGAGCTTGGAGTCATAGACCAGCCCGTCCGTCTTGCTGGCGGCATCGCCGAGATGGGTATACTGGCCGACATCGGGCTCGACGATGCCGTGGATCGCATGGCCGACGGCATCCTGCTGGGCGAGCAGCTGCAGGCTGCCATGCCGGATCTGCTGCAGGATGTCGGGCACGCCGTCGGGCACGTGGATCTCGACACGCCGCGTCTCCCAATCGACCGACACCGTGTCGCGGTCGATCCCGAACGTCTCCCACGCGTCCACCAGCTGGCGGATGACCTGATACTGGGTTTGGGTACGGATATCGAAATCGCCTGCATCCAGCCAACCGCCGACGGCGAGACCGGGAATATGCTCGCCGGGCTTGAATGGGGTGTCGGTCGTAGGCCCCTGGCGATAGAGATCGATATGCTCATGGTTGAGCGGCGCCTGGCGGGCATCGTCGCGGTGGGGATCGCCATGCCACACCCGATAGGCTTCGTTCACCAGCATATGGTCCATCGCGATGGGCAGATAGACGTCGCTGGTCAGGTTCCACACGTCCCGCAGGATGCCAGGCTGGATGGGAAAGGGAGCCGTCCGCGTGTCGGCATATTGGATCGCGTAGGTCCCGGGCGTCGTAACCTTGCTGAAGTCCAGTTGAAGGTAGCGGTAGCGCAGGTACCTGCCCCATTCCCGTGCCGGCGGGGTGGCGACCGGCACGAAGCGGCCCGCCGCATCCAGTCTCAGCAGGCGCGGCTGCAGGGTGCGTGCATCATCGCGGTCTAGCTCGATCGTCGCGATCTTGGGCCCCTGGGGCGTGTAGCCGACCTGGGAATGGCCGATCACCGGCGGCCGGAGCCAGCCCGGCACGCTGGTCGCGTCCAGGGTCCATTCGACGACCCGCCCGGTCCGGCCCGCGGGCAGCAGCTGGCGGACGACGTACCAGCCGTTCTGCGCCTGGTTGCGCCCGTCGAACATGGCGAGCATGCCGTCGCCGGTGCGGATGCCGACCCGGCGCGCGGGGTCCTCGGGCGCCAGCACCAGCGCGCGGCCGCTGGCAAAAGGCAGCGGCTCGGCGCCCGGCCCGTCACTGCGGCCGCTTGCCGCATTGCGCTCGGCCGTCGCGGTCATCCGGTCGGCGGGGTAGCGGGGAAACAGCGCCGATGTGCCGTCCACCGTGTAGCTGTGATGGAAATAGGCGGAGGGCACGAATTCCAGGTTGAGACCGGCCTTGCCGACCTGCGACGCCGGCAGCGGAGAATCGAGCAGCACCGAAAAGACCACGCTTGCCCCGCGGCGCTCGGCGCGGATGGTGTACTGGAAGTCGGGATATTTCAACGTTGCCTCGATCACGCCCGCCGCCTTGTCGACACGGCGGGACACGAACACACCGGCCGGGTCCCACTGGCCGGGCGTGGCAGCGAGGCGGACATCGCCGTTCGTCGCGGTACGAAGGCCCTGCTGGATCAGTTCGACCCCGCTGATCTTGGCATCAGCGAACAATCCTTCGTTGACGTTTGAAAATACCAGCCAATTGACGCCGGGAGATTCGAAATAGTCGGACCGGTCCAGCCGAAGATCGGTCTGCGCACAAGCTGGTATGGCATAGGATAGAAGTCCAGCAACGGCCATCGTGCCTCTAAACACACGCATCCAGTTCGCCCCTCTTTTATATGTTGATCCAGAAAGCTTCGGTAGATCGGCCTGAGCGGAGGTTTATAGGTTCCGAACCATGCGGGTGAGGCAATCCATCACGAAACCGGTATTTCAAATGTGCCGATGGGCAGGCGCGCGTCGTCCGCCAGATTGGTGGCGGGCGCATCGGCCCAGGCGTAGCGGACCCGGGTGATCGGCTTGTCGTCGCCGGTGAGCGTCACGCTGGTGCCCGCCGCGCGTGCCGCGGCATAGCGGCAGCTGCCCGGCGACGGGCCGCAGAGTTCGAAGCCGATCGCCTGGTCCGAACTGCTGGCGTGGAGCGCGCCCTGCACGCCGGTGAAGTGGAGCACGACATTGCCGCCCTGGCGTTCGGCCGAAGCGATCGCGGGGCCCGCGCGGCCGTCGCGCGCGCCGGCCAGCGCCGCGCGCATCGCCTGGGCGAGCCGCTGGCCGACGAGGCGCTTCTCGCCCGGGTGAATGTCCGCAGCGTCGCCGATGTCGAGCGTGACGGCCAGCCCGGCATGCGGATCGGCTGCGGCCACGCGGCGCTGCGCATCGCGCACATCGGCCCAGCCGCTTTCCGATGGCGCGGAAGCGGGCGCGCCATAATTGGCGAGCTGCGCGATGACGAATGCGGTCGACGGGCTGCCGAAGCGTTCCCGCCAATCCGCCATCATCGCGCGCAGTCGACGGTCGTAGCCGCGGATCGCGGTGTCGGACTCGCCCTGGTACCAGGCGATGCCGGCGAGGCGGATCGGCGCGAGCGGCGCGATCATCGCGTTGAACAGCGTGCCGGCACCGTTGATGTCGTCCCACGGCACCCGCGGTGCGGCGCCCGACACGGGCCGGGCGATCGCATAGCGCCAGCCGCTGCCGAGCGGGATGCTGGTGCCGTCCGCAAGCGTCAGCCGCATCGCGTCGACCGGCCCCAGCATGCCGCCGAATGCATAGACGTCGTCGTCGTTGACGGTGAAGATGTTGCGCCCTGGCTGCAGCGTGCCGGCGGGGAGCACGTAGATCCGCGGTGCCCCGGCGAGGCTGGTCCCGCCGACACCGATCCCGTTGACCCAGGTGCGGTCGGCATCGTCGATCATGCCGAGCGACAGGGTGGCGGCACCGCGCGCCTGGGCATCGGTAAGCTCGACCGTGCGCTGGTACCAGAGCATGCCGTTATAGTTGGCCAGCTCGGGCACACCCCAGCTTTCGAAATTGGTGAAGGCGGGAACCGGGCGCCAGGCGAGCAAGGCGTTCGGCTGCCATGGCTCCGATCCGGCAGTGTCGCCGCTGGCGCCGCGCCACCAGGCATCCCACAGCGCCGAGGTGCGCCGCGTCGCCGCCGCGGGATCGCGGGCGTAGAGGGCGAGCAGGTCCGCATCGTCGGCAAGTCCGCTGCGGCGCAGGGCCGCATCGCTCATCCAGGCGCTGATCCGCGAACCGCCCCAACTGGAATGGATCGCGCCCACCGGCACGTCTCGGTCCCGCCGCAGCGACTGGACCATGTACAGGCAGGCGGCGGAGAAGGAAGGCGCCGTATCCGGGCCGGCGATTTCCCAGCGGGGCACGGCATCGAACTGCGCCAGCGGGCTGGCTGCGGACTTCTTGGCCACCGTCAGCAACCGGAGGCGATCGTCGACCGGCGCATGCGCCTCCGGGAAAAGGCTCTGCGCGTCGCGGACCTTCATCTCCATGTTGCTCTGGCCCGAGCAGAGGAACACGTCGCCGATCAGAATATCGTCCAGCACCGTCGCGCCGCTGGGTGCCGCCAGGGTGAGGGTGAAGGGGCCGCCGGCAGGCAGGGCGGGCAGTTGCGCCCTGAACCGGCCGTTGCGATCGGCCGCGATGCTCAGGCTGCGGCCGGCCAGGCTGATCATCACGGTTTCACCCGCGCGAGCGCTGCCGGTCAGGGTGATGGGCTGATCCCGCTGGAGCACCGCATGGCTAGCGAACACCCCGTCCAGCCGGGGCTGGGCGTTCGCACCGGTGGCGGCGAGCAGGCCCGCCATCAGGGCTGCGAGGTCGATCCATTGCCTGGGCATCCGTCTACTCCGTGGTTCAGATTGGCTGGAGGCCATGGTGGACGATCCTGTCGATCAGCGACCGGTGCCTGGGCAGACCCTGCAGCAGCCGATCGGTGTAGATCTTGTTCTCCCGACGGAGACGCGCGGCCTGCTCGGCATCGGCCTCGAAGGTGCCCGGCGGAATCCTGGTCCGGTGCCCCATGCCGTACAGGACATATTGGTAGCTGGCGGAGGGAAACACTTCCTCGACGCGATCGAATTCGTCGTGCAGCCACGGCGCGTGATATTCCCACAGCGCCATCAGCGCCCGCAGGCGATCGGGGATCGTCTCCGCACGCTGGTTGTCGCGCCAGAAGTCGGTGTCGGTACGCTTGGTGAGCGCGTAATGGAGCTTCAGGAAATCGATGATCCTGCCCCAGCGATACGAGGTCGTGTCGTTGTAGCGGCGGGCAACGGTGTCCATCACCTCGCGGCAGGCGGGCATTTGCTCGGCAATGATCTTGGCGGAAAGCTCGATCAGCACGATCGCGGAGGCTTCCAGCGGCTCGAGAAAGCCGGCGGCAAGGCCTACCGCGACGCAGTTCCGCTTCCAGAACGTCTCGCGATGGCCGGAGCGGATGGCGAGGCGGCGGACGGACAAGTCGCGCGCGGCGGGGCCGACATAGTCGCGAAGCGCGCGCTCGGCGTCGTCGACGCTGGTGTGGCTGCTGGAAAAGACGTGGCCGACGCCGCGGCGGGTGGGCAGGCCGATGTCCCAGATCCAGCCGGCCGATTGCGCCGTGGAAATGGTGTGGCTGGCGATGGGGTCCTTGGGATCCGCATAGGGGACCTGCATGGCGAGCGCGGTGTCGCAGAACAGCACATCGTCGCACGCGCGAAAGCCGACGCCCAGCGCCTCGCCGATCAGCAGTGCCGCGAAGCCGGTGCAATCGACGAACAGGTCGCCGGCGATGGAGGTGCCCTGCGCGGTTTCGAGACGGTCGATGTCGCCGCTTTCGCTCAACTGCACGTTGGTCACATCCGCGAGCACGTGCCGCACGCCGAGCGTGTCGCAGCAATGCCGCTGCAGGAAAGACGAGAATTTGCCGGCGTCAAGATGATAGGCGTAGTTGGCGATGCCGTCATATTCCGCCGTGGCGATGGTCTTCGGCGCGAGCCCCGCGTCGCAGATTCTCCCCTGGGGAGTGACCGCGTCGCAAAAGCTCTGCTGGTCCTCGTCCGCCAGCCAGTGCGGCACGAGGTTGGTCTGGGCAAAGCCCTGGGGCAGCATCAGCGGATGATAATAGCCGTCATCGGCGGTGCCGGTCGTCCAGCGGTTGAAGCGCGCGCCCTGCTTGAAGGCGGCGTCGCACTGGCGGAAGAATTCGGTCTCGGACACGCCGATCTTGCGCAAGGTGGTGCGCAGCGTCGGCCAGGTGCCCTCGCCCACGCCGATGATCGGCACGCTGGGGGATTCCACCAGCGTGACGGTAAAACCCTGCGCGCGGCGGGCCTGATGGCGCGCGGCGATGACGCCGGCCGTCAGCCAGCCCGCTGTCCCGCCCCCGACAATCACGATGTTCTTGATTTCGCGCATAGGTCTGCCCGATGCCGATGCCGATGCGGGGGCGGGGTACGGCTGCGCGCACCCCGCCCGCGGATCATTGGTACGCCGCGGTATCAGAACCGATAGCGCACGCCCAGCGTGTACCGCCGACCATAGTCGAACACGTCGAGCAACTGGTTGCTGTAGCGACCATGGGTGCTCTGCTGGTTGTTGTTGAGGTTCAGCGCTTCGGCGAAAACGCTGAATTGCTTCGAGATGTCGTAGCTCGTCGTGAGATCGACCTGGAAGCTCTGGTTCACGAATGTCGGCTCCGCACCGAACGAACCGGTATTCTGGTTCTGGCCGAACTGGAGCAGATACTTGTCGCGCCAGTTCAGGGCCGCGCGGATCTGGAACCCGCCCTTGTCGTAGAAGCCGACGAAGTTGGCCGAGTTGGCGAGGCCGGTGACCGCGAACCCGGTCTGCGAGATATTCTTGTCGTCATAGGGTCGATTGGTGTCGACCAGCGTGGCGTTGGCCTGAAAGCCGAAGCCCGAATTGCCGAAGACGTGCTGCAACGCAAGCTCGACACCCCGGACCGTCGCATCCGGCCCGTTGACCTGCTGCGAAACTGCGAAGCTAGCCAGCTGCCCGGTGGTCGGATCGACCACGCCGTTGATCGCCTGCCGGGTAACGCCGCCGACGATGAAGTTCGACACGTTCTTCAGGAAGAACCCGACCGAGAGGTAGGAGTTGCGCTGGTAGTACCATTCCGCGCCGATGTCGAAATTGTCGGCGAGATAGGGCCGCAGGTTCGGGTTGCCGCCGCTCGCGGACAATGCCCCGACACGCTGGCCGCTGCCGACGTTGAGCACCGGGTTCAGCAGGTTGAGCGTGGGTCGCGTCAGCGTCCGCGAGGCGTCGACGCGCAGGATGAGGTTGTTGGTAAGTTCGAGCTTCGCGTCGAAGCTCGGCAGCAGATAGGAATAGGAGCTGTTGTTCGTGACGCCCTGGATGTCGGTATAGGTCGGCACGCTGAGCAGCGTCGGATCGGCGAGGCTGGTGACGAGCTGGGTCGGCAAGCGGCCCTGGCCTGTCGCGACCAGGTTGGTCGTCTCGTTGCGCACGCCGGCGTTGAGGGTGAACGGCATGCCTCCGACATCCGCCTTGAAGCTGGCGCTGAGGAACAGCGACCAAGTCCGTTCCCGGACGCGTAGCACGCTGCCGGGGTCCACGGCCTCGTCGAAGGTGCCGGTGAACCCGGTGACGCTGTCGTAATTATAGCCCGGGATGTTCTTCGCCTGCGGATTGCCCAGGCCGGTCAGATATTGCTGATAGGCGACCGGGCTGAAGATGAACACCGACGGCGGAAGCGCGCCGCCGAAGCCCGGGATGAAATTGTCGAGACTGATCGAGCCCTGGTACAGGCTGGCGGGCAGCGGCGCGATTCCGGTGGTACGACCCGAGGGAGCACCATAGCCGGCATAGGCCTGCCAGAAATTGTTGGTGAAGGTGCTCTGGTTGCGGAAGTTGAACGTGTCCTGGTAGAACTGACCGCCCGCCTTCAGCGTCAGATTGTCCTGCTTCCAGGTCGCCGCTGCGCGGAATTGCGCGAGGTCGTCGGTGTTCTTCTGCGTCTGGTTGACGGTGACGTGCGAGCCGATCAGCGCGGTGTTCGCCCAGTTCGCGGCATTGCCCGCCGGCCCGAAGTTGCTGATCGTCGGGAACGAATCCTTGCTGTCCCCGGTGACGTTGAAGCGCAGCACGTTGCTGAGCGTGCCGCCATAGCCGATGTCGCCGTTCTGGCTGCCGATCGTGTCCCCCGGATTGAGCCAGCTCTTCGCATAGGCGGCATCGGCTTCCAGGGTGAGGTTGTCGGACGCCGTGTACTTGACGTTCAGGCCCGTCTGGTTGGTCTGCAGGATCTGCTTGTTGAGCGCCGCGGTGAAGTCGGTCGGGGTGCCGGCCTGGGTGAAGTCCACCGCGGTGCCGTTCTCGTCCAGCGTCACGTTGCGCAGATCGCCCTGGTTGAACCAGACGCCGAACGCGTAATTGTCTTGGGTGATGTTCTGGCGGGAGAAGTTGTTGTCCAGCGTCACCATCAGTTCTTCGGACGGATGATACTGGAGCGAGATGCGGGCATCGACGCGCTCGTCGCGCACGCGCTGCTGTTCGGCACCATATTGCTGCGGGAACCAGCCCGGCAGCGTCTTGTTGGCAAGCTGCGCCGCGGTGCAGGCCGCGGTCAGCTGGCATGGCGCGAAGTTGCCGCCCGGCCAGCCCGACACATAGACTCGATTGGTATCAGTGTCGCGGCGGGTATAGATCACGTCCGCCAGCACGCCGATCGTGTCGTCGGCGAAGGTGTTGCTGAGCAGCAGGCCGCCGGTCGGCACGATCTTGTCGGCACGATCCTGGATCGAGCCCGATGCCGTGGCGGCCATGCGGAAGCCGGGATGATCGAAGGCGTTGGGGAACTTGATGTCGACGGTGGCGCCGATCGAGCTCGAGGAGAGCGAAACGTCGGGCGTTTTCAAGACGGACAATTGCCCGATGAAATCCACGCCCACCGTGCTGAAATCGATCTGTCGCCCGCCGGTTGCCGTGGAAATGCGGCGGCCGTCATACAGCGTGGTGTTGAAGTCACCCCCGAAGCCGCGGACGGTGATCCCGGTCGGCTCGCCGCGCGATCCGGACCGCTGGATGGACACGCCCGGCAGGCGCTGCAGCGACGCTGCGACGTTCGAGTCCGGAAACTTGCCGATGTCTTCCGCAGAGATGACATCGACCACGCCCGACGACTCGCGCTTGATATCCAGGTTGCGCTGCAACGAACCGCGCAGGCCGGTGACGATGATTTCCTCATCGGGTCCGGGGCTTGCCTGCACGTCCTGCGGCGCGGCGCCGGTCGCGGCCTGGCTCTGTGCTTGGCTCGGGGCCGCCGCCACGAGGGCAACGACGCTCGTCGCGCAGGCGAGGGTGGGTAACGTTAACGAAACTTGCGTGCGAACGCGACTCGAGAACGAAAAGGCCATCTCGGTATCCCCTCTCTCAGTCGCGCCCCTTCTGCGGTGAGGGATCACGACATGTGAACCCGCCGGTGGAAGCGGGGGAGCGTTCCTCCCTCGACCCCGACAAGTTAGCGGTAACAATATCAAAGCCGCTACCGGATGCAAGTTTATAAGTCGGAGCAAATATCACGCTTGGCCGCATCGGGCAGGACGGTGCATCACGGGGCCGAAAGATCGATAACGACGCGACGAGGAGACGGCAGTGGAACAATGGGAAAGCCTCAGCTTCGAGCAGCATGCCGGGCTCCGCGTATCGCAGGCGCCCGACGCCCGCCGCCACTTCGTCCAGATCGTCGCCGACGAGTTCGTTGCGGCGGCGCAGGAATTCGCCATCTTCTTCACCAAGCACCCCCAGACCGGAGGCTTCTATGCGGGGGCGGTGCTGGGGCTCAAACCCCATCAGAGCTTGAGCGGCGAGAAGGGGCGGCTGACGGGATACAGGCCCGCCGATCTGGAACGGCAGGGCTTCTACCTGGTGGAGGACGGCATCGTCATCGATCGGAATCACGCGGTGTTCTCGGCGGTGGAAGGAGAGCGTCTGTTCGAGGCGGATGGCGAACCCAGCGCAGCGCTGCGGCGGATACAGCGGGCGCTCGGCACGCTGCAGGTCGGCCTGCCGGCAACGGATGCCGCCATTGCACGGCTGCTCGATCACAGGCTGCTGGAACCGATCGATATCAACCTGAACTTCGATGATGGGAGTTCCATCCAGCTCGACGGCCTCTACACCGTCAGCATGGACCGCCTGCACGCGCTGCCCGATGCCGCCGCGCTGGACCTGTTCCGCCGCGGCGATCTCCAGCTCGCCTATGCGCAATCCTCCTCGATATCCCATGTCCGTCGACTGGCACGTCGATACAATGACGGCCTGGCAGCGTGACCCCGGTTCCGGCGACCCTGGCGGAATCGGCGCTTGAGGATCCGGCCGCGTTCCAGGCTGCCGTGATGTATCGCTGCGAACCCATCGTGCTGCGCGGAGCGGCGCGAGCGTGGCCGATCATCTCCTGCGCAGACCTGCGGGAGACCGCAAAGCAGATCCTTGCGTTCGACACGGGCAAGAATGTCGACCTGTTCGTCGGCCGCCCGGAAATCGGCGGCCGCTATGGGCATGCCGACGGGGACCTGCGCGCGTTCAACTTCACGCATCGAACGATGCCGTTCCGGGAAGCATTCCAGCGCATTCTCGACACGGCGGACGTGCCCGGCCACGAAACGCTGTACATGGGATCGCTGACGTCCGAGACCTATCTGCCGGGCATCGAGCGCCTGACGCCGCTCGCCTTCCTGCCCTCGACGCTGCGACCCCGCTTCTGGATCGGCCATGAGTCGAGTGTCGCCTGCCACTATGATGCGATGGATAACCTGGCCTGCGTCGTCGCCGGCAAGCGGCGGTTCATGCTTTATCCCCCCGATGCGATCCACGACCTGTATGTCGGGCCGATCGACAATACCATCGCGGGCCAGCCGATCAGCCTGGCGGCCGCAAGCACGGTCCCGGACGAACGCTATCCCCGATTCGAGAAGGCGCGGCATCGTGCGCTGGTCGCCGACCTGGAGCCCGGGGATGCACTCTATATTCCGAAGCTCTGGTGGCACCAGGTGGAGGCGACCGGCAGCGTCAACATGCTGGCGAATTTCTGGTGGGACGGGTTCGCTGCGGGGCCGGACCAACCCTATACCACCATGTTGCTGGCAATGATCGCCATTGCCGAACGGCCTCCCGCCGAGCGCGCCGCCTGGCGGGCATGGTTCGACCACTATGTCTTTCGGCCGGACGGCCATCCGCTCGCTTTTCTCGAACCCGCGCAACACGGCATTCTCGGGCCGTTGCGGGAGGGCAATTACGGCCGCATCCGAGCCGCTGCGATGCGCTTGCTGCGACTGGGCGCGCAATAGCGGCGCGCCCCCGGATCCGGTGGGGCATGTGGCAAAGGGCAGCAGCGGTACATCTGAGAGGTCGCAGGCGTTGGGTTCGCGCCGGTTGGCCTTTGGTGGGATGATCGGCAGGATGTCGCGGATCAACAGGTTCGCCCGGACGGCATCGCCGTCATAGCCTTTGTCGGCCAGCAGCGCCTGAGGTTGTTGATCGGCAGCGCCATCAAGGTCGTCGACGGCGCCGTAGCCCGACGCTTCGCCTCCGGTCAGAACGAAGCCAAGAGGGCGTCCTTGATTGTCACGGCGGGCGTGGACTTTGCACGTAAAGCCGCCGCGTGATCGACCAAAAGCCTCCCTATGAGGCCCCCTTTAGCGCCAACTGCCGCAACATGGCCCCGGCCCGAATTTATCGCGGCGCGCCACGTCTTAACCTTGCGACCGATCGCGACAATGTCCTGCTGGAGCGGATCGGCAACGACGAGGGCGGCGACGTCCTGGGCGGGAGTCAACAGCATTGCAAGTGCGAGATGGATGACTTCACTCACCCCATTTTCATCTTGTCGTGTTCGTGGTGGACCATTTCGGCAGATCTCTGAAATGTCGGAATGACCTGCCGCTCCTGCTTGCGCTCAGCGACACGGGCGCTGCCCTGCGCTGTCTTCCGGCGCGTAGCGAAAGCGGCGTCCCGAGCCTATTGAGCGACACGACCTTGCAGGAGCCCAGCCCGATATCCTGCCGCTTCCCATTATTCTGGCTGCTCCCTTACCATTGATTTCGAGAAACAAGCCATCTCCGTCGGAATAGCGGCCGGGCTCGGTGAGCGACCGGATCTGAGCGCAGTACGCTTTCCCACGCAACCTCCACCTCATTCTTCCCCACACTTCGCGTGAGATCGTGTCGGGTAGAGTGAAACACCGCGAAACGGAAAGCCGCTCATTTGTGCGGCTTTCTAGCAGTTTTCAGCGGGTTTTGGGAGCTCCAAAAAGGGCGCAGGTGGCGGAGCGGGAGGGATTCGAACCCTCGATACGGTTTTGCCGTATACTCACTTTCCAGGCGAGCGCCTTCGACCACTCGGCCACCGCTCCGCAGGATACCTGGAAGGCGCGGCCCTACCGTTCCTTGGGCGGCTAGGCAAGCGCCCGTTGCCGTGCCAAGCTTTCCCCATGGCAAAAACCCTGCTCGCCCTCGCCGCGACCCTCGCCGCCGCCCCGCTCGCCGCCCAGAATGCCCCGCAGACCGCCGTGCCGCCGCGGCCCGCGCCTGCGGCGGCCGAGCCTGCGCCCGAGGACTGGCGCGACATCCCCGATGACGAGATCCTGCTGATCCAGTTCGCCAACGGCAAGCAGGTCGCGATCCGCCTCGCTGCGCGGTTCGCCCCGGCGCATGTCAGCAACATCCGCAAGCTCGCCGCCGCGCGCTGGTGGGACGGCGAGAGCGTCTACCGCGTGCAGGAGAATTGGGTCGCGCAGTGGGGCGATGCCACCGAGAAGAAGCCGCTCCCTCCCGAGATTATTGCCCGCCCGCCTGCTGAATTCGAGATCGGCGCCTTCACCCCCGCGCAGCGGCTGCCCGGGGCCGACTCCTATGCGAGCGCGACCGGCGTCACCGCCGATGGCTGGCCGATCGCCACCGACGGCAAGGCGGCCTGGCTGACCCATTGCTACGGCATGGTGGGCGTCGCGCGCGACCAGCTGCCCGACACCGGCACCGGATCCGAGCTGTTCACCCCGATCGGCCAATCGGCGCGGCGGCTCGATCGCAACTATACGGTGGTCGGGCGCATCATCGAGGGGATGTCGCTGCTCTCCTCCCTGCCGCGCAGCGACGCCGCGATGGGAGTCTATGCGACCGAAGCCGAGCGGACCGGCATCGTCTGGGTACGGCTCGCCAGCCAAGTTCCGCCCGACGAGCGGCCGCACTTCCAGGTCCGCGCGACCGATAACGCCCGCTATGCCGCGATGCTCGCGCTGCGGCTGAACCCGGCACCGCCGACGGTGGCGACCGGGCTCAACGTCTGCGACCTGCCGGCAGCGATCCGCCGCCGGCCCTGACCGTTACTTGCCGACCCAGTCCGCGACCTGGTCCGCGACCTGGTTGGCGGCCTGGTTGAGCGCCGGGCCGACCGTGGCGGTGTCGATCGCGGCGACCGGCACGCGCGCCTCGAAGCGGCGGCGTTCGAACGCCTGGGTGCCTTCGCGCCCCAGCGCGGCATCGAAGGTGACCACCGCTTCCATCCGGGTCGCGTCGACGCCGAAGCTGCGCAGGTCGCCGCCCAGGCTCGCGCTCGGGGTGGAAAGCGACTGGCGGCGGCTCAGCACGATACGGCCGGTGCGCGCGGCGACGGTGTCGGCGAGCAGCCGGCCGAACAGGCTGGCGGGCCCTTCGACCCATTGCGCATCCTTCACATAGGCGATCGTGGTGCCGCCCGGGCCCGAATGGACCGGCACGCGGGTGGTCGCCAGTTCCTGCGGCGCATTGACCGGGCCGATCGTCACCGCCTTGACCGTGCCCGACTGCTGGACCTCGCCCGCCGGCAGCACCGCCGCCGGCTGCAGCGTGAGCAGCGAGGCGGGCGGCTTGGCCGCGAAGGAAATGCAGCCGGACAGCGGCACGGCGGCGAGCAGCGCGGCGATGGCGGGCTTGTTCATCCGGAACCTCATTGCTTCGGCCTCACTTCTTCGGCTTGTAGGTGGGCAGCGCAGGCGCCCCGATCAGGCTGGAGGCGCCGCCCTGATCGAGCTTGTGCGCGACGCTGGTGAGCGCCAGCGACATCTCGCGCAGATCCTGCACCAGCTGGCCGACCTCGGGCATCGTCTTGTTCGAGAAGGTCTGGATGCCCGGACGGGCATCGCCGATCGTCGCGTCCAGCGTCTCGACGCTCTTGCGCGCCGAAGTGATGGTGGCGTTCAGGTTGGCGATCGTCGGCTTGATATCGCTCGACACCAGGCCGTTGGTCGTCTCGGCAAGCTGGCCGATCTGCTGGGCGGCCATACCCGCCTGCTGGATCGCGACGCGCGTCTCGGCCAGCGTCGCGGCGATCTCGGGCCCGCGATCCGCCAGCGACTTGGTCAGCCGGTTGGTATTGGCGAGAATGCCCGAAATCGAGGCCTGGTTCTTCTCGTCGAGCAGGTCCGAGACGCGCTCGGTGAGCGTGGTCAGCCGCTCGAGCAGCTTCGGCGCCGAGCTCAGCAGCGCGCCGAGGCCGCCCTGCTTGGTCGGGATCACCGGCACGCCCAGCGGGCAGGCGGCGCGGGGATTGTCCCTGGGGCACTCGATCGGGGGCTGGCCCTTCACCGCACCGTCCAGCTGAACGGTGCTGGGCCCGGTGAAGCTGCCCTGGATGGTGGCGTTGGTGCCTTCCAGGATCGGCACGTCGGGCTGCACGCTGATGCGCACGCGCACCAAGCTCGGGTCCGGACGCCAGAACTGGATTTCCTTCACCTGGCCGGCGGGCACGCCCGAAAAGCTCACCGAGGAGCCGCGGCTGAGCCCGTCGACCGACTGCTTGAAGAAGATGTCATATTCGCGCTCGTCGCCGCCGCCCAGCCGCGACAGCCAGACGATGAACAGACACAGCACCGCCAGCAGAATCAGCACCACCGCGCCGACCAGCACATGATTGGAACGCGTTTCCATCAGCCCCTCTTATCCTCATGCACCGGCCGGTTCGGGCCCGCGACCGCGGCGCGCCCGCGCGGTCCGTTGAAATATTCCTGGATCCAAGGATGGTCCAACGCCAGCAGCTCCGGAATCGTGCCCACCGCGATCACCCGCTTGTCCGCCAGCACCGCGACGCGGTCGCAGATCGCGTAGAGCGTGTCGAGATCATGGGTGATCAGGAACACGGTGAGCCCGAGCGTCTTCTGGAGCGACGCAGTCAGCTCGTCGAACGCCGCCGCGCCGATCGGGTCGAGCCCGGCGGTGGGCTCGTCGAGGAACAGCAGCTCGGGATCCAGCGCCAGCGCACGGGCCAGGCCGGCGCGCTTCTTCATGCCGCCGGACAGCTCCGCCGGATATTTGGGGCTCGCCTCCGGCGGCAGGCCGGTCATCACCACCTTGTAGGCGGCGATTTCCTCGAGCAGCGCCTGGTCCAGCCCCGGATAATATTCCTTGAGCGGCACCTGGACATTCTCGGACACCGTGAGCGTGGAGAACAGCGCGCCGCCCTGGAACAGGATGCCCCAGCGCTTGCGAATGTCGACCGCCTCGGTCTCTTCGCGGCCGATCGTGTTCTCGCCGAACACCTCCACCGTGCCGTCGAGCGGCGGCTGAAGGCCGATGATCGAGCGCATCAGCACCGATTTGCCGGTACCCGACCCGCCGACGACGCCGATGATCTCCCCGCGGCGGACGTCGAGGTCCAGCCCGTCATGAACGATCTGCTCGCCGAAGCCGTTGCGCAGGCCGCGGACACGGATGATGCTTTCCGGCGCATCCATCTGGTCGCTCATATCCAGCCCACATTGGTGAAGAACACCGCGAAGAAAGCATCGAGCACGATCACCAGGAAGATCGCCTGGACGACCGCAGTGGTGGTGCGCTGGCCGACCTGTTCGGCATCGGCTTCCACCTGCATGCCGTGGAAGCAGCCGGCCATGGCGATGATCGCGCCGAACACCGGCGCCTTGACCAGGCCGACCCAGAGATCGGTGAGCGGCACCACTTCGCGGATGCGCTGGATGAAGGTGATCGGTGGAATGCCCAGATCCACCCAGCAGAGCAGCCCGCCGCCGAGGATCGAGATGATCGAGGAGTAGAAGCCGAGCAGCGGCAGCATGAACACGACGGCAAAGACGCGCGGCAGCACCAGCGCCTCCATCGGCGAGACGCCGATCGTGCGCATCGCGTCGATCTCTTCGGTCAGCTTCATCGTGCCGATCTGGGCCGCAAAGGCCGATCCCGAGCGGCCGGCGATCATGATCGCGGTCATCAGGATGCCGAGCTCGCGCAAGGTGAGGCGGCCGAGCAGGTTGATCGTGTAGATTTCCGCGCCGAACTGGCGCAGCTGCACCGATCCCTGCTGGGCGATGACGATGCCGATCAGGAAGCTCATCAGCCCGATGATGCCGAGCGCGCCGACACCGACCACTTCGAAGCGCTGCACCGTGGCGTTGAAGCGGAACCGGCGCGGATGGGTGACGACGTGCCAGAAGGCGAGCACCGTCGCCCCCATGAAGCCGAGCAGGCCATAGAGCGTCTTGCCCGAATTGATCACCGCAGCGCCGATCTCGTTCAGCGCGCGGGTGAACGAGCCGGGCGGCGGCGGCGGCAGCTGGATCGGATGCTCGGCGGCGACGACCTGATCGAGCAGATGCTGCTCGTCGGCGTTCAGGCCCTCGATCGCCGCGCCGCGATCCCGGGCGAAACGGTGGATCACCCACGCGCCCACCGTGTCCATTCGGCCGACGTCGCGGAGATCGAGCCGGGTAACGGCGCCCTCCACCCTGTCCAGCCGCGCCGGCAGATCGCCCAGGCAGGCAAGCGAAAGATTGCCGGAGAAGCGGAGCACCGCCTCGCCGTTGTCGTCGGACCGTTCAAAGTCGGCGGGTGCCCTCATCGAAACCCCCTTTCCGCGATTCTGGCTGGAACGGCAAGTTCCTCCGTGGCTAGAGAGCGCAATGCAACGCCTCGCCATCTACGACATGGACAAGACCATCACCGCGAAACCGACCTGGACCCGGTTCCTGCTGCACGTGGCGCGCACCCGCGCGCCGTGGCGGCTGGGGCTGTTTCCGGTGGTGGCGCTGGGCGGACTGGCCTATGTTGCCCGCCGGATCGATCGTGCCGGGCTCAAGCGACTGTCGCACCGGCTGCTGCTGGGCCGCGCGCTGCCGCCCGCCGAGATGACCGCCGTTGCCGAGGCCTTTGCCGAGCTGGAGCTGAGGAAGGGCGTGCTGCAGGGGGCCCGCGCACAGATCGAAGCCGATCGCGCCGCGGGCTGCCGGCTGGTGATGGCGACCGCCTCGCATCATTATTATGCCGAGGCGATCGGCAGGCGGCTGGGCTTCGACGATGTGATCGGCACCAATGCGAAGCGGGACGGGCAAGGACATATTCTCTCCGAACTCGAGGGCGAGAACTGTTACGGGCCCGTAAAGCTCCACATGATCGAAAATTGGCTGGCGGCCGAGGGGCTGCGGCGCGCCGACTGCCATGTCCGCGCCTATTCCGACCATGTCTCCGATGCCCCGCTGCTCGAATGGGCGGACGAGGCCTTCGCGGTGAACGCGCACGGTCCGCTGGCGATGCTGGCCAAGACACGCGGCTGGTCGCAACTGGACTGGCGCAGGGCCTGAGTTTTTCCTAGCACTTCCAAAAGGTTCGCAACCGAAACGGCGTTTCACGCATTTGTCTGGCGGGTTGCCGAGATCACTGAGGAAGCAGGACGCGTGCAGAGAGACGACGAGCACCAGCCGGCCGCGACCGGAGAACCGGCAGGCGATCTGAAGGATTCCACCTCCTACAGCCCTACCGGCAACCATCCGACCCACCATTGGAAGCGCGCGGTCATCGGCGCACCGGGACTGGGCGATCGCAGCACGGTGTTCTTCGCCGCGCTGCAGATGACGCGGATGCCGATGATCCTCACCGATCCGCGGCAGGACGACAATCCCATCGTCTTCGCCAACAAGGCGTTCCTCGATCTGACCGGCTATGAGGAGGGCGAGATCCTCGGCCGCAACTGTCGCTTCCTGCAGGGGGCCGAAACCGATCGCGATGCCGTGGCCGAGATGCGCGCCGCGATCGATGCCAAGGAAGCGATCGCGCTGGAAGTGATCAATTATCGCCGCGACGGCAGCTCCTTCTGGAACGCGGTATTCATCGCCCCGGTGCTCGGGCCGGATGGCGAGTTGCTCTATTTCTTCGCCAGCCAGCTCGACGTGACGCGCCGGCGCCAGTCGGAACAGGCCTTCCGGCAAGCGCAGAAGATGGAGGCGATCGGCCAGCTCACCGCCGGCCTGGCGCATGATTTCAACAACCTGCTGCAGGTGGTCTCCGGCAATATCGACATCGTGGCGGGGCAGGTGGAGGACGAGCGGCACCAGCGCCTGCTGACCAATGCAGCGCGCGCCGCGGATCGCGGATCGAAGCTCACCCGCCAGCTGCTCGCCTTCGCGCGCAAGACCCGGCTTGAGCCCAAGACTGTCGACATGAACCAGCTGATCCACGAGTTCGGCGACCTGCTCGACAATACCGTCGGCGCGCAGATCCGGCTGGTCACTGCGCTCGAACGGCGGCTTCCGGCGGTGCAGATCGATCCCACCCATATGGAAATGGCGATCCTCAACGTGCTGCTCAACGCGCGCGACGCCATGCCCCGGGGTGGCACCGTCACCATTTCCACCCGGCTGTGGAAGCTGAACGGCGACGCGCCGATGCACCAGCTGCCCGAAGGCGACTATGTCGTGCTCTCGGTTCGTGACGAGGGCACCGGCATGCCCGACGATGTCCGGCGCCGCGCGACCGAGCCCTTCTTCACCACCAAGGGCGCCGAACGCGGCACGGGGCTCGGCCTTGCCATGGTGCATGGTTTCGTCCAGCAATCGCTGGGGCGGCTGGAGATCGACAGCGCGCCGGGCGAGGGGACCGAGATCCGCATGCTGTTTCCGGTCGCCAGCGCGATGACCGGCGCCACGCCGCCGCCGGCCCCTGTGTCGAGGCAGGCGCCCGGCCAGGGTGCGGCCGGCGGCAGCGAGACGATCCTGCTGGTCGAGGACAGCGACGACGTCCGCGCGCTGGCGCAGGAGCAGATTGCGGCGCTCGGCTACCGCGTGGTGCTGGCCGCCAGCGGCGAGGAGGCGCTGGAGCGGCTGAAGACCGAAACGATCGATCTGCTGTTTACCGACATCGTCATGCCCGGCGGGATGAGCGGGCTCGAACTGGTGGAGCAGTTCCGCGCGCGCCATCCCGACACCCCCGTGCTGATGACCACGGGCTATAACGAGGACCTGGTGGCGGACATTCCGCGCGGGACCCATCTCGACGTGATCGGCAAGCCCTATCGCCGGGAGCAGCTGGCGGACCGCATCCGTGCCGCACTCGATCGGCGCACGGCCGGACCTCGCCGCGACGTCAATCCCATCGTGCCGGCCGAGGGATGAGCGCGCCGGCGGGCATCGACGCATCCGGCGGAAACCCGCTGGATCGGCTGCTCGCCGCGCGCGATTGGTCGACTTCGCCGCTGGGGCTGCCGGAGAACTGGCCGCAAAGCCTGCGCGACGCGCTCGCGGTGCTGCTGCCGTCGCATGCCCAGATTGCGCTGTTCTGGGGGGCGGACTATGTTGCGCTGTACAACCCCGCCTATGCCCAGACGATCGGGAACAAGCACCCGGACGCGCTCGGCAACCCTGCCCAGCCCTATTGGGCGGAGAGCTGGGACGAGCTGGGGCCGATGCTCGCCCATGTCCGCACCACCGGCAGGACGCTCTCGGCGCGCGACCGCCGCTTCTACACCGAACGCTATGGTTTCGGCGAAACCGTCTATTTCGACATTTCGCTGTCTCCCGTGCGCGATGAGCATGGAGCGGTCGCCGGGGTGATGTCGGTCGTCTCGGAGACGACCGAGCGGGTCAAGGCCGATCGCCGGCTGCGCGAGAGCGAGGCGGCGCTGCGCGCGAGCGAGGCGCTGGCGCGGGAGCAGGCCGACGAACTCGCCGTCATGTACGACAATTCGCCGGTGGGGCTGGCGGTGCTCGACACCGATTTGCGCTACGTCCGCATCAATCGACAGCTTGCCGAGTGGAACGGTCTGTCGATCGCCGAGCATATCGGCCGGCATGTAAGCGAGATCGTGCCCGAACTTACCGATCAGGTGGTGGCAGCGCTGATCCGGGTGCTGGGCGGCGAGCCGCTGCTCGGCATCGAGATTACCGGCCCGACGCGGGGGCGGCCCGACGGCCGCTCGACCTGGCGGCAGAATTGGGTGCCGGTCTATGACTGGGACGGCAAGATCCACCAGATCGCGATCTCGTGCGAGGACGTGACCGAGGAGCGCCGCGCCCAGGCCGCGCTGGAGACGCTCAACCGTGTCGGCGCGGCGCTGTCGGCCGAGCATGATCTCGAACGGCTGGTGCAGATGCTCACCGATGCCGGTGTCGAACTCACCGGGGCGAGCGTCGGCGCCTTCTTCCACAACGTGATGGATGAGAGCGGCGAGCGGCTGCACCTGTTCACGCTTTCGGGCGAGGAACGCGAGCGCTTCGAATCGCTGGGGCGCCCGCGCGCGACGGCGGTCTTCGGGCCGATCTTCCACAATGTCGTGATGCGCTCCGACGACATCACGCGGGAGCCGGAATATGGCCGGAATGCCCCGCATCACGGCATGCCGCCGGGCCACCCCGTCGTTACCAGCTATCTCGCCGTCCCGGTCGTATCGCGCGACCGTTCGGTGCTGGGCGGGCTGCTGTTCGGGCATCCGCTGCCCGGTCGGTTCACCGCGCGCCACGAGGCGCTGGCCCGCAGTCTCGCCGCCCAGGCCGCCGTGGCGATCGACAATGCCCGGCTGCTCGCCGACGTGCGCGCCGCCAACGAGACGCTGGAACGTCGCGTCGAGGAGCGCACCGCGGCGCTGCGCGAGACCGAGGCGGCGCTGCGCCAGAGCCAGAAGATGGAAGCGATGGGCCAGCTGACCGGCGGCGTGGCCCACGATTTCAACAACCTGCTCACGCCGATCATCGGCAGCCTCGACCTGATCCTGCGCAAGCGCGGCGACGATCCGGTGCTGCACCGGCTGCTCGACGGGGCGATGCGATCGGCCGAGCGGGCGAGCACGCTGGTGCAACGGCTGCTTGCCTTCGCGCGGCGCCAGCCGCTCCAGCCCGCCCCGGTCGACATGATTGCGCTGGTCGACGGGATGGTGCCGCTGCTCGCCAGCACGCTGGGCCCCAAGATCGCGCTGTCGGTCACCAAGCCCGAGCAGCTGCCGCCTGCCCGGGCCGATGCCAACCAGCTGGAAATGGCGCTGCTGAACCTCGCGGTGAATGCCCGCGATGCGATGCCGGAGGGCGGTGCGCTCGAGGTTCGGCTGGGACTTGGCGACGCGGAGGCGGCGCCGACGCCGCTCGCGCCCGGGCACTATGTCCGGCTGGCCGTGCGGGATACGGGTGCGGGCATGGACGCGGCGACGCTCGCCCGCGCGGTCGAGCCGTTCTTTTCCACCAAAGGGGTAGGGCGCGGCACCGGCCTCGGCCTTTCGATGGTGCATGGCCTGGCAAGCCAGCTGGGCGGCACGATGGGGCTGGCGAGCAAACCCGGCGGAGGCACCGTGGTCGAGCTGTGGCTGCCGGTGAGCGACGACGCGCCCGCCGCCCTCGCCGCCCCCGCCCGCCACGAGCCGCACGATGGCGCCGGCACGGTGCTGCTGGTGGACGACGAGGACATCGTCCGCGGCACCGCGGCGGAGATGCTGCGCGCGCTCGGCTACGCGGTCGAGCAGGCGGAATCGGCCGAGGCGGCGCTGGTGCTGCTCGACGGCGGGCTGGTCCCCGATCTGCTGGTGACCGATCATCTGATGCCCGGCATGACCGGCACCGATCTCGCCCGGGAACTGCGATCAAGGCTGGGCGCGGTGCCGACGCTGATCGTCTCGGGCTATGCCGATGTCGAGGGGCTGGGGCGCGACTTCGCGCATCTCCCCAAGCCCTTCCGCCAGGCCGATCTCGCCCGCGCTCTGACCCTGCTCGGGGTGCGCTGAACTATCCGCTGAGGATGCGGCGGTAGAGCGCGATATAGGCGTCGGCCATCGCCGCCACCGAGAAGCGCGCCTCGATCGCGCGACGGCAGGCGGCGCGATCGATCGACGCCGCGCGCGCGACCGCGGCGACCGCCTCGTCCGCCGAGCCCACCAGCAGGCCGGTTTCGCCGTCGTCGATCAGTTCGGGCATCGAGCCGCGGCGGACCGCGATCACCGGGGTGCCGCACGCCATCGCCTCGATCACCGACAGGCCGAAGGGCTCGTCGAAATTGATCAGGTGAAGGAGGGCGCGGGCGCTGCCGAGGGCGCGGATGCGTTCCTCGCCGCCGACCGGGCCGTGATAGACGATGCGGTCGTTCAGGTGCGGCTGGACCGCACGCTCGAAATAGCCCTGGTCCTGGACGATGCCGTAGAGGTTCAGCCGGCGGCCCGTCGCCTGCGCGACGGCGATGGCTTCCGCCGCGCCCTTGTCCGGGTGCATCCGGCCGAAGAACAGCAGGTCGTCGCTGCCTTCGGCATCGAAGGCGAAGGCGTCGAGCGGAATGCCGTGGTGGATCGTCGCGGCATAGCGCAGCGCCGGATGCCGATCGGCATCCGAGATCGCGACATAGTGTACGCGCTCCTCGAACGGCTTGTACATCGGCAGGATGCGCTCGGAGGAGAAGCCGTGGATGGTCGTCACCATCGGCGTGTCGATCAGCGGCGTATAGGCGTGGGCGGGGAAATCGGCCTGGTTGTGGATCAGGTCGAACTCGGCGGCGCGGGCGAAGAGGTGCGACTGTTGGGCATATTCCCATACCTTTGCGTCGATCGCCGGATCCTCCGCATAGCCGCGCGGGACGACCCCGGCGAGGCGGGCGGTGGTGACCGAGTCCTGCGTGGCGAACAGGGTGACGTCGACGCCCTTGGCAACCAGCGCCTCGGTGAGCAGGCTCGTCACCAGTTCCCAGGGGCCGTAATGCCGCGGCGGGGTGCGCCATGCGATCGGGGCGAGCATGGCGATCTTCATGCGATCTCGTGCCCCCGCGAAAGCAGGGGTCCAGGGTTGGAGAGCGAATCACGTGTGGCACTGGGCCCCTGCTTTCGCAGGGGCACGGGGAGGATGGTCATGCGAGCAGGATGCCTTGGTTCGGGGCGAGGGGGAGGGCAGCGCCATCCACAATCCCGCCGTCATCCCCGCGCAGGCGGGGATCCATTGGTGGGAACGCTCCGGTGCCATCCCCGGCCGCACTGGCAAATGGATCCCCGCCTGCGCGGGGATGACGGGTGGGGGGTGTCGTAAGCGCTGGAGAAAGCGAACGCGCCCATTCCGGCAGTGCCAGCGTCTGCGGCGCATCGGACAGGTTGAGCGCCACCAGCACGCGCGCGTCGCCATGCCGCCGTTCGTACGCCAGCACCGCGCCGTCGCTCGAAACCGCATGCCAGCTCCCTACGGACAGCGCCGGGTGCGCCCGCCGCAGCTGGAGGAGCGCGCGGGTTAAGGCCAGCATCGAGTCCGCCGCTTCGCGCTGCGCCATCACGTTGCGCTCCGCCCAATCGGGGTTGAGCGGCAGCCAGGGCTCGACGCTGCTGAACCCGGCATGCGCGCTGGCATCCCAGGGCATCGGCGTGCGGACCTCGTCGCGGTTGAACGCGGTGTCGGGCTCGCGCAGCGCCTGAGGGTCGCGCACCCTGTCGGCCGGGATCGCCACATTCGTCATGCCCAGCTCGTCGCCCTGATAGAGCGTCGGCGTGCCGCGCAGCGTGAGCAGCAGCATCATCGCGACAGCCGCCTGCGCCGACCCCACCCGCGAGGCGACGCGCGGCTTGTCGTGGTTGCCGAGCACCCAGTTGGGCCAGCCATCGGCGGGCAATGCATCCTCATAGTCGGCGATGAGTCGGGCCAGCGCCGCGGCGTCCCATGCTGCGTCGAGCAGGTGGAAGTTGAAGGGCAGGTGCACGCCGTTGCCGCCCTCGCCATAATAAGCGACGAGGCGGGGGATCGGCAGGTAGATCTCGCCGATCAGCACGCGCTCGGAATAGTCCTCCGCGACGCCACGCATCGCGGCGATGATCTCCATCATCTCGGGCTGGTCGGCGGAATGCGCCGGCAGCAGCCGCTCGATATCCTGCATGCCTTCGCGCCAGTCCGGGTTGGCGGGATTGTCGGGGAAGTCGGGATGCTTGATCGCCAGCCACAGCACGTCGATGCGGAACCCGTCGACGCCGCGATCGAACCAGAAGCGCATCGCCGCCAGCATCGCCGCGCGCAGGTCCGGATTGCGCCAGTTGAGCTCGGGCTGCTCCTTGAGGAACTGGTGAAGATAATATTGGCCGGTTGCCGCGTCCCATGCCCAGGCGCTGCCGCCGAAAAAGCTCTGCCAGTTGTTGGGCGGACCGCCATCGGGGGCGGGATCGCGCCAGATATACCAGTCGCGCTTGGGGTTTTGCCGGGAGGACCGGCTCTCCAGGAACCAGGGATGCTCGCTCGAGCTGTGGTTGGGCACGAAATCGAGCAGCAGCTTGAGGCCGCGGGCATGCGCGGCATCGCGCAGCGCCTCGAAATCGGCGAGCGTGCCGAAGCGCGGATCGATCCCGCAATAATCCGCCACGTCATAGCCGAAATCGGCCATGGGCGAGGGGAAGATCGGCGACAGCCACACCGCGTCGACGCCGAGATCGACCAGATAGTCGAGCCGCGCGGTAATGCCCGCCAGATCGCCGATGCCGTCGCCGTTCGAATCGGCGAAGGAGCGGGGATAGACCTGGTAGATCACGCCCGTCTGCCACCAGAGGGGGTCGGTCATTGGGGATTCCTCGCGACAATTCCTCCCCGGAACGGGGAGGGGGGTGTAGCTGCCGACAGCGATGTGCCGGGGGCACATCGCGGCAGCGAAACCGGCTCGCGAAGTGAGCCGTGGGCGCAGCATGGTGGAGGGGCCGCCGCGGCACGCGGCGGTAGTCCGACGCGCGTCCCCCGCACCGCGCCTGCGGCGCGGCCCCTCCACCACCGCCTTCGACGGCGGTCCCCCTCCCCGTGCCGGGGAGGAATTTCAGGGCCACTCACCGGAATCGCGCCTTCGGGATATGCGTGATGCGGCACGCCAGATCCGCCTCGCCGCTCGCCACGATGTAGCGCTCGCCGGCATCGACCAGCCCGGTGGTGAACACCACCGGCGTCGGCAGATACAGCTGGTGGGCGATGTCTGCGGTCAGCGCCGGATTGGCCTCGAGCAGCGGCACCTTGTCCTCCTGCCGCAGAATCACGCTGGGATCGTCGCGGTCGAGCAGCGCCCAGAAGCTGCGATAGATGCCGACCGATTCGCGCTTCTCGACGCCGTGATAGATCAGCAGCCAGCCCGCATCGGTGAGCACCGGCTGGCTGCCGCCGCCGATCCGCTGGTTCGAGCTCGATCCCTTGCGCGCGCGGAGGCCCGGCTGGTCGAGCGGCTTCCAGTGCAGCCCGTCGGGCGAGCGGGCGAGGTGGATCGACGGGCCGCCCAGCCAGGGGGACTCCTCCGGATAGGCGAAATAGACCTCGCCGAGCGGCCGGGTCAGCGCATGGAAGAACCCGCCGATCCGGCCCTCGAACAGCAGCATGTCCTTGTTCTGGTGGTCGAGTACCACCCCGAGCAAGTCCCAGTCGAGCCCGTCGGTCGAGCGGTACATGGCGGTGCAGTGCCGCTCCGCCGAGACGCCGCACACCGTCATCCAATAGGTGCCGTCGATCAACGTGATCCGCGCATCCTCGACGCCGTAATCCATGTACGAGGCGCTGGGTGCGATCGCCTTTTCGTAATGCACCGCCACCACCGTACGGGCATCGGCATCAAGCTCCACCGGCAGCAGCCAGGAGAGCGAGGTAAGCCCGAGCAGCTTGGGATTGCGGTGCTTGAGTGCGAACTGGCGCGGATCGGCCATGTCGAGCCCCGCCACCGGATGGGCATCGAGCACAGTGCCCGAGGGCGTCCAGCGAATCGCCCGCGCATGGCCGTCGACCACCGGATCGCGCAGCGCCTCGGCCACGCGCACCATCAGCAGCAGGTTGCCGTTCGGCAGCCGTGCGAAGCCCGGATTGAACGCGCCGAGCACATAGGTCGGCTCGTCGATCCCCGCGCGCAGCGGCGAGCGGGTCAGGTCGACATCGTCGGGCCGGAAGATCAGATAATCGTCGTGCAAGCGCTCGCCCCCTCGGGTTTCACGCCCAGCAACGGAGTCAGGCCCCCGGGGTTCCGGCTTCCTGCGCCTGGCGGTGGTGCCGGATCACCTCGTCGATGATGAAGCGCAGGAATTTCTCGGAAAATTCAGGATCAAGATCGGCATCCTGGGCCAGCGCGCGCAGCCGGGCGATCTGCGCCTCCTCGCGGCCGGGATCGGCGGCCGGAAGGCCGGTTTCGGCCTTGTAGCGACCCACCGCCTGGGTCACCTTGAACCGCTCGGCGAGCATGAAGACGAGCGCCGCATCGATATTGTCGATGCTCTGGCGAAAGCGGGTCAGCGTCGCGTCGGTCATGGCAATCTCCTTTGCCGCTGCGGCACGGCCATGCAAGCGCCTCTTGCCTTTGCAAGGCACAAAGGCCAGAGGCACCTGCATATGAGCGCTACCGTCCACCGCCTGGGGTCGCGAACCCAGCCCTCGCTCGATCCGATCATGGCGCTGGTCGCCCAGGACATGAACCTGGTGAACGCGGTGATCCTCGATCGCATGCAGTCGGAAATCCCGCTGATCCCCGAACTCGCCGGCCATCTGATCGCCGGCGGCGGCAAGCGGATGCGGCCGATGCTGACGCTGGCGAGCGCCCGGCTGCTCGGCTATGCGGGCACGCGCCACCACAAGCTGGCGGCGGCCGTGGAGTTCATCCACACCGCGACGCTGCTCCACGACGATGTGGTCGACAGCTCGGACCTGCGCCGCGGCCGGCGCACCGCCAACATCATCTGGGGCAATCCGGCCAGCGTGCTGGTCGGCGACTTCCTGTTCAGCCGCTCGTTCGAGCTGATGGTGGAGGCGGAGAGCCTCAAGGCGCTGCGCATCCTCTCGGGCGCCAGCGCGATCATCGCCGAGGGCGAGGTGAACCAGCTCACCGCGGTGCGCCGGATCGACCTGTCCGAGGATCGCTATCTCGACATCATCGGCGCCAAGACGGCCGCGCTGTTCGCCGCCGCCTGCCGCGTGGCGGGCGTGGTGGCCGAGCGGCCCGAGGCGGAGGAGCTTGCGCTCGACGCCTATGGCCGCAACCTCGGCATCGCCTTCCAGCTGGTTGACGACGCGATCGACTATGTCTCGGACGCATCGACCATGGGCAAGGATGCCGGCGACGATTTCCGCGAAGGCAAGATGACGCTGCCGGTGATCCTCGCCTATGCGCGCGGCAACGAGGCGGAGCGGTCTTTCTGGAAGGAAGCGATCTCGGGCCGTCGCATTACGGACGAGGATTTCGCCGAGGCCATCCGGCTGGTGCAGAGCTGCCGTGCGGTGGACGACACGCTGGCGCGTGCCCGCCATTACGGGCAGCGCGCGATCGATGCGCTGGGCGGCTTCCGCGCCTGCGAGGCGAAGGATGCGATGGTCGAGGCGGTCGAGTTCGCGGTGGCGCGCGCTTACTGACGCGCGCCACCTCGCCCGGGGATCACTCCTCGGTCGACTTCTCTTCGCCTTCGTCCTCGTCCACTTCGAGCGCGTCTTCCTCGTCCATGTCGAGCACCTCTTCGATGCCCTCGACGATCAGGTCGAGCTGCTCGTAGCTCGCCGTCATCTCGATGGTCTCACCGTCCTCGTCCTCGAGGTGGAGGGTGTAATCGCCGTCGCTGTCGGGGGTGATGGTGAACTGGGAAAGGATTCGTGCCATGTCGCGCTCCTCTGGCGGTGAGTCCGCCTAACCACGCTTGTCCCGAATGGTTGCACCCCGATGACGTCCTCCCTGCCGATCCACGCGGTTTTGCCGGCGCTGCTCGATGCGCTGCGGGCGGGGAGCAACGCGGTGCTGGTCGCGCCGCCGGGGGCGGGCAAGACGACGGCGGTGGCCCCGGCGCTGCTCGGCGAGGCATGGTGCACCGGGGAAATCCTGCTGCTTTCCCCCCGCAGACTTGCGGCGCGGGCGGCGGCGGAGCGGATGGCGGCGTTGGCGGGGGAAAGCGTCGGCAAGACCTATGGCTACGCCACGCGGATGGACAGCAAGCGCTCGGCGGCGACGCGGGTGACCGTCGTCACCGAGGGCATTTTCGTCAACCGTATCCAGTCCGATCCGGAGCTGGCCGGCGTCTCCGCGGTGCTGTTCGACGAAGTGCATGAGCGCAGCCTGGACAGCGATTTCGGGCTGGCGCTGGCGCTCGACGCGCAGGGTGCGCTGCGGCCCGACCTGCGGCTGGTCGCGATGTCGGCGACGCTCGACGGCAGCCGCTTCTCGGGGCTGATGGGCGATGCGCCGGTGGTGGAGAGCGAAGGCCGCAGCTTCCCGCTGACGCTGCGTCATCTCGGCCGCGCGGCCGAGGCGCGGATCGAGGATTCGGTTGCGGCGGCGGTGCGCCAGGCGTTGCGGGAAGAGGAGGGGGGCATCCTCGCCTTCCTGCCCGGCGTGGCGGAGATCGAACGGACTGCTGAGCGGCTGGGCGACATCGGCGGCGCGGTGCTGCACCGGCTGCACGGCAGCCTGGAGCCCGCCGCCCAGCGCGCCGCGATCGCGCCCGATCCGGAGGGACGACGCAAGATCGTGCTGGCGACCTCGATCGCGGAGACCTCGCTGACGCTCGACGGCATCCGGGTGGTGGTCGATTCGGGGCTGGCGCGACGGCCGCGCTACGATCGCGCGGCGGGGATGACGCGGCTGGTCACCGAACGGGCAAGCCAGGCGGCGGTGACCCAGCGCGCCGGGCGGGCGGCGCGGCAGGGGCCGGGGAGTGCCTATCGGCTGTGGGAAGAGGCGGCGACGGCGGGGCTGCCGCGCTTCGATCCGCCGGAGATTCTGGAAGCCGATCTGTCGGCGCTGATGCTCGATTGCGCGCTGTGGGGCGTGACCGATCCGCGCCAGCTCGCCTGGCTCGACTCGCCGCCCGAGGCTGCGATCGCCGAGGCGCGCACGCGGCTGGGGGCGCTGGAAGCGATCGACGCCGACGGGCGCCCCACCGACCACGGCAAGGCGATCGCCCGCCTGCCGCTGCCGCCGCGGCTGGGGCATATGCTGGTATGCGCCAGCGCGCGCGGGATGGCGCGGACGGCGGCGGAGGTCGCGGTGCTGCTCGGCGAGCGCGGGCTTGGCGGCAATGATGCGGATCTGGAGCTGCGCCTGCGCCGATGGAAGGGCGAACGCGGCCAGCGCGCGGAGAATGGCCGCCGCCTGGCCGACCGTTGGAGCAAGCTGGTTCCCCCTCCCGCAAGCGGGAGGGGGCTAGGGGGTGGGCCCCCGCTCTCCAAGCGCGATTCCGGTGCGGATGCCGGGGGGCCACCCCCCGGCCCCCTCCCGCGCGCGGGCGGGGGAGCGCAGGGAGAAGACGTCGCCCTCTGCGTCGCACTCGCCTTCCCCGATCGCGTCGCGAAGCGCCGCGACGGCTCGGGCGAGACCTGGGCGTCGGTCGGCGGGCGCGGGTTCAAGCTGGACCCCACCTCGCCGCTCGCCCGCGCCGAGTGGCTCGCCGTGGCGGAGACGCAGGGCATGGCCGCCGGTGCGCGGATCCTCTCGGCCGCGCCGATCGACGCCGCCACGGTCGAATCGCTGTTCGCCGACCGAATCGAGACCCGCCGCACCGTCACCTTCGATCCAGCCACCGGCCGGATCGGAGCGCTGCGCGAACGCCGCCTCGGCGCGATTCGCCTCTCCGGCGGCAGCGATTCGGGCGCGACACCGGCGGAAATCGAATCGGCGTTGCTGGAAGGCGTGCGCACCCATGGCCTCCACCTGCTCCCCTGGTCCGACACCGCGCAGGCGCTCCGCACCCGCGGCGCCTATGCCGGGATCGACGCGCTGGCCGACGAAGCCCTGCTCGCCACGCTCGATTACTGGCTGCCCGCCGCGCTGGAGGGCAAGCGAAGGCTCGACGCGATTCCGCCCGAATCGCTCACCCAGGCGCTGCAGAACCTGCTCGGCTGGGATCGCCAGAAGGCGCTCGACCGGCTCGCCCCCGCGCGGTTCGAGACGCCCGCCGGCTCCTCCCACGCGATCGACTATGCCGCCGAGGCCGGCCCCACGGTGGAAGTCCGCGTCCAGGCACTGTTCGGCCTTGCCGAGCATCCGATGATCGGGGCGGGTGTCCCGCTGGTGCTCAGCCTCACCTCGCCCGCCGGCCGCCCGATCCAGACCACCCGCGACCTGCCGGGGTTCTGGAAGGGCAGCTGGGAAGCGGTGGCCAAGGAAATGCGCGGCCGCTATCCGCGCCATCCCTGGCCCGAGGACCCGGCCGCGGCCTCCGCAACGCTACGGACGAAAAACGCTGATGCAAGGGCGCGCGGGGCGCGCTAAAGGGTGGCGCCATGAAGTCCGCTCGCATTTATCAGCGCGTCAAGAACGCGATGCAGTCCGGCCGCGCCCGGACCGACAACTGGGTCCTCGAGTTCGAGCCGCACACGCCGCAGCGGCCCGATCCGCTGACCGGCTGGGCCGGCGGCGGCGAGACCGCCAACCAGGTCCGCATCGCCTTCCCGACGCTGGAAGCGGCCAAGGACTATGCCGAGCGCGAAGGCTATGCCTATCACGTCGTGCCGGCGCCGCAGCGCAAACTCAAGCTGCAGGCCTACGCCGACAATTTCCGCTGATCGCGGGTGCTTCCTCTGCCAGGAGGCGACGGGGCACCGAGACAGCGACGTAATATTCGCGGTCATCCCCGCGCAGGCGGGGATCCATTTGCCAGGACGGTTCGGATGGAGCCGTAACGAATCTACCAATGGATCCCCGCCTTCGCGGGGATGACCGGTGTGTTGGCTTATCTGACGGCGTTGTTGCTGATCCGTAGAAGCTTGTCTCAGCCGCGCCCGAGCAGCGCGCCGCTGAGCAGCAGCAGCATCTTCACGTCCACACCCATGCCCTGCGCGCGGCAATCGGCGATGAACGCGGGGAGCTCGGCCATCGGCACATGGTGGACGTTGATGTCCTCGCCATCGACGCCGCCGCCGTCGCCGATCCGGGTCAGGCCGTGCGCGCGCACCAGCGTGAAGCTCTCGCTGACCATGCCGGGCGAGGCGAAATACTCGCCGAGTTCCTCGACGCGCTCGCAGGCATAGCCCGCTTCTTCCTCCAGCTCGCGGCGCGCGGCGGCTTCGATCGTGTCGCCTTCTTCCGTGTCCCCCACCAGCCCGGCGGGGAGCTCGATCGAGCGCCGGCCCATCGGCACGCGATACTGGTCGACCAGGATCACCCGGTCCTCCGCGTCGATCGCGACGATCACCACGGCGCGGATGCCGCGGGCGCGGGCGACATATTCCCATTTGCCCTGGCGGCGCACGGTGATCCACTTGCCCGCCCAGGGGGTCTCGATCGGTTCGTCGGTCATGGGAAAGGCCTTAGAGCTCGATCAGCCGATCGGGAAGCTCGTTCACGTCGTCCGCGGCGCGCGGGAAATGTTCGGCCAGCACGGCGCCGATCTGCGCCACCGCCGCCGCCATCCCATCGGCGACGCGGCCCTCGCGCACCTCGGCGAGCAACGCCGCCATCGCCGCACCCCATACTTCGGGGGTGACGCGCGAATGGATCGCCGAGTCGGCGAGGATCTCCGCGCGGTGCTCGGCGAGGCTGAGGTAGAGCAGCACGCCCGTCGATCCGGTCGTGCGCTTCTCGGCCGCGGTGCGGAACAGCGCCAGCGCGCGAGCATGGACCCGCCGCGTCTTGATAGAACCCGGCGTCAGGGCGATCCGCAGCGCGTCCTTGGCTAGCGCGACGCGGACGACCAGAAAGCTGAGCGCGGTCACCGCCAGCGCGGCGGTGAGATACCAGTGCGCCGGCACGGTCTGCGCCCAGGGATCGATCATCCGGCTGTGCAGCCACTCGATCGGCGCGGGCTGCCAGGCGAGCAGCGCCAGCACCAGCAGCATCGCGAGCACCGCCCAGTGCAGCGCGACATCGGCATAATCGTCCGAGCGGCGGG
>NZ_JAAILI010000087.1 GCF_012650175.1 Sphingomonas sp. S2M10
GTGTCGGGGTCGGGGTGGGGGTGATCATCGAGCCTGGGCCGTCGTCATTGCTGCTGCAGGCGGCGAGCATGGTGGCACCGGCGGCGGCGAAGCCCGCGTTTTTGATGAAGGCCCGGCGTTCGGCGCGGCGCGCGTCGCATGCGTCCAGGACTTGCAGAACGATATCGTGGTTCATGATGGAAGCCTTCCCTGTGACCGAGCGATCAGTTCGCTGCGCTAGTGACGATGGTGCCGTTGACGCCGTTGGGGAAAAATCCGCCGGCAGTGACGGCCGCCTTGTTCAGGTAGACAATGTTCAGGACCTGGCCGGTCGAGCGGCTATAGGCGAGGCCGTTGGCATCGAGCGGGGCGATGTTGCTCGAGGTGCCGATCGCCCGGATGCCCTGGTCGTCGTCGCTGGACCCGTCCAGACTGTCGCGCGCGTTGGAGATCGCTTCGGTGGCGTCGATCAGGCTGGGAGTGGCGATGCCCTTGGCGTCGAGCGTGGTGCGGACGAGCGCCGCGTGATAGGCCTCGACCGCCAGAATGCCCGCTGCCGCCTCGAGGAACACCTTGTTGGTGATCAGCGGCGAGGCGCCCTTATAGGCAGTGACGCCCACGTCCTCGAAGATGAACGCGCCGAGCAGGAAGTTCTCGTCGCTGGCATAGGGGTCGAACGACTCGCCGGCGCCGATCAGCCCTGCGGCGCGTGCCGCGTTGGAGAAGGCGCTGGTCGGCGAAACGCCGATATCGATCTGCGGCTGGCCCACCGCCGTCGCGCCGATGGCATTGCGCAGGAAGGCGACATGCGCGCGCTCGTCTGCGGCGATTTCCTGGGCATAGGCCGCAACCGCGGGATCCTTGAACGTGGCCTGTCGTGCACCCACGGCGGTGCCTATTCTCCCCGGGCCGGTGAGCAGGTCGGCGGACAGGCCGACTCCGTTTGCGGCGTAGGCGTAGAATTGCGCCTCGAGATATTCGAGATTGAGCGCGAAGTTGAGGACGTCTCCGTCCGTAAGCGTCGCCTGCGCGGCTGCCCGCTGGACGCTCGTCGCCATCGCCAGACCACCGCCGGCGACGGCGGTGAGTGCGAAGGCCTTGAAGAATTCACGACGATCTTTGCGGCGGGCGGCCTGTTTTTCAAAGGCCTCGATCAGCTCGACTTCCTGGTTCACGGCAATGCCTCCCTGGTGAGTAGCAGTCCCGCAACCCCGGGCCTTTTCAAGCAGTTCCGGTTCGCCGCGCGTTAGGTACGGTGTCGTACAAAATGTCTCGCGCTGGTCGTTTTCGTGCATCCGTGGCGGCTCGCATTGCGAAGCTTGCAGGCAATGAGAAGAGGGTCGAGCGGATGCAGAAAACCAACGCTAGCTATGCGCCGGACATTCGCGGCAATCTGCTGCTGCGATCTCTTCCGCAAAGCGATGCGTGGCTGCTAATCCCCCATCTGTCTCGCCTGCACTTCGGTGCCGGGGACGAGGTGGACCGCCCGGCCGGCGGATCGATACAATTGATCTTCCCGGAAACGGCGGTGTTCTGTGTGCGCCATGCGCTGCGCGGCGATCGTCAGCCGGCCCTGGGCCTGGTGGGCCACGAGGGGATGCTCGGCTGGTCGCTGCTGATGGGGGTGACCGAAAGCTTCACTTGTGCCGCGGCGGAACTCCAGGGGGGGACCGCCCTGGCCATCGCGGCGCGGCCACTGCTGGAAGCGTGCGCGAAGAGCCCGACGCTCCGTGCGAATCTGCTGCGCTACGCGGATAATTTCCTGGAGCAGATGGCCTCGATGCTGGGCTCCAACACCATCGACACGCTGGAACGCCGCGTCGCCCGGTGGATCCTGATGCTGCACGATCGAAGCGAAGGCGACACGCTGGTCCTGACCCATGACGAGGTCGCGCGCGCGCTCTACACGCGCCGGGCCAGCGTTACCGATTGCTTCCACGTGCTTGAAGGCGAGAAGATCCTTCGGTGCGAGCGCGCGCGCCTCACCATTTGCGATCGCCAGCGACTGACGCTGGTTGCCGGATCCTCCTATGGCGCCGCCGAGACACGCTATGCCAGCGAGATAGCGCCCTGGCCACGCACGGTGCGACCCGGGCTTTCGCCGGTCGCGGACCTCTGCGCCTCCCAGCCGGCCTTGCTACCCTGATCATCGCGACGAGGCACGGGACCGACGGAGGGTATGTGCCAGGCCGTCCACCTGCGGCGCGCGCGCACGTGGCCGCCGCCGCCGCTGGCGGCATGCCGATACCCATCACCCGCACGCGACGAGCGCCTTGGCGCTGGTAGCTTCGGAAGCGCAGCGCTCTTGCGGCTGGACCCTTGTGAATGATGGTTCTTCAAAACGCCCTTGTCGGCGCCCTGGAGCGCGCGGCGATTTCGCCAAAATCCGCCATATCGAGGTAGGTTTCCTGGCTTTATCTGTACGACAAAGAATTAAAAATGCCCGTTGCCGATTTCTTGCGAAGAGTGCGCCGAAAGTGTCTGCCCGATTAATGGAAAGCACCTAATCTAAATTGATAGTGCTATAACGTTTCGAAAGCGCATCAAGATATAAATAAAATTCAACTGTATATCCAGCATATACAGGGATTTTGATTTGCGTATATGGCGTCTGCACCCACGGGAACACAAAGGTTAAAAAAGCGTTAAGGTGCCGCATCCATTCTTTTAACGATGGTGGCAAGTAATAATCTCATGAATACTGCATCGCCATGGTTGAAAGTCTCAAGTACATTGAGTCAGCGGTAAAGCGGGAAACAAGCAGGCAAGAGTATAAGTAATCTGCATGAACGTGCAGATACAATATTACGGTGCATCTCCTGCGGATTAAATCTTGAGATTTCAAAGGGAACCTTTTTGGGTATCCAGGTATATCGTGCAAAATGAGGTACATGCCTGCTTCCCAACTTCACTGTCCTGTATCGGGCCTATATTGTCATTGACGACAGCGGCATTTCCGTGAAGTAGGGCGCTGCCGGCATCCCGTCGGTCTGTTAACCATTTAGGGGGTTTTATGCGCACTCGTGTTCTCACCCTGCTGGCTGCTGCGACCGTCGCGGTTGCAGCTCCGGCGACCGCTTCGGCGGCGACCGTGCTCGGCGGTTTCTCGGCCGGTCTCGTCAATGTTGCGAGCGATACGTCGGCGATCGGCGCCGGCAGCACCTTCAGCAACGGCGGCAGCGCCGTTCTGGGTTCGAGCGGCGACCTGTCGTCGATCGGCCTGTTCACGGGCTTCTTCACCTCGTCGGTCACCGCGACCTCGGGTGCGGCCGTGACGTTCAACGCGATCTTCGGTTCGTTCACCGGCGAGGTCGCTTCGGTCGCGACCGGCACCAACTATGTCACGATCTACACGCTGGGCGATTTCACCCCGGCGGCTGCATCGGGCTATGACATGGGCAAGGCTTCGATCCAGTTCACCTTCAACCAGGCCGGTGGCGCTGGTTCGGACATCTCGGGCAGCTTCAGCTTCGCTTCGCCGCCGAGCCCGATCCCCGAGCCCGCCACCTGGGGCATGATGATCGCCGGTGCCGGCCTCGCCGGCGCTGCCGTGCGTCGTCGTCGCGCCAGCGCGAAGGTTGCCGCCGCCTAACGGCGTCGGAAATGCTTTCCAGAAAGGGCGGTGCCGGCAACGGCGCCGCCCTTTTTGCATGCGTCAGCCAGGGCCAGCGGAGGCGGCGGCTATGGCTGGAGGCGCCGGGAGGCGGCGGCGCGATTGTCCGCAGCGGCCTGATCGCGCCGCTGGGGCAGGACGCAGACGGTATCGCCATCGCGCGCTTCACGCCAAACATAGCCGTTGATGCAGGTCATCGGACCATAAGGGCCGTTGGGGTTGCGGCGCTCGGCGGCACGCGCATTATCGTCCGCGGCGTCGGACCGCACCTCGGGTGTGACGCAGACATGGTCGCCCGGAAAGGCGAGCCGCCAGGTGAATGGTGCGCGACAGCGGTCTGCGGAAACCGATGCGGCCGGACGAGCGACGATGCGGCCGATGACGGGTGCCGATGCGCCCGCGGGCGAACGCGGCGCATCGCGCAGCGGCGGCGCCCCATTGGGGTCCGCAACGCGGGTATCGGGGCCGACGCTCAGTCCCTGGGCGCTGACGCCCGCTTGCTGCGGCTGCCGCGGCGGGGCCGGCCTGGTGCAGTCCTGCATCCACTTCCGCACGCTGTTTCTCTGCCGGTCGGACAGCCTGTAATCGGCCAGGATACGCTGGAACGGAATGGCGTTGCTCGCCCGATGCGGGTGGATCTGGCACTCCGATCCGGCGACGATGAACTCGGCGCTGTAGTTCCGCCCGCTGGCGGCCAGAACCGCCCGCGCGGCGTCGCGCGCCTGGACCCATCGATGTCGGTCGAACAATTGATAGGCGCGGTTCAGTTCCTGCATCTGCGCCACTGCCGGGAAAAACGCCAATATCAGCGCGCCGGCGGTCAGGATCGATCGACGAAGCATCGGTCGCCTCTTCATTGCGTGGAGGTGGAGCCGGGGGGAGCGCGCAGGCGGACATCGGCGTTCGCTGCCGGATCGGCTGCGTCGGTAGGGGGTGTCGCGTCGATCCCGAGATCGCCGGGATGGCCGAAATAGACCGCCGCGTCGCGCACATCGGTAGTGACGGGAATGACCAGCGTGATGCCGATCAGCACCGTGCCCAGCACCGCCATGACGATCCCGGGTGAGGCGCTCTTGATGCTGATCGTGGCACCGCTGGCGCCGCCGGCGATTTCGCTTTCGGGTGACGTCAGCTTGCCGAGCACGAACGCGGCGCCGACCATCGCCAGGATCATGCCGGTGAGGAAGCCCATCAGCCGCGTCCACAGACGCAGCGACATGACGGTGTTCGCCACGCGGTAGCGGCGTGCGATCAACTCGCGTTCGAGCGCGAAGGTCGCCTCGGTCTTCGCAAGTTCCTGCTGATCCCGCCATGTCTCCGGGGCGAGGCCCTGCTTGCTCCAGGGAATGACGAGTCCGGCGGCGGGTGGCTCCTGCAATGTCCCTTCGATGGACGCGAAACGCACCAGCATCACCACGGCGAAGAACACCGCTGTCACGACCACGGCGCCTGCCATCAACGGCGCCATTCGATTCTGCCAGCTGTTTCCGCCCCCAGCCATGAGATCCCCGTCTTTGGCCGCCCAATGCTGATATGACATAGACTGTCGGATAACCATAGCGGTATTTGCGTCGACTTCGTCTTCGCAAATAGGATGGCGGCCCTGTTCGTGGTTTGAAGAAAATGACGCCCCGATCGTTGCCTTCGATTGCACGATCGTCTTGCGGCTTGCCGGTGTGCAAGGGCGCCGTCGCCAAGGCGTCTCGGCGGTGCACAGGGTCCTGAGCCTGACTGCCGGTCCTGCGCGACACTTTCTTGTGTTGCCGCACACCCCTCGACTATAGCCTTTCCGAGGGGGTAGCGGTGCATGGGGCTTTTCGATTTCCTGTCGAAGCAGTTCGTCGACGTGATCGACTGGGTCGACCAGCCCGGCACGCTCGCCGCGCGCCACCCCATGGAAGGGCGCGAAATCCAGAATGGTGCGCAATTGACGGTGCGCGACGGGCAGATCGCGCTCTTCTATCGCGAGGGACAGCTCGCCGACGCCTTCCATCCCGGTCTCTACACGCTCGAAACCGGCAACCTGCCGGTGCTCAGCGCGCTGCTGAATTGGGACAAGGGGTTCGCGTCGCCCTTCAAGGCGGACGTGGTGTTTTTCAGCCAGAAGGAGCAGTCGGGCCTCAAATGGGGCACCGCGCAGCCGATCACCGTGCGCGATCCGGAGTTCGGCCCGGTGCGCGTGCGCGCGTTCGGCTCCTACAGCTTCCGGGTCGAGCAGGTGCCGGCCTTTGCGGTGAAGATGGTCGGATCGCTCCAGCGGCTGACGGTTGCCGAGATCGAGCCCCAGTTGCGTGCGGCGATCGCCACCGCGATTGCGGCCGCGCTTGGCGGGGGCGAAGTCGCCTTCGCCGATCTGGCGGGTAGCCAGGCGGCGCTTTCCGATCGGCTCAAGGTGGCGGTGGATCCCGCCTTCGCGCAATGGGGGCTCGTTTGCACGAGCTTCTATATCGAAAGCCTGTCCTTGCCCGAGGAGGTGCAGGCGATGGTCGACAAAGCGAGCGCGATGCGCGCGGCCGGGGATCCGGATGCGCTTGCACGCTTCCAGGCGGCGACGGCCCAGCCGGACGGCGACGCCGCGGCACAGATCGAGAAGCTGCACCGCCTCCTGACGATCGGCGCGCTCACCCAGGAAGAGTTCGACGCCAAGAAGGCCGAACTGCTCGGCCGCATCCGCTGACCCGCCGATGAGCCTGCATCTGCCCTGCCCGAATTGCGGCGCGGACGTGGTGTTCCGCTCGCCGGCATTGCCCAGCCGGGTGTGCGACGCCTGCCGCACCATGCTGGTGCGCAGCGATGCCGGGCTCGCCCAGTTCGGTATCGCCGCCGCGTTGCCCTTCGATGTGAGCCCGGTGCAGATCGGCATGCGCGGCACCGAGGGGGGGCAGTCGTTCGACGTGATCGGCCGGGTGCGCTGGAGCTGGACCGACGGCGCTTGGAACGAGTGGCTGCTGCTGTTCGCGGACGGCGGCACCGCCTGGCTGGGCGAAGCGATGGGCCAATTCATGCTGCTGCGCGAACATGCCTTCGGGGATGTGCGCTCGACGACCCTGCGGGCGATCGCGAAGGGGGAGGCGGCGCAGGTCGGCCAGAAGGTGGAACTGTTCGGGCGCAGGCTGTTCATCGCCGATGCGCGCCAGGCATTGTGCATCACCGCGGAGGGAGAGTTGCCGTTCGTCGCGCCGAGCGGCTGGCAAGTCTACAATGTCGATCTGCGCGGTGCCGACGGCGCGTGCGCCAGCCTCCAGCGCGACGGCAAGACGGCCAGCTTCTACCAGGGGCGCTACGTGACTCTCGCCGAACTCGCGCCGCGCGGGCTTCGCGCCATCGAAGGATGGGCATTGCCCGACTATGCAGCCTGACGCCCCCCTTGCCGCGCCGCCCGCGCCGGCGGTGCGAGCGCTTTCCTGCCCGAACTGCGGCGGGACGGTGGAACTGCGCGCGGCCGGCTATACCGTGCATGTCGGCTGCCAATATTGCGGCTCGATCCTCGACACGACGGACGGGCTGGTGAAGCTGGTCACCCAGGCCCAGGCGGTGCAGGCGACGCTGGGCCTTCCGCTGGGCCTTCCGCTGGGCACGCGCGGGACGCTGTTCGGGGTGGAATGGGAGGCGATCGGCTATCTCCAGCGCTCGCAGGGGGGGCACTATCGCTGGGACGAATATCTGCTGTTCAATCCCTATCACGGCTATCGCTGGCTCGTGAACGCGCGCGGCGGATGGAGCTTCGGTACCATGCTCACCCGCGTTCCTGACAAGCTGACCTATGCGCACTACGCGCTCGACGGCCACACCTATACCCGCTTCTTTGCGGGCACGGCGCAGGTGGATCGGGTCGTCGGCGAGTTCTACTGGCGCGTCGCGGTAGGCGAGACCGTTCACGGTCGCGACTGGGTGCGACCCGGCTTCATGCTCTCGCGCGAAACCAATGATCGCGAGGAAAGCTGGACGCTCAGCCAGTGGCTGCCCGAGCAGCAGGTGATCGCGGCGTTTGGCGTCGCTCCGGCGGGCAAGGTGTGGCCGCCGCTGCCGCACCAGCCGTCGCCCTGGGGCGCCTGGCTGGGCAGGGGCGGGATGATCGGCGGCCTCGCACTGGCGTTCGTCCTGGCGCTATCGATCGTGCTGAGCGGCACCAACTGGATCGCCTCGCAAGCGCTGCCGGTGGCGGTGGACGGGCGCGAGCAGACCGCGACGATCGGCCCCCTGCATCTGGACGCGCGGTGGCAGCGGGTGCGGGTGCGCACCACGGTGCCGCGCCTCGAGAATGGCTGGGTCGATCTCGACTACAGCCTGGTCGATCGCCGCGACCAGCGCGTCTATGCCGCCTCCAGTGCCGCCGAGCGCTATGAGGGCGTGGACTCGGACGGGGCCTGGACCGAAGGCTCGCGCGATTCCGACGTCTCGATCGCGAGCGTGCCCGCCGGCGACTATGATCTGGTCGTCGATTACAAGGGCAATCGCTGGAGCCGGGACGGCACCGCCTATCCCGATGGCGGCTGGATGGAGCCGACCAACACGCCCCAGGTCGTCGTCGAGGTGGGCAGCGCGACCCTGTACGGGTCGAACGTCGTGTTCGCGGCCTTGCTGCTCGCGCTGCCCTGGCTGGTGGCGCTGCTGCTGCACCTCCATTTCGACAAGGCGCGCAAGGACGAGAGCGATTTCGCATCGGAGGGCAGCAGTTGATGGATATGCGCAGCTTTCTCTACGCGCTCTGGTCGCTCGCCGTGGTCGGCCTGTTTCTCGTCGCGACGATCTTCGGATGGTCGCCCTTCGCCGAGGGCGGGCGGGCCGCCGGCGCGCGTGGCTATGGCAGCGGCGGCCATGCCGGGTTCTACGGACCGCACCACAAATAGGAGGACGCATCATGGTCACTACCCTTCCGGCGCTGCTCGCCACGCTGCTCTATGCCGTGGTCGGCATCCTCGTCTTCGTGATCGGCTTCGTCGTGCTCGACCTGCTGACCCCGGGAAAGCTGTGGGAGGAGATCCGCGACAAGCAGAACGTCGCCGTCGCGATCTTCTCGGGCGCGATCGCGATCGGGCTCGCGATCATCGTCGCCGCCGCCATCCATGGCTGAAGGCGACCCCGCCGGCCCGAAGACCCGCGCGTCGGCCCCGGCCGCGGCGCTGCTCGCCTCTGCCTTCGTCGTTTCCACCTGCGGGCTGATCTACGAGCTGCTGGCCAGTACGCTCGCCAGCTATCTGCTTGGCGACAGCGTCACCCAGTTCTCGACCGTGATCGGCACCTATCTGTTCGCGATGGGGCTGGGCAGCTGGTGCTCGCGCTACGTGACCCGCGACGAGCTGCGCCTGTTCATCCGCGTCGAGCTGCTGATCGCGGTGCTGGGCGGCGCGTCGGCGGCGGCGCTGTTCGTGCTGTTCCCGCTGGTCGAGCATTTCCGCGTGGCGCTGTACGGGCTGGTGCTGGGCATCGGCTTTCTCGTCGGGCTCGAGATCCCACTGCTGATCCGCATCCTGCGCGGGTTCGACTTCCGCGAGACGGTGTCGAACGTGCTGACTTTCGATTATGTCGGCGCGCTGGTCGCCAGCCTGTTGTTCCCGTTGCTGCTGATGCCGCACCTCGGCATGATCCGCACCGGCTTCCTGTTCGGCATCCTCAACGCCGGCGTGGCGCTGGCGGTGCTGCTCGCGCTGCCACGGGCGAGCCGGTTTCGCAGCGAGACGGTCTCCGCCGTAATCGTCCTGCTGGCGCTCGCCGGGGGCTTTGCCGCGTCGGACCGGCTGCAGCGCTGGGCGGAAGTCGCCAGCTATGGCGAGCCCGTGATCTACGCGGTCAGCACCAAATATCAGCGCATCGTGCTCACCCGCCGCGACGACGATCTGCGGCTGTATCTGAACGGCAATCTGCAATTCTCCTCGCGCGACGAATATCGCTATCATGAGGCGCTGGTGCAGCCGGTGCTGGGCCGCGTGGAAAACCCGCGCAACGTGCTGATCCTGGGCGGCGGCGACGGCCTCGCCGCGCGCGAGGTGCTGCGGCATCCCGAAGTACGGCACCTGACGCTGGTCGATCTCGACGACGAGATGACCGCGCTCTTCTCCCGAACCGGGATGCTGGCCGCGCTCAACAAGGGGGCGCTGACCGATCGCCGCATCACCGTGGTCAATGCCGACGGCTTCCGCTGGGCGCGGGAGGCGGCGGCGACCCGCGCCGGATCCTTCGATGCGATCATCGTCGATTTCCCGGATCCGGTCGATTATTCGGTGGGCAAGCTCTACACCGAAACCTTCTACCGCGCCGTGCGCCGGCTGCTGGCGCCCGCCGGCGCGATGGTGGTGCAGAGCACCTCGCCGCTGGTCGCGCCGATGGCCTATTGGACGGTGGCGACCACGCTGGAAGCCGCCGGGCTGCAGACGCGCGGCTATCATGCCTATGTCCCCAGCTTCGGCGAATGGGGCTTCGTGCTCGCGGCAGCGGGGCCGATCCCCGTCGACGCGCGCATCCCCGCCGGCGGACGGTTCCTCACGCCGGCGGGCGACGCCGCGCTGTTCTCCTTCCCGCCGGACATGGCGCGCCGGCCGACGCCGGTGAACCGGCTCGACAATCAGGTCCTCGTCCGCGAGTTCGCCGACGCCTGGAGCCGCTATGAAGGCTGATCGGCGAACCCTGCTGGGGCTGGGGGCGGGGGCGGTCGCGCTCGCCGGCGGCGGCCTCGCGGCGGCGCTGCAGCGGGAGGCGCCGCTGCCGCCCGGCACGCTGGGCGGCGCGGATCTGGCGCGCGGACATAGGCTGCGCGACGGCGGCTTCCCGGCGCCCAGCCGCTTCGACGAAATCGATCTGGTGATCGCCGGGGGCGGCATCGCCGGCCTGTCCGCCGGCTGGCGCCTGCACGATGCCGGGTTCACGCGCTTCCGCCTGCTCGAACTGGAGGATATGGTGGGCGGCAATGCCCGCAGCGGCAGCAACGCGGTGTCCGCTTATCCGCTGGGCGCGCATTACTTGCCGGTGCCCAATCGCGAGGCGAAGGCGGTGCGGCATCTGCTGCGGCAACTGGGCGTGATGATCGGCGAGCGCGACGGGGTGCCGGTGTACGATCCCGAGCAGCTCTGTGCCGATCTGCAGGAGCGGCTGTTCTGGCAGGGGCGCTGGCAGGAAGGGCTGGTGCCCCGCACCGGTCTGCGTGCGCAGGATCGCGCCGATCTCGCCGCGTTCGAGCGGTGCATGGCCGACTATTCGGCGCGGATCGGGAGCGACGGAAAGCCGGCTTTCGCGGTGCCGAGGGCCTATAGCTCGAGCGATGCCGACCTGATCGCGCTCGACCGGATCGATTTCGCCAGTTGGCTGGATCGGCAGGGGTGGCGCTCGCCGGTGCTGCGCGCGCATGTCCGCTATGCGATGCGCGACGACTATGGCACGGAGCCGCAGCAAGTCTCCGCCTGGGCCGGGGTGCATTATTTTGCGGGACGGCGCGGCTGGACCGTGGATGGCGCCGGCGACAACGAGTTGACCTGGCCCGAAGGCAATGCCCGGCTGGCGCGCGGGATGGCGGCGTTGTTCCCGGAGCGGATCGCGCGGGGGCATATCGTCCACCATGTCGCGCAGGATGGGGAGGGCGTGCTGGTGGACAGCTTCGACGTCGCCGCCGGCGCTACGGTGCGCACCCGCGCCAAGGCCGCGATCCTCGCCATGCCGCATTTCGTCGCGGCGCGGATCTGTCCGGCGGTGCCGGGCGACGCGGCGTTCACCTATGCGCCGTGGCTGATCGCCAACGTGACCGTCGATCGCCTGCCGGGCGGACGCGGGGTGCCGCTCGCCTGGGACAATGTGTCGAGCACCAGCGAATCACTCGGCTATGTGGTCGCGACGCATCAGGCAGCGGAGGCGCACCCCACCGCCACGGTGCTCACCTGGTATCTGCCGCTGTCGGACCTGCCGCCGCCAGTCGCGCGCCGCCTGCTGCTGGAACGCCCGGCAGACATGTGGAAACGGATGGTGCGCGACGATCTGCTGGCGATGCACCCCGATCTGGACGGGGCGATCCGGCACATCGCGCTGTGGCGCTGGGGCCACGCGATGATCCGGCCGACGCCCGGTTTCCTGGCGCGGGGCGCGGGGGGCGGCGCGAAACCGCCGTTGTTCCTCGCCCATTCGGACCTGAGCGGCCTGTCGCTGTTCGAGGAGGCGCATTATCACGGCGTGGCGGCAGCCGAGGGAGCGATGGCGATGCTTCGGCATCCAAGTGAAACATTGCTGTGATCGGACACCACCTCATCGCCGATCTCGCGGATGCGGCGGGTCTCACCGACGTGACGCAGGTGGAGGCTTGCCTGGTCGCGGCCGCAGCGGCAGCGGGCGCGACGCTGCTCGAGGTGCGCCTGCACAGCTTTGGTGCGGGGCAGGGCGTGACCGGCGTCGCGCTACTGGCGGAGTCGCACATCTCGATCCATACCTGGCCGGAATATGGTACTGCGTGCGTGGATATCTTCCTGTGTGCGGCGACGCCCGATCTTGAGGCCGGCTTGGAGGCCATCGTGCGGGCTCTGGACGCAAGGGTCGTCCAATCCAGCGTGATCGCGCGGGCGTTCCGCCGGCATGCCGGATGTCCGACGACGGGCATCTAGCGATGCCGCATCCGATCGAACGCGCGTGACGTCGCTGGGGGGCGCAGCGGGCGGTGGACGGCGTATCGGGCATCGCCATGATCTTTTGCGCGGCGAAAAGGCGCCGGCGAACCCGGACTGGCGAGCGCCGTCACCTTGGCTGCGGTTGGTGGACCAACGATCCGGTATCGCGCGCTCCGTCGCGCATCGCTGCCGAGACGGGCGGGGACATGCGTGTCCAGTCGCCGTCGGCTGTGCGCAGATGTCGGAGTGACGTTCGGAAGACGTCGTAAATCACTGGACTTTACAACAAAGATTCATTTTATCGGCCGGGGCAGTTATGAATCGGGGGAAATACAATATGGTAGGCTTTGCGTCGTCGTTGCGCCGGCGTCGTCTGGCGCTCGCGCTGAGCACGAGCACGCTGGCGTGCGGGATTCTGGTGCCGTCGCTTGCGCAGGCACAATGCGCACCCGAGCCGACCATCGCCGATGGCACGACTACCTGCACCGGCACCGATACGGACGGCGTTCGCATCACTACGGCCAATACGACGCTCGACATCGGCGCCGACGCGGTGGTCACCAATGCCGGTGCACCTGCGGTCACTGTCGAGGTGGCGAACACCAGCTATTCGGTCTCCGACGCCATTTCGGTGCGCGGCCGCGTTGCCAGCGATACGAGCAGCGGCATCCTGTTGCTGAGCGGGGCTGCTTCCACCTATGGCGGATCGACCACGCGCCTGTCGCTCAAGCTTGAGGAAGGTGCCTCCGTCTCCGGCGATACGGCTTTCGCGATGCGCCACACCGTGGGCAACACCTTCGCCTATCTGATCACCGACATCGACAATGCCGGCACGCTGCGCGGCACGTCGGGCATCGCGCTGCGCGGCGACGTCGTCGCGGCGCCCTATGGCTATACGAGCACCTATTCGGGTTTCAACACGATCACCAACCGCGCGAGCGGCGTGATTTCCGGTAGCGTCGTGGGGCCCGTCGGCACGGTGACGAACGCCGGGCTGATCGACGGCGGCGCGAACAGCGCGTTCACCCCGGGCGCAGCGGGCACCAACTACTTCTATCTGATCTCGAGCGGCACCTGGACCAATAGCGGCACGATCCAGTCCAGCGGCGCGGCGGCGACGATCCTGTCGTCGACGATCAGCAGCCTGAAGAACAGCGGCACGATCGCCAACAGCGGGTCGGGGGCGGCAATCAGCGCCTCCTATCTCGATATCGACAACCAGGCCGGCGGGCAGATCAGCACCGCGAGTGGCAGCGCGATCGTCAGCAGCAACTATCTGCGGCTGGTCAATGCCGGGACGGTGACCGGCAATGTCGTGACGGGCAACAGCGGCAGCATCGTCGATTCGAGTGCAGGCACGATCAACGGATCGGTCCTGTTCGGTTCGGGCGACGATACCCTGGTCGTGCGCTATGACGCTGCCAGTGGCGGGGTGGTGACCGGCATCACCGGCAGCATCAATGCGGGCGGCGGCACCAACACCCAACAGGTGAAATTCACCGCCGACACGACGGTGAACGCGAACTTCGCGCCGCTCACCGGCTTTCAGCGCCTGTTGCTTGACCCGACCGCGGGTACCACGGTGACGCTGGGATCCGGCTATGTGAGCAGCGCCGGGCTGGTGCTGAGCGGCAACGGCGCCGTCGTGAACCAGGGTCGGATCACGACCAACGGTGCCGCGGTCACCGACTACAACTATTCCTTCAACCGCGCGACGTTCCGCAACGACGGCGCGATCGCTGCCGCCATCTACAACTTCGGCTATGGTATCACGCTGTCGAACCAGCGCTTCGTCAACAACGGGGCGGTGACGGTGACGGGTGGCAGCGGCGTTTCGATGTCGTCGAACGACCTCGTCAACACCGGCACGATCACCGCGACCAACGACGGCGTGAACCTGTTCAATGCGGTGCTGACCAACAGCGGCACGATCATCGGCGGCACCACGGGCGCGACGCTCAGCGGCAATGTCGGGGTCACCGCGTCCAACAGCGGCACGATCCGCGGCGGTACGGCGGGCGTGAGCACGAGCGTCTACCTCACCAACACCGGCACGATCGGCTCGCCGGGCGTGGGCGTGCAGGTGCAGCCCTATGGCTATCTGATCAACGGCGCCGGCGGCGTGGTGAACGGCGGTACCGGCGGCGCGGTGACGGTCAGCGCGTTCAATGCCGGCGTGGCCAATGCGGGCACGATCAACGGCGACGTGACCTTCAACGGCTTCGGCTCGGGCAACAACCTGACCTATTTCGCGCTGCGCGGCGGCACGCTCAACGGCAATCTTCGGCTCAGCGGCGCGACGCTGGTCACCGATCTCGTCAACACCGGCAGCGGTGCCTTTGCGGGCATCACCGGCACCGTCACCGCCGACAGCAATTCCAGCCTGCGCTATGCCGTGAACGCCGATGCCAGCACGACGCTGACAACGGGTAATGTGGGACCGTTCAGCAAGGTCGGCTATCAGCTGGCGAACGGCGCCAAGCTCACGCTCACTGCGCCGACGGCGCAGGCCCTGGCTACGCCGGTGCAGCTTGCCGGCACCGGCAGCGTCGACCTGGACGCCGACTTTGCGGTCAGCAACACCGCGGCGATCCAGTCCTCCGCGGTGCTCAGCTATCCGGGCGCATCGGGTGGCAACAGCAGCAGCGCCGCGCTTTCGATCACCAGCCGCGGCACGATCACCGTAACGCGGCCAACCAGCACGACCAACTACAACTCGGCCGCAGGCGCGAGCCTCTCCGAAGGCGACAGCTTCACCAATCTGGGCACGATCAGCGTAACCGATCGCAATGCCAACCCCATCGCCACCGCGATCACCGGCGGGGCCAGCATCACCAACGCGGGCACCATCCTGCTCGACGGCGGCATCGGTATTTCCGGCAGCTACAGCTACTCCAAAACGCAGATCGTCAACAGCGGCACGATCCGCCAGGCGACGGGTGGCGCCAGCGCCACCGGCATCGCCGGTGCGTTCGATCTCACCAACAGCGGCACGATCCAGGTCGGCGGCACCGCGGTGGTTGCCTATAATTATGGGCAAATCTCAAACAGCGGCACCATCGCCAGCAGCGGGGGCATCGCGATCGGCGGCACCAGCACCTCGACCACGGCGTCGATCACCAATCTGGCGGGCGGCTCGATCAGCGGCACCGGCGGCACCGCGGTGCAGCTCTATTCGGGCAGCTTCGTCAATGCGGGCACGGTCGTCGGTTCGGTCGATATGGGCTATGGCTATCCCTATTATCCAGGCTCGGTCACGCGATCCTATTCCAGCAGCGCATTCGTCGCGGCGGGCGGCACGATCGATGGTGACCTGCGCTTCGGCGACGCGGACGACCTGCTGCTGCAGACCGGCGACACGACTGGCGTATCCGGCACGATCGATGGCGGCGCCGGAAATAACACCTACGGCCGCGCGTTCAGCACCAGCAAGACTGTCACGCTCGGCACGTCCGGACTCGTCAACTTCCAGGGCTTGCTGATTCAGGCGACCGGCACCGATACGGTCGTGACCACCACCGGCGCCGCGACCGGCAACCTTTACGTGATCGGCAACGGCAGCGTTGCGAACCAGGCAGACGTGAGCGGAAGCCTGATCACGGGCGCGCCCTATTTCTCCTACCTGCCGGGCTTGAGTGCCATCCTTCCGACTCAGGTCCTCACATCGCTTTCCAACAGCGGCAAGATCGGCGGTGTGTCGGCTACCGTGGGAAGCTTCACCAATAGCGGGAGCATCAGTGCGGCCAACCTTTATGGTTCCACGGTGTCCCTCTCGAGCGACACGGCGCTTGCGTTCATCAACAGCGGGACCATCACAGCGCCGGTATTCAGTCCGTCCTATGTGCAATATCCGTCGTATCCTTGGTATCCCTTCTATCCGACGGCGAACGTATCCACGATCGCTAGTACCAGTCTTGCCATCGTCAACAGCGGTACAATTCGCGGGGGCGTTAACGCCGCCATCGGCTATTACGGCAATGGCGCCGCCCCGGGCGCTGTCATCGTGACCAACAGCGGGACGATGGCGAGCAGCGGTTTGGTGCCAGCCCTCGCCATCGGCGCGAACGGCCCCGCATCCGGGCCGGCGCAGGTGAGCAACGCCGGTACGATCAGCGCCCAAGGATCGGACGCAAGCTTCGGTAGCGCTTTGGCGCTCTCCGTCTACGGTGACTACACGGCTACCACTATCACAAACAGCGGTACCATATCGGCCACCGTCACCAGTACGGACACGGCTAGGTCGACGAGCGCGACGGCGATTTCCATCACCGCAGGAACGACCGGCACCGTCGTCAATGCCGCGGCGGGCAAGATTGCCGCGGAGGCCGATCGCGCCATCGGCGTGGGTGTCACTGACAGCGCGCTTCTCCTCACCAATGCCGGAACGATCAGCGCCAAGGGCGGGATAATGTCTTACGCGGTTTGGGGCGACGCAGCCGATGACCGCGTGGCGAATACGGGCAGCATCACCGGTGATGTCGTCCTCGGCGTGGGTGCGGATGTGGTAGAGAATGCCGGAACGATCACCGGCGCGGTCTTGCTGGGCGACGGCGATGACCGCTTCGTGCAGAATGGCGGCGGCAGCGTCAGCGGTCTGATCGATGGCGGCGCGGGCACCAACAGCTTTGCCGTTTCCGGCGGCAGCGAAGCAGCGCCCGCACTGTTCGGCGATATTCGCAACTTCCAGCGGTTCGCCCAGGGTAGCGGCTTCGCCCAGATCGGCGGTACCGCCGTGTTCGGCGCGATCGACATGACCGGCGGGCGGCTTGTCGGCCAGGCGGGCTCGGTGCTAACCGCGCCGCAGATCACGGTCGGGCGGGACGCGACGTTCGGTTCGGCGGGTATCGTCAACGGCAACGTCGCGGTCGGCGGTACGCTCAGCCCGGGCGCGTCTCCCGGCACGATGACCGTCAACGGCAATGTGGCGCTGGGCAGCACGTCGACCGCGCTGTTCGAACTCTCCGCAGCCGCCTCGGATCGGCTGGCGGTTAACGGCACGCTGTCGATCGCGCCGGGCGCCACCCTACAGCTCGTTCGCCTCGGCAATCTGCGCCAGGGCAGCTTCACCACGCTGTTTACCGCAACCGGCGGCATCACCGGCAGCTTCACCACGGTGCAGCAGCCGAGCGATCCGATGGGCATCGTGGTTGTGCGCGGCGGCGCGATCGACGTGATCGGCGCCTTCCGTGCTCCTGGGGGCGCCGCCTTGCAGACTAGCGCCAGCATCGCCTATCTAAACTCGACGCTTGCGATTCAGCCCGCGGACAGCGCGCTGTTCAGCAGCCTCTCGACGCTGGCCAGCGCCGGGGATGTGGCCAATACTCAAGCCTTTGCCCAGTTGACACCGCAAGCCTATGCGGCCGCCGTGCAGACTCAGGTCGACGATGCGGTGGCGCTGGTCACCGCCACCCGCGGCCCGGGCTTTGCGGCGAGCGGCGACACACCCCATGCCTTCACCTTCGGCGCGATGCTGGGCCAATGGCACCGGCTGAGCGACGACGCCACTACCGGCAGCGTAGCAGCGCGTTCGCGCACCTACGGGCTGCTCGGCGGGATCGGCGTGGGCGACGCGTCATGGAGCATCGGCGCGTTCGGTGGCTACCTCAACGACCGCCAGTATCTGGATGCACTCGCCGCCCGTACCCGCGCCAATAGCGCGGTGGGCGGCGTGCAGGCACGCGTACGAACCGACGGCGGCCTGAGCGTTGCCGGTTCCGTCTCCTACATCGGTACCGTGGCGACGACGACGCGGACACTGCCGGTGCGGGTTGCGAGCGGTCGCTATGATCTGCACAGCTGGGTGTTCGATGGGTCGCTTGCGCGGGAGTTCTCGGTGAAGGGCGACTGGGCAGTTCGGCCTCAGGTCGGCATCAGCTATGTCCGCACCGTTCGCGACCGTGTGGCGGAGCAGGGCGGCAGCCCGTTCGCGTTGATCGTCCGCCGCGACCGCAACGTGGCGGGCTTTGCGGACGGGGCGCTGTCCTTCGGGCGCGCGAATGCTTCTGGCGCCGCTTTCCGGCCGTTCGTGTCATTCGGTGTGCGTTATCAGATCGAGGGACTGCGCGCCGACGCGCTGGGCGGCTATGCGGGGGGCGCGCTGGCGTTACAGGGCTTCAGTGCGGCACGGGCGCGCGTGGTTGGCACGGCGGCGGGCGGCGTGAGCTATCGCCTGCCGCACGGGGTCGAACTATTCGCGACCGCCTCGTCGCAGACCGGTACCGATGATCATCAGGAATCGGTATCGGGCGGCGTTCGTCTGCGCTTCTGATGCAGGTGCGAGGCGCGTGTCGTGTCCGTTCGCGACCGCCGCGCGCCTAGCGCCGGATGCTGGCGGGACGGCAGGCCTTTGCTGCCCGCAGGCGGCAAAGGTCTTTGCAAGGGGAAAGGTCGAGCATGGTTGGCGACGTCGCCTTGCGCCGGCTACCGTGCGGGATCGGCGCCGCCCTTGCGATCGCAGGCACCGTCCTCATGCTGTCGTCCATGGCCCGTCCTCCCTGGCGAAGGATCCGATGCCAAGGCGCGGCGGAGGGGGCCTGCCGCCCAGGTGTACGGGCCGCGCTTCGTCACTAACATCCCCGCTCGGCTGAGGTTCGGTTCGCTGCTCGCCTCGAAACAGCTGTGTCGCTTGGTCATTCGGCATGACAAGCGCCACAACGCGTTCGTTTTTCTGACACGATGAAAATATATCGGTGGAGGATGCCCGCCGCGCCCCGTCCGCAATTGATCCTCACCGAGTTGCAGAAGCGCGTCCTGCTGCACTTGCGCATTACCGGCGCGCAGCCGCGCATCGAACTCGCTGCGGCGTTGGACACCAACAGCGCGACGATCACTCGGGTGACGCAGCAACTGGCCGCGCTGGATCTGATCGCCGAGGAGACACCGGTCGAACAAGGCGTGCGGGGAAGACCTAGTGTGCCCTTGGCAATCGCCGGGGGCGGGGGCTGGTCGGTCGGCGCTACCGCGCATCCCGGCTGGCTCGAGCTGGTGCTGCTCGATTTTCGCGGGCGTCCGTTGCTGCACGATACCTTGCCCTTTGACGATCCCGATCCGCGCGTCTTTGCCCGTACGCTCGATGCGCGCCTTCGCGCGTTGGTGGCGCAGCACGGGTTCTTGCGCGGGCGGTTCCTGGGCCTCGGCGTTGCGGTACCCGGCTATGCGCTGGACGGCGACCGCAATCGCCGCGCCGTGGTGCAGCGGCTGGCGGGGTGGAGCGATATTCCGCTGGCGGAGACGCTGGGCGATGTGCTCGACATGCCGATTTGGATCGAGAATGATGCGACGGCGGCGGCACTGGCCGAATATTACCAGCCCGGCATCATCGATCGCTATCGCTCGATCCTGGTGCTGTTCCTCGGCCATGGCATCGGCGGCGGCCTTATCGCGGCGCGCGAGCTGTTCCGCGGCGACCACGGCAATGCGGGCGAAATCGGCAAGCTGTTCCCCGGCACGGTGCTGCGTCCGTCGGGCATCGATCTGATCGACACGCTGCGCGGTGCGGGAGTCGCGATCGAATCGCTGTCCGAGGTCGATGCCCTGCTGGAGCCGCAGGCGGCACTGATCGCGGAGTGGATTGAGCGGGTCGCGATGCAACTGGAACAGGCGGTGATCGGCGGGGCCGTTTGGCTCGATCCGGGCGCGGTCGTCGTGTCCGGCGCCTTGCCGGCCAGCATCCTTCAGCGGCTCGCCGCCCGCATCGCGCAACTGAGCGCGCCTCGGCATCAGGGCTACCAGGCGCCGGTGCCGGCGGTGTTGCCCTCCGCGCTGGGCAGCCGGGCGGTCGTGATCGGGGCCGCGATGGCGCCGATCCACGCAGTGACGGCCGCGATCTCCTGACTCCATTTAATTTCATGTAAGCAAATAAAAGAGTCACGAAGCAGCGTCAGTCGCCCCGCATCAGGCAAGAACGGGGAATGCACATGAAGAAGCAGAGTTGGTTGGCGGGCGCCGCAGTGCCCGCCTTGTTGATGGCAGCGATGCCCGCGCAGGCGCAGACGGAGGCGGCGCCTGCCGCGTCCGCTGCGGAGCAGCCGCAGGACATCGTCGTCACCGGATCGGCACGCGCGCAGCGCCGGTTCGACGTCTCCTATGCCGTGAACACCCTGTCGCAGGACGATGTGCTGAAGCTCGCGCCGAAGAGCATGACCGAGCTGGTCGGCGCGCTGCCCGGCATCCATATCGAACAGACCGGCGGCGAGGTGCAGAACATCACCCGCGTGCGCGGCATCCCCACCGATCGCGGCTATCTCTATTACCAGCAGGACGGCCTGCCGCTCTACCACGAGCTGGACGGCTTCTTCTTCAATCAGGGCGACGGCATGAATCGCTTCGACCTGATGACCGATCGCGTCGAAGTGGTGCGTGGCGGGCCGGCGCCGATCTACGCCTCGGGCGCGGCGGCGATCGTCAACGTCATCACGGTGACCGGCGAGCAGACCCCGCACGGCGCGGCGCAGGTTACGTTGGGTACCACCGGCCTGTATCGGCTGGAGGGCTATCAATCCGGCCCGCTCGGCAAGCGCACCACCTTCGCGGTCGGCGGCTTCTATCGCTACAACGACGGATATCGCGACAACGGCTTTCCGTCGGACAAGGGTGGCCAGATCCGGGCGAACATCCTGCGCGAGCTGGACAATGGCACGCTGAAGATTTCCGGCCAGTATACCAACGACCACAATCTCTTCTATCTGTCGATTCCGACGGCCGATCCACGCAACACCGCGGTAAGCCTCGACAAGTATATCGATTACTTCACCGGCACGCTGAACACCCCGGCGCTGCGGGCGGCGACGATCAAGTATCGCGACGGGGCGGGCGCAATCCAGAGCCGCACCGGCGATCTCGCCAACGGTCGGCATATGCGCTTCGGCAATGTCGCGCTCGATTACCAAGGCGATTTCGATGCCTGGCACGTCTCCGCCAAGGCCGGCTACACCGATGGCCGCAACGATTTCGACGCGCTGTATTCCACCTCGAATCCGGTGGATGGCGCCGGCTTCGCCAGCGGTTATCTTGCCCGCGCGCAGACCGCGTTTGGCAGCGGCGTGACGCGGATGGGCTATGCCCTTGCGGGCACCAGCGGCGCGACCGCCTATGATCCCGCCACCGCATCGGGGCTGGTGGTGCAGGCGCAATATCGCTCGATCAGTGCCGATTTCTATTCGGGTCAGGGCGATCTGAGCGTCACCCGCAAGTTCGAGACCGGGCTGGGCAGCCACGACATTCGCATCGGCAGCTATGCCGCGCTGTGGGGGCTGACCTCGTTCGCCGTCTACCAGAATTATCTGATGGAAGTGCGCTCGCAGCCGCGACTGCTCGATCTCGTCGCCTATGGCGCAGATGGATCGGTAAAAGGCTATGTCACCGATCGCGGATCGCTCAACGACGCGGCCTCGCTCAACGCCGGGGGCTATGATGCGAAGGTGATCGCGCTGTACGGTGCCGATACCTGGGACTTGACCGATCGGCTGCGCATCGATGCCGGCATCCGCCACGAATGGTATCGCTATGACGGCTTCGGCCAGATCACCACGGCGGCCAATCTCGGCGATCCGACGACGCTCGCCGACGATGCCACCCGCGCCTTCACCGGTGCGGTGGGAACGGCCAAGCTCAACTTCCAGGCGACCAACTGGACGCTGGGCGCCAATTACGATTTCAGCCGCCATCTCGGGGTTTATGCCCGCGCCTCGCGGCTGGAGATCCCGGCGACGGCATCGGTGACCACCACCTATCCGACTCCGTCGCTCGCACCGACCAACGCGCGGCTGTATGAAGCGGGCCTGAAGGCATCGTTCGGTCGATCGTATCTCTATGTCACCGGTTTCTACACCAAGTTCGATCCCTTGAACGCCAGCTTCACCGCATTCAACCCGCAGACCGGGCGCAGCGATCAAACGGTCAACTTCGTCGGCACCGCCGAGAACAAGGGCGTCGAAGCGGATGGCCAGCTGCAGATCGCCGGTCCCTTCTCGCTGGCCGGATCGGTAACCGTCCAGGATCCGAAATATCTCAACTTCAGCAGCAACACTGGCGCCGACGGCAGCCAGGCCAACGGCAAGCAGATCCTGCGCGAACCGAAGCTGTTCCTGAACGTCCGACCGACGCTGGACCTCCGCCTCGGCGCGGACCGGCTGAGCCTCTATGGCCGCTACGACTATATCACCCGCCGCTACGTCGATTTCTTCAACAACACGGCACTGCCCGCCTATGGCTATTTCGGCCTAGGCGCGATGCTGGAGCATGGCGACTGGCGCATTCAGCTGGCCGGCGACAATCTCACCAACGCGCATGGCCTGACGGAGGGCAACACCGCCGGCGACCGGCTGGCAGGCCAGGGTACGCCCACGGCGATTTTCGGACGCCCGCTGTTCGGCCGCAACGTGCGGCTGATCGTCAGCAAGAAATGGTGAGGCGCGATTTCGTCGCTTGCTGCTGAACCGCGCGGGGAAGTCCGCTGCCGGGCTTCCCCAATTGCCTGCCTTTGAACGGAATGCTCCATGAAACCGCTTGTTTGCCTCCTGACTGCCGTCGCGGCCGCCCTCCTTCCCACCGCTACGCGCGCCAGCGATACGACGGAGATGATGCACCGCTTGCGCGATCCCAAGGGCGGCCTGATCATCGTCGCGCATCGCGGCTGCCACCGTGCTGCGCCGTATCGCGGTCTGGGGCCGGTCCCCGAAAACTCGGTCGCGGCGCTTGATCAATGCGTGGCCCTGGGCGTGGAGGTGATGGAAACCGATGTGCGCCGCACCCGCGACGGCTATCTGGTCATGGTGCATGACGAGACCGTCGACCGCACCACCGATGGCCATGGCAAGGTGCGCGACCTCACCCTCGCCCAGATCAAGGCACTGCATCTGCGGCAGGACATGGGCGGGGCAGGGCAGGTGGTCACCGATCAGACCGTGCCGACGCTGACCGAGATGCTGGTCCATGCCAAGGGCCGCATCTTGCTCAACCTCGACGTCAAGGACGCGATCTACGGGGAGGTGGTGGCCGAGGTGGAGCGCGCCGGCTTGCAGGACGGCGTGATCGTCAAAACCTTCGCGGGTACGGGATCGCTGCCGCTGGCGGCGATCGCGCCGTATGACCGGGTGTCCTTCGCGGTGATCCCGGTCAGCGGCGACGGCAGCGGGGTCGATGTGCCGGCGATCGTCGACGCACAGATGGGCGCAAGGCGGCACCCGATCGCGATCGAGCTTCCCTATCTCGCCGAGGCGCGGCTGGCGCCGATCGCGGCGCGCACTCGCGCGCTGGGCGTGCGGCTTTGGGTGAACACGCTGTTCGACGGCTTTGTCCTTGGCGGGTTCAGCGACCTCGACGCGCTGCGTGACCCGGATGCGGTATGGGGGCGGCTCTGTGGCGCGGGCGTATCGATCATCCAGACCGACGAGCCCGCCGCGCTTGCCCGCTTCAGCGGACGCGCGGGTAGCTCATGCAATCCTGGCAAAAAAAAATTGATAGAAGCAGCGTTCGCCACTTCGTCGAGGGATCTCCGGCCGTTACGTTGAACCTACGAGTAGTGTGGCTGCACGACCGCGTTTCGGTGGTTCTCGGCCTTACTCAATCGGATGAAACAAAAAAGGTGCCAAATCTCAACCGGTCAAGGAACTGGCGCACCCGAAGTGAAAGTGTTGGGCACTCAGATCGTTGGGAGATTCTGCTTCTTACGCCCAAGCAGGCATACTGAGCGGCTCCGCCCGGGATCAGCCGAGAAGAACCACGCCGCCGGGCAGTCGCGTTGCGGACATGCCTTGCAGCGCCTGGATTTGCACCACCGCGGTCTCGATCTGGTCGACATGGAAGATGCCGGTGACTGGCCGACCGTCGGCGGTGCTGCGCAGCACAATCCGGCCGGGATAATATTGGTTGATCTCGGCCACCGCTGTGGCGAGCGGGGTCTGGTCGAAGATCAGCAGCCCCCGCCGCCAGGCGGTGGCGACGCTGCCGGCCAGCCGCATACGGGTGACCCTGCCGTCGCGCAGCGCCAATGCCTCGCCCGTGTGCAGCTGTGCCGAGCTGCCGCGGATCGACGCCGACACCGCACCTTCGATGCAGGTGATGCAGGGGTTGCCGTCATAGTTGCGGACGTCGAAACGGGCGGCGGCTGCGGTCGCCACCGCGTCGCCGGCCTCGACGGTGAAGCGGGTAGCGCCTGCCGCCGCCACGAACACCTCGCCCGACACCAGCCGCACGCCTTTTTCGATCCGCGACAGGCTCGTCCGCGAGTTCATCTCGACCTGAACCCCGGCCATCGGCGTCAGCGTGCGGCGAGCACCCGCCGGGGTACGCTCGTCCGCCATCCATTCGGACAGGCTGGGCCAGAGCGACAGCGGCGAGCGCGCCGCGATCACACCCGCCGCAATGCTCGCCGCGACCGCACCGCCGCCAAGGAAAGTGCGGCGGCCGATGCGGGGCGCGCGCGCCCGATCGATCGGTACGACCTTGTCCGGGCCGTCCGTCACCGCTGCGGCATCGATGGGCATGCTGCCCAGCTGCCGCACGAACGCCAGCGCCGCTCCGAACGCCGCCTCGTGCGCGGGGCTCAGCGTGCGCCACGCCTCGAATGCGCCGCGCTCGGCCTCGTCGATGCCGCCGAAGCTGATCCGCGTCGCCCAGTCGATCGCTTCCAGCTTCAGCGCCGGCACGTCCTGTTCGAGGCTATCGCGGGAAATCATCGCATCGAAACCTCAAATGGCAGCCAAGATGGGCAGTGTCGTTCAAACGCAAACCTCCTACTCCCTAGACACACGGAAGCTGCGATCCGCGAGAATATCTTTTCGCCCGAGCCGCCGCGCGCAGTGGATGATTGCCGCGCGCAGGTCGCCCTGGATGGTGCGGACGGTCACGCCGTGGCGCGCGGCGACCGCTTCGATCGGCTGGCCTTGCACCACGCAGTGGAGAAAGGCGTCGCGCTGGCGCGCGGAAAGGTCGGCGATCGCGGCATGGACCCGGCGGACCTGGTCCTGCGCGTCGAGGATGCGTTCGGCGTCGGGCGCCTCGTCCGGCACTTCGTGCGCCTCGCCGAGATCGAGCGCGTGGGGCGCGCGCTGGTCGGCGAGCTTGATCGAGTGCGCGGTGTTGATCGCGGCGCGATAGACATAGCCTTCGCGGTTGGCGACCGGCCCCAGTTCGCCGCCCTGGCCGAGGCGCAGCCAGGTTTCGTGCAGCACCTCCTGCGCTGCCGCGTCCGAGCCGAGCTTGCGGGCGAGCCGCTGGCGCAGCTTGCCATAGCTCGCCGCCAGCGTCTGGCGCAGCAGGTCGCGGGTCGAGCGCGTCACTGCGCTGCGACCTCGAACAGCAGCGGCTGGCGCAGCCCCAGCGGCGGCACCGCGCCAAGCGGCGCGCCTTCGAGCAGCGCCTGGACGCGGCGATCGCGCTTGGCGTCGCCGTCGGAGCGGACCAGAGTCACGTCGCGGAGCACCCCCTCGGCATCGATCCGGGTGCGGATCCGCAGCCGGGCCGCACCGCCGTCGCGCAGCACGCCGGCATCGATCACCAGCCGCCGGATGCGGGCGGCGAGCGTCAGCACGAAGCCGCCGGTATCGGATGGCGGCGCGCCGCCGATCACGCGCGGCGCGCTGACTCGCATCGTGTCGAGCGAGAGCATCGCGCTCGTCTTCGATCCGCTGCCGGATGTCGGCAGGGGCACCGCCGCCGCGCCGCGCGCGAGGACGACCGCCGAATGGGTGCTGGTGAAGCGCACCGTCAGCCCGGTGCCGCCGAGCAGCAGCGTCAGTGCCTCGGGCGCCGAATAGATGCCGCGGATCGGGCTGGTGCGGCGATCGGCGGCCTGCGGCTCGTCGAGCAGCACGTCGACGCCGCTCGCCTCGCCGAAGGCGACCAGCGCGGTGGCGAGCCGCTGCGCGGGAATGTCGAAGCGGTGCGTCGGCGTGGGCGCCTGCGCCCAGCCGGTGCCGGGCAGCCACAGCAGCCAAGCGAGCATCGTCCGCACCGCACGCATGCGCCGTCGCCTCATTCCAGCGCGAATTCGATCGGCAGGCTCACGCTCACCGTCGTCGGCCAGTCGGCGGGCGGGGGCGGGAG
>NZ_JAAILI010000088.1 GCF_012650175.1 Sphingomonas sp. S2M10
GCTCTCATGACTGCCATCCGAGATGCTGACCGAGTTTAGTCCTTCGCTGGCCGCGAGACCAGCGGTCGCATTGACCTTGGCGGGTGTGCCGCGGGCGCCTGATCGACGACGATTGATCACGCTCTCATCCGCGGGTTGGTTACCGCACTACCCGTATCCGTCGCTGGGCCTATCCTCCGTCTAAGTTCGGGCGTCGGACGAACCTGCCCCACCGTACACCGTGGATTGCCCATCACAGTCGGGTGCCCGCGGCACGCCGGCCAAGGCTATGCAGATGGTGCGCTGGCGCCTCCTCTCACTGCTGGTTGGAAGATCAAGTGGCGACCGCCGGTGGTACGCGTCGGGCGATGTCCCAAGCATAGCCGACCAGTTCACGCGCGATCGCGGTGGTTACCTTGGGCTGGGGCTTGCCTGCGGCCGCGAGGCGACGGTAGCGCTGGCAGAGACGAACCTGCGCCTTCCATCCAATCGCCTGGATCTCTTCGGGCAAGTCGATGACGCGCTCACGATAGCGGCGTTCCTCGCGAGCGGGCAGTCGATACGACCAGCCAGCCTCGATCAGCATGGTGCGTGCCTGCGCGTTACCCGCGCGCGTGATCCGACCACGCTTGGTCCGGGCACCGCTAGAATGCTCGGACGGCACCAAGCCGACATAGGCCATCAACTGCTTGGGATTGTCGAAGCGGGTCAGATCACCGACCTCGGCGACCAGCGTCGCGGCGCTGACCAGCCTGATGCCGCGCAGGACCTGAAGATTGCGGACCAGCGGCGCGAAACGCCATGCATCTACCGCGTCGCCCAGCGCCGCCTCGAGCCGTCCAACCCGCGCCTGCGCCTCGAGCACCCGCTTCTGCATCTCCTCAAATGCCAGCTGCTGATGGGGGAAGTCGAACCGCTGTTCGGACAACCACCGCCAGTACATCTTCGTCCAGGCCGCCTTGCCGCCGAAACGACGATCGTGCCGCAGCAAGAAGCTGCGCACGGTCTGTTTGGCCCCGGTGGCATCTTCCTGTGCGCTGCGTCGGGCGCGGATCAGATCACGCACCGCCTCGTGCGCTTCGTCCGGAACCCAGATCGCGGTAAGCCCGCCAGCACGCAACAGTCGGGCCAGCGTCATTGCGTCACGCCGGTCGGTCTTCACATGATCGCCCGGCCGTCGTGGCATCATCGAGGGGGCGATGACGATACAAGCCTGCCCAAGTTTCGTCAGCAGCCGGTGCAGGCCATAGCCGCAAGGGCCAGCCTCGTAGCAGACGCTCAACCTCACGCCCGGCGCCGTCAGCCGCTTGACCAGCTTTCTGACCGCGTCGTCCTCGTTGGCGACCGTGCCAACAAAACGCACCTCGCCTCCGCGCTCTCCATCGGCAACCGCGACCGCGATGGTTTCCTTATGCACGTCCAGACCGACGTATTTCACTGCTTCCGTCATGACTCGCCTCCAGTGCTGACAAATCCATCGTCAGCATCTCAGATTTGAGCCCCCGCGGCTCCGGCAGTCATGGGGTCTCTCATGACTGCCATCCGAGATGCTGACCGAGTTTAGTCCTTCGCTGGCCGCGAGACCAGCGGTCGCATTGACCTTGGCGGGTGTGCCGCGGGCGCCTGATCGACGACGATTGATCACGCTCTCATCCGCGGGTTGGTTACCGCACTACCCGTATCCGTCGCTGGGCCTATCCTCCGTCTAAGTTCGGGCGTCGGACGAACCTGCCCCACCGTACACCGTGGATTGCCCATCACAGTCGGGTGCCCGCGGCACGCCGGCCAAGGCTATGCAGATGGTGCGCTGGCGCCTCCTCTCACTGCTGGTTGGAAGATCAAGTGGCGACCGCCGGTGGTACGCGTCGGGCGATGTCCCAAGCATAGCCGACCAGTTCACGCGCGATCGCGGTGGTTACCTTGGGCTGGGGCTTGCCTGCGGCCGCGAGGCGACGGTAGCGCTGGCAGAGACGAACCTGCGCCTTCCATCCAATCGCCTGGATCTCTTCGGGCAAGTCGATGACGCGCTCACGATAGCGGCGTTCCTCGCGAGCGGGCAGTCGATACGACCAGCCAGCCTCGATCAGCATGGTGCGTGCCTGCGCGTTACCCGCGCGCGTGATCCGACCACGCTTGGTCCGGGCACCGCTAGAATGCTCGGACGGCACCAAGCCGACATAGGCCATCAACTGCTTGGGCTTGTCGAAGCGGGTCAGATCACCGACCTCGGCGACCAGCGTCGCGGCGCTGACCAGCCTGATGCCGCGCAGGACCTGAAGATTGCGGACCAGCGGCGCGAAACGCCATGCATCTACCGCGTCGCCCAGCGCCGCCTCGAGCCGTCCAACCCGCGCCTGCGCCTCGAGCACCCGCTTCTGCATCTCCTCAAATGCCAGCTGCTGATGGGGGAAGTCGAACCGCTGTTCGGACAACCACCGCCAGTACATCTTCGTCCAGGCCGCCTTGCCGCCGAAACGACGATCGTGCCGCAGCAAGAAGCTGCGCACGGTCTGTTTGGCCCCGGTGGCATCTTCCTGTGCGCTGCGTCGGGCGCGGATCAGATCACGCACCGCCTCGTGCGCTTCGTCCGGAACCCAGATCGCGGTAAGCTCGCCAGCACGCAACAGTCGGGCCAGCGTCATTGCGTCACGCCGGTCGGTCTTCACATGATCGCCCGGCCGTCGTGGCATCATCGAGGGGGCGATGACGATACAAGCCTGCCCAAGTTTCGTCAGCAGCCGGTGCAGGCCATAGCCGCAAGGGCCAGCCTCGTAGCAGACGCTCAACCTCACGCCCGGCGCCGTCAGCCGCTTGACCAGCTTTCTGACCGCGTCGTCCTCGTTGGCGACCGTGCCAACAAAACGCACCTCGCCTCCGCGCTCTCCATCGGCAACCGCGACCGCGATGGTTTCCTTATGCACGTCCAGACCGACGTATTTCACTGCTTCCGTCATGACTCGCCTCCAGTGCTGACAAATCCATCGTCAGCATCTCAGATTTGAGCCCCCGCGGCTCCGGCAGTCATGGGGTCTA
>NZ_JAAILI010000089.1 GCF_012650175.1 Sphingomonas sp. S2M10
GGGGGAGGGGTTGGGGCGGGGCTGTGTCTCACCGAGACCAACGCACGTTCTGGAATCCCTCCACCCCAACCCCTCCTCCAAGGAGGAGGGGCTTATTAGGCTTAGGACGAGCTCAGCTTGGCCAACAGCGCTGCCGCCGCGGCGGTTTCGGCTTCCTGCTTGTTGCTGCCCTCGGCACTTGCTTCGGCGAGCTTGCCGATCGACACCTTCACCGTGAAGCGCGGCGCGTGGTTGGGGCCGGAGCGGTCGACGATCTCATATTCGGGCGGCCGGCGGTTGCGTGCGGCGGCCCATTCCTGGAGCGCCGACTTGGGGTGCTTGGGCGCCTTGGCGTGTTCGTCGATCCGATTGCCCCAGGCCTTGCGCACGAAGGCGCGCGCCGCATCGAGCCCGGCCTCGCGATACCAGGCGCCGATCAGCGCCTCCATCACGTCGCCCAGTACATTGTCGCTGTCCGCGGCGCCATCGTCGCGCGCCTGCTTGCCGAGGCGGAGATGCGGCACCACGCCCAGTTCGCGCGCGACATCGGCGCAGACCGGGCCGGTCACCAGCGAGTTCAGCCGGCGGGAGAGCGCGCCCTCGGGCTCTTCCGGAAACCGCTCGAACAGCCATTCGGCAACCACCAGGCCGAGCACCCGGTCGCCGAGGAATTCCAGCCGCTGGTAGTTGCCGGCGGCCTGGCTGCCATGAGTCAACGCCCGCTGGAAGGCGGGCAGGTCCTTGGCGGGACGGCCGAAGGTCTTCTCGACCCAGCCGCCCAGATCGGGCACGCTCAGAAGCCTTCTCCGATCCGGCTCCACCGCGCCGCGGTGAACCAGGTCCAGGGGAGCAGCCAATTGGCGCCGCCGTCGGTCGACCAGAAGTTCACCACGGCCTTGCCCTCGATGTTTTCGATCGGCACGAAGCCGATGCCCGAGCCATAGGGCGGCTGCTGGAAGCGGCTGTCGGTGGAATTGTCGCGGTTGTCACCCATCAGGAAGACATGGCCGGCGGGGACGGTAAACACCTGGGTGTTGTCCTGCGGGAGATTGTCCTGGTCGAGCACGTTGTACTGCTTGCCGTTCGGCAGCGTCTCGCGGAACTGCGGGATGCGGCAGATCGGCGCGCCCTTGGCGTCGGCGGTCTGGAACTGCGTGGGGCAATGGGTGAAGTTCGGCGTGATCGGCAGCACGAAATCGGCGATGCGCTGCTTGGGCACAGGCTTGCCGTTGAGGATCACTTGGCCACCCACCATCTCGATCGTGTCGCCCGGCAGGCCGATGACGCGCTTGATCCAGTCCTCGCCATTATGGTTCGGCGCCTTGAACACCACCACGTCGCCACGCGCCGGCGTACCGGGGAAGATCCTGCCCGGGATCAGCGGCACGCTCCACGGCAGCGAGTGCCTGGAATAGCCATAGTTCCACTTGGTGATGAACAGATAGTCGCCGATCAGCAGTCGCGGCAGCATGGATTCGCTGGGGATGCTGAACGGCGAGAAGATGAAGCTGCGCACCACGAACACGATCAGCGCCAGCTTGAGCAGGAAGGTGGCAAGGTCGCGCCACTCCGACTTGGGCTTTTCCGGCTTGGCGGCAGGCACTTGCGCGGGATTGGCGCGCGATGCGCCGGGTTCGGTGGAGGCGGGCGTTTCCATGGGCACTGCTCTGCTAGGGCGCGGCGGGGAGGTCAAGCGGCGGAATGAGGCTGGAATGGGCCGGTGCGGGACGATAGGGGAGGCGTGCCACCAAGGAGATGAACATGGCCTTGCCCGACTGGACGTCGATCCAATCCCTCCCCGCCGCCAAGCTCCCCGATCTCTTCGCTGCCGATGCCGATCGGCTGTCGCGGCTGAGCGTCGATGTCGCCGGCATCCATTTCGACTGGTCCAAGACGCACCTGACGCCCGAGACGGTGTCGGCGTTCGCGGCGCTGGCGCAGCAGATGGACTTCGCGGCCAAGCGCGACGCGCTGTTCGCGGGCGAGGTGGTCAACGTGACCGAGGGCCGCGCCGCCGAGCATACCGCCGAGCGTTATGAAGGCGCGCCGGACAGCGTCGCCCGTGCGCGTTCGCAGCATGCGCGGATGCGCGCGCTGATCGACGCGATCGAGGCCGAGGCGCTGGGGCCGATCCGCCATATCCTCCACATCGGCATCGGCGGCTCTGCGCTGGGCCCGGACCTGCTGGTCGACGCGCTGGGCCGCGACATGGACCGGTACGACGTGGCGATCGTCTCCAATGTCGACGGCGTGGCGCTGGAAAACGCGATGGATGTCTTCGATCCGCAGGCGACGCTGCTCGTCATCGCCAGCAAGACCTTCACCACCACCGAGACGATGCTCAATGCCCAGAGCGCGCTCGCCTGGATGGCCGAGGGCGGGGTCGGGGATCCCTACGGCCAGGTGGTGGCGCTGACCGCCTCGCCCGACAAGGCGGTGGAATGGGGCGTCGACGAGACGCGGGTGCTGCCCTTCTTCGAAAGCGTCGGCGGGCGCTATTCGCTCTGGTCGTCGATCGGCTTCCCGGCGGCGCTGGCGCTGGGCTGGGACGCGTTCGAGGAACTGCTGGAAGGGGCGGCCGAGATGGACCGCCACTTCCGCCTGACCGATCTTGCGCAGAACGCCCCGGCGCTCGCGGCGTTCGCGGACCTTTATTACAGTCAGGCCCGCGGCTGCGAGACGCGAGCCACCTTCGCCTATGACGAACGGCTGAAGCTGCTGCCGAGCTATCTCCAGCAGCTGGAGATGGAATCAAACGGCAAGCGGGTCACCGCCGAGGGCGAAGTGGTGACCTACCCGACCGCGGCGATCACCTGGGGTGGAGTCGGCACCGATGCCCAGCATGCCGTGTTCCAGCTGCTCCACCAGGGCACGCACCTCGTGCCGCTCGAATTCGTCGGCGTGATCGAAGCGGGCGACGCCCTGGCGCCGGAACATCACCGCCAGCTGCTGCTCAACATGTTCGCGCAGGGCGCGGCGCTGATGGCAGGCAAGGGGCATGAAGACCCTGCACGCAGCTATCCGGGCGATCGCCCCTCGTCGACGCTGCTGCTCGACAGCCTCGAACCGCGTACACTGGGCGCGCTGATCGCCTTTTACGAACACCGCGTGTTCGTGAACGCGATGCTGCTCGGCATCAACCCGTTCGACCAGTTCGGCGTCGAGCTGGGCAAGGAAATGGCCAAGGCGGCGGACAAGGGCGGACTGGATTTCGACCCCTCCACCAACGACCTGATCCAGCGGGCGTTCGGCGCATGAGCGACGACGAATATGTCTTTGACGAGGCGAGCGGGGAGTGGATCCCCGCCGCCGAGGCCGCGGCCAAGGCCGAAGCGGCAGATACGGTAGAAGTGCGCGATTCGGTCGGCAACCTGCTGCAGGACGGCGACCAGGTGACGCTGATCAAGGATCTGACCGTGAAGGGCGCCGGCCAGACGCTGAAGCGCGGCACGCTGATCAAGTCCATCCGCCTGACCGGCGACGCGCAGGAAATCGACTGCAAGTTCGACGGCATCAAGGGCCTGGTGCTGCGCGCGGAGTTCGTCCGTAAGCGGTGAGACGGGCAGAGCCCTTGTTTTCGCTCCCGCCGCCCTATCTTCCTCTCGACCCTGTTCCGGCCCTTCTCGCCGGCATACCCCCGGAGTGACCCATGTCCGACTATGACTTCGACCTGTTCGTGATCGGTGCGGGCTCCGGCGGCACGCGCGCCTCGCGGATGTCGGCGGCGTACGGCGCCAAGGTCGCGGTGGCCGAGGAGTATCGCGTCGGCGGCACCTGCGTGATCCGCGGCTGCGTGCCCAAAAAGCTCCTCATTTTCGGCGCGCATTTCGCCGAGGACCTCAAGGACGCGCGCCGTTTCGGCTGGGACGTGCCCGATTGCCGCTTCGATTGGCCGACGCTGCGCGACAATGTCCTCGCCGATGTCGACCGCCTCAACGGCCTCTATACCCAGGGGCTGGAGAATAACGGCGTCACCATCCTCCACGAGCGCGCGACCGTCACCGGGCCGCACGCGGTGACGCTGGCGAGCGGCAAGGCGGTCAGCGCCAAGACCATCCTGATCGCTACCGGCGCGCATCCGCATGTGCCGAGTTTTCCCGGCAGCGAGCATGGCATCACCTCCAACGAGGTCTTCCACCTGGAGACGCTGCCCAGGCGCGTGCTGATCGCCGGCGGCGGCTATATCGCCAATGAGTTTGCCGGCATCTTCAACGAGTTCGGCTCGAAGGTTACCCTGGTCAACCGCAGCGACGTAATCCTGCGCGGCTATGACGCGCAGGTCCGCGACCGGCTGCTCCAGATCTCGATGACCAAGGGCATCGAGTTCCGCTTCTTCGCCGAGTTCGAGAAGATCGAGAAGCAGGCCGACGGTAGTCTGCTGGTGTCGATGAGCGGCCACGACCCGATCGAGGTGGACTGTGTGCTGTTCGCCACCGGGCGCGTGCCCAACACCCGGGGGCTGGGGCTGGAGCAGGTCGGCGTCCAGCTCGACGACAAGGGCGCGGTGAAAGTGGATGCGGACAACCGCAGCACGGTCGACAGCATCTATGCGGTGGGGGACGTGACCAACCGGGTGCAGCTGACCCCGGTAGCGATCCGCGAGGGACAGGCCTTTGCCGACACGCTGTTCGGTGGCAAGCCACACCAGGTTGATTATCACTGCATCCCGAGCGCGGTGTTCAGCCATCCACCGATCGCCTCGGTCGGCATGACCGAGGGCGAGGCACGCAACAAGCTCGGCTCGGTGAAGGTCTACACCTCGGACTTCCGTGCGATGAAGAACGTGCTTGCCGGCCGTCACGAACGCGCGCTGTACAAGATGATCTGCGACGGCGTGACCGGCCGGGTGGTGGGACTGCACATGATCGGTCCGGATGCGCCGGAAATCCTCCAGGCCGCCGCGGTGGCGGTGAAGGCGGGGCTGACCAAGGCGGCATTCGACGCGACCGTGGCGCTGCACCCGACGATGGCCGAGGAGCTGGTGCTGCTCAAATAATCGGCTGCAGGTGCGGTTGCCCTCCGTGGCAGCCGCGCTCGGCATCGCAGGATCGGCGATGCGGCTGCTCTCGCGCCGGTTGCGGACGTTACGCTACCGCCCCTGCGCTCGCTCCGGCCAATCGGTTGGTATCCAATCAATTCCGGCGCCAAGAATGCCCGCTATTCGGCCGGTGCTGCCACCGGTGCCCCGGTCTTGCGGGACAGCCAGATCGTCGTCGCCAGATCCCAGGTGACGTTGCCTACCGTGCGCATGATGTCCGGCAGCGTTTCCACCGCGACCAGCAGTCCCAGCGGGGTGATCGGCGCGCCGATGGTCGCCGCGACCGGCGAGATCGCGCTGACATAGCTCACCGTGCCGGGCAGGCTGACCGATCCGAGCGAGGTCAGCGTGGCGACCACGGCCCCGACCAGCAGCGTCGCGGGATGCAGCGGCACGCCGAACCATTCGGCAATGTAGATCGCCACCGCGAAGTTCATCGCAGGGCCGGTCGAGCGGAAGATCGCCACCGCCAGCGGCAGGGTGACGCCCGAGACGGCAACGGGCACGCCCACCTCCTCAGCGCCCTCGATCATCACCGGCAGCGTGGCGAGCGACGACTGGGTGCTGATCGCCACCGCCTGGCTGGGCAGTGCCGCGCGGAACATGCGGACAAGGCCGATGCGGCCGCCGACCACAGCGGCGGGATAGGCGAATAGCGTGATCACGCCGCCGACGCTGGCGACGATCAGGATATAGTGGAGCAGCGCGCCGAACGCGCCGGTGCCCGCCTTGGCGCCCACGACCAGCGCCAGCGCGAACACGCCGACGGGGCCGATCCACAGCACCCAGTCGATCACCACCAGCATCACGTCGCGTACCGCGACGAAGAAGTTGGTGAGCAGCGCGCGCGACTCGGCGGCGACGCGGGTGATCGCAAAGGCGAAGACGAGAGCGAAGATGATCAGCGACAGGAAGGCGTTCTCGGCTGCGGCCTTGACGATGTTGGCGGGGATGATCGCCGCCAGGAACTCGCCGAGCGGCGGCACCGGCCCGATCTTCTCGGCGCCGCTCAGCGCCGCGCGCAGGCTCGCGGCGGATTCCTGGGGCAGCGGCGCAATCTGCAGGAACAGCGGCGTCAGCAGCGCCGCCAGCAGTGCCGAGCAGAACAGCAGCGTCACGTAGAGCGCGATAGCGCGTCCGGCGAGCCGTCCCGCGGCGGCCGCCTCGGCGGTCGCTGTGACGCCGGTGACCAGCAGCGCCACGACCAGCGGCACGATCGTCATCTGCAGCGCGTTGAGCCAGGCCTGCCCGATCGGCTGCGCCCAAGCAGCGGCGGTCAGCCCCCCTTGCGGCGAAAAGGCCGCCAGCGCGGCGCCTGCCGCGAGCCCGGTGAGGAGGGAAAGAAGAATACGGGTAGGTTGCGACATGCTCGCCCTTTGCAGTTTTCGTCGCTATCACAGCACGCACACAACGCGACAAGGGCGCGAGAACGAACCGCATGGCAAGAAAATATTTCGGTACCGATGGCATCCGCGGCGCCACCAACCTCTCCCCGATGACCGCCGCGATGGCGATGAAGGTGGGCATGGCCGCCGGCGCGCATTTCCGCCGCGGCGATCACCGCCACCGGGTGGTGATCGGCAAGGATACCCGGCTTTCCGGCTATATGCTGGAAAACGCGATGGTCGCGGGCTTCACCAGCGTCGGGATGGACGTGGTGCTGGTCGGCCCGATGCCGACCCCGGCGGTGGCGATGCTCACCCATTCGATGCGCGCCGATCTGGGGGTGATGATCTCGGCCAGCCACAACCCCTATTTCGACAACGGCATCAAGCTGTTCGGTCCGGACGGGTTCAAGCTCTCCGACGCCGATGAGGAAGCGATCGAGGCGCTGATCGACGGCGACGTGGCGCTGGCGCCGTCCGCCGACATCGGCCGCGCCCGCCGCGTCGAGGACGCGCGCGGCCGCTATATCCACTTCGCCAAGTCCACCTTCCCGTCGGACCTGACGCTGGACGGCCTCAAGGTGGTGGTCGATTGCGCCAATGGCGCGGCGTACCAGGTAGCGCCCTCGGCGCTTTGGGAGCTGGGTGCCGAGGTGGTGACGATCGGTGTTTCGCCCAACGGCAAGAACATCAACGACGGTGTCGGCTCGACCGCGCCGCAGGTGCTGAGCGAGACGGTGGTCGGCTCGGGCGCGGCGCTGGGCATCGCGCTGGACGGCGACGCGGATCGCCTCATCGTCGTCGACGAGACCGGCACGGTGATCGACGGCGACCAGCTGATGGCGCTGATCGCCACCGGCTGGGCGCGGCAGGGCAAGCTCGCCGGGGGCGGGCTGGTCGCCACCGTCATGTCCAATCTGGGGCTGGAGCGGCACCTCGCCGCGCAGGGCCTGGGGCTCGTGCGCACCAAGGTGGGCGATCGCTATGTGCTCGAGAAGATGCGCGGCTCCGGCTACAATGTCGGCGGCGAGCAGAGCGGGCACATCATCCTCTCCGACTATGCGACCACCGGCGACGGGCTGGTCGCGGCGCTGCAGGTGCTGGCCGAGATCGTGCGCGCTGGCGCGCCGGCGAGCGAGGTGCTGCACCGCTTCGAGCCGTTGCCGCAGCTGCTCAAGAACGTCCGCTTCGCCGGTGGCAAGCCGCTGGAAGATGAACGGGTCAAGGACGTGATCGCCGCTGCCGAGGCCGAGCTGAAGGGCCGCGGCCGGCTGGTGATCCGCGCCTCGGGCACGGAGCCGGTGATCCGGGTGATGGCCGAGGGCGACGACAAGGCGCAGGTGGAAGTGGTGGTCGACCGAATCTGCGACGCCGTGCGCGCGGCGGCCGCCTGATGCTGGAGATGCGGCCCGATTGCGAGCGTTGCGGCACAGACCTGCCCGCCGATGCCGGCGGCGCCTTCATCTGCTCGTTCGAATGTACCTTCTGCGCCGAGTGCGCCGACGACATGGACGAGCGTTGTCCCAATTGCGGCGGCGAACTGCTCGATCGCCCGGCGCGGGTCGGCAGTGCGCTGAAACGCCATCCCGCTTCCACCGAGCGCAAGCACAAGAGGTAAGGCCATGGGCGCACGCGTGCTGATCATCGCTGGCTCGGATTCCGGCGGCGGTGCCGGGATACAGGCGGACATCAAGACCGTGACCATGCTGGGTGGCCACGCGATGACCGCGATTACCGCGATCACCGCGCAAAATACGATGGGCGTGCAGGCGGTGCATCCGGTGCCGACCGAGATGGTATCGGCGCAAATCGATTCGGTTGTGCGCGACATCGGCGTGGATGCAGTGAAGATCGGCATGATCGGCTCCGCCCGCACCGCGCTGGCGGTGGCCGAGCGGCTGACCGAACTGCCGGGCGTGCCGGTGGTGTTCGATCCCGTCATGGTCGCAACCAGCGGCGCGCGGCTCGCCGACGAGGCGACGGTGGCAGCGTTCGAGCGGCTGATGGACCGCGCCACGGTGGTGACACCGAATCTGCCGGAGCTGGAGGTGCTCGGCCGCGATCCGCAGGAGATCGTCGCGGCGCACGGCTGCGCGGTGCTGGTCAAGGGCGGGCACGGGGAAGGGCCCGAGGTGATCGACACCCTCTATTCGGCCGATCCCGAGGACCCGCCGCAGATCGAATGGCGCGACCCCAAAATCGATACCGAGAATACCCATGGTACCGGCTGTACGCTCGCCTCCGCCATCGCCTGCGGTCTCGCCGCCGAATGGGACCTTCCCGAGGCGGTGAGCCGGGCGCGGCGCTTCGTGCGGATCGCGATGCGGGAGGCCGAGGGGCTGGGGCGCGGCCATGGGCCGATGGCGCAGCAGGCGGTGCGGCTCGACCTCAACATGAGCTTCTTCGAGCCGATGCTGAACCAGGTGACGGTGCCCGCGCAGGACCTGGCGGCGAGTGAACGCTTCTACCGGCTGCTCGGACTGCGCCAGATAGTGCGCGCCTCGCCCCGCTATGCCCGGTTCGAGACAGAGGGCGGCGCGACCTTCTCAATCGCGACCGACGAGGCCTATACCGCGCCGGTCGTCTATTTCGAATGCGGCGATCTCGACGTGACCGTCGCCTATCTCCAGCAACAGGGCTTCCGTTTCGAGCAGGAGCCCAAGGACGAGAAATGGGGTTGGCGCGAGGCGCGGCTGCGCGACCCCGCCGGCAATGCGGTTCGTCTCTATCAGGCTGGCGAGATGCGCCGCTTTCCGCCATGGCGGATCGAGGACGATGCCTGACCTTTCCTACGAGACACGATATTTCCAGCTCCATGCCGGCCCGGTCGCCGGCGTGGACGAAGCCGGGCGCGGCCCGCTCGCGGGCCCCGTGGTCGCCGCCGCGGTGGTGCTGGACCCGAAGTGCATCCCCGAAGGCATCAACGATTCCAAGGCGCTGACCGCGGCCAAGCGCGCGAAGCTGTGCGAGGAACTGCTCGCCTGCGCCAGGGTGGGGGTGGGGATCGCCAGCGTCGAGGAGATCGACCGGCTCAACATCCTCTGGGCGACGATGCTGGCGATGACGCGCGCGGTGGAGTCGCTGGGCGCTCCGCCGGCCTTCGTGCTGGTCGACGGCAATCGCTGCCCGAAATGGCACCATCGCAGCGAGGCGGTGGTCAGCGGCGACGCGCTGTGCCTGTCGATCGCCGCTGCCTCCATTGTCGCCAAGCATCGCCGCGACTGCATGATGGTGGAGCTGGACGCGCAATTCCCGGGCTATGGCTGGGCATCGAACAAGGGCTATGGCGGCAAGGCCCACCAGGAGGCGCTGCGGGCATTGGGCCCGACGCCGCACCATCGGCGCAGCTTCGCTCCGGTCGCGCAGGCGCACCTCGACTTCGGACCGATCGCGGCGGAATAGCGCCGCGCGGCCTGACCCTACCCATCGTTATTCCGGCGAAAGCCGGAATCCATTCGCCACTCGGTGTCCGCAGGAGCCCTGCCGTAGACCCAAATGGATCCCGGCTTCCGCCGGGATGACGGCGTGGCGCGGCTGGGACCATCCTCAAACCCGGCAAATTTTGCCTAGTGCGCCCGCAGTCCGCGCCGCCGTCCTATGATGTTGGGATAGCAGCGGGAGGCGTGGGCATGGCATATCTGGGCAGCATGATACGGGGATCGACCGGTGGGTTTCAGCCAGCGACGCGCTACGACCCGGTGCTGGCCGAACTGCTCCGCGAGGCGATCATCGGCCCGGCGAGCTTCCACGAGATGGCCGCGATGGTGCGCTATGCCGAATCGCGCGGGCTGGGCGCGATCCGCTTCCGTTTCGACGACGACCGCGCGCTGACCGACCCCACCCATCCGCTGCACGTCGCCTTCCTCGAGACGCTGCGCGATCCCGCGCTCGCGAGCGACTATGCCGATCTCGGCGAGATCGCGCCGTGGCGGCACCGTGCGCTCAGAACGCGGCTGCCCTCCGACATGCTGGGGACGCGTGCCAGCCGCAAGGCGGTGCGGGCAGCCGTCCAGGCGACGGGCACCTCCTGGGAGGTCCGCGTAGCGCTGTGCGTCGCGGCGCGCATCCGATTCGGCGGCGAGGCCGAATGGTTTGGGCGCGAAGCGCAGGCGCTGTATGAAATGGGGCTTTTCACCCAAGCCCGCGCTCGGCTGGCGGCGAGTGTCGCGCGCGGTGGTGAGGCCATTGCCATCGGCTAACCGTTTGCGGAACGTTCCAGCTTATCCACAGGCGGGGAAAATTTTCACAGGATTGAAACTGAGTCTTTTCGGCCACACCCACCAGCGCTTGGGCCTGTGGATAACTTCTTGACTCAAGATATGGCGGGTGCCGAAATGTTCCGCGCCGCCAAGCACCTGCTTCGGGTCACCACCCGGCGATCCCCCCTCTTGACGGAGGAGTCGCTCGGCCCCGAATAGGGATGCCTTTTGGGCGAAGGGGCAATGATTCATGGGCGTGCTGGAGAAGGTCAAACGGGCAGGTGCGCGCGTCGCGAAGCAGGCGCCGGCCGTGCTGCCGCTGGACACGATCCTGCGCCAGGATTGCATCGAGGCGATGCGCGGGCTGCCCGACAAGTCGATCGACATGATCTTCGCCGATCCGCCCTACAACCTGCAACTGGGCGGCGACCTCAACCGTCCCGACGGCAGCCATGTCGACGCGGTGACCGACGAGTGGGACAAGTTCGACAGCCTCGCCGCCTATGACAAGTTCACCCGCGAGTGGCTGGCGCAGGCGCGCCGCATCCTGAAGGACGACGGCACGATCTGGGTGATCGGCAGCTATCACAACATCTTCAAGGTGGGTTCGGCGATCCAGGACCTCGGTTTCTGGATCCTCAACGACATCATCTGGCGCAAGGCCAATCCGATGCCCAACTTCAAGGGCACGCGGTTCACCAACGCGCACGAGACGCTGATCTGGGCATCGAAGGGCGAGAAGTCGCGCTACACCTTCAACTATCGCTCGATGAAGACGCTCAACGACGAACTGCAGATGCGCAGCGATTGGGAATTTCCGATCTGCAGCGGGCAGGAGCGGCTGAAGAAGAACGGTACCAAGGTCCATCCGACGCAGAAGCCCGAGGCGCTGCTGTACCGCGTGCTGCTATCCTGCACCAAGCCGGGCGACGTGGTGCTCGATCCCTTCTTCGGCACGGGTACGACGGGCGCGGTGGCGAAGCGTCTCGGCCGCCGCTGGATCGGCATCGATCGCGAGGGCGTGTACGTGGAAGCCGCGCTGGAGCGCATCGCGGCAGCCCTGCCGCTCGACGAGAGCGCGCTGCAGACGATGCAGGCCCCGAAGGCTGCGCCGCGTGTCGCCTTCGGCCAGCTGATCGAGAATGGCTATCTCGCGCCCGGCACCGTGCTCAGCGACCACAAAGCGCGCTGGCGGGCCACGGTGGGTGCGGACGGCTCGCTCAGCTGCGATGGGCAGGCGGGATCGATTCACAAGCTGGGCGCGACGCTGCAGGGGGCGCCGAGCTGTAACGGCTGGACCTTCTGGCATTACGAGGACGAGGGCGGCCTCAAACCGATCGATGCGCTGCGCCAGACCTACCTGCTCGCGACACAGCCTTAAGCCCTTCCCATCCATCCGCCCTCCCGCTTACGGGAGGGGCAGGCGGAGGAACAGGGTAGCGCTTTCCTCAGCGGCATCCTCCCGGTAGCACGGCGCGATGCTCGATCTCCCCGCCGCCGCCCGCCTGTATCTCCGCCCGATCCAGTTCGTCGACACCCCCGTCGGCCGCGATGGCGAGGTCGCGCGGCTGGCCGGCGGATTGCTCTGGTTCTCCGGCTTCGAGCTGATCGCGGTGGAGAAGGAGAAGCGGGTTCTCCAGCGCGTCGTGTCAATCGCCGAAGCCGAGGCCGATCCGCGCCTGGCCCCCCTGGCCGCGCGCATCACCGCAACCCGCCCGCCGCTGGCCCTCGGGCAGCGTACGCTGCGCTTCGACCAGCCGCAGGTCATGGCGATCCTCAACATGACGCCAGACAGTTTTTCCGACGGTGGCAAGCATCTCGGCGACGCCGCTGCCGCTGCGCAAGCGGGCGTCGACATGAGCATTGCGGGCGCGGCGATTCTCGATGTGGGCGGCGAGTCTACCCGCCCGGGTGCGCAAACGGTGTGGGAGGGAGACGAGATCGCCCGCGTCGTGCCGGTGATTGAGCGACTGGCGGCGAGCGGCGCCGCGATTTCGATCGATACCCGCAAGGCCGCAGTGATGGAGGCCGCGCTCGCGGCGGGCGCGCATGTCGTCAACGACGTGTCGGCGCTGCTTTATGACGATCGCGCGCTGGAGGTGGTGGCGCGTGCCGGCTGCCCGGTGGTGCTGATGCACGCCGCCGATCCCAAGCACGGCGCCAAGGGGAGGGGCGCCTATCGCGACGTGCTGATCGAGGTCTATGACTGGCTCGAGGCGCGCGTCGAAGCCGCGGTCGCGGCGGGCCTCGACCGCGCCAAGATCGTGATCGATCCCGGAATCGGCTTCGGCAAGACGCTGGCGGACAATCTCGCGCTGATGAACGGACTGGCGCTGTTCCATGGCCTTGGCTGCCCGATCCTGCTCGGCGCCAGCCGCAAACGGATCGTCGGCGCGCTGTCCAACGAGGCTCCCGCGGAGCAACGCCTCGGTGGATCGCTGGCCCTCGCGCTCAAGGGCGCCGCGCTGGGCGTGCAGCTGCTGCGCGTCCACGACGTGTTCGAAAGCGTCCAGGCGCTGCGGGTGTGGCGCGGCATGCAGGATGCTGCGCTCACCGCGCCTCACGCCGCGGTCTGATCGATCCCCAATTCGCCGAGCTTGCGGTATAGCGTCGAGCGGCCGATGCCGAGGCGACGGGCGACTTCGGTCATCCGGCCCCGATAATGACCGATCGCCAGCCGGATCACGTCCGCCTCGATCTCGTCGAGCGGGCGCAGGTTGCCGTCCGGGCGGAACAGGGTGATGCCGCCCATGCCCGACTGGTTGGCGACCGGACCCGACGCCATCGGCTTGCCCTGCGCGATCTGGGCGATCTGCGGGAAGTCCTCGCGTGTCAGCCCCTCTTCGTCGCAGAGAACCGCTGCGCGAAACAACGCGTTCTGCAGCTGGCGGACATTGCCCGGCCAGTCGTAGGCGGTGAGCAGCTGCAGCGCGTCCTCGGTGATGCCGAGCTCGCGCAGGCCGGGCTGCTCGGCGATCCGCGCGAGCAGGTGGCGGACCAGCGCAGGGATATCGCCGGCGCGCTCGCGCAGAGGCGGGATCGTTACCTGGACGACGTTGAGCCGGTAATACAGGTCCTCGCGGAAACGCCCCGCTTCCACCTCGGCGAGCAGCGGCACATTGCTGGCCGCGACCACCCGCACATCGACTTCGCGCGGATGGCGTGCGCCGAGCGGCTGGATCTCGCCGGTCTGCAGCATACGCAGCAACTTGACCTGCGCCTCGAGCGGCATCTCGCTCACTTCGTCGAGGAAGATGGTGCTGCCGTCGGCATCCTGGAGGCGGCCGACCTTGCGCTCGAACGCCCCGGTGAAGGCGCCTTCCTCATGGCCGAACAGCTCCGATTCGACCTGGTTGGCGGGGATCGAGCCGCAATTGACGCAGATGAGTTCCTTGCGGGCGCGCGGCGAGGCGTTGTGGATGGCTTCGGCCACGACATGTTTGCCGACGCCGCTCTCGCCTTCGATGAGCACCGGTACACGGGCTCGGGCTGCTTTGGCGGCGACGGCCAATGCGGCGCGGAATTGCGGCGCGGAACCGACGATCTCCGCGAAGCCGAGATTGGCGGTGAGCTTCTCGGTGAGCGGGCGGAGTTCGCCGGCGCTGCTGCCGCCCATCGCGCTTTCCAGTGCGGCGAGCAGCCGCTCGGAGGCGATCGGCTTCACCAGGAAGTCGCTGGCGCCCGCACGCATCGCGCCGACGGCGGCCGCAACCGAACCGTTCGCGGCGAGCACCAGAATCGGCATGTGCGGGCGGCGCGCGCGCAGTTCGGCGATCAGAATCGCAGCATCGGCATCCGAGGCGGGATGGTCGAGCAGGATCGCGTCTACCGCCAGACCGTCCGGCGTTCCCAGCGTGGCGAGCGCGCCTTCGGCATCGTCGGCGAAGATCGTTCGCCAGCCGCGGCGCGAGGCGATCGCGGCGACCAAGCGCCGCTGTGCCGGTTCCGAATCGATCAGCAACAGAAGACGTTGCCCGTTGCGCGTCATGCCGACTCCAGTCCCAAATGTCCCGTTTCGAGCCGCATCGGTTAGACCAGATGCGTAAAGTTCGGCTTAAGCAGGGCCGAAACAGTTCTTTGGGCGGCGGGGTTGAGGGTGGCCGAAGCAGCGGTATAAGACATCGAGCACCTAGGAGAGGAGCGCATCAATGGCTGAAACAGGTGAAAACGCCGGCGAGATCCAGTCGCATGTCGAGACCTTCAACGGTTTCACTGCATTGATGAAGTGGGGCACGGTGGCGGTCTTCCTCATCGCGGCGTTCGTCGTCTTCCTGATCGCCCGCTGACGTGAAGATCGCGGTACTCAAGGAAGCGGCGACTGCCGAACGACGTGTCGCGGCTACGCCCGAGACCGTCAAGAAATTCATGAATTTGAAGGCTTCGGTGGCGGTGGAGACGGGCGCGGGACTTGCCGCTTCCTACGCCGATCCGGCCTATCGCGACGCGGGCGCGACCACGGGCACGCGCAGCGAGGTGCTGGCCGATGCCGACATCGTGCTGGCCGTCCAGGGCCCCGATCCCGACAGCCTGGCGGGCCTGAAGCCGGGGGCCTGGCTGGTCGCCGGGCTCAACCCGTTCGGCGAGCGGGCGCGACTCGACCGCTATGCGGCACTGGGACTGGAAGCGCTGGCGATGGAGTTCATGCCGCGCATCACCCGCGCCCAATCGATGGACATCCTGTCGTCGCAGTCGAACCTCGCCGGCTACAAGGCGGTGCTGGATGCGGCCGCCGAATATGATCGCGCCTTCCCGATGATGATGACCGCAGCGGGCACGGTGAGCGCGGCCAAGCTGTTCGTGATGGGCGTGGGCGTCGCCGGGCTCCAGGCGATCGCCACCGCGCGCCGGCTGGGCGCGCAGGTCTCCGCCACCGACGTCCGCTCGGCGACCAAGGAGCAGATCCTGTCGCTCGGCGCCAAGCCGATCTTCGTCGAGAATGTCGCCGGGATCGAAGGAGAGGGCTCGGGCGGCTATGCCACCGAGATGAGCGACGCCTACAAGGCCGCGCAGGCCGAGCTGGTTTCGGCACATATCGCCAAGCAGGACATCGTGATCACGACGGCGCTGATCCCCGGCCGCGCCGCGCCCCGGCTGATCAGCGACGCGCAGATCGCGACGATGCGGCCGGGCAGCGTGATCGTCGACCTGGCGGTGGAGCAGGGCGGCAATGTCGAGGGCTCGGTGCCGGGCGAGATCGTGGAGCGCCACGGCGTGCGAGTCGTCGGCCATCGCAACGTGCCGAGTCGGCTCGCTGCGGACAGCTCGGCGCTGTTCGCGCGCAACCTGTTCAACTTCCTTTCGGCATTTTGGGACAAGGAGGCGGGCAAGCCCGTGCTCGACGCGGAGATCGGCACCGCCGTGCGGGTGACGCAGGGCGGCAAGGTGGTGCACGAGAGGCTGTTGCAATGACGCCGGGGGCGCTCCCCGATCCTCCCCGGCACGGGGAGGGGGACCGCGCGCAGCGCGGTGGAGGGGGGGCGAAGCGGGCGATCCGGCCCGAAGTCGCACTAGCGCGGCGGCAGCGAAGGAAGCTCAGTCTGCCGGAAGTGCTGTTGTGGCAGCGTTTGCGCCGCAATGCGCTGGGGACTCGGGCACGCAACCAGCATCCGGTCGGCCCCTATGTCGTGGATTTCCACGTCGCCGCCTTGCGGCTGGTGATTGAAGTGGACGGTCAGGTGCACGCTGCTCCCGCAAGGATTGCGCATGACCGCCGCAAGGATCGGCTTCGGGCCGACAACGGCTATCGAGTTGTGCGTATCAGTGCGGCGGAAATCTTGCAGGACGCGGACGCAGTAGCTTCCTCGATTGCGTCCCTTGCCGGGCTTCCCCTCCACCAGCCTGCGGCTGGTCCCCCTCCCCGTTCCGGGGAGGATCTTTCCGTGCAACCGCGCACGGATCAGGAGTAGATCATGGACTTCATCTCGATCCTGTCGGTCTTCGTGCTGGCGTGCTTCGTCGGCTATTATGTCGTCTGGTCGGTGACGCCGGCCCTGCACACGCCGCTGATGGCGGTGACCAACGCCATTTCCTCCGTCATCATCGTCGGCGCGCTGATCGCCAGCGCGGCGGGCAGCGTCGGCAGCGCGGGCGAGACGGCCAAATGGCTGGGGCTGCTTGCGGTGGTGCTGGCCAGCATCAACATCTTCGGGGGCTTTGCCGTGACCGCGCGGATGCTTGCGATGTACAAGAAGAAGGTTCGCTGAGCATGGAGAGCATCGCACCGCTCGCCTATCTGGTCGCAGGCGTCTGCTTCATCCTCGCGCTGCGCGGACTGTCCAGCCCCGCCACCAGCCAGCGGGGCAACCGGCTGGGCATGATCGGCATGACGATCGCGGTCGTCACCACGCTGGCCACGCATTTTCCGCACAGCAAGGGTGCAGCATCGGGCTTCGCCGTCGATCCGCTGGTCGCGGGAGAGATCCTCGCCGCGATCCTGATCGGCGCGGTGATCGGCGTCGTCACTGCCCGGCGCATCCCGATGACGGCGATGCCGCAGCTGGTCGCCGCCTTCCATTCGCTGGTCGGCCTGGCCGCGGTGCTGGTCGCCTGCGCGGCGTTCCTCAACCCCGCGGCGTTCGGCATTGCCGATCTCGTGATCCCGCTGATCGGTGCGCCGTTCGAATCGATCCACCCGGTAAGCCGCATCGAAATGGGGCTGGGGGTCGCGATCGGTGCGATCACCTTCTCGGGATCGGTGATCGCGTTCCTCAAGCTCAACGGCAATATGGGCGGGAAACCGATCCTGCTGCCCGCGCGCCACGTCATCAATCTCGGCCTGCTCGCCGCGATCCTGGGCCTGATCGGCTATTTCGTGCAGGACCAGGCGCCCTGGGTGTTCTGGACGATCACGGTGCTGAGCTTCGTCATCGGCTTCCTGCTGATCATTCCGATCGGCGGCGCGGACATGCCGGTGGTCGTGTCGATGCTGAACAGCTATTCGGGCTGGGCGGCGGCGGCGATGGGCTTCACGCTGCACAACTCCGCGATGATCATCACCGGCGCCCTGGTCGGCAGCTCGGGCGCGATCCTCAGCTACATCATGTGCCGCGCGATGAACCGCAGCTTCCTCAGCGTGATCGCGGGCGGGTTCGGCGGCGATTCCGGCGGCGGCGCGAGCGGCGCGGCGGCGGTCGACCGGCCCTGGAAGCGCGGTTCGGCCGAGGACGCGGCGTTCCTGATGAGCCAGGCCGAGCAGGTGATCATCGTTCCCGGCTACGGCATGGCGGTGGCGCAGGCGCAGCACGTGCTGCGCGAGATGGCCGACAAGCTGAAGGCGCACGGCGTGCGGGTGAAATACGCGATCCACCCGGTCGCCGGCCGCATGCCGGGGCATATGAACGTGCTGCTCGCCGAGGCCAACGTCCCCTATGACGAGGTGTTCGAGCTGGAGGACATCAACTCCGAATTCGCCCAGACGGATGTCGCCTTCGTCATCGGCGCCAATGACGTGACCAACCCGGCGGCCAAGACCGACAAGTCCTCGCCGATCTACGGCATGCCGATCCTCGACGTGGAAAAGGCCAAGACTGTGCTGTTCATCAAGCGGAGCATGGGCGGCGTGGGCTATGCCGGCGTGGACAACGAGGTGTTCTACCGCGATAATACGATGATGCTGCTGGCCGATGCGAAAAAGGCGGTGGAGGAAATCGTCAAGTCGCTGGATTGAGGGGTTGTTGGGTGGTTGGATCGATTCTGGGCGGCGCGTTCCGCCTGTTGCGGCAGCATCCGGTCTCGGTGCTGGTCTGGTCGATCCTCTACCTTGTCGGCGTCTTCGCGATCGGCCTGCTGCGAATCCTGGTTGCGCCCGCCGATCCCGGGAGCATCGCGGGCGCGATCGGCGCCGGGGTGCTCAGCCAGGGCCTGGCGATCGCGCTGGTCGCGGTGCTGATCACGGCCGCGACACGCGCCACGCTCCACCCCTATAAGCGCGGCGCCTGCTATTTGCGGCTGGGCGCCAATGAAGCGCGGGTGTTCGCCCTGCTCGCCATGCTGACGATCGCGAGCATGGTGCTGGCCTTCCTGCTGACCCTGACCAACGGTTTCCTGCTGTCGCTGTCCAGCCTGGTGCTGCCCGTCGCCGCGGCGCACTGGATCGCCGCCGGACTGGTGCTGGCGGAGCTGGCGGCCCTGGTGTTCGTGCAGGTGCGGCTTTCGATCGCCCTGCCGCTGACCTATCTCTACGAGGCGATCACCGTGGACGAGGCCTGGGCGCAGTCGCGCGGCCATTTCTGGTCGATCTTCGGCGCCTTCGCGGCGCTGGCGCTGCTGCTGGCGCTGGCAGGCCTCGCGCTGCTGGCGGTCTTCTTCCTGCCCGTGCTGACCACGCTGGTGCAGGCCGGCATCAACGGCCGTGCGCTGGCGGAAACCCTGCTGATGATCGTCGTCGCCGCCAAGAACTTGCCGGCGGCGTCGCAGCTGATCCTGGTATCGGCCATGCTCGCGCTGACGGCCTTGAGCTTCGTTCTCGCAACCGCGACGCTTGCCAGCGCGGCGAGAACCATGCTGGGATTGAAGGATGGCCAGATCGAGGATTTGCGGCGCCGGCGCGGTTAGTTCCGGTCTATTGACTCCACTCTGGAGAGACTCCGCGAACGCGCTGCCAAATTCCTCCGAATTGGAGTAAGACAGACTCCGCCATTTCGGAGCGACACGGCATCTTCGGGGAACAGATGTCGAACCATGGGGGCGGACATGTATGAAGCGATGGGGGCCGGGGGGCTCCAGGACATTGCGTATGACATTGCTGTTGATGTCGCGCAGATCGTGGCGGGCACCGCCGCGGGCCGGGACGCGGCGGTGCGGACCGCGTCGTTCGCGGGCCTGCGCGCGCGACAAGCCGTAGATGCCGAGACCGCGATGCAGAACGAGTCGCTGATCGACGGTGCGCAGCTGCTGCTTCTGGAGGCGGAGGGCATCGAATCGCCGCTGCTCGAGCCGCTGCTGGCGCGGCTCGGCGCGATGGCAGAGGCGCGCGGGGTTTCGCTGATCGCGACCGTGACGCCGGCACAGCTCGACATCGCGACGGGATTGCTGCCCGCCACCGCGGTGGTGCAATGCGCGCCGAGCGATGCCGATCGGCTGGGCGCGGCGCTGACGGCGCGGCGCGCGCCGGTATCGCGGCTGCATGACGGCATGCGCGACCAGGAAGCCCTGCGCATGCGGCGCTTCCAGGAGGAGGTGGCGCGGATCGCGGATTCGCTCACCCGGCTTACCCGCAGCGAGTTGCCGGGCCGTCCCGCGACCATGCGGACCGAGGCGCTCGCCTTCCGATCGGAAAGCGACTCGGTGGAGACGGACGCCGCCGAGATTCGCCGGGTCATCCGCGCGCGACGGATGCGGGCGGAATTCTTCGAAGGCGACCTGTTTGCCGATCCGGCGTGGGACATGCTGCTCGACCTCTATGCGGCCGAGCTGGAGCACCGCCAGATCTCGGTCTCCAGCCTGTGTATCGCCGCGGCGGTGCCGCCGACGACGGCGCTGCGCTGGATCGGGACGCTGAACGAAGCCGGGCTGTTCGATCGCAAGGCCGATCCGAACGACCGGCGCCGGGCCTATATCGCGCTGAGCGATACGGCGCGGCGCGGCATGGATCGCTATATCGGCGCGGTGAAGCGGGCGGGATTGAATCTCGTTTGAGGCTTGCCCTCGGCGCGCAGCTTTGGCATCGGCATGCAACGCGGTCGCCGAGGCGACGCGCGGGCGGTTAGCTCAGTTGGTAGAGCATCTCGTTTACACCGAGAGGGTCGGCGGTTCGAGCCCGTCACCGCCCACCATTTCCCGCTCAGCCTCCGTCGCTCTTTGGCCGGCCGCGCCGCGGATGGGCATATCGCGGGTGCGCGGCGCTCCCAGGTACGGAAGGCCGGGCGGCGCTGGGCCACCCGGCGCGGACCTCAATTGGCCTTGAAGCTCGGCTTGTCGCCGGTGAAGGCGACGGTGACATAGCTGTTGTCGCACAGATTGATGTTCGGCCACACGGCGGTGGTCTTGTCCTCGAACGTGCCGCGCACGTCGAACTTGCACGCGCTGGCCGCCTTTTCGAAGTGAATCGTGGTCTTGCCGCCGGCCTTGACCTTGCCGTCCTTGTTCAGCTCCGCATCGACCTTGTTGTCGACCCAGCTGCCGCTGCCGGCGGGGGCGATCTCGACCTTGGTGATGAGCTTGCCGGTGTTGTTGGTGAGCATGAAATCCCAGTCATCCGCCAGCGCCGGGCCGGCTGCCGCGAGGACCGCTGCGGATGCGATGAGAGCGAGCTTCTTCATGGTAATCTTCCCTCCTGTTGCGCAGCATTTTGCGCGCAACTGCCGCAGCGGGCAAGGGCGTAACAATGCCTATAGCGCGCGGACCAGCTGCATCGCGACGGCGATCCAGGCGGGATCGGTCACCACCTGCTGGCGGCCGCCGGCCCCGGGCGGCAGCAATTGCAGCCGGTTGCCGTCGCGGCCGATCAGGCGGCCGAACAGGAAGCGGCCGGCAGGGCGCGGCACCAGCACGTCGCGATTGAGCGCGCGACCGAATTCGGCGGGGGGAAGCCGTTCGCACCAGATTGCGTCGCCGGCGCGATACTCGCCGACGCTCGCCTCGACCACCACCGCGACGGTGCCCGCTTCGGGCCGCGGCGGCACCAGGGTCGCTGTGCGGCGCGGGGCATGGGCGCCGTCCGCCGCCAGCAGTGCGGCGACGGGGATGTCCGGGCGATCGGGCAGCTGCACGAGATCGGCCGCGTCGACCTCGAGCGCGGCGGCGATCCGGTTGAGCCAGGCAACGGATACCGTGCGCGTGCCGGTTTCGAGCCGGCCGATCGTCTGCGCCGTGGTGGGCGGGCTGCAGCGGCGGGCAACGTCGTCGAGCGTCAGCCCCTTGGCGCGTCGGACCTCGCGGATGGCGGTGATCATGGGCTGCTCCTAACCAGATCGGTTTTGTGGTTTCCTACAGATGCGCCGCCGTGGCAAGAGGGTGAGGCGGAACAAAAGGAGATCGAAGATGCGCGAACTGGTGGAGCGGCCGGCGGGGCGCGGGCGCTGCGTGACGGTCAATGCAGCGGAGTCGCCGCTCGACTGGCTGCGGGCGCGCGGCCATGTCGACGCGCGCCAATATGAGGCGGGCGAGCGGTTGCGCGGCGATTATGAGATGGCCGCGCTGGGGCCGCGCGTGACGATGCGCTGGGACCAGGCCCCGCGCGAGGGCGGGCGCCGTGCCACCCCCGAACCGCTGGATCCCACGCTGGCGCAGATCGCGGCGAAGCGGCGGTTCGATGCGGCGGTGGCGGCGGTCGGCGGCGGGCTTTCGGATATTCTCTGGCGGGTGGTGTGCGCGGGCGAGGGGCTGAGCGCCGCGGAGAAGGGGCTGGGCTGGCCGGCCCGCGCGGGCAAGCTGGTGCTGTGCCTGGCGCTGGACCGGGTGGCGGATCACTATCAGCTCAGGTGACCGGCGGCGGCGCGGCGGCGGGATCGACCTTGGGCTTGGCGAGGAACCGGCCATAGGCCCAGCCGATCGCGATCAACGCCACGCCGAGCGCGAGGAACGAAAGAATGCGCAGCAACCCGTCGAGCGCGGCGGCGTCGATCAGGAAGACCTTGCAGGTGGTCAGCGTGAGCAGCCCCAGCCCGGCGAGGCGCAGGTCGTGCGCGCCGGCGGCGATGCCGCGCCACAGCCAGGCGAGCGCCAGGACAAGGAGAATGGCGGAATAGCCGCCATTTTCCACGCTGCCGATCGCGCCGGTGAGAAGCATGCCATGGGTCAGCCAGCGGACCGCGGCGAGCGCCGCCGCAACGCTGAGCAAGGCTGCCGGCACGCGCAACCGGGGCAGCGTCCAGCACCAGCCCGCGGCAAGCGCGAGGTGCAGGGCGAGCAGCGGGCCGGCCCATTGGGCGACGAGCGCCGGGTTGAGCAGGGCAAGGTCGAACCAGACCAGCCGGGCGATGCCGAGGAGAAACAGTGCGCGCGCCAGCATCGGGAGGCGACCGGCGCGGAACAGGGCCCAACCGGCGGCGAGCGCGGCCTGGGTGAGCAGCGCGCGCTCCAGGAAGCCCCAGGCGAGGAAACGCTCGGGCGTGGCGATGGCGAGGGGCTGCTTGGCGAGCGTATAGAGCAGCAGCACGCCGCCCGTGCCGGCAAGGATGGCGGCGGCGCGGCGGGCGCGGCCGAACGCGCGGGGATCGGCGAGGAAGGCAATTGCCGCCGCGATCGGCAAAGCGATGGTCCGCAGCAGATCGACGACGGGGGGCAGCGCCGCATAGGGCAGCCGATCGCCGGATAGCGCCGCGGCGATGGTGGCGAGCAAGGCGCCCAGCGGCACGGCGGCGGCGACCAGCGCGGCGAGCAGCGGCAGCAACGGCAGGACGAACAACGCCGGTGCGCGCACCTGCCGCGCCCAGAGCGCCAAGCCGCCGAGCGCCGCCGCCAATGGCACTGCCAGCCAGCCCTGCGGCACGACCTGCGCGAGCGCGACGGCGCCGGGCAGCGCCGCAGCAAGGGTGGCGGCGGTAAGGGCGGCATCACCCTCGCGGCGCAGCTGCCAGGCGAGCCGCGCGCAGGCCATTGCCGCGACTGCTTCGATCAGCCCCCATCCCGCCGCCGGCAGCAATGCGCGCGACAGGGCATGCGCGACCAGCACGGGTCCGGCGGCGCCGAGCAGCGCGATCGCCACCCAGCCACGCCCTCGCGCCCATAGCCACTGGCCGACGCCGGCGAACAGCATCGTCGCCACGATCGCCGCCCCCGGGGTTGCGCCGGAATGCGGCGATGCCAGCGCCAGCGCCTCCAGCGCGAGCAGCAGCATCGCACTGGCGAGTGCGCCCGGCAGATACACCGGATCCCGCCAGGCAAGGAGCAGCGTGGCGGCGGCGAGCACGAGGTAGAAGCTCCAGGCAAGCGGGCCGAAATCGAGCCCGGGCGCAATCGCCACCAGTTGCAGCAACCCGGCGAGCAGCGGGGCGAGGCGCAGCCATCGGTTGCGAAGTCCGGCGGCGGGGAGCGCCGCGCTCGCGCCGCCGGCCAAGAGCATGGTGTAGAGGCCGATGGCGGACAGGCTGCCGCGACCGTCGAGCACGGCGATCAGGAACTGGGTCCAGGCAAGCCCGGCGACGCTCGCCGCCAGCGCCAGCCAGCCCCAGCGGCGATGTACCGCGAGGCCGAACAAGGCGGCGACGAACAGCCCGAGATAGACGAGCAGCGGTGCGATGCCCGCCGCGTCGAATCCGGCGACGAGCGGCGCAAGGAACCCGCCGGCGAGCGCCATGATCGCGGTAGGCGGCCCGTGGCGCAGCGCCAGCCCCATCGCGCCGAGCGTCACCAGCACCACCGAAACGAAGGCGGTGAGGGGGGCGATCAGATGGTAGAGCGCCGCCGCCATGTAGAGCGTGCCGTAGAGGCTGGCGATGCCGGCGCCGGCGAGCGCCTGCCCCAGCCGCGCATCGTCGCGTGTCGCGGGCAGACGGCGCGCGCCTTCGCTGGCGGCGACGAGAACAAGGCCGAACAGCGCGGCGATGCCCGTGCGCGCGGCGGGCCCCAGCAGGCCTTGCTCGATCGAGTATCGGACGAGGAAAAATCCGGCGAGTACCAGCGCCACGCCGCCGATCCAGATCGGCAATCGCCCGCCGACCAGCGTTTCGAAGCTGAGCTTGGGCAGGGCCGGGCGTGTGCGGGGGGCGGGCTGCGGCGCCGGCGCGGGCATCGATTCCAGCGGTTCGGCCGATGCGGCTTCGGCAACGGTGCGGACGATCGCAGCGGGTGGTGGCGCTGGCGGCGCCGCGCGCGGATCGACCTGGGCGACACGCGCCGACAGCGCCTGCAACGCTCGCTCCAGCCGGTCGATGCGACGCTTGAGCAGAACGAACACCGCAGCGACAGCGCAGGCGAGCAACAGGAAAGCGAAGCCGATCATCGCGGCGAACCTTGCACGTTCGGGCGGCCGTGTCGCGCAAGAGCCGCGTACGCTGCGGGAAAATCCGCCATGCCGTGCGCGTCCGGGGGGAAGATGCGCCGGCCGGGCGCGGCCGATCCCCGCGACCCGGCGGCGCGGGGCATAGCCAAGTCGCTGCCGCTTCCCTAGATGGGCGACATGCGCATCGCCTTCACCCAGTGCCATGGTTCGGGGAACGACTTCCCGCTGATCGACGCCCGCGAGTGCACCTTGACGGAGCCGGAATGGGCGACGCTCGCCCGCCTGCTCGCCGATCGCGCCGGTCCGGTGGGCGGCGACGGTCTGCTGGCGCTGGTGCCGGGCGACGACGCCCATGCCTTCGGCATGCGGATGTGGAATTCGGACGGATCGGAAGCCGAGACCTGCCTCAACGGCCTGCGCTGCACCGCGCGGCTCGGCTTCGACCTGCTGGGGCTCGACGCCGCGCAGGTGAAGCTGAAGACGAGTTCCGCCAGCGTCGCGCGCGATCCGGCGATCGCGCCGGGGGTGACGACGATCCGCACGCTGGTCGGCCCCAATTCGACCCTTGCCGCCGATGTCGGCCTGGTCGGCGCGCCCGGACAGGTGCTCGATGCGCCGGTCGAGGGCCTGCCGAACCCCCGCTCCTTCACGGCGGTGGCGATGCCCAACCCGCATCTGGTGGCCTTTGTCGAGCAGGTCGACGAGGCCGAACTGGTGGCACTTGGGGAATGGTGCGAACGTCGCCCGGCGCTGCTGCCGGCGCGCGCCAACGTGTCGTTCGTCGAGGTCCGTGGTCCGACCCGCCTGTTCGTGCGCACCTTCGAGCGGGGCGTGGGGCTGACCGACAGCTGCGGCAGCGCCATGGCCGCCTCGGTACTGAGCGCGGCACTCACCGGCCGCGTGCCCTTCGGCACGCCGATCGAGGTGTTCAACCGCGGCGGCATGGTGCGCGGCCAGGCCGAGGCGGACCGGCGGGTGATGCTCAGCGGCAACGCGACGTTCGAGGCCGAGCGGGCGGTGGAGGTGGATTTCGCTGCCGGTACGCTGGGCGCGGTGGAGACGCTGCGCGATCGCGACGCGGAGCGCGCCGCGTGGGAGGCGATGGTCTCTGGGCTGGGGGGCTAAGCGGGCGGGGGCCTCCGCCCACTTGCGGACGTTCGCCGGCCGCGTAAATTTGCGCGCATGCGCCCCATCATAATCGTGGAAGACGTGTTCGATATCCCGGGTTGGGGTGGCCTGATCGTCGTTCCGGGTCCGTCGGTAGCCGATGGCCCGGCGCGGCCGGAAGGTCCGGTTTCCCTCCATCGGCCAGACGGCTCGACTATTTCTGCCGTGCTGAGAATGGTCGAGGTGTTTCAAACGCCTCCGCCGAAGGATCGCCGGTGGACCTGCCTACTGAAGGGAATAGACAAAACCGACGTGCCAATCGGCTCAGAAGTTTGGCCAGCCTCACGACAGCTTCTCACCCAAAGTCGGACGTCGGCATAACGAGCTAAGGATAGAGCTGGGCCGCAGCAGCATAGGCGGATGAAGCAGTCCGGTGCGCTTTATTTGGAATGTACCAAATAGGCTAAATCCTCTTGACATCGTCACGCTGTTGTGGCACAAAACAGGAACGCTGAAGAATTGCGAGTCGCTGAGGGCGGCTCTGCCGAACGGGCCGGGCACGTTGGTGCTGCGGCCCGTTCGCGTTTTCGGGAGAGAGCGGGTGGGACTGACGATTTCGGCGGGCAACCAGCGGCGGCGGCAGATGCAGCGGGTGAAGGCCTCCGGATGGACAAGTCAGAAGCGACAGACCTTCCTCGACACGCTGGCGGTGACCTGCAACGTCAACATCGCCTGCGCCGAGGCGGCGATGTCGCGGTCGAGCGTCTACCATCTTCGCCGGCGGGATCCGGAGTTCGCCGAGCTTTGGCGCCAGGCGCTGCTGATGGGCTATGACCGGCTGGAGGAGCGGCTGCTGCGCCGCGCCGGTGCCGGCGTGAACGATGTGGAATTCGGCGGCGGTGACAGGCCGGAGGATCCGCTGGATCCCGAGCTGGCGCTCAACCTGTTGCGCGCGCACCGGCCGACGGTGGAGGGCAAGCGCAAGCGTCTGGGCGGCGAGATCCACCGCATCAGCCGGGAGGAGGCGAAGGCGGCGCTGGCCAAGCGGCTGGATGCGCTGGAGAAGCGGCTCAAGGCGGAGCAGGGCAAATGAGCGATCCGCTGGAACGGCTCGCGCTGCTGCCGCGCAAGGAGCGCGACCGGATGCTGGAGCGCATGTCCGACAGCGAGCTGCGCGTGTTCAACGAATGGTGGGAGCGCTGGGCGCATGATGGCCAGTTCTGGCCCGATACCGGTTGGCGCGTGTGGCTGATCCGCGCAGGGCGCGGCTTCGGCAAGACGCGGGCGGGTGCCGAATGGGTGAGCCAGATGGCACGCGACGTGCCCGGCGCGCGGATCGCCCTGGTCGGCGCGACGATCGAGGATGCGCGGCGGGTGATGGTGGAGGGCCCGTCCGGGCTGCTCGCGCTGGGCCGGGAGGGCGAGGCGCTCGACTGGCGCGCGACGGCGGGCGAGCTGGTCTTCGCGTCGGGCGCGCGGGCGTTGGTCTATTCTGCGGAGGCGCCGGAGAAGCTGCGCGGACCGGAGCACGACTTCGCCTGGGCGGACGAGCTGGCGAAATGGTCGGCGGGGACCGCCGATGCGGCCTGGGACAATCTGATGCTGGGGATGCGTCGCGGCGAGAAGCCGCGGGTGGTGGTGACGACGACACCGCGGCCGGTGAAGCTGATGCGGCGGGTGATGGCGATCCCCCCGCCGGACCTGCACGAGACCCGGGGGCGGACGCGTGACAATATCCATCTGCCGCGCAGCTTCGTCGAGGCGATGGTGGCCGAATATGCCGGCACGCGGCTGGGGCGGCAGGAACTGGACGGCGAGATGATCGACGATGTGGCGGGCGCGCTGTGGCCGCGCGCGCTGATCGAGCGCCAGCGCCGTGCGGTGGAGGTGCCGCTGGTGCGGGTGGTGGGCCATTCGCGCCCGCGAATGGTGGAGGGGGCTCTCCACGCGCGAGTCCGGTTTGGCGGCCCCCATCCACCCCGCGGCAGCGCCGCGCGGTCCCCCTCCCCGTGCCGGGGAGGATCTTGAGAACAGGAGAACCTCAATGCGAAACTGCATGGCTGCAGGGCTGCTCGCCCTGCTGACGGGCGCGTGCGCGCTGGATGCGCAGACCGGGATCGCGGTCGGCGCCGGCGTGGCGGTGGCGGTGAACGATCGCGACGGCGACGGCAGGCTCGATGCCGCCGAGGTGCAGGCAATGGTCGAACGTGCCTTCCCGCCCGACCGGCTGACCGGCGGCTTCTGGGAAGGCATGCGGCTGAGCCTCACCGCCGCCTATTGGGCGCGCGACCTGGATGGGGACGGGCGGCTGAGCGCGGCGGAGCTGGCGCGATGAAGTGGTTCGGGCGGAAGGCCACGCGCGAGGGGCAGCGGCCGGCGCTGGCGCGCGGCGGCTGGGGGAGCTGCGGCGACTGGCCGCGCAGCTACGAAGTGCAGCTGCGCGAAGGCTATTGCCAGAACCCGGTGGCGCAACGCGCCGTGCGGATGGTGGCGGAAGCCATTGGCGGACTGAAGGCAACGGCGGCGCGCGAGATCGCGCTGGCCTTCGGGGTGCCGCCGATGCTGCTCGGGCTGCCCGGCGACGCCGCCTACGCCAATTACCGCGAGGCCAATCGCGCCCTGTGGCGCCAGGCGATCCTGCCGATGGCGGAGCATCTGCTCGGCGGGCTCGCCAAGGGCCTGGCCGCCTGGTTTCCGGGCGGAAGCCTCACGCTGGACGCTCCCCCCGCTGCCGGGGTGCAGATCGGCAACGCGGTCAATTTTCGCGGCGAGCCCTTTCTGCCGGGCACCGACCTGCTCACTAGGTATCCGGGCGCATGAGCGGCACGATGATCGTGGCGGCAGCGCGGGCGGCGGTCGGAACGCCGTTCCGGTTGCATGGGCGCGACGTGCGGCAGGGCCTCGACTGTGTCGGGCTCGCGGCGCTCGCGCTGCGGTGCGCCGCGCCCGACGGCTACCGGCTGCGCACCGGCGACGCGGCGGCCGTGGCGTCGCAGCTGCGCGCGGCGGGGCTGGCGGAAGTCGCCGACGCGGCGCCGGGCGATCTGCTGCTGTGTCGCAGCGGGCCCGGGCAGCTGCATCTGGCGATCCGCTGCGCGCAGGGGATCATCCATGCCGACGCGGTGGCGCGGCGGGTGGTCGAGCGACCCGGACCCATTCCCTGGCCGGTACTGAGCAGCTGGCGCAAGCAGGAGGACGACTGATGGCGACCGTGGTGCTGACCGTGGCGGGCGGGCTGATCGGCGGGCCCTTCGGCGCGGGCCTGGGCGGGTTGATCGGCAACGCCATCGACCACCAGCTGCTGTTCCGGCAGGGGCCGCGCGAAGGCGCACGGCTGGCGGACCTGCGCGTGCAGACGTCGAGCTACGGCGCGACCATTCCCCGACTGTTCGGTACCATCCGGGTCGCCGGCTGCGTGATCTGGGCGACCGACCTGATCGAGCATCGCGCGACCGAGGGCGGGGGCAAGGGCCAGCCTTCGACCACCTCCTACAGCTATACCGCCTCGTTCGCCGTCGCCCTGTCGACGCGCCCCATTCGCGATGTGGGGCGGATCTGGGCGGACGGGCAGCTGCTGCGCGGCGCCCAGGGCGACTTCAAGGTGCGCACCGGCTTTCGGCTCCATACCGGGCAGGAGGATCAGCCGATCGATCCGCTGATCGCCGCGATCGAGGGCGCCGGCCGGGCGCCGGCGCATCGCGGCACCGCCTATGTGGTGTTCGAGGACCTGGAACTGGCCAGCTTCGGCAACCGTATCCCGCAGCTCAGCTTCGAGGTCATCGCCGATGCCGCGCCGGTGACGGCCGGTGCCGTGGCGGCGGCGGTGGGCGGCATCGTCGCGGACGGGCTGGACACGCCGCTGGCCGGCTTTTCGGCGCAGGAGGCGACCCGCACCACATTGGAGGCGCTGTGCGCGGCGAGCGGTGCGTGGGTCCGCAGTGACGGTGCCGGGGTGCGGCTGCAGGCGGGACCGGGCGCCGTGCGGGCGATGTCCGACGGCGGCGTCGGCGCGAATGCGCGCCCGGCCGGTCGCGGCGTGCGCGCGATCGCTGCGGCCGACGGCGCGCCGCGACGGCTGAGCATCGGCTATTATGATCCGGCGCGCGACTATCAGGCCGGCGTGCAGCAGGCATCGCGGCCCGGCACCGGCACGCGGGAGACGCGGATCGATCTGCCCGCGGTGCTGGATGCGAGCGCCGCAAAGGCTATGGCGGCGGGCGCACTCGCGCGCACCGACCTTGCCCGCGAACGGCGGACGCTGACGCTAGGCTGGGAGGCGCTGACGCTGGCGCCGGGCGACAGAATCACGATCGACGGCGCGTCCGGGCAGTGGCGGGTGGATCGCTGGTCGCTCGAGAACATGGTCGTGAAGCTCGACTGCGTGCCGATCGCGGAGGCACCGATCGCCCTCGCGGCGAGCGCGGGACGGGCGGTCTCGGCGCCGGATCTGCGCCGCGGCACCACGATCCTGCTGCCCTTCGAGCTTCCGCCGCTGGACGAGGTGCCGTCGACAGCGCCCAATATGGTGGTGGCCGCAACCGGATCGGAACCCGGCTGGCGGCGGGCCGCGCTGCTGGCGAGCCTGGACGGCGGGGCGAGCTGGATGCCGGCGGGGGAGACCGCCTTCCCGGCGACCCTGGGGATCGTGCGCGTGCCGCCCCTGCCGGCGCGTGCCGCCCTGATCGATCGGCGGTACCATGCCGAAATCGAGCTGGCCCGCCCCGACATGCTCCTCGCCAACGCCGATATGGCGGCGCTCGACGCGGGCGCGAACCTGGCGATGCTTGGTGACGAACTGCTGCAATTCGGGCGTGCCGAACATCTGGGCGAGGCGCGCTGGCGGCTATCGCAGCTGTGGCGCGGCCGCCGCGGAACCGAGGCGGCGATCGGTACCCAGCAGCCGGGCGACCGGTTCGTGCTGGTCACGCGCGACACGCTGAAGGCGCTCGATTCACGCCCGGCGATCGGGGAAAGCGTCGCGCTGCTCGCGCAGGGGGCGGCGGACCCCGTCGATCCGGCGTCGGTGCTTGCCATCGCGAACGGCATTTCGCTGCTCCCGCCCGCGCCGGCCCAGCTGCGCGCGATCCGCGCCGGCGACGAAACGCAGCTGCTCTGGGTGCGCCGCAGCCGAAGCGGCTGGGTGTGGCGCGACGGCGTCGACGTCCCGCTCGGCGAGGAGAGCGAGCGCTATCAGGTGGAGATCCGCGGGATCGGGGCCAGCCGCACCGTAACGCTCGAAACGGCGGGCCTGCTGCTGTCCGCCGCCGATCGCGCAACGCCGCTGACGCTGAGCGTCCGGCAGATCGGAACGCACGGCCTGTCGCCGCCCGCAGTGCTTGCCCTTCCCCGTCTTGGAGATGATCGATGACCGCTTCGCCCACGCCGCGCCTGTCGCTGCCGCTCCTCGAGCCGGGACAGTCGCAGAAGGAGATGTTCCACAACGAGGCCCTGGCCGTGCTCGACATTGCCGTGCAGGCAGCGGTGGTGGCGGCGATGGCGGACGTGCCGCCCGCGGCACCGGCGATCGGCCAATGCTGGATCGTCGGCGCCGCGCCGCAGGGGGACTGGGCCGGACATGCCGGCAAGCTGGCCGGCTGGACCGAGGGCGGCTGGCGATTCCTCATGGCCGGCGAGGGCATGCAGATATGGGTGGCCGCCGACCAGGCCTTCGCGGTGCACACTGGCGGGGCGTGGGTGCAGGGACGGACCTATGGACGAGTTTTTATCGAGGGAAAGCAAATAGTTGGACCACGTGCTACGAATATCGCGGAACCGACAGGTGGCATGACGGTTGACGCAGAGGCGAGAAGGGCGATCTCTGCGGTCGTGCAAACGTTGCGCCTACACGGGCTGATCGAAGCCAGTTAACATGTGACGTTTGTGCAACAGTCCGCAGTTTTGTGCGCTTGCGCCGAAACTTTGGTTTGAGTAGTGAGTTTGGCCTGTCCGTATGGACGACCATGAAAGGGGATTATGATGCGGAAGCTTGCCGTCACTTTGGCGCTCGCCACGACCGCGCTCAGCACGCCCGCCTTTGCCCGCGACGACGCGTGGTATGTGGGTGTTGAAGGCGGCGCGATGCTCGTCGAGGACATTCACTTCGACGTCGGCGCCAGCCAGGATGCTGTGACGCAGAACAACCACGCCGGCTATGATGTCGGTGGCGAAATCGGGTATGACTTCGGTCCGTTCCGCGCGGAAGCCGAAGTAAGCTATCGTCGCTCGCGTGTGGACAGCGCTCGTTCGTCGATCCCGACGGCGATCCTGTTCGCCAACGGCGCGACCGGCACGACCGCTGCGGGCAGCTACGAAGAGGCCAGCGGCAGCACCTCGGCGCTGTCCTTCATGGTCAACGGCCTGCTCGACTTCGGTGACGACAACGGCCTGCAGGGCTTCGTCGGCGGCGGTGCGGGTGTCGCCCGGATCAAGAACCGTCTTCGCATGGCCGGTGCCGCGGATGTCCTGAACGACTCCGACACCGTGTTCGCATGGCAGGCGCTGGCCGGCGTTCGCGCGCCGATCAACGACAAGGTCGACGTGTCGCTGAAGTATCGCTTCTTCAACGCGCCGGACGTCAAGCTGGTCGATATCGGTGGCAACCAGTGGAAGGGTCGCTATCGCTCGCACAGCCTGCTCGTCGGCCTGACCTACAACTTCGGCGCGCCGGAAGAGCCCGTCGCTCCGCCGCCGCCGCCGCCGCCCCCGGCGCCGGAAGCCAAGGTCTGCACGCCTGGGCCGTACATCGTGTTCTTCGACTGGAACAAGTCGGACATCACGCCGGAAGCAGCGAGCATCCTGGACAATGCGATCAGCAACTATGCCGATTGCAGCAACACCAAGGTTGTCATCGCCGGCTACACCGACCGTTCGGGTTCGGCGAGCTACAACGTTGGTCTGTCGCAGCGTCGCGCCGACACGGTCCGCAGCTACATGGGTGGCAAGGGTATCCCCGACGCCGCGATGTCGGCTCAGGGCTTCGGCGAGAGCAACCCGCGCGTTCCGACCGCCGATGGCGTTCGCGAGCTCCAGAACCGTCGCGTGGAAATCACCTACGGTCCGGGTTCGGGCATGTAATTGCCGCCTTCCCGCAAGGGATGGACGTGAAAAGAGGGGAGACCGGGCAACCGGTCTCCCTTTCTTTTTATGTGGTGCGGTCACGGCGGCATCTCCCCGCAAGCGGCGGGGCTGTTCGCTGGAATAGGTCGTCCTCCCCGCGAAGGCGGGGATCCATTGGCGCTGAAGCGTCGGTTCTTTCGCCCAGCGTCCTGGCAAATGGATTCCGCCTCCGCGGGAAGGACGGTGGTTTCCTGGCTGGCGCTATCCGAGCTTCAACTGCGACAGCCTACAGCAAAGGCTGGGATGGCGTTGGTTCAAGCCTCGGCCGCCAGCGCCGCTGCCAGCCATTCCGGCACCAGTGCATCGCCTAGCGCTTCGACGCGGCGCAGTTCGACCATCCTGCCCAACTCGGGATAGACGGCGCGGGTGCGATCGCCCGCTTCGCCGAGCGGCGCCACGACCAGCCGGCGGTTGACCTTGGCGCGATAGTGCATCCGCGCGGTGTTCTCCTGCCCGACATAGCAACCCTTGGTGTAGCTGACGCCGTGCAATTCCTCGGCATTGCATTCCAGCCACAACGTCTTGTCGCTGCCGAGCTCGTCGATGCCTTCGGTGACCCCCAGCGACAGGCGATGCGCGCGCCAGGGATGCGCTGCGCTTGCGCCCGCTGCATCGCCGAGCCAGCGATAGCCGAGGTCTGCCAGCCGCGGATCGGGAACCGCGCCCGCACGCGGCGCGGGAGACCAGTGGACGCCGCCCTCGATCGGCTCGATCGCGATCGCCCGACGCAAGCGGTACATGGTCAGCCGCTTCGCAAGGGCGTCGCGCGCGCTGGCCTCGCAGTCGATCAGGATCGCGTCGCCGTCCGCCCATAGGAGGAAATCGAACAGCGCCTTGCCCTGCGGCGTGAGCAGCCCCGCCCATTGCGGCGTTTCGGCCGTTACGCTGGCCATGTCCTGCGGCAGCAGCCCCTGCAGGAAGCCGCGAACATCGTCGCCGGTAAGGCGCAGCAGCGCGCGATCGTCGAGCCAGGTGCTGGTATCGTCCATGCCGAACAGGTAGGACGCGGCAAACGCTGACGAAAGAGGCAAGCCATGGCGAATGTCGAACTCAAGCTGCGCGGCGGCCGCGTGCATCTCCCGAGCGGACCGGCGGAGGTGGATGTCGGCGTCTCGGGCGGCAGGATCGTCGCGATCGGCGCGGTAGGCGACGCGGGCGAGACGATCGACTGCACCGGGCTCGACGTGCTGCCGGGCGTGATCGACAGCCAGGTGCATTTCCGCGAGCCGGGGCTCGAATATAAGGAAGACCTGGAAAGCGGCAGCCGCTCGGCGGTGCTGGGCGGGGTGACCGCGGTGTTCGAGATGCCGAACACCAAGCCCAACACCGACAGCGAAGCGGCGGTGGCCGACAAGCTGCAGCGCGCGCACCACCGCATGTGGTGCGACCATGCCTTCTATGTCGGCGCGACCAACCACAATGCCGAGCATCTGGCCGAGCTGGAGCGGCTGCCGGGCACCGCGGGCGTCAAGATCTTCATGGGCGCCTCGACCGGCGACCTGCTGGTGTCCGATGATGCGAACCTGGCGCGGGTGCTCGCCTCGGGACACCGGCGGGTGGCGATACATGCGGAGGACGAGTTCCGCATGCAGGAGCGGCTCGGCGAGCGGGTTGCGGGCGATCCGTCGTCGCATCCCGTGTGGCGCGACGACGAGAGTGCGATTTTGGCGACGCGGCGCATCCTGCGGCTGGCGCGCGCGGCGCGGCGGCGGATCCACGTCCTCCACGTGACCACGCCAGCCGAGCTGGAGCTGCTCGGGCAGAACAAGGACATCGCGACCTGCGAAGTCACGCCCCAGCACCTGACGCTGGCCGGCGAGGAGGCCTATCCGCGGATCGGCACCTATGCGCAGATGAACCCGCCGATCCGATCGGGCGCGCATCGCGACGGGCTGTGGCACTGGCTGCGCCAGGGCGTGCCCGACGTGCTCGGCTCGGACCATGCGCCGCACACCGCCGAGGAAAAGGCCAAGGCCTATCCGGACAGCCCCAGCGGCATGCCCGGCGTGCAGACGCTGCTGCCGCTGATGCTCAACCATGTCGCCGAAGGCCGGCTGACGCTGCAGCGCCTGATCGACCTGACCAGCGCGGGCCCGCAGCGTATCTTCGGGCTGGTCGGCAAGGGCCGGATCGTGCCCGGCTACGACGCCGACTTCACCGTGGTCGACCTCAAGGCGCGCTGGACGGTGGACGAGGCCTGGCTCGCCTCGCGCTGCGGCTGGTCGCCGTTCACGGGCATGGAACTGACCGGCCGCCCGGTCGGTACGATCATCCGCGGCAACCGGGTAATGTGGGAAGGCCAGCTCGCCAACCAGGCGATCGGCGAGCCGGTGAAGTTCGAGGCGGTCGAGTTCGGTTGAGGGCCGGGGCGGGGCTGCCGATGCGGCCCCGCCCCGCACCCGATCAGAAGGGCAGCCAGCGCTGCTTTTCGCTGAACTTCATGTACCCCGCATTGACGCCCAGCCGCCAGCCGACGCCCAGCCGCACCGGGATCAGCACGATATCGCCGCGGCGCAGATACGAGGCCGAAAAGCCGCCGACGAGATAGGCATGGCTCTCGCCCTGCGGGAAGCGCTTGTAGATCTCCTGGCTGTCATAGAGATTGTAGACCAGCACGAAGACCTTGTTGGCGTCGCCGCCGAGGTCGAAGCCGATCGACGGTCCGGTCCAGTAGATCGGGCGCTGCCCCTCCACCTTGTGGAACATCTGGCCCTTGCCGTAGCGCAGGCCGACGCCGATCGCACCCGAGGCCTCGCTGCCGGCGATATAGGCGTTGGGCTTGCCTTGGTCCTTCAGAATGTCCTCGAGCAGCTTGGCGAGGCCCGAGGCGCCCTTGCCGAAGGTGCCTTCGGCGGCGGCGAGCAGATCGTCCTGCTCGAACGTGTCGGTCGCCGCCTGGCGCGCGGTGGTCGCGGCCGGGTCGGTGGCAGCTGGGCTTGCGGGCGGGGTCTGGGCCGGCGGCGGCGCGCTGTCGGCCGGGGGCGGGGCGGTGTCCGCCGGCGGATAGGATTCCTGCATCTGGGTGGTCGCGGGCGGGGGCGCGCTCTGCTGCGGCTGTTGCTGCTGTGGCGACTTCAGGTCCGAATCGATCGCGGTATTGGGGTCGATCGTCGTCATCTGGGCGGCGGCGGGAAGGCTGCCCAGCCCGGTAACGGCGATTGCCAGAAGCGTGAACCAACCCGATCGCATCATCAAAATTTCCCGAACCCTGCTGTTAGGCGGCCGCTACCCTAGGGGCGCGGGGCTGTCGCGGCAATGAATGGGCGCCCGATCGACTCGATTTCACGTCCATGTGGTTATCCCCGTTGATTGCGGGCGAAGGGCTCGTTATAGGGCTCGACCTCGGCGCATCCGGAGACGTGGGTGAGTGGCTGAAACCAGCGGTTTGCTAAACCGCCGTACGGGGATTACTCGTACCGAGGGTTCGAATCCCTCCGTCTCCGCCATCTTGTCGCCGCTGCGGCTACTCCGACAATTGACGCGTTCGCCACTCCGTGGTTGAACCGCGCCCGCGCGGCCCCTAAGTCGCGCAGGCGGCTTGTTACCGCTAACGCCCCAGTTTCAGAATCATCCTCGTCGATCGGAGAGAGAGCTCATCATGGCGCTGACCGGAGAATTGTTCATCGCATCGAAGCGCGTCGCCCGCGACGCCGGCTTCCGCGCCGTTGCCGCCGCGACCGGCAGCGAGATCGAACCCAGCTTCAGCACGGCGACGCTGGAAGACGTCGACGCCGCCTGCGCCGCCGCCGAGGCCGCGTTCCTGCCCTATTCGAGCCTGTCGCGCGAAGAGCGCGCCAAGTTCCTCGAAGCCATCGCCGAGGAGATCGAGGCGCTGGGCGACGAACTGATCGAGCGCGCGATGCAGGAAAGCGGCCTGCCCCAGGCGCGCCTGCAGGGCGAGCGCGGCCGCACCGCCGGCCAGCTGCGCCTGTTCGCCAAGGAACTGCGCCTGGGCGATTATCTGCGCGTCCGCATCGACCATGCGATCCCCGATCGCGCGCCGCTGCCCAAGCCCGACCTGCGCCTGCGCATGGTGCCGCTGGGCCCGGTCGCGGTGTTCGGCGCATCGAACTTCCCACTCGCCTTCTCGACCGCGGGCGGCGACACCGCCTCGGCGCTCGCCGCCGGCTGCCCGGTGGTGGTGAAGGGCCATCCGGCGCACCCGGGCACGGCCGAGCTGGTTGCAACTGCGATCCAGCGCGCGGCGGAGAAGACCGGCATGCCGGAAGGCGTGTTCTCGATGGTCGCCGGCACCGCCAACGAGCTGGGCAGCGCGCTGGTCAGCGATCCGCGCATCAAGGCGGTGGGCTTCACCGGCTCGCGCGGCGGTGGCCTGGCGCTGGTCCGCATCGCGCAGAGCCGCCCGGTGCCGATCCCCGTCTATGCCGAGATGAGCAGCATCAACCCCGTCTTCCTGCTGCCGGCGGCGCTGGAAGCCCGCGCCGAGGCGCTGGGCAAGGGCTATGTCGCCTCGGTGACGATGGGCGCGGGCCAGTTCTGCACCAATCCGGGTCTCGTCCTGGCGCTGGAAAGCCCGGCGCTCGAGCGTTTCCTGGCGGCCGCCAGCGAAGCCATGCTGGGCGCGCCGGCGCAGGTGATGCTGACGCCGGGCATCCACAAGGCCTATGAGAGCGGCGTGGCCAAGCTGGCCGGCGTTCCCACCGTGCAGCAGATCGCGCAGGGCGTCGAAGCGCAGGGCCCGACCTGCGGTCGTGCGGCGCTGTTCACGATGAAGGGTGCCGATTTCATCGCCGATCCCAGCCATGCCGAGGAAATCTTCGGCGCGACCTCGCTGCTGGTGCGCTGCGCCGATGTGGCGGAACTGAAGCAGGTGGTGTCGCTGATCGAAGGCCAGCTGACCACCACGCTGCACATGGACGAGGGCGATGTCGCCGTTGCGCAGGAGCTGCTGCCGGCGCTGGAGCGGCTGGCCGGCCGCATCCTCGCCAATGGCTGGCCGACCGGCGTCGAAGTGACCGACGCGATGGTCCATGGCGGGCCGTTCCCCTCGACCTCGGACGGCCGCAGCACCTCGGTCGGTACGCTGGCGATCGATCGCTTCGTGCGGCCGGTGTCGTACCAGGACCTGCCGGAAGCCCTGCTCCCGGCGGAACTGCACGACGGTGCGGGTGTGCCCGCGCGCGTGGACGGCAAGCCGACGGTTTGAGGGTTTCGCTTCTCTAAATCCCCCTCCCGCAAGCGGGAGGGGGACTGGGTTGCTCAGGTGACGGAAGCTCCTAACGACCGCGTGCATTGAGTTGGCAAAGCTTCTGACGTAGCAGGGCGCCATGAAATCGCTGGCAGTCGTCGCTATATGCATTGCTGGGTGGCTTGCGTTCTTTTCTCAAGGAACGCGCAAATTGAACGGTCACGTCTTCGCCGTTCCGACTGTGAACGACATTTCCGATAGTTCGACGCCGTTTTTTCTTCCACTCCCTGGACCCGGAGATGGATTTTCCTTTTATCTCAATCCCGAAGCAAGCTTGCCCGCTCGCGTTCTGATTGGCGTCGAGAGCAAGCAGTTGATTTGCTCGCGCGCCGCTGGTTCGGAGGCGCTCGTAAACGGTACGATCTGCGCTGCGACGATGCCTGCCTGGAGGGGTGTAGAACTGCGGAAGGTTCGCGATGGTGTGTTTTGGCGGTACGAACTGCCCCCTAAGGGTAGCAACGTGTCGCCTACGCCGGTGAATTGTTCCGCGCTCGCAGACAGGGGGAACGGCCTGTGCACCGCCGTGCTGCCGTACGACGATCTCGTTTTGTCCATCCATCTGCGGGACAGCCAGATACCGTCGCTTGAAGCATTGTACGACGACGCTGTAAGCAAGCTGAAGAGCTGGGAGCGCTAAAGCTCTCAATTCGCCCCCGGGAACGGCAGGGCTATCGCATCTGCCTAGAATACCCCGTCATCCCCGCGAAGGCGGGGATCCATTGGCGCTGAAATCGAGGTTCTTTTCCCCAGCGCTACAGCGAATGGATTCCCGCCTTCGCGGGAATGACAGTGTATTTTCGGGTGAGCGCGGCCTCAAAATTCCATATGCGATAGCCCTGCCCTGGCAGGGGAGGATCGGTCGATTCAGAACTTCGCCTCGCCATACACCCGCGTAATATCCCCCTGCCAGTCGCCATGGTAGCGATCGAGCAGCACCTGCGCGGGCACCTTGCCGGTGCGCACGATCTCGCGCAGCGGGTCGAGGAAGCCGGATTCATTATCGCCCGAGCCATTGAGCCGGCCGCGCGCCTTGAGCCCCGCGCCGGCGATCTCCAGCACTTCGCCGGCGATGTCCGCCAGCTTGCCGCCACCCGGCAGCGGCGCATCCAACGCCAGCTTGGGCACCGCGCTGCGCAGCGCCTCGCGGCCTTCCATCGACCAGCCCTTCACCAGATCCCAGGCGGCATCGAGCGCGCCCGAATCGTAGAGCAGGCCCACCCACAAGGCCGGCAGCGCGCAGATCCGGCCCCAGCGGCCGCCATCGGCACCGCGCATCTCCAGGAACTGCTTCATCCGCACTTCGGGGAAGGCGGTGGAGAGATGGTCGGCCCAGTCGTCCATCGTCGGCAGCTCGCCCGGCAGGACCGACAGCTCGCCCTTCAGGAAGTCGCGGAAGCTGAGGCCCGCCGCGTCGATATATTTGCCGTCGCGGTAGACGAAGTACATCGGCACATCGAGGGCGTAATCGGCATAGCGCTCATAGCCGAAGCCGTCCTCGAACACGAAGGGCAGCATGCCGGTGCGCGCCGGATCGGTGTCCGACCAGATATGGCTGCGATAGGAGAGATAGCCGTTGGGCTTGCCCTCGGTGAAGGGCGAATTGGCGAACAGCGCGGTCGCCAGCGGCTGGAGCGCAAGGCCGACGCGGAACTTCTTCGCCATGTCGGCTTCGCTGGCATAGTCCAGGTTCACCTGGATCGTGCAGGTGCGCAGCATCATGTCGAGCCCGAGGCTCCCCACGAGCGGCATGTGGCGCAGCATGATCTCGTAGCGGCCCTTGGGCATGATCGGCAGCTCGGCGCGGGTCTTGTCCGGCCACATGCCCATGCCGAGAAAGCCGATGCCCAGCCGGTCGCCCACGGCCTTCACCTGCTTGAGGTGGCGGCCGGTTTCGGCGCAGGTGTCGTGCAGGTTTTCGAGCGGCGCGCCGGACAGCTCGAACTGGCCGGCGGGCTCCAGGCTGATCGCGCCGTCCGGGCCCGACAGGGCGATGACGTGCTCGCCCTCATAGATCGGCTTCCAGCCGAATTCGGTGAGGCCGATCAGCAGCGCGTGGATGCCGCCGCGCTCTTCATAGCTCGGCGCGCGGTGGCTGCCGTCCATCCAGTAGACGAACTTCTCATGCTCGGTGCCGATGCGCCAGCGCTCGGCCGGCTTCTCGCCATGCGCGAAATATTCCACCAGCTGGGCGCGATCCTCGATGACCGCCGCGGTCTTGGTCGAAACGGTCTTGGTGCTCATTTTCGCGCCCTTAGCGATGCCGACGAAACCACGCCAGCGGATTATTGTACCGTTCGGTTACCAGTCCCCCGCGGCCCCCATCCACAGGCTCACCGCCGCCGCCGCCGCGGTCTCGGCGCGCAGGATGCGGGGGCCGAGCGCGATGCCGATGGCTTGCGGAACGGCGCGGATCGATTCGCGTTCCTCGGCGTCGAAGCCGCCCTCCGGCCCGACCAGGATTGCGGCGGGGCCGGGATGGGCGCGCATCGCCTCCAGCGCGGGCATGCCGCCGGTCTCGTCGGCGAAGAACAGCGCGCGCTCCGCCGGCCAGTCGCGGAGCAGGGCGGGGAGCTTCACCGGCTCGACCAGCTCGGGCAGGGCGGTGCGGCCGCATTGCTCGGCGGCCTCGATCATGTGGGCACGCAGGCGATCGAGGTTGAGCCGGTCGATCACGGTGCGGCGGGTGAGCACGGGGACGAGGCGGGCGACGCCTAGTTCACACGCTTTTTCGGCTACCCAGTCGATCCGGCCCTTCTTGATCGGCGCGGCGCAGAGCCACAGGTCGGGCACGGCCTCATGCGGGCGGAGCTGCTCGGTAATCTCCAGCGTCAGGTCGCGCTTGCCGACATCGCGGGCGATGCCCAGCCATTCGCCGCTGGTGCCGTCGAACAGCTTCACCGCCTCGCCCGGCTTCAGCCGCATCACCGACCCCAGATAATGCGCCTGGGGGCCGTCGATCCGGCGCATGCCCGGTTCGAGCGGACCCTGAACGAACAGGCGAGGGGCGGATTGCGGCGGCCAGGCGGGGGTTGCGGGCATGGGGCTGCTGTAGCCGCGCCATGGCCCTTCCGTCCATCCACCCGGCGGGTCACTGACCCTGGTAGCGGATCTTCCACAATTTGTAGGGCGAGCCCTCGGGAAGCTCCACCGGCTCCAGCCAGTCCGGCACCTGCCCCTTGGCGAGCTGCGCGTAGAAGCCGGCGGGGTTATGCGAGCGATACACGGTGGTCTCGGCCATGTTGGGGCAGAGCAGCAGATAGCTGGCCTTGTGGCGCGCGGCGATCGGGCGGAAGCCGTCGGCCGGGCCGGTAAAGGCATGGTGGACGTCGAGGATCGCCTGACCGTTGCGGTGATAGGGGCCGGCCACCGCATTGTGATGGGTCACCACGATCAGCCGGGGCCCGAGATCGACCTGGGTGAACATCGTCGCGGCGGGGATCGCATCGAGCGTGCGCAGTTGCGAGGTCCGGGTGCAGGCGATGTTGGCCTGGCGCACCTTGTCGCTGCCGGCCTTCCCCGCAGCCTTGTTCGCCCAGGGCATCTTGACGCCGCTGGCGGCGATGCCGACGCCGGCAAAGGCGAGCACCGCCACGCCGATCCGCAGCCACAGCGGCCCGCGCCGGACGAGCAGCGGCACCAGGATCCAGATCAGCGCGGTGATGCCGGGCACGGCGAGCAGCTGCGCGCCCGGCGCCGCACGCATCTGCCACAGCAGCATCGCGGCGGCGAAGGCGGTGAACAGCGCGATCGCTACCCAGCCGACCAGCCTGGGGCTGCGCCGCGCGGCCCATATCGCCAGCAGCGCACCGAGCAGGCCCAGACCGGCGACGATCGCCACGGGCACCGCGGTGGTGGCGGGGTGACGATAGATCGGTCGCGCTTCGCGCACGTTCGACAGCCACGTCTTGTAGAGCTCGTCGGACACCTGTTCGGGGCGGCCGAGGCATTGCGGGAAAAAGTGTACGAAGCCCGCGACGATCATCCCGCCGGCGACCACCGCCAGCGCCAGCCGCACCCAGCGCGACGCGGGGTTGGCCAGCGTCAGCGCCACGAGCAGCGCGCCTGCCGCGACCAGCACGCTCAGCCAGACGGGCGTCAGCGCATCGCAGCGCATCGCCTGGTTGGCATTGGACGCGAAGACGACGAAGCCGATCGCCGAGCCGCCGCCCAAGGTAAGGCCATAGACCATCAGCCGGGGGCGCTCGGCGGCATCCCATATCCAGCGCAAGCCGAGGAGCGCGCCCGCCATCGCGCAGAAGGGCAGCAGCTCCAGCCCGATCGAGAGCGAGAAGGCGCTCCCCAGCCCGACCGTCGCGCCGCCGCGTGCACCTCTGGGATCGGCAATGCCGGCGACCGTGATCGCCAGCGCGGCGAGCTGCCAGCCATGATGGTCGATCCGCAGCGGCGCGTACATCGGCAGCGTCGTCGTGCACACGGTCACCAGCAGCACGAGTGCGATCGGCCAGGCGAGGGTCGCGACGAGGCGGCGCACGGTGAGCGAGAGGCCGACCATGGTGACCGACAGCGGGAGCAGCGGTGCCACGCCGCACGCCCATTTCTCCGCGGTCGCCATGCCGACAAAGGGCTTGAGCAGCAGGATCAGCCCGGCGATCGGCAGGTCGACGATGCGCGACCAGTGGATGTCGAACCCGCCCAGCGCCGGGTCCATCCGATACTGGCGCAGATCGTACCAGCCCTGGCCGGCGAGCAGCGCGCGGACCTGCATCAGCCGCATATTGTCGTCGGTGTCGCCCAGCGTCAGCCAGTAGATGTTGCCCTGGCGCTGCGCGATGAACCACACCGCTACGCAGACCCAGGCGAACAGCGTCCACACCACCCAGTTGCGGTCGAATTCGTCTCGAAGGCGGAAAAGCCGGGCGTGGTTGGGCGTCAAAATCGCTTTCCTCAGATGCTGCCGCGCATTAGGGCGGGGCAGGGTCCAAGGGCAAGCAAGAGTGACGGCGGTACTTCAGAGAGTGGAAGCATTGCGCGCCAGCGGTGTGCTGGGGCAGCTGATCCGGTTCGTGATCGTCGGCGGGCTCTCGACCGTGGTATACGCGGCCGTCTACTGGCCGCTCGCCACCTATGTGATCTGGCCGGTGCTGGCCTCGGTGGCCGGCTTTCTGGTGGCGGTGGTATTCGGTTATGTCTTCCACAGCCGCTGGAGCTTCCAGGGGCATGGCGCCGAGGAGAATTCGGCGCTGAAATTCAAGTTCTTCGTCGTGCAATCGGCGGGCATGCTGATGAACGCCGCCTTCACCTGGGTGCTGACCGGCCCCTGGGTCCATGGCCCCACCTGGTGGCCGCTGGTGCCGGCGGTGTTCGTCACGCCTTTCGCCACCTTCGCACTTAATCGCTTGTGGGTTTTCGGCTGACATGGATCGCATCGTCTACGACCGCATGGCGGCGCATGATTCCACCCATTGGTGGTACCGCGCCCGCCGCGACATCCTCGCCGACTATCTCGCCCGCTACGGCGCGGTGCCGAAGGACGCCAGGATCCTCGAGATCGGCTGCGGCACCGGGCACAATCTGCCGATGCTCGGCGCGTTCGGGGACGTGGATGCGATCGAGATCGATCCGGCGGCCCGGGATATCGCCAGCGCGCGGCTGGGCAAGCCGGTCGGTGCCTCGCCGCTGCCCGAACTGACGGGGGTCGAACCGGCCAGCTATGATCTGGTCGCGGTGCTCGACGTGGTCGAGCATATCGAGGACGATGTGGCCGCGCTCAAGGCGATGGCCGGCGTGCTCAAGCCCGGCGGCAAGATCCTGATCACGGTGCCCGCGCACCAGTGGATGTGGAGCGCGCACGACGTGGTGAACCACCACAAGCGGCGCTACTCGAAGCGCACGCTGCTCGCGTCGCTGGAGAACGCGGGGCTGAAGTGGCGCAAGCTGCGCTGGTTCAACTCGCTGCTGTTCCCGGTCGCGGTGGCGGCGCGCTTTGCCGGCAAGCTGATGGGCAAGGACGACAGCGACGATTCGCCGCCGCCGGCCGTGCTCAACAAGACGTTCGAGACGATCTTCGGGCTGGAGCGGCATCTGCTGGGCCGGCTGCCGATGCCGCCGGGGCTGTCGATCATCGTGATCGCCGAGCCGAAGGGGTGAGGGCGATGCGGGAAGGGTGGGGCACCCTCACCCTTCCGCCGCTTCGCGGCTCCCTCCCTCTTCCAAAGGGAGGCAGACTTTAACCGCTCTCCCTTTGGGAGAGGGAGGGGCCCATCGCGCAGCGATGGGAGGGTGAGGGGGTAGCCGGGGCTACTCCGCCGCGTCGTTGTGCCGCGCCTGTGGCGACACGCTGATCGTCCCCGAGTCCTGCTGGCGGTAGCCCAGCGAGGCATGCGCCTGCGCCGGCCCGGTGACATCGGCGATCAGGTACAGCGGCCGCCGCTTCGATTCGACATAGAGCCGGCCGAGATACTCGCCGATCATCCCCAGCACGAACATCTGCACCGCGCCGATCACCACGACGACCAGCATCGTCGAGGTCCAGCCCTGGATCGCATGGCCCATAGCCCAGGCGATCAGGATGTAGAGGATCAGCAGCACCGAGGCCGCCGTCAGCAGCAGCCCGACATGGCTGGCGAAGCGCAGCGGCGCGGTCGAGAAGCCGGTGATCGCGTCGAGCGCGAAGCGGATCATCTTGCCCAGCGGATATTTGGTCTCGCCCGCATGCCGCTCGGCCCGATCATAGACGAAGGGCACCTGTCGGAAGCCGATCCAGGCGACCATGCCGCGGATGAACCGCGCCTGTTCGGGCAGCGACAGCAGCGCGTCGAGCGCGCGCCGGCTCATCAGCCGGAAGTCGCCGGTGTCGAGCGGGATCGGCGTATCGGTGATGCGATCGAGCATGCGGTAGAACACCGCCGCGGTCGCCTTCTTGAACAGGCTCTCGCCCTCGCGCTTGCGGCGGACGGCATAGACCACGTCGGCGCCCTGCGCGGCCATGGTCGCGCGCATCTCGGTCAGCAGCTCGGGCGGGTCCTGCAGATCGGCGTCGATGATGAGGATCTGTTCGCCGGCGCACAGGTCCAGCCCGGCGGTGAGCGCGAGCTGGTGGCCATGGTTGCGCGACAGGTTGATCGCGACGAGATGCGGGTCGGCGGCGGACAGGCGCTGCATCACTTCCCAGCTGCGATCGCGCGACCCGTCATTGACGAAAACGATCTCGTAGGAGTCGCCGACTGCCGCGCGCGCGGCGGCGCTGACGCGGCCGTGGAGCATGTCGAGACATGCTTCTTCGTTGTAGCAGGGGACGACGACGGAAAGCTGGGGACGGTTCATGATCGCCGCTCTGTAGCGCCGCCGGAACTGCGCGTCGAGCGGGTGCGCGTCAGGCGAACAGGCTCGAAACGAGCCAGACATTGGCCCCGCTGATCGCGACGAACAGCAGCCAGCCGATCGCCTGCAACCAAGCCGGCGCGGCGAAACGCCCCATCAGCGTGCGATCGGCGCTGAGCAGCAGCAGCGGCGCCATCGCGAAGGGCAGCCCGGCGGACAACACCACCTGGGTCAGCACCAGCAGCCGCCCGACCGCGCCGTCGCCGAGCAGCAGCACGCCGACCAGCGCCGGGATCAGCGCCAGCCCGCGCGTGATCACGCGGCGGACCCAGCAGGGGATCTTGAGGTCGAGGAATCCCTCCAGGATCACCTGGCCCGCGATGGTGCCGGTGAAGGTGGCGCTCTGGCCCGAGGCGAGCAGCGCGATGCCGAACAGCGGCGCCGCGATCGCCGCGCCGGTCGCGGGCTCGAGCAGGCGATAGGCATCCTCGATCTCGCGCACGCCGGTATTGCCGTTCGCGTGGAAGGCGGATCCGGCGACGATCAGGATCGCGGCATTGACGAAGGTCGCGGCGAGCAATGCGGCGATGATGTCGAACTGGGCATAGCGCATCGCCTCGCGCTTGGCCGGTTCGTCGGGCCCCGAGACGCGGGTCTGCACCACCGAGCTGTGCAGGTAGAGATTGTGCGGCATCACCGTCGCGCCGAGGATGCCGATCGCGAGATAGAGCGCATGGGGATCGGCGAGGCGGGTGGCGTCCGGCACCATGCCCGCCAGCACCGCGCCCCCGTCCGGCGGCGAAAGGAACAGCTGCACCACGAAGCAGGCGGCGACGGTGCCGACCAGCCCGAGCATGATCGCCTCCAGCTGGCGGAAGCCCTGGCCCTTCAGGCTCAGCACGATCACCACGTCCAGCGCGGTGATCAGCACGCCGATCCAGAGCGGGATGCCGAGCAGCAGCTGGAAGGCGAGCGCGCTGCCCAGCACTTCGGCGATATCGGTGGCGATGATCGCGAGTTCGGCGAACACCCACAGCGTCTTCGCCACGCCCGGCGAATAGCGATCGCGCACCAGCCGGGCGAGGTCGCGGCCCGTGGCAATGCCCAGCCGGGCGCAGAGCGACTGCAGCAGCATCGCGGCGGCGCTGGAGGCGAGGATGATGAACAGCAGGCCATAGCCGTAGCGCGAGCCCGCCTCGATATCGGTCGCCCAGTTGCCGGGATCGATATAGCCGACCGAGACCAGCAGGCCTGGGCCCATATAACGCAGCAGCTTGGCGAGCGGGGGCAGGTTTGCGGGAATGCTCACCGTGCCGCGCACCTCCGAAGGACAGAAGGGGGCGGTGGCAGTGCGGGGCAGTCGGAACATGGCGGGCTCGCGGACACGGGAAAGGCAACCGTCCTTGTGGCGCCCCGTTCCCGTCGCGGCAACCACGGGCAGGGCGCGAAATCGTTACGGAACGGATTTGACAGCATCGCCTTTGCAGCTATAGCGAATGCGACGCACTCGCAATCGCAATTAAGGGGAGCCTTCGTGATCCATTCCATCGTCCGCCTGGCCGGGGCGGCGAGCCTGTTCGCCTATTTGTCCGCCGCGCCCGCCGTTGCGCAGGTCCAGCAGACGCCTGCCACCGCCGGAGAGGATGCCGCGCCCGATCCCGCGTCGATCACCGTCACCGCGACCCGGCTCGCCACCGATACGCAAAAGGTGCCGGCGACGGTCACAGTGGTGACCGACGAGAAGATGGCGGACCAGCTGGTGGGCGACGTCAAGGATCTGGTGCGGTTCGAGCCCGGCATCAGCGTACCCCGGCAGCCGGCGCGCTTCGGCGCGGCGTCGGGCACCACGGGCCGCGCGGGCAATGAGGGCTTCGTGGTCCGCGGCATCGGCGGCAACCGCGTGCTGATCCAGGTGGACGGCGTGCGCGTGCCCGACGGGTTCACCTTCGGCGCGCAGAGCGTGGGGCGCGGCGACTATGTCGATCTCGGCCTGGTCAAATCGGTGGAGATCCTGCGCGGACCAGCGTCGGCGCTCTATGGCAGCGACGGTCTCGCCGGCGCGATCAGCTTCACCACCGCCGATCCGGCCGATTTCCTGACCGGCGGCAAGTCGGTGGGCGGGCTGGTGCGCGCGGGCTACCAATCGTCCGACCAGGAATGGAGCGAGACCGGCATCTTGGCGGGCAGGTCGGGCGACTGGTCGGCGATGATTGCCTATACCCGCCGCGACTTTTCCGAGCTGGACAACAAGGGCCGTGTCGGTGGTGTCGGCGCTGCGCGCACCGAACCCAACCCGCAGGACGGCGATTCCAACGCGGTGCTCGGCCGCATCGTCTATGAACCCGGCACCGGGCACAAGCTGCGGCTGACCGGGGAATATCTCGACAACCGGATGGACAGCAACGTGCTGACCAGCGTCAGCGCCAGCGTCGCCGGCACCACCGCCAACGACAAGACCAGGCGCAAGCGCGCGGCGTTCGACTGGACCTGGTCCGGCCAGGGCGCGATCCAGCGCACCCGGCTGAGCCTCTACTGGCAGCAGGCCGAGGACAGCCAGTTCTCCGCCGAGGATCGCGTCACCCTTGCCGATCGCACCCGGCTGAACACCTTCGACAACCGCGTGTTCGGCGGATCGGGCGAGATCGTGCTCGGCTATGAGACGGGCGCGCTCCGCCACCGGCTCATCATCGGCGCCGATGCCAGCCGCACCCGGCAGGAGGGTATCCGCGACGGCACCGTGCCGCCGGCGGGCGAGACCTATCCCACCCGCGCCTTTCCGATCACCGACTTCACGCTGGCGGGCCTGTTCGTCTCGGACGAGATCAGCCTCGGCCCGGTGACGCTGTTCCCGGCGCTGCGCTTCGATCATTATGCGCTCGATCCGAAGCAGGATGCCGCGCTGCCTGCGTTCAACTCGGCCAGCCAGAGCGGCTCGCGCGTCTCGCCCAAGATCGGTGCGACGGTGGCGCTGGGCAGCGGGCTGAGCCTGTTCGCCAACTATGCCCAGGGCTTCAAGGCGCCCGAGCCGAGCCAGGTCAACCAGTTCTTCCAGAACCTCGCCTTCGGCTATCGCTCGGAGCCCAATCCCAATCTGCGGCCGGAAACCAGCCGCAGCGTCGAGGGCGGCATCCGCTTCGGCGGCGGCGGGGTGCGCGTGCAGCTGACCGGCTTCCATGCCGATTACGACAATTTCATCTCGCAGGAAGTCGTCGGCGGCGCGTTCACTCCCGCCAATCCGGCGGTGTACCAGTTCATCAACCTCGACGAGGCGCGGGTGAACGGCATCGAAGGGCGGGTGGATGCGCAGCTCGACCGCGGCTTCAGCGCCAATCTCGCCTTCGCCTATGCCGATGGCGACGTGATCCGGAACGGCGCCAGGGCGTCGCTCTCCACCGTCGACCCGGCGAAGATCGTCGGCGGGCTCGGCTATCGCGCGCCGGACGGGGCCTTCGGCGGCCAGCTGATCGTGACGCACAGCACCCGCAAGGAGGCGAACGCCACCAGCGGCGTGTGCACCGCCGCCTGCTTCCGCCCGGACGCCTTCACCATCGTCGACGCCACCGCCTTCTTCCGGGTGACCGACGGTCTCACGCTGCGCGCGGGCGTCTTCAACCTGTTCGACAAGAAATATGCCTGGTGGAACGACGTGCGCGGCCTCGCCGCCAGCTCGACGATCACCGACGCCTACACCCAGCCGGGACGCAACGGCAGCGTCTCGATCAGCTACCGCTTCTGAGCATCGGAGGGGACATCATGACGTTTCGACATATCGGGCTGCTTGCCCTGAGCCTGCTGGCGACGCTGCCGGCCCTTCCCGCCGCGGCGGACGGACCGGTCAAGCCGCGCAGCGCCGCCGAGGAACAGGCGTCGTTCGCGGCCGACCGGCGCGACATCCTCGCCATGGCGGGCACCTTCAAGGTCCGCTTCGACATGCAGGAAGCGACCGCCTGGCGCGCCGACTATACGCCGATCGACCGCGCGATCTCCGGCGGGCATGAAGTGGTGCGGGTGATCGAGGATACCGGCCGCAAGATCATGCTCCAGCACCTGCTGGTGGTGGAGCAGGGCGGCAAGACCATGGTGATCAAGCATTGGCGCCAGGACTGGGAGTATGAGCCCGCGCGCGTGCTCGTCTATGCAGGGCCGAACGAATGGAAATGGGAAGCGGTGCCCGAGCCGATGCGCCGCGGCCGCTGGTCGCAGACCGTCTACCAGGTCGATGACAGCCCGCGCTATGGCGGCTGGGGGCAATGGACCACCGAGGGCGGCGTGCGCCGCTGGCGCTCCAACTGGACGTGGCGGCCGCTCGCCCGGCGCGATGCGGTGCGCGGGCCCGTCTATGACCGCTATCTCGGCATCAACCGCCACCAGCCGACCCCGAACGGCTGGGTCCATTGGCAGGACAACACCAAGATGGGGATGATCGACGGCACGCTGCAGCCGGTCGTCCAGGAATATGTGCTCAACAGCTATACCCGCTTCGACGGCTATGACGTGGAGGCGGCCGATGCCTATTGGGCCGCGACCAAGGGCTATTGGGCGGCGATCCGCGCCGAATGGGATCGCATTGCGAACGCCAAGGGCGGCATCCGTATCACCGAGGCGGCGCAGGCGGGCACGGTGGTCGCCGGCCGGCTGCTCGAAATCGCCGACGAGGTGCAGGCCGGCAAGATGCAGGAGGCCGAGGCGATCGCGCTGGCCAAAAAGCTCATGGATCAGGCGACCGGGGCCGCCTGATCCTGCGCGCGGGCCGGGGAGTTCGAAGGCCACCGGCCCGCGCGCGAACTATATCTTTCCGCGTAGGGCAGGGGGTGTTGCAGTCGAGGCGAGAGGGCCGCGCCCCTCCCCCAACGATCGTCATTCCCGCGAAGGCGGGAATCCATTGCCCTCGGCGCTGGGGGAAGGGCCGCCAATGCAGCGCGAATGGATCCCCGCCTTCGCGGGGATGACGTGATATCTTGTTCGACGCGATTACCCTGCCCAACCGGGAGAAGCTCCCGCCTCACGCCATCGCTTTGGCGCGCTCCTCGACCAGCCGTTCGAACATGGTGAGCGGCATCGCGCCGAGGCGGATCACCTCGTGGAACTGCTTGAGGTCGAACTTCGGCCCCGCGATCTTCTGCGCATTGGCCCGCGCCCGCGTCCAGGCGATGTGGCCGAGCTTGTAGGCACAGGCCTGGCCGGGCTGGGTGCAATAGCGCTCCACCTCGCGCTGCGAGCGGGCGCGCGGGAAGCCGGTGGTGGCGACCAGATAGTCGGTCGCCTGCTCGCGGCTCCACTGCTTGGTGTGGATGCCGGTATCCACCACCAGCCGCGCGGCGCGGAACAGGAAGGACTGGAGATAGCCGGCGCGCTCCAGGCCCCCATGATAGGCGCCGATCTCGTCGGCAAGCTGCTCCGCGTAGAGCGCCCAGCCTTCGGTATAGGCGCTGAAGAAGCCGAACTTGCGGATCAGCGGGCCTTCCGCCGCCTGCGCGGTGCTGATCTGGAGATGGTGGCCGGGCAGGCCTTCGTGGAAGGTCAGCGAGGGCAGACTGTATTTGGGCCAGTCGTGCACGCTCTTGAGGTTGATCCAGTAGATCGCCGGGCGCGAGCCATCCAGCGCGGCGCGGGTGTAATAGCCGTTCGAGGCGCCGTCCTGGATCTCCACCGGCACCGCGCGGATCTCCAGCGGCGCCTTGTTCGGGTTGAGGAATGCCTTGGGGAGCAGCGCGGCGATTTCCTGCACGCCGGTGTTGAGCCCCGCGATCAGCGCGGTGCGGCCCTCCGCCGTACCCGGATAGAGCTGGTCGGCGCGCGCGTTGAGCGCGGACAGCCGCTCGCCGACGCTCCCCTGGGTCAGGCCCTGCGCCTTGAGCAGCGCATCGAGCTGGGCGCTGATCTCCGCCACCTGTTCCTGGCCCATCTTGTGGACCTGATCGGGAGTGAAGCTGGTGGTGGTCCATTGCTCCAGCGCGGCGGCGTAGATCTCCTCGCCGCGCGGCACGTCCCACAGGCCGGCGGAGGTACGGCCCTTGGCGTGCAGCTGCTGGATCAGCGCAACTTGGCGATCGAGCGCGGGATAGACCTTGTCGCCGACGATCGTCGCGGCGCGGGCCTGCCAGTCGCCGGTGAGCCCCTTGGCCGTCGCGCGGCGGACGAGCGACTGGGTGAGCGTGTTCGCCGCCGGGTCGGGCTGCCGCAGCTTGGCCATCTGGGCCAGGGTGAGCTCGAGGCAAAAGCCAGGCGCGACCAACCCGCGACCCGCCGCCGCCTTCTGATCGGCGGTGTCCTGGTCGAGCACGCCGGCAAGGGCATCGAGGCGATCGAGATAGGCCTCGGCATCATCCTGGGTGACGATGGTGTGGCTGGTGTTGAGGAAGTCCGGCGTCGAGAAATAGGCGCCGCCCTGCTGGAAGATCGGGAAGGGACGGCCGACCGAGTCGATCTGGAACCTGTCCTGCGCCACCGTTGCGCTACGCAGCGAATACAGCACGACCTCGCGATCGAGCCGCGCGGCTTCGGACAGCGTCGCGGGGTCGAACGCCTCGACCTTCGCGATCGCGGCCTTGGTATCGGCAAGATTGCGTGCCTTGGCGGCGGGGCTGCCGTCGCTGAGCTTGTGCTTGAGAGGCGCGTTGGGGCCCTTGTCGAAGCCGAGCGAGGTGGCGAATTCCGGCGAGCGCTGGATGCGCTGGGCGACGATCTGGTTGTAGACGGCGTTGATCTCGGCATCGCGGGTGCCGGCCACCGCCGCGCGCGCGGCGGCCGGGATCAGCGCGGCGAGCGCGGCGGTGCTCGACGTTGCGAGGAAGTGTCGACGGTCCACGGTGTTCCCCCTCCGATAGGTCTGATGCGGGGAGGGTAGCGCGGAATGGCGCGGGGTCCAGCCCCCTCCCTCGCCCGTGGAGGGTGGGGGCAAGAACCATCGTCAGACCCGCTCGGCGGAGCTCACTGCATCTGCCGCGCGCAGCGCCGCGAGCAGCTTCATCAGGTGCGCGGCGTTGCGCACTTCGAGGTCGATCGTGTTGGTGTGGAAGGTCGTGTCGCGATTGTCGAGCCGCAGCCCGAGGATGTTCGCCTTGTGCTGGCCGATCAGCGTCGCGACCGTGCCCAGCGCGCCCGGTTCGTTCTTCAGCGTCACCGCGATCTCGGCGACGCCGCCATCGGCCTTGTCGCCCCAGGTGAGGTCCACCCAGTCCGCCTCTTCCACCGTCGCGAGGCTCGGGCAGTCGATGCGGTGGACGACGATCGGCTGGTCGGGCTGGCGCACGCCGAGGATGCGGTCGCCCGGCACCGGGCAGCAATCCTCGGCGTAGGTGAACGCAACGCCCGGGGTGAGGCCCTTGATGTCGATGGCGTGATGCTGCGGCGGCAGCTGGTCGTCCTCGCCGCTGGCCGAGCCGGGCATCACCGCTTCCATGACCTGCCGGTCGGTCAGGCTGCGGCGGGCGATCGCCTCCATCAGCGATTCCGGATCGGCCAGCTTCAGTCGCTTCAGCGCCTCGCCCAGCGCCCCTTCGCCCGGGGGCGCAGGGAGGCGGGCGACGATATCCTCGTAGAGCTTGCGGCCCAGCCGGATCGTCTCGTCGCGCTCCTTGTGGCGGAGGTGCCGGCGGATCGCCGCGCGCGCCTTGCCGGTGATCGCGAAGTTGAGCCAGTTGGGCTGCGGCTCCTGCGCCTTCGATCGCAGGATCTGAACCTGATCGCCCTGTTCGATCTCGGTGCGCAGCGGCACCACCTTGCCGTTGACTTTGGCGCCGACCGACTGGTCGCCGAGATCGGTGTGCACCGCATAGGCGAAGTCGATCGGGGTCGCGCCCTTGGGCAGCTGGATCAGCTCGCCCTTGGGGGTGAAGGCGAAGATGCGATCCTGGTACATCGCCATGCGCGTGTGCTCGAGCAGTTCTTCCGGGCTCTCGGCATGTTCGAGGATCTCGATCAGGTCGCGGATCCAGCTGACCTGGGTGTCGGGCCGGACCGCGCTCTGCTTGTAGGCCCAGTGCGCGGCGAGGCCGAACTCGGCCTGGGCATGCATGTCGCGGGTCCGGATCTGCACTTCGACGCGCGTGTCGCCGGCATGCATCACCGTGGTGTGGAGCGAGCGATAGCCGTTGCGCTTCGGCGTCGAGATGTAATCCTTGAACCGCCCCGGCACCATCGGCCAGCGGCGGTGGATCACGCCGAGCGCGCGGTAGCATTCCTCCTCGGTGTCGACGATGGCGCGGAACGCCATGATGTCGGAAAGCTGTTCGAGGCTGACATGGCGCTCGGACATCTTCTTCCAGATCGAATAGGGATGCTTTTCGCGCCCCGTCACCTCGGCGTTGATGCCGCCGCGCCCGAGCAGCAGCTTGAGGCCCGAGGCGATCTTGAGCACCCGGTCCTCGCCTTCGACACGGAAGCTGTCCAGCCGGCGGGTAATCGATTCATAGGCTTCGGGTTCGAGCTGGCGGAAGGCGAGCGTCTGCATCTCCTTCATGAACTCGTACATGCCGATACGCTCGGCGAGCGGGGCATAGATGTCCATCGTCTCGCGGGCGATGCGGCGGCGCTTCTCCTCCTTCTTGATGAAGTGGAGCGTGCGCATGTTGTGCAGGCGATCGGCGAGCTTCACCAGCAGCACGCGAATGTCGTCGGACATCGCCAGCAGGAACTTGCGGAGATTCTCGGCGGCGCGCTCGCTTTCGGTCTGCGCTTCGATCTTGGAGAGCTTGGTGACGCCGTCCACCATGCGGGCGACATTGGCGCCGAACAGCCGCTGGATCTCCTCCGGCGTCGCCACCGTGTCCTCGATCGTGTCGTGGAGGATCGCCGTCGCGATCGTCTCGTCGTCGAGATGCAGGTCGGTAAGGATGCCGGCCACCTCGATCGGGTGGCTGAAATAGGGGTCGCCGGAAGCGCGCTTCTGCGAGCCATGGGCGTTGACCGAGAAGACATAGGCCCGGTTGAGCAATGCCTCATCGGCTTCGGGGTCGTAGGAGAGGACCCGGTCTACAAGTTCATACTGACGCAGCACAGCGCCTAGATGGCGTGACCGGCGCGGTTTTTGCAACCGATTTGAGGGATAGGGGGCACTTCGGCGCACCCTTGTGGCTCCGACTCGGCGCCGCACCCGGTTTTACACCTTCGGATTTTACGATAGGGTGCGGCCATGGGTGGAGCCGTTCGAGAAACGCTGCGGGCGATGGCGCGGGAATGCAGCCTGCCGGCGGCGCTGGAGGCGATGGGCGAGCGCTGGTCGTTCCTGATCCTGCGCGGCGCGTTCAACGGCATCCGCCATTTCGAGGAATTTCAGAGCGAGCTGGGCATCGCCCGCAACATCCTCGCCAATCGCCTCGCGCGGCTGGTGGAGCATGGTATCCTTGCCCGCGTTCCCTGTGCCGACGATCGCCGCAAGGTGGAATATCGCCTCACCGACAAGGGGCATGCGCTGCTGCCGACGATGGTGGCGCTGCGCCAATGGGGCGAGCGATGGGAAACCGGCGTGCCGGCCTCGCCGATCCTGGTCGACGCGCGGGACCGCAAGCCGATCGCACCGGTGACGGTACAGGCGCAGGACGGCCGCGTGCTGGGCAAGGGCGACCTTCTCTGGGCGCTGCCTGACGAGGATGCCGAAGAAGCCCGCGCCGCCGAGTAAGTGCCGGCCCTCGCTCCCGAAAGCGTAAATGCTTCTATAATGCGCCTGTGCATCAGGGAAATTTGCGCATGACGTTCGGTATTTCGACGGTTGGCATCAACGGGGTGAAGGGCGTGGCGGGCAGCGCTGCGACCCGCGGCAGCGCTGGCAGCCCCGTCGACGAGACCGCCGAAGCCTTTCTGCGCGAGGCGCGAAAGAGCCCGGCCGAGCGCACCAAGGAGGCCGTGCTCAAGCGCCACAGCCTCACCCAGCAACAATTCGACCAGCTCGCCCCCGAAAAACAGGCGGCGATCCGCCAGGAGATCGAGGACGAGATGAAGCGCAAGCTGGGCCGCGCCCAGGGCGGCGCCTTTGCCGACGTGGTGGTCTAGCCGCCGATCGCGAGCAACGCGGCGCGGACCGAGTCCGGGATGGGCTTGGGGCGCCGCGTGTCCAGATCGAGATGGACGCTGATCAGCTCCACCTCGGCGTGGAGCACCCCGGTTTCGGCGTGGCAGAGATCGGCGCGCATCGTCATGCTGCTGTTGCCGAGCCGCTCGACCCGGACGAACACCTCGACCAGATCGTCCAAGCGGAACGGCGCCTTATATTCGACCTGCGCGCGGACGACGTTGAATTCCGCCTCCAGCCATTCCGGGCCCAGTCTGGCCAGATCCGCCCAGCGCCAGAATTCGGTGAGCCCGACATCGGCATATTCGAGATAGCGCGAGTTGAAGACGATCTTCTGCCCGTCGATCTCGGAATAGCGGACGCGGAAGCGGGTGGAGAAGGGGAAACCGGGGCGGGACATGGGGGCGGGCTTTGCCCCGAGCGGGGGGCGGTTCGCAAGTGCGGGGTGCGCATGCGGGCGTGCCGTTTCTGGAGACCGGCGCCATCCACAAACCCGTCGTCATCCCCGCGAAGGCGGGGATCCCTTCGCCAGTGCGCTCGCGGCTGGAACCGCAGCGTCAGCCCCAATGGATCCCCGCCTTCGCGGGAATGACAATGGGATTTGAGAAAGGCAGGGAATGAGCCCCCGCCGTTGCAGCAGCGGGGGCTCGCATCATGGGAAGCCCATGTCATTCGCAGCGGCAGTATAGAAGAACTGCCGCATCGCCGTCATCACCCCGCGTTCGCCGCCGGCGTGTTGACCCCCATCGACTGGAGATACTTCTTCACGTTGCGCGCGGCCTGGCGGAGGCGTTGTTCGTTTTCCACCATCGCGATGCGCACATAGCCTTCGCCATTCTCGCCATAGCCCACGCCCGGCGCCACCGCGACCTTGGCATGGGTCAGCAGCTGCTTGGAGAACTCCAGGCTGCCGAGATGCGCCAGCGCGGGCGGCAGCGGCGCCCAGGCAAACATCGAGGCGCGCGGGGAGGGGATCTCCCAGCCGGCGCGGGCGAAGCTCTCCACCATCACGTCGCGGCGCTTGTGGTAGAGCTGGCGGTTCTTCTCGACGATGTCCTGCGGGCCGTTCAGCGCGGCGCAGGCGGCGGCCTGGATCGGCGTGAAGGCGCCGTAATCGAGATAGGATTTCACCCGCGACATCGCCGCGATCAGCTGGCGGTTGCCCACCGCGAACCCCATCCGCCAGCCGGCCATCGAATAGGTCTTGCTGAGCGAGGTGAATTCGATCGCCACGTCCTTGGCGCCCTTCACCTGCAGGATCGACGGCGTCGGCTTGCCGTCGAAATAGAGCTCGGAATAGGCGAGGTCGGAGAGGATCCACACCTGGTTCTCGCGCGCCCAGGCCACGAGGCGCTCGTAGAAGGCGAGGTCCACCGTCTCCGCGGTCGGGTTCGACGGATAGTTGACGACGAGGATCGAGGGGCGCGGCACGGTGAAGTTCATCGCGCGCTCGAGGCTTTCGAAATAGGCGTCGTCGGGCGTGGTCGGCACCGCACGGATCGTGGCGCCGGCGATGATGAAGCCGAAGGTGTGGATCGGGTAGCTCGGGTTGGGCGCCAGCACCACGTCGCCCGGCGCGGTGATCGCGGTGGCGAGGCTGGCCAGGCCCTCCTTCGAACCCATGGTCACGACGACTTCGCTCTCGGGATCGAGCTCGACCCCGAAGCGGCGACCGTAATAATTGGCCTGGGCCCGGCGCAGGCCGGGAATGCCCTTGGACTGCGAATAGCCATGCGCGTCGGGCTTGCGCGCCACCTCGCACAGCTTTTCGATGACATGGTCGGGCGGCGGCAGGTCCGGATTGCCCATGCCGAGGTCGATAATGTCCTCTCCGCCCGCTCGCGCGGCTGCCCGCATCGCGTTCACTTCGGCGATGACATAGGGGGGCAAGCGCTTGATGCGGTAGAATTCTTCGGACATTTCCTCGACTTTCAAGGGTTCTGACGTGCGACACAAAATTGTGCCGTGGCGCCGTTCTACGTCATAATACCGTAGTCGGGAATGACGCATTGCATTGCACGCGCTAAAGCGAGGCAAAGGAGAGGACCGAATGGCCGATACGCTCACGCCGACCCTGCCCCGCCTGGAGGACCTGCAGCATTGGACCTGGGTGCTCGGCCGGGCGCAGCAGATGATGCTGGAGCATGGGCTGGACCTGATGGAGCATGTCCCCGCCGCGACGCCCTTCGGCATGCTGCTCGATCCCACGCCGGCGATGCGGGCGAGCGCCGATTTCTGGGCGGACACGATGCAGCTTTGGCAACGCTTCCTCGATCCCGCCCATGCAGAGCCCTTTGTTGAATCGCCCGAGCAGGCGCGCGACAAGCGCTTCAAGGCGCCGCAATGGCGCGAGGAGCCGGTGTTCGATTTCCTGCGGCAGAGCTATTTCGTCATCGCCGACCATATGCTCAAGCAGGTCGAGGCGCTGGAGCATGTCGACGAGCGCCAGCGGGACCAGATCCGCTTCGCGACCAAGGGCTTCATCGACGCGATCAGCCCCACCAACTTCCCCGCGACCAATCCGCAGGTGATCGAGAAGATCGTCGAGACCAAGGGCGAGAGCCTGCTCAAGGGCCTGCAGCACATGCTGCAGGACATGGCCAAGGGCCAGATGACGCAGACCGCCGCGGGCGCGTTCGAGCTGGGCCGTAACCTGGCGATGACGCCCGGCAAGGTGATCAAGCGCACGCCGCTCTATGAACTGATCCAGTACTCGCCGACCACCGAGACGGTGCTGGAGACGCCGCTGATCATCTTCCCGCCGTGGATCAACCGCTTCTATATCCTCGACCTGACGCCCGAGAAGAGCTTCATCCGCTGGGCGGTGGAGCAGGGGATCACGGTGTTCATCGTTTCGTGGCGCTCGGCCGATGCGACGATGAAGGACGTGGTGTGGGACGATTATGTCGAGCGCGGCCAGATCGACGCGATCGATACCGTGCGCGACCTGCTCGGCGTGGAGAGCGTGCATACGATCGGCTATTGCGTCGCGGGTACCACGCTGGCGGCGACTCTGGCGGTGCTCGCCGCGCGCGGGCAGGCTGCGAAGGTGGCGAGCGCGACCTTCTTCACCGCCCAGGTCGATTTCGCCGATGCGGGCGACCTGCGCGTGTTCGTCGACGACGACCAGCTAGCGATGATCCGCAGCCTCAGCGCCGACGGGTTTCTCGACGGGCGCTACATGGCGGCGACGTTCAACCTGCTGCGCGGCCGCGACCTGATCTGGAACTACGTCACCAACAACTATCTGATGGGGCAGGAATATGCGCCGTTCGACCTGCTCCACTGGAACTCGGACGTCACCAACCTGCCGGCGGCGTGGCATCTCAGCTATCTGACCGACCTCTATCGCGACAACAAGCTGGTGGCGCCGGGCGCGCTGCGCATCGGCGACACGCCCATCGACCTGTCGAAGGTGGAAACACCCGCCTATATCCAAGCCGGGCGCGAAGATCATATCGCACCGCCCAAAAGCGTGTGGAAGTTGACCGAACATTTCCGCGGGCCACACAAGTTCGTGCTGGCCGGCTCGGGCCATATCGCGGGTGTAATCAACCCGCCTTCGGCCAAGAAATATCAATATTGGACCAACGCGGAGCCGGCCGAGTCGCTGGAAAACTTCGTTGCGCAGGCGACAGAACATGCCGGGAGCTGGTGGCCGGATTGGCTCGAATGGATCCGCGCGGTCAATCGTGCCGAAACTGCGGTGGACGGCGCACGTGTTCCAGGTGGTGGAAACCTTTGTGCAATTGCGGAAGCGCCGGGGGAATATGTAAAGTCTCGCTGAGAAAGCGGCCGAAAATATAAGGATTTGTAACTTTTTGTGCAGTGCACAATGAAGCCTTGCAAATCTGACGCCATCTCGCTATATGTTGCGGTGCAGCAATAGGCAGGGAAGCTAGTCACATGGCCAGCAAGGGACCCAAGACGACGGCCAAACCCGCCGCCAAAACGGCGGCACGCGGCGCTCCCAAGCCCGCGATTCTGGCCGAAGCTGCCGCGGAGTCGCCCGCGCCCGTACTTCCCGTTGCCGAGACGATCGTCCCGGCTGCGGCATTGGTACCGGCGCCCGTCGAAGCCGCTGCACCGCAGGACGTGAAGACCAACATTGAAGAGGCGATCGCCGCCCCCGCGGAAACGGCCCAGGCCGTAGCCGAAACGGCGATCGAAGCCGCAGAGACCGTCGCGCCGGCGGTCACCACCAGCACCGCGAAGGAAATGACCACCATGGCTACCAATTTCGAGAACGCCACCGCGAACGCCACCACCCAGGCCCACAACATGTTCGGCGACATGAACGAGCGCGCCAAGGCCGCCGTCGAAAAGTCGACGAAGATGGTTGAAGAAGCCAATGAATTCACCAAGGGCAACATCGAAGCGCTGGTCGAATCCGGCCGCATCGCTGCCAAGGGCTTCGAGAGCCTGGGTCAGGAAGCCGCCGACTACAGCCGCCGTTCGTTCGAGAGCGCGACCGCCGCGATGAAGAACCTCGCTTCGGTGAAGTCGCCGACCGACTTCTTCAAGCTGCAGAGCGATTACATGCGCAGCGCGTTCGACGCCTATGTCGCCGAAGCCTCGAAGCACACCGAAGCGATGATCAAGCTGGCCGGCGACGCCGCGCAGCCGATCTCGAACCGCTTCGCGGTCGCCGTCGAGAAGGTGAAGACCAACGCCTGATCGGCCCTGCCGACCAGCGATGGGATGAAATCGGGGCGGTCGCACAGGCGATCGCCCCTTTTTTCATGCCGACAAAATGCGGCCTTTCCCGCACGACGCCTTGCCCTTGGGGGCGGTGCGACATATTTTGCCCGGCCTATGGTCGAGCTTCGTACAATTGAGATTCGGATGGCCGAGGACGGCGACCAGGACGACCGCGGCAATGACAATGCCGTCGGCATCGCCACGCGCACCCGCACGCGCACCAAGAAGCCGACGCCGTATCGCGTGCTGATGCTCAACGACGATTATACGCCGATGGAGTTCGTGGTCCTCGTCCTGCAGCGCTTTTTCCGGATGAACATCGAGGAAGCGACGCAGGTCATGCTGCACGTCCACCAGCGCGGCGTGGGTGTCTGCGGGGTGTTCAGCTACGAGGTCGCCGAAACCAAGGTCTCGCAGGTGATCGATTTCGCCCGGCAGAATCAGCACCCGCTGCAGTGCACGCTGGAGAAGGCGTAAGCGCCTTCCGACACGCCGTGGCGGCCGGAGGCACCATTCTCCAGGCATAATGCCCGTCATCCCCGCGAGGGCGGGGATCCATTGGCGCTGCATTGTCGGTTCTTTCCGCGAGCGTCCTCGCACATGGATTGCCGCCTTCGCGGGAAGGACGACGGCGTGGGGCGAGGACGGTAGCGCCGCGCCCGCTCACCGCGCCGGGGGCAGCCAGCGGAGATCGAGCCCCTCATAGCGATTGACGTAGTTGGCCGCCCCGGCCAGCGCACCGCGATCGAGCAGGGTCACGCGGCCGCCCTCACGGGCGATCATGCCTTCCTCCTCCAACTGGCGCAGCATCCTGTTGACGTGCACCGCGGTGAGGCCGGTCGCGTCGCCGATTTCCTCCTGCGTCAGCCCCAGCGTGAACTCGCGATCGATCGCCTTGTCGGTGGCGCGCAGCCGGTTGCGCAGGTCGAGCAGCAGCGCCGCGACCCGCGCCTTGGCGCTGGTGCGCCCCAGTGCGGCGAGTCGGTCGGTCAGTGCCACGCGCTCGATCTGGCTATAGACCAGGATCATCGCCGATAGCCGCGGATGCTGCTGCATGATGTCCGACAGCGCGGCCCGATCGAAGGGGCAGACCACCGTGTCGGACAGCGCACACAGCGTCTCGGGCGCCTCGTGATAGATGGCGGACGAGATGCCGAGCATGTCGCCCGGAAACAGGAATCGCAGGATCTGCCGGCTGCCGTCGTCCAGCAGCACGTAACTCATCATCAATCCCTTGCGGAGGATGAACAATTCTCCACATGGCTCGTTCTCACGCTGCAGGATCGCGCCGCGCCGGATATGGCGCTGGCGCACCTCGAGCGAATCCAGCGCCTCGCGCTCTCGTTGCGTTAGCGTGATGAACTCGCTCAAAACATCGGCAAAACAACTAGCTGACACGCTCTGCACTTTCCCCCGGGCCCATCCTGCAAAGCAGCGCAACGAAATCAGTGCATTAAAATCGATCAAGCCCCTCCGGCAGCCCACCGCTTGCGCGCACGCACAGAGCGGCTAGAAGCTCGCCATGGACCGTATCCTCATCCGTGGCGGCAATCGGCTTGCCGGCAAGATCGCGATTTCCGGGGCGAAGAACGCCGCCCTAACCCTGATGCCGTGTGCGCTGCTCACTGACGAGCCGCTCACGCTGCGAAATCTGCCACGGCTGGCAGACGTAGACAGCTTCGGACATCTACTGAATGAGCTCGGTGCCTCGACCTCGGTAGAGGGCACGCGCCCGAACGAATTCGGCCGGGTGCTCTCGGTGCGTGCCAGCCGGCTGACCTCGACGGTGGCCCCCTATGACATCGTGCGCAAGATGCGCGCGTCGATCCTCGTGCTGGGTCCGCTGCTCGCGCGCGAGGGTGAAGCCACGGTGTCGCTGCCCGGCGGCTGCGCGATCGGCAACCGCCCGATTGACCTGCACCTCAAGGCCCTGGAAGCGATGGGCGCCGAGATCGAACTGAGCGCCGGCTATGTGAAGGCGATCGCACCCGGCGGCCGCATCTCCGGCGGCCGTTTCCGCTTCCCGGTGGTTTCGGTGGGCGCCACCGAGAATGCGCTGATGGCCGCCTCCACCGCGCGCGGCACCACCGTGCTCGAAAATGCGGCGCGCGAACCCGAGATCGTCGATCTGTGCAACCTGCTGGTCGCGATGGGCGCGGTGATCCGCGGCATCGGCACCGAGACGCTGGAGATCGACGGGCGTGATCGGCTGCACGGCGCCACCTATGCGGTGATGCCCGATCGCATCGAGGCGGGCAGCTATGCCTGTGCGGCGGCGATCACCGGCGGCGACGTCGAGCTGGTCGGCGCTTCGGCCGAGGACATGCGGGCGACGCTGGATGCGCTGGTCGAGGCCGGCATCACCGTGGAGGAGACCGCCAACGGCGTGCGTGTGGCCGCCGAGAACGGCATCCACCCGCTGACGCTCAACACCGCGCCCTTCCCGGGCTTCGCAACGGACATGCAGGCGCAGTTCATGGCGATGCTGTGCAAGGCGGACGGTGCGAGCACGCTGACCGAAACGATCTTCGAAAATCGCTATATGCACGTGCCCGAACTGGCGCGGATGGGTGCGGACATCGAGGTGCATGGCCGCACCGCGATCGTGCGCGGGGTGCCGAGGCTCACCGGCGCGCCGGTAATGGCGACCGACCTGCGCGCCTCGATGAGCCTTATCCTCGCCGGCCTTGCGGCCGAAGGCGAGACGCAGGTGAACCGGGTCTATCATCTCGACCGCGGCTATGAGCGGCTGGAAGAAAAGCTGCAGGCGGTTGGCGCGGATATCGAGCGCGTCGGCGACGGCTAGGCCCATGAACCCCTCTCCGCGGAGGAGGGGGAGGTTCCCGTCTGCCTCAGCTACCTCCGTCATTCCCGCGAAGGCGGGAATCCATTGCCCTCGACTCTGGGGGGAAGAACCGCAACTTCAGCGCCAATGGATCCCCGCCTTCGCGGGGATGACGAAAGTGTTTCGCTAAGGGCGCTATCCTCTCCCTCAAAGGAGAGGATTATCGCGACATCGAATAGGGCCGCGCCGCCACCGGCACCACCGCCCGGTCCGGCGTCGCCCGCATCGCGAAGCGCAGCTCGCCGCCGCGCATCAGTTCCTCGTGCGTGACATATTGCCGGTCGAGCTTCCGCCCGTTCAGCGTGACGCTGCCGACATAGCGGTTCGTCTTCGACAGCCCCGGCGCCGTAACCGTAAAGCGCTTGCCGTTGGGCAGCGTCAACGTCGCGCGTTCGAGGAAAGGCCGGCCCAGCACATATTGGTTGGAGCCCGGCGCGACGGGGTAGAACCCCAGCATCGTGAACACCAGCCAGGCCGACATCTGCCCGAGATCGTCATTGCCGGCGAGGCCATCCGGGGTTGGCTTGTACTGGCTGTCGACGATCTGCTGCAGCCGCTCCTGCGTGCGCCAGGGCTGGCCCGCATAACTGTAAAGATAGGCGACGTGGTGGCTCGGTTCGTTACCGTGGATATACTGGCCGATCAGTCCGGCGATGTCCTCGGCATGGCTGTAGTCGATCTTCGAATTGTCGAAATCGAACATCGCGTCCAGCTTGCGCACCGCCGCGGCATCGCCGCCCATCAGACGGAACAGCCCGGCCTGATCCTGCGGCACGAACCAGCTATATTGCCAGGCATTGCCCTCCGTATAGTCCGATCCATAGTTGATCGCGGTGGGATCGAAAGGCGTGCGATAGGCGCCGTCGCTCTTGCGGGCGCGCAGGAAGCCGGTCTTGACGTCGAAGCTGTTGCGCCAGTTGCCCGCGCGCCTTTCGAAGGTCGCGGCGAGATCGTCGCGGCCCATGGCGCGCGCCATGCGGGCGATGGTCCAGTCGTCATAGGCATATTCGACGGTCTTGGAGGCGGCTTCCGGCTCCTTGTCGATCGGCACGTAGCCAAGCTTCTGGTACCAGTCGAGCCCGCCATAGGGGCCGTAGGTGGCGCTCGCCACCATCGCGTCGAGCGCCGCCTTGGCGTCGAAGCCGCGCAGGCCCTTGAGATAGGCGTCGGCGATCACCGGCACGGCATGATAGCCGATCATCGTCCAGGTCTCGCGGCCCTGGAACTGCCAGACCGGCAGGATGCCGAAGGGGCTGTCCTGCCGGCTGGAGATCAGCGAGCGGATGATGTCGCGGTTGCGCGCCTCGGGCTGGACGAGCAGCAGCAGCGGATGCTCGGCGCGGAACGTATCCCACAGCGAGAAGGTCGAGTGGAAGGTGAAGCCCTCGGCCTGGTGGACCTGGTCGTCGGGCCCGCGATAGCGGCCATCGGCGTCCGAGAAGACGCTGGGCGCCATCAGCGTGTGGTAGAAGGCAGAGTAGAAGTTGCGCAGCGCGGTGTCGCTGCCCTGCGCCTCGATCGCGCCGAGCGCCTGTTTCCAGGCCGTGGTGGTGCGGGCATGGACGGCATCGAAGTCACCCGCCTCGGTAGCGAGATTGGCGAGCGCGGCATCCTCGTCGACGCTCGACAGCGCGACGCGGAGTTCCAGCGGCCGATCGAGCACCCCGAAATCGAGCCGCGCCACGATCGAGCGCCCCTGCAACTGCATGACGCTGGTGTCGCCGCGGCCGGGCCCCTGAAAGCCGCGATAGGGCAGCTTGCCTTCGGTATCGACGAAAGCATGCGCCTTGAGCTGGACGGAAGGGCGGATCGCGAAGAACAGCTTGCGTGCCGGCGCCCAGCCACGCGTCTCGCGCGCGCCGGTGATCGTCCCGTCGGGGCGCATACGCACCGAGGACCAGAGGATCTTGCCGGGATAATTGTACAGCGAACTGCGCAGGTCGAGCACCAGATGGGCGGCCTTGCCGGCGGGGAAGGCATAGCGCTCGACCGCGACGCGGGTGCCCGCGGTCATCTCCGCGCGCACGCCCTGATCCTGCAGGGTCACCGCATAATAGCCGGGGCGTGCCACCTCGTCGGCATGGGCGAAGCGGGAGCGATAGCCCGAGCCCGGCTTTGTTGGGTCGCCCGGCTCCAGCGGCACCGTGTCGCCGGCTACGGGCGCGATCAGGAAGTCACCCAGGTCCGAATGGCCGGCGCCCGAGAAATGGGTGAGCGAGAAGCCCTGGATCGTCGGGTCGTCATAGCGATAGCCGGCGGCATGGCCGTAGCACGCGCGGATTTCGCAGCCGGTATCGGTATCCGGGCTCAGTTGCACCATGCCGAACGGCGCCACCGCCCCGGGAAAGGTGTGGCCCTCGCCGCCGGTGCCGACCAGCGGGTCGGCACGCTCATAGCCGGTCTGGGCGGCAAGCGGTGCCGCGAGGAGCGATGTGGCGGCGAGTGCGAGCGCGGCGCGCTGGAAGGTCCCCTGCATCGCCAAGGCTTAACCGAGCGAAGCTGAGGACGGAAGCCCGCCTGCGCGTCACTCGGCGGCGAGCGGCAGCATGGGTGTTTCGCGGCTCGGTGCGGCGACCACGCGGTTGCGGCCGCCTTCTTTGGCCTGATACAGCGCCGCATCGGCCATACCGAGCAGGTCGGCCACCGCGCGGGTACTTTCGGGCATCGCGGCGACGCCGAAGGAGGCGGAGATCTTGGCCTCATGCATCGCCGACAGCGCTTCGATCCGCTCGCGCAGGATCTCCGCCTTGGCAACGGCCTCGTCCAGCCGGCATTCGGGGAGGATCACCAGCAGCTCCTCGCCGCCATATCGACACGCGACATCGGAGGTTCGCAGCGCGCCGAGGATCGTCGCGGCGGTTTCGCGCAGTACCGAATCGCCCGCCGCATGGCCGAACTCATCGTTGAGCTTCTTGAAGTGATCGAGGTCGATCATGATCACGGAAAGGTGCGTCCCGCTGCGCTCCGTAAGGCTGGCGTAGCGGCCGAGCGCGTCCTCCATGTAGCGGCGGTTGTAGAGCCCGGTCAGCGGATCGCGCAGCGCCTGGGTGCGCAGCTTCTCGCGCAGCGCGATGTTGGATACGGCGAGCGACATGGCATCGGCGATCGCGGTGGCCAGCGGCTGGATGCGCGTCAGTTCCGCCGCGGCATCGGGAAGGTCGGTGGCGATCTTCAACATGCCCTGAATCTCGCCGTGCGCGGTCATCGGCAGTTCGAGCACCGTGGCGGAGCCGAGATGATGCTCGCAGCACAGCGCCCCCCGGCTATCCGCGTTGATATGCGGCTTGCCGCGCTTCAGCGCCCAGCATTGTGCGGGCGCGAGCATCGGGCGCAGCGTCTCGGCATCCGGCCAGTGCCAGCTGGCGGAAAGCTCCAGCCGGTCGCGCGAATTGTTGAACACGTAGAGCGCGCCGCCGAAGCCGGCGAGCAGCGAGTCGATCGTCGCGCCCAGCACGGCATTGGCATCGGCATAGCCGTTGGCGCTCTGCAGCATCTCGGTCATGCGGAACAGATGGTTGATCTGCTTGCGCTCGGCATGGGCGCGCTCCGCTTCCTCACGCCGTTGCCGCAGCGCCCGGATCGACTGCGGGCCGCCCAGCAGCAGCAGCAGCAATGCAACCACCGCACCGCCGATTTCCAGCGCCCCGTCGATAGCGCGTGCGTCCGGCGACTGGGCAAACGGGTGGACGATATGGGCGAGCACCATGACGACGATCGCGAACGATGCCGCGATCACGCGTCGCCGCAGCGCGCTCTCCAGCGGGTCGGGATATTGTTCCGTACGATGTCGTCTCACGCGATGCGGCCCTTTGCCGCAGCGGATTTCGCCGCGGCACGAGGCCATTATAGCCCCTCGTTGCGGCCCGCGCGTCCCGTGGAAGCGACCCTAGGTAATTCTACAGCATCGAACCGGTATCGAGGAAGCGCTGATGCCAGGTAAATGCCTCGCCCGGCAGCATCGGCGTCTGCTTGCCATAGCTGGCGGCCAGCGCGCGTTCGTAATAGTCGCGCAGCATCGGCTTGTAGCGAGGGTGGGCGCAACGTTCGATGACCTGCTCCGCGCGCTTGCGCGGCGCCAGGCCACGCAGATCGGCGAGGCCCTGCTCGGTCACCACCACCTGCACGTCCTGCGCGATGTGATCGACATGGGAGACATGGGGCACGATCGCGGAAATGGCGCCGCCCTTGGCGGTGGAAGGCGACATGAAGATCGAGATATAGGCGTTGCGCGCGAAGTCGCCCGATCCGCCGATGCCGTTCTGGATGCGCGAGCCCATGATGTGGGTGGAGTTGACGTTGCCGTACAGATCGGCCTCGATCATCCCGTTCATCGCCAGGCAGCCGAGGCGACGCACCACCTCGGGATGGTTGCTGATTTCCTGCGAGCGCAGCAGGATGCGATCGCGAAACCGGTCGAGATCCTGGTTGAGCCGCTCGGCAGCGTTCGGGCTCAGCGAGAAGGCGGTGCAGCTCGCCATGCGCAGCTTGCCCGCCGCCAACAGGTCGAGCATCCCGTCCTGCAGCACCTCGGTATAGGCGGTGAGATTCTCGAACGGCGCGGTGAGCAGCCCGGCGAGCACCGCATTGGCGATGTTGCCCACCCCCGATTGCATCGGCAGCAGCGACGGCGGCAAGCGGCCCTTGCCGACTTCGTGGCGGAAGAACTCGATCAGGTGCTGGGCGATGGCGAGCGCGCCGGCATCGGGCGCGGCGAAGGGCAGGTTGCGATCGGGGGCGTCGGTCTCGACCACCGCGATCACCTTGTGCGGATCGCAGCGCAGCGTCGGCTGGCCGATCCGCTGGTCGGGTGCGGTCAGCGGGATCGGCACGCGGTTCGGCGGCAGCGCAGTGCCGTAATAGATGTCGTGCATCCCCTCCAGCGCCGGATTCTGCCAAGCGTTGACCTCCAGGATTACGCGCTTGGCGACATCGAGCCAGGTCTTGTTGTTGCCGACCGAGGTGGAGGGGATCAGCGCGCCGTCCTCGCGAATGCCCGCAACCTCGATCACCGCCACGTCGAGCGGGCCGAGAAAACCCTCCCAGGCGAGCGGGGCGACCTGGCTTAGATGGAGGTCGACATAATCCATCTCGCCGGCATTGATCTTCTCGCGGGCGATCGGATCGGAATTATAGGGCAGCCGGGCGGCGATGCCGTCGACGCGGGCGAGCGCGCCGTCGAGCTCCGGGCCGGTCGAGGCACCGGTCCACACCTTCAGCCGCATCGGCTTGCCGGCGGCATGTTCCGCCTCGATCTGCGCGGCGAGCGCGATCGGCACCGCCTTGGGATAGCCGGAGCCGGTGAAGCCGCTCATCCCCACCGTCATGCCGTCGGCGATGAACGAGGCGGCGTGCGCGGCGGTGGTGACCTTCGCGGCAAGTCCGGGGTGGGCGATACGCGTCATGGATCCTCTCAGGGCTGCTTCGTCGGCGGCGATGCCGACCTACCGAGGCAGGTGCAATTGTTGCAATTACCTAGTCGGGCGGTGCGCATGCACCCGACGCACGCACAGCGCAGATGACAATGTTGCGACAGCCAAGTGCTTGATCTGCGTGAATCGACCGGAACTCCCCCGTTCGGCGGGGGGTTTAAGCGGCCAAGCAGGAGAGAGTTTTCCCATGGCAACGCTCGCGCGCGATTTCGCGCCACGCATTCGTTCGCAGTTTCTGACCGACAGCTTCCAGCGCGGCCTCGCCCATTGGAACCGGGAGCGGCTCGAACCCGGCTTTCCGTCCGATGACTGGCAGCGCCGTTTCGAGCGCGACATGCGCATGGAGCGGCTGCAGGGCGCGTTCCTCGAAGAGCTGCGGGCCGAAGTTGTCGACGAAGCCGCCGAGGCGCCGACCGATGTCGACGGCTTTATCGACTGGTTCGAAGGGTTGAAGGCGACGGGGCCGGGGCAGGGCGATCCGCTGTTCCCCTGGCTCGCCGAAGCGGCGGACCGGGATCAGCTCCGATGGTTCTTCGAGCAGGAAGCTGCCGGAGAGGCGGGGTTCGATGATCTCGTCGCGATGACGCAGGTCAAGCTGCCGACCCGGCCCAAGCTCGAACTCGCCCGTAATTATTGGGACGAGATGGGGCATGGCACCGAGAAGGGCATGCATGGTCCGATGCTCGATGCGCTGGTCGAGACGCTCGCCGTCACCCCGGTAATCGAGAACACCGTTTGGGAAAGCCTGTGCCTGGCCAATGCGATGACCGCGATGGCGAGCAGCCGCCGTTATGCCTGGCATTCGGTGGGCGCGCTGGGCGTGATCGAGCTGACCGCGCCGGGCCGTTCGGCGGCGACCGCGGAGGGGCTGAAGCGCGTCGGGCTGAGCCCCAAGGAAGCCCGCTATTTCACGCTGCACGCGGTGCTCGACATCAAGCATAGCGAGGACTGGAACCGCGAGGCGATCCGCCCGGCCGTGGAAGAGGATCCGCGCCGCGCCACCGCGATGGCCGAGGGCGCGCTGATCCGGCTGCGCTGCGGCGCACGCTGCTTCGAGGCGTATCGCGACCGCCTCTGGGGCTGACGCGGGCGCGGTGCGTTGCTAGGCAGGCACCATGCTTCGCCTAGCCCTTGTCGCCGCGCTGATGCTCGCGCCCGCTGAAACCGCCGTCCCGCTGCACGCCGGCGGCCGCGTTGCCACCGATGGGCGGTTCGGCTGGCCCGGCGTCTATTTCGAAGGGCGGTTCAAGGGCACGTCGGTGACGGTGTCGGTCGAGGCCGGCGAGGATCATCTCGCCGTACTGATCGACGGCGTCGAGCGCGCGGTGCTCAAGAAGCCGGGCAAGGTGCAGCGTCGCTTCGACGGACTGGCGGACGGCGAGCACGTGATCCGTGTCGAGAAGCTGACGGAGACGCAAAGCGGCTATAGCCGCATGATCGGCATCACCACCGACGGCACGCCGCTGGCGCCGCCGGTGCATGCGCGCAGCGTGGAGTTTATCGGCGATTCGCACAGCGTCGGCTATGGCGACACCGCCGCGGTGCGCGACTGTACCGGCGGGGTGGTGCACGACACCACCAACACCCAACTCGCCTTTGGGCCGCTGCTCGCCAAGAAATGGGATGCCGACTATCGCGTGATCGCCTTTTCGGGGCGCGGCGTGGTGCGCAACTATGCGGGTGGCAATCCCGGCGAGACGCTGCCGGTGCTCTATGCGCGCGCCATTCCCGGCGAGCCTGCACCCGCAACTCAGGATGGCTGGAAGCCGCAGCTGATCGTGATCAACCTCGGCACCAACGATTTCTCGACGCCGGTCCATGCGGGCGAGGCGTGGAAGGACGACGCCGCGCTGCATGCCGACTATCAGGCGAGGTACGGCGCCTTTGTGCGGAAGCTCCAGGGCGCGAACCCGGGTGCCCGCTTCCTGCTGATGGGCGCGCCCGCCTTCATTGCGGACGTGCGTGCAGTGGCGGCGGCAACCGGCGCAACACCGGTGGCGGTGCCGCAACTGGAGTTCACCGCCTGCCACTTCCATCCGTCGCTGAAGGATCAGCGGCTGATGGCGGATCTGGTCGAGGACGCGGCGCGGGGGCTGAAGTAAGCGTCCCCTCCCGCAAGCGGGAGGGGAATTAGGGATCACACCGCCTTCAGCGCATTCTCGAAGTCGGCGATCAGGTCGTCGGCATCCTCGACCCCGATCGAGATGCGCACCAGATTGTCGGTGATCGCCAGCGCCTGCTTGCGCGCTTCCGGCACCGACAAATGCGTCATCCCCGCCGGGTGCGAGGCCAGCGTTTCGGTGCCGCCCAGGCTGACCGCCAGCTTGGCGATCTTGAGCGAATCGAGAAAGGCGAAGGCCTCCTTCTCGCCGCCCTTCAGGTAGAGCGAGAAGGTCGATCCCGCGCCGGTGCAGTGTCGGCGATAGATATCGGCCTGGCGGTGATCGTCGCCGCGTTCGAGGAAGCCGAGATAGCCGACCTTCTCCACCTTTGGGTGCGCCGCCAGGAATTCGCAGACCTTGGCGGCATTCTCGCCCGCCCGGCTCATCCGCAGTTCCAGCGTCTCCAGCGAGCGGAGCAGCATCCAGGCGGTGTTGGGGTCGCAGATCGTGCCGATCGTGTTGCGCATCAGCCGGATCGTGTTGATGTGCGCCTTGGATCCCAGCACGCCGCCCGCGACCAGATCCGAATGGCCGCCGGCATATTTGGTCAGCGAATAGACGACGATGTCGGCGCCCTGCTTGAGCGGCTGCGCCCAGAGCGGCCCCAGGAAGGTGTTGTCGATCGCGATCGGCGGCTTGGTATCGCCCTTGAAGATCGCGTCGCGGCTGGCGGCGACGGCTTCCACATCGACCAGCGCGTTAGTCGGGTTGGCGGGGCTCTCCAGATAGATCAGCGCGACATTGCCGGAGGCGGCCTTGCTAAGCACCGCATCGATCTCCTCGCGCGTCGCGCCCGCCGGGAAATCGAGCCAGTGGATGCCGAAGCGGCCGAGGATGCGCGCGATCAGCGTCTCGGTCGCGGCATAGAGCGGGCCCGAATGGACGATGGTGTCACCCGGCTTGACCATCGACAGGAACAGCGTGGCGATCGCCGACATGCCGGAGGAGAAGGCGAGCGCGTCCTCGGCCTCTTCCCAGATGGCGAGCCGGTCTTCGAGGATCTCCTGGTTGGGGCCGTTGAAGCGCGAATAGACCAGTCCTTCGGCACCGCCCGGGCGCTTGCCGGTCACCCCTTCGAAATGGCGCTTGCCCGCGGCGGCGTTGGGGAAGACGAAGGTGGAGGTGAGGAAGATCGGCGGCTTCAGCGCGCCTTCCGAGAGCATCGGATCATAGCCGTGCCCCATCATCATCGTCGCCGGCTTGAGCTTGCGGTCGCCGATCTTCTCGACATCGCCCTCGGGACGGGCACGGGGCGTACCGCCGGTCAGATCGGCTTCGGTGGCGTCGGTCATTGCAGGCTCTCCGGTGGGTGTTCTTAGATGGTTGCGATTGTAACCAGTTCGGGCAGGCATTCCACCCATGTCCAACCCCGATAGCGCCGCATCGTTTCGCTCGCGCGACCATGGCTGCGGCCTATCCGATCGGATATACTGACACGAACGGAAAGATCGATCAGTGTTCTCGGACTAATCCATTTCATCGATCGCTCTGGCCGTGAGAGGCTGTGCGGAGATCATAGCCCGAACGCTGAAGGAGATGCCCGAATGAACGCCGAATCCCAATGCCCGATGCATGGCGGCAAGATGGAGGGTAACGCGGTCCTGTTCGACATGACGAACCGGACCTGGTGGCCCAACCAGCTGGACCTCACCGTGCTCCACCAGAACCCGCCCGCCGGCGACCCGATGGGCGCGGACTTCGATTATGCCGCCGAATTCCAGAAGCTCGATCTGGCGGCGGTGAAGGCCGACATCTTCGCGCTGATGACCGACTCGCAGGACTGGTGGCCGGCGGACTTCGGCCATTACGGCCCGCTGTTCATCCGCATGGCCTGGCACAGCGCCGGCACCTATCGCGTCGGCGACGGGCGCGGCGGCGCAGGCTCGGGGACCCAGCGTTTCGCCCCGCTCAACTCCTGGCCGGACAATGCCAATCTCGACAAGGCGCGCATGCTGCTCTGGCCGATCAAGCAGAAATATGGCCGGGCGCTGTCCTGGGCCGACCTGCTGATCCTCACCGGCAATTGCGCGCTCGAATCGATGGGCTTCAAGACCGCTGGCTTCGGCGGCGGCCGTGCCGACATCTGGGAGCCCGAGCGCGACATCAACTGGGGCCCCGAGCGCGAATGGCTGCAGACCAGCGACAAGCCGGGCGGCCGCTATTCGGGCGAGCGCAGCTTGTCCAACCCGCTGGCGGCGGTGCAGATGGGCCTTATCTACGTCAATCCGGAAGGCCCGGACGGCAATCCCGATCCGCTGCTCGCCGCACACGACATCCGCGAGACCTTCGCGCGCATGGCGATGAACGACGAGGAGACCGTCGCGCTGATCGCCGGCGGTCATACCTTCGGCAAGACCCATGGCGCGGCGGACCCGAGCCAGTATATCGGCCCGGAGCCGGAAGGCGCAGGGATCGAGATGCAGGCGCTCGGCTGGGCGAACAGCTATGGCAAGGGCAATGCCGGTGACACGATCACCAGCGGCCTGGAAGTCACCTGGACCGAGACGCCTACCCAATGGGGCATGGGGTTCTTCAAGAACCTGTTCGAGTATGAATACGAACTCACCAAGAGCCCGGCCGGCGCGCACCAGTGGGTGGCGAAGGATGCAGGCGAGGTGATCCCGGACGCGCATGATCCGTCGAAGAAGCACCGCCCGACGATGCTGACCACCGATCTCGCGCTCCGCTTCGACCCCGCCTATGGCTCGATCTCACGGCGCTTCTACGAGAATCCGGACCAGTTCGCCCATGCCTTTGCCGAAGCCTGGTACAAGCTGACCCACCGTGACAGCGGCCCGCACGCCCGTCTGCTCGGCCCCGAAGTACCGGCCGAGCCGCGGATCTGGCAGGATCCGGTGCCGGCGGTGGACCATGTGCTGATCGACGACGCCGATGTGGCGGCGCTCAAGGCCGAGATTCTCGGCTCGGGCCTGTCGATCGCGCGGCTGGTGAAGACCGCCTGGGCCTCGGCCAGCACCTATCGCGGTACCGACAAGCGCGGCGGCGCCAACGGCGCGCGCATCCGCCTCGCCCCGCAAAAGGACTGGGCGGTGAACGAGCCGGCCGAGCTCGCCAAGGCGCTCGGCGTGCTGGAGGGTATCCAGGCCAAGTTCAATGCGGCGCAGACCGGCGGCAAGAAGGTGTCGCTTGCCGATCTGATCGTGCTTGGCGGCACCGCGGCGGTGGAAGCTGCGGCGAAGAAGGCGGGGCATGATCTGGCGCTGCCTTTCGCGCCCGGCCGTACCGATGCCAGCCAGGAGCAGACCGACGCACACAGCTTCGAACCGCTCGAGCCCAAGGTGGACGGCTTCCGCAACTATGCGGGCGACACGATGGGCTGGTCCGAAGAGGAACTGCTGGTCGATCGCGCCGCGCTGCTGACGCTGACCGCACCCGAGATGACGGTGCTGGTCGGCGGCCTGCGCGTGCTGGGCGCCAACCATGGCGACTCGAAGCATGGCGTGTTCACCGATCGTCCGGAAACGCTGACCAACGACTTCTTCCGCAACCTGCTGAGCACCAGCTTCACCGCCAAGTGGGAAGCGCAGGGCGACGGCAGCTTCGTGGCGAAGGACCGCAAGACCGGCGCGGCCGTGTGGACGGGCACGCGCGTGGACCTGATCTTCGGCTCCAACGCGCAGCTCCGCGCGCTGGCCGAAGCCTATGCGACCGACGATGCCGAGGCGGCATTCGTCGCGGCGTTCGGCAAGGCCTGGACCAAGGTGATGCACGCCGACCGCGTCGACCTTTGATCGGGTGAAGAAGGGGCCGCTCGGCACTGCCAGGCGGCCCCATTCTTTTCTAGTTTCTACCCCCGCCAGCGCGGGGCAACCGCATTTGCGTTTAGACCACCCTCACCCTCCCATCGCTGGCGCGATGGGCCCCTCCCTCTCCCAAGGGGAGAGGGGGTGAAGGTCCCTCTCCCCTTGGGAGAGGGAGGGAGCCGCGAAGCGGCGGAAGGGTGAGGGTGGACGGCCAAATACGATTCCCCGCCAGCCAGGGGGACGGGGCGCCTTCCAAGAAAAAGGGCCGCCCGGCATCGCCGGACGGCCCCCTTTCGTCGCGTCAACGGACCTTAATAGGTGCCCTTGAAGCTCGAATTCAGATTCCCCGTCGTGCTCCAGTCCTGCGACCGGTCGCCGGTGGTGTTCTGATCGGTGGTCGTGACGGTGGACTTGGTCTTGTCCTCGCCGAACATCGCGCCCGACTGTTCCTCGTCGCGCCAATGGCTCTTGGCTTCGTCCGCGGTCTTGCGCAGCGTCACCTTGTCGTCGACCGTCTGGATCCACCGCGACGGGATCGAGTGGTGGCGACCCTCGGCATCCGTGTCGTTCTTGGTCAGGATGATGCGGTCGCCGCGCACCTTGTCGACGGTGCCGACATGGCTGCCGTCCGAACCCAGCACTTCCATATGCTCGGTCACGCGGCGAAGCGCGTCGCGCTGACCGGTCCGCTCGGTCCGGAAGCTGTCGAACTCGTTGTGGAAACGCTGGGCGTTTTCCCGACGATATTCGTCATAGTCGCGGTCGAATTCCTGGAGGCGGCTGCGGCGCCATTCGCTATAATGGCTGTCCGAGGCGCCCTCGTTCCGCGCCTGCTGCTCGTCATAGCGCTGGTCCTGGCGGCGGCGGCGTTCGGCCTCCTCGTCGCCGAACCACGAGCGGACCTCGTCACCGGCGCGGTCGAAGAAACCGCGGTCGCGGTCATAGCCGCGCAGGTCGTTGCCGCCACGATCACGGTCATAGCCATAGACGCTGCGGCCCTGGTCCTGGCGATCGTAGCGCGCGCGGCCCTGATCCTGCTGGCCATAGCTGCGGGCGAAGCTGTCGCGGCTGCCCCAGTCGCTGTTGCCGTAATTGCGCTGGCCGTAATCGCGGTCGCGGTCCTGGGCGGAATAGCCGCCATAGTTGCTGTAGCTGCGCGAACCGGTGTCGCTCCAGTCATTGTCGCCGCCGTCCCAGCCGCCGCGCTGCTGGTCGCGCTGGCCATAGCCCTGCGCGCCATAGCTCGAGCGATCCTGATCGCGCCAGTTCGAGCGCCCGCGATTGCCATCGTCGTCACGCTGGTTGCGGTCGCGCCCGCGGCCGAGTTCGCCGGCGGCGGCATAGTCGCGCGCGCTGCTATAGGTGTAATCGCGGCCGGAGCCGTAATCCCGGCCATAGTCGCCCTGGCGGCTGCTGTCGTTATAGCCGGTGGGGCCATAGGGGCCGTAGCGATTGTTGCGGTCGTCCATCGTATCTCTCCTGCTGAGATTTCGGCGGCTGCGGCATGCTTGCCGTCACGCGTCATCCAAGCGAGCAAAGGGGTGGATGGGTTCCGCACATTCAACTTGTCGGGCAGGCAATTCGTCGGCGGCGATACAAAAGCGGCGGGAGGATGCGACAAGCCGGTTGCATCGCCCGTTTCGGCTCGCTAAGGGGAGCGCCTCCCGGGCCAGCCCGGGATCCGGCGGCGGGGCTGTAGCTCAGATGGGAGAGCGCTGCAATCGCACTGCAGAGGTCAGGGGTTCGATTCCCCTCAGCTCCACCAGCCGCCCATAACCCATCCATTCGCCCACACCGATTGCGAAGCCGTAGCATCGCCGGCATGTGGTTCCATTGGCCGTGGCGCACAGATGGGAGGGTGATGTGGCCGAACCTCGCTTCCGCATCGGACCCGGCAGGGGTTTCGCAACATTGCCACAGCGCTGTTTCGGTGCGCCCGGCATGGCATGTCGGACGAGCATGACGAGGCGTGGCGCTTCGCGAGGGCGAGCAATGCCTGACGTCGCCGCGAAGGATCCCGCGCCGCGCTCGTCGTCCGTCGCACAAGCGCCGCCTCCAAGCCTCAAGATCACTGGGATATGTGAACCGCGCCGAACGGCGGACTGCGACGGAACGCTGCATCGTCGCGGTCGGGCGGGAGGCAGCGTGGTCGGACATGCCGCAGGGATGATTATGTGTGCCGCTGACGCCGCTACGAAGCGGAAGCTTGGATTCCGGCGCGCGGGGCCAACTGCAACGAAGGACAACAAATGGCTGCACTGCTCTGGTTGCAAAACGATAGATCGGGCACCCGGCAGCGCCATATCGTCCGCACCTACCTGGAAGACGTAGGCGTCAGCACGTCGAACAACGCAGCGGCCAACGCGGCGGCGCTGTCGGCCGCCGTCGCTCGGGGGAACGTCACGCTCCATGTCCGCCCTGGGAACAGGTACAATATGGGCCATGTGCCGATCACGGCCGACAATGTGCGGATTCTATGCGAGCGCGGCGACAAGCCGACATTCTACATGCCCGCGGCGACCTTCACGAACAAGACGCTCAAGTCCTATGACGGCAACGCGCTCTTGTTCGACGCGCGGGGAGCCTTGTCGGGTGGGTTCGAGCCAATCTCGAACATCTTGCTCGAAAATCTGATCCTCGAGAGCGAGGTGTCCGATGGCCGGTATCTCCGGGGCATTGCCGCGCGGAACGTCAATAATTTCAACGCCAACGGCATCGAGATCTTCGGCTTTCCGACGGGGATCGGCATCACGCTCGGCACCGTCAACGGGGAGAGCGGCATCCGCGAATGCAACATCCACGGCTTCCACACGAACACGGCATGGCGCTCTGCCGACGCGCAGATGACCGGCATCGAGGTCGATAATGAACGGTATAACGGGCTGGCATCGGAAGGGCTCAAGATCCTCTCGCCCCGGATCGACAATCTAGTCTTCGGTGCGATCGCGATTGCAGCGGTGAACGATCAGACCGACGGGATCAACATCTGCCATCACAGTTCGCGATTCCACACCATCAGCGATGCGCGCATATCGCGGGTTGCGGAAGGCATCGATCACTTTGGCAGCGATTGCATCATCAACGACCCCGTCATCAGCCAGGTCCGCTACGCCGGATTGAAGATATTTCACGGCGCTTCCCGCAACATCTACTATCGCCCGGTCGTCAGAGATGCGGTGCAGTTTTTCGTGGCGATCGGCGGAAGCTATGTTGCGGGTGTCCCGGACACCAAAAGTAACATCATCAAGGGCGGGTCACTGACGGGTTTGAACTATGACAAAACCGCTAAAGGTACGACGGCAGGTGTGTTCATCACGGATAACGGCGTCCCCAAGCGCGTCGCCCGGCCGAAATGGAACATCGTTCAGGGAACATTGATCGACGAAGGCGCGCATGGTCCGCGCGCGTGGTACGATGAAAGCACCTTCGGCTATAATGTCGGCGAAGCGCTGAGGGTCATTGGCGGCGCTGCGAATGTCAAGCGCATCGCTATTCCGTTTGGCGGGGGGCGGGTGTCCCTCGCGGGGGCTGCGTCGACCTATTACACGGATCTCACCTAGCACTCCGCCAGCGGCAGCCGCACCGTGACGCGAAGGCCCGGATCGGCATCCTCCATCAGGAACTGGCCGTGGTGCAGCCCGGCCACCGCCACGGCGAGCGGCAGGCCGAGGCCATGGCCGGGCAGGTGCCGACTGCCGTCGAGCCGACCGAAACGGCGCAGCGCACGCTCGCGTTCGGCTGTGGGGATGCCCGGGCCGTCGTCCTCAACGCGAAGCAGGGCTGACCGGCCCTCCGTGCGCACCTCTAGGCGGATGGCCGTTCCCGCAGGCGTATGGGTGACAGCGTTCTCGATAAGGTTGACGAGCAGTTGGGTGAGCAGGCGCGGATCGCCATCGATCGGCACGATGGCGTGCGAGCGCGGGGGCGCGAAGCTGCGGCCGCTTTCGGTCACCAGCAGCTCCAGCCCTTCTGCCACCTCTGCCGCCAGCGCCGCCAGGTCCAGCCGCTGGAACCCTGCCCGGCGTTCGCCGCCCTCGACTTCGGTGATGCGCAGGATTGCGGCGAAGATGGCGAGGATCTCTTCGCTCTCCGCCACGGCCTCGGCCAGCGCGTCCCGCACCGGCAAGGCTTCGGGCGTCTCGGCCAGCGCCGCCAGGCGGCCGTGCAATCGCGCCAGCGGCGTCCGCAGGTCATGGGCGATGTCGTTGGAGATGCTGCGCATGCCGCGCATCAGTTCGCCGATGCGGTCCAGCATCCGGTTGAACGTCACTGCCAATTCGCCAAAGGCGCTGCGGGGACGATCGACCGGCACGCGCGCGCGCAGGTCTCCGTCGATAATCGCTTCCGCCGTACGGGCGATCGCGGCGATGTTGATGCGGATCGCGCGAATCAGCGCGACGGTGCCGATCAGCAGCAGCGCCACCACCGCGCCGAAACCGATGGCGAGAATGCGCAGGCGGCCGTGGTCGTGCTGGTCGATCGGCTCGCTTTCCGCAATCAGCGCCAGCGTTCCGCCGCCCGGCAGTCGCTGCACCCAGGCTCTGCCGCGGCTCAGCCCCGGGATCGCGGCATCGCGCCGGACGGTGGAGACGCCGATCGGCAGCGGCTGTGCCGGTGCGATGTTGCCGGCGAGCATCCGGCCCTGCGGGTCACGCAGCAGAAAGCCGATGTCCGCGCTTTCGCGCTCGCTCCGCTCACGGGCGATGCGCCGCGCGATCTCCGCCGGCCCGGCCCGGCCATCCAGCAGCTCGCGCGCCTCGGCCTGAAGGCGCAGGTCCACCTGGCGGTCGATCGCGTCGAGCAGCGCGAGGTACACGCCCACCCCGGCGAGCGCGGTCGCCGCCGACAGACCGAGCGCGAAGGCGATCGCGATCCGGCCGAGCGAATGAAGGCGCCGTGGCGTCACCGCTCAGGCGCGGAACATATAGCCCACGCCGCGCACCGTCGCGATCGGATCGGGCAGGCCGGGCATCTCCAGCCGCTGGCGCAGCTTGAGGATATGAACGTCGACGATGTTGGTGGCCGGCACGAAATCATATCCCCAGACGCGTTCGATCAGCATCTTGCGCGACAGCACGCTGCCCGCCTCACGGACCAGTTCGGCCAGCAGCTTCAGCTCGGTCTTCTGCAGCTCGATCGGCTTGCCGGCACGCGTGACGCGGTGGCGCAGAACGCTGACCATCACGTCGCCCGCGTGCAGCGTGGCGGTGTCGCCGCCGGTCGCGCTGCGCCGCCGCAGCACGGCGCGGATCCGGGCATTGAGCTCGTCGATCTCGAAGGGCTTGACGACGTAATCGTCGGCGCCTGCCTCCAGCCCTTCCACCCGTTCCTGGGTGAGCCCCAGCGCCGTCAGCAGGATCACCGGTGTCGCCACGCCTTCGGCGCGCATGCGGCGCAGCACCTCCACGCCCTCGATGACCGGCATCATCCGATCGAGCAGCACCACGTCGAACTTCTCCCGCGCCAGGATGGCGATCGCGGGGCGCCCGTCCTCGGCGGTCTCCACGCCATAGCCGAGCGCCGCCAGCTGCCGCGCGAGCAGGGCGTTCAGCTGGGCATCATCCTCCACGACGAGGATGCGGACGGCGGCGGGCATGTCGGATGGGCATTGCATGACGGGCATTCTTAGGACGGACGCCTGTTCCTAACCTTACGGCTCACATGGGCCGGATCGCCGCACCCGCTGCTAGTGCGGATGCGGTCAGACGCATGGGGGGCAGCATGGCGTCAATCCTTCGGCAGCCGGGCAAGCAGATCGACATGGCGCTGCACGATCGGCACGGCGGCGGCGGCAACCGTGCGCAGCGCTGCATTGTCCCCGTTTTCCGCATAGCCGGCATGGAGCGCCAGCGCCTCCTGGTGCGCGGTCCGCTGCTGGCGCAGATAAGCGGAGTCGAACCGCGCGCCGGAGAGACCGCGCAGCTCGTCGATCATCTTCCGCTGGCGCGCGTCGAGGACGGGCGGCGGCGGGGTCATGCCGGCGGTACGGGCGGCGTCGGTAAGCTGCTGCGTCGTCATGCCGTGATGCTCGATCATCATCTGCCCGAACTGGCGAACGGCGCCGCTGCCCGCCCGTTGCTGTGCGAGCGTTGAGGATTCGATCTCGTACAGATCGCCGGCGCCGGCCTGACGGGCATAACCCATCGCATCGCGCGGCATCGCCATTTGCGGCGGTGCCATGGGCTCGGTCTGCAGAGAGGCCCCGCGCGTGGCTTCCGATCTTGTGGCAGCCGTCATCGCGAGCAACGCGAGTGCGCCGCACAGCATCATCGTCTTCATAGCTTCCCTCCTGGCCGTGCAGGGGTAACCGGCCAGCCGGGGGATGGTTGCGGATTGAGCTTTGTTTACCTTGGGTTGCCCGGAGCTTTGGCCAGTCGGGTCCGGCCCCGGGGATCAGAACAGGCCCGGCACCTCACGCTGCGCGGTCGTCGGGCGTTCGGGCGTCAGCAACGCCCTCGGCGCCGCCGCCGCTCGCGCCAGACCCGCCATGCCGATGGCGCTGCAGCTGCGCCCGGCGACGAAATCCAGCGCCGCCTTCACCGAGGCTTCGCGCACATCGCCCAGCGGCTGCGAGACATCGTCGACCGCCGAACAGCTCGCCTCGACATTGCTGGCGAGGCCGTTGAAATAATTGCCCTGGCGATTGGCGTTCTGCGTGGCGAAGGCAATCACGCGCAACCGGTCATCGCATTCGCTCTTGTCGATCGCGACCTGGCCGACCGGCTTGCCGTAGGTGTTGGTGCCGATCAGCCCCACATTCGCGCGGAAATAGGGAATCATGCCGTTGATCACCAGTTCGCTGGCCGAGGCGGTGGCGCGCGTGCCGATAAAGGCGATGCGCACCGGCGTAATCGATTCGGGCTTGGGAGCGAACAGGCGCACGCTGTCGTTCGCCGACTTTTCCGGGCGGAAGCTGGTATAGTCGAACACGTCGGTGGTGGCGCGTGCGCCGCCCAGCAGGTCCCCGAACAATTCGGCGATCGAGACGAGCCCGCCGCCATTGTAGCGCAGATCCACGATCACCTTGTCGATGCCCTGCGCCTTGAACGTCGCAAAGGCGCTGCGCAGTGCCGGATCGGCGGTGCTGATGAAGGTCCGCAGATTGACATAGCCCACGCGTCCCCCCCCGTTCGGGTCGGTGAGGATCTGCGCGCCGTACCGGCTGGACACTGGGGTGAGGGTGAAGTCCGACTTGACCAGAGTGACCGTGCGGATGCTGCCGTTCGGATCCCGCACCCGCAGCGTGCGCGCGGTGCCGTTGGTGTCCGGTCCCAGCGCGGCCTGGATGCCCGCGGTCCCTTGCGCCGCGATGATGTCGCTCACCTCGCGGAGATCGCTGCTGCTGGTGCCGATCGCGAGAATCTGCGTTCCGCGATCCACCCCGACCTGCAGCGCGCTGCCACCTTCGAAGCTTTCCGTGACCGTGATGGTGCGCGCGCCGTCGCTGCTCAGGCGAAAGCCGAAGCCGGCGCTGGAACCGCTGGAATAATAGGCATCCTCCTCGGCGATGGAGGTCAGATAGGTGAAATAGCGGTCGCGGTTCTGCGCGCGCGCGGTCGCGGTGAGTGCGTCTAGATACGTGTCGGCGCTGTTATAGCCTGCCGGGTCGAGGTTCACGGGCAGGGTTTCGGGAAACAGATACCACTCGCGCATCGTAGCGAGGATCCAGTCCTGGCGCGCGCGCAGCGAGCAGGCGCTCGCGGTGGGAGTGGGGCTGCTCGTGCTGGCGCCGGGCTGGACGACATTGCCCGAAGAATTACCGCCGCCGCCGCCGCACCCGGCGAGCAATGCCGCCAGCACGACCCCCGAAACGCCCGAACGCACCAACCGCATCGTCTCTTCCCCATATTTGCGTCGGCAGATTAGCCATGCACTTGGTGGAAAGCCATATGCATGAGCGCTTTAGACCAGATTGCAGCCGCCGACTGCCGAGCGCCGGGACTTCGGGCAAGGACTTCAAGCAGGCAGCAACGCGTGCGTCGCGATCGAGACCGGGTGATCTACAGGCTCTTCGCCGGACGGGGGCACGACGGTCGTCACAACGCGTCGGATCTTGCCCGCCCCGACAAATACGTCAGCATCGCCGCGGCGCGACCGGGATGGCGCATCCCGACCATTGGCGGGGAAGCGACAGGTGGTTCGTGGATGTCTGCGAAGAGGTGGATGGTGCCCGGGGACGGAGTCGAACCGCCGACACTGCGATTTTCAGTCGCATGCTCTACCAACTGAGCTACCCGGGCACACCGGCGGAGCCGCCGGGGAGCGCGCCTGTTAGTCGGGGAATTCCTGGCTGTCCAGCCCCGATTGCAGATTTGTTTGCGCCGGCTCGCCCGGCACGCGGTAGCCCTCGCCCAGCCATTGCAGCAGGTCGCGATCCTTGCAGCCGCGGCTGCAGAAGGGCTTGAAGTCATGGGCGGTGGGCTTGCCGCAGATCGGGCAGGCGTCGCGGGGCATGGGGGTCACTCCTTGGGGGTCACGAACTCGACCGCGCCGCCCATGCGGCGGGCGAGCGTCTCGGTCCAGCCGGGCTCGCGCGCCAGACGGCGGGCGATTCGACTGTCCACCATATGGGTAGCCGGCACCGGCGGGGGAAGACGCTCCAGCCGGCGCAGCTCGGCGCGGGTGGCGGCGCCGACCGGATCGGCGTGGAGCTGCTCGGGCAGCGAGGGGCGGGTGCGGCGGCGGACGATCTGGAGGAAGCCGAAGCCGTTGACCGCCGTGCGCTCGAAGGGCTGGGGGAGTGCAGCGTCGATCGCCTCGGCGACGGCGTTGCGCGCGCCCTTGCTGCTGAGCGTGGGAAAGTCGATGCCGATGGAGCCGCCGATGCCGAATCGCTCGATCGCGCGGGCCACGGCATGCGCGGCGGCGATCGACAGCGGCTCGAGCGGGCCCGAGCCGTCGACGTCGAACAGGGTCATGGCCGGGGTGGGGGACATGCGCAGCGCGCCGCCGGGAAAGGCGATCTCGCCGGTATAGGCTTCGTCGAGCAGTTCGGACCAGCCGGCCTCTTCCAGCGCATCGGCCTCGTGGGGGCGCAGGATGCGCACCGGATGGTCGCTGGCGGTGATGCGGGCGAGCAGATCCGGCCCGTCGCCCAGGGGGCCCTCAGGCGGGGCCGGGACAGCCTTGGGGAGCTTGGCGCGGCCGGGCTCGGGGATAGCCTCCCGGACGATCTTCACGCGCAGCGCCGCGCCTTGGGTGATGCCCTTGGGGAGGGGGTCGCACAGCGCCTCGCCGCCCTGGTCGAGCGTCACCTTGCCGGTGGATTTGTCGGTGAGCCGCGCGGCGCAGATTGCGCCGACCTGGGGCTTCGTGCCCGCCAGCTCGATCCGCGCTTTCCAGATCACCCCACGTGAAACGAGGGCGGCGCGGTTCTCGCCGATCCCCGCCTCGTACAGCCACTCAGCCAAGGGGATAGCCGGCGCCGGCGAGCAGTGCGCGGGCCTCGAACACCGGCAGGCCGACCACGCCCGAATGGCTGCCGGAGAGGAAGCGCACGAACGCCTCGGCCTTGCCCTGGATGGCATAGCCGCCCGCCTTGCCCATGCCTTCGCCGCTGGCGACGTACCAGTCGATATCGGCGTCGCTCAGGCGCTTGAAGGCGACGACGGTGTCGGAGACGCGGGTGCGGGCCTTGCCGTCTACGCCGATCACGCAGATCGCCGAGAGGCAATGGTGGCGGCGGCCGGAGAGCAGCGCCAGCATCCGGCGCAGATCGGCCTCGTCCTCGGGCTTGCCGAGGATGCGGCGGCCGACGGCGATGGTGGTGTCGCCGGCGAGGACGATCTCGTCCGGGGCACGGTCGACCGCATGCGCCTTGGCGGTGGCGACGCGCAGCACATAGGGTCGCGGCAGCTCGCCGGAGCGGACATCCTCGTCCACGTCCGGGGCGGCGACGCGATCGGGCGCGGCGCCGATCCGGGTGAGCAGATCGAGCCGTCGCGGCGAAGTGGAAGCGAGCACGAGCCGCATGGGCGGCACCCGCTTACTTGAAGCGGTAGGTGATGCGGCCCTTGGTCAGGTCGTAGGGCGTCAGCTCGACGAGCACCTCGTCGCCTACCAGCACGCGGATGCGGTTCTTGCGCATCTTGCCGGCGGTGTGGCCGAGAATCTCGTGATCGTTCTCGAGCCGGACGCGGAACATGGCGTTGGGGAGAAGCTCCACAACCTGTCCACGCATTTCAAGCAGTTCTTCTTTGGCCAAAAAATGCCTCTCAGGGATTAGCGCGCGTAAAAGTGCGTCGCCCTTACAGCGCTGGAAGGAAAAAGGGAAGGCGGCGCGGAATGGGCGCGCGTCCTCGTGTGTGATGTGGGGAGATGGGGGCAAGCGTACAAGATCCTCCCCGGTACGGGGAGGGGGACCGCCGCCGAAGGTGGTGGTGGAGGGGGGCTTCCACGGGCGAGTCCCTCGCTGTGCTCCCCCTCCACCATGCTTCGCATGGTCCCCCTCCCCGTTCCGGGGAGGATCTTTGCGTCAATGCGTGCCGCCGCCTGCGAGGGCTGCGAGCAACAACAACGCCACGATGTTGGTGATCTTGATCATCGGATTCACGGCCGGGCCTGCCGTATCCTTGTAGGGATCGCCGACGGTGTCGCCGGTCACCGCGGCCTTGTGGGCATCGCTGCCCTTGCCGCCGTAATTGCCGTCTTCGATGTACTTTTTCGCATTGTCCCAGGCGCCGCCGCCGCTGGTCATCGAGATGGCGACGAACAGCCCGGAGACGATCACGCCGAGCAGCATCGCACCCACCGTGGCGAAGCCCTGTTCCTTGCCCGCCACCGCGGCGATCAGGAAATAGACGATAATCGGGCTCAGCACCGGCAGCAGCGAGGGCACGATCATCTCGCGGATCGCCGCCTTGGTGACGATGTCCACCGTGCGGGCATAATTGGGCCGGCTGGTGCCCGCCATGATACCCGGATTGTCGCGGAACTGGGCGCGGACGTCCTCCACCACCGATCCGGCGGCGCGACCCACGGCGGTCATGCCGAACGCGCCGAACAGATAGGGGAGCAGCGCGCCGAGCAGCAGGCCCACGATGATGTAGGGGTTGGAGAGCGAGAAGTTGACCGGCCCGGTCAGCCCCAGCGCGTCGCGATAATGATCGAGATCGGTGGTGTAGGCGCCGAACAGCACCAAGGCCGCAAGCGCCGCCGAGCCGATCGCATAGCCCTTGGTCACCGCCTTGGTGGTGTTGCCCACCGCGTCGAGCGCGTCGGTCTTGTGGCGAACCTCGTCCTCGAGCCCGGCCATCTCGGCGATGCCGCCGGCATTGTCGGTCACCGGACCATAGGCGTCGAGTGCGACCACCATGCCGGCCAGCGCCAGTAGCGACGTCGCGGCGAAGGCCACGCCGAGGATGCCCGCGATCTGATAGGTGGCGATCACCGCGACGACGATCACCAGCGTCGGCAGCGCGGTCGATTCGAGGCTGATCGCGAGGCCCTGGATGACGTTGGTGCCATGGCCGGTGACCGAGGCCTTGGCGATGGATTTCACCGGCCGGAAATTGGTGCCGGTGTAATATTCGGTGATCCACACGAGCAGCCCGGTCACGGCCAGACCGATCATCATGCACCAGAACAGGCCCATGCCGGTCACGGTCGGCATCGCCGCAGCCGCTGCGACCGCGTCGGCCGAAAGCGTGCTGCCGTCGAGCAGCGCGGTGGGTTCGCCCAGCGACGCGATCGAGTCCTGCATCCGGCCGCCCAGCACATAATAAGTGACGCCGTAGATGGCGGGCACCGACAGGATCACGGTGGTCCAGAATCCCTTGTAGAGCGCGCCCATGATCGACTGGTTGGCGCCCAGCCGCACCATATAGGTGCCGAGGATCGAGGTGAGGATGCAAACGCCGCCGACCAGCAGCGGCAGCGCCATCAGCCGGGTAAGCAGCGCCGCATCGATACCGCGCATGAGGAGCGCGATCGTCACCATGGTGAGGCCGAGCGTGACCACATAGGTCTCGAACAGATCGGCCGCCATGCCCGCGCAGTCGCCGACATTGTCGCCGACGTTATCGGCGATCACGGCGGGGTTGCGGGGGTCGTCCTCCGGGATGCCCGCCTCGACCTTGCCGACGAGATCGGCGCCGACATCGGCCGCCTTGGTGAAGATGCCGCCGCCCAGCCGCGCGAAGATCGAGATCAGCGAGGCGCCGAAAGCCAGCGTGGAAAGGGTGAGCACGACGATGCGATCGCCCGGCGCATGCTGCGCCACCTCGACCAGATACCAGAACAGCACCGCGATCGAGAGCAGGCCGAGGCCCGCCACCAGCATGCCGGTGATGGCACCCGAGCGGAAGGCGAGGGTGAGCCCGCCCTGCAGGCTGCCGCGCGCCGCTTCGGCGGTACGCACATTGGCGCGCACCGAAATGTTCATGCCGACGAACCCGGCGACGCCGGACAGGATCGCGCCGATCAGGAAGCCGACCGTGGGGATCGGCCCCAGGGTCAGGAACAGCACGATGCCGACCACCACGCCTACCACGGCGATGGCGGTATATTGCCGCGTCAGATAGGCTTTGGCGCCTTCCTGGATCGCGGCGGCGATATCCTGCATCTTGGCGTTGCCGGCGGGTGCGCGCAGCACCTGCTGGCTGGTGATAAAGCCATAGGCCACGGCGATCAGGCCGCAGACGATGGCGAAATAGACGATCGTCATAGAGTGACATCCTCCCCTGCAATTGCGGGTCGCGGCGCGCGCCGGATGGGTCCAGTCTCGTCCGCAATCGTGGAGGGTATAGCAATGAGGGGTTCGTGCAAGGCGGTTGGGGTGCCCTTCTATATCCTACCCCTTCACGGGGGAGGATAGCGGCGCTTGGCGCGCACGCGCCTAGCGCAGCTTGGAGAGGGTGAGCGGCGGCGCAGCCGCCGCGCGATTTGCGCCGAAAATCGCGCCTCTCCCTCCCACTGCCTTCGGCAGCGGGCCCCGTAGCGGGTGAACAGCGCCCCGCGCTGTTCAGGCCATGCCCGGGGGCATGGCCGACCCGCTACGCCCCCGCAAGGGGGAGGGGTCTCTGGGTCACCGCGCGCCGGCGATGATCCGCCGCACGCCTTCCAGCACCACGCCGTAGACGAGGTGCGAGGCCGCGCCGAATGCGTGGATCGACGCCGGTGTCTCGGTCGGGCCGCTGCCCAGGCCTAGCGCCGGCACCGCGCCTTCGTCGAGCAGTGCGGAAGTGACCACACCGTAGGCGCCACCGAAACCCGAAGCCGCTTCCGGGCGATATTCGGTGATCAGCCCGTAGATCCCGCCGAGCACGCCGCCGACGATGTAGTGCACCGCCTGGCCCGATGCTTCGCGATACGGCTCCGGCACCTTGTCGCCGGTGGCCGCTTCCACCACCACGTCGGCCGCCTTCACCGTCGCCGGATCGCCGTCGCTCTGGTCTTCCTTCGGGATCAGCTTGCCCGCCTGGTTCTGGAACGCCGCCATCGCGGCCGAGGCGACCAGGCCGGCGGTGACGCCCGCGAGCAGACCGATCAGGGGACGGGGATTCGATGCCATTCGCATTGCTCCAAAAGGGGATGCGGCGGGGGCGCCGCACCGGAGAGGAAACGCGCCCCGCCCAAAGCGATCAGTAGCGGATGCGCTCCACCTTCACCTGATCCTTCGCAAGGAACGCCTGGACACTGTCGGCACCGGCCAGATGGCCGGCGCCCACCGCCAAGAACACCGTTCCCGGCTTTTGGAGCCGTGCCTCGATCCATTTCGCCCAGCGCGCGTTGCGATCGGTCAGCAGAATCCTGGCGAGTTCGGGCGTGTCGCGCATGCCTTCGTTCATCGTGGCGCCCAGCGCTTCCGGATCGCCCGCCGCCCATTGATCGACCATCTTGCCCAATTCGGTGCCGAGCTTGGGGTAGTCGTCCACCACCGACCCGAGAAAGGCGAGCTGCAGCGTGGGCGGCATGCTCGAGAAATAGCCGAGCTGCTGCTCGGCGGTTTCCAGGCCGATCACCGGCTTGCCGTTATCCCGGGCGGCGAGCGTCAGCACCTTTTCTGCGCCGCTCGCGGGATCATAGCCGAGCTTGGGAAGCCCCGCGACGCTGAGCGTGATGCCCGCCACCCAGGGCTGGAGCGTATCGAATGCGGCAGGCGGCACGCCGATATCGGCCATCGCCTTCAGATAGGCATCGCGCTTGTCGGCGGGCAGCTGGTCGGCGACGGGCTTGGATCCGGCGGGGGCAAGCGCCGTCTTCACCAGCAGCGACTGCATCGCGGCGGGCTCCGGATCCATCAGCTCGAGCACCAGCGTATCGCTCTTGTCAAAGGCGGTCTTCACCGCCGAATCGAACCAGCTCAGGCCGGGCTTCAGCACGTGCACGGTGCCGAAAAGATAGATGGTGGTATCCGCATCCCGCACCATCCACAGCGCGGGATCGGCAGGGCGCGGCTGCGCTGCCGGCGCGGGGGCGGGCGCAGCCTGGCCGAAGGCGATCGGGCTGAACAGCAGCGCCAGCGGCGCGACGGCAACGGCGAACAACGACTTCAAGCTCACGCCGGGAACCTCCCCCATGTGGAACCGGCGCAGCCCCGCGCCGCGCCGGTGTGGTATTCCTATATCACGCTTTCAGCCGCGCGGCATGCCAGGCGACATGTTCGGCAAGGAACGTGGACACGAAATAATAGCTGTGGTCATAGCCCGGCTGGAGCCGCAGTGTCAGCGGCATGCCCGCCGCCGCGCAGGCATCGGCGAGCAGTTGCGGGCGGAGCTGTTCGGCGAGGAACGTGTCTGCCTCGCCCTGGTCGACCAGCAGATCGGGCAGGCGGGCGCCGTCCTCGATCAGCGCGACCGCGTCGTGCGCGCGCCATGCCGCCGGATTGTTCCCGAGATAGCCGCCCAACGCCTTCTGCCCCCAAGAAACCTGGCCTGGCGCGACGATCGGGGCGAAGGCGGAGACGCTGCGGAACCGATCGGGATTGCGCAGGCCGATGGTGAGCGCGCCGTGCCCGCCCATCGAATGGCCGGTGATGCCCTGGGAGGCCATGTCCGCCATCGGGAATTCGGCGGCAATCAAGGCGGGAAGCTCGTCCTCGATATAGGTCCGCATCCGGAAATGCTGCGACCAGGGCGCCTGCGTGGCGTCGACATAGAAGCCGGCGCCCTGGCCGAAATCATATTCGGGCGCGTCCGGCACGCCTTCGCCGCGCGGACTCGTGTCCGGGGCGACGAAGATCACTCCGGCCTCGGCGCACGCGCGGCGATATTCACCCTTCTCGGTAACATTGGCATGGGTGCAGGTAAGGCCCGAGAGATACCAGAGCACCGGCAGCCTCGCGCCCGCCTCGTGCGGGGGGACATAGACCGAGAGGGTCATCGGCGTGCCGGTAGCGGTGGAGGCGTGGCGATACACACCCTGCGTGCCGCCGAAGGCCTTGTTGGTCGAAACCGTTTCGAAGCTCATTGAAACACCACCGTCTTGCCTTGGTTGAGAAATACCCGGTGTTCGCCCACCGCGTGCACGGCGCGGGCCAGTACCCGGGCTTCGATGTCGCGGCCGATGCGCACCAGATCGTCTACCGTCGCACGGTGATCGACACGCTCCACCGCCTGCTCGATGATCGGACCCTCGTCCAGATCCGCGGTGACGAAATGTGCCGTCGCACCGATCAGCTTGACGCCGCGGGCGTGGGCACGGTGATAGGGGCGCGCGCCTTTGAAGCCCGGCAGGAAGCTGTGATGGATGTTGATGCAGCGGCCGGCCAATAGCCCGGTGAGTGCCGGCGAAAGCACCTGCATGTAGCGGGCCAGCACCAGATAATCGGCGTCGCTCTGCGCCATCAGCGCCAGGATGGCGGCCTCCTGTTCGGCGCGGTCGGCATCGCTGACGGGCAGATGGTGGAAAGGCACGCCGTGCCACTCGGCCAGTCCACGCAGACTATCGTGATTGGAGACCACCGCGACGATCTCGGCGGCGAGCGCGTTGCTGGCGCGGCGGTGGAGCAGATCGGCAAGGCAGTGTGAGCCCTTCGACACCGCGACGAGCATGCGCGGACGTGCGGTGCTCGGAGTCAGGGACCAGTCCAGCCCCAGTCGATCGGCGATGGGAGCGAAGGCAGCCCGCAGCGTCTCGCCGTCCGGGAAGCGCGGCCCGCCCGCCTTGAAGACGAGGCGCAGGAAGAAGCGCCCCGTCTCCAGATCCGCATATTGCTGGCTGTCGAGAATGAATCCGTCGCGCTCGGCCAGAAAGCCGCTGACCCCTGCGACGATGCCGACGCGATCGGCGCAGGTGAGCGTGAGGATCCAGTTCGACACGCCGACGCTCAGGCCGGCTTGCGGTGCAGCGCGCAGATCTTGTTGCCGGCGGGATCACGCAGATAAGCCAGGTAGAGCGGCCCGAACGTGCCTTCGCGCCAGCCCGGCGGATTCTCGCAGGCGGTGCCGCCATGAGCAACGCCGGCGGCATGCCAGGCATCCGCCGCCTCGGTGGTCGCCGCCTTGAAGCCGAGCGTGCCGCCATTGGCATGGCAGGCGGGTTCGCCGTCCAGCGGCTTGGTCAGCATGAACAGGCCGTCCGGGTGCATGTAGATGACGCGACCCTTCGGATCCGTCCGGCCGGGAGCGATCCCGAGCGCGCCGAGCACCGCGTCGTAGAAGGTCCTGGACGCCTCGATATCATTGGCGCCGAGCATCACGTGACTGAACATGACTTCCTCTCCTCTCAGTAGACGACGACGCTGCGGATGCTCTCGCCCGCATGCATCAGGTCGAAGCCCTTGTTGATCTCCTCCAGCGTCAGCACATGGGTGATCATCGGGTCGATCGCGATCTTGCCGTTCATGTACCAGTCGACGATCTTCGGCACGTCGGTCCGGCCCTTGGCGCCGCCGAACGCGGTGCCCTTCCAGACGCGGCCGGTGACCAGCTGGAAGGGCCGCGTCGCGATTTCCTTGCCCGCCTCGGCCACGCCGATGATGATCGATTCGCCCCAGCCGCGATGGCAGCATTCGAGCGCGGTGCGCATCACCTCGGTATTGCCCGTCGCGTCGAAGCTGTAGTCGGCGCCGCCGTCGGTCAGCTCGACCACCTTGGCTACCACTTGTTCGCGCGACATGCCCTTGGTGTTGAGGAAATGGGTCATGCCGAACTTGCGGCCCCATGCCTCGCGATCCGGATTGATGTCGATGCCGATGATCTGGCCGGCGCCCGCCAGCCGGGCGCCCTGGATCACGTTGAGGCCGATGCCGCCCAGGCCGAACACCACGACCGTCTCGCCCACCTGCACCTTGGCGGTGTTGACCACCGCGCCGACGCCGGTGGTGACGCCGCAGCCGATATAGCAGCTGGTCTGGAACGGCGCGTCCTCGCGGATCTTCGCCACCGCGATCTCGGGCAGCACGGTGAAGTTCGAGAAGGTCGAGCAGCCCATGTAATGGAAGATCGGCTGGCCCTTGTAGCTGAACCGGGTGGTGCCGTCCGGCATCAGGCCCTTGCCCTGCGTCGCGCGGATCGCGGTGCACAGGTTGGTCTTGCCCGACAGGCACGACTTACACTGGCGGCATTCGGGCGTGTAGAGCGGGATCACGTGATCGCCGGGCTTCACGCTGGTGACGCCGGCGCCCACCTCGCGGACGATGCCGGCGCCTTCATGGCCGAGCACCGAGGGGAACAGGCCTTCCGAATCGAGGCCGTCCAGCGTGTAGGCATCGGTGTGGCACAGGCCCGTGGCCATGATCTCGACCAGCACCTCGCCGGGCTTGGGGCCTTCCAGATCGAGTTCGACGATCTCCAGCGGGTTCTTCGCTTCGAAAGCGACCGCGGCGCGGGTCTTCATGGCCGGTTCTCCTGATGGGCTTGGTTGACGCGCCTGATCCTTCAATCGGTGGCGGGTTGCAACCCGTAGCGGTTCGTTTCGTTGGCGGCGGGACCCATACGGAAGTCCAGTTGCGCCCGCCTGCCGAATCGCGTTCCAATCGTCCCGCTGTTGGGAGACCTGCCGATGCCACCCCTCGTTCTTGCCCTGTTGATCGGCGGTGTCGCCGGCCTGCGTTCCATGACCGCGCCGACGGCGATCGCCTGGGCGGCCGCTGCCGGCTGGCTGCCGCTGGCGGGTAGCTGGCTCGGCTGGATGGAATGGTGGGGAACGCCGTGGATCTTCACCTTGCTGGCGATCGGCGAGCTGGTGGCGGACAAGCTGCCCACCACGCCCAGCCGCAAGGCGCCGCCGGGCTTTGTCGGACGGCTCCTGTCCGGCGCGCTGTGCGGTGCGGCGATCGGGCTGGCGGCTTCCTCGCTGCCGCTCTGCGTCGCGGCGGGCGTGCTGGGTGCCGTGCTCGGCACCTATGGCGGTCATGCGGCGCGCATGGCGCTGGGGCGGGCGTTCGGCACCGATCTGCCCGCCGCCCTGGTCGAGGATCTCGCCGCCATCGGGATCGCGGCGTTCGTGGCGGCATCGCTGTGAGCCGCCGCTTCGACGCGATCGTGATCGGTGCAGGGCAGGCCGGAACGCCGCTCGCCGGGCGGCTGAGCGATGCCGGCATGTCGGTGGCGCTGGTCGAGCGGCATCTGCTCGGCGGCACCTGCGTCAATACCGGCTGCAAGCCGACCAAGACGCTGGTCGCCAGCGCCTATGCGGCGCACATGGCAAGGCGGGCGGCCGATTTCGGTGTGACCATCCAAGGCGAGGTGGGCATCGATTTCGCCAAGGTGCGGGCGCGGGCGGACAAGATCTCCGCCGACTCGCGCGCCTCGCTGCAAGGCTGGATCGACGGCATGGCGCATTGCACGCTGTTCTTCGGCCAGGCCAGGTTCGAATCGCCGCACCGGGTGCGCGTCGGCGACGAGGTGCTGGAGGCCGATCGCATCTTCCTCAATGTCGGCGGCCGCGCGCTGGTCCCGGACATGCCGGGGGTGGAGGAGGTGCCCTTCCTCACCAACAGCACGATCCTCAAGCTCGATGCGGTGCCGCGCCATCTGGTGGTGGTGGGCGGCAGCTATATCGGGCTGGAGTTCGGCCAGATGTTCCGCCGCTTCGGCGCCGAGGTGACGATCGTCGAGAAGGGCCCCACGCTGATCGGCCGCGAGGATCCGGAGATTTCGGACGCGGTGCGCGACATCCTGGAAGCCGAAGGCATCGCGGTGCGCACCGGCGCCGAATGCATCCGCTTCGCGGCCCAGGGAGAGGACGTGCTGGTCGGCGTCGACTGCCAGGAGGGCAGCCCCGAGGTGCTCGGCAGCCATGTGCTGCTCGCGGTAGGGCGCGTGCCCAACACCGACGATCTCGGGCTGGACGCGGCGGGCGTGCAAACCGATGCGCGCGGCTATGTCCAGGTCGACGATCGGCTGCGCACCAATGTCGCGCACATCTGGGCAATGGGCGACTGCAACGGTCGCGGCGCCTTCACCCACACCGCCTATAACGATTTCGAGATCGTCGCCGACAATCTCCTCGACGGCACCGACCGCAAGGTGACCGACCGCATTCCCGCCTATGCGCTCTATATCGATCCGCCGCTCGGCCGCGTCGGCATGGGCGAGGCGGAGGCGAAGAAAGCGGGCCACAAGATCGAGGTCGGCAACCGGCCGATGACGCGGGTGGGCCGCGCGGTGGAGAAGGACGAGACGCTCGGTTTCATGAAGCTGGTCAGCGATGCGGACAGCGGCAGGATCCTGGGCGGCGCGATCCTCGGCACCGGCGGCGACGAGGCGATCCACGGCGTGCTCGACCTGATGGTCAAGCAAGGCACCGCCACCGACCTGGCGCACGCGGTGCATATCCACCCGACCGTCTCCGAGCTATTGCCGACCATCGCCGGCGAGCGGAAGCCGGCCTGACGAGGGAAGCGCCCGATGGACGAGGACAGCAAGCTCACCCGATCCAAGCGCGCCTGGGCCGAGGCGGGCAAGTTCCTGACCGGCCGCACGTCGCGCCCCGAGGCGGAGCGGCTGCCGCCGGGCCAGCATCTCGTCACCACCTGGCCGGTGCTCGATCTCGGCCGCCAGCCCGAGGTGCGGCCCGAGCGCTGGCGGCTGACCATCGACGGCATGGTTGCCCGGCCGCTGACGCTCGACTGGCCGGCCTTCGAGGCGCTCGCCACCGACGAGCGGGTCAGCGACATCCACTGCGTCACCAGCTGGTCGCGCTACGACAATCGCTGGGCGGGCGTGGCGACGGCGCGGCTGCTGGAGATGGTCGAGCCGCGCGACGAGGCCGAGGCCGTGATGCTCCACGGCTATGACGGCTATACCACCAACCTGCTGCTCGCCGATTTCGCCGCCCCCGACGCGCTGATCGCGCATCGCTGGGAGGGCAAGCCGCTCCACCGCGACCATGGCGGCCCGGCGCGGCTGGTGGTGCCGCATCTATATTTCTGGAAGAGCGCGAAGTGGATTTCGCGCATCGAGCTGATCGGCCGCGACCGGCCGGGATTCTGGGAAGTCAACGGCTATCACCTGCGCGGCGATCCTTGGGCCGAGGAACGCTATTCGCGCTGAGCCGAGCGCCAATACGTAGCTATCCGCATGACGCTGCAGATGCGGGCTGCATAGTTTGGCCCCATGCGTTCCAGCGTCTGCCTTTCGTGCCCCTTCCTGCCGCCTTTGGTGCGCGCATGAAGGAGGGCGTACCCATGCCGAGCCGCGCCCCGCGCGAGCGCGTGCTGCTGGTCGATTCGCAGGACGATTCGCGCCGCGCGCTGCAATTGCTGCTCCAGGGCTGCGGGATGGAGGTGCGCGCCTTCGCCTCCGCCGCCGCCGCGATGGCGGAGGCGACGCTCGAGCAGATCCGCACGCTGCTGATCGCGCGCGAACTGTCCGACGGCGATGCCATCCATCTGCTCCGTCAACTGGCGCTGCGCGGCTGGAAGGGGCGGGCGATCCTGATCGGCCAGAGCCATGCCGAGCTCGACGACGAGGCCCGCGCGGCCGGGTTCGCGCAGGTGGTGAAGAAGCCGGTCGGCCGGCTCGAACTGCTCGGCGCCCTCGCGCGATGAACTTCCCGCTGCCGCCGTTCGACGTGCCGGCGCCGGTGACGCTGGGCGATCGGCTGCGGCGGCGCATCCCCGAAGCGATGGCGACGCTGCTGCTGCTTGTCTCCGGCCTCGCGCTGGCGCCCTTGGTATCGCGCGGCGAGCGCTATGTGCTGGTCGGCGTGCTGCTGGCCTGGGCCGCAGCGATCCTGCTGCTCGCCTCGTACAGTCGCGCGCTGCGCCGCCGCCTGCGTGCCGAGGAGGCCGATGCCCGAAGACGTGCCGATCGCGCCGACGAACTCGCCGCCGAGCTCAACCTGCTGATCGACGGTGCGGTCGGCTATGCGATCTACACCGTCGATCCCAAGGGCCGCGTGTCCTTCTGGAACGAAGGCGCCGAGCGGTTGAAGGGCTGGCGCGAGGACGAGGTGCTCGGCCGCGACATGCGCCTGTTCTACCCGGCCTCGGCCGTGACGGCGGGCAAGCCGCGCGCCGATCTCGACGCGGCGCTGCGCGACGGCAAGCTGGAGGAAGAGGACTGGCGGCTGCGCAAGGACGGCAGCGAGTTCCTCGCCCAGGTGCTGATCACGCCCTTGCGCGGCCCCGACGGGCGGCTGCGCGGCTTCGGCAAGGTGATCCGCGACATCACCGAGCAGCGCGCCAGCGAGCGCCAGGCGACCGCCGCCGCCAACCATCTCCGCTCGATCCTGGCGACCGTGCTCGACGCGATGGTGATCATCGACGAGCGCGGCAACATCGTCTCGTTCAGCGCCGCCGCCGAGCGGATGTTCGGCTATGCCGAGGACGAGGTGGTGGGCGCGAATGTCAGCCTGCTGATGCCGACGGGCGACGGCCGGCAGCATGACGGCTATATCCGCCGCTATCTCGACACCGGCGAGCGGCGGATCATCGGCACCGGCCGCATGGTCACCGGGCGGCGGCGCGACGGATCGACCTTCCCGATCGAGCTGTCGGTCGGCGAGGCGATGACCGAAGGCGAGCGCGTCTTCACCGGCTTCATCCGCGATCTCAGCGACAAGCAGCGCGCCGAGCAGCGGATCGAGGAACTACGCTCGGGGCTGATCCACGCCGCGCGGGTGAGTGCGATGGGGACGATGGCCTCGACGCTGGCGCACGAGCTCAACCAGCCGATCACGGCGGTGGTGAATTACGTGCGCGGCGTATCGAACCTGCTCGACGCGGGCGACCCGGAGGATCTGCCTATGATCCGCGAGGCGCTCGACGATACCGCGCAGGAGGCGCTTCGGGCGGGCACCATCGTCCGGCGCCTCCGCGAGTTCGTCGCGCGCGGCGAGGTGGAGAAGAGCGTCGAGCACGTCCCCGATCTCGTCGACGAAGCCTGCAAGCTGGCGCTGATCGGCGCGCGCGAGAAGGGCGTCGTCGCGGCGTTCCGGTTCGATCCCGCCGCCGGGCCGGTGCTGGTCGACCGTATCCAGATCCAGCAGGTGCTGATCAACCTGATGCGCAATGCGATCGAGGCGATGGCGGGGGTGGCGGAGCGGCGGCTGACGGTTCTCAGCCGGATCGAATCGCCCGGCTTCGTCCGCGTGACGGTGGCGGATAGCGGCCCCGGCGTGGCAGCCGAGGTGGCGGAGGACCTGTTCCGCGCCTTCCACAGCACCAAGGCCGACGGGATGGGCCTCGGCCTGTCGATCTGCCGCACCATCGTCGAGGCCAATGGCGGCCGCATCTGGCTGGAGCCGCGCGCCGGCGGCGGCAGCGCCTTTCACTTCACCCTCGTCCATGTAGAAGAAGGAACGCCCTCGTGACCGACAAGCGCCTCGTCCATATCGTCGACGACGAGGATGGCGTCCGCCGCTCCGCCAGCTTCATGCTCAAGACCCATGGCTTCGCCGTGCAGACCTGGCCTTCGGGCATCGCCTTCCTCAAGGAAGCGCGGCATGTCGAAGCCGGCTGCGTGCTGCTCGACGTGCGCATGCCGGAAATGGACGGGCTGGCGGTGCAGCAGGAACTCCACGCCCGCGGCATCGCGCTGCCGGTGATCGTGCTGACGGGTCATGGTGATGTGTCGCTGGCGGTGAAGGCGATGAAGGCCGGCGCGGTCGACTTCCTTGAAAAGCCGATGGAGAGCCGCGCGCTGATCGACGCGATCCACCGCGGCTTCGAGCGGCTGGAGGCGGCCGAGGACGTCAAGGCACGCGCCGCGGACGCCGAGACGCTGCTCGGCGCGCTCACCGTGCGCGAGCGTGAGGTGCTGGAAGGGCTGGCCCAGGGCTACCCCAACAAGACCATCGCTTATGACCTCGGCATCTCGGCGCGCACGGTGGAGGTGCATCGCGCCAACGTGATGGCGAAGCTGGGGGCGAAGAGCCTGTCCGAGGCGCTCAGAATCGCGTTCGCGGCGGGATTGGGTGCAGGCTAAACGATCGCAGTACCGTGCATTCTCGCAGGTCTTGCGGTATAAGACGTGGGACTCGGGGGAGTGCGGGATCGACCTTGCTGACAGGGAGCGGGAACGATGACGATGCAACAGGAACCCACGCTCGCCATGGGCATGCTGCCCGAGGCGGAAGAGAGCATCCGGGCCTGGTCTTCCGGCCTGTTCACGGCCTGGTGCGATGCGGTGGTGACGCCGTGGAACCTCGTGCCGGAGCCGACCGCCCACTCGCAGGACACCGGCGAGCGGCTGTCGATCCCAGAAGCGCTGGAGAGCGGGGCGCTGTCGCTGTTCGCGTGAAGCGGGGTGACCGGGCCCCCTGCGTGCTGAGCGGGTCCAGGGTCAGGAGCCTACTGCTCAAGACAACAGCAGGGGAGCGCCGCGCTCGGAAGATGGCTCTGCGGAGACCGTGCTGCTAAGCTGTTTTCGCACTTCAAATGGAAAGCTCAGCTGCACGGCTTCGACGCCCCCGGGCCTCGCTACGCCTTCGGCGTGGAGTTGCCGGCTAATTGGTCTGGTCGCGCCCAAATTCAGCCACAGCGGCCGAGCTCAGCGACCGTCGTCAATCGGCTTGGACCGGCGGTTGGCGCCCTGCAGGCAGCGTGATGCCAAGCGAGGCGGCGCACCATCGGATCGCTCGCCAGTGGGCTTCGGACAAACCTCCTCGTTGCCGACGGATTCGGCACACCGACCGCTTGTCTGGCGCAAAATATACCACAACTTCTCGACCATCCGCAGCATGTCGCGCTCGCCATTTAAAACGACTGCTAGGGTACGAGCTTGTTGGATCCTGAGAACTCCAGGACGTTAGATTCTCCGCTTCCACCAAAGCGTCGGCAAAGGCTTCGGCCTTGATTGTTGCTTGGCGCATAATCTGCTCAGCTATTATGCCTTCACGAGCTGCGGCGGAGTCGTCAAATTTAGCAATTACCTTCGCGTCCACCGCTGCGACGGAAAGCATGATAGCGCTAACAATCATTCACGATCTCCGTGCAGCAAATCGAAGACCTCCCGGCGGAGCGTCTATTCTTTGCCCAACGGATGTAGCCCGCGCCTGTCCAGATAACATGCAGGAACGATCTGCTCCACGTGCTTTCTGTAGCTTTCAGCGGTAAATGTCACGAAGTGACATCACTGATTGTCGCCTCCTGCGGCCTGCTCCTTTGGGGAAGCACTGATAAAGCCAGCTTTCCCGCTCGGTCCGGCACGTTGCGCTCTGAGGAA
>NZ_JAAILI010000009.1 GCF_012650175.1 Sphingomonas sp. S2M10
ACACCCGCACCGATCGTCAGCGTCGGGCGCTTCATGGCCCGGTCGAGACCGGGTTCGTAGCGCTTCTTCAGCCACGTGATGATGCGGCCGTCCTTCTCCTCGACCTTCTTCGACAGCCAGATCGCAATCATCGCCGGCACGAAGGTGAGAGAGAGGATGAAGGCGAAGGCGAGCGCGATGATGACGGTCAGCGCCATCGGTCCGAACGTTTTACCCTCCACGCCGGTCAGCGTGAGCAGCGGTACGTAGACGAGGATGATGATTGCCTGCCCGTAAACCGAGGGGCGGATCATCTCGCGAGCGGCGGCTGCCACGGTCGCAAGCCGTTCCTTGACGGTCAGCAAGCGACCTTCATGATGCTGTTGTTCGGCAAGCCGCCTCAGCGCGTTTTCAACGATGATGACGGCGCCGTCGACGATCAGACCGAAGTCCAAAGCCCCAAGGCTCATCAGATTGGCCGAGACCCCAGCGCGCAGCATCCCGAAGCCTGTCAGCATCATGGTGATCGGGATGACCAACGCCGCGATCAGGGCCGCACGGAAGTTGCCGAGCAGCAGGAAGAGCACGACGATGACCAGCACCGCGCCTTCGGACAGGTTTTTCGCGACCGTCTTGATCGTCGAATTGACCAGCTCGGTGCGGTTCAGCACCGGCTGAATTACGACGTCAGGAGGCAGCGAAGCGTTGATCGTCTTCAGTTTCTCAGCGACCGCGGTCGACACGATGCGGCTGTTCTCGCCGATCCGCATGATCGCCGTGCCGACGACGACTTCGGTACCGTTCTCCGATGCCGAACCCATGCGGATCGCCTGACCCGTCTTCACAGTCGCGACTTGTTCGACCGTGATCGGCACGCCGTTACGTGTCGCGATCACGGTCCTGGCCAACTCGCTGGCATTGCGAACGAGCGCATCCGAGCGAACAGCCAGACCTTCGCCATTGCGATTGACGAAGCCACCGCCGACGCTGGTGTTGTTGCGCTCCAGCGCGTTGCCCAGGTCGGTCAAGGTGATGCCGAGTGAAGCCAGCTTCTGCACATCGGGCACGACGAGGAACTGCTTGGCGTAACCGCCAATCGAGTCGACGCCGGCGAGGCCCGGAGTGTTCTTGAGAAGCGGCGTGACGATCCAGTCCTGCGCGGTGCGCAGGTAGGTCGCCTTGTCCTCTTCGGTCGTCAGTCGCTCGCCCTCTGGCGTGATGTAGCTGCCATCGGGCTGTTGGCCCGGTTCACCGGGCTTGTGCTTGTCGTCCTCGCGATGATCGAGACGAACGGTGTACATGTACACCTCGCCCAGGCCTGTCGCGATCGGACCCATTTCAGGGTTCACGCCGTCGGGCAGATTCTCTTGCACGCCCCGCAGACGCTCGCCCACCTGCTGGCGGGCGAAATAGATGTCCGTCGCGTCCGAAAAGACCGCCGTGATCTGCGCGAAGCCGTTGCGGCTCAACGAGCGCGTATATTCTAGGCCGGGGGTGCCGGCGAGCGCGGTTTCGATTGGAAACGACACCTGCTTCTCGACCAGCTCGGGCGAGAGGGCAGGCGCGCGGACGTTGATCTGGACCTGATTGTTGGTGATGTCCGGCACCGCGTCGATCGGTAGCCGGTAGAGGGAAAAGGCGCCGATGGCGGCGACGATGACGGTGAGGAGCAGGACTAGCCAGCGCTTCTCGACCGCCCAGGTTACGATACGGGCGATCATGGCTTAATCCTCGTGGCTCGCTTCGCCCTTGCCGATCTCGGCCTTGAGCGTGAAACTTCCGGTGGTGGCGATCTGTTCGTTGCCGGTCAGGCCCGACCGGACGATCACCGTGTCGCCCGACGCATCGCCGAGCTGGACCGGGGTCGCCTTGAAGCCGGTGGGCGTGCGCACGAACACGACCGACTTGCCCTCGAAACTCTGGACCGCCGTCGTCGGCACGCGGACCGCCCCGCTGCCGCCGCTGCCCGTGAGCTGCACGGCTGCCGTCACAGGCTCGCCGACCCGCCATTCGCCACCGCGATTGTCGAGGGTGGCGAGCGCAGGCACGAGCCGCGTCTGCGGATCAAGCGCCGGCGACACGAAGGTCACGCGGGCGGTCGCCTGACGGCCTGCCGCCTTCACCAGCACCGTATTGCCGGGACGCACCCGGCCCGCATCCTCGGGCTTGAGATTAAGCGCGATCGACACCTGGCTCAGGTTGGCGATGCGATAGAGTTCGGCATCCGCCGCGACCGTTTGTCCCAGCGTCACGGGGCGCGCAATGATCTGGCCCGAGATCGGCGCGGCAATGCCGAGCCGGTTGAGCCCGCCGCCGCCGACACCCGCCGCCGAAACCATGCTCTGCGCCTGCGTCAGGGCGATCCGCGCCTCCGTCGCCGCTGTGCGGGCGGCGATCAGATCCTGTTCAGGGGAGACTCTCTGCGCGAACAGCCGCTGTTCGCGCGCGAGGTTCGAATTAGCGAGCTGAAGCCGCGCCCGCGCCGCCTCGACCTCGCCCTTGATCTGCGCCGCCTCGCGGCTTTCGATGACCGCAATGGTCTGGCCGCGTCCGACCGATTGGCCGAGGTTACGGGTGAGCGCGACCACGCGTCCCGCAATTGCGGCCGAGACGACCTGCGTTCCCTGTGGGTCGCCCTCGATGATCGCGGGCAGCTCGATCGTCCCGGCCCCGCCGATGATCGGCCGTCCGACCTGGACGCCCGCTGTGGCGATCTGGTCGGCACCCAATGTGACGACGCCTTCACCGGCATGACCGCCTTCAGCACCGCCCTTTTCCGTGCCCGCTGCCGTCTCATTGGCAGCTGCGCCTTCGGCAGTTGCCTCGTTTCCGCCATCCTTGCCGCCGCAGGCAGCCAAGAGCAGGGCGAGCGACGCCGCGCCCGCGAGATAAAAGCTCTTCATCACTGATTCCCCCCATTGGGCGCACGAGCGGTCAGTCGCTCCACTTGCGCGCGGGCATTCTGGTACTTGGCAAGCGCATCGATCGCGGCGACCCGCGTCTCGGCGAGTGTGCGTTCCGCATCGAGCAATTCGAGCTGGCCGAACTTGCCCTCGCGATAACCGATCCGCGCGATGCGGGCCGCCTCCTGTGCAGCCGCCAGCGCCGGCCCCGACGCCGCACGAGCCGTCGTTGCGGCATTGGCCGCCTGCGCCTGCGCGTCCGTGATCGCCTGTTCGATGTCGAGCGCGGTCACGCGACGTTGTGCATCCGCCTGCGTCCGCTGCGCGGTCGCCTGCGCGATCGCCGCGCGACCATTGTTGAACACCGGGATCGGGATCGACACGGTGAACACCGCCGCCATGTCATTGGTCGCTTCCAGTCGGCGGATCGCAGGCCCGACATTGAGGTCAGGGACGCGATTGGCGCGCGCAAGCCGCACGCCCGCTTCCGCGATCGAGAAATCCGCGTTCGCCGCCGCCAGCGCGAGCGTGCCGGTCGCCTCGACCGGTGCCACCGGCCCATAAATGTTCGCCCCCGGCAGGCGATCGAGCAGCGTGTCATCGAGCGCACCGTCAATCGGTCGACCGATCCGGCGCGCCAGATTGGCCCGCGCCGCCTCCGCCAAGCGAAGCTGCCGCTCCACATTGGCGTCGGCATTGATGCGCGCGACATCTGCGCGCTGTTGCTCGAGCGGGGAGGCCCGCCCCGCCTGCACGCGAACGCTCGCGGCCCGCAGCGCGTCGCTGGCGATCCGGGCCTGGTCGCGGGCTGTTGTAACCCGGCGATCGGCCGCGACCGCCTCGACATAAAGCTGCGTCACCTGAAGCCGGACATCTGCCGCGATGATCGCGGCCTGGATCTCGGCCCGGGACAATTGCGCATTGGCGACCGCGACGCGGGCGCCGCGCTTGCCGCCTAGCTCGATCGGGATCGCAAAGCCGACCGTGGATTCCGCGCTGCGGACCCCACGATACGGCCCCGAGCCGATGACATTCTCAACCTGGCCTTGGACAACCGGGTTGGGCCGCAGTCCGGCGACCGTGCGGCCCGCACGGGCCGCATCGACCGCGGCTGTCGCCGCTTCGGCAGCAGGGGCCGAACCGCCCGCTGCACTGACCGCTTGGTCAAGCGTGTAGACCGGCGCGTCCTGCGCAAAAGGCGCGGACGGTCCGACCTGCGCCTGCGCCATAGTGGCGCACGACGCTGCGGCCAGCATGGCCGAGAGGATACGATGCATGAAAATAGGACTCCTGACGATGATCGACAGGGGCGCGCCAACGCACGCCCAAATCGGACGTCAGGCTTGGGGGGGCCTCAAATGGACCATGCCGGTGCGGCCGTCGAGCGACGCAGAGGCGGAGATTGTCGGCTTGGGCACTGTGAGGACGGGGGTATATTCCATCGTCGTGCGCGCAGGCGCGCCGACGTCGTGTCCGTGACAATAATTGTGATGATGCGGGACATTCTTGTCCGAATCCGATGGCACTTGATCGATGTCGCCATCGGTATGGATTGTGAACTCGACGCCCGCGATGCTTCCCCCCGCCAGATCGGCGGCATGAGCCATGCCGGAGAAGCTGGTGAGGACCAGCATCAGGCATGTCAGGAGAGGCAAAAAGGCTCGCACGAACCCGCCCTTACCACGGAGAGGTTTCCATGTCATTGCAATAACTCGCGAGCCGGTGCCTTCGCGGCACGCCATGCCGGCCAGGCTTCCCCAATCACGCGCCATGCCGAGCGCAGGAAGATCACGGCGATCAACCCGCCGACGATGATGTCCGGCCAAGCCGAGCCGGTCAGGCCGACCAATCCGGCAGCCGCGAGAACCCCGACGTTTGACGCGACATCATTGCGCGAGCACTCGAACGTGCTCGACATGTTCACATTCTCACGACGGAAGCGCCAGAGCAGCGCGAGGCAGATTAGGTTCGCAACCAGCGCGGCGCTGCCAACCCCGAGCATCAAGCCCGATGCCGGAGGAACGCCGTTCGCAATCTTGTCAGCGATCTCGAAAATGACCGCGACGCCGAAAGCCAGGATGATGCCACCCTTCGCCAGTGCTGCCCCCGCCTCCCAGCGCGCACCCCGATGCAATGCATAGAGACTGAGCGCATAGACCACCGCGTCGCCGAACATGTCGACCGAATCCGCCATCAAGGCAGAGGAACGCGCGACGACGCCGCCGCCAAACTCGACCACGAACATCGCGAGATTGATGAGCATCACGATGATGAGCACGCGGCGCTGCTCGGCCTTGCGACCAAGTTCCGCGATCGTGTCGCGTTTTGATGAGCAACATGCGTCTGCCATTATCGAAGCTCGATTCGTGGATCAGACGCCCTATATGAACCCTCATCCTACTAGAGGGTCAAGAGGTTCGGCGATGAAAATCGGTGAGATCGCAAAGCGCACTGGGTTGAAGATAGAGACGGTCCGTTTCTACGAGGCAGAAGGGCTGGTTCCCGCTCCCATCCGTAGCGGTGGCAACTATCGACTCTATGATCGCTCGCACCTTGATCGCCTGTCGTTCATCAAACGCTCGCGTGATCTGGGTTTCACCCTGGATCAGGTTCGTGCGCTCCTGCGGCTTTCAGATGATCCGCGCGGTTCCTGTGCCGAGGCCGACCAGATAGCTGCGGTCCACATCGCGGAAATCGATCGCAAGCTGGCCGACCTTACAGCGCTGAGGTCGGAAATCGCGCAGTGGGGTGACACCTGCAACGCCAGCATCGTTGCCGAATGCAAGGTTATCGACGCCCTGTCGCATTGAACCAAACCAAGTCGGGCGCGACCCTGCCGGGCACGGCTCTATCGGCGCCCTGGCGTACGCCGACCGAGCCACCGTGCCGGCGTCTCGGTAGGGTAGACGCGAGACGCCTCTTTCGAGGACGCCTCAGCGCCTCCCCCCGAACCGTGCTTGCACCTTTCAATGCACACGGCTCTCCATTCCGCTG